>NZ_JAUYFF010000019.1 GCF_030691015.1 Sulfuricurvum sp.
GGGTCAAGTAGACCAAGTAACCCAACAAGTTGCCGCCAACTCCGAAGAAGCGGCCGCAGCAGCAGAAGAGCTTAACGCACAAGCGACATCGATGATGGAAACCGTTCGTATCCTTGCCAAAATGGTAGGAATGGAGAGTGACGCACCCGCAGCACATTCGCTAAAAAAGATGAACCTTCATCATATCGAGATGAAATCATCGGCACCGCGTAAAGTCTCTCCCGCACTACAAAACAGAGTCGCACCCAAAGCAGATGATGTGTTTCCGCTCAGCGAAAACGATCTGAAAGAGTTCTAAATGGAATTTGACGGAGACGCGCTTACCATCGATTTATCGATGAGTATGGAAGAGATTAAAGAATTTGAAGCGTTCGTCCGCCCCCGTATCGACTATATCGAGTGCATCGAGGTAGAAGAGGGGGGGATGTTGAAAAGCAGTGCTCTTCTGGCTCTTTTAGCGAGCTTAAAAAAAACACGTCGTGAATTGGTAATCCCTTTTTTAGAAAAAGGGATTACTGTTTCACCGACGTATGGAACCATTCATTGGATATGTCATGACTAAACAAGAACAAGTCAAAGCGATTTTTATCGAAGAGGCGGGAGAGATTATCGAAAAACTCGATGTCGATATTCTCCGCTTTGAAGAGAACTCTACCGATTTTGATCTCCTGAATGAAATTTTCCGAGGGGTTCATACTCTAAAAGGAAATGCCAACGCGTTCGGCTTTACCCGTTTGGGTGAATTTGTTCACCATTTTGAAGATGTCCTTGATTATTACCGAAGTACCAAAGAGGTGATTGAAACAGCTCAACTCGAACTGATTGTTAACAGTGTCGATGTTATCAAAGAGGTGATGGTCTGCGAACTCGATGCACTTCCCGATTTACCTAACGACTATGAGGAGTGTTTGGAGGGGATCAAATCTTTGATCGCTTCCAAAAAAAGGGGATCGGTTGAAAGTATTCCGGTTGAAGCCACTGCAACATTTGCTGATTTGGCATCGGAATTTGGATTGGACTGTCCCGATCAGTATGAAAATGATATGACGCAATCGATCGAGATAATGCGTGCCGCGTATCAGGAGGGGATGCAAATCTATCGTATTGAGTTGACTCTTGATACAGACAGCTATAAGCGTGGATTTGATCATCTCATCTTTATCGGGCTACTTGCTGAAAAAGCGGTCTCCATTGAGAGTTTTTTCAATCTTGAATCGGTTCCTCCCCTGGATAATTTCTCTTGTGAAGAGAATTATCAGAACAAGATGGGTATCGTTCTCCTCACCACGCAATCACGTGCCGAAGTGGAGGAGAATTTTGAATTTTTATTTGATCATGAATATTCAATTCAACCAATGGAACCGGTATCTCAGCCGAGCGTAACGGTAGAAGCTGTTGAAGCAACCGTTGAATCACCTGTTGCAATGGAAACCCCAAAAGCGGTTCAAACACCTTCAGCGGCAGCAAAACCCTCTCCAGGATCGGATATCTCTTCCTTGAGCAATGGAGCAAAATCGACGATTCGTATCGATACGTTCAAACTCGATGAACTCTTTGATTCAGTTGGTGAGCTCGTCATCGCTCAGAACTTTATCGCCCAAAATGAGAAAATCCGTTTGATTGAGGATGAATCGATCAGTCGAACCATTGAGACCCTCTCTAAAATTACGAAACGGATTCAAGATCGGGTTATGAGTCTGCGAATGGTTGCCATACGTGATACGTTTGATAAAATGAAACGGGTTGTGCGCGATACTTCCAAAAAAACGGGGAAAGAGCTTCATCTCAACGTTATGGGAGAAGAGACCGAGATCGATAAAACCATGATCGACAGCCTTTCTGATCCAATGATTCATATTATCCGTAATGCGATCGATCACGGGCTCGAAGCCGATGCGGCCGAACGTATTAGTGTCGGTAAAAAGGTCGAAGGGAATATTACTCTGCGAGCGTACCACAAAAGCGGCAGTATCGTTATCAGCGTCAGTGATGACGGTCGCGGTATCAACAAAGCAAAAGTACTCCAAAAAGCGATTGAGCGCGGCATTATTACGGGGGATGAGAATCTTACCGACAGCCAAATCTTCGGCCTGATCATGCAGCCGGGATTCTCGACCGCAGATACGATTAGCGATCTCTCAGGCCGAGGGGTCGGATTAGATGTCGTCAAAACCTCGATTGAAAAACTGCGTGGAAAGATCGAAATCGAATCCAAAGAGGGGGAGGGGACAACTATCTCTATGGTTCTCCCTTTGACCTTGGCAATCATTGACGGAATGCTCGTTGAAGCCTCAGGTGAGATTTACATCATACCGACGTTGAGCGTCGTTGAATCGTTTCGTCCGGAGCAGGAGATCGTCCACGCGCTCAAAGAAAAAGGGGAATTTGTCTCCTTGCGCGGACAGCATTTGCCTATTATCCGCCTCAGCGATGTATTCAGTCTAAAGGCTGAGCGAATCGAACCGTGGGAAGGGATATTGGTGTGTGTCGAGACCGAAGCGGGAAGAATCGCTATTATGGTCGACGAACTGGTAGGTCGCCAACAGGTTGTTATCAAACCGTTGGGGAAATCTTTGGCTAAACTTAAAGAGATCTCCGGCGGAGCGATACTGGGAAGCGGCGATATCGCATTGATTTTGAATGTTGATGCTTTGCGTCCGGTTATCGAGGGCACGCATGCATGAAATTGAACTCCGTCCTGAGGAGTTTGCCCTATTTCGAAAATATATTTATGAAAAAGTGGGAATCTCCTTATCGGATCAAAAAAGTACTCTGGTAAAAGGACGGCTTAATAAACGGCTTAATCATCTGGGGCTTAAGTCGTTTCGTGATTATTACGATTACCTTGTTTCCGATCTGAGCGGTGAAGAACTCTCTTTTTTCGTCAGCGCCATTTCGACCAATGTCACCTCATTCTTCCGAGAAGGGGCGCAATGGAAATGGCTGGAGAGTTATCTGCCGGCACTCGTCGCGTCCAAACGGGAAAAAAAGCTCCGTATCTGGTCAGCTGGATGTTCCAGCGGGGAAGAGCCCTATACGATACTGATGTTTTTACAGCATCATCTGAGTGATTTTGAGAAATGGGATATCAAGATTTTGGCAACGGATATCTCCTCGAAGGTTCTTACCCATGCCATGCAGGGTGCGTATGAGCCTAAAGCGGTAGAGGGATTATCCAAAGAGATCATTGCCCGTTCGTTTGAGGCCAAAAAAACGGAGGAGGGGCGATATCAAATACGTGCTTCTTTGAGAGAGAAAATTTTGTTTCGCAAATACAATCTTGTGACCGATCCGTTTTTTTTCAAAAATAGTTTTGATATGATTTTTTGCCGTAATGTGATGATCTACTTTGATGAGGCTACTCGTTTCGATTTGATAGGGCGCTTTATAACGCTTCTCCCCAAAGGAGCACCTTTGTTTCTCGGGAGCTCCGAATCACTCACTACCCACCGTGAGAGCCTAAAACTTTTAGGTTCTTCAATTTATCAACGACTATAAGGGATTATAAGTGAAAAACCTAGGGTGCGCCAGTGCTATGAGAGAGGCAAAATTCGATACCGAAGAGCTTTTCTTTTCGATTACCGATCATGCAAGTACGATTCTCTCGGGCAATGAGGTATTTGTCCGTATCAGCGGATATAAAAAAGAGGAGCTAATCGGGCAATTTCATAATATCATCCGACATCCCGATATGCCCCGTGTTGTTTTTAAAACCCTTTGGGATCATCTCAAAAGTGATAAACCGGTTGTAGCGTATGTCAAAAATAAGACAAAAGATGGGGGATTTTATTGGGTTTTAGCGGCCGTATTTCCTCTGCATGACCGCTTTGTATCGATTCGTATCAAACCGAATTCCCACATTTTTGCTGTAGTTCGGGAACTCTATTTCAAGCTTTTAATGGCAGAAACAAGCGGAGGGATGACAGCGAGCGAGTCAATGATGTTCGAACTCTTGAGAGAGTTAGGGTATAACAGCTATGACGATTTTATGTCGGATGCCCTTTTGTCGGAACTCAGTGAGCGTAAAAAAATCATTTCGTATGTCGATTCGTCTGAAAAAATATGTTCCGAAGTTACTACACCTCTTGGGATTGGCCTTAAAGGTTTGTTAGGACATAGCCAAATGTTGATGCGCCGATATGAACAATGGTTTGAAAAAATTGGACTCTACAATCAGGTCAAAAGTGTCTTTGAAGAAAAAGGGGGGATTTTACGTCATCTCGCCCGGGACATCGTTTTCTTATCCCTCAATGCGTCGGTGGCTTCATACAAAGTTGCCACAGGAGGAGAGACATTCGGTGTACTAGCCAGTGATATTCGTATCAATGCCAAAGAGAATGACAGATTGATCGGACATGTTCATACGTTGGCTCAATCGTTGAGTGACACCCTCAATGAACTGATCTTTACCGTTTCCGCATTGAGTATTCAGATAGAGATGGTTCATAATTTCATCCAAGAGACATTACAATGCAACGTTGAAGCCGTTTCCTCGGAGTTGAGCGAGAATATTGATTTTCTTGTCGCGTTGGTTTTGATTTACAGTGAAAAATTGAATGCATTGCAGTTAAAGATGGACTGTTCCATCCAAGAGAGCACTAAAACCCTCAATCAGCTCGAGCAGCAGGTTATGTATTTGGGATATATCCAAGTCTATGGGATTATCGAAGCGGCTAGCAATACGGATGAGACGGTCGGGTTTGGCGGGATTTTTTCACAGTTAAAAGGGTTGATCGGAAAAACGTCCGAAGAGATTATCGTGATGCAAAAAATGGGAATCACTTTTCATACCGAAAATCAAAACCTTATGGCAGAAGCACACAATATCGGGGAGATCTTAAATCAATTTCAAACTGAATCGGATGCTATCAAAACAATGGATGTGTAACTACTATGAAAGAAATTGAAAATAATGAAGTCGCTTTTTTAAGCCGAAAATTACTCGATTTAAATAAACAGCTTATCGACAGTGAAAAAGCAAAAACACGGTTTTTATCACTGATTGCCAATGAGCTGAATAATCCGATGACGGCGCTTTTGGGATTGATTCCCCATTTGGCTTCAGAGAATAGCGAAAAGCGTGAAAAGATACTGGAGTTGGCAGAACAAGAGGCGCTTCATTTGGATTTTCATATTCAAAATCTTGTTGCAGCGGCAGAGATTGAGAACGGAGAGATTAAAATGAGTTATTCTCTGATTGATCCCGAAGAGTTGATCGACGAAGTTCTGAAAGGGCTGAAATATTGGATGAAAGAGAAAAATATTCAGATTCTTATCGAAAATAATCTGAAGCAGAAAATTGTCACTGATCCGCAAAAACTTCATCTTATAATAAAAAATCTTTTAGCCAATGCCTGTGCTTACGGTAACGCCGACAGTACGGTAAAAATTGCTATAAATTGTAACGGCAGTAAATTGAATATAGATGTTAATAATCAAGGTGAAGCGCCGAAAGTAGAGTTTAAACCGCAAATTTTTACCCGTTTTGCCCAACAAGCGGGGGGAAGTGTACACGGTCTGGGAATCGGACTAAGTATTGTACGCGGCTTGTGCGAACTTTTAGAGGGCGAAATCGACTATGATACGGATGGGGAATCTGTGACGTTTACGGTGACCTTGCCGCTTGATACAAAGCTTCCTGATTCAGAAGCATACGGTTCAAACGAATTTTTATTTGAATCATTCAATGACTCGATTGAGCTTTAATGATACAAGGGTGCTCCACGTTTATTCATGTAGGTCAAATTCATGTTGATACTTCTCCCTCAGCTATCTCTACCGTTTTAGGCTCCTGTGTTGCAGTGTGTCTGTATGATACAGCACTCGGCTTAGGAGGGATGAACCATTATTTGCTCCCTTTTTGGAATGGTAATGGCTTACAATCACCAAAGTTCGGCAATATAGCCATTCCGAAATTGATTGAAGCGATGTTAGACGCCGGTTCATCGATAAATAGGATGGAAGCAAAAATATTCGGCGGTGCATCGATGAACATCGGTGCATCGGAAGCCATGATGATTGGTCAAAAAAATATTTTGGTGGCCCGAGAAATTTTGCGAGAGTATCGTATTTTCATTGTTGCTGAAGATGTCGGGGGACAAAACGGACGAAAAATCCAATTAAATTTGGAGCGGGGCAAAGTACAGCTAAAGTATACTACCCGAAGTGATATAGGAAACGGAGGATAAAAATGGCGATACGGGTGCTGATAGTTGATGACAGTGCCACGGCACGAGCCGTACTGCGTGAAATTTTAGAGAGCGATCCCGCTATCGAAGTTGTAGCAACCGCTTCGGATGCCTACGTGGCTCGTGATAAAATTGTCGAATTAAAACCGGATGTCGTGTGTCTGGATGTAGAGATGCCGCGTATGGATGGCATTACGTTTTTGAAAAGACTGATGCACTATATGCCCCTACCGGTTGTGATGGTGTCCTCTCTGACTCAAAACGGTGCACGGACAACCCTCGAAGCACTTGAAGCAGGAGCAGTCGATTTTGTCGGAAAACCCCATTCTCATATATACGACGGCGTTGAAACAATGCGCGAAGAGCTTCTCAGTAAAATCAAAATGGCCTCTCGTGTCCGTGTCCGTCCCCGATTACTTCAGAGTATTCAACAAGCCAATACAACCTCTTTGGCGGAAACTACCAACAAGATTTTGGCTATCGGTGCCTCAACAGGGGGAACAGAAGCGCTCAAAGACCTATTGATGGGCTTGCCGCGTAACGCGCCGGGTACCATTATCGTACAGCATATGCCCGCGAATTTTACCGGACCGTTTGCCGAGAGGCTCAACGGATTATGTGCGATGGAAGTACGAGAGGCTCGCAATGGCGACTCTATCACTCCGGGTGTCGCACTCATTGCTCCGGGAGATTATCACATGGTGGTTCGACGCTCGGGTGCTAGATACTATGTCGAAATCGGGAGCGGTGAAAAGGTTTCCGGTCATCGTCCTTCCGTCGATGTCCTCTTTAATTCTGTAGCCAAAATCGCCGGAGTGAATGCCATCGGCGTTATTTTAACCGGAATGGGGGGGGATGGTGCACGCGGATTATTGTCCATGCGTAATGCCGGCTCTCGTACTCTAGGACAAGATGAATCCAGCTGTGTCGTGTATGGGATGCCGAAAGTTGCATTTGATATAGGTGCCGTTGAAAAGCAGTTGCCGTTGAATAAAATAGCTCAAGAGATTATTACTCTCATTACATAATTACCAGAAGAGTAAATGCATCCCAACAGGAGGGTTTTTTGAGTTCCGATTTTTTTAGAAATCAGCAATATTTTAAAGCCTTGACGGAATCTTCGATTGTTTCAAAATCGAATACCAAAGGGACAATTATTTATGTGAATGACAATTTTTGTAAAGTGACAGGGTACACTGAACAGGAGATGATAGGACATTCCCATAATCTTTTTCGGCATCCTGATAACCCTGACTCTCTGTACAAAGAGATGTGGGAGACGATCAATGCGGGGAAGATTTGGCGTGGACGTATGATTAACCGCAACAAAGACGGGTCCGATTTTATTGCGGAATCGACTATTATCCCTTTGGTAGACGAAGACGGGAATATCCGTGAATATATGGCGATTCGAAATGATATTACCGATATGGTCAAATTAAAGAGGGAGATATTTTTAAAAGAGCAGGAAAAGGTTGAACAAGAGAAAATACGAGAAGCCCAAAAATCCTTTCTTTTACTCTTTACCCATGAGCTTAAAACTCCTCTCAACGCGATTATTAATTTTACCAAATACATTCGAAAACAGATTGAATCACCCAAAGCCATCAATCAAGAAAAACTTTTAGCTCTTTTAGATACCGTTTCGGATAATGCTGCGGATATGCTTGAAACCATCACGATGATATTAGAGACTTCCAAGCTTACTACTCACAAACTTACCTATAACTATACTCTCTTCAGTCTCAATGAGTTGATTACGGTAGCGTTGACAAAGTATGATTCCCTAATCAACGAAAAAAATATTAAGCTTATCCAGCATTTTGATCGCGATGTTTTTATTTACAGCGATATTCTTCGTATCCAACAGATATTTTCCAACATACTCTCTAATGCTATCAAATACGGCAATGATGAAATTATTATTACGCTTCGTGATAATGCGGATACGGTTGTCATCACTATTGAAGATAACGGTCCTGGAATTCAGGATAAAGAGGCAATTTTTGATCTTTATGTTCAAGAGGGTGAAAGTTTTTTACAACGAAAAGGGCAGGGAACCGGTATCGGTCTTTACTTTATCAAACTTCTGTGTCAAGATTTAAATATTTACTATAAAATTGAAGATAGAGAACAAGGAAGCGGGACAAAGTTTATCCTCTCCTTTAGCAAAAAATCAAAAAAATCAGAGAGCAATGGACGCGTATGAAATTATTAATAGTAGATGATGATCAAAACAACCGGATGACGTTACAGCTTCTTTTGGAGGAATTTGACGGTATAGAAGTTTCAGAAGCCAAAGACGGTCAAGAGGCGATTACCCTTTGTAAAAGTACCCATTATGATATCATTTTTATGGACATTATGATGCCCAATGTTGACGGTATTACGGCAACCAAAATTATTAAGTCGTTCGATAAAAAAACGATGATACTGGCATTAAGTGCATTAGACGATGAAACATCTAAAAACCAAATGCTCTCAAGCGGTGCCGAAGATTATATGACAAAGCCGATTGAAGATCAGTTATTTCATCAGCGTGTAAAAAATTATATGCAGATTGTAGAACTTCGCCAAATTAAACCCTCTAACTCCGAGGCCATTAACCCCTTTAGTCAAGAAGTCTACTCTCGATCGTTAAAATTCAATATCAACTCTCTTCAATCTCTCGCTGAATTTTGGGATTATTATCTTAATGAAGCTTGCTATGAAATAGAAGGGTTAGAAGAGTGTATTCGAATCGTTTACGCGTATGGACAGTACAGTTTAAAAAATGATTTTCCCTTTACGATTGCCGCTGAAGAGAATGATAAAAATCTCTTTTTAACATTCCCCCTCATAGAAACGATTAGTGACCTTGTCGTGCAAAATACGTTGATCAAGAACTATCAAAATGCTATTTTCATTCTCGATCGGCATCAACTCTCTTTTCGGCTTCCTAAAAAGAAATTGATGGGGAACGAGGAGATACAAAAACTGGATGTGAGCGATTATACGCAGACCATTCTCTCCAAAACCCATTTTAATAAGATAACCGCTTCTGAATATGTCAGAAGTACGGCAATAGCCTTGATGGAGAAAATAGAAAATCTTGAGAGTATTAAAGATACGTTGGAATTAGTAGCGATCGAATTTGAAAAACAGCCGACAAAGGATAATTTAGAATCCATTACTAAACTGCTGAACTCTTATATTGATGTTATTGATAATCTGATGGATTTTGAACATTTTGCGTATGCACTCAAAACACTCAATGAGTTTTTAACCATGTTAAATCCCGATACTATGGATGCCTCGGATTGTAAAAAATTCTCCCTTCTTTTCTTATCGTTACTGGATGATATCGAAGGGTGGAGAACGAATATTTTTATTTCACAAAAAGCGAATGATATACATTATTTAGACTCTTCTCTCTTAAGCTCATGCCTCCAGATACAATCAATATTGACGAAAACAGAGGTGTCGCAACACGATGACGATGACTTTGAGCTGTTTTAAAATACGAAAAAATCATTGTGATTGTTTTATGATTTTAAATGCCTATGATATCACTAACTAAATGACGTATGAGTTTATTAAATGATAACTATCAAAGATGTGCAAAATTATTCACAGCAATTGTCTGTATTGTATGTTGAGGATAATGATAAAGTTAGAGAAGAGACCGCAGAAATTTTCAAACTCCTTTTTGCCAAAGTAGAGACGGCAAGTAACGGACAAGAGGGGATAGAAAAATACAATTATGAACCATACGATATTGTTATTACCGATATCAATATGCCCCGCCTAAACGGAATTGAGATGATTTTTCAAATTCGAGAAATTAATCCCGAGCAGAAAATTATCGCGATTTCCGCGCATGATGAACCCGAAACTTTGATTAGCATGATGCGTAAAGGGGTAAGTACCTTTTTACTGAAGCCGATTAGCCACGATGAAATGTTGAAAATCATTTATCCCGTGTGCCGTGATGCCTCTGCCCAAAATGTCAATGCCGAACTGTTTGAAAAACTGAACGAAGAACGTAAAAAGTACAAAAAAATTGTTTCTAAACTGATGAGTCACTTACAGACGGTTGAGATTAAAAATGGTCAAATTGAAAAACTGTATGCCCAAAATCATCAGGAAGAGCGTTCAGAGTTGCTGGAAGAGTATTTTGCTAAAGATAACGATGATGAATGTGAAAAAGTGATTTTCTTGCATGATGATTGCGAGGAGATGACCGATATCTTAGGTGAAATTCCTGATAAACTTTCACTCTATATTGACGAAAAAGATATTCGCCATATCCATAAAACACGCGATGACGTTGCTAAACTCTCTAACATTTTGTATCGCTATACCCCCTTTTTAGATCCGTTGGCAAAAAGTCTCGAAGAGCTCTCTTCCGTAGTCGCCCAAGAGGAAGAATTTTTGGTAAAGTTTGATGCCAAGCCCGAACAAATTCTCTCACTGTTTGATGCGGTGTGCATCGATTTGAGTCTTTACGTCAAGCGTTTTGCCATAGAGAGTATGGCAATGAAAAATATTCATCATATCCATCAGCCTACCACATTAAGCATCCATCAGATTATCGGGTTGATTCGTCCTGATTTAGCTGATGAGGGCGGCGATATGGATTTCTTTTGACTCCGGCAGTATCGTGAAACATATGAAAAACAAACTCAGAAAACTTTTCTTCGAGAATTTTCAAGAGAATGAGTTTATTTACGGCAGATATGTTTCGATAATCGGGTTGATACTTTCTCTCGGGTTGATCTATGGTGTTTGGTTTTTTTCAGAACGTTTTTTTTACAATCAGGCAAAGGTTCGTTTTGAGCGTCATGTGGATAAAGATCTCCAGACTCTTAGAGAGCGTCTTCAGCAGTATGAAAATACACTGCGCGGAGGGATCGGTGATTTAATCAATGCTAATAAAGAGATATTGGAGCTTGAAATTTATGACGGTAAGCGTATGGGGACAACTAATCTCCTCTACAAATCACCCGATGTCTCCGGTTATCATTCTGATCATCATACCGAACGTACTTTACGCATCGGAGGGCGTGAATGGCATATGTATTATTCGAGTTCTTCGGCTTTTGATGCGCATCATAGCAGTCATTATCCAAAATTATTCGCCCTCATTGGGTTGATCGTTTATTTGATGATGATGTACATCATCATAGAGCTGCTGAGAAAGCGGGCATTATTAAAAAAACAAACGCAAGCGCTTCAACATGAAAAAGAGTTGGCTCAAACGTATCTTGATATCGCAGCGGTAATGGTCTTGATTCTAGATACTAAATACACCATCAAGAGCATAAACCGCAAAGGGTGTGAAGTTATAGGCTACAGTGCCGATGAAGCGATCGGGAAAAATTTTATTGAGTTATTCGTACCGCTGCGAATACGCGAGGAATTGCACAAGGTAGCGAATGCATTTGTTGATCACAATAAAAATGATTACTATGAAAATCCGATTCTTACCAAAAATGGTGATGAGAGACTGATCGCATGGCGCAATCGACAGTTATTCGATGAGCAGGGGGAGTTAATTGGTATCCTGAGCTCAGGGGAAGATATTACTGATATACGGCATGCGCAAAAAGAGTTGCAAGAGCGCGAAACATTTTATCGTACCATATTTGAATCTATCGATAAATCCATCGTCATTTTAAGTGATACGATTATCGTCGATTGCAATAAAGTTGCATTGGATCTTTTTGATAGTACCAATGAACACTTTATCGGCCAATCACTTTTCGATACAGCCTATGAAATTGATTGTCAAGATGGGTCATTGCATCACCATCTTACATGTGCGTATAGCGGAGAGAGGGTTTCCACTCGATGCACATTGCGTCATCATGCGAATCCGAATAACGTCAAGATCGCCGATTTCTATTTTTCACAATTCGGTTCTGCGGAGCACAATAAGTTGATTATGATAGCGCGTGATATTACGGATAAAATCGAAAAGGAGAAAATGCTTACCCTTCACGGACGTCAAGCTCAGATGGGGGAGATGATTTCAATGATTGCGCACCAATGGCGACAACCGTTGGCGATTATCAATGCGATTACCACCCAAATGAGATTCAAAGCGATTATGAATGACATTGAAGATCATACGTTCATTGATAATTTGGTGAAAATTGAGCAACAAAGTTCTCATCTCTCGCAAACGATTTCTGATTATCGAGATTTTTTCCGCCCTGATAAACCTAAAGAACATTTTCGGATAGTCTCTCTCATCAATCATGCCCACAACCTGATTGACCATACGTTAAAAAATCACTCTATCCATGTAGAGCAGGAAGAGTTGTACAATCCGATGCTTTACACGTACCGTAATGAAGTGCTTCAGGTATTGATCGTCTTGCTTAAAAATGCGTTGGATGCTTTTGTCGAGAACAAAGTGCTCGGAGGGAAGATCACTATCACTGTCCGTGCAGAAGAGCGCTATTGTATTATTTCCGTCACTGACGATGCGGGCGGCATACCAAGTGGAGTGATGCACAAACTTTTTAGCCCCTATTTCACAACCAAAAGTGAGAGTTACGGAACAGGTCTTGGGCTGTATATGAGCCGAATCATTATCGAAGAGCATTGTGATGGATTGATCGAAGCTTTTAGTGAAGAGAATACCACCACATTTAAGATCAAATTACCGTGCGAGGAAGATCTATGAACTTAAAAGAGATGATACAGCAGCTATCGGAATATGCAAAAGGGATGAGCGTCCTTTATGTTGAAGATGAATCTTTGATACGGATCAATACCTCCATGTTATTGGAGAGTATCTTCTCGGATGTGACAACGGCAGAGAATGGACGAAAGGGGCTGGAACTTTTTGAGAAAAAAAAGTTTGACATTGTCATCACCGATATCCTTATGCCGGAGATAAGCGGTATCGTAATGATCCAAAAAATGAAAGAGATCAATCGCACGCAACCTTTTATTGTCACCTCCGCCTGCGAAGAGAGCAGTTATCTCCTGGAACTAATTAATCTGGGAGTGGCGCAATTTTTACTCAAACCGATTCAATCGGAACAAATCGTACAAATCTTATACGAAGTAGTTAAAAATATCTACAATGAACGTAAAGTAGACGAGTTTACCACTCAGCTGAAACAAGATTTATTGCATCAAACAACGTTGTTAGAACAGTATAAAGAGATTGTGGATTTATCATCTATCGTGATCAAAACAGATGTTAATGGCAACATTATCTATGTAAACGAGCTATTTTCCAAAATCAGCGGTTACAGCTTTGAAGAAATTATTACTCATGGCCATAAATTATTGCGTCATCATGAAAGCAGTACAGAATTTTATGATGATCTTTGGAAAACCATTTTGTCTAAAAAAACATGGAACGGGATTATTAAAAATCTCAGAAAAGATGGAAGCCATTACATCTCCGATACAACCATTAAACCGATTTCGGATGAGTTCGGAGACATCATTGAGTATATCAGTATCAGTAATGATGTAACAGAACTCTTTGATCTTAATGAAGAGATATGGCAAACACAGCACGAAATGCTTTCTCTCTTGGGCGAAGTGGGGGAGACACGATCACAAGAGACAGGCAACCATGTCCGCCGTGTCGCTAAATACGCACAACTTTTAGGCGAGCTCTATGGCTTGGAGGAGGAAGAGATTCGTCTCCTCTACAGTGCATCGCCGATGCATGATATCGGTAAAATCGGTATTTCCGATGCGATTTTACTCAAACCCGGCAAGCTTGACGTTGATGAATATGAGGTGATGAAAACCCACAGTACCATAGGGCATAATATCCTCAAAAATTCCTCCCGTCCCCTCCTTAAAGCAGCGGCCATTATTGCCGGAGAGCATCACGAAAAGTGGGATGGAAGCGGGTATCCCAATGCATTACAGGGATCCAAAATTCACATCTATGGGCGCATTACGGCTTTAGCCGATGTATTCGATGCCCTTAGCTGTGAACGTGTCTACAAAAAAGCGTGGCCTATGGAGCAGATTATCGATTTTGTCTCACAAGAGCGCGGGAGACATTTTGATCCTGATTTAGTGGATATGTTTATGGAAAATATCGATCGCTTCAAAGAAATTGCGGCGAAATATCAAGATTGAAGGGACTTCATTATGCCTAAATTCAATGAATTTAGAAATCTTTCGGTTTTGTATGCCGAAGATGATACTGAATTACGTGAAATCACCACAAAGACGCTTCAGCTTATTGTAGGGCAGGTCTTTGCCGTTGTTGACGGGACAGAAGCCTTGTTCATCTATGAGAACAATCGTATCGATATTGTTATCCTTGATATTTATATGGGAGCCGTGAGCGGTCTCGATGTTGCAAAAATGATACGAAAAAGCAACGAAAAAATCCCTATCGTGATCGTATCGGGATCGATAGCGACACAAGATTTATTGGAAGCATGCAAACTGAACCTGATAGAGTATATTTACAAGCCGATTGAGTTTAATGCCCTCATAAAAGTCCTCTATCTTGCGGTGGATCGTCTCAAATCTCAGGGGATGCTGGTTGCAAAAATCAATGATTCACTCTCCTATGACTATTTTGCCAAGTCCTTTATCCATTCAAACGGCGAAAAAACGGCATTAACAAAAAATGAGATACAAGCACTGGAACTTTTATTGGCTCATCGAGCTCAAGTGGTAACGTATGAAACATTTTCAAATGTTTTGGAAGAGGAGATGTCTGATGGTGCGTTGAAAAATCTTATTCTACGAATCCGTAAAAAGATGGGAGATGATACGAACTTGCGCAATCTTGCTAAAGTAGGGTATACGCTGGTTTAAAAAAGGTGCTTTAGTTTGTCTTTTTGGATTGTATTAGAGGGGATTAAATTGATGTGGCGGACGAGGAGAGATTCGTGAAACACCTATTTTAAGCACTTTAAAGATATTTTATAAGAATAACCTACATTAAAAACTACATTAACAACAATGTGACTCAACATTTGTATGAGATAAAGTCCTCTGCTATTTTTCTGATTTAGAATTGTATTTATTTTGTTTAAAACTACCATATTTATTTTATATGGTAGAAATATTGTAAAAAACTACCATATTTTAATTATATGGTAGTTTTCCTACCATATCCCTTCACCCAATAGTGCATAGAGTTTAGGATTGATATAAAGGATAATTCGCGATCTTTTTTGCGACGTCAGTATTCCAATTTTTTCGAGTTCTTTGAGGTACTTAGATGCTGCGTGCCGCTCAACATCCAAAGCAACTTCGACATGAGCCGTTTTAGTATAGACTTCGGTAAAAATAGCATCGATAAGTTCACGTTTATAGATTTTTGGCAATTTAGCTTTGACTTCATTTGCCGTTTCATCTACAAGCTCTTTAATTGCCTTAGCTTTCGTCAACGTACGAACGGCTGTCTCTTCAATGCCTTTGAGCATATATAAAGTCCACTCTTCCCATGCATTACTGACTCGCACTTCTTGTAATAATCGATAGTAGTCGCTTTTGTGTCGGATGATATAGCCACTCAAATAGAGTATCGGTGCATCCAATAATCCCTCAAGACAAAGATAGAGGATATTGAGAATACGTCCTGTCCGACCGTTTCCATCGTAAAACGGATGAATCGATTCAAACTGGTAATGTAATATCGCCATTTTAATCAAAGGGTCTAATTCATCGGGCTCGTTGATTTGTTTTTCTAGGTTGGCAAGCAGTTCATAAATCATCGCCTCATCTTGAGGAGGAGTGTAAACAACTTCACCCGTTTTAGCGTTGCGTAGTACAGTGCCGGCTTGTTTTCGGATACCGGCATTATTACCGGAGAGTTCTTGTTGAATGGCAACAATATCGTTTGTTGTTAAAAGTTGGCGGTGTTGCAAGTGAGTAAAACCAAAACGCAATGCTTTGCGGTAATTTAAAACCTCTTTGATGTTATCAGGAATATGGTGTGATTCACTCGCTAAGGCTTCAAATAGTTCATCTTGGGTGGTAATAATATTTTCAATTTCTGAGCTGTCTTTTGCTTCTTGGAGGGTAAGAGAATTGATGAGTATCTCTTTATTCGGGATTTGATCGGCAAACCCTTTTAGCTCTGCTAATGCCTTGTGTGCTTTAGAGAGTTGTTTGAGTATTGCAACTGTGTCAAAATCAAATTTTGGCGGTAAAGGAGGTAAAACAAATTCATCCATTAAAATGCTCTTCCTCTCAAATCATTAATATCAAAAAGAATATTTTAGCCGAAATGATCCAATATCTACTATTCATTTGGCATTTTTCCCTTATATGGTCTTAGCGGGTAGGGGAATGAGGAAACACTACTTCCTTGAAAATTGAGCCAATATTTTTACAGATAGCTTTGAATCGTTGCTTTCCCAATCAACCGATACACTGCATCGAGAAAATTTTCAAGTGCATTCTTTTCTACTATAGCCTCAAATTCATAGGAAGCATCAAGTGCAAGATGAGGGAATTTTTCTAACAACAGTTCATGCAAGCGTTCTGAAAAAGTATTTCTTCTCGCCATCGTGATAGTGATCGTAAATGTGTCATTTGTATTTCTAACAAGATTGAAATCATAAATCAAACTTGGATCATGATATGCGGATAAAAATATTGCTCTTCCATTTATCTCGGTTTCTTGTTCGAGATATTCTCCGAGAGTTTTGGCGAATTCGAGAAAGGCATAAAGGAAACAGTAGTCATTGCTTCTTTGCAACATTATGCCGCGTTCGTACATGAGATTATCATATATCGAAGTCGCCGCTTGTTGGTAGTTTATATTATTGACAAATACATCACCTGTAAAATAATCTTTTTCTAAATTTAATAAACACACTTCTGAATAGGGAGTTCCTTTTTTAAAACATCCAATTTCAAAAATAACATTACCTTCAATATCAACCAAGACAGCTTTTTTAGTTGAATCCATTAACTTTCCTAAAAAATATTATTTCACTATTATACCCTTGATATTGACATAGATATTCATTTGGCATTTTTCCCCTATAGGGTCTTAGCGGGGTAGGGGCATGGGGAAATACCCACCCCCCCGATATAGCAAAAACATTTTTGGAAATTTAAACTATCTTCTTGCTTTGTATATAGTTTGTGAGGCTTTGTCTCGTTCCGACTCCGATGATCTTGGTGATACTTGCTATCGAAACATCTTTAGCAACTAATTCTTGGATCATAGATAAATGCTCATCGTACTTGGATTTAACAACTGCCCCTTTTTGTCTGCCGAGTTTGACACCGCTTGCTTTACGTTGCGCCAGTGCCGATTTGGTGCGTTCACTGATAAAACTCCGCTCCATTTGGGCAAATCCGGTGAGAAGTGTGATTATCATTTGATTGATCGGGCTAGTATCATTTCCGTCCACAACAATCCCATCTTTGATGATGTGAAGCTGAATACCCCTATTTTTAATATCCTCGATGATTTGTAGCACTTCAATCGTCGAACGTCCGAGGCGGTCTAGTTTGGTAACTATGAGAATATCACCGCTTTTTAACTGTTCTAGCGTTTCATCAATGAGTCGCTCTTTTTTATTTTTCGTAGAGGAAACTTCAATTTCAACTATTTTATCAATAGTCATCTTTTTCGTATGAGCGTAATCGAGAATCTCTTTACGTTGATTTTCAGTTGTCTGCACCCCTGTTGAGACTCGGCAATATCCATAAATTCTGCTCATTTTGCGACCTTGCAAGTTTAGATGTAATAATCATATCTATACTTGCTTATTTTGTCAAGTTTAAATAGCTATATTTACTTAACAATAAAGCATTAGTAAACGTTCATCTATTATTGACAGATAAAGACATAAATATTTTCACGATCTTAAAATATCAAATTAAAAAAGGTTAACTTTTATTTAAGAACGCTAAAATATATAAAACTTTAGCCTGAAGTCCTTTATGAACGAAAAAATAACGCGAAAACAATTAATTGATCAGCGTCTAATGCAAGCTGGTTGGCATCTTGAAGACAGAACTCTTGTTGTAGAAGAGTTATATCTTGCAACAACCAATGAATATGTTGATTATGTTCTTTATGCTAAAGATGGGAAACCATTCGCTGTTATCGAAGCTAAAAAAACTTCCAAAGATGCTGAACTCGGCCGCGAGCAGGCTAAACAGTATTGTCAAAATATTCAACAATCATTTAATTGTGAATTGCCATTTTGCTTTTATACAAATGGCAACGATATTTACTTTTGGGACATAGGTAAACATCCTCCACGCAAAATACACAGTTTTCCAGAGCGTCAAGACCTTGAGCGTCTTCGCCATATCCACATATACAAAAAACCCTTAGCCCATGAATTTATTAATACTTCAATAGCCGGACGTGATTATCAAGTAAGCGCCATACGTTCGATTATGGAAGCAATTGATAAAAAACGTCGTAACTTCTTGCTTGTAATGGCAACCGGTACCGGTAAAACAAGAACGACGATCGCATTGGTCGATGCGTTGATGCGTGCTGGTTACGTCAAACGCACACTTTTTTTAGTAGACCGTATAGCTCTTAGAGAACAGGCACTCGATGATTTCAAAGAGTATCTCCCAAATGAACCTATTTGGCCGAAGTTTGGTGAAAAAGCGATTGCCAAAGATCGCCGTATTTACGTCTCCACTTATCCAAGTATGCTCAATGTCATTCGTGATGAAGAACAGACGCTTTCATCACACTTTTTTGACCTTATTATCGTTGATGAATCTCACCGTTCTATTTATAATACCTATGGTGAGATATTTGATTATTTCGATGCAATGCGTCTTGGACTAACCGCAACTCCAACCAATGTAATCGATCACAATACCTTCCAATTATTTGATTGCTCTGATGGATTACCAACCTTTGCTTTTTCATACGAAGAAGCACTTTTGCATGAACCCCCGTATTTGTGTAACTTCCAAGTTATGAAAATTAAAACCAAATTTCAAGATGAAGGTATTAGTAAACGTACCATCAGTTTAGAAGATCAAAAACGCTTGATCCTTGAAGGGAAAGAGATCGAAGAAATCAACTTTGAGGGTAGTGATCTCGAAAAACGAGTGATTAACAAAGGGACTAATCAGCTTATCGTTAAAACATTTATGGATGAGTCTATAAAAGATAATGATGGCGTTCTCCCCGCTAAAACTATCTTTTTTTGTATGACTAAAGCGCATGCCAGACGTATAGAAGAACTTTTTGATGAACTCTATCCCGAATATGCCGGTGAACTTGCAAAAGTTATGGTGTCTGATGACAGCCGCGTTTATGGCAAAGGCGGTTTGCTCGATCAATTTAAAAACAAAAATCTTCCACGTGTTGCTATCAGTGTAGGGATGCTCGATACGGGTGTGGATGTACGAGAGCTCACCAATCTAGTATTTGCAAAACCTGTCTATTCCTATACCCGTTTTTGGCAGATGATAGGTCGAGGCACACGACTATTAGAGCCTACCAAACCTAAAGCATGGTGCACCAAGAAAGATCATTTTCTTATTATGGATTGTTGGGATAATTTTGAATATTTCAAACTCACACCTACGGGGAAAGATCCAACTTCTTCAGTACCTCTTCCCGTCAAGCTCTGTGAAATACGTATCAATAAAATAAGTGTTGCACTGGATACAGCGCCAGAGATTTCCGAAAAAGAGATCACAAAGCTCAAAAATGAAATTGCCCATTTACCCGAAGGATCGATCGTCATCCGTGATGCGAGAAATGATCTTGATCAATTAGATGAAATCTTTTGGAACAACTTGGATGAGGCAAAAATAGCTTATCTTCATGACAAGATTCAACCCCTTTTCAAAACCATGGTCGGTGTTGATTTTAAAGCTATGCGTTTTGAAAAAGACGTACTTGATGCTTCTTTGTCAAAACTGGCAAATGATGAAACCAACTACAAAAAACAAACCGACTCTCTAATAGCTCAAATCTCAGAATTACCTCTTTCGATTAATATCGTAGCCCATCATGAAGATGTCATTAATGAAGTTTTAAAACCTTATTTTTGGGAACATGCGATTGATGAACAGTTTGATGGCGTCAGCGAAGAGCTTGCCCCTTTAATGAAGTACAGAGAGGTAATAGATGACGGTCAACAAACTAGACTTAACATCAAAGATATCATCAAAGAAATAGAATATGTAGAATTTGGTGCATCCACTGAATCAGTTAGTATCTCTCAATATAAAGCGATGGTAGAGCAAAAGATCAGTGAGCTACTTGCACAAAATCCAATTCTCCAAAAGCTCAAAGAAAAAGGTACGATCAGTGAAAATGAGACCCGTGAGCTTGCGATAGTATTAGAGCATGAGTCTCCACATATTACTATTGATCTGCTTCGCCGCGTCTATCAAAATAAAAAAGCACCGTTTTTAAAACTCATTCGTCATATCTTAGGTATCGAAATGCTAGAGAGCTTTCCCGATACGGTGAGTGCTTCCATCGACAAATTTATACTGCAACACACGACTCTCAGTAAGAAGCAGTTAGAATTCCTCAATCTGTTAAGGGATTTCCTTATAAAACAGGGTGATATACAGAAAAAAGATTTTATTTCCGCACCTTTTACCGTGCTGCACCCAGACGGAATACGAGGGATATTTTCACCGCAAGAAATCAATGAAATATTAGATATGACAAAGGAACTCGTCGCATAATGTTACAAAACAATCCTCAGCTAAAAAGCCTTATAGACAAACTATGGAACAAATTCTGGGCTGGTGGCATTTCTAATCCGCTGACGGCTATCGAACAGATTACTTATTTGATTTTTATGAAGCGTCTAGACGAACTGGATACTAAGCGAAAAGCTAATGCTGAGTGGACAGAAGAACAACATATTTCTATTTTTGATGGTGTCTTTCCAGAACCTACTGAACAAGAGATTGAAGATTTTGCAAATGGTAAAGCAGACACTGTAGTTCGAGTTAAAAAACAAACATTACGTTGGAATTATGTCAAAGAGCTTAAATCTGAAGAAATGTTAACACATATACAACAATATGTTTTCCCTTTTATTAAACAACTTGGTGGCGAGAGTTCCCATTTTGTTAAACATATGAAAAATGCGGTCTTCATCATACCCTCTGCATCATTATTAGTAGAAGCAATTAGCATTATCGAAGATCTATTCAAAGAAATTGATAAAGATGCCAAAGAACAGGGGCATGCTTTTCAAGATATCCAGGGTGATGTTTACGAAATGCTTCTCAGTGAGATTGCAACAGCTGGGAAAAATGGACAGTTTAGAACACCAAGGCATATAATCAAACTCATTGCAGAACTGGTAGAGCCAAAACTTGGTGACAAAGTGGGAGATCCAGCATGTGGTACTGGTGGCTTTTTGCTTGGAGCATATCAGTACATTGTTTCATCATTGGATACTGAGGGTAAATTCGCCCAAAAAGACGAAGATGGTTTTACACGTAGCAGCACTAGCGCATTACTTACCGCTGATGTCAAATCAAGTTTAGATGGTTCATTCCATGGCTATGATATAGATGTTACGATGGTACGTCTTGGGCTCATGAACCTCATGATGCACGGCATTGATGATCCGCAAATTGATTATATGGATACCCTCAGTAAAAAATTCAACCATAGTGAATTAAATTCTTATGATGTAATCTTAGCAAACCCTCCTTTTACAGGAAACTTGAATAAAGGTGAAATAGATAGTGAATCTTTAACGTTAAATACCACTAAAACCGAATTATTATTTATCGACCGTATTTATACTTTGTTACGACAAGGTGGAACAGCAGGCGTTATTGTTCCACAAGGCGTACTTTTTGGTACTGGAAAAGCTTTTCAAGAAGCACGAAGAATAATGATTGAAGAATCTCAGTTAAAAGCAGTAATTAGTATGCCAAGTGGTGTTTTTAAACCTTATGCTGGAGTTGCAACAGCAATCCTGATTTTTACTAAAGCAGGTGTTACTGACAATGTCTGGTTTTATGAGATGGTGAATGACGGTTATTCATTGGATGATAAACGTACAAAGATTGATAAAAGTGACTTACAAGATATAGCAGATAAATATAAAACACGTAATGTAATGATTGAAAATGACCGAAAAGCTAAGCACTTTTTTGTAACTAAAAATGAAATTAGCGAAAATAACTATAACCTTAGCCTTAACAACTATAAAGAAGAAGAGTATACAGAAATCCAGTATGAAGCTCCTTTGGTAATTTTAAATAAATTGCTGAAAAATGAGATTGGAGATATATCTGAAAATGAGCTAAAAAAAGTTAAAAGTGGTATCGTACGAGAATTATTGGAGCTAAAGGAGATGATTGGGTGAAAAATACTGTCATTAAATCTATCTCAAAATTTGCGGAAGTTATTACTGGTGGGACACCTTCAACCGGAAAGTCTGAATATTGGGATGGTGATATTCCTTGGTTAAATTCTGGCGTATTAAATGATGGAGATATTAAAAAACCATCAAAATACATTACAAAACTTGGTTTAAAGAATTCATCTGCTAGGTTAATGCCAAAAGATACTGTTTTGATCGCATTAACTGGAACTACAACAGGTCAAGTAGGCTATTTATCATTTGAAGCAGCTGCAAATCAATCAGTCACGGGGATTCTTCCATCAAGCCAACATCATCCTCGTTATCTCTATTACTATCTAAAATCGAAGCGATCTAAGATACAAGGCGATACTTTTGGTGGTGCACAGCCACACATTAATCAAAAATATATTAAGGATTTTAAAGTTCCCCTGCCATCTCTTGAGTATCAAATCCAAATTGCTACAATTTTAAGTCAAGTTGATGAACTGATTACAAAACGCGAAGATAGTATTAAACTTCTCAATGAATTGCTTATGAGCACTTTTTTAGATATGTTTGGAGATCCTGCTTTAAATCCTAAGAGTTGGAATATCAAAACGTGTATAGATGTCGCATCATGTATAGTACCAGGGAGAGATAAGCCAAAATCATTTACGGGAAGTGTTCCTTGGGTAACCACAAATGATTTAGTCAATAAAGGAATTATGAAAATATCTGAAGATCACCTAGGTTTATCTATTGAAGAAATTGATGAAGTAAAAGCTAAATTAATTCCAAAAGGAAGTGTTATATTCACATGTGTTGGGGACTTAGGGATTGTAACTATTAATGATGAAGCTATAGTTATTAATCAGCAATTACATGCCTTTCAGCCTTCTGATGATGTAAATAATATCTTTATGATGTTTAATCTTAGTTTTCAAAAAAATTTTATGTACAAGTATGCATCAAAAACAACTGTCCCATATATGAATAAAACTACTTGCAATAGAATCCCTATTATTTTACCTCCAAAATATCTCCAAGATAAATTTGCTACCATTGTAGAAAAAGTAGAGTTAACAAAAATAATCTATCGGGAAAGTCTAGATCAACTTAATAAGCTCTTTAACTCATTGGCACAGAGAGCTTTTAATGGGCAATTAGATTTCAAAAAGTTTAAAATAGATAATAGTCAATATCAAAATAATGTTGAAAGTATTGCAAAGATTGACAATATATCTCCGTTAGAATATGTAGATGAAAGTAATGCTCCTATATTTGATGAACAATTTTTAGAAATGCTTTTGTTTCAAGCAGATGATGATATCACATTTGAATCCATCAATCATAAACTAGTAAAATTTTCTTTTCGAGAACAGCCAAGTTATGATGAAATACAAAAACATATTTTTTCTTTGATAAAAAAATCAAAATTAGTACAAATATTTGATCAAGAAAGAAATAAAATCGTATTAAGTAAAAAAATATGAAATTATTAAGCATAAAATTATTAGGAGATACAAGTTTTAGAAGTTTGGCTCAAGGTTTTGAAATAAAATTTTCAAGTAAATTAAGTGAACACATACAACCTAAATGTATTATAGGATTAAATGGTAGTGGCAAATCTAACCTCCTAGAATTGTTGTCTGAAATCTTTTTTTATATAGAAGAATATCTTATGCAAGTAGAAAAAAATACTTTGCTTGAAAAAAAAGATTTTGACTTTGAATTAGAATATCTATTGCCACTTTCTAAAGTATCTTTTTTATTACAACTTGGTTTTGAAAAAATTGATAAATACATTCAAGTTAAGATAAGAAAAGAAAATAGTGGATACCCTGTATTTTCAATTAAACGTTATGAATCCAATAAGCCATACATAGTACAAACAGAGCGTTTAGCTAGTTTTTTACCTTCAAAAATTATAGGTTATAGTTCAGGGATGAATGAATTAATAAGTAATCCTTATTTGAAAATGAACTTTCAATACTTCAAAGATTATGAAGAAAGTTTAAAAAATAATTTTACATATCATTTCGATACTAGTAGATTGTTTTTTATGAGCTACGAAAGTAATAATTTAATTGTTGTAGCAAATTTTTTATTGGCCGAATCAAAAAAGTTAAAAATATTCCATCAAGAATTAAAAATCGACTCACTAAACTCTTTTAGAATCAAAATTCGATTTCAAGATTATGATAATAAAGTTATTCTCGTACCTGATGATATTGGAAAAGATATAGAAAAGTTAAAATCATGTGCAACAATATATCATGACCAAGGAATAGGTAATAAAAGAGAAATAGTAATGGATTTTTATGTCGATGCTATGCTGAAAATAGCATTTGAAAATCACTTTATTTCTGCATTTGAATTATTTAAAAGTTTTTATCGCTTGGACTTACTCAATATACATTTAGTACCCAAAAGCATTAGAAATCAAATTTTGAAATCATCTGGCTCATTAAATATTTCTCAGATTATTCCTTCAGCTCCATCAAAAAAATTATTTGACTTTGAATATATTAAATTAAATAAAGAAAATACTTTTGAACCAGTTCTATATGAGAATTTATCGGATGGGGAACACCAGTTTTTACAAATTTTTGGTTCATTGAGTATGCTTAATGATGAAGGGAATCTTTTTTTATTAGATGAGCCGGAAACGCACTTTAATCCAAATTGGCGTTCAAAAATGATTAGTATTATAAATAATTTGTTAAATGAACAAGAAAGCACTGTTAAAAATCAAGAAATTATTTTAACAACGCATTCACCTTTTATTCTGTCGGATAGTAAAAAAGAAAATATTTTTAAATTTAAAAAAGAAAATGGTAATGTTAAATATGAAAGTTTTGAGAATAGTGAAATCAAAACGTACGGAACGTCAATTAGTGATTTACTTGAAATGTTCTTTGAAAAATCAGAATCAATTGGAGCGATGTCGTATGAAGAATTACAAGAAATAATTTCAAATATTAAGACAATAGAAAATTATAATGAAGCAAAAAAGAAACTTAGTAAATTTGGTGATTCTATAGAGAAATTTGATGCATATAATTTTTTAAATCAAAAGAAAATGGAACTAGAATAATTGCTATTTTTTTATAAACCTTTACACAACCATAAAATTGAAAAGCTACATCATTATAATAGATATTTTTTTATTGGTTTATTTACATTTGAACCAAAATTTGTTCATTCTAGATTACTAATACACCCTGATTTTGAAGAAATTTATACATCCTATAAAACAACAATAAAAGACCATTTGGAAAATATTCACAAAGTCTATATTGCATTATCTTCACATGATAAAGAACTTGTTAAAAATGCATTTTACAACAATCAATTAATTGAAGATATTTGTAAATGTTCAATTAATCCAGTGAGCTATTCTGAATTACCTAAAGAGATCAATAATTTATTAGAAGAATATTTAACTAACTTATGGTCATTACTTACAACAAAGGATGCTAAAAAAAATATTAAACTAAAAGAACAATGTGGAAATATATATGAGCACTATTGTGACTTATTTAAAGATAAACGACAAATATTTACTGTTTGCCCGGTCTGTGGCATTGAAGAATTATTAGAAGAATATGACTCTTGTAACGATGAAAATGAAGAAAATCAAACAAAAGCCAGAGAAGCATATGACCATTATTTGCCAAAATCACTATATCCCTTTATGTCTATAAGTTTTGAAAATCTCATACCAATCTGTCATCACTGTAATAGTGATTATAAACATAAATATAACACACCATACGATGGAAGCCATAGACAGAAATGTTTTTTCCCTTATTCATCTGGTAATAATAGTATTCAAGTCAATATCCAATCTGAACATATACTCAAAGCTTTGAGTTCCTCAAACAGTTGGTTTATAGAGTTAAATTCACCTAATGATATCCAAGAAGAAATAGATTCTTGGGATCGAATTTTTCAAATTAAATCAAGATATAAAAACCGGATAAAAACAAAAGAAGCATCCTGGAAGCAACGTCTTTATACTGAATATAAACATGATAGTTCATCGAATACTTTTACATTAGATTCTTTTAAAATTAAAATGTATCGAGATATTCAATTAACTGATCAATCAAGTGCAATTGTTCAAAAATCTTACTATGATTATTTTTTAAATAATTTATTGCCATCATATATGGCAATGGAAGAAGAAATGAACCAATGACAAAAGCACAAAAATACCTCGAAGCCCTCAAAACCTTTGATGACTGGATCATTGTCTCCGAATGGGCAATACGTGTTAGTGAACTTTATCCTGATCTCCTAGAAGAAGCCAATAAACAAGCTGAGCAACAGAAAAACGATACAACAGGACTTCGTGAACTGGCAGCACGCATCAGTTCACGTCTCTCTACTGGTGGTTTTGGTACTGATGTAGAAATCGATGAGTCTGAACGCCCTAGAAAGGTACGATATGTCTCGGAAGAATTTAAAAAAGAACGAATCGATCAGGAACTTGCTGAAGATATTGAACCGTTAACCAGAGCTGAGCGGATCAAACAAGATTGCAAAGCGTTAAGTGTCACTGAAGAGTATCGTATAGCGGAGTTTGAAGCCATCAGCAGACAGCTCAACCGGTTTTTTGGATTAGATTTTGAAGTCGATCATGCAATGGCTATTCTCAATCCCGAAAATCCGGGTAAACATCACCCCGATAATCTTCAAATACTCATAAAAGCCCATAATGGCAAGAAACATAAATACAACTGGCAACGCTTTAGTATCGATGATCAAATTGCTTATATAGAAGCTGTAATTAGCTTGCAAACGATCGTTGCGCCGAAATTCGGCATTGAGCTTGAACCCAAGGTGCTAGAAAACTTGATCACTCGATTGCGTGAGGTCTTTTAGTGTTTAATGACTGCAATGCGCTGCTTCCATTTTCCGCAGTATTGTTCAGTGCAGGTATAGCGTATTATATTTACTCACGTAATCGTCGTTACGATAAGGCGAAAGAAAAACTCAAAAACCTCTATAATCCCCTTAATGCACTAATCCAAAAGCGATCAAAATATCTAGCCTTCCTCAACATTCGTGATCGTTCACGCTATGAAATCGAATACTACAATTTCTTTTTAGAACTTCGAGATATTTATCTCGAAAATTCAATGTATGGTACAGTTAAACTCAGAATGGCTTTTCATACCCTATGGCACGCACATGAGATAGAATATAACCTTGTTGATAAAGGCAATTCCTCAGAAGAAGAAATGATTAAACAAATTGCTAATTTTGAGCTAAACCATCGTATTGGTAAAGATGAGAATAGTGAATTTGAACGCAAAATGGAAGAGTTAATCCGAATCATCTCAATAGAGCAATATTATTTGAGCAAAGAGATCATGTTTAAATTTAAAGAAGCAATTTACGACGGTACCAAGGATTGATTTGATTTATCAAAGCGAGTCTCCTTGAGCTGTAGAACGGTTTGCTTTTTGAGAAATGCTTTAGCCGAATCCGAAAGCATCTGATAATCGCTGATGATGTAGTGAAAAGCGACTTGTTTTTTGACAGGGTTTTGGATCAAATAGAGATAGCAATCACCGATAAATGCACGAAGATGATCCCTGCATTAACTTTTTCCGGTTGATTCTCAAATTGATTGTATATATTTTCACAAAATATTTTAAATAACCTATGAAATATTATCAAGTTGTCTTTATATTCTTCAACATTTCAACAAACTCCTTGAAGCTTCGGGTGTTAGGTGTTTTTGGCTGTTGAAGATACCAATCAACATAATTTAAACAATCAACATCCTCTTTTTCCACTTTCCGGAAATTCCGGTTTTGTTCTAATTTCCGTACCCACCTAGCAAAATCCTCCGGTTTGGGAGGAAAAGGCGGGGGATGCCAATAATAAACTGTATATAAACTCTATTTCTGCCATCGTAATTTAATGAAATCGCCATAGGTAGAATTGAGTGAAGTTACCGAAATGCTGAGGTTTCTAGCGAGTTCAGCTTTGATCGGATTTCTATTCTCTTCCTTGCACTTTAAGAAATATTTAATGATTTGTTTTTTTCTATCTTTGACCAATTTTGCTCTATTGATCTGTGCTTTTTTGCTTCCGCTTCTCAGTGTGGCGTTTTGAGATAGCTTGTATATGCTGTTTGTGATCGAGCGTATTTCATTGATCGGTAGGGGTTCATAACACTTTTCATCGTTTAACCGCTTCGCAAAGCTAAAAATATGTTGTTTGGTAGCTTTAGAATAGGCGAATTCCCGACAACAGAGTTTAAAGATAGTGCAGTTGCGATTAGAGCTGATCTTTTGATGTTTACTGACCGATAGATAACTCTTGGAGCTGTAGGAGAAAATTTCACTTGCGAACGCTTCGAGTGGTAATGCGCCTTTTAAATCCTTTAGGTCATAAATGACACTGGTATATGCGATGTGTTTGTGCCGTAGTGGATTTCTAAAAATACCATGATTTTTACTACTGGCAATTTTGTCTAAATCTAAATACCGTATGTACCTAGATTTGATGTCGGAGAGAAAATATTGGGGGGAGTTTTTCGGATTGTGTCCGGCTTGAACGTTTAAAAATCCTTTGATGAAAAACCCAAACTGAAACCCTTTCGTAGTTGCACATATATAGCTAGGGCGTATCTCGATCATTTCCAAAAGCCATTCCTCAAAAATAACCAAATCCCCGAAATACTCAAGTGCCGTTTGACCCTCATGGGTATCTTTATCAAATACCACAATAGTTGTCCGTTCTTTTGAATTAAACTCGATAAATAGAGACGATTTTAATGCATTATGCGTCATTTCAAGAGGCTTAGAATAAGCCCCCGATTTGTTGTCACTGCAATGGATTTTTGGCGGGAGATTTTTGAGTAATAGTGCAAATAAATCGCCTTCATTTGTTTTCATTCATCGCCCCTACTGCTCATTTACGCAATAGCGTAGAACGGTTGTGGCGGGCTGAATTTCGAGAAAGCCTTTTGTCAGGGACAATAAATCTTTTTTCGAAATACGCATCCGTTGTTGAATTTCTCGAATTTTTGGCATAGTTCCATGCTCATTTAGGAATGTTTCGACCAAGTATTTAATCTTCTCAATCTTTTTTTCTTCCCAGATGACCGAGCTATTATCGGTGAGATAGTCGATTAGTTTGTCAATTTGCGGATAGATAATCTGCTTCATAAAAGCTACTGCCAATTCTGTGGTCGAGGGAGTGACGTTCTCGTCCCATTGTCCTTTTTCAAAGCATCTAAGTGCATGAAAAATACGGATAATGATGATAGTGTTCTGAGCGATACGGTTATAAAAAAAACCAAAGTTCTCGTTACCTTCTCGTAGAAAATTGATTTTTATTGATTGTATCTCTTGTTTAAACTGTGTGAGCAGTTCTTTGGAAGTTATACAGTAAGAGACCTCTAGTGAGTTTTCTCGTAAAAATTTCAATAGCTCTACGATTTGTTCATTTATTGCTGATGTATCTATCTCATTCAAACCGATAGGATTAATCTCTTCAGGCAATTTAAGCCGATTGTTAAAAACTATCAAAGAACGGTTGACAAAACCTCCGAGAAGATGGTGTTTCAACTTCTCTTTTGACCCGAAGTAATCGAGTGTCGTTGCTCCTATAAAACTTAGAGCGACAGAAACGACCGAATCGGTAGAGGGTAATTCGGTTTTTAAAACGGGTAGGGTTGTTTCCTCTAAACCGTATAGCTCCGTTACGGTATGAATGATCTCATCATTCGTTTTTAGGCTTAAGCCCAATTCATCATTGATAATCAATTGAGCGGGAACCGTTTTAAAACACTCATACAGTGCCGGAATCGTCACTCTATTGCGATGAATATTCATATATCGCTTTGTTCTCTCTTCGCCGTCATTTGTAGAAGCTTGGAGAGCTTTTTGCTCATTGATGATTGGACGAAGCAATGCTTGGTATTGAAGATCAATGTTATGTGATTTACCCGAACCGGAAATACTAAAATCAAGTAACAACAAAGATGTTTTTCTCATTCCTGCGTGAGAGAGGATAAATCCAAACATACTGATGGCTACTAATGAAACCTGCGCATAATCGGCTTCGCAATATTCCATAACAGTATCGATATGTTTATCCAACAGAGTGATATTGGTAGTAAAAGGAGTCGATGCGTTCATGCAGACTCTTTTGCTTGCTCGATAAAACGGGTTAACTCGTCGATATCGAAAACGGTAACTCTTTGGGAGAGTTTTATGGTATGCAGTTTTTGTTGTTTTGCATATAACCAGACGGTACTCACGCCGATTCCTAAAAATTCGGCAGCCTCAGGGGCTCTATAGTATTTTTTACTCATTGTTTGTCCTTTTATTAGTGGACTCGAAGCTTCAAGATTTGAATACCGCTCTGTTGGATTTATTTGAGCTGTATTGGGCGTGCTTGGATGAAAGTTTACATAATAAAAATGAGCTAAGTGGGCTGTAAAAAAGGTACAGTTAATGAAATTTAAAATAACACAATGGAAGATTTTTTTGATGAGAGTGAAATTAAAGTCCGAGGCAGGAATTACAACGAATAAGCCGACAACCCCTTACTCTATTCCTACAATTGTCGAATGTGCTTTAAGCTCTTATAATTTACGGAGAGATTTTTAAGACGAACCGATTGTATCCGTTGCATGAACGGAACTTTTTTATCATCTAGCATTGAAAGTATACTAAAAATTAACTCATATCAAAATTTGAATAATTTGCATTACTGGCTTTGTCTTGTTTTTAAAGTATCCAAATAATCCGCATACCATTGCATCAGTCCAAAACGCTCTTGAGAGTATTGAGCATGATTGTAAGCCCCTTTTACCTTGTTCCCCTCGACGTGTGCCAAACATCGCTCTATTACGTCGGTGTGGTAGCCATGTACGGTTATGTTTTCGTTTGCTAATGTGCTAAACATTGCGCGGAAACCATGAGATACAATTTCTTCTTTAGAATAACCCAAGCGTCTTAATGCTTGATTCATCGTATTTTCGCTGATAGGCTTAATGGTTGTGTGGAGAGAGTGAAACAAGTATTTACTTTTGTGTTGAGTGTGCGGACGTAAATTATCTAACACTTCTTTTATTTGCTTTGTGATCGGTACGATATGGGGGCGTTTCATCTTCATTTGATCGGCAGGGATCATCCACTCGTTTTTAATCAGATCAAATTCCTCCCATTGAGCGAATCGAATATTATGAGGACGTTGAGCGGTGAGTGTTGCTAATTGTAAAGCACTTTTAACGATTATTTCCCCGTGGTAATTGTCTATCGCGGCTAATAATTTCCCTACCAATTTTGGATCGGTGATCGTTGGCATATTTTTACGTTCTATCTTTCCGATTACAAAGCGTTTATCAATATCTGCAACGATATTGTGAGGGGTGATCTCACGGGTTACAGCATAGCGATATACTTGAGAGATAATATTGAGGGTTCTTAATGCTGTGTCGGCTTTGTTGGCTAGTTTCAATCTGTCTAAACACTCAATTATCATGATACGGGTTACTTCGTTGATTGGTTTATCTCCTACGTAAGGGAAAATATGATTTTCAAGACGTGCCAGCTTAAGAGAGTGATAACGGGGTACAAGTTCACCTGTGATGCTTTCGATAAAATCCCGTGATACTTTTTCAAAGGTATTTAACAATACAACGCTTTCGGCTTTTAATGTCTCCTCCTCGATAATCTTTTGCTTTTTGGTTTCTTTTTTCTCTTGTATCGGATCGATACCTGATGAAACTTTTGCTTTGAATTCGTCACGCTTTGCCCTTGCTTTTGCAAGTGATACAGTTGGGTAACTTCCTAATGTTGTGGTTTTTGGTTTTCCATCAAGGGTGTAGCGTATTTCCCATATTTTCTTAGTATCTGGTTTGATAAGGAGTTGAAGTCCATTTCCATCGGATAATGTGTACTTTTTTTCTTTGGGTTTTGCGTTCTTGATTTCGGTATCCGTAAGCGGTGAAACCTTCTTGTTAGCCATAATCTACCCCTTCTAATGTAGGTTTTAAAACCTACATAATGTAGTATTATCAACAAACTACATTAAAAACTACATTAAGAGAGTGGATGGTGTTGAATAAGACAAATGGGTGTTAGAGGCTAAATAGTGTTAAAAGTGCCTATTTAAGGGTTTTTGTTTGTCTTTTTGGATTGTATTAGAGGGGATTAAATTGATGTGGTGGCGGACGAGGAGAGATTCGAACTCTCGGTACCGTTGCCAGTACGTCTCCTTAGCAGGGAGGTGGATTCAGCCGCTTTCCTACTCGTCCATTTATGTTTAAGAGGGCGTAATTATAAGAACAAGTACATAACAAGCACCTTAAATAGGTGCTTTGGAATGTTAAATTACGGGAGAGTTTTTGGGATTAGCGATAATTTGATCTAAAAGGGCTTGTAATTGCAGTGCGAGAGCTTCATTAGAGGCTTTTGTTTCGGCAATTTTTTCTTTAAGTTTTACAACCAGCTCGATTTTATCCATAAATTTCATGCAGACTCCTTGTAACTGTTTACAAGAAATAAAGCAAGGAATATTCCAATTTATAATCGTGAGAGAATCTTTTCGACTACTGCGGCAGGATTGGCTGCTTTATAAATCGGGCGACCGACAACGATAAAATCAACCTCTTCATCCCTCGCCGTCTCGATCGTCGCAACCCGCTCCTGATCTCCTGCATCTTCGCCGAAAGGTCGGATTCCGGGGGTAAGGGTGATAAATCTTCCGCTCGTCAGTGATTTGATCGAGGCACTCTCATAGGCACTGCAGACTACACCGTCCAACCCCGCTTGATGAGCATCTTGGGCAAAACGATCCGCTTTAGTAGCAATAGTCTCTCCGTATACATGGCAGAACTCACCCTCTTCAAATGAGGTCAGCGCCGTGACCGCTAGCACCAACGGGCGGTTTTCATAGGGGGCTAAACGTTTCATCACTTCATGCATCGCTTTACGCCCTGCGGAGGCGTGGACGTTGAACATATCGACCCCAAGAGACATGATCGATTCGGCGGCATCGGCCATTGTGTTGGGGATATCGTAGAGTTTGAGATCGAGAAAGATTTTAAATTCGGGATTGATCGCTTTGATCGCATCGATAAAAGGCTTCCCGTCACGGATATAGGAACGCAGTCCCACTTTGAGCCATAGGGGGTACTCTTTTATTTTTTCAATAAGGGCTAAATTTTCTTCTTGTGAGGGGAGATCGAGGGCGACACAGAGTTGCATGACAAGCCTTTGGAATATAATGCTAAAAGTATAACCAAGTGAAGTTTTGAAAGGGTTTAGAACGGTGTGCTGTATTAAATCTTAAAAAAAACGTCCATTAGTATTGTATTAATAATTCATTGATAAAAACAGCATACAATGTGTACCTATTTACTCTAAAAGGATTCCTAATGAAACAAAGTTTTATTGCAATAGTTTTGAGCGGATTATTAATGAGTGTGAGTGTTGTTAATGCGGCAGTATATAAAGTTGACCCTTCCCATTCGAACGTGGGTTTTAAAGTCAAACATATGATGATCAGCACCGTAAGCGGGAAGTTTAATACTTTTTCAGGAATGTATGATTTGGAAAAAGGGCAGTTTAAATCCCTAAGCGGTTTAATAAAAGCTGATTCGATTGATACGGGGATCGTAAAACGTGACGATCATTTACGCAGTGCCGATTTTTTCGATACCGCAAAATTTAGCGACATTACGTTTAGTATGACGAGTGCCACAAAAAATAAAATGACGGGTAACCTTACCATCCACGGGATTACGAAAAAAGTTGTTTTGGATATTGATATGGGCGGTGTGGTCGAAGATCCATGGGGGAATCAACGTTCCGGTTTTGTATTGAGCGGAAAAATTAACCGTAAAGACTTTGGTCTAAACTGGAATAAAGCGATCGAAGCGGGCGGCGTTGTTGTCGGGGATGAGGTTAAAATGGTCGTCGAAATCGAAGGGATAGAAGAGTAATTAAAGCATTTTAATAAAGCCGTCCCGCTTGGGGCGGAAGCCCTCTAAATCATCGATAGAAATCCCTTGTTGTTTCCCCCACACTAAAAGACTTCGGCATTTGTACATTTTTGCGTAATCAACCAAATAATCGATCATTTCACGGCTTAGATGCTCACAGCCGCTATAGGTCACAAAATCATCCACGATCAAATGTCGCCCAAGTTCTAAATTCTCCCGTATGCTCACTCCCGCATAAATTTGCAGTTCTCCCCGTTGATACGCACCGATTGGTCGGTAGTCTTTGGGGTATTGCGAGGTGATAAAGGCATCGAACGCTTCGGAGGTGAGCTCGGGACGCAGTGTTGTGAGGAGAGCAAACCCCTCAACCAGTTCAGAAGCGGAGAGTTCCCGAAATTGCAAACTAGTTGCCTAATGAGCTGAGTTGAGCGTCAATTTTACCGATTTTATCTTCGGCATCTGAGAGTCCGTTACGATTTTCAGCAATAACGGCTTCAGGGGCATTGGCGACGAAACGTTCATTGGAGAGCATACCTCGCAGTTTATCCACCTCTTTTTGAAGCTTTTCACGCTGTTTGGTGAGTCGGTCGATGATCGGAGAGAGATCAATCGCATCGGTTGGGAGATAGACTTCGACAGTGTCTCCGATATCGCTGATGGCGTTGTCGATTTTAGTCTCGGTAAAGTGCAGTGTTTCGACTCTCCCCAAACGGACGATAAACGGTTCCATCATAGCATGATCGCCGCCGCATTTGAGGTAGGCGAGATCAATTTTTTGGTTCCCGAGATCGACGAGGGTTTTGGCACGGCGGATCGTGACGATCGCATCCATGATGATGGCAAATTCTGCTTCGATCGCTTCATCGACCGCTGTATTCTCAGGATACGGCATAACCATAATTGAATTCCCCTCTTCGAGGGTTGTTCCTGAGAGTTCATGGTAGAGATGCTCGGTGATGAACGGCATAAACGGATGGAGAAGTTTCATGGACTCTTTAAAGATGCTTCCCAGCTCGTTGACGCTCTCTTTGGACGCTTTCCCTAGTTCGATACCCCAGTCGCAGAATTCGTTCCATAAGAAGCGATAGAGTACCGTTGCCGCATCGTTAAAGCGGTATTCGTCCAAGAACGCTCTCGTCTCTGCCGTTGCACGATGGAAACGTGAGAGCATATAGCGACCCAACGGAGTCGTGATCTCTTGATCGGCTAAATCTTTAAATGTCGGAACATTCATTTGCAAGAACTTTGAGGCGTTGAAGAGTTTGTTGGTAAAGTTACGGCTTTGCTCCAGACGCTCATTGCTGAGGCGGATATCACGCCCTTGAGCCGCAAGGACAGCCAACGTAAAGCGGAGTGCATCGGCACTGTACTTTTCGACCATATCGAGCGGATCGATAACGTTCCCTTTGGATTTTGACATTTTTTGCCCGTGTTCATCCCGCACCAATGCGTGGAGGTAGATGTGTTTAAACGGCAATTCTCCCGTGAAACTCTCCCCCATCATCATCATACGCGCAACCCAAAAGAAAAGGATGTCAAATCCCGTGATAAGGAGGGTGTTCGGATAAAAGCGAGCCATATCTGCACTTTGGAAGAGTTGATCTTGCGCACTGTCGCCGTTCCCCCATCCCAGAGTCGAGAACGGCCAGAGAGCGGAGCTGAACCACGTATCGAGAACATCAGGGTCTTGAGTGAAGTTTTTACTTGCACAATGAGGACACGAAGACGGGGCTTCTTCTAAACTTGCCCATTCATGATTACAATCATCGCAGTAAAAAACAGGGATACGGTGTCCCCACCACAGCTGGCGAGAGATACACCAATCACGTAATTCACCCATCCACGCGTTGTAGCTGTTGATCCAGTGAGGAGGGAAGAATTGAGTCAATCCCTCATTCGTTTTATCGATTGAACCGCGTGCTACCTCTTTGCGGACAAACCACTGTTTGGAGATGTACGGCTCAACGATATTTTTACAGCGGTAACAATGCCCCACTTGGTGGGTATGCTCTTCGATTTTCTCGATAAATCCTGCTTCTTCGAGACGTTTGACGATTACCGCGCGCGCTTCGAGACGCTCCAACCCCTCAAACTCTCCGGCGTGGTGATTCAACATCCCTTTTTCATCGAATACGGTGATGAACTCTAAATCGTGACGTTTGCCCACTTCGTAGTCGTTCGTATCATGGGCTGGGGTGACTTTAACAACACCCGTTCCGAAGTCACGATCAACATGGCTATCGGCGATGATTTTGATATCGCGGTTGATAAGCGGCAAGGTGACGCTTTTGCCGATGAGGTGGAGGTAACGCTTATCATCGGGATGTACCATAATCGCCGTATCACCGAAATAGGTCTCAGGACGGGTCGTAGCCACGACGATATGACCGCTTCCGTCGCTGAACGGGTAGCGCATGTGGTAGAAGTTACCTTTATGCTCTTCGTGTTCCACTTCGATATCGCTCAATGCGCCATCATGCGTACACCAGTTAACCATATAGTTACCGCGCACGATGAGGTTTTGGTTGTAGAGGTGGACAAATGCCTCTTTTACAGAAGATTTCAGCCCCTCATCCATTGTGAAACGCTCACGGCTCCATGCAGGAGATACCCCGAGTTTACGCAGTTGTGAGACCATAATCCCGCCGCTCTCCTCTTTCCACTCCCAAACGCGCTCTAAAAACGCTTCGCGACCAAGTTCTTCTTTGGTTTTCCCCTCGGCTAGGAGCTGTTTTTCCACGACGTTTTGGGTAGCAATTCCCGCATGGTCGGTTCCCGGCTGCCAAAGAGTCATATAACCGTCCATCCGTTTGTAACGGACGATGATGTCTTGGAGAGTAAAGGTGAGACCGTGTCCGATATGAAGCCGTCCCGTAACGTTCGGCGGAGGCATCATGATGGCAAAATGTTTGTCCGGCTTTGCGATCGTCTTATTCCCGTCGATTTCGAAATAGCCTCGATTCTCCCAGATAGGATAGTAGGTCTCTTCAATATTTTTGGGATCGTAGTGAGTAGCGGACATAAATAGGCCTTGATTGGAAAATATGGGCGAATTATATCAAATTTTTGAGGAACGCTAATTGCTTAAATCATTGATATTATTGTTTTACCATATATACAGAAAGTTATTTATTGTATATTAACTAAATATAATATTTAAATGTTATTTATCATAAGTGTGTGCTAGAATGATTTTGCTAAAAAAGCAGAAACATCTTGATAAAAGGATAAAAAAATGCAATACGAAGTAAAGTCAACGATATTAGGGTTTGATCAAGTAACGAAGGTAGAACTGAGTGAAATCGATGAGATGTTTGCCACTCTTAAAAGTTGTGACGGAAGTAACATTAGTTTCACGGTTGTGAATCCTTATCGATTGCGGGAGTACTCTTTTGATCTATCTATCTCGATAAGAGAATTACTGGATATCAATGAAAATTCCAAGGTAGTGGTATATAATATCGCAGTTATTCAAGATCCGCTCGATGAATCGTGCATCAACTTCCTAGCCCCGCTTATTTTTAATCAAGACAACGCGACTATGGCACAAGCGGTATTAGATGTGAAAAATCACCCCGGTCTCGGTTTAGCCGAACCGATCAAAAAATTTAAATCATAATTTAGCCTCATATTATAGGGGCTTTAAGGAGCCTCTTGCCTCTCTCGCGTCTCAACGATCAGCAATATACCGCCGCAACCGCCCCTTATGGACACAACCTTATTATCGCTTCGGCAGGGACGGGAAAAACCTCTACGATTGTGGGGCGTATCGCCTATCTGATCTCTCAAAACGTCAAACCCGAAGAGATTTTACTTTTGACTTTTACCAACAAAGCTGCGGCTGAGATGGTGGAGCGGGTAGCGGCATTTTTCGGTCGGGAGATCGCTTCGAAGATCGATGCGGGGACGTTTCATGCGGTAAGCTACCGATGGCTTAAACGCAAAGAGGGGAAAGTCGTCCTCAAACAGCCGCGTGAACTCAAAACCCTTTTTCGAAGCGTCTATGAGAAACGGACCTTCAGCCACATCGACTGCGCCACTTCGGCGTACGGCGCCAACTATCTTTACGATGTCTATTCGTTTTATCAAAACACGGAGATGAATGTCAATTTTGAAGAGTGGATTCTGACCCGTCAGGATGAACACGCGGTGTATGCCGCCATCTATGCCGATATCATCGATGAGTTTGAAGCGTTGAAAAAAGAGTACGGATTTGTCAATTTCAACGACTTACTGCTTCATATGCGTGCTTTGGCATTGGAAAGTGATTTAGGGTACAAAGAGGTATTGATCGACGAATACCAAGATACGAATGCCCTTCAGGGGACACTGATCAACGCTATGCGTCCGCCGTCGCTCTTTTGTGTCGGAGATTACGATCAGAGCATCTATGCCTTTAACGGTGCCGATATCTCTATTATCGGCTCATTCACGACCAATTTCCCGGATGCCGAGGTTTATACCCTCAACAAAAATTACCGCTCCACGATTCCGATCCTCTCCCTTGCCAACACCGTGATCGCCTACAATGAGCGAATCTATCCCAAAGCCCTTGAAGTAACGCGCGACCACGAAGCACAAAGCCCCGCATTGCTCATTTACGATGAACTCTTCGATCAGTATCATGGGATTGCCCAAAAAATCGGGGATTCCTCTACCAATCGTGAAGAGATCGCGGTGATCTTTCGGAATAACGCTTCGGCGGATGGGATAGAGGCGACGTTGCGTGAGATGGGGATACCCTGCCGCCGTCGCGGAGGCACCAGTTTTTTTGATTCGAAAGAGATTAAAGCCCTTTTGGATATGTATACATTGCTCGTGAACGAATCGGATATGATGGCATTTATCCATCTGTTTGATTACGCCAAAGGGGTAGGGAGTGCGATTGCCAAAGAGCTTTTCGTCGCCTTGCAAAAACTGGGGAAAGGCTCTTTTGTCCGAGGATTGTACTCCCCTGATGCAGAGATTAGCAATCCGTTTGAAAAACGGCGATTGAACCATCAGTTGGGACTGTTTGATGATTATGCGGAGCTCGGCAGTGCAGGGCGGTTTGCAAAACTGGGGTTTGATCCCAATTTTATGGGTAACCCGATTTTAAAACACGCGAAGCTTTCCAAAGATTCGGCCACTTTTTTACACGACCTGTTTACCCTTTTTCGTCAATTACGGGATATTAAAGAGCCAAAAGCCGCGGTTCAAAAAATAGCCCTTTCAGCACTCTACGGACATGTGATTGAGCACTTGTCCCATCGTCGTGCCATGACGGAGAACGGCTCGATCGATGAGAAGGCAAAGAGCGAATCACAAGAGAGAATCCGTCGAAAATGTACGATTTTATTTGAACTTTCCCGTCCCTATAAAGATCATGAACGTTTTTTAAATGCGATGGTATTGGGGTCTCAGGATTTGACGCAGGGTGAGGGGGTACATCTGCTGAGTATCCACGCTTCAAAAGGGTTGGAGTATCAAGAGGTTTATGTCATCGATTTGATGGACGGTCGCTTTCCCAATCGAAAGCTGATGAGCCGCAGCGGAAGTATCGAGGAAGAGAGACGGCTCTTTTATGTCTCCGTTACACGGGCGAAAGATCGCCTCTTTTTGAGCTACGCAAAGTATGACAAAATCAAAAAAACCAATTTTGTCCCCTCACAGTTTTTATTTGAGGCGGGGTTGATCCCCAAAGACGAAATGTATGCGGCACTGGTCGCGAAGGGTACCAACGAAGAGGCTTAAAAAAATCTCTTTTTAGCGGCGTCCCTGTACCGCATTTCCCATTTCCCACATTGGCAAGAAAATACCCAGTGCCAGTAAAACAACCATACACGCAATGAGCAAAAGCATAATCGGCTCTACCGCTTCGGAGAGACCGTCAATAATGGCGTCAAATTTCATTTTATAGTATTCCATAACTTTTTGCATCATCGCATCGAGCTGACCGCTCGCCTCTCCGGCGGAGATCATTTGAATAATCATATTTTCAAAAAGTTTCGTTTCGGCTAAACCGTCGTGAAGCGTTCCCCCTTTTTCAACCGTTTGGCGTACGGTTAACAGCTTTTCTTGCAAGGGGAGGGTATCGATCATCGCAATCGCTGTTTCCAGTGCTTCGGCGATCGGGATACCGGCACGAACCAGTTCGGAAAAGACTAAGGTAAAACGGTTCAACGTTGCGTACATGATAATATTTTTGATGAGATAGGTTTTGAGTAAAAATTGGTGCCATTTGTATCTGAATTCACGATTGTGATTAAGCATATATCGGAATGCGAAAATGAAGATAAAGATTCCCGCTACGACATAAAGACCGTACGTATTAAAAAGGTGTTCTAAAAAGAGCAAGATTTTGGTCGGGAGGGGAAGCTCTGCCCCCAACTGTTCAAAAATAGTTTTGAATTGAGGTACGACATACGAGATAAGAACGGTAAAGGCGATGGCCATAGCGATCATAACGTTACGCGGATAGGCCATTGCTTTTTTAAATTTAATGATATTACGTCGGATTTCTTCAAGCATATCGGCAAGTTTATGAAGCGCTTCAGCCATATTACCGGTTTTCTCACCCAGTTCAATCATAGCCAGTGAGAGGGTTCCGAGTTCATAGCTGAAATTATGAGCTGAGTGGGAGAGGCTATGCCCGGCATTGATATCCTCAGCGATCGTTCCTAAAACGATTTGCAATGTTTTATCGGTTGTGGCATCGGCAATTTCTCTAAGTGAATCGTGAATCGAAATACCGGCATTCGTCATAACGGCAAGCTGTCTGATAGCGGCAATAAGGGAGTCTTGTTTGAGTTTACGTTTTCTGATATTGGAAAAAAAACTCTCTTTTAAACGTCGGAGCTGATCTTCCAGCGGGGGGGCAGTTTCGGTTATTTTTAAAACCATTCCCGTGTATTTGATTTTCGCTAAATAGTGAGCTTCTTTTTTACTCTCGGCATAAAAACCGACATCGGCTTTTTTCCCTTTTGTGAGGATCGTTGCTGTAAAGTATTTCATCCTTTTGCCACCCTTAGTATTTCATCAAATGTTGTAATTCCATGAACGGCCTTAGCCATTCCGTTCTCAAACATTCCGATAAAGCCTTCTTTCTTAGCCTCTTTAAGGAGATCATCTTTTGATGCCCCTCTGGCAATCATGCTGGAGAGCTCTTCGGTAATGGGGAGAACTTCACAAATCATTTCCCGTCCCATATATCCCGATCCGTTGCACTCTTTGCAGCCGACTCCTTCATAAAAAACCGTATGAGGAGGGATCATAGCACTGTACTCTTGAAGCAACGTTTGAGGGATATCAATCTCTTTCTTACAATGGTTACAAATTCTCCGTACAAGCCGCTGCGCTTGTATAGCAACAAGAGCACCGCTGATGAGATAGGGTTCAATCCCCATATCGGACATACGAGGAATAGCACTGATGGCATCATTGGTGTGAAGCGTAGAGATAACAAGGTGACCGGTAAGGGCAGCTTTAATCGCAATCTCCAGCGTTTCATGGTCACGGATCTCCCCGATCATAATTTTATCGGGGTCTTGACGGAGAATGGAGCGGAGCGCATCGGCAAAAGAGAGACCTACTTTTGGATTAACTTGTACTTGTTGAATAAGATTCATACGGTACTCAACCGGATCTTCGACGGTAATGACTTTATCTTCTACGTTACGGAGTTCATTCAGTGCACCGTAAAGGGTAGTTGTTTTACCGCTTCCGGTGGGACCGGTGACCAAGATGATACCAAAAGGGGATTGTAGCCCCTTAATCAGTTTTTGATAACTCTCCGAATCCATTCCTGAGTCTTCTAGTTTTACGAGTGCTTTGGTCTTATCCAAAATACGCATAACGATTGATTCTCCGTAGATAATAGGGAGTGTAGAGAGACGGAAATCAAATTCAGCGTCCATAACGATGGCGGAAAAACGTCCATCCTGAGGCTTACGGCGTTCAGCAATATCAAGATTGGCTAAGAGCTTAATACGTGAAGCGAGCGGAGGGTAAATATCCCGATCAAAAATAAAGATTTCTGCCAATTTACCATCAACCCGTCCGCGAACCACACAGTTCCTCTCCGTCGGTTCGATATGAATATCACTTGCCCGTCCTTTAATACAGGCTTTGAGAATGACATCGATAAGCTGTAAAATAGAAGAAGCCTCTTGTTGTTCTTCTATGGTTCCGATATTTCGCAATTCGTTACGGATGTTGGTAACGAGTTCTTTTACACTATCTTTAAGTTCCATTTTAAACAAATAGGCTTGGATCTGTTTTTCAGTCGCAACGGCAATTTTAAGTGATTTTCGGGGAAAAAGGCGTTGAATTGACTCTTGTGCTTCAAGATTAAGGGGATCGGCAAATGCAACGACAACATACATATCATCTTGTGAAATTGGCAAAGCGTTGTAGCGCTTGAGCTGTACGGTTGGTATCTTTTCAACAAGACGATAATCCATATCGATGGAATCGAGATCGATAAACGGAACTTCAATCACTTCAGCTAAATGGGTTAAAATGGAAGTTTCATCTAAAAAATGGTAATTTTTAATGATGGAGAGTTCATAGCGTCCAAGACGGATTTGTTCAACGATAAAACGTTTAATAAAATTGAGTGATATGGCACCCACTTTTGTTAATGTTTCTAAGACGGTATCGTCTTGTACCCCTCGAGATGTAAGTCGATCAATTTGTTGTTGAGAGATATGGCGCTTCTCTAATAAGTCATGCGTGATGCGATCCATACACTCTATCCTTTTCTAATATACATGATGAAATGTCAATATTTTATCATAGTATTCGTCTATAGCTACGCTTTTTTGCCCGTTTGCTTCTGTCGTATAGAGTTTATAACTTGATCGGATATCGGATGGGTTTGTATATTCTTTGATAAATTGGGTCGGTTGAGGATTTTTGAGATACAAATCAAATACTTTGGAGAGTAAGTGTGAACTGCTGGGAAAGTTGAGGTTTTTAATCGGTTTATTATCATATAAAGCTTGCATAAGAAGTTTTTTTTGCATGAGGATAACTGAAAAATAGGCAGAATTGGCACGTGCTTCTTTCGTTTGATTGAGTATCGTAATCGGCGCTGACAAACGATCGATAAAATCTGCTTTGAGGCATGAAAAGGCGTACAAAGAGACATAGGCTTCATCTCCTTTATGAAGAGAGAATCCTTGAAGTCCTAGATTGCATGCTTGAAGATAATTGCCTTGCTGATAAAGATTAAACATCTTTTGTTTAGTATCTGCCCAGGATGAGAGGGTAAACAATAACGTTAATAAGGCTAAAAATTTCATTTAAACGTCCCTTGTTCAATTGAATCGAGTAAAGATCGTGCCGATTCAGAATTAGATTCGGAAATATAAAGATGCAATGTCTTTTTCGCTTGCTCTACTCTACCGAGTTTGACGAGTGATTTGGCAAAAATAATCCAACTTTCATCTATTTTGCTGTTCATACTATTGGTTTTTAATGAAAAATTATAGGCTTCACTGTAGTTACCGTGATCATAATGGTAACGGGCAATAAACAATCCGAGATTAGGATTTGATGTCTCTTTGAAGCGGCGTTCAACACTTTCTATATCGAGTTTGGATTCATTACGATTGAGTGAGAGCGATTTGTCACCGGACAAAGGGGAAATAGCCGGAGGGGGAGCTTTTATGGAGGTTGATGAGGGGATATTTAGGACTTTCGGAACCGGAATGCTCTGCTGCGGAGGCAGTGCTCTCTGAGGCGCCGGAGCGGTTGCTATTTGAGTTTCCGGTATGGTCGTTTGAAAAGATTGAACAAAATCCATGGAAGGCTCTAGGATGGTAACAGTTTCTGTATTGTTTGCTTTTATTTCTGAAGAATTTTCTGTGAGGGGTAGATTAATTTCTTCATTTGCGACGGTAGAACTGAGGGAATTGTAAAAGGCTATTAGTGACACCAAGAGAATGGTAAAAACTGCACCGAGGTAAGGCGCATACGATTTTATTTTATATTTGAGCCAGCGGCGTTCTAAATCTCGAATGTTAAGCACGGATCAGTCCTGTATGAATCGCAGCCATTTCAATCCATTTTGATTTTAAGGCATTGTATTTAATTAAAGTAGGATGGTTTTCTTCATACCAGTAATAGAGACTAAAAAGAGAAAATAATAATTTATTCGTATCACGATAATTTCCTTTTGTCAGAGAGGTAATTAGTTTCATGTTTTTGTCATTAAACATATTGGCGACATCAAAACAGTTTGCCTTTAAAAGTTTTTTTTGGATGTATACTTTAAGCTCTTCAGCAGAAGCATTTTGGAGTTCAATACTTTCCCAAATTCGTGTTTGAAAGTGCTCTTTTGCAATCACATCTTCTTTATCGGTTTTATGAAGCGTAATGACAAATTTAATAGCACGAGCATCGGAGATAAGACGAATCTTTTCCATAAGCGATGAGCTATAGAGTTGCGCTTCATCCAAAAGAACAATAGGTACATCCGGATACGATACGGCTTCGGCAATTTCTAAAAACCGGGTTAACGTCATCACTTCACGGGGAGAGTGTCCGAATATCCTTTGTGCCAATACACGGAGGAAATCATCTTCATCCACAATAGGGATATCAAACATCAATACTTTTTGATGTTTGGAGAGGTCGTGGTGGAGTTTATGCAGAAGCATACTTTTCCCCGTCCCCGGTTTACCGAATAAAAGGATCATTTTCAGAGGTTTTTGTACTGAGTTTTTAAGCGATTGATACATATGTGAGACACTGTCAATCTGGACGTAGTCCCTAGGGTTCACGACGTCCAAAAACAGATCACGCGGTTTTGAGAAAAGGGAATTCTCCATCCGTTATTTACTTTCTGGCTTTGCTTCTTCTTCCATTTGTTTTCCAAGACGCGTATAGCCTAAATCACCTAAGCTAACCGTATCTTTCTCTTTTTTGATGATATGCGGTTCGATGATAATGACGATTTCTTCGGTCCGTTTGCTCATCCCTTCACGTTTAAACATATAACCAAGGAATGGAATATCACCGAGTAATGGAACTTTATTATTATCTTGGACGTTTTTTGTATTAATCAAACCTCCGAGAATTACGCGATTACCGTCTTTTACGGTAATGACGGAGGAAATCTGACGACGGCTTAAGTCAGGCGGCATATTACGGGCTGAGTTATCTGTAGAAATTTCAGATGCTGTTTCGGAAATGGATGGATTTATACGCAGGGTAATACTTCCGTCACCGGCAATTTCAGGTGTAATATCGAGGAGAACTCCCGAAAATACAGAACTGACCACTTCTGTTGTGGCTTGCTCTCCTGTTGTTCCCCCGGCTAGTGTAGAGGTATTTCTTGTTTTATAGAATAATTCTGTCCCCGCAGTAATAAGGGCAGGTTGATTATTAAGAGTCAAGATCTTTGGATTTGATATCGAGTAAACATCCCCTTGAGTTTTAAGGAATTTGATAACTTCATTTAAGCTTCCTTTTGCACCCAACCTAAAAATACTAGCACCAGTTCGACCCGCGGAAGTAGTGCCATATTCGGTAAAGGAAGTCCCAGTATTTAAGGCAGTTGATGTAAATTTACCAACATCTTTTGAATTCACATAATCAAATGTTAAATCAATATTTTGCAATGCATAAAGTTGCGACCAGTCGATACCGGTTGAAGAAGCATCACTAAAGACGACACTGTACATCTTCACATCGATTAAAACCTGTGTTTGCATTTTTTTCTGTAGATCATGGATGTAACTGTCAAGCCGTTGAATTTGTTTACCCGTACCGGTTACCGTCACTAAGCCAGCACTTTTATTTATAAATATATTGTGATACGTATCTTTTTCAGAGGTTTTAGCTGTTTCATTTTTTTTATCTGTTGATTGGGAGAGGTTCGTATTTTGTTTGTAATCATCCTCAGGGCGGCTAAGGATGCTTTTAACCTCCTGCTCTAAAGTATCCCAAAATTTTACTTCATCAATTGTCGAGATATTCGTTCCTGATTCTGATGATGCATTATTTGCTCCAGAACTTCCGGAACTTCCAGTTGCTCCAGCAGCTGTTCCGGAATTGGAACTCAATCGTATATTGGTACTTCCCGTCCCTTTACGTTCTGTCGTAATGTAATCAATATTATAAGTTTTTGTTGATAAATAAGAGACTCGAAGTACATTGTTTTGTAAGGTATATTGAAGATTATTCTCTTTGATAATCAAATCAAATACTTCATTAATCGTCAGATTTTTCAAAAAGGTTTTGTTCATCGGTCTTTTTAGAACTTCTTCTGCTTGTTCGTCTGTTACAACGACACTCATGCCGCATTCATCACTGAGTTGGTCGACAAATTCTCCTACACTAGTTCCTTTGACTGAAGAGATATTGAAAAGCTCATACGTACAATCTGCCTGAAGCGTAGGTGTGAGAAGGGCAGCCGTGGCAACGGATAACATAAACGTTCGTGCATGGTGTTTAATTATAGATGTCATGATACTTTCCTACTTTGTGATGATTTTAATATTATTATTTTGTTTGTGTAAAAACAAAATAAGTTTTTGATCTTTTTTTCCGGTCAATAAAACAGAATTTGATTTGATCTCAGCAAGGGTAAAATTACGAACACTTTGGCCTACTTTGTACCACTTTCCACTGATAAGCACTGATTTATTCATGATGGCGAGAAGTCGTAGCGGTTCTTCAATCACTTTTGGTTGTGCTAAAATTCCTATACTGCCCAATTTTGGAGGGGCTAGAAGATTAGAACCTGATTTTAGGGTAGGGAGTGCTTTTTTCATTTTCATGGGATCACGAAGTGAGTTGATATATCCATCCGGTATCCCTACTCTGGCAGGAAGGATTGCTAGAATTTGCTCATCAACCCATACTAACTCTTTGTCGGTGTTTGGTTGTGTCATAACGGTTACAGAGGGAGAACTTACAGCAGGGACGGCTGCATGGAGTATCATCATACTCATAAACCCTATAAGTAGATATTTTGTCATTGTCTTACGATCCCCCATACTGAGATATTGAGATCCCCTTTGAGCTTTTCATCAGCCGTAATGTTAAATTTATGCAAATCTACAACCAAATGACTTTGTTCCAATGCATTAATAAACTTTAAGGTATTTTTATACGGTCCTTCAGATGCAATACTAATATCTAAAACATGTCCGAACGAGCTATTATCGGTTTGCAAGGTATTTCCGAATTTGGCTAGCTTTACTTTATGTAAACGTGCATATCTAGATACCGAATCAAGGTATCCTCCCCACACTTTTTCATCATAGTATAAAGAAGAAATCTGTTCCAACTGCTCTTTGATATAAGTATTGTACTGTACGTATAGAGCGCGTTGCCGTTCTATTTCGACTGTTTCTTGCTCTATTTGGGTAATGCGTTCAGGTGGATAAGTCGATAAATATTGTTTATCTACATTCAAATCATTTTCAACTTTCACCGCTTTCTCGTGAGAGATTTTGAAGCTGGCTTCAGAACTCTCCCAAAGCAATAGATAGGAGAAAGTGAACAAAGAGGCAAATATCATAATGAACAGCATCATTTTGTCACGATCACTTTTGTGTGAGAGCGATTGGTCTAATGTATACAGGTAGTCTTCAATTTGTAATTTCATTTGATTACCGCCTTGAGTTCACTAAGGTAGGATTTTTGCTCTTCATTATACGAAATAAGTTCAAGGTTAAAATCATACTGATCCCGTTTAATGTCCGTTAGATGTTTGAGCAATGCCGTAATATCTTGCGTACTTGATGATGTTAGCCCAAACGTGAACGTTTTTGTATCATTAAGATCTTCTGCATACGCAATGGTTTTTAGTTGCACTCGATATTGATTGAAGCTACGAGTGAAATCAGCCATTATTTTGGCTTTCATCGGATAATTCACTTTTTTATCATGCACTTGTACTAGCGTATCTTTTTTTTGTTTATAGGCTGTTTTTTGCTCATCTAAAAGTATCTGAGCGGCATTCTTATTCGCTAATTTTAAATTAACGGTTGCTTCCCGAGTCATTTTTTCGATGTGTACTGACTCATACTCTTTGGATAAGACAGCATGGTGAAACTCTTCGATGTAAGAGAGACCCCAATAGACCCCGGGGTATAGAAGAGCTGCAGCCAAAGAAGCAGCTGCAACTAAAATGAGTTTTCCGCTATCACGTTTTGCAAAAGGAGGAGGACGGTGAAATATTGTAAAGTTACACTCATATCGCTCATCTGCTTCAAGGCGGCCATAGAGGTGCATCAACTGATGGATTTGATCTACTTTTTCCCCGTTTGTGTTAAATCCGTAATTAAAATCAAACGGAGTTGTTTTGATTCCTAAATAGGTTTGTGCGTATTCATCCAGTCCAAGAACTTTTCCGACCCCTGTGCCGATGTAAATCTCATCAAATTTTTTGATGTCATAGGCTCTTTTTGCATACGTTATAACATCGCTGATATGGAGAAAAATCTCACCGAAAAGTTTAATAAGATTTTTTTGATAATCGGGTTGAGAGGCATTAAGTCCTTCTTCTGCCAATAGGTTTTCAAATGTCAGAAGATCTGTTTGTTCGCCTAAAAGTTCACAAAAACGTTCATGCATTTGTTTGAGTGAAAATTTCAGTGATTTAGCATAAATAAATTCCTGATGGCTGTAAATACAGAAAAAGGCGTCGTTTTCTTGAAAATAGATAAAACAATGAACATCGGTTGAATCAATGAGCTCTTTTACATAAAGCGATTTGAGTAATAGAGGAACCGGAATAATTTGATCAATGTATTTGATTGCATCGACGACTTGCGTATAGTCTTGTTCAAGGGTTAAGGGATCAACAACGAATATATGGAAAAAGCGTTCTCCCTCCGTGCTTCTATTGATCGCTTCAATGTATTTGATATGGTATTCAATAGCCATATCCAATGCAAGCTCTTCGTAAACTTTATTCTCAAGGGCATCATAAATATCATCGTCAGGAATGTTTTTACTTATCCCGATCAATGTCGAGATAAACCCTTTGGTATTTAAAAAAGAGACTGAGTATTGTTCTTTAGAAAAAGAAGGAGAAGATGTTCTTGATATGGTATTAAACGTACTACCATAATAATCTCCTTTATAAGGGTTTGCCGATACGATGGCTGAATAGGTTTGTTGTTTGCTTTTACTCATCCTATATCCTATTTAAAATGTACAAGAACCATACCGCAAAAACGGTTTTTCTGGTAAAACTCTACCCGATAGCTCTTATGAGCGGTATCAATAGAGTATTTTGAATCTAAATCACTTAATCCTACTAAAATGTTAGCTTCATCCTTTACCCCTTTTTTGGTAAATCCGATGACATTAACTCTCGTATTAAGATCATTATTGATAATCTTAAAATCGGCAGTTACAAAAAAATCTGTAGCGAATGATAACTTTTGTGTTTTTCCGTCCGCTAAAATAGTTATGGGCATAGAACAAAGCTCTTTTTGATGATAACTCGGGATAAGAGTGCTTATCTTTTGGTTACCGATAAAAAGATCATATTGCGTCTTGTTTTTTTGTACACTCCCCAAAGGATGGGCAAACTTAAACTCATTTCTCTCTGATTGTAGCGGAATGAAACTTAAACTGTTTTTTAAGTTTTGCAAATCAAAATAGATATTATTGTTAATGGTTAAATAATCGTGATTTTTAAGTAACTGCTCGATTGCATCCATGTTTAGTTCAAAAGTGCGCTCGTATTTTATCCCCATAAGTTTCATATAACACTCAATTGCATGCAGATGATAAAAAACTTTATGGTGCAGTGTGGGAAGGTTTTTACTTGTTTCGATAGCAAAGGCAGGTTTGTTATGTGTCACTGCAAAATAGGTTAAAGAGTGCTTCATCGCTTCATCATCAAATCGGGTATTTGTATTGCGTACATCAAAAAAATGATGTCCCTCAATCAAATCGTTATTAAGTTCACCGCTTACTTTTGATGCGATTTCATTTAAATTTCCGTAGGGGTGCTCGGTATCAAGAGTCCCTTGATCAATAACACACGTTTGTCCCCAAGCATTAGGATTGAAAATAGTATTAAGATGCTTTTTCCGATAAAACCCATGACCGTCATGTAAATTTAATATAAGTGCAACTTGCTGTTCGGTGATGATTTTTTGGATCTCTTGCACGGTTTCAACATCAGCATCTTGTGGGTCAATGTCAGAAAACTTTCGATTCATATCCCCGTTGATACCACGGTTGTCTTGTTGGATACTGGGGCGATTCAAATCAGGAACTATCCAGAGATTCCCTTGCGTAATGTGATAATATCGGGATAATAACGCAGCAGCAAAATAGCTTCCGGGCTCATTGCCGTGAATACCGCCGATGACAAGCAATGTCGGAGTATTTAGAATATCTGTCTCTTTTTTAATGATATTAAAGGGGAGTGCATGGAGAGACATGATTGAAAAAAACAGGAGAAACAAGGAAAAATGCATAGGTTATTCTTCTGTGAGAATCGAGATCGATTGATTAGCATTCAATCGAACTAAAAGCGATTTTTCTCCTTCAAAGCGATGTGAATCACTAACATAGAGTTGATTGAAAGTGACCCAAAAAAGGTTACGCTTTTCCCCAGGGTAGGGGATGATGTTGAGACGATCCAAGGTGATCGTTTTCATTTCATTTTTACTAAAAATACGTTCTTTATAGTCTTTAAATTGAGTAAGTCCCATCCCGTCATATCGTTTGAATGCGTTGTCATAGGTGGCAATGTAGCTATCGATATCATTATAAGTCCATGCATATTTCCATTGATACAAACCGGCCAGAATAGCTGAATAAGCGGCAGGATTGACCCATTGTTTCAAAGAAGAATCGATGATTAAAAGTGTATTAGATGGGTTGATAGTCTGATCCAATTGTATTAAATCGTTGTTGTTGATAGCAATACACCCTTTTGTAAAAGGGTCGCGTGTGCCGCTTAGAGGTACTCCGTGAACCCATATTCCATCACCGTTTTTACCTCTGATACGATCATACAAATTGGGATACGAGGTGACAAAAGCCATCGGTCCGTAAAAGGGGTCAACACGTCTCTTTTTTTCAGTCAACGTGTAAATACCTATAGGCGTTTTAAGATCACCTTCGGTTCTTTTGTCACCTGCGTTTTTTCCCGTAAAGGCACTGTAGCGTTTTTTAAGGGAAAATCGTTTCTGAGCATCCGGCGTATAAAGTTCTAGCGAACCTTTGTCTTTACTACACGTTAGAAGTGAAAATGCCCGTTCAAAATAGCCGAAACGGAGATCTTTGTTGAAAAGGGTTCCTGACCAATAGGTAGGGGTATTCATCTGGCTATCGAGCAATTTTTTACCGCCGCTTTTGTATAACGTTAGAACCTCTGAGGATAAAAGGGTTGTAGCCGTTAAGAGTGAAACAAAGAGAGCTTTTACCATTCGTATCCCAAATCGCTTAGAAATTTTTTATCGGTTGTCCACCCTTTTTTGACCGAGACAAAGAGTTCAAGATAAACAGGTTTGGATGCTAGTCGCTCAATTTTTTCACGGGCATTTTGACCGATACGTTTTATCGCGGCGCCCCCCTTGCCGATAATGATTCCTTTTTGAGAATCTTTTTCGACGATAATAGTGGCACGGATATGTTCTACAGGGGCATCTTCATCGATTTTATCAATAATAACATCTGATTCATAAGGGATTTCATCACTGATATTGTCAAAAATGGCTTCACGAATAAACTCTTTGTAAATAGTACGGATCATCTCTGTCGTAATATTTTCAGGATCATACAAGTACGGGGATTCATCAAGATGTTTAACAATGGTATCAAGTAAATCTTTTTTCCCCACATTCTTATTGACGGACATAGGGATGAGAGCAATAAAATGGTCACTGAAGCGGTTGTATTCTCCGATTTTTTTGAGGAGTTCGGCTTGAGAAATTTGATCGATTTTACTCAGTACGATAATATGTTTGCGCTTGTCGGAGTTAATTTCTAGAAATTTTTCATAATGTACGGTTTTATCCGATGCGGGAGCGAGATAGACAACAATGTCACAATCTCCGATGGCTTTGAGCGCTTCTTCTAACATATATTGGTTAAGAAGTTTTTCGGCCTGATGAAGTCCCGGAGTATCAACGAAAATAATTTGATCGTCATTGTGCATGACAATCGCATTGGAGCGTTTGCGGGTAGCGTTTGCTTTTTGACTTACAAGGGCGATTTTTTCACCCAAAATCCAGTTCATTAGAGTGCTTTTTCCTGCATTCGGGCGTCCGACGAGAGCGACAAATCCTGCTTTGTTCATTTATAATTGCCTTTAGAGTATATAACGTGCGAGGTCTTCATCCTCAACAAGTGGTAAGAGAATGGTATTAACCATCGCTTCGGTGATTGTAACGGTACTGCCTTGGTATAAATGGGCGTTAAAACTAATCTCTTCTAACACTTTTTCAACAACAGTATGAAGCCGTCTTGCACCGATATCTTCAGTTTTCTGATTGGCTCTTTGGGCATAACGTGCCATCGCATGTGTGGATGTCTCATCGAACGACAGGGTCATCTCTTCGGTTGCCAACAGTGCTTTGTACTGTTCTAATAAAGAGTTTTTCGGTTTGGTCAAGATCAAGTAAAGGGCATCTTCATTTAGAGGTTCTAATTCTACTCGAAGTGGAAACCGTCCTTGCAATTCAGGGATGAGATCACTGGGTTTGGTGAGATGAAAAGCTCCGGCGGCAATAAAAAGAATATGATCGGTTTTAATCGAGCCGAGCTTTGTTGAGACGATACTCCCTTCCACAATGGGGAGCAAATCGCGTTGAACTCCCTCTTTGCTTGGGTCATTACGCCCGTCGCTTCGAGAACTGACAGCGATTTTATCGATTTCGTCAAGGAAAATAATTCCACCGTCTTCGGCACGTTTAAGCGCCTCACGCTTCATTTGATCATGGTTTAGGAGTTTATCGGCAGCTTCTTGGCGTAGGATATTTTTGGCTTCGGCTACCGTAACCTCTTTTTTACTTTCCTCTTTACCCATGATAGAAAACATTTTTGAAAAAGACTCTTGAACACGTGCGATTTCAGGAGGCATATTAGTGTCGTTAAATTCAACACCACGAGCTTGGAGCTCTATCTCAACGATACACTCATCCAAGCTTCCGTTACGTATGTTTTCTCGTATATTCTCTTCACTGGATGAAAGATGTGCACTATTGCTGAGTAATTTTTGGGTAAGGGTATCGATGACATAGTGTTCGATCGCCTCTTTATTATTCTCGTTGTGTTCAGCTTTTACCATAGACAGTGACGTCATGACCAAGTCGCGAACCATTGATTCGACATCTCTTCCGACAAAGCCCACTTCGGTATATTTGCTTGCCTCAACTTTTATAAACGGCAATTGCATCATTTTGGCGAGACGACGGGCAATTTCCGTTTTACCTACGCCGGTAGAACCGATCATCAAAATATTTTTAGGCATGATCTCATCTTGTAAAATGGGATCAAGACGTAGACGTCGATATCGGGTTCGAAGGGCTAGAGCGATAGTTTTTTTAGCATTGTTTTGACCGATAATATGTTGATCCAGATAATCGACAATTTCTTGAGGGGTCATGTTCATAGTTTTATCCAAGACTCAATGTTTTAATATTGTGATTTGTATAGATACACAAATCAGCGGCAACATTAAGGCTCTCTTTTACCAGTGATTCTTCATCCAAAGATGCATGTTTTTTCAGTGCACGTGCTGCTGCGATGGCATAACTTCCGCCGCTTCCGATGGCGGCAATTTCACCGTCTTCGGGTTCAACGACATCGCCGTTTCCGGTAAGGATAAAAATATGTTCTTGATTGAGGACAATCATCATCGCTTCCAAACGACGAAGCACTTTGTCTTTACGCCATGCTTTTGAAAAGTCGATTACGGCTTTGATGAGTTCCCCTTTACGATGTGCTAGCTGCTCTTCAAACATATCAAAAAGGTTAAACGCATCGGCGGTTGAACCCGCAAAACCTGCTAAAATCTCTCCGTTATGGAGGGTTCGAATTTTGGTTGCATTGCTTTTGAGAATACTTTGTCCGAATGTCACTTGCCCATCTCCACCGATAACGGCTTTGTTTTTACCTTTATAAGCGAGTATGGTTGTGGCATCAAACATCCGTTATTCTCCTTTGACTTCTAAATGGAGTGTTGCATGGATTCCATGACCGAGCTTGAGGTCTAAGTCATGTAGACCGGCTGTTTTAATCCCGTGTTTGGCATCAAGCTCTTTTTTGTCAATTTCGATATTGTGCTGAGCCTTCAGAGCATCGGAAATCTCTTCTTTGGTGACAGCCCCAAAAAGATGCCCTGTGTTTCCGAGTTTTTTAACGATAGTTACTTTGATATCGGCAAGCTGAGCTTTGATGGCATTGAGCCGCTCAATTTCGGCGGCTTCATGGGCAGCTTTTTTCTTTTGTTCCGACTCATATTTTTTTAAAACTTCATTCGTAGCGGCAAGGGCGAGCCCTTTTCCGATTAAAAAGTTTTTACCGTAGCCATCCGCTACATCTTTGATTTCGCCGGCTTTTCCGACCCCTTTGACATCTTTTGTCAATAATACTTTCATTCTAATCCTTTATTAACCGCGTACAATTTCACCACTATAGGAAACGATACCGTGCGCCAAATTAGAAACTTTGGTGTAGCCCATATCATTCAAAATACGTTGACAGTGAGCACTACGGCTTCCGACATGACAATAGACGATAATATTTTCGTCTTTATCTAATTTGGACTCTGTGAGAGTTTGGAAGAAACTGCTGGTTGGAACCAATACGTCTGCACCGGCTATGCGTCCCATTTTCCACTCCATCCATTCACGAACGTCTGCAACTTTAAACGTAACCATGCCAAGTTCACGTGCTTCGAAAAGTGCCGTGAGCTCATCACTGTCGATGTCGCTTTTACTCAAGAGTATTTGACACTCTTCCCTCGTAAGTCCGCGAGAGTGTTGGTGAACGATTTCTTCTATCTCTTCACTTTTCGCTTGTGAAGCCGCAAATTCAGGAGTACAAAAAATCTGACAGTGACAAACACCCTCTTCAGGAATTTCATGTTCTAATGCCGGTTTACAAGGGCAAATACGATCTTCTTCTTTATTTCCGGTAATGAAAAAACAAGGGCAGTATCGTTTGCCGTGCATTAATTTGTTGCGAGTTAAACCGAATTGAATCCCTTGGTTGATTTCAGCATCAGGATTGTAGACAAATCCAAACTGTGCACATACTTTATCGGTAAACTTGACAGTTTTTTCGAGTTCAGTTTTAAACTCGAGAGATTCTGGATCAATTTTAGTAATGGTTCCGCTCATACTAGTTCCTTATTTATTTTTTCGTGCTTTACCGGCAATGATAAAACGAAGTGCATTGAGTTTGATAAATCCGCCTGCATCTTTTTGGTCATAAACAGAGTCTTCTTCAAACGTACAATACTCAGGATTGAACAATGAAAGATCCGAACTGCGTCCGACAACCATCACGTTTCCTTTATAAAGTTTTAATCGAACGCTCCCTCGAACATTCTGTTGGGTTTTGTCGATAGCGGCTTGAAGCATTTCGCGCTCAGGAGCGAACCAAAAACCGTTATAGATCAATTTAGCGTAGCGAGGCATTAATTCATCTTTTAAATGAGCCTCTTCGCGATCGAGTGTTAATGATTCGATAGCACGGTGCGCTTTGATCATAATGGTTCCGCCCGGAGTTTCGTAGCATCCTCGGCTTTTCATTCCGACAAAGCGATTTTCAACAATGTCGGCACGCCCGATTCCGTGGCGGCCTGCAATAATATTGAGTTGCTCAAGCATAACAGCAGGTGAAAGGGCTTTGCCGTTCAAGCTGACAGGATCTCCTTTTTCGTAACCGATTTCAATGTACTCCGCTTCATCGGGTGCATTTTGAGGAGATACCGTCCAGCGCCACATGCTCTCTTCCGGCTCTGAGGCAGGATCTTCTAAGATTCCCCCCTCATACGAGATATGAAGTAGATTCGCATCCATAGAATATGGTGATTTTTTACCGCTCATTTCAATTTTGATACCATGCTCTGCCGCATAGGCCAAAAGTTTCTCTCTTGAGTTCAAATCCCATTCACGCCAAGGGGCGATAATAGTAAGTGCACTGTTTTGTCCCAAGTAGCCCATCTCGAAACGGACTTGGTCGTTTCCTTTTCCGGTAGCACCGTGGCTGACTGCATCGGCACCCGTGATACGGGCAATTTCTGCTTGGCGTTTTGCAATCAAAGGACGTGCAATAGACGTTCCGAGAAGGTATTCACCCTCATAAATCGCATTCGCACGAAACATCGGAAAAACATAATCGCGTACAAACTCTTCACGAAGGTCTTCGATATAGATGTTTTCAGGTTTAATACCGAGGCTAACCGCTTTTGCACGAGCCGGTTCTACCTCTTCACCTTGACCGATATCTGCGGTAAATGTGACAACTTCGCACTTGTACTCATCTTGTAGCCACTTTAAAATAACACTCGTGTCCAATCCGCCGGAATAGGCAAGAACAACTTTTTTAACCTCTTTTTTCATAACTGCATCCTTATCGTTGATACCCTTACTCCATATACAATGGAGTGAATGTCGCGATTTTATCAAAAAAAGAGTGAGAAAAGGGTTAAAATTTTAGATTTAGGGAAGAGGGTGGTTCTGTTTGGGTAGATTTTAGAAAATTGAGGCTATTTTTGAGCTGTTGCAAGATATGTGCAGTCTCTGCTCTATTTTTCTCTAAGGATATTTTACTTTGTGCAAGAAGATAGGATGCTTCTTCTATTTGCTGGAGAGTATCAAACTGAGGCATCTCATCCAATAAAGAGGAGAGCGTCTCAAAATCTTCAAGAATAAGTGCTGTTTTAAGCTTGGTAAGCCACATCAGTACTCTCTTTCCATGCTTCTAAAAGACCTTTAAACACTTGATTTATTTGATCGATTTTGGTTGAATCATTATAAAGATTGGCTTCTGCAAGTAGACGAAGTTGATAGGAATAAAGTCCTGATAAATAAAGTGAAATATCGCCTTGATTGTAATCTAAAATATTAATAAGTTCACTGACAACAGCATTTGAACGGTTAATCCAGTAGGTACGTCGCTCAATATCATTATCCTGGATTGAGCGTTTTGCCTGCATATTGAAGCGTAAGATCCCCTCATACATCATTTGTACTAATTTTTCCGGAGACTCTACCCCGATATTATTTTGAGTATACGTATTGTAAGCTAGATTGGTATTCATAAAAATTCCTTTGATTGTTTCGAATAAAAGTTAGTTAATTTTGAAGGGAATTACCCTTTTTGGTCGAATAAAAGTCCATTCACCTCTTGCATTTTCGGTAAAAGCGCTTCGGCTTGCTCGATGGGGAAACGTCTTAGCATACGATTACTCTTCGTTTCGACTACGGATACATAAAAATCGTCCGACGAGTTGTCAAACCCAAATTTTAATGTAGTGTTAAACGGATTTAAGGATTGATTGAGCTGATCGATCAATTTATCCATTTGCTCTTGGGAATCAATTTTTGTCGTTTTTTGCTCTGTAACACTTTGGGCAACTTTATCCTGATGGATTTGTGCTTTTTGCATCTGCTGGACACTTTGAACATCTGCAACGTTTTGTTTTGGTGCAACACTCTGGCTTTGCTGCATCTTTGCGGTTGTTTGGAAGATTTCCATTGTAATTCTCCTGATAAAAATTATGAGGCAATTTCTACCCCTAAATCGTCAATGAAAATAAAAACTTTAATATTCACATGATACCCTTGCACTTATGAAACGTTATGTAACTCTTTTACGCAATGAACCGCTCCTTCGCCGCCTCTCTTTAATTCAATTATTGGCGTATTTCGGTGCATGGTTTAGCAATGTCGCGATTTATACCCTTTTGATACAAATGGGAGCCGATGCAGCGACGATTGCTCTGGTCGCGGCACTCCATTTTTTACCCGGCGTATTTCAAGCTCCTCTAAGTGGCGTAATACTTGACCGTATCCATCCGAAACGGTTGATGATATTTCTGACTCTCATTGAAATTCTTTGTACTCTCTCATTAATCAGTGTGGATAATGTAGGGATGTTATGGTTACTCTATGTACTGGTATTTATCCGAATGGGGGCTTCGAGCTTTCATTTTACGGTGGAGATGTCGCTTCTTCCGAGAATTTTGGAAGGTAAATCCCTTCAAACGGCGAATGAAATTCATTCAATTATTTGGTCATTGTCGTACACGTTAGGAATGGCATTAAGCGGTCTGGTTGTTTATTGGGTAGGGGTAACAGCGGCTTTTCTGCTTGATGCGGGACTATTTGTGATCGTACTCATTCTGGCTTCTACTCTAAAAATAGAGATTGAACTCTCCGAAAATAGTGCAAAATTTACGGCGATGATGAAAGAGGCATTTGTCTATATCCGCAATAATCCCATTGTGTACCATTTGATGATACTTCATGCGATTCTCGGTTTTACGGCATTTGATGCACTGGTTGCATTGGCGGCAAAACAGTACTATTCGCAAATCATTGCGGTATCGTTAGGGATAGGATTGCTCAATGCCGCACGTGCCTTTGGGTTGGTTATCGGTCCGATTGTATTGGGGCATTGGATTAATAATGCGCGGTTAGGGTGGCTCTTTTTTGCCGAAGCGGGTGCGATAGCATTGTGGGCACTATTGATTGATAATTTTTACGGATCACTGATTGCTTCGGTAGCGGTCGGGTTTGTGACGACGACATTATGGTCGTATACCTACACTTTATTGCAGCATCATACCCAGAGTGATTTTTACGGTCGGGTCATTGCCTATAACGATATGGTTTTTTTAGGTGTAGGTGCATTTGTCTCTTTATTGATCGGTTATCTGGCGGTATTAGGAATGACTTTAGGGATGATTACCCTCATTTTAGGGGGAGTGTTTTTGATCGCGGCTTTTTATTACGAATGGGTACGGCGAACGTATGAACTTAAGGAGTTTGAATGAAACAAGAGATGATAGTGGTAGTTGAGGGACAGGAGATTGATTTGAGCAAAATTACTCGCCTCTATCCTGCCGCACTTATCAGTGCCGGAGGGGAGAGTGCATCGGTTTCCCTGGAATGGGCGGAACTCAAAGCAGAACAGATTACCCTTGAAGCGTATGTTTTGATTTGTGATTTTGATCCGGTGGGTGAAGTTCCGCTCAACCGTATAGAATTGCGATTTGAGACAAAAGAGGAACTTTTCACCCTTATGCAAGAGATTGCCCAAAAGATTCAAAACTGAATACCTTACTTATGAAGCAACGTGTATTACACCTAGCAATTCCCGCTGCATTAAAACATTTTCTTGATATTGTCCAAATCCTCATTGATATGCTTATGGTAGGTGCTCTGGGGGTTGCAGCATTGGCAGCGGTCGGATTATCGATGCAGTTCATGATGGTGATTCAGGCTGTAATGACTTTTTATGCTGTCGGTTCGAGTGCGTTAATTTCCCGTTATATCGGGAGCGGGAGAGTTCATCGCGCTTCGGCAGTGGTTTTTGTCGGATTGTGGGTAGCCGTGGCAGGATCACTTATCGTCGGGGCAATAGGATGGAGTTTTTCGGCCGATTTTTTTCGCTGGATGGGTTCAAGTGAAGAGGTTATTGCTCTTGGGAGCGGATATTTCGGAATTCTCTCTTTGGGGATGGGGCTTATTTTTCTCGATACATTGGCGTACAGTGCCCTTTCCGCCGCGGGTGATACACGGACCTCCCTTTTTATTAAAATCGCTTCCGCATTCCTTAATGCCGGATTGAATTACCTCTTTATTTTCGGACACGGCGGATTTGAGGCGATGGGGGTCGAGGGGGCAGCGTACGCGACGGTGTGTGCGTATGGATTCAGTGTTGTCATCTATGGATGGCTTTTAATCCGAAAAGGGGGCGTATTGGGAATCTATCCGATATTTTTCCTGAGTGATCTGAAAAAAATGATTGCAATCGGAACTCCTGCTGCGATAGAGAGGGTTGTCGGAGTGACATCGTTTTTATTATTTGTTATGATGATCGCTTCACAGGGGACGGAAGCTCTAGCGGGATATCAGATCGGATTACGTATTGAGGCATTAGCGTTTATGCCGGGATTTGGGTTTTCTGTGGCTGCGATGGTGTTGGCAGGGCAGTACATCGGTTCGCGTCAATACGATCACGCGTATGAGTCGGGAGTGTTGAGTGCTAAGATAGCGATGGTTTTTATGGGGAGTGTCGGGATAATTTTATTCACTATTCCTGAGATATTGATCCGATTTTTTACGAACGACAGTGCGACGATAGATCAAGCGGCACTCTATTTACGTCTTGTCGGTATTGCTCAAATTCCCCTTGCCCTGACATTTGTTTTAAGCGGTGCGCTGCGAGGTGCAGGAGCAACGAAGCTGAGTATGCAGATTTCGATCGGTTCATTGTGGCTTTTTAGGATTATCCCATCGTATCTTATTTTGACATTCGGCGGAGGAGTTTTGGGTATCTATGCGGCAATGACTATCGAGACTTTTATTAAAGGGTGGTGGTTTTGGCGCGTATATCGCCAAAAAGAGTGGCTCAGAGAGAAGATTTAGCGCTCTTGAGCGAGTAACTCTTTGTATTGTTCTTCGATGACTTTGAGACGATTGCGGTCAGGCATTTTACGTGAGGCGATATAGCCGATAATTTCTCCATGTTCATCGAGTTTTGGGACGATATGGACAACTACCCAGTAAAACTTGCCGTCTTTGCGAAGATTCTTCACGTACCCTTCCCAAATTTTACCGCTTTCGATTATTTTCCACATTCCCTCAAATCCTGCTTTTGGCATATCGGGATGGCGCAATAGACTGTGGGGCTGTCCGACTGCTTCTACTGCGGTATATCCGGTCATTTCAGTAAATTTACGATTAACGTAGGTGATGATACCTCTGGTATCGGTTTCTGAAATCAAACTTCGTCCGTCAAATAAAACTTCTTCGTTGAGCGGTGTGGGGCGCTTCATTCGGTATATCCTAAACTTAGAGTAAAATATAAAAATGTGATTATAACTTGATTGTTACTAAAATAAAAGTTAAATGAGAACCATTTTTGTATAATTATCTCCATAAACTCCGTTTATAAATAAAAGTGGTGGTAATGTATGCAAGAGTCTCAAGCAGCTTTATATATTGACCGTAACAGTGCCGGATATTCGATAGGGTTGGCTATGTTTGAGCCTTATGGATTAAAAGGGTGGCTATGTGAGATAGAGGTAGACCCCGCTCATCCTTACAGCGCAATCGATCGGGTACTTCATTTACTGTTTGTAACTTCTAGCCGTACTCTGATTATCGGAGCGTCTTCACGAGTATTTTTTGATGAAATTGCAACTAACTTTTCAATGTTTGAGTACCGATACAATGAAAGAATATTTGAGAGTGCGGAACAAAATGCATTATTCAAAAAAGTTTTTGGTGTTTATTCTCTTTTAAGCCCGATAGAGCATTTCAGTCTTGAGAATAGACCCCTGTGTGCGCAAGCACTGGCATTGGTAGCCGATCATTTGAATCACATCGGTGCACGTGAATATGCTATTCCAGCTCTTTTGGAAACATCGCAGCTCATGGAACTTGGGAATAATGCCCTTGAGCAGCTCGAAATTTCGACAATCGATCCAAGAACCCCCAGTATCGCCAACCTTTTTATGACTATGTCAACCCCTATGGGAAAACGGTTAGGCCGCTTTCGGCTGTTTTTACCGATCAAAGACTCCAGAGAACTCAACATCCGCTACGATTGGATCGATTCTGTTAACCCGCACGCTACATGGTTAGCGGAACGTTTGGGGGAGATTGGAGACATAGAGCTTTTGTGGTGGCGTCTTAAAAATAATCAGATGGCTGAGATTGAGAATATTCTTCACTCCTTTTCAATCGTTATTGAAATACAACACTATTGCCAGAAACATAATATGAGTAAAGTACTCTCTTCTAATTGTACCCAAGAGGGGTGGGAGATTGAGCTACGAAATCATTATCATGAGAGACAATGGATGGAGGCTCAAATTCCTTTTGTGAGGAATATAATGGAGTGGATCGCTCAAATCGACGTTGCGGTTGCATCGGCGATTAATGCCCAAAAATACGCTCTAGTCCGTCCAACTATTATTGAATCTTCAAATGAAAATTTTTTACAAATGAGTGGTTTGCGCCATTTACTAGTGGAAGCACAGGGAATTGCCTATGTCCCTAATGACATCGTGATGGGAAATCGTGATTATCTCGATCTCCCTTATCCTGACACGGTTATGTTGGATTCCAAAGTACATGATGGCTCAAACATTCGCGGGGTACTCCTCTATGGAATCAACTCCAGCGGGAAGTCTTCGTTGATGAAAAGTATCGGCATTTCTGTAGCTTTGGCGCAAAGCGGTTTTTTTGTTCCTGCGAAGGCGATGAAATTTTCCCTCTTTGACGCGCTTTATACCCGCATACAATCACGGGACAATGTGGCAAAATCGCTCTCCACTTTCGGGGTAGAGATGCTAGAACTTAATACTATATTTAGCCGTGCAACAGAGCGTTCACTGGTGTTAGGTGATGAGATTAGCCACGGTACCGAAACATTGTCTGCGGTTGCTATTGTTGCGAGTACAATTATGGAACTGTCCCGTAAAGGGTGCTTGTTTTTAATGACGACACATTTGCACCAACTCTCCATGATAAGTGAGCTTAGCCGTTTGCGTGAAGTGGTTAATCTTCATTTGAGTGTCCGCTATGATGAGACAAGTGATCGTTTGATCTATGACCGACTTCTTAAATCGGGGAGGGGGAGCAGTGTGTACGGTTTGGAATTTGCCGAATCGCTCCATATGAATCCAAACTTTTTAACCAATGCCAAGCGGTTACGGGAAAATTTGGCTAAAGAATACGATGTATTAGAATTAGGAAATCAAAAAGAGTACATTAAACGCTATCGCGAAGTGGTTGCATGTGAATGTGTGATTTGCGGGGCATTGGTACGAAATCCGCAAAAAAACAGTTTTTCAAAAGAGCATCACCATCTTATACCTCTATGTAAAACACACACAGGAGAGATTTCACAAGGCAAAATCAAACTGCAAGGTTTTATAATGACACCGAATGGTTTACGTCTTGAGTATGAGACGCAATTAAAAGAGGATTCACATTGAACGTTATAGAGCTATTTAAACACCTTTTGGAATCACCGAGTGTCACTCCCGAAGATGGTGGAATTTTTGAATTTTTGTCAGAGTATCTCAATGATTTTGAGATACTACGAATCGATCGAGAAGGGGTGAAAAACCTGTTTGCCTATCGTCGTTTCGGAGAGGGAAAACACCTCTGTTTCGCCGGACATGTCGATGTCGTCCCTGCAGGGGAGGGGTGGAATACCAATCCTTTTGTGGCAACTGAGATTGAGGGATATATCTATGCCCGTGGTGCACAAGACATGAAAAGCGGTGTGGCGGCTTTTACCCAAGCTCTTAAAGAAGCGGACGATTTCAATGGCACTCTTTCGATTCTGCTGACCTCCGATGAAGAGGGGCCGGCAAAATACGGGACGGTTGAGGTATTGGCGTATCTTAAAGAACACAATCTGCTTCCCGATGCCGTTGTCGTTGCAGAACCGACGTGTGAAGAGAGATTTGGGGATGCAATCAAAGTAGGGCGTCGAGGTTCGATTAACGGTGTTCTCGAAATTATAGGGAAACAAGGACATGCGGCGTATCCTGAAAAAGCGATCAACCCTGTCCATCAGATTGCACCTGTTCTATCCAACATAGCCGGGGCTTTTTTGGATGATGGAGATGAGTATTTCGCCCCAAGTCAGATCGTCATTACCGATATTCGTGCTGGGATCGAGACGACTAACGTCTCACCGGGCAAACTTAAGATGATGTTTAATGTCCGAAACTCAACCCGTACGGATGAAGCAAAAATAGGGGTGTTTATTGCATCACAGATGGAAGGGATGGAGTATACATTGACATTGGATCAATCGGCACACCCTTTTGTGACCGATGCGGATACAACGATTGTAAAGGCACTTTCAGAAGCTATCGGTTCAGTTTGCGCGATAACACCGAAAAATTCTACGGCAGGCGGCACATCAGACGCACGCTTTATTGCCGCCTACGGTATTGATGTGATCGAATTCGGTGTCATCAATGACACGATACATGCCCCCAATGAGCGGACATCGATTGCTGAGGTAGAAAATCTTTATGCTGTTTTTACAAAGTTAATTCATAATTTTCGGTAAAATTCCGTTTTTCAAAAAAGGGTTGAAATGAAAAAATTAGCGCTATTAGCACTCTTGATGGCTAATCTCTTTGCGAGTGATATTGCTTGGAACGATACGTATGAGCAAGCACAAGCCAAAGCAAAAAAAGAGTCAAAGCCCATGTTGGTCATTATTACAACTGAGCAGTGCCGATGGTGTCGAAAACTTGAAGCAACAACGCTATCAGATGATGAGATCGTCTCTAAAATAAACAGTCGTTTTGTCCCTGTCCATTTAACACGGGACAAGAGTGTGTATCCTAAAAATCTGACTGCAAAAATGGTGCCGATGAGCTATTTTTTAGACGGTAATGGCAAAATACTCTATTCAATGCCCGGATATTGGCCGGTTGAAGATTATCAATCGATTCTCGATGACGCATTGCGTAAAACAAAAAAATAAAGGAAAAATAGTATGAAAAGTATCCAAACCCCGAATGCACCTGCGGCGATCGGACCCTATTCTCAGGCAATGATTGCGAACGGAATGGTTTTTACATCGGGTCAAATTGCATTAACCCCTTCCGGAGAAATGTTAGAAGGAGATGTTAAAGTTCAATGCACACAGGTACTCGCTAACCTCAAAGCAGTTTTAGAAGCATCAGGGAGTTCATTGGACAAAGTTGTTAAAACGACTATCTTTTTAGCAGACATGAATGATTTTGTAGCCGTTAATGCTGTTTATGCGGATGCGTTCCGTGATCATAAGCCTGTACGCTCTACCGTAGCTGTGAAAACATTGCCAAAAAATGCACTTGTTGAGATTGATGCTATCGCTTTAATTTAAGCTTAAATAAACGTTGGCTATAATTCGCCACTTTTTGTAGACTTGTAAGTAAGGAACGCTAATGTACGCAATTATCAAAAACGGCGGAAAACAGTATAAAGTTCAAGAGGGTGATATCCTTTTGTTCGATAAAATGGGACTTGATCCTAAAGCCACCGTCGAAATCAAAGAAGTTCTTGCCGTTAATAACGGTGAACTTAAAACCGGTACTCCATTCGTAGAGGGTGCTGTTGTTACTGCTGAGGTTATCAATGAAGGTCGTGACCGTAAAGTCGTGATCTACAAAAAACGTCGTCGTAAAGACAGTAAATTGAAACGTGGTTTCAGACGAGATCACACACGCGTTCGCATCATTAAGATCGCTGCGTAATTATTATAAAAGTAGGAGGACAGCATGGCTCATAAGAAAGGTCAGGGTAGTACACAGAATAACCGCGACTCAGCGGGACGTAGACTCGGTGTCAAAAAATACGGTGGTGAATTCGTAAGAGCAGGTAACATTGTTATCCGTCAACGCGGAACAAAAGTTCACCCGGGTAAAAACATGGGTATGGGTAAAGACCACACATTGTATGCGTTGGTTGACGGTGTCGTTGCGTTTGAACGTAAAGACAAAAAACGCAAGCAAGTTTCTATCATCCCTGCCGCATAATTTTCACTTACATCGGGCTATCGCCCGATTTTGAATCCATTTCCTAAATTATCTTTTTAATCGTGTACTTGAGAATCGAAGTACAGTGTTAAGCAAATAATAGTTGTCTCATTAGAGGCAAATGTTCAAAACAACTTTAAGGACATCCATGTTTAGTGATAGTGTAGAAATTACCGTCTCCTCAGGAAAAGGGGGAGCAGGGTGTGTTGCTTTCAGACGGGAGAAATATGTCCTTCAAGGTGGTCCTAACGGTGGCGATGGCGGTCGTGGAGGTGATGTTTATTTCAAAGTAGACAACAATACCCATACTCTTGCACACTTCCAAGGGAACAAAAACCTCAAAGCGGACAAAGGTCAACCGGGATCCGGCTCTAATATGGCCGGTAAAGCGGGTAAGCGACTCGTCGTTGTTGTCCCTCCGGGAACGCAGGTTGTCGATGTTGAAACAGGCGAAGTACTACTTGATCTTTTAGAAGACGGTAAAGAGGTTCTCTTTTTAGAAGGGGGGCGAGGCGGACTTGGAAATGTCCACTTCAAATCCTCAACGAACCAAAAACCGATGTATGCCCAACCGGGTGAACCTGCGATTACGCGTGTTCTTCGACTTGATCTTAAACTCATCGCGGATGTGGGTTTGGTGGGGTTCCCGAATGTCGGTAAATCGACATTGATCTCTACCGTCTCTAACGCTCGTCCCGAAGTAGCCAATTATGAGTTTACGACATTGACTCCGAAACTCGGTCAGATTAATATCGGTGAATTCGACTCGTACATTATGGCGGATATCCCCGGAATTATCGGTGGGGCGTCTGAGGGAAAAGGGCTTGGTCTTAAATTTCTTCGCCATATTGAGAGAACAAAAACTCTCCTTTTTATGATCGATTTAGCGTCGTATCATGAGCTTGAATATCAGTATGAAACTCTTAAACAAGAGCTTGAAAAATTCTCACCTCTTTTGGCAGAGCGCAATTTTGCGATCGCCTTGACCCGTGCCGATGCGATGAGCCCGGATGAGGCGATAGAAAAAACCAATGCCTTTTTGAAATTAGTCAATCTTGCTCCGGTTAAAAAGAGTCGATTTGCATTTAGTGACGAATATCCGGTTTATGAACAAGAAGATTTTGACAGAGCGTTTTATGACTCTAAAAAACCGGCATTTATAGCACCGATCTCTTCAGCGATTAACCTTAATATTAAACCATTGACCTACGCACTCTATCAAATGGTCGTAACGGAGCGCAAATGAAGCGGATCGTTGTTAAAGTAGGCAGCGCCGTTTTAAGCGAACATAATCACATCGCAAAAGATCGTATGCAAAACCTCGTCGATTTTATCGCTGAGCTTAAAAAAACATATGAAGTGATTCTCGTCTCATCGGGTGCCGTTGCGGCAGGTTACACGGAACTGAAACTCGATAAAAAGGTTTTGGCGAACAAACAAGCCCTCGCTTCGATCGGTCAGCCGATACTCATGAACAAATACCGTAAAATGTTTGAGCATTATAGTATTCTCCCCTCTCAAGTCTTAGTTACAGCGGCCAACTTCAACACCGCCGAAGAATCGCAAAAAGCGAAAGATACTATCGAAACACTGCTAAAACACAACGTTGTTCCCATTATCAATGAAAACGATGCGACGGCAACGGAAGAGCTTGTTTTAGGGGATAACGATCAGCTATCCGCCTATGCGGCGCACCACTTCGGTGCTGAACTTTTAGTGATACTATCCGATATCGATGCCTATTATGATAAAGACCCTCGAAGTCACAGTGATGCAAAAGTCCGTTCACGAATTGAGGCTGTTACTCCTGAGGAGTTATCGCTTGAAGTGACACCGAACCATAATTTTGCGACGGGGGGTATCGTGACGAAGCTCAAAGCGGCTGATTTTCTCCTCAAGCGAGGCGGCGCTATGTTTTTAGCAAGCGGATTTGATTTGAGTGATGCTAAAAGCTTTTTGATTGCGAGTGAGCATCGTGGGGGCAGTTTGTTTAAAGCCTCAGAGGTACTATAAATGACCCGTGTTATTTTTATGGGGACCCCCGATTATGCGGCCTCGATTTTAGAAGCGTTGATTGAAGCGAATGATATCGAAGTGGTAAGTGTTTTTACTCAGCCCGATAAGCCGGTAGGTCGAAAAGGGGTTTTAACTCCACCCATCGTAAAAGTCGTGGCAGAAAAAGCTAATATCCCCGTGGTACAGCCTAACAGACTTCGTGATGAAGCAGTAGTTAATGATGTGTTGGCAACACCGTGCGATATGATCATTGTCGCGGCATACGGGCAGATTCTCCCTAAAGCGATTTTAGATCATGCACCGTGTATCAATCTCCACGCCTCTATTCTCCCTCACTATCGCGGTGCTAGTCCGATTCAGCAAAGTTTGTTGAACAACGATCCCCAAAGCGGCGTGAGTGCCATGTGGATGGATGAAGGGCTTGATACGGGAGCCGTTATTAAAATTAAGACACTCCCTATCGGTGAAGATGAAATGGTAGAGTCTTTGTATAAGCGTTTAACGGACAGTGCCGTTGAATTGACACTGGATACCATTCGAAACTGGGATAGAGAAAGTGCCGTAGCACAAAATGATGCCGAGGCTACCCACTGCAAAAAAATCCTTAAATCCGACGGTTTGATCGATTTCTCCGATGCACGTGAAATTTATAACCGCTATCGAGCTTACACTCCATGGCCGGGAATATTCACGGAATCGGGATTAAAAATCAAATCAATGCTATTGGAAGAAGAGAACAGTCACGGTGATGCGGGAATCATCACCCAGGTTGATAAAGAGAGTATTCTAGTCCAGTGCACAAAAGGCTCTCTTCGTATTACATCTGTTCAAGCCCCTTCTAAACAAGAGACTTCAGTCGTTGATTATCTCAACGGAAAACGGATCGGGTGTGGACATCCATTGGTTTGAGTCGCTTGAGTCGACTCAAAGCTATCTCTTGGAAGAACTGAAAGCTTCAAGGTTATATCCTCCCGTTTGTATCGGTGCACGCTCTCAAACCTTAGGTAAAGGTTCACGCGGCAATAGTTGGATTGGCTCGAAAGGGAATCTTTTTATTTCACTTGCCATTCCGCGTGCAATGCTTCCGGATGATTTGAAACTTGAATCCTCATCGATCTATTTCGCTTTTTTGATGAAAGAGCTTTTAAGCTCTCTCGGCTCAAAGGTATGGCTTAAGTGGCCGAATGATTTTTATCTCGGGAACAAAAAAATAGGCGGTGTCATCACGAATCTTATCGGTGAAACACTGGTATGCGGTATAGGGATGAATCTAGTTTCAGCGCCTGAGAATTTTGAAAAAATTGATATTGCAATCGACGCATACGATTTAACAGAACTCTATAGTGAGTTGTTTAAAAAATTACCATCGTGGAAGCTGATTTTTAGTAATTACCAGATAGAATTTGAAAACAGTAGAGATTTTTTTACCCACAACAATAATGAAAAAGTTGCATTAGAAAAGGCCGTTTTGCTTGAAGACGGATCACTCTTATGCGATGGCCAAAGGATATTTAGTTTACGATGAGTGAAGTTATTGTTATCGCCAATCAAAAGGGGGGAGTGGGTAAAACCACAACCGCCGTCAATTTAGCCGCATCACTAGCCGTTGCAGAGAAAAAAGTATTGCTGATCGATGCCGATCCGCAGGCTAATGCAACCACCTCATTAGGGTATCACCGTAACAATTATGAGTTCAATATTTATCATGTATTAATCGGTGCAAAAAAACTCCGAGAGATTATTCTCAAAACCTCGTTACCGAAACTTTTTTTAGCTCCGTCGAATATCGGTCTCGTCGGGGTTGAAAAAGAGTATTACGATGCGGATAATGCGACAGGGCGTGAACTCATTTTAAAACGTGCCATTGCACAGGTTAAAGATGAATATGATTATGTCATCATTGATTCCCCTCCGGCACTGGGGCCGATGACAATTAATGCATTATCGGCATCCAACTCGGTTATTATTCCTATCCAATGCGAATTTTTTGCATTGGAAGGTTTGGCACAGCTTCTGAATACCGTTAAATTGGTGCGTAAAACGATCAATCCAAAATTGACAATCAAAGGTTTCTTGCCGACGATGTACAGTGCGCAAAACAATTTGTCACGTCAAGTATTCGCAGATTTACGTCAGCATTTTCAGTCAAAATTGTTTAAATCGGGAGGAGAAGACGATTTTATCGTTATCCCTCGTAATGTAAAACTTGCCGAATCTCCGAGTTTCGGTAAACCGGCAATTTTGTACGATGTAAAATCAAGCGGCTCTATGGCGTACCAAGATTTGGCACACGCGATTATCGCCTAAAGGAAAAATATGGCGAAAGCATCAGCATTGGGCAGAGGTCTTGGAGCACTTTTAAGTGAAATCGAAGAGGCATATGACAACGAGCTTCCTAAAAAAGGGGGAGTCGAAGAGATTGCAGTCAATAAAATCCGCCCCAACCCCTATCAACCACGAAAACATTTTGATTCAGAATCCTTAGCAGAACTCTCCGAATCGATCAAAACGCACGGGCTTTTACAGCCTATCGTTGTGAAAGAGGATCTTGACGGATATATTTTAATAGCGGGTGAGAGACGTCTTCGTGCCAGTAAACTAGCAAAAAATAAAACGATCAAAGCAATCGTCGTTTCCGTCAGTGATGAACAGATGCGTGAACACGCCCTGATTGAAAATATTCAGCGCGATGAACTTAATGCAATCGACTTGGCACAAGCCTATCAAGAACTGATTGATATCCATGAATTAACCCACGAGCAACTTTCTCAAACCGTTCATAAAAGCCGCACGCAAATAACCAATACGCTTCGTCTTTTACAACTCAGTGAAAAAGGGCGTAAAGCTCTGGTTGAGGGGAAAATCAGTGCGGGTCATGCCAAAGTAATTTTAGGATTGGAACCGAAAGAGCAAGCGATGATGATCGATTCGGTGATCGGCCAAAAATTGAGTGTACGCGATGTAGAGAGTATGGTTAAAAAAATCAAGCTTCCTTCTACGGCATCAAGCACTTCGTATGAGATGGAAGGGCTTGATTTTACCGCTTTGAAAAAGCATTTGCTTCAGCTTGGTTATAAATGTGGCACAAAAGGTTACAAACTGACCCTAGAATTTGAAGATAATGAACAAATTGAATCATTTTTAGACCTACTTTCTTAATATCTAGCCGCGTTTAACTGTCCCTTCAATTTATAAGTTGTATAATCACGCAACTTTTAGGAGGTGGTATGTTAGATATAAGTCCGATGCTGCTAGGCAGCACACTGATTGTCTTCCTTGTCCTTATTGCCCTACTAAACAGTTTGCTTTACAAACCTCTTTTCAGTTATATGGAAAAACGGGATGCAGATATTAAAAAAGATTTAGAGCAAGTTGGTAACAACGACTCTGAAATCGCTGCATTTCACGCCAAAGCTGAGAAGATTATGAGTGATGCTAAACTGGAAGCAGCGGCATTAAGAGAAAAAGTTATTGCTGAAGCCAAAGCGCTGGCAAATAGCAAAATAGAGACAAAACGTGCTGAATTAGCACTTGAGTACGCAACGTTCGAAGGCGAAATGTCTGCAGAACGAACACGGTTGATCGCTGCGCTTCAAAATGAGGCGTCTTCGTTCCAATCTGCTGTATCAGCAAAACTAAGTCAGATATGAGGTATGCAATGGGTAAAATAATCGTTACAGTATTAATGCTCAGTGCCTATCTATTTGGGTCAGATGCCGGTGCAGAAGGTTCTACAGATATCGTTCAACGAACGGTTAACTTCCTGATTTTTGCCGGAATTTTGTTCTACATTTTGGCTGAACCGGTTAAAAGCTATTTTAGCGGAAGAAGTGCGGGTATTGCCGATGAACTTGAAAAAGTTCAAGAGCGTCTTCGTGAGTCAAAACGTCTAAAAGATGCGGCTGAGCACAAAATCGAAGAAGCAGAACGGTTTGCGAGCGAATTAGCTGAGTCAAGTAAGAAAGAAAACAAAATTTTGTCTGACAAAATTTTGGCGCAATGTGAACAAGAGCTTGAGATTATCGAAAAGCAAAATGTTGCATTGATGGAACTTGATAAACGCAAAATGGTTCGTGAAGTGGTTTCTGATTTGATGAATGATGTCATGAATAGCAGTAGTGAAGCTTTGGGTAAAGAAGCGATGACCGAAATCTTGAAAAAGAAGGTGGCATAAATGCGAAATGAACTCATAGCAAAACGTTACATCAAACCTTTGATGGAAAGTTGTGATCAAGCTTCATTGGAAAATTTAGCGGCACTTCTTGCAAGTGTTGCCAAAGCTTACGAAAATGACAAGTTCACTCTCATCATGAACAGCAATGACATTAGTGTTAGTGCTAAATGTCAATTGGTTTTGGATATGGTCGCTTCGGCGAAGAGCACTGTCGTGAACAATCTTATCAAGTTGTTGGCTGAGAACGGGCGTCTTTTATTGATTCCTACTCTTGCGGATCAATTAACACGTGAGATTGCGCGAGCCAAACGTACATTCAAAGGGCGTATCTACAGCAATAGTGTTGTTGATCAAGCTTCTGTTGAAACAATTGCACGTGATTTGGGTACAAAAATGGGGGCAACGATCTCTTTGAGTTATGTTGCTTCTGATTTTGACGGAATCCGTGTTGAAGTTGATGACTTGAATGTTGAAATCAATTTTTCAAAAAGCCGCCTTAATGCTCAATTGGTTGAGCACATTTTAAAAGCAATTTAACCCTCGGGAAAGGAGAAATAGTGGTAGCAAAAGTACAAGCAGACGAAATCAGTTCAATCATTAAAGAGCGAATTGAGAATTTCGAACTTAATGTAGATATTAATGAAACCGGAAAAATCGTCTCATACGGAGATGGAATCGCTCAAGTTTATGGCTTGAACAACGTTATGGCCGGAGAGATGGTAGAATTTGAAGACGGCTCACGCGGTCTGGTTATGAACCTTGAGGAGAGCAGCGTCGGTGTTGTTATTCTTGGTAAAGGTAAAGATCTTCGTGAAGGAATGTCAGTAAAACGTCTTGGACGTCTTTTACGTGTTCCAGTCGGTGATGCACTTCTTGGACGTGTTGTGAATGCTCTTGGTGAGCCGATCGACGGAAAAGGTCCTATCGAAACTACGGAAGTTCGTTTCGTAGAAGAGAAAGCACCGGGGATTATGGCACGTAAATCGGTTCATGAACCGATGGCAACCGGTATTAAAGCGATTGATGCCCTTGTTCCAATCGGACGCGGACAACGTGAGCTTATCATCGGTGACCGCCAAACCGGTAAAACTACCGTTGCTTTGGATACGATCATCAACCAAAAAGGGAACGGTGTCGTTTGTGTTTACGTTGCGATCGGTCAAAAAGAATCAACTGTAGCACAAGTTATCCGTCGTCTTGAAGAGCACGGTGCCCTTGAATACACTATTATCGTTTCTGCTCCTGCTTCTGAAGCGGCAGCGCTCCAATTCCTTGCTCCTTATACCGGTGTAACGATGGGTGAATATTTCCGTGATAATGCGCGTCATGGTTTGATCGTTTATGATGATCTCTCTAAACATGCGGTAGCTTACCGTGAAATGTCATTGATCCTTCGCCGTCCTCCGGGTCGTGAAGCGTATCCGGGTGACGTTTTCTATCTACACTCTCGTTTGTTAGAGCGTGCGGCAAAATTGAATGACGAATTGGGTGCAGGTTCATTGACAGCACTTCCGATCATCGAAACTCAAGCGGGTGACGTTGCGGCGTATATCCCAACCAACGTTATTTCAATCACTGACGGTCAAATTTTCTTGGAAACTGATTTGTTCAACTCAGGTATCCGTCCTGCGATCAACGTCGGTCTCTCTGTATCACGTGTCGGTGGTGCTGCTCAAATCAAAGCAACGAAACAAGTTGCCGGAACATTGCGTCTTGATTTGGCACAATACCGTGAACTTCAAGCGTTTGCACAGTTTGCTTCTGATTTGGACGAAGTAAGCCGTAAACAACTTGAGCGTGGTCAACGTATGGTTGAAGTGTTAAAACAGCCTCCATATTCTCCACTTGGTGCTGAAAAACAAGCGTTGGTTATTTTCGCGGGTAATGAAGGGTATCTTGATGATATCTCAGCAGATTCTGTCGTTAAATTTGAAGCGGATTTGTATCCGTTCATTGAAGCGTCTTATCCACAAATTCTTGAAAACATCCGTAGTACATCAAAAATCGATGATGAAACGATGGCTATGATGAAAAAAGCACTCGAAGAGTTTAAATCTACTTTCGTTGCTGAATAAGGATCTTTATGGCTAACTTGAAAGAGATTCAAAGACAGATCAAAAGTGTTTCGAACACGCAAAAAACTACGCGTGCTATGAAGCTTGTTTCAACGGCGAAACTTCGCCGTGCGGAAGAGCTTGCGAAACGCTCACGTCTGTTTGCACAAAAAACGAATCAAGTGATAGCTGAAATCGCAGGACGTATCAAATGCAATAAAGTGGGTGGGATTGAAAACCGCTGCTTCATTGAGAATGATGCACCTGAAATGATCGACATTATTTTTGTAACAGCAGACAAAGGTCTCTGCGGCGGTTTCAATATGCAAACCATCAAAGCGGTCAAACGTCTTATGAGCGAATACAAAAATAAAAAAGTCAAAATCCGCCTTCGCGGTATCGGGAAAAAAGGGATTGAATTTTTTACTTACAATGAAGTAGAGATGCTTGATGCGGTGAAAAATTTAAGTTCTGCTCCTGATATGCAGCGTTCAAGCGAATTCATGACCCGTTCGATCAATGATTTCAAAGAGGGTAAAATTGATGCTGTGTATCTTGTATACAACGGTTATAAAAACGTTATTACCCAAGAGTTGCATGTCAACCGTGTATTGCCTGTTAATGTAGAGGCTTATGATTGTGAAGAAGCTAAAAACTCTATGTTAGAGCTAGAAGCACAAGATGAAGAGAAAATGCTCGATTCATTAGTCACAAAATACGCTGAATACAATATGTATTATGCGTTGATTGATTCGCTTGCAGCAGAACACAGTGCACGTATGCAGGCAATGGATGCGGCAACTAACAACGCTAAAGAGATGGTTAACTCGTTGAAAGTCAAGTTTAATAAAGCGCGACAAGAATCGATTACCACCGAACTTATCGAGATTATCAGCGGCGTCGAGTCGATGAAATAATTATGGAGGAAAGAATGATTGGTAAAATTGCTCAAGTAATTGGTCCGGTTGTTGACGTTGATTTTGAAGGGTATTTACCTGCTATCAACGACGCGATCGAAGTAAATGTAAGTGTAGAAGGGAATACGACTCGTCTTATTCTTGAAGTAGCATCTCACCTTGGAAACGGTCGTGTACGTACGATCGCTATGGATATGTCAGAAGGTCTTGTTCGCGGTATGGCGGCACGTGCAACTGGCGCTCCGATCAAAGTACCAGTCGGGGAAAAAGTTCTCGGACGTATCTTCAACGTAATCGGTGAAACAATCGATGGCGGAGAGCAAGTAACAGATTGTGATACATGGTCTATTCACCGTGATCCTCCACCGTTGGTTGACCAAAGTACAAAAACTGAGATGTTCGAAACGGGTATCAAAGTTGTTGACCTTTTGGCTCCGTATGCTAAAGGTGGTAAAGTCGGTCTCTTCGGTGGTGCCGGTGTTGGTAAAACCGTTATTATCATGGAATTGATTCACAACGTTGCACACGGGCATGACGGTCTTTCTGTTTTCGCCGGTGTCGGTGAGCGTACTCGTGAGGGGAATGACCTTTACCACGAGATGAAAGAATCAAGCGTTTTGGACAAAGTAGCACTGTGCTATGGTCAAATGTCTGAACCACCGGGAGCACGTAACCGTATCGCTCTTACAGGTCTTACTATGGCGGAGTATTTCCGTGATGAAAAAGGGCTTGACGTATTGATGTTCATCGATAACATCTTCCGTTTTGCACAATCAGGTTCTGAGATGTCAGCACTTCTTGGACGTATCCCTTCAGCCGTTGGTTACCAACCGACTTTGGCTCGTGAAATGGGTGCGCTTCAAGACCGTATTACATCAACTAAAAAAGGTTCAATCACGTCGGTTCAAGCGGTATACGTACCTGCGGATGACTTGACTGACCCGGCTCCTGCTTCGGTATTTGCTCACCTTGATGCGACTACGGTTCTTAACCGTAAAATCGCTGAAAAAGGGATCTATCCTGCGGTTGATCCATTGGATTCAACATCACGCTTGCTTGACCCGCAAATCATCGGTGAAGAGCACTATGGTGTTGCTCGCGGTGTTCAAAAAACACTTCAAAAATATAAAGATTTGCAAGATATTATTGCGATTCTTGGTATGGACGAACTCTCTGAAGATGATAAATCTACAGTTGAACGTGCACGTAAAATCGAGAAATTCCTTTCTCAACCGTTCTTCGTTGCGGAAGTGTTTACCGGTTCTCCGGGGAAATACGTTTCACTTGAAAACACTATCAAAGGGTTCAAAGGAATTCTTGAGGGTGAATTCGACCATCTACCAGAAGGTGCGTTCTATATGGTCGGTGATATGAATGAGGCGATTGAAAAAGCTGCTAAAATGAAAAGCAAGTAATTGCTTCTCGCCTTATAAGGAAACACTATGGAAACACTCCAATTAGAAGTGCTAACCCCAAGCGGTCCGATTTATAACGGGCCGGCTAAAAGCGTCACCCTTCCGGGTGAAGAGGGAGAATTTGGTGTTCTCCCTGAACACGTCTCTTTAACGACACTGCTTCAAGCCGGAGTAGTCGATATCCAAAAAGAGAACGGTAAAGTCGAATCGATTGTTGTGAATTGGGGAGTTGTTCAGATTACCCAAAACAAAGTAGTCGTTTTGGTTGACGGTGCAGTTGCCATCCGTGGTGAAAGCGAAGGAGACATTGCTAAAGCACTCGATGAAGCAAAATCTTTGATCACCAGTGTCGGCGATTCGAACGCTATGATTGCTTCGGTATCGGCGCGTATTGATTCTGCGGCACATCGTTTAGTCTAACTCAATGTTTCAAACATTCGCAGATTTTTACGATAAAAGCCATCCGGTAACACTTTTTGTGTTGCTGGTACTCTCTCTCTACTTCATTGCCGTCAATTGGACATTTTTTTACCGCTTTTTTTCACTAAATCAATGGATCTCTACCGAAAATCAGTCTCTCGAATCACTGTTATTAGGTTCATATAAAATTCCCGATTACGCGTATCTCAGTCATTTTACAAAATCATCGCCTCGCCTCTCTACGGCACTGTTTGATATGGCTTCGTATGCGGCGACGAAAGAGGCGACAAAAGGGCTGATGTTTCTCTCCATTGTTGCATCAACAACCCCTTTTATCGGACTTTTCGGCACGGTTGTTTCCATCTTGGATACGTTTGACAATATCGGTCAGGCGAGCGGGACGATGAGTATTATCGCTTCGGGTGTATCAGATGCTCTTGTTGCAACCGCGTCAGGGATTTTTGTCGCTATTTTTGCGTACACCTATCATCAGATTTTAAAGCGTAAAGCGTATGAGCTTTCGGGATTGATCCGTATGCAAGGTGATGCTCTCCTTTCTAAAGATGCTTAATGATGTTTGATTGGGATGAAAAACCGGAACTGAACATTACTCCCCTTGTGGATGTAATGTTGGTTCTTTTGGCGATATTGATGGTAATTTCACCGAATATCGTTTACGAAGAGTTGATCCGTCTCCCCAAAGGTTCTGCTCAAAAAGAACTTACCAAAATTCCTCCAGTACATATTACCATTAGCAAAGAGGGCGAAATTTTAGTCAATAAAGAACCGTTTAAATTAGAGACATTCAATGATAATTTTTCACTCTACGCACAGCAGTTAGACCGCGAAGCAACCGTGCTAATCAGTGCAGATCAAACGCTTGATTATGGGAAAGTTATGTCGGTATTAGGGGCAGTAAAGCAAGCCGGATTCAGAGAAGTTTCGTTAGCATCCAATGGCTAAACATATTTTAGAGTTTCTGTAAGAGATGCTGTCAAATGAGTTTTAACCAAGAACGCTATTTTTTTCTAAGCGGATTAATTTCTATTACACTCTTTGTGGTACTGCTATTTTTAGCCGGGTACACTTTAGCCGTATCACCCGTCATTGAGCAATTTGCGATGACACAAAGCGAATATGTATCGGTGTCGATTATGGAACCCGCTAATGAAGCTCAAAAGAGTCCTGAATCGCAAGCTGTGCTAGAGAAATCAGAACCGGTTCAAGAAGAAGAGCGTATTGTCGAACCAGAGCCAGTACAGGAAATATCGGATCTTTTTGCACAAGTAAAACCGGATACAACACCTAAAAAAAAGCCTGAAGAGAATAAACAGTTAAATGCATTGGAAAAAGAGGTTTTGGAACGAAAAGGGTCCCCCCGTTTTTCGGATAAGGTAAGTAAGGTTGAACTCGCGAAACCTTCCGTGAAAATGATACCCCAAGGGGGATCGAGCGGGCCGCTCGTTAACGAATACCATGCTAAGATTCAAGCGCTAGTCTATACCTATTTTCGCCCCCCATCAGGGAGTGCAGGAGAAGCGGCACGAATTCGGATGAAAATCAGTGCCGCCGGCAAACTAATCAGTTATAAAGTGATCAGCTATTCAGGAAACGGATCGTTTAATGGAGAAGTTGATTGGTTAAAAGATCGACTAAACTCGACCCGTTTCCCTGAACATCCTGATGGGAAAGATGCGGTAATAGAGTGTATATTAACGGCCAAGGAGTAGTTATTTGAAAATTGTTTTTTTATTTTTGACATTGATTCAACTCTTATGGGGCGCGGATGCGACCATAGAAGTAGTTAAAGGGGTAGAGGGGTTGGCTCCTCTCGCAATCGAAGATTCATCACTGCAAAGCAGCGAGATGTCTCAAAAATTTGCCAAGATGTTAGCGGCCGATATGAATGTTGTCTCTTTATTTAGCGTTGATGAGAGCTATGCCATGTCTGTGTTTGATTCACCTACTCCATCCGTTGCACATAAAGATGCACAGTATTTACTTAGGTATCGATTGAGTAATGACGGCTCGGGGGGGATCAAGGCGGATATCAAACTGCTTCAAAACGGAAGAGAGCTATTTTTTAAAAGTTATGTTCTAAAACAAAGTGAAATGTTGGTATTTCTTTCTCACTCGATTGCGTATGATATCAATGCTAAAATGGGGGGATCTCCGATTGATTGGATCAAGCGAAAAGTTCTTTTTATCCGTCTTACCAGTCCGAGACATTCAGAAATTGTAGCTTCAGATTACACCCTCTCGTATCAAAAAGTGATTCTAAAAGGGGGGATGTATGGATTTGCGAAATGGGCTAACCGCGAGCAGAGTGATTTATACTTTACCTCACTGACCGATTTTAAACCGACAATTTATAAAATGAATCTTCTGAGCGGAAAAAAAGAGAAAATCATTAGCTCCGATGGTATGGCGGTGTGTTCCGATGTCAGCGAAGATGCTAAGCGTCTATTACTGACACTCGCACCTGATGGGCAGCCCGATATTTATTTGTATGATTTGGTTTCTGGAAACAAAACTCGTATTACCGATTACTCTGGAATTGACGTGAATGGGCAGTTTATGGGAGATGGATCCGTTGCTTTTGTCTCTAACCGTCTTGGATATCCTAATATTTTTTCGAAACAGATGAACAATAGCGGGATTTCGCAACTTGTATATCAGGGGAAAAATAACTCCTCTTTGAGCTCGTATAAAAATTTTCTGGTTTACAAAGCACGTGAGAACAGTGCAACGTTTGCAGGGAATTCCTTCAATCTTCATCTGCTCTCTTTGAATTCGGGAAATGTTAAGCGATTAACGGCGAGCGGAGAGAATGATTTCCCACGATTCTCTCCTGATGGCGAAGCCATTTTGTACATTAAGCAAGAGGGACCGCGCAGTTCCATAGGGGTTATTCGGTTTGGAGTTAATAAAAGCTTTATTTTCCCGTTAAAAATGGGACGAATTCAATCGATTGATTGGTAGTGTTAATAATATTTTCGGTATCATAACACTATATTTATAAATCCTGAGGAGATGTCATGATGAAAAATGTTGCTTTTTTAAGCGCAACGGTAGCGATGTTAGTTTTGAGCGGATGTAGCTCTAAAGAACCGGCAATCGACGCAACGGCTAACGCTAACGGCACGTCAATCGGGACAAATGCAAATACAAGTAGTAATACCGGGACAGACGCTAATGCCGTTATCGCCCCTATTACAAATGCAAGTGCAAATGATACAACCACGGGAGCTGCAGGCTCTAATGGTGTTAATGGTTCAGATGGTCAATTGGTGAGTATCTTGTTTGATTACGACAAATTTGATGTCCGTGAAGATATGCAAGAAGCAATGACGAAAAATACGTTGTTAGTTAAAGGTAAAGCGATTAAACTTGAGGGAAATTGTGACGAATTCGGAAGCGATGAGTACAACTTTGCACTTGGTCTTAAACGTGCCAACGCCGTTAAATCAGCTTTGGTAAACAGCGGTGTAAGTGCTGATGCCATCACTATGGCAAGTTTTGGCGAAAGCAATCCGGTTTGTTTGGAAAAAACACAAGAGTGCTGGGCAAAAAATCGTCGTGTAGATTTTAAACTTCCGTAAATGCGTTCTTTAGTAATTCTCCCCTTTCTAATAACACTTTCAGTATCTGCGTCGGAGCCTTCGGTTTTCGGTGCGGGTGATTTGAATAGTCCTAATCCTTACGGTCTTACCCATGAAGAAAAACTGATTCTTGAAAATAAAAAAGAGCTTCAGACGGTCATTCAAAAAAATAACGCTCAAAGTGCAAAAGTTGAGACGGTTACAGAACGCCTTGACGGTATGCAGGGGATTCTTGAAGGGTTGGGCCAGCGATCGAATGAACAGACGTTGCTGCTTCAAAAACTTCAAGAAAAACTTGCTCTCGATAGTAACAACAGTTCAAACATGGAAGAGTTGAATAAGCACGTTGCCGCTAATACCGAAAATGTTGCTCAGTTCAAAACACTTCTTGAAGAACTTTCTCTCGTTGTAGATGAAATCAATAGTAATTATGTTACCAAAGAACAATTCGCGGCACTTATCAAACAGCTTAAAGTAAACGTCCCTGATATGGCAGTATCTTCTATAAAAATGTCAAATTCCGCCCTTGAAAAAGAGGCTAATAAGCTTTTTTCACAGAAGAAATACGCAGATGCTCAGAAATATTTTGAGCAGTTAGTTCAAAAAAAACATAAAGTCAATGAATCTTTATTTATGATCGGTGAAACGCACTTTGAGCGTAAAAACTACAAAGAAGCGGTTTCAAATTATAAAGAGAGTGCGTCACGCAGTGAAAAATCGCTTTTCATGCCGACCCTTTTGCTCCATTCGGGGATTTCAATGGAAAAAACCGGAGACAGCGCAACGGCAAAAGCTTTTTATCAAGCAACAATATCAAAATATAGCGGAAGCGGTGCAGCCAAAGAGGCACAAGAGAGACTCTCTAAGTTAAAGTAAGTCACTTGTGCTAAATGTCTGTTTTCAGCATCACCATAGGTAAATCTGCTACAATCGCAAAATCTTAAAAGAAGGCTAATCAAATGGCAATTGAAAATAATCAAATTGTATCAATCGAGTATGAAGTACGTGATGGCGGAAACGTTGTAGATAGTAATGTTGGTGGGCATCCATTGACGTTTATGTTCGGAAAAGGGCAAATCATTCCCGGTCTTGAGGCGGGGATCGCCCATATGAATATGGGTGATAAAGGTGATGTACTTGTAAAAGCTCACGACGCATACGGCGATTACAATGAAGAAGCTCAGCAAGAACTTCCGCGTGAGCAATTTGCCGGGATCGATTTGAATATCGGTATGACATTGTACGGTCAAGGCGAAGACGGCGGAACCGTTCAAGTTGTGGTTAAAGAGATCAAAGATGATATCGTTATTATCGATTTCAACCATCCTCTTGCAGGGAAAGATTTAATGTTTAGCGTAACTATCAGCAATGTGCGTGATGCATCGGCTGAAGAAGCAATGACAGGAATCCCTGCTGAAAACAAAGTGGATGATAGCGGATGTTGTGGAAGCGGCGGTAATCACGGCTGTGGATGTCACTAATTTTTTAACGGCATCAAACGCTTCCATCGAAGCGTTTAAAACGGCTAATTTACTCAAAGGTTTAGGGGTAAATGCCATTATATTCGGAGAACGGGGGACGGGTAAACTTACCCTTGCCCGTTATATCCTTCCTCATGCACCCATCATTGATGCCAGTCATTTTGATGAGCTACTGGATGCACTTGAGTCTCACAGTGATGTCATTATTCATCGTCTTGATAATGTTGCCAATCTTAAACGCCTTATAGAAACCATCCAAAAAACACGAACACGTGTTATAGCGACCGGTGGTGGGCGATATTCTCAAGACCAGTTGGATGAAATTTTTACAATTCGTCTTGCATTACCGCCATTGTCTGAGCGAAATGAAGATGTTGCCGTATTGGTTGATGCTTTTGTAAAGGAAGCAAGTCTTACCCTTGGTAAATCTGAGCCGTTTGATCTTAATGGGTTTGTCCCTGATCTGAGTGAAAACGCCATTTCACTTCGACGCCAAGTGTATCTTCATTATTTATTCGACAGCATCAGCGAAAATGATCTTATGGAGATCATGGAGCACTATCTGGAAGAAAAACTCGGTAGTAATAATGACTACAGAGCGTTTTTGCATCTGTATGAAGTTCCCCTAATCCGAGCAGGGATTAAGCGATTTAAATCACAATTACAGTTGTCTGAGCGGCTAGGCCTCAACCGTAATACATTGCGGAAAAAGATTAGCGACCATTCAGGGTATGAATTAGAAATCAAGGAGCATTAATGTCAAAAAAAATTGCGATGATTTTTCCCGGACAGGGATCACAATCAATCGGAATGGGAAAATCATTTTACGATAACAGTGCATTAGCACGTGAAATGTTTGAGAAAGCCGGAGAGCGTATCGGGGTCGATTTTACCAAACTTCTGTTTGAACCGAACGAGCAGTTGGATCAAACAGAGTATACGCAACCAGCCATTTTATTGATCTCAATGATCGCGTATAAATTGTTTCAAGAAGCTCATCCTAGCAATGCCGTAATGTTCTTAGGTCACTCTTTGGGTGAATTTAGTGCCCTTTGTGCTGCGGGTGCAATCGATTATGTCGATGCGGTGGAGTTGGTTCATAAACGCGGAAAGCTTATGAGCGGAGCATGTGAGAGTATCAATGCCGGGATGATGGCAATTTTGGGGTTAGATGATGCGGTGGTTGAAGAACTTTGTGCTAATGCCAACCGTGAGGGGAAACAGGTTTGGCCTGCGAACTATAATCAAACGGGGCAACTGGTCGTAGCGGGGATTAAAGAAGACCTCCAAGATATGGAAAGCGTATTCAAAGAAGCCGGTGCGAAACGGGCATTACTGCTTAACATGTCAATCGCAAGTCATTGTCCTCTTCTCTCAAGTGCAATGGAGCCGTTGGGCGAAGCGATGGAAGCGATGGTAAGTGAACATTTTAGTGCTCCGATCGTATCGAATGTAAGTACGGAAAAATACGCGACCAAAGAAGAAGCGTTGAAACTTCTCAAAATTCAACTTATTCAGCCGGTAAAATATAAGCAATCTATTGAAGCGATTGCCGGTGAGATCGACATGATGATCGAATTCGGTAACGGTGCCGTGTTGAAGGGACTGAACAAACGCAATGCTCCTGATGTAGAGACAGTAGGAATTTCAGATATGGATTCGCTTGTAAAGGTTTGTGAAGCACTCTCATGAAAGTTGCCCTGATCCAATCCTCACCGAAACTCTCTCGTGCAAACCTTGCAGAGGTTTTGATGCTTGTTGAGGAAAATAAAGATGCGGATGTTGTCGTTTTTCCTGAACTGTCATTGAGCGGGTATCTCCTCCAAGACAAGCTTTATGAGGATGCTTGGAAGATTGAGGAGTTGAGTGACTTGGCTCATGCAAGCATGCAATGCGATATTGTTATCGGTGCGGCATTATGGGATAATAATAACGTCTACAATAGTGCTTTGTATTTTTCGCAAGGCGCATTGCTCCATATCCACCATAAAAATCATCTTCCTACCTACGGGATGTTTGAAGAGGGACGCTATTTTAGGGCAGGTGATGAGATAGCGTCGTTTCCAACTCCGCATGGCAATGCCATTATGGTGATATGCGAAGATGTGTGGCGTGCGGAGAGTATTGCCGCGATTGCCGCGTCGGACGCAGAAGTCGTTTATGTACTGGCCGCTTCTCCGGCACGTGATTTTAGCGATGAGGGGATCAGCATTGAATCCCAATGGGATGCCCTTTTAAAATCCACCGCTCTGCTAAGCCACAATTATGTCGTTTTCGTCAATCGAGTCGGATTTGAAGACGGATTGGGATTTTGGGGTGGAAGTCGTGTTATCTCTCCGATGGGAAAAACAGAATACACTTTGTCACTTTTTGAGTCTGAACACAAAGTGTGTTCTCTCGATGCCCGGTTAAAAAAACTGGGTCGATATTTAGTAAAACATACGTAAGGAAAAAAATGAAAATAGCCATTATGGGCGCTATGCGCGAAGAAATTGAACCGATTTTAGCGGCACTGGGTGATTATACGAGCGAAGAGCATGCCGGAAATATATTTTATTCAGCCCACTATGCAGGGCATGAACTCGTCATTGCCTATTCAAAAATCGGTAAAGTGTTTTCAGCGATTACCGCTTCGGTCATGCTAGAGCGTTATGATGCCAAAGCACTTTTGTTCAGCGGTGTTGCCGGAGGGATCAGCAAAGATTTGAAAATCGGTGATTTGATCATGGCAAGCGCATTGTGTCAGCATGATGTCGATATTACCGCTTTTGGTCATCCTGACGGATTTATCCCTGAGAGTTCGGTGATGATCGCATCAGACGACGATATGCGCTCTCTGGCATCTGAAATTGCCATTGATATGGGAGTTGAACTGTACGAGGGGATCATCGCTACGGGAGATCAGTTTGTCGCATCAGCAGAGCGAAAAGCATGGATTGAAAAAACGTTTAATGCCGATGCGTTAGAGATGGAGGGGGCGAGTGTGGCATGTGTATGTCATAACTTCGGCGTTCCGTTCTTTGTTCTTCGTGCTATCAGTGACACGGCAGACGGTGAAGCAGGTATGGATTTTGATGCGTTCTTACAAAGCTCGGCACAGGTAAGTGCCAAATTTATTTTAGAGATGGTAAAACGCATTGGCGATTAAACTCAGCAAAAAGATTATGCGCCAAATCGGGCGTACGAATGCCGAATTCGGTCTTATCGAAGAGGGGGATAAAATCCTCGTCGGGCTCAGCGGTGGTAAAGACTCTCTAACAATGGTACACGCACTGATGGAACAACAGCGTCGTGCCCCCTTTAAGTTTGAGATACTCGCAGTGACGGTGACGTATGGGATGGGTGAAGATTTATCGGCACTTAGTGCACACTGTGCGGAGCATAATATTCCGCATAAAGTCTATGAAACCAATACCTATGAGATTGCCGCGGATAAAATTCGACAAAATTCTTCGTTTTGCAGCTTTTTTTCCCGTATGCGCCGAGGTGCATTGTACGGTGCTGCGAAAGAGTACGAATGCAACAAAGTAGCGCTTGGGCATCATCTTGATGATGCGGCGGAGAGCTTTTTTATGAATTTGATCTACAATGGTCATATGCGTGCCCTTGCACCAAAATACAAAGCAGGAAACGGCTTAATCGTTATCCGTCCTTTGATAAAGATGCGAGAACGTCAACTTGCTGCGTGTGCACTTGAAAATGAGATGCCGACCATCGGAGATGAGGCGTGTCCGTCGATGCGATTCGATGTGAAAATGCCTCATGCACGTGCATCGATGAAAGTGATGCTAGGAGAGATGGAAGAAAAATATCCCGATCTTTTTGTCTCGATTAACTCAGCATTCGGTCATATCAGCGATGATACATTTTTTGATCCGGAACGTTTCAACGTTTAAGTTCTCTGTATTCAAGACGTTTTTGGTTTAAAAAATCAATCAACCGTTTTTGATAAACTTTGGAATCCATATCGTTCGTACACTCTTGTAACCGCGTAAGGTGTTCGGGTTCGATTTTAAGGGCATAGCGGGGGACTTGTCGAAGTTCCCGAATGACATCTATGAGCAGCGGTTCTTCCCCCATATACTTTTTGGACTGGATACTTTTGATATACTCTTTGACAGTTAATACGAGTGCATCGGCTCGATCGGATTCGGTATAGATTTCAGACGCGATTTTTTCAAGTGTATCTTGATATTGATGGAGAGATTCATGGGAACTGGCAATTAAAACAGCATACGTTTTGGCACGAAATTCTAACGAAGAGTGGTGATAGACAAAAACTTCCCGAAATGCGCTAAAAAAGTAGTTTTTAATGCTTCGTAACACCGCTATCTCCTCATATTTTTACAAATTATAGCGTAATAACTCAACGGCCTTATGATCGGCTCGACTAAGCGATAGCTCCCGTATCTCTTCCAATGAAAACCATTCAAATGCTTCATGGCTAAATGTTTCTGTACTGAGGTAGAGATCGGCTTCAAGAGTGAAGTGGCTGTAGTGCTGCGTGATATGTCCGATCGGTTTTCCATACACGGTATCTGTCGTTTCATAAAATCCCCATAACCCATGTAAAAACCGATCCCTTCGTTGAGAGAGGGCGTAACGCTCAGAGCGTTTATAGATGATAATAGAACGTTCTCGGATAGGTTTTAGTTTAGATTTTTTTGGCTCAGGATACAAGAGAGGTTCTGATTTGCCTTTGCAGGTTGTCTCAAACGGGCAACGGCTACAGAGGGGATTTTTAGAGAGGCAGAGTGATGCGCCGAGATCCATCATCGCTTGATTGTATTCAAAAGGATGAGAGGAGTCAAAAAGGGTATAGGCGTATTCCCAGAGTTTTTTTTCATTACGTTCACGCAGAGCAAAATAACGATAGAGTATCCGTTTGACATTGGCATCGAGGATAGGGAGCGGCTCTTGAAAGGCGAATGCGGCAATTGCGTGTGCGGTGGAGCGTCCAATACCACTTAGCTGCATCAGATCATGGGCATTATTCGGTAGGTTTCCGTCACATTGACACGCGGCATTATGGAGGTTACGAGCACGCGTGTAGTATCCCAATCCTTCCCACATTTTTAGGACATCATCCTGATGGCTTTGGGCGACTTCTGAGAGAGTCGGGAAGCGTTCCAAAAAAGGGAAATAAAACCGCTCTAACACGGTTTTAACCTGTGTTTGCTGAAGCATGATCTCACTGATATAGATGTGATAGGGATCGTTAGTTGTGCGCCATGGAAGATCATGACGACCGTGGGTCTCATACCAATGCAATAGTGATTGTTGAGGGGTAAGTTTCATGGCGATATTATATAATGGCACTATTAAGAAGGGGTTTTATGGTAACGGTCAATGCGATAAGTTCAGATACAATCGAAATTAAAGGGTCGAAATTTATCGCTTTTTTAATGCCGATGGCAATGTATGAAGAACAAATGGCATCTTTGCGCTCCCACCATCCCAAAGCCGTCCATTTTGTCAGTGCTACCCGAAGTCTCAACGAATTTGATCAGATTGTAGAATACAGCGGGGATGACGGTGAACCCAAAGGGACATCGGGGAAACCGACGCTGAGTGTTTTACAAGGACATGAACTGATTAATGCCGCGATCATCACAGTACGCTATTTCGGCGGTACGAAGCTTGGACCGGGAGGACTAGTCCGTGCTTATGCGGAAGCGGCGAATGCGGCGTATGCCCAAGCGGTGTTGCATCCCTATGAAAAGCTCTTGTGTCAGGACTTCACGTGTGAATATTCGAATGTTTCAATCGTTGAGTATGAAATGACCCAAAAAGCGATTCGGTGTGTTAAAAAAATATTTGGAGAAAAAGGGGCGGAATTTACTATCGAAGCGACAGCAGAGAAATTGGAGTTATTTTATGGAGCGCTTGGACGTTCAATACAACATTGTTAGCTTTTACTCCACAACTTCTCATTGAGTTTTAACTCCTCCACTAAACCGATTGTATTTTGAAGTGTATTGACGTATTCCATTGCCTGTTTGTAATCGAGTAACGAGGTAAAGACGGCAGGTTCAAACAAATCTTTCCCCGTACCGATACTGACATGGATATGGTTATGGACAAATGAGACAAACAGCGGATGAGAAACACGGCGTTGAAAGTCTAAAATTCGTTTCATCATTGAGTGGGTGAGGATATAGCGTGCTTCTATATGGTCGCTTCCGTAGACGACAAAATGTTTCTCAAACTCAGGATCGTCCAAGCGGACGAGACCCTCACGGGTGAAATTGATCGACTGAAGCCATCCCCCGATGAGCGAACCAAAAGTTTTTTCCGCTTGGTCGGGAAGGACAACCGTTTTAGCTTTAAAGTGTTTGTTGAACTCAGCAACGAGAAAGAGTCCTCGAAAGAGGGTATGCCACTGAGTACGTCCTTTGGAATCGCGTGTTTGATATTCGGCATGGACATCAGAGAATTCGAGTGGGACACCCTCAACTAAGCCTTTGACATAATCATTACCGCTGTAGCGGTCGATGGCGTGTTTAAAAAGATCGCTTCGTTCAAAAAGGTGCTGAGAGATGACAAATTCGGGATTGTACAGAAGATGGGGATCGATGGCATGAATAAGGGGCGTAATTATTTTGGCTTTAAAATCTTTTGCGTACCCTGAAATCATAAAACGGTAAGCAATCGAGGCTATTGCGATAAACCCGATAACAACACCCATCATCAGGGGATGAAATAAACCGAAGTTTTTTTCCATCCATAGAGCAACGATAATAAAAACGACGATTCCCATACTTCCGTACCATTTGAGATGCGATACGATCTGTTTTCGGGCTGTTTCGAGTTCATTGAGTGAGGGATAGAGCTCTTTATAATAAAAATCGGTCAGTTCCGAAATGGATTTCATTGGTTAAAAAGTGCCCCTACATCAACGTTTTGACGCTCAGTAATGGTGATTTCAAAAACAGCACGTCGTTGTAGATTCATCCATCCAGCGATTAGGTTTGTCGGGAACATCTCGATGGCATTGTTGAGATCGGTAACTGTTTGGTTATAGGCTCGGCGTGCGGCGGAGATTTGCTCTTCGATTTCGCTCAGTGAGCGTTGCAAGTGCATAACGTTTTCGTTAGCTTTGAGATCGGGGTAGGCTTCCATTGCGATGTTGATCGCACCCAAAGCAGAGGTGAGTTTGGCATCGAGAGCAATTTTGGCTTCATCGCTGATTCCCGGTTTCATAGCTTGCGCTCGGTATTCGGTCACTTTCTCTAGCGTTGATTTTTCGTGTTCCATGTACTGAGAAACCGAAGCAACAAGATTGGGGATAAGGTCAAATCTTTTTTTGAGGACGGCATCGACTCCGGCAAAGATATTGTCAACTTGATTTTTTTTGGCGATAAGAGAGTTATACATCAAAATTGCGATAAGGGTAAGTACTCCAAGGAGAATCAGAAAAATTTGCATACAGATCCTTCAGTGTTTAATACGATTATTGTATCTTAATTTGAGTATTTAATGTTATTTTTGGCTGTGTGGATGTACATTTTCCTGATGTGGAGGTGTACTATGACAGTCAATTCCTATCTTTTTCAAAGCCCTTATTCTCAGCCGTTTCAAGTGGGGCGGCCTGATCCTGTAGTTACCCAAGAGAAGTCTGAAGAGCTGCAGAAAGAGGAACAGCAGGTAGAGTCGAAGACTCAAAAACTTTCGGATCAAAAAAGTTCGTTTGATCAAACACAAGCACAGATTAAATCCTCAACCCTTTATGCTACGAGCGAGGGGTTTGGAATGAGTGCCGATCAGGTAAAAGAGCTTTCAGCCGTATCAAAAGATAATAAACGGAGTACTTTGGCTCGTGTTTATTCAGATGAGAGTGGATAAAAGAAAGAATGCGGTTAATATCATTAATAGTAGATTGATATAAAATACAAAGAACTCCGATACACTTTCTAAAAAGGAGTTTCAATGAAAATTTTTTCGCTTGCAGTTTTGGCAGTTTTTTCACTATCGCCGCTAATGGGGATGGGGGATGAACATCAAAATCATATTTCCTCATCAACTATTAGTGAACAAACGTTCCATTCCAGTGGAACGGTAAAGTCCATAGCCCAAAATCATGAGAGTATCCGTATTTTCCATAATCCGATACCAGAGCTTAAATGGCCTGCTATGAATATGGAATTTGACGTGATAGATCATGATCTGACCCATCCGTTGGAAGTAGGGGATAAAGTCGATTTCGAATTTGTCCAAAAAGAGGGCAAAAATATCATCATAAAGATTAAGAAATGAGTCGTATTCTGATTTTATTTTTCATAGGGATGATGAGTGTAAGCGGCGAAGAGATAAAAATTTCTCCCTCTTCCCCGAATGCTACGGAGGGGAAAAGTGTTTACTCACCTCCTGCCCCTTCCGTTGATGTTGTCGAAGAGGGTTGTGTACAGAAAGAGGATCAAAATGCGACGGGATATGGAGGTGCGAAATGGTAGTGAAAACCGTTAGTACCTCGTTAGCGGCATTGTTCATCCTTTCGGGATGTTCTGTCATCTCTCAAAAAGAGGCGTTTGACTCGGTCAATCAGCTTACGCTGGAGCAGGGGAGCAAAAATCTTCAATGGATCAAAACCCCTCAAGAATCGGCGAGTGTCGATGAGAGTGTGCGAGTTCTTTTGTCAGAGCCGTTGACACAGGAGAATGCTGTGCGGATTATGTTGATAAATAACCGCGCATTACAGCAAACCTATGAAAATATCGGGATTGCTCAGAGCGAGTTGGTGGAAGCGGGATTGATGCGTAATCCTCTTTTGGGCTACAGTATCGGACGCGCTAACGGTATAACTACCTCCACGATCAGTGTGGAAGTGGCCTTTTTAGACCTTCTTTGGATCCCATTGCGGCGTGAACTTAGCGGATTGGCACTCGAAGAGACTACGCTCAGTGTCGGGGACAGTGTGTTACGCAGTGCAAGAGATGCAAAGAAGAGCTACATAGAGGCACGAATAGCCGAGGAAAAAGTAGCCCTTTATCGTTCGATTCTAAAATCCCATGAAGCGTCACTTCAGCTGGCGGTTCGCCAATATACTGCCGGGAATCTCTCCAAACGGGATATGCTCAAAATTCAAGAGAGCTATGAGCGTGCTCGTATCGAATCGATCAAGCTCGCACGAGAAAATGCTACGGCGCGGGAGTCCTTGAATAAAATTTTAGGAGTGTATGGGGAACAAACTCATTATACGTTGAGTTCAGAACCTCAAGAGCGTAGTGAGCCTACCGTTTCGGAACCCGGGTTAGAAAAACGTGCAATTAGCAACCGTCTTGATATGCGCAGTGCAATAAAATCGGTCGATTACGCCGCAAAGCAGGCAGGATACAGCGAAAACACACGTCTTTTGGATGAAGTGGAACTCTCGATAGAGAGTGAAAAAACAACGGGTGAAAAGCGGTTTAATACGTTTGGGATAAAACTTCCACTTCCGCTTTTTGATTTTGGACAGGCTCGGGTGAGCAAGTCGCAGGCCATCTACAACCAAAGCGTGCATCGCCTTTATGAAATGGCCGTTAATGTTCGATCAGAGGTGCGCGAGGGGTATGCACACCTTCGATATACGTACGATATAGCACACTCATACGATGAGGTGATTGTGAAAACCAATCAGCAGATATTAGAAGAGACACAGCTCTTTTATAACGGTATGTTAGACGGTATTTATGAGTTGCTGGAAGATCAGCGACGTGCAGGTGAAGCAAAAATGGAAGCGCTTGATGCGTTGGGAGAGTATAAGAGGGCACAAGCCGATTTGGAATATACGATAGGGGGGAAACTTTAATGGGACAGGATAGACGCGATTTTTTAGGTTTGGGTGCGGCATTGATCGCATCCGCAGCCCTGAGTTCCAATCTCAAAGCCTCCGAGCATGACCATGGTGCCCATGAAGGGATAAAGCGTCAGCTCACCCTTGTAAAAAATCCGAAAAAGGTTCTCTCACCTGCTACGATCATTACCTCAAAAGAGGGAAAAAATTATAATCCCGTCGTAACCCTCAACGGGTGGAGCCTTCCGTATGAAATGAAAGAGGGGGTGAAAGAGTTTCGTATTATTGCTGAACCGGTGGTTCGTGAGTTTGCCCCCGGAATGGTGGTGAACTGTTGGGGATACAACGGTACCTCTCCGGGACCTACGATCGAAGCGGTGGAGGGAGATCGTGTGCGGCTGATTGTAACGAACCGCCTTAGCGAACATACGACGATCCATTGGCACGGTCTTATCCTCCCTAACGGGATGGATGGGGTAGGGGGATTAACGCAGGTACAGATCGCTCCGGGTGAAACGTATGTATATGAATTTACCCTCCGCCAAAGCGGGACGTTTATGTATCACCCTCATGCCGATGAGATGGTGCAGATGGCGATGGGGTGTATGGGGATGTTTATCGTTCACCCAAAAACCCCGAAAGAGCATAAAGTAGATCGGGATTTTTGTTTTCTTCTCGCCAGCTACGACGTAGCACCGGGGACGTATACCCCAAACCCTTCAACCATGACCGAGTTCAATATCTGGAGCTTTAACAGCCGTGTTTTTCCGGGGATTGACTCCATGAATGTGCGGGTTGGGGATCGTGTCCGTATCCGTGTTGGAAATTTGACAATGACAAACCATCCGATTCATATGCACGGGCATCCGTTTGAGGTGACGTGCACCGACGGCGGATGGGTTCCAAAAGGGGCACGTTGGCCTGAAGTCACCATTGATATCGGAGTGGGGCAGGTGAGAGCTTTTGAATTTGTCGCCACTGAAGAGGGGGATTGGTCGCTGCATTGCCATAAATCACATCATACGATGGGACCTATGGGGCACAGCGTTCCGAATATGCTCGGAGTCAAGCAAGATGATTTGACCGAAAAAATCAGCGATTTAATGCCCGATTATATGTATATGCCGATGGGAAAAAACGGGATGGCGGAGATGCAGGATATGGTGGAAATGGGGATGAAACTACCGGAAAATACTTTGCCGATGATGACCGGACGCGGACCGTTCGGCCCGATTGAGATGGGGGGAATGTTTACCCTCGTGAAAGTACGTCGTAATCAACCTAAAGGCGATTATAGCGATCCGGGCTGGTATGAACATCCCAAAGGGAGCGTAGCATACAAAATCTGATTTAGAGCCGCCTAATACGCTTCCATAGCAAGAGGAACAGTAATATTCCGATATAGGTGGCCGCCATATCTTTTTGAGGATCCCACGGATCTCCCTGCATTCCTAAAAAAGCAGTCCCCAGCTCTGCATGGGTTGCTTCGGTCACTGCCCATTCGAGTACTTCATACACCCCTGAAACCGCAATTAGAAAAAGAACGGTACCATACAAAGCAATCGGTTTGAGTCGCTGAAAAGAAGAAAAAAGTTCATAAAACGGTAAAAAGAGTAAAAAGGCAAATAAAAAATGAATTAAACGGTCGTAATGGTTCCTCTCAAATCCGAAATAATCGGTGATGGGAGAAAAAAACGGCATTTCGCTGTAGGTGTAATGTGCGCCGATGGCATGTAAAACAAAAAAAAGAAAGAGCATCCAAACACTTTTGTTTGAAAAATTAAAACGGCGATCACTCCAGATTAAGAGTGGTAAAGCGGCAAATACGAGGATGTTTTCAAGGAACCAATCATCACGATACCACGGGTTAATTGCTAAATAAAACCAAATGGTTATATAGAGAAGAAAAAGAGAAAGTTTTAATTTCATAGCTGTATGATAACACAGATAGTGAGAAAGAATATTTTTTTGATTGTGTAGTAAGTGAAGAGGTAAAGGTGGCGCAGCGGACGGGACTCGAACCCGCGACCTCCTGCGTGACAGGCAGGCATTCTAACCAACTGAACTACCGCTGCAGCCAAAAATTATGGTGGGAATTACAAGACTCGAACTTGTGACATCTACCTTGTAAGGGTAGCGCTCTACCAACTGAGCTAAACTCCCAAATTAAGATGAAAATCATCTCATTTGTAAAATCAAATAACATTTTTGAAACAAGTGGCGACCCCTAAAGGATTTGAACCTCTGTTCCTACCATGAAGTGATAGTGTCCTTGGCCACTAGACGAAAGGGTCACTGAAATCAACAATATGGTGTCCCGTGATGGATTCGAACCATCGACCCCTTCATTAAAAGTGAAATGCTCTACCAGCTGAGCTAACGGGACCTCTTCAATCATCAAAACTGGACGATTGTGAGGGCGAAATTATAGGGGAAAGATGTCGTTTTGTCAAGGAAAAAGAACGATTTAGGTAAAAAACAATTCTTTGTCACTATTGAGCAGCATTTTAACGGCCATCAGTACACTTTGCTCTTGGATGTAGTTACGATCCCCTTCGAAATGAAAACGTTCCGTATGGACAGACGTTTTTGACCTTGCACTGATGTAGACGGTTCCCACCGGCTTGGCATCCGTGCCGCCGGTAGGTCCTGCAACACCGCTGATAGCCATTGCATAATCAGAAAAACTGACATTCATAGCCCCCTCGGACATCTCTAAGACAACTTCGGCGCTTACGGCACCGTGCTGTTCAATCGCGTCATCATCGACTGCCAGCCAGTTGGCTTTAAGCGTATTAGAGTAGGTAATGAGTGAACCGTCGAAAATAGCGGAAGCACCGCTTTGGGAGGTGAAAAAATGGGCGAGGGAACCGCCGCTACAACTTTCGGCAAACGAGATTTTTTTATGGTGGTGAGCGAGCTTCTCAATAATGAACGCGCCGATATTGGTAGCCGCAATGACTTTATGATGCATTAAACCGCGAGCAGATGCAATAAACTGTGAAAGATTCCCATGACGTCGGGTATGGATACGAATTTTGAGCCACCCCTCTATCAATTCACTGAATTCGAGTTTTACATCGAAGTTTTGGGCTAAAGGCTCAAGGAGCGTTTGGGCACTGAGGAGTTCTTCATTAAAGAGGTGGATAGTGGCAAGACGCGACTCATCATCGATAAGAATCGGGGGGAGCATTTTCCCCTCCGTTGCTAAAATAACGTTGATCTCAGAGCTGTTATGGGTGAGGAGATAGCTGCCGTTCTCTAAGATACTGGCGCGGGATGGGATAAGCATCTGCTCTTTTAAAATTTGATTGTCGGCGGTAACGGTACTGAGGAGTTTTCCCACAATCGTAAAGGTATTTTTTGTTGTGATGATGATGAGCTTGGATTCGTTTTTTAAAAGAGTTTCTAAGTGTAAGAAAAGTCCTTTATCCGACTCTTCAAAATAGTTGATGGAATCGATCGACGCAAGACGGTTTTTGATACTTCGGAGGATATAACGCTCATACGCTTCATTCAAAATCAGCCGATTACCTACGAAAATAACATCACGTTTCATGGTTTTCCTGAGTATAAAATTGGGATAGTATAGCACAGTGACAGCAAATTTTAATCACCTAAAAGATATAATGCACCACTTTTTCTATAAGGTAACAGATGGATTATAAAGAGACCCTCCTTCTACCTCAGACTGAATTTCCGATGCGTGGAAATTTGGTTCAAAACGAGCCTACACGGTATGCTGCGTGGATTGCAAACGATGTTTACGGCAAAATGAAGGCCAATCGAAAAGGCTCAGAGAGTTTTACGCTGCATGACGGTCCTCCGTATGCCAACGGTCACACCCATATCGGTCATGCTCTCAATAAAGTTCTTAAAGATATTATTGTTAAATATCACTATTTCAACGGTAAATCGGTTCGCTTTACTCCCGGTTGGGATTGTCACGGGCTACCTATCGAGCAGCAAGTAGAGAAAAAACTGGGCGGAAAACAGAAAAAAGAGCTTCTTAGCACCGCAGAAGTCCGTCAAATGTGCCGCGATCACGCGTCAGAATTTGTCGATATTCAGCGCTCAGAGTTTAAAAAGCTCGGTGTTATCGCTGATTGGGATAATCCGTATTTGACGATGGATTCCAAGTTTGAAGCGAATATCTACCGCACCCTTTGCGCCGTGGCGAAAAAAGGGCTTTTGATCGAGCGTTCAAAACCGGTCTATTGGAGTTGGGCGGAGCGCACCGCGTTAGCTGAAGCGGAAGTCGAATACGAAGACAAAGAGGACTACTCTATCTATGTCGCGTTTGAACTGAGCGATGAAGCAAAGGTGCGTGCAGGGATCGAGGGGAATGCCGCCATCGTCATCTGGACGACGACACCGTGGACATTGCCTGCCAATACGGGGATATCTCTTAACCCTGATGAAATCTATGTTCGAACATCAGACGGTTATATCGTGGCTGAAAAACGCTATGAGTCGATGATTGAAGAGGGTATTTTTAACGGCACCGTCGTTCAAAAAATCGAAGCTAAAAAGTTCGAAAACCTCTATGCGATTAACCCTCTCAACGGTCGTGGTTCACACTTGGTTTTGGGTGAGCACGTTTTGATGGAGAACGGTTCGGGATGTGTTCATACCGCACCTGGGCACGGGGAAGACGACTACCGTATCGGTCTTCGTTATAACCTCGAAGTGGTGATGCCGGTTGATGAGACGGGATGTTATGATAACACCGTCGTCCGTGAAAAACTCCTTCCGAACCCTGAAGAGTTCGTCGGTAAACACATCTTTAAATGCAATGAACCGATTATCGAATTACTTGGTGACAAAGCGCTTAAAGTGTCTAAATTTCGTCACTCCTATCCGCATTGCTGGAGAAGCCATACTCCATTGATTTATCGTGCGACGAAGCAGTGGTTTATCAGCGTCGATGGAATCCCAGAGGGTGAAACAAAAACACTTCGCGAAATCGCTCAGGCCGAAGTAGCTAAAACGGCGTTTTATCCTGAGAGCGGACGTAACCGTTTGGGTTCAATGGTCGAGAACCGACCGGACTGGTGTATTTCCCGTCAGCGTGATTGGGGAGTGCCTATCGCATTTTTCCGCGTTAAGGCAACGGGTGAAGTCATCCTCGATGAGAAAGTGCTCAACTTTATCGCGATGATTTTCGAGATGCACAGCACCGATGCGTGGTATTCGATGAGCATCGAAGAGCTTCTTTATCCGGGATCGGGATACAAAGCGGACGAACTTGAAAAAGTTTCCGACATTCTCGACGTTTGGTTTGACAGCGGTTCGACGTGGAATGCGGTGCTTAAATCCCGTAACTACGATGCGGGAGAGTATCCTGCCGATTTATACATCGAAGGATCTGATCAGCATCGCGGATGGTTCCAATCCTCACTCTTTTTGAGTACGGCAGTGGAACATATCGCTCCGTACAAAGCGCTTCTCACTCACGGATTCACCGTTGATGAGAAGGGTGAGAAGATGTCGAAATCCAAAGGGAACGTCGTCGCCCCTGAATCGGTGCTCAAAGAGTACGGAAGTGAAATTTTGCGTCTGTGGGTAGCGATGAGCGATTATCAGGGAGATCTGAAAATCTCCGGCAATATCCTCAAACAAACAGCAGATCAATACCGTAAACTACGTAATACCTTCCGTATTATGCTCGCTAATCTTGATGGACTGGACGCTATCGTTCCCTACAGTGAAATGGGTGAGATCGATAAATGGATCGTGGCAAAAGCCAAAGAGGTGTTTGATGAAACACACCGTTTGTTCGGGGAGTACAACTTCGTTCACGGGATGAGCGGACTGAATTATTTCATCGTGAATGAACTCAGCGGTGTTTATATCGATATCACCAAAGACCGTATGTACTGTGATGGGGCCAACTCAAGCGAGCGCCGCTCGACTCAAAGTGCTATGGCGATCATCGCTAAATCGATGTTGGGTCTTATCGCTCCGATTTTGACCTATACCGCCGATGAGATTTTCGAAAATGCTCCCTCTATTTTAAAGGGAGAAGCAAACGATATTTTCGATGTAACGTATGCTTCTATTGAAGCGGTTGAGAGCAGCTGGGATGACGCAACGATGAAAGTGATCCGTGAAAAGTTCAATGAGATCGTGGACGGATTGAAAAAAGAGAAGGTGATTAAAAATACCCTTGAACTCGTTATCTCTACCAGCTCAGAGTCTGCCAAAGCAATGAAAAAAGCGGATATCGAAGAGTATCTGGTCATCTCTAAATGGTGTGCCTGTGAACTGAAAGATATTTTAGGGACGTTTGAGATCGAGGGGGATACATTCAATATTGCCCTTGCATCCAAAGCAAAATGTCCACGTTGTTGGAAATATCACAGCGAAGACGAAGAATCATTGTGTCCGCGTTGTGCGCAGGTAGTTGCGGTATGATCGATGTCACACAACCCGTTCCGATGAGTTTTATTGCTGAAACAGTCGGGGTAATTTTTGTCGTAATTGCCGCAGGGATTGCGATGGTAAAACAAGCAAAACGTAGAAAGGAAAGTGTATGATAACACTCAAAGAGGCATTAAAGCTCTCGAAAGATGAACTAAGCTCACTCAAAGAAGAGTTGAAAGCCAAAATTGCCGCCAATCCTGAATTGAATGCGTATATTGATGTTCTAAATGTCGGTGAGGGGATTCCGATCGCGATTAAAGACAACATCCAAGTCAACGGATGGTCTGTAACATCGGGTTCTAATATTCTCAAAGGGTATATTGCTCCCTACAATGCGACCGTTATCGAAAAATTGTTGCGTGCGAATATGTCACCGTTTGGACGTACCAATATGGATGAGTTTGCGATGGGCTCAACAACCGAGAGCAGTTGCTACGGTAAAACCCTCAATCCTCTCAATCATAACTGTGTTCCGGGAGGAAGCTCAGGCGGTTCGGCAGCGGCAGTGGCGGCAGGGCTTGCCGTAGCGGCTCTTGGAAGCGATACGGGTGGATCGATCCGTCAACCGGCTGCCTTTTGCGGTATCGTCGGTATGAAACCTACCTACGGACGTGTCAGCCGTTACGGTTTGGGTGCCTATGCGAGTTCACTCGATCAGATCGGACCGATGACGCAAAATGTCGAAGATGCGGCGATTTTGTATGACATTATTCAAGGTCATGATCCGAAAGATTCAACCTCGGCAGAGCGCAATGACGGCACTGTAAGTGATAAACTTAACGCAAACGTTAAGCTCACTGTTGCCATTGTCCCTGATTATGTTAAAGATGCCTCTGAAGATGTTCGAAAAGCGTACGCAAAAGCGATAGAAGCCCTTAAAAACGCGGGACATACCATCGTCGAGAAAAGCTTGATGGACCCGAAATACGATATTTCAGCGTACTATATCACGGCTACCGCTGAAGCGACAACTAATCTCGCCCGCTATGACGGTATCCGCTATGGAAACCGTGTAGAGGGTGATAACCTCAAAGATACCTTTTTACAAACCCGCTCGAAAGGGTTCGGTGCCGAAGTGCAACGCCGTATTATGCTGGGTAATTTCGTCCTCTCATCAGGTTATTACGATGCTTATTATGTGAAAGCCCAAAAAGTACGCTCATTGATCCAAGAGGAGTATAATAAGATTTTCGAAGAAGTTGATCTTATTTTAACTCCGGTAGCTCCCCGTACCGCGTACGAGTTTGGTAGCTTAAGCGATCCGCTTGAGATGTATTTAAGCGATATTTATACGATTTCGGTCAACCTCGCGGGACTTCCCGCGATCTCAATACCGGTAGATACCAGCGATAGTGGCATGCCGGTAGGTCTTCAACTCATAGCTGCTCCGTATGCGGAGCAAACACTTTTCAACGGGGCTTTGAGCCTCGAAACTCAATTACAAGGATAACCTCATGAATATTCGTAAACGCGCCCTCACTTTTGAAGATGTATTGCTCATTCCAAAATACTCTGAGGTTCTCCCGAAAGAGGTGAGTTTGAAAACGATGTTGACCCGTAATATCCCTCTCAATATCCCGATGGTCTCTGCGGCGATGGATACGGTTACCGAATACCGTGCGGCGATTGCTATGGCACATTTGGGCGGTATCGGGATTATCCATAAAAATATGGATATCGAAACGCAAGTCAAACAGATTAAAAAAGTAAAAAAATCGGAAAGTGGAATCATCATTGATCCGATTTATGTTCATCCGGATGCTACTCTCGAAGATGCGGAAGCATTGATGAATGAGTTTAAAATTTCGGGTGTCCCTGTGGTAGATACCCATAACAAATTATTAGGTATTTTGACCAACCGCGATATGCGTTTTGAAAAAGATTTATCGAAGTTAGCAATTGACGCGATGACTCCTATGCCCCTTATTACGGCAAAAGCTGGGATAACATTGGCGGATGCTGAGCAAATGATGCACGTCAATAAAATCGAGAAGCTTCCGATTATCGATGATAACGGATTACTAAAAGGGTTGGTAACGATCAAGGATATCAAAAAACGTATCGAATACCCTCATGCGAATAAAGATGATTTCGGCCGTCTTCGCGTCGGTGCGGCGATCGGTGTCGGACAACTTGACCGTGCACGCGCACTTGTCGATGCAGGTGTCGATGTATTAGTTTTGGATTCGGCTCACGGCCACTCCAAAGGGATTTTGGATACGGTAATAGCAATTAAAAAAGAGATGGTAGTCGATGTTATCGCCGGAAATGTTGCAACGGGTGAAGCGACACTGGCATTGATCGAAGCGGGAGCTGATGGGGTAAAAGTCGGTATCGGACCGGGATCGATCTGTACAACCCGTATCGTAGCCGGTGTCGGTGTTCCTCAAATCTCGGCTATCGATGAGTGTGCCGCAGTTGGACGAGCTCACGGTGTACCGATCATTGCTGATGGCGGTATTCGCTATTCAGGTGACATTGCAAAAGCCCTCGCCGTAGGTGCGAGCGTTATTATGGCGGGATCACTCCTCGCAGGAACCGAAGAGTCACCGGGTGACACCATCATGTACCAAGGGCGTCAATACAAATCATACCGTGGTATGGGCTCAATCGGTGCTATGACGAAAGGGTCAACCGACCGTTATTTCCAAGAAGGGACGGCTGCGGACAAACTTGTCCCTGAGGGGATTGAAGGGCGTGTACCGTTTCGCGGAAGCATTGCGGCAGTCGTGCACCAAATGATGGGGGGACTACGTTCATCTATGGGATACTGCGGCTCTGAGAGCATCGAAGCGTTCTGGGATAAGGCAGAGTTTGTTGAGATCACCAGTGCAGGGCTTAAAGAGTCTCATGTCCATGATGTTATTATCACGCAGGAAGCGCCGAATTACCACGTATAATCTACGTATGAAGAGTTAGAGGGAGCAATCCCTACTAAATTTGTAGAGATACTTGGGAAAAACTGAGAAATCACGATACAATAATTTACAAAACAATGTAAAGGATGATTATGCAACTTCAAACTGAAGCGCTTCATGCAGGATACGACAAAGATTCTCAAAGTACGATGGCTGTTCCTATTTATCAAACGACTGCTTACGAGTTTCGTGACGTCGAACATGCGGCAAATTTGTTTGCCCTTAAAGAGTTGGGGAATATCTATACCCGCTTAAACAACCCGACAACCGACGTATTTGAAAAACGTTTTGCGCAGCTTGAGGGGGGCGCAGGCGGTTTGGCAGGCGCAAGCGGTATGGCCTCTATTTTTTACGCTATTGCCAATGCTGCCGAAGCAGGAGATAATATCATTTGCGCACGCCAGCTCTACGGCGGAACATTGACCCAAGCGTCGTATACGCTAAAACGTTTTGGAATTCAGGCACGCTTTTTTAACGTTCAAAATCCGAGCGAAATTGAAGCGTTGATCGATGATAAAACGAAAGTTATCTTTTTTGAAACATTGACCAATCCGAGTATTGATGTAGCCGATATTGAGGCAATCACGGTTATCGCTAAAAAACACGGAATTCTTACTATTGTCGATAATACGGTAGCGACTCCGGTGTTGTGCCGCCCCTTAGAGCACGGCGTTGATGTCGTTGTTCACAGTGCCAGTAAATATACGACTGGGCAAGGGCTTGCAATCGGTGGCATTATGGTGGAACGCCACGGTTTGGTTGATTTTATCAAAGGAAACGCTCGTTACCCTCAGTTTAATGAGGCGGATGAGAGTTATCACGGTCTGGTCTATGTCGATGTGCCGTTGCCGTTGTTTACACTACGTGCTCGCTTATCGCTTTTACGTGATTTGGGAGCGGTGGTATCCCCGTTTAATTCATGGCTTTTTATTCAGGGGATTGAAACTCTCTCTCTTCGTATGCGGGAGCACTCTCGTAACGCACAAATAGTTGCAGAGTTTTTAGAGTCGCATCCGATGGTTAAAAAAGTGAACTATCCGGGATTAAAAAGTAATAGCAATTATGCCAATGCACAACGCTATTTTGAGAACGGTATGTCCAGCGGATTGCTCAGTTTTGAAGTAGAGAGTTTTGAGAAAGCGAAACAGATTGTTGACGCGACCAAACTCTTTTCTCTTGTTGTTAACATCGGAGATTCAAAATCGATTATTACTCATCCGGCATCGACAACGCATCAACAACTTTCCAATGAGGAATTGGTGGCATGTGGTGTCCCATCAGGACTTATCCGTCTTAGTATCGGGCTTGAAGCATCGAGCGATTTGATCGATGATTTGGCTCAGGCATTCGGCGCGTAAAGGGTTCCATGTTAAATCTGCAAATCAAAAGTGAACATTTTACCAATCCGCTCTATCTGGAGAGCGGGCGTATCTTAGAACCGTATGACATCATCTATGAAACATACGGTGAGCTTAACGAAGCACGGGACAATGTGATCGTGATTTGTCATGCCCTCACGGGCTCTCATCATGCGGCCGGTACGTATGAGGGGGATAATAAAAGCGGTTGGTGGGATGGACTCATAGGTCAGGGAAAAGCGGTCGATACCGACAAATTTTTCGTGATCTGTACAAACGTTCTCGGGAGTTGCTTTGGCAGTAGCGGCCCTATGTCGATGCGCTATCCCTATCAGGAACCCTACCGTTATAAATTTCCCGTCATTACGATCCTTGATATGGTGAAAGCACAGCGGATATTGTTCGATCGTTTGGGTATTCATCAAGTCCATGCCATCATCGGCGGGTCGATGGGGGGAATGCAAGCATTAGCTTTCGGTGTGTTTTTTCCTAATTTTGCAAAAAAAATTATAGCTATGGCAACAACGGCGGCAACCCAGCCGTGGGCGATTGCATTTAATAAAGTAGCACAAGAGGCGATTCTTAAAGATCCCGAATTTAAAAACGGCTATTATGATCCTGAAGTTATCCGTGAAAATGGACTTAGCGGTATGGCAATCGGACGTATGGCGGGACATATCAGCTTTTTGTCCCATCAGTCAATGACCAAAAAATTCGGTCGTGAGTATAAACGAACCGACGGCTTATATGAGTTATTCGGAAAATTTCAGGTTGAGTCCTATCTGGAATACAACGGCTATAACTTTACGAAGTGGTTTGATCCACTTTCCTATCTTTACATCACGAAAGCGATCAACATCTACGATCTCTCACGAGGGTTTGATTCGCTCGAAGAGGCATTGGGGAAAATCAATGCGGAACTCTATCTGGTCGGATTTGAAAAAGACATCCTTTTTCTCCCAAGCGAGATGGAGAGTATCCATACCGCAATGAGGGCATTAGGGAAAACGAACAGCGATTACCTTGAAGTTACAAGTGATTACGGACATGACGCGTTTTTAGTAGAAATTGATAAAATTGAAAATTACGTTCGGGAGGCACTATGAGCACGGAAGAGAGTTTTGAGACGAAGATAACCAATGCCAAGGCAATTTTAGAAAAATTAATGGATCCTGCATTGCCGATGAATGAGAGTGTCAAAGCGTATGAAGAGGGGATGAAAGAGCTTAAAAATGCCGAAACCATGCTTCAAAATGCACAATTACAGATACAAATCATCAAAAATCAGGAGCAATAATGCGTGTTGCCATACTCCAACTCCCTTCCATCGGTATGGGGAGTAATAAACTCGAAAGTTATGCTCGTGTTGCGAATCAAAAAGGGGTAAAACTAGTCTTGATGGGAGAATATCTCCTGAACCCGTTTTTTAAAGAACTGATCCAAACCCCTGTTAGTATGATCGCCGAACAAAGTGCCCATCAAATTGAAACGCTCAAATCGCTGGCTCTCAAATACGACCTTACCTTTGTTGCCCCTATCGTGACGGTGAAAAAGAAAGAGTGTACGAAAATGATTGCGAAAGTCAACGCCCGCAGTGTCACCTATTATCCACAGCAATTATTGATTAATTACCCTCATTGGAATGAAGAGAAGTTTTTTAATAATCCTGTTCAGCCGATAAAACCTCCGATGATTTTTGCGTGCGGAGGATTTAAATTTGCCGTAATGGGTGGATATGAGACCCATTTTGATCCTATGTGGGGAGCTGTAAGCTCTAAAATGGTTGATGCGGTATTGGTTCCGAGCGCTTCAACGTTTGAATCGCATAACCGATGGAGAGAATTGATTAAAACCAGAGCGTTTACCCACAACTGTTATATTCTCCGTGCTAACCGTGTCGGAGAGTATTGTGATGATAAACATGCGTGGAAGTTTTACGGTGATTCAATGGTCGTCTCTCCGGATGGGGAGATCGAAGCAGACCTTGGCAATACCGAAGAGCTGTTAATTGTTGATCTTGATCGAAAAAGTCTCACAGAATCACGTAAAGGGTGGGGGTTTAAAGAGGCGTTGCGCAAGCGAAGTTAGATTGAAAAAACTATTTTTTCTTTTTTTCTTTTTTGCATTCGCGCTGCAAGGATCTGCATTGACGCTCCAAAAAGGGGTTTCAACTCCCGTTGAGCAGTCAATATCCTATTTTGAAGATGTTCAGGGAACCTTAACCCTAGAGCAAGTAAAAAGGGAACCGTTCACCCCCTATACCAAAGAAAGACGTGTTAATTTCGGATTTACACAATCAGTATACTGGTTTAAAATCAATTTGCTCACTTCGTCTTCTAAAGATACGCATTGGTGGATGAAAATTGATTATCCTCTTTTAGAGTCTGTAGATATGTATCTTCTTCAATCGGACACTCTGCTTATTAAACATCAGAAAATGGGGACCTCTCAACCCTTTAACTCCCGTGATATCGGTTCACACTATTTCATTTCAGAACTTCCACTTTATAATAGTAGTGACTCAACATTGTACCTTCGTGTAAAAACGCAAAGTTCGATGCAGCTTCCGATCTCTATTTTCTGTTCAGAGAATTTGATGCAAGAATTGGAACAAAGCAATTTTTTCGTAGGAGTATACTACGGGATTTTTTTTATTGTTCTTCTCTATAACGCGGTGTTATTTATCTACACGATGGACAAAAATTATCTTCGATACATTTTATTTCTTGTCTCATTTATTTTATGGCAACTTTCATTTGACGGATTGGGGATTAAATACATTTGGGGCGATAATTACTGGTTTATAGAACATGGATCGAGCGCGTTTATCCCCTTTACCGCTTTTTGCGCCCTCTATTTCAGCCGATACTTTTTGAATACCCCGATCTATGCTCCGAAGGTTGATAAAGCCATTATTATTATGATGTTTCTGAGTATTTTTATGAGTATTGCTTCATTGTTTCTCCATTATGCGCAAATGATCCCTTTCAATGCAGCTTTGGCTTCTATTTTGCCTGTCGTATTGTTGATAGCGGGTTTGAGAGTGATGCGTCATGAATATCGGGCTGCCCGTTTTTATGTAGCCGGATGGAGTTCCTTTTTGATTGCCACAATCATTTTTGCTTTTAATAAATTTGATCTTATCCCCAGTTTTTACGGGATTAACAATGTTCAGCAAATCGGATCGGCAATTGAGATGATTTTCCTCTCTCTTGCGTTAGCGGATCGGGTCTATCTGCTGCAGCGTGAGTACATTGAAAAATTGAATCATCTCAATGATACCCTTAGAGACAAAGTAGAGAGTGCATTAAACGAAGCACGCTTAAAAGACCGTTTGTTTGTCCAGCAATCCAGACTCGCGGCCATGGGGGAGATGATTGAGCAAATAGCGCATCAATGGCGTCAGCCGCTTCATACCCTGGCGTTGATTAATCAGGACATGTATGTGAAGCAGAAGCTTGGTAAATGTGATGCGAAGGCGTTTGAGGAGAGTCATGAACGGATAGACGAACATCTTCAATACCTCTCTAAAACAATTGACGATTTTCGTAATTTTTATAAAACCGATAAATCAAAATCATTTGAGGATCTGGGTGAATTAGCAGCAGAAGCCTTGAAGCTTAGTGATGTATTTCTAAAATACGCAAAAATTAAAACGTACCTCGACGTATCAACGATACTTAAAGTCAATATTGCCAAAAATGAGATGATACAGGTTTTGATGAATTTGATAAAAAATGCCCATGATGCTATTCTTGAGCAGAGAATTACCGATGGAAAAATTTCGATCCGTGTAGAAGAGGTTGAGAAGGGGATCAAAATCAGTGTTGAGGACAATGCCGGAGGGATTGCTCCAGATATCATAGAAAAAGTATTTGATATTTATTTTACGACTAAAGATCATGAGCACGGAAGCGGGTTGGGGCTTCACATGTCCAAATATATTATCGAAGAGAGTTTTAGAGGGCAAATTTGGGTTGAAAATATTCTTGGAGGCGCCCGTTTTATTATTGTACTCCCCTTTGAAGAGATTCAAACCCTAGTGTCATAGTCAGAATAAGGGTATTATTTACCAAAACGATGGTAAGCTAAAGCAAATATCAAAGGAGAAAAGATGATGCACTATTTTCACCGTCAGGTCCAGTTGTGGGGGGAAGAGACGCAACATCTCCTGCAATCAAAGAAGATAGCCGTTATTGGAAGCGGAGGGCTTGGATCATCCTTAGCGTTCGCTCTGGGTGCATCGGGAATCGGTGAGATCCATATGATCGATTTTGATACGGTGAGTTTGCATAACATTCATCGTCAAATCGCTTTTAAGATGGGGGATGAAGGGAAATTTAAAGCTGACATTGCTGCTCAATTGATTGAAGAGCGTTGTCCGTACGTTAAAAGCTATCCGCATGTATGCCGATTTGAAGAGTTTGCTGAAAAGAATATTGACGTTGATCTGATCATTGATGCAACGGATAATTTACCCTCTCGGGGAGCTATCAATACGTACGCTAAATCGAAAGGATTACCATGGGTCTATGGATCGGTGGAAGCGTTTAACGGGCAAGTTTGCTTTTTTGAAGAGGCCTCTTTTAATGAACTTTTTAAAATTACCCAAAAGACACCTGCAGGCATTGCGGCACCTATCGTCATGCATATTGCTTCATTGCAAGCTAATTTAGCATTACGCTATCTGGCAGGGCTAAATGTGAAAAAAGACAAACTTTACTATCTCTTTTTCAATGAAGAGGGGGAGTTGGTAACGCAGAAATTTGCGCTACCTAAAAGTGAAGGTTAAAGTGCCGAAATAAATTTAGCCAGAGCATCGATCTGAGCATCGTTAAGGGCTTTTGCCTGTCCTTGCATTAATCCTTTCATCTCTTTGCCGTAGGTGCCCGTTTGGTACCCTCTAAGAGCATCTTTCACTTGCTGTTCACTAAACTCAGCAATAACAGCCGATTTCCCCAATGCCGATTTTTCTCCTTTAGCTCCATGACATGAAGCACATTTCTGAGTGAATAAGGTACCGCCATCATCTGATGTTTCAGGAAGAGCTGTAGCAGTTTCTGTTACGGGAGCTTTTTGCTCAGGAGTTGACGTATTTGCTTCGACAGCGGTTTTGGGTTCAGCGGATGAAGGTATTTGTTCTGAAGTTGATTCACTGCATCCGATTAGAAAGAGGGAACAGATAAGGGGAATAAAGGTTTTCATAAAAGAACACTCCTAGTTTAGATTAGGACAGTGTATGATAAGTTAGTTTGATTTTATTTTAAAAAAAGAGAAAGAGGAAAAATCTCGCACCGAAGTGCGAAATTAGGAATAAGTCGAAACTTACTGAGCAGCAGTAACGTTTTCTTCAACAGTAACGTTAGCTTCTTCAGCAACTGGTGCTGCAGCTTCTTCAGCAACTGGTGCAACTTCTTCAGTAGCAGCAGGTGCTTCTGTAGTAGCAGATTCGCTACATCCGATGAACATAGCAGCAAGTAACAAAGCAGTGATAACTTTCAACATGGTAAGGCTCCTTAAAAAAATATGGCGGAAGTATACCACTACTCCCCCTATACTTGTCAAGTATTTCGGAGTAATTTTATAAATATTTTTACTAAAGCCCTAAAATAGGGCTTTAAGAGGTATCAAATCTTTATCAATTTGGTATGAAAAAAGGGTAGATCAGTGACAAACAAAGGTAAAAATTTGCATTTTTTACCTTTTTTTAGACCCTATTTACTGTTGATTGTCTTTTCGGAGGCATTTAAAGAAGTGGATTAAACTACTATCGTCGTATCCGATAGTAGTACTATATGCGGTTATCGCCCTGATGGAAGAAGATCAGGAAGGGGTGGCGTTTGCTCATCTGACCATCCTCCCCCTAATGCTTTATAGAGAGAGAGCGTAGTAATCAGAGCATTTTGTTTGGCAATCAGGTGCTGTTGAGAAGCTTGTATCCACTGCTGTTGAACGAGAAGCATATCACTGTAACTGATGGTTCCTACCTGATAGCGTAATATACTTTGTTCCAATGCTTTGTGTATCGCTTCTGTGCGTGCACGCTGATAGCTCAGTTGTTCTTTTGCTTTGGTTGTTTGTCCGATGGCGTTATCGGTGTCGTTAAAAGCGCTAACAATGCTCTTTTTATAAAGAGCCAGCGTTTGGTTTCGATCGGCTTCAGCCGTTTTAATTTCGCCGGCAATTCGCCCTGCAGAGAAAAGGGGAACACTGATAGAGGGGGCAATTTCCCAAATGCGTGCCGGATTGGAGACAAAGTTGTTTAATTCCAGACTTTGCACTCCTAACATCCCCGTTAGTTTGATACTGGGAAAATAAGCAGCGCGGGCAACACCGATTCGGGCATTGGCGGCAATAAGGTTTTGTTCTGCCGCTGCGATGTCAGGACGTTTGCTTAAAAGGCTAGAGGGGAGGGCTGAAGGGACTTCAGGAAGCACAATAGCGGTAAGTGATGAAGTACTAACGTGGGTCGGATTACGCCCTAGGAGAAGGTTAAAGGTTGACTCTTCCGCAATTTTAGAAGCTTCTAGCTGTGAGAGGGTCGCTTTAGCATTTTGAATTTCGGAGATGGATTGTAATAAAATGGTTTCGGCGATAACACCGTGTTTGTATTTTATCTCATTGAGTTTTACGATTTCATCACTCAGTTCAACGTTCTTTTTTGCCAAATCAATTTGCCCTTGAAGGGAGGAGAGTTTAAAGTACGATGCGGCAACGCTTGAAGCCGTGGATAGTTTGAGTGTTTGTGCCGCGTATTCACTGGAGAGAAGTGCGGCGCGTGCAGATTCATTGGCACGGCGAACTTTTCCAAAGAGATCGATTTCATAGCTGGCTAACGACAAAGATCCCGCATACGTAGAGGTTACCCCCTCACGCAGTTGATTACCGCCGCTAGAGGCATTATCGACCCCTTTACGAGTCAAAGATCCGTTAGCGTTGATTTGAGGATAAAGATACGATTTAGCTTGATCGAATTGTCCTAAGAGTGCATCGACGGAAGCACGGGAGGCTTGAAGGTCGTAATTGGAGGTTTGCGCCTCTTCAATGGCACGATTCAAAGAGGTATCCTTGAAGTTTTTCCACCATTGAGTATCGACATTCCGCTGAGTTGTTCTATTTTCATCAGTATGAAGAAAGGTTTCAGGCGTATTCACATCCGGACGGACGTAATCAGGGCCGATGGCGCATCCCCCTAAAACGAGGGTGCAAAGAAGAGTGAAACTAAAGGTTGTGTTATTCATGATCGACTCCTTTAGAAGAGGCAAATTTTTCCTGAGCCGTAGCGACCCAGTAGTAGAGGAATGGAATAAAGTAACGTTCGATAAACGTTGCGGCCAGCATCCCTCCAAACATTGCTATCCCGATAGAGAACCGTCCCATAGCACCGGCACCGGAGCTAAAGATAAGGGGGAGCATACCCGCGAGGAATGCGAATGAGGTCATCATCATCGGACGGTAACGCAACCGTGCTGCTTCCATCGTCGCATCGTAAATATTTTTCCCCATTTGGCGCTGCTCTTCGGCGAATTCGACCACCAAAATTGCATTTTTGGCGGAGAGGGCGATGAGGGTGAGCAATCCGATTTGGAAAAAGACGTTGTTGTTGAGAAACGGAATAACCCATACGATCGCGTAGGCTCCCATAATTCCATACGGAACGGCAAGCATAATCGATATCGGTAATGTCCAGCGCTCATACAGTGCCGCTAAAATGAGATACACCATCACGAGGGCAAAGGCGATGATAAAGAGAGCTTTAGAACCGACCAGTTTCTCTTGGAGGTACAATCCGTCCCAATCGTAGCTTGCGGTGGATGGCAAGACGGTGTCTCCCGCATTTTCGATTGTTTTAATAATATCCCCTGAACTGTATCCCGCAGCCGGAGAGCCCATAATCGTCGTACTCAAAACACCGTTAAAGTGTTCGATAGAGGAAGGGGCGCTGGACATTTTGACCGTTACAACACTCGAAAGCGGTACGAGCTGCCCGCCGGAGGATCGAACCCATGCACGTCCTATATCTTCGGGAGTAGAGCGGAAAGGGGCGTCCGATTGCATTTGAACCCAGTAGGTTTTCCCGTTTTTATCGAACTGATTGACGTACATCGTTCCGATGGTTGCTTGGAGAGTTTGATACACATCACTGATGGAGAGCCCCATCATTTTGGCTTTTTCACGATCCACTTCGACCGATAAAGTCGGATTGTTGATATTCATCGTGCTAAAAGGGTTTTTGATGCTCGGTTCATTTTTGAGTTCACCGATGAAAGCATTGGTTGTTGCCGCATGCTGCTGATAATCATTACTTCCCGGCTGTAAAAGTTTCAGACTGAACATATCGGAGGCTCCCATCCCCCGAATCGGAGGGGGAGGCATAGCAAATACTTTTGCCTCTTTGATACTGCCGAGTTTCGGTCCTAGGGAGTCGAGAATACCGAATATTTTGAGCTCTTTAGTCGTTCGCTCATCCCAAGATTTGAGACGGGTAAAGATGACGGCAGAATTCGGTTCTTGGGAAAAGGTAAGGACGTTCAGTCCCGTAATAGCGGTAAATTTGTAAACCCCTTCTTGTTTCTCCAGTATCTTTTCAACCTCTTTTACCACTTCGAGGGTACGGTTTGCGGTAGCACCTTCGGGGAGGTTAATACTGGTGATGAAATACCCCTGATCTTCCATAGGGAGGAATGCACTTGGGAGTGTTTTGTGGAAAAAGGCGATAAAACCGTAGGTGGAGAGGTAGATCACCAAAAAGATCAAGGAACGGCGGATCATATAGGCTGAACGGCGAACATACCCTTCGGTCATTTTGGCGAACATACGGTTAAACCAGCGGAAGAATGCGGCAGGCTCTTCGGTATGCTTTTTAAGGATCAACGCACCGATAGCGGGAGCAAACGTGAGTGCCATAAAGCCTGAAAAGACAACGGAGATGGCAATGGTGGCGGCAAACTGCTTGTACAGCTGTCCCGTCATCCCTCCCATAAAGGTGGCGGGGATGAAAACGGCACACATGACGAGAACGATTGCGACAACGGGACCCGAGATTTGAGTCATCGCTTTGATGGCGGCTTCTCGCGGAGAGAGCTTTTCACTCTGCAATATCCTCTCCATATTCTCAACAACGACAATGGCGTCATCGACGACAATCCCGATGGCGAGAACGAGACCAAAGAGGGTGAGGGTATTGATCGAGTAGCCGAGCAAGTACATACCGATAAAGGCACCCGTCAGAGAGATCGGGATCGAGAGGATCGGAATCATCGCCGCGCGGGTACTTTGCAAAAAGAGGTAGATAACCAAACTGACGAGAATGATTGCCTCTAAGAGGGTAGAAACAACCTCTTCGATGGAGATCTTGACGAAATCGGTGGTATCGTAGGGGATATTGTACTCGATCCCTTTTGGAAATTTATGGGAGAGTTTCTCCATTTTTGCGGCGACGGCGGCAGAGGTATCGAGCGCATTGGCATTGGTATCGGCAAAAATACCGATCATCGCAGCCGGTTTTCCGTTGACCCGTCCGAAAAATTCGTAGTTTTGGCTTCCGAGTTCGACACGTGCAACGTCGCGTAAACGGATTATAGAGCCGTCAGGTTTTGAGCGGACGATAATGTTTTGGAACTCTTCGGCTGTTGAGAAACGCCCTTTGGAGGTGAGCTGCATCGTCCACATTTGTGCATCATTGGTAGGTGCTTGTCCTAAACGACCCGGAGAGACTTGGAGATTTTGATCTCGGATCGCTGCGGCTATTTCAGTCGAACTGACACCGAGTGAGGCCATCTTATCAGGATTGAGCCAGACACGCATTGCGTAATCGCGCTGACCGAAAATCTGTGCCCGTCCCGCACCGGGGATTTTTTTCACTTCATCGAGGAGATTAGAAGAGATGTAGTTGCTGATCTGCGTCGCATCATAGCTCCCATCGGGGGAGGTGATCGCAACGATAAGAAGGATATCGGAGGTCTTTTTCTCGACCGTTACCCCAAGATCGCGCGTTGTTTGCGGAAGTTGCGCCAAAACAGAGTTGATTCGGTTTTGAACTTCTACGGCCGCCATATCTTGATTGACGCCGATATTAAAGGTACATGTAATGGTTCCGCTTCCCGGCAGTGCGGCAGCTTTGGAAGACATATACATCAATCCATCGGCTCCCGCAATCTGTGATTCGAGAGGGGTGAGGATGTTGTTAGCAATCGTTTCGGCATCGGCACCCGGGTATTTGGCGGTGACGACGACGGTCGGCGGCGTAAGGTTAGGGAGTTGCGAGATGGGGAGGGTTTTAATCGCCGCAAACCCCAGCAGCATGATGATAATACCGATAACGGCGGAGAGAACCGGCCGATTAATAAAAAATTTGCTAAACATTATTTTTTACTCTCAGGAATGACTTGAGAGCCGGGTCTGAGTTTAGGAAGACCGTCTGTCGCGATTTTATCCTCTGTCGTAATACCGCTTTCTATGATGATGTTTCCATCGATCCATTCACTTGTCGTGACAGGACGGGGAGAGACGGTATTGTTCGCTTCCACGACGTATACGAATTTTCCTTTATCTCCCGTCATCACTGTTTTTTGAGGAACATAGAGGGTATTAGTCCACTCCATCCCTTTTACCCTCACCCGTACAAACTGCCCCGGGAGGAGTTTGTGGTCGCTGTTTTCCAGTAGCGCACGGTAGGTAATATTTCCGGTTGTTGAGTCGATAAACGGTGCGATGAAATCGATGGAGCCTTTGCGCTCTAACGTTGAACCGTCACTAAGGATAAGTTCAATGGTATATTTTCCATCTTTTGGGCTAGTGAGTTTTCCGCTTGCGATGGCATTTTGACGGGCAAGTTTTTGGTTTTCACTGAAGGTAAAATTGACATAAATCGGATCGCTTTGAAACATCGTTGTGAGGAGTCCGTTAGCTCCGGCGGTAACGTAGGTACCGACATCCACTTTTGAACGGTCAACAAATCCGCTGAGGGGAGCTTTGATCGTGGTATAGCTGAGGTTGAGTTTTGCTTGCTCCAGTACGGCTTTCGCTCCTGCTAGGGCTGCTGCACTATTGCGTTCGTTTGCCGTTGCGGTGTCAAGGTCTTGGGCACTTGCGGCATTAGCGGATGCGAGTGGTTTGATACGGTTTAGGGCTGCTTTGGCATTGGTATGATTTGCAGTAGCTAAATCGTATGCGGCTTGGGCACTGGAGAGAGAATTTTTCAAATCACTCGGGTCAATGACGAATAAAGTATCCCCTTTCTGTACGGATGAGCCCTCGGTATAGGAACGTTTTTGGAGATATCCGCTCACCCGTGCGTAGATTTGTACGGTGTTATAGGCTTGAGTTTGTCCTGTTGCTTCCAAGATGGCAGGGAAATTGCCGACTTTTGCTTGGGTTGTGGTAACAGGAACCGGCCCCTCAGGCGGTTTTTCCATCCCTTTGGCTTTGGGGCGTTCGCATCCGCTGAGGGCAAGGAGTAAAACGGAAGATAAAGTTAACGTAGCAATACGGTTCATTCGGATTCCTTTTGTGTGTAATTAAGCATGAGGCACATTTGTTTTAAAACGCGTAACGTAATGGCAAGTTCTTCGGGGTTAAAGTGTCTTTGCAAGGATTCATTCGCTTGCTTTAACACTTCCATCGTCGGTTTTTCGAGGGCACTTCCTTGGGGCGTAAGGGTGACAAGGTTGCACCGCTTATCCTGACACGCTGTCGCTCTTTGGATAAGGGAACGTTTTTCAAGACCTGCGATGAGGCGGGTAATTGACGTTTTATCTTTACCGACAAAATCGGCAATGTTTTGTTGTGTTGAACTTTTCTCTTTCCAGAGTACCACCATCACTTTAAACTGCTCGATGGTCATATCGATACCGTTTAGCGCGAGCTGGCGGGTGAGAAAGTTGCGTGCCGCCATAGCGGAGAGATTGGTAAGACACCCTAACGATTCTTGCGTCGGGCATTCACATCGATTCATACAGTAGCTCCTAAATAGTTGATTATGCAACTAATGGATCGAATTCTATTTTAATAGCACTGCAAAGTCAAGGGGAATTTGTTAATAATATTAATAGTTAAGGTAGTTATATGCGCTATAATCCGCCGATTTTTATTTGTGAGGATTTGAAAATATGTCTCGAGTCGTTTTTCTTGTTATGGTTTTGATCGGTTCGTTGTGGGGTGCACTCATCGAAAAAAAAGTTCCTATCTTGTGTTACCACCGTTTCGGTGTCGAAGTGGCCGATTCTATGACGATCAAAAACTCTGCGTTTGCCGAACAGCTCGCTTGGCTTAAAACAAACGGTTATACCGTTATTCCTCTTGATACGGCGGCTCAGTATATGCAGGGTAAAATCAAATCGATCCCTGCCAAATCGGTGGTAATTACCGTCGATGACGGACATAAAAGCGTTTACAGCGATATGGCACCGTTGGTCAAAAAATACAAAATCCCCGTCACTCTCTTTATCTACCCGAGTGCGATTTCTAACGCCAAGTACGCCATGACATGGGAACAGCTCCGTGAATTAGAGACGACGAAACTCTTCCGTGTTGAATCTCATACCTATTGGCACCCGAATTTCAAAAAAGAGAAGAAAATGCTCTCTGCGGAGGAGTACGCAAAATCGGTCGATAAACAGCTGAATGGATCGAAGAAAAAACTCGAAGAGCGTATGGGACATGAGATTAAATATCTCGCTTGGGTATTCGGTATTTACGATGATGCGCTCCTCGTCGATGCGAAAAAATCGGGATACGCGGCAGCGTTTACGATCGATCGACAACACGCCTCATCGGGGGACAATGCAATGGCATTAGGACGTTATATGGTGGTAAGTAAACACGATATCAAAGCGTTCGAGGGGATGGTGAACGGTACGGAAGATCGGATGCCTAAAGATAAAAAAGAGGTCGTGAAGTATTAAATTACAGCATCAGGACGCTATAATATAACAACACATTCCATTACAAAGACGATCCTTTGCATTTTGAACCGTACCCATTTGAAAAACTGACTCAACTTTTAGAGGGAATTACCCCAAATAGCGCCTATTCGCCCATCGCTCTGACCATCGGGGAACCGCAGTTCGAGACTCCCGCTTTTATCCAAAAATCGATTTGTAAGCACTCTGAAGAGCTTCGCCGTTATCCGAAAACGGCGGGAGAAGCGTATCTCAATGACTCTATGAGAGGGTTTGTTGAACGCCGTTTCGGGGTCAAACTGAAAGCCGATGAGTTGGTGAGTTCATTCGGGACGCGGGAAGTGCTCTTTAATTTTCCTCAATATTATCTGTTCGATAAAAAAGAGGCTGTAATGGCGTATACCAACCCGTTTTATCAGATTTACGAGGGTGCGGCAATCGCTTCTCGTGCTAAAGTGATCCATCTCAACCTCACCGAGCAAAACAACTTCAAACCGATCATCAACGAAGCGGAACTCTCCGAATGTGATTTGGTAATCTTGAATTTCCCGAACAACCCGACGGCATCGGTACTTAGCCTCGAAGAGTTAGGAGAATGGGTTAAACTTGCCCTCAAACACGATTTTTGCCTTATCAACGACGAATGCTACAGTGAGATTTATACGGCCGAAAAAGTTCCCTCCCTTCTCGAAGCATCGATTTATGTGGGGAATACGTCGTTTAAAAACGTTCTGGTCATCAACTCGATCTCCAAACGCTCTTCCGCCCCGGGACTCCGTAGCGGATTTATCGCAGGTGACGCTGAGATTTTAAAAGGGTACGCGCAGTATCGCACCTATGTCGGATGCGCTTCTCCGCTTCCATTGCAAGCGGCTTCTGCGATGGCGTGGGATGATGAGTTTCATGTGGATCGCGCCCGTGCGGTGTATGCGGAAAATTTCAAAGCGGCGCAGGAGATTTTAGGGATTACAACCTCCGATGCGACCTTTTATGTTTGGTTAAAAGTAGACAACGCACTCGAATTTACACAGCGTTTATATCGAGATTACAACGTCAAAGTATTGCCGGGAGAGTTTTTAGCACGCGACGATTCGCACGGCGAAAATCCCGGCATCGGCTATATCCGTATCGCCCTCGTCGAAGAGACGCTCCGCACCATCCAAGCACTTAATCGCCTAAAGGAGGCATTGTCATGCAAGAATTAAAAGATAAAATTTTCCAAGCGCAAAGCGAGGGGGATATTGCCTCGTTGTACGTTCTTGAATCCCAAGCCCATGAGAGCTTCGATGAAGATACGTTGATGGCTTATTATGCCAATATCCTCGATTTGGCATTGGAGCGTTTGACGAATGCGTTGGAGAATCTTGACAAACTCGATATGAATGAAGTGCAGGATTTTGCAACTTTGAGAGCTTTGTACGAATACGCAATAGAGCATTACAGTGCGGGAAGTGCTACTGATGCGAGCGCACTGTTTGAAGTGCTCGGCGGGATCAGCAACGATGAGCAATTCAGCATCGCGATGAGCGTTCACCGGGCAGGATGTGACGCGAAAATTCCGTTTGACGATTTCATCGATGAGTATGTCGATATGGTAGCGACGCAGAACGGCGGGAAATTTTATATCAGCACTTTTAAAAAGGAAATTTCACAATGAAAATCCACTTTATCGGGATCGGCGGAATCGGCATTTCAGGACTCGCCAAATATATGCGTTTCAGCGGCCATGAGGTGAGCGGTTCGGATATGAAAGCGACCCACATTACTCAGCGTCTTCTCGATCGCGGGATCAAAGTTTTCATCGGACACGATGCGGCAAACATTCCTGAGGAGTGTGATTTGGTGATTCACTCGGCGATTATCCGTGATACCAATGTCGAAGTGGTAGAAGCCAAGAACAGAGGGATCGAAGTACTCCACCGTCGTGATGCACTGCTGCGTATCCTCAAAGAGAAAAAAGTCTACGCGGTATGCGGTGCACACGGTAAAAGTACGACAACGGCAATTTTGGCCTCAATCATGAGCGGAAGTGCGATCATCGGTGCGGAGTCCAAAGATTTCGGCTCCAACGTCCGATATGACGGCAGTACCGACGTGATGCTTTTTGAAGCGGATGAATCGGACGGGAGTTTTCTCAACTCCAACCCGTACTGCTCGATCGTCACCAATGCCGAGCCGGAGCATATGGAGTATTATCACTACAACATCGATGAATTTCACAATGCCTATCGCCATTTCGTCGAGATGGCACCGATCCGTGTGATCAATGCGGAAGATCCGTTTATGAGCACACTGGAGTGTGAGGCAATCCGTCTCTATCCGAGTCAGGATATCTCTAACATCCGCTATACCCTCCTCGATGATGAACCTTACACCCGTTTTACCCTTAAAAATATGGGTGAATTCGAGGTATGGGGATTCGGCGAACACATTGCGATGGATGCGAGTTTGGCGATTTTGGCAGCGGCTCAGACGATGAGCATTGCGGCAATCCGTGCCAATATTCTCCATTTCAAAGGGATCAAAAAGCGGTTCGATGTGATTTTCAAAGGCTCAGACCGTGTCATCATCGACGATTACGCCCACCATCCGACCGAGATCAAAGCGACGATGGAATCACTTAAAATCTATGCGGAACTCAAAGGATTCAAGCGTATCATCGCGATCTGGCAACCGCACAAATACTCCCGAACTATCGATAATCTCGATGCGTTTGTCGAGTGTTTCGAAGGGTGTGCCGAACTCGTTATCCTCCCTGTATGGGCGGCTAGCGAAGAGCCTCGTGAGATCGATTTTGTAGGGCGTTTTGACCGTTATAATCTCACTATGAGCGACAAACTTCACCGCGCGGGTGATACCATCGAATCGATTATCGGTGATGCCGTCGTTCAAACCTACGATCACGATCTCATCGTCGGATTCGGGGCAGGGGATTTGACCTATCAGCTAAGAGGAACGAAGTAATACTATGGGGTATATCGTTTGGTTTGGAATCGTCGCTCTCGTATTTGCGCTGTTGCACTATTTCACGGAGCTTAGCGGAAAGCAAAAAGGGATTATTTCTTTTGTCGTTACCTTGGTTATTACCGCAGCCGTAGCGTACAACATCCAAAGTGATCGTGACCGCAGCAAGGTACGTGCCATCGAATTGAAGTACCAACAAGGGGAGACGTTGGTGTGCCGAGGTATTGAGGTCAAGTCTACTACGTTTGATTATAGTGTCGGGACACAAAGCTTTGTCGGGAACCGTGGGACGAAACATTATCAGCAGATTATCAATGCCCGTGAGTGTCAATGAGTTCTCTCTCTTCTAATCTCGCCGAGCTTTTCGGTAAGCTCGATCTTCTTCCTCATATCGCTTCGCTGGAGCATTTTTTCTCCCGTGAACAAAACATCGCAATGCAGGGAGATCAAGAACGCCACTACCGCTATATCCAAGCCCTCGATGCGTTGGAGTTCAAAGCCCCGCCGAAGAGTGTAGCTTTTGAGAGCATCATCAACCACTTGAAAAAACAAGGGGTTTTGCGGTTCGAAGAGATCCACGAACTTCTCAAAGTCGTCCGCTATTTTAGACTGATGCGCAACCACGAGTTCGCGGGGATCATCGGCGAATGGATGGGGACAATCATCATCCCCGAGCCGTTTAACGAGATCGATGAGTATTTCGATCATGAGGGGAACTTTATCGAATCACGCGATGAGGAACTCCATAAAATCGCACAGCGGATCAAAGCGATCAAAACGGAGATCAACGACTCCATCAAACGCCTCTTTCACACTCAAAAACTGACCCCGTACCTTGTCGATACCCAAATCCACTATATTAATGACGAAGAGACCCTCTTGGTGCGCGGCGGATTCAACCACGTCCTCAAAGGCTCCGTCGTCGGACGGACAGGTGCGGGGTTTTTCTACGTTGCACCCGATTCGGTGCTCCGTTCCAAAGAACAGCTCCGTTATGTGTTGCAGGAACGGGAGAGCAAGCTCTATGAGTATGCGAAGCGATTTAGTGCGAAACTCTCCAATCTTGTCCCTTTTATCGGATTTATTGACCGTGAGTTTGAGCGGTACGACCACTATCAAGCGCGGGTACTCTTTGCCCGTTCCCGCGATTTCGCGATTCTCAAACCTCAAAATAACGGCGATATTGTCCTCGAAGAGTTCTCCCACCCCGCCATACACAAACCCAAACCGATCAGTGTCGATTTCCGCTCCAACCTCCTGATGATCACAGGGGTCAATGCGGGGGGTAAAACGATGCTCCTCAAATCGCTCCTCTCGGCGGCTCTGATGGCGAAATATCTCATCCCGATGAAGATCAACCCTCACAAATCGCGGATCGGGAGTTTCAAACGGATCGAAGCGGTGATCGACGATCCTCAAAGTGTCAGTAACGACATCTCCACTTTTGCAGGGCGGATGGTGCAGTTTAGCCATCTGTTTGAGCATAAAAGCGCCCTTGTCGGGGTGGATGAGATCGAACTCGGAACCGACAGCGACGAGGCGGCGGCACTTTTTGCCATCGTCCTCGATGAGCTGATCAAGCGGGGTCAAAAGATCATCGTCACAACCCACCACAAACGTCTCGCCGCATTGATGGCAGATCGGGATGATGTGGAGCTGATGGCGGCACTTTATGATGAAGAACGCCGTCTACCGACCTATGAGTTTTTACAAGGGGTGATCGGAAAGAGCTACGCGTTCGAAACCGCCACCCGCTACGGGATCAACCCTGCCATCATCACCCGCGCCAAAGCTCTTTACGGTGAAAACCATGAGAAACTGAGCGTCCTTATCGAGCGGGGGAGTGAGTTAGAACGTGAGCTGAAGCGAAAGAACCGCGAGGTGGATGAGAGACTCGAATCGCTCAAAACCCAAGAGAGCGCATTCAAAGAAGCGCGGGAACACCTGCGGGTAGAACTCGATGCCGAAAAAGCGAAACTCCGTACCGGTTACGATGAAGCAATCCGTGAAGCGAAAGAGGCGGCAAAAGGGATGGACATGGCGGCGATCCACCGTCAGTTGAACAAGGCGCAGGCGAAATTGCCGAAACCCGAACCGATCAAGATCGCAGAGCCTGAGCCGATAAAGTACGAAGTAGGGCAGAGTGTAAAATACCGTACTCAGCGCGGGAGTGTGGTGAGTGTCGGAGCCAAAGATGCGATGATCGAGGTGGAGGGGATGCGCTTGCGGGTCAAACTCACCGATCTCAAACCTAGCGGCAACCTCCCGAAAAAACCGAAGGTCACCGTTACTTCGCAGATCGACCAAAAAAGCGGTCTCAAACTTGATCTTCACGGATTGCGTGGGGAAGAGGCGTGCGAGCGGATGGATAAATTTCTCTCCGATGCACTTTTGCAGGGATTCGATGAGGTGATTATCTATCACGGGATCGGAACGGGGAAACTTTCCTATGCCGTCAAAGAGTTTTTGAAAGTTCATCCGAGTGTGAAAAGCTTTACCGATGCTCCTCAGCATTTGGGGGGATTTGGGGCGAAGATCGTACGGCTCTAAAAGAAAGGATAATTAGTGGCAAATAATTGGAACATTCCTACATGGCTTGAAAAAGAGGTGCGTGAACGAGATAAACGGTGTGTTTATTGTGGTGTGGAATTTACGCCTGCAAAAGTTTCGAAAAAAACAGCCGCAAGTTGGGAACATATTATTAATGACGCTAAAATCATTACGAGAGAAAATATTGCTTTATGCTGTTGCGGATGTAATGCTAGCAAAGGGCAAAAACAACTCTCTGTTTGGTTGCAAACAACTTATTGCTTAGAACGAGGCATTACACCTAATTCTGTAGACTCAATTATTAAACAAGCGATTCAAAATGGACAATAGAAAATGACCCAAACCGAATACCAAAACGCCGTAAAACAACTCCAAAAATACTCGTATCATTACTACGTCCTCGACGATCCGATCACGACTGACGAGGAGTATGATATTCTCTATCACCACGTGGTGGCGTATGAGAATGAGCATCCCGATGAAATAATCCCCGATTCCCCGACACAGCGGGTAGGGGATGTTCCTCAGGATAAGTTTGACAAGGCACAACACTTGAGCCGTATGTGGAGTCTCGAAGACCTCTTTAATCGCGAGGAGTTGGAAACGTGGGTAAACCGTATCACGAAAGGGTACGGGGATGTCCGTTTTTACTGCGAACCGAAGTTTGACGGGGCGAGTTTGAATCTCATCTATGACAACGGTGCGTTAGTACAGGCGATCACGCGGGGAGACGGTGTCGAGGGGGAAGAGGTTACCCAAAACGCCAAAACGATCCAGTCGATCCCTCTTCGTATCGAGTATACGGGGCGGATCGAGATTCGGGGCGAAGTGGTGATTTTCAAAGAGGATTTTGAGAAGATCAATCTGGAGCGTTCCCGTAACGGCGAATCGCTGTTTGCCAATCCGCGTAATGCGGCGGCGGGGAGTCTTCGACAGCTTGATACCCGTATCACCGCGTCACGCCGTTTGGTCTTTATGCCCTACGGGATCGGAGCCAACACGTTGGAAATCAAAAACCTCTCGGAACGGATGGAGTGGGTCTATGGTCTGGGATTCCGAAATCCCCACATGACCCACTTGTGCGAGAGTGCCGATCAGATCGAGACGTTTTACCATGAGATGCGGGTTGAGCGGGATAATTTCGCGATGCTCCTCGATGGGATGGTGATCAAAGTGGATGCGATAGCCGTCCAAGATGAGCTGGGCTATACGGTGAAAAATCCTCGATGGGCGGCGGCGTATAAATTTCCCGCGATTGAGAAACTCACAACCCTGCGCGAGGTTATCATGCAGGTGGGGCGTAGCGGTGTTGTCACCCCTGTCGCCATCGTCGAGCCTGTCGATATCGAGGGGGTTACAGTCGAGAGGTCGACGCTTCATAATTTCGATGAGATCGAGCGCAAAGATATCCGCATCGGCGATAAAGTGATAATACTCCGAAGCGGTGACGTTATCCCTAAAATCGTCAAGGTGATTGCCTCAGAGCGGACAGGGAGCGAGCAGATCATCCACCGACCGAAGCATTGTCCCGTCTGTCATTCGGAACTTCTCGATGAGGGGGCGTTGATCAAATGCCAGAACCTCTCATGCGAAGCGCGGGTGGTGAACTCTATCATCTATTTCGCCTCTAAACAATGCCTTAACATCGACGGGCTAGGGGATAAAATCGTCGAAGCACTCCATAACGCTGGGATGGTGCGCGAACTCAGTGATCTTTTCGGTCTCACGATGGAACAGCTCTTATCACTGGAAGGGTTCAAAGAGAAAAAGAGCCGCAACCTGATCGACGCGATAGCGGCGGTCAAGGGGTGCGATTGCTGGCGTTTTATCAATGCGTTGGGGATCGAGCATATCGGCGAAGTGGCCTCTAAAACATTGTGCGGTGCGTTCGGAACGGCATTTGATACGGCGAGCCGTGAAGCAATTTTGGCATTGGAGGGGTTCGGGGGTGAGATGGTCGAATCGATCCTCGAATTTTCCCGTGTTAACAGCGAGAAAATCGAAAAACTCCGTACCCTTTTAAATCCCGTAGCCCCGATCAAAGTGGAAGCTCACGAGAACCCGTTTAAAGGGAAAAGTGTCGTGATCACGGGATCGATGTCGGTGCCGCGCGATAGTATCAAAGCCATATTAGAGGGATTAGGGGCAAAAGTTGCCTCGTCCGTGTCGAAAAAGACCGATTACGTCGTGTACGGTGAAGATGCGGGGAGTAAGTACGATAAAGCGGTGGAACTGGGTGTGACGTTGCTCACTGAGAGGGAGTTTCGCTCCTTAACGTCGCTTGCCGATACCACTCCGACGGCGCAAGGGAGCGGTGTACATCCAAAAAATAGCCTTTTTGATTAAATAGGCGACGTACCCTTTCACTTTGATCCCTCCGGGGAGCAAGCCCGCTCCGTATTCACCCCCTAATGCGATCATTACCCCTTGATTTTTAAACTGGAACGGACGTTTTGATTTCCCTTTGAGAGAACGTAAAATATTGGCGGCAACATGCTCGCCGCCACGCTCGGCAAGTTGGGCGGTCGGAGGGATGAATTTTCCCTCTTCATTGAGCGCTTGCGTGATATCGCCGATAGCGTAAATATTCGGATGGTTTGGGATGTTCAGATGTTCATCGACGATCAGATGCCCTTTATTGTTTGTCTCAAATCCGAGATACTGAGTGAGAGTCGATGCGGCAATCCCCCCTGTAAAAATCATAAATTCAAAATCAAGCGTTTTTTCGTTGTCGAGAAGAATCTCATTTTTTCGTACTTCACTGATTCGGTTGTTATGCCACACGTGAACCCCGAGTTTACTCAGCCTCTCATAGGCGCTCTCTATCAAAAATGGATCCATCCCGAAAAGAATCGTCTCATACGCATCGATGAGGTAGACATCGACTCCGCGACATCCGAAGTTACCGTTTTGGTAAAAATGGTTCGCATACGCCGCCATCTCTGCGGCAATCTCTACCCCCGAGAGTCCCGCTCCGCCGATAACGATATTAAAGGGTTCGACATCGCACCCGCGCGTTTGCGCTTCGATGCGGTTGAGAAGTGAGCGTTCAAACTGCTGTTTGAAATTTAAAGCGGCGGGGATACTTTTGACACCGTGGGTGTGTTCGCGTAGCCCTTTGATGAAATCGGGAAAATAGGTGCGGCTTCCGGTTGCGATAATGAGATAATCGTAAGGGATACTTTGTGTGGCTGTTGAAACGGTAGAAGTGGTCGTATCGATACCGCTCACTTCCTCACAGATAAATTTGACCAAACCGAAACTTTTAGTGAGTGAGGGGAGATCGATCATTACCTGTGACATATCCACTTTGTTGGCGATGAAGTCGTATACTTCTGCTTGCATATAATGGTAAGGATTTTTATCGATCAACGTGATGGTAATGTGGCTGTTATGTGCTAAATGCTCAATAGCGCGAATACCGCCATATCCTCCGCCGATGACGACCACATGAACTGAATGCATACCTAATCCTTACCCTGAAAACTGATCCGCAATGGTATCCTAAACAAAGTTATGCCACCATAACGTAATTAAAAAATAATGGAACACAATGAGACTTGATAGTTATTTGGTAGAAAACGGCCTCGTTGAGAGCCGTAATAAAGCGCAGCAGCTCATTAAAGAGCACGCAATCAGTGTGGATGGGAAGATAGTCGATAAAGTCTCTTATGACGTAGCGGAGGGGATGGCTGTCGACATCGCCGATACGGAGCTCTACGTCAGCCGCGCCGCGATCAAGCTAAAAGGGTTTCTCCCCTATACCGAGTGGAGCTTGAGCGGACTTCGTGCCCTCGACATCGGTTCCTCGACGGGGGGCTTTACCCAAGTCCTTTTGGAAAACAGTGTGGCGAGTGTCACCTGTGTCGATGTCGGAAGCGATCAGCTTCATCCGAGTCTTCGCAGTGATCCGCGCGTAGTCGTCTACGAAAACACCGATATTCGAGTCTTTAGCGCTGAAACCCCTTACGAGATCGTTACGTGTGACGTCGCCTTTATTCCGTTGGAACTGATCCTCGAATCGATCGATCGCCTTGCTTCCAAATACATCGTTCTCCTTTTCAAACCGCAGTTTCAGGTGGGGCGTGAAGTGAAACGGGATAAAAACGGTGTCGTCAAAGACGATAAGGCGATCGGTAAAGCGATGATCCGTCTCGAAGATGCGTGTGCGTTGATCGGGTGGAAACTGGTCGCGAAAGAGGTTGCCCATATCGCAGGGAAAGAGGGAAATCAGGAGACGTGTTATGGCTTTGTCAAAGGTTGATGCTATTGCCATCGGCGGATTTGACGGGATGCACATCGGGCATCAGCAGTTGTTCAACGAGTTAGGGAAAAACGGAGCGATTGTCGTCATTGAGACGGGGTATGCCAACTTAACGCCGGGGAATGAGCGCGAGCACTACAGCCACTATCCGATACTCTATTACTCCCTCGAAGCTATCCGTCACCTTGAAGGAGAAGAATTCGTTGCTATGTTGAGTGAGCGTTTTCCTCATCTGCGTAAAATAGTTGTCGGGTACGATTTTCACTTCGGGAAAAACCGCCGCTATTCGCACGCCAACTTGGGTGAGCTATTTTCGGGAGAAGTAAAAGTAATCGATCAGGTGTGTATCGAGGGAGATTCGGTACATTCGCATAAAATCCGTACCAAAATCCAAATCGGCGATCTCAGCGGAGCCAACCGCTTTTTAGGGCACAACTACTCTATTAAAGGTTCTGTGATCAAAGGGCAGGGGATCGGTAAAACCGAGCTTGTTCCGACGATCAATCTTGAATGTCCGGAGTATCTGCTCCCCCATGAGGGTGTCTATGCCGCACTCACCCGTATCGATGGGGAAGAACATTTTCATCCCTCTGTCGTTTTTGTGGGGCATCGTGTCACAACAGATGGAAGTTACGCCATTGAGAGCCATATATTAGGCGAGAGTATCGGTCATTGTGAAAAGGTGATGATCAGCTTTGTCAAATTTTTACGCAAAAATCAGAAGTTTGAGTCTCTCGAATCACTTAAAAAAGCTATTAATGATGATATTTTAAACGCACGCAGAGAACTCCTTCATCTGAGTTTATAGGAATTTAATCTCTATCAGGGTAAAATCCCGTCAATATTTCCATGCAAAGGACGCTACCTATGGGTGAGTTGTTTACCTTCTTCGGCCTTATCAGCCACGATCATAGCTTCATTTTCCTCACACACATGCTGCTTGCAGCGGCAATCGTGTTGATTATTGCGAAAATGGCGACTTCAAATCTCCGTCTTGTTCCAAGCGGAGCACAAAACGTTATGGAAGCTTATCTTAGCGGTGTACTCGCAATGGGTGCGGACGTTATGGGTAAAGCGGAAGCACGTCGTTACCTTCCACTTGTTGCGACCATCGGTCTTTTCGTCGGTATTGCAAACGTTATCGGAGTTATTCCCGGTTTTGAAGCACCGAGTGCATTTTTGGATTTTACCCTAGCACTTGCTTTGGTAGTTTTCACTTACTATAACTTCGAAGGTATTCGTCGTAACGGTTTGATCAGCTATTTGAAACACTTTATGGGTCCTGTATGGTGGTTGGCATGGTTAATGTTCCCGATCGAGATCGTTTCTCACATCTCTCGTATCATCTCTTTGAGCTTCCGATTATTCGGTAACGTCAAAGGGGACGATATGTTCTTGATGGTCATCTTGATGTTGGCTCCGTGGTTGCTTCCGATGATCCCGTTTGCATTGTTGACATTTATGGCTTTCTTGCAAGCATTCATTTTCATGATGCTCACCTACGTTTACCTCGGCGGTGCAGTTCTTCTTCACGACGACCACTAAGCCCTCTTTATGAAGCGAAGTACATTCGATGCACTTTTAAGCTTCCTCGGAGGCGTCTCTTGGGCTTTCGTTATTGTCGGAGCCTGGGTCACTTTCCAATCTTTCGTTTTCCTCGGTATTGTCCCCGCGTTGATGTTTACATTCCTCTTTATCTTTTTAGCGGTATTTTTGCTGTTGGTATTAGAGACGATGTCTATGGCTCGCGATCGTAATGATATTCTTGCAAAACAAAATGAGCTTCTCGAAGAGATTCGAGACACAGTAAAAGCACCTTCCGAAAACACCCCTCAAGAGTAAGCTGTTTTTCGGCTTCTCACTCTCGTTTAATCCTCTGTTTCTTTTTTTGATATAATGTGTAAAAACGAATAAGGATGGAAAATGCAAACATTAATGCTCGAAGTCAACGAGACTTTTCTATCAAAATTTTTAACCATGTTAGATTCACTTCCAAAAGATCAAGTCCGTGTCAAAGATGATAAATTATCAATAGAGATTAAGAATAGAATTTCCGCTATCGATGATGGCAAAGAAGCACTTATACCTCACAATCAGTTTTGGGAAACTTTTGAAGATCGGGTAAAGCATTTAAAAAATGCGCATTGAGTATTCGCCCCGTTTTAATGATGAACTTTTTGCTATTTACCTCTTTATTGCAGAGGATAGCATAACCCAAGCTGACCTATTTATCTCCAAACTCAAAACTTCTATCGAAAAAATTTCTCCTACGCCGTATCGTCACAGACAATCATTAAAGTCAGATGATAAAGAGGTTAGGGATTTGGTTTATGAGGGGTATATAGTTGTTTATCGTATTGTTAAAAGCGATAAGCGGATAGATATTATAGGAATTTTCAGTGAAAATGAGTGGGAGTTATAGGAGTTTAAAATGATTTTTTATCGAGTTGTAGTCATATTGCTAGTTGTATTTTTTACGGTATATGCAGATGAAAATTCAACTGATATTGATATCAAAACACATGAGTGTAATGAAAATAGTAACGGGGCGGCTTGTTATGAATTAGGGCAATATTATTCGAAAAGTGACGAATACAATAGCACAAACAATATGTTTTACTTTTATGAAAAAGGTTGTGCAAAAAAACATGATGAAAGCTGTATTAAAGAAATTGATTTGATTCGAAAAGATTATAAAAAAGCCTCTTCATTTTATAAAATTCAATGTAATAAAGTTCCATATAAAAAGAGAGGGTATTTATTTGAATTCAAATGTGTACCTGATATGTATGCTTTGAAATTTGAAAATGTCGGTGATATATATTATGCAAAAAAAGAGTATGAATTAGCATATAAAAACTATACTACAGCTGGGGGATATGTCAATCCCGAAGCAATCTATAAAGCTTCTTTAATGGAGTTGAATGGGCAAGGAGTGGAACGTAATATTACTGTAGCAGGACGATATTATCTTTATTACATAGGCAAATCGATTGAAAAAGCAAAATTTCATTTTCCAAAAGAATTAGAGAGTGGTAGAAAAGATGGAATTATTAAAATTGGATTTAGATTGATGCCCGATGGTAGTTTAGAAAATATTCATCTTGTTGAGTCATCAAAAGATGATCAAATTGATCAAGCGGTAATGAATAATATGAGTAGTTTGCCAAAATTACATCCAATTCCAAAAGAGTTTAAAAAAGAATATATAGAAATTACTATACCCATCAGTGTAAGGTTTTGATGTGAAACACTACCTTATCACCGATCCAACGTTTTACGGCACTACGCCTGATAGACTCGAATCATCACTCGATGTTATCTATTCGCACACACTCCCCGATTTTGCCCTCTTTCGAGACAAACAAACGACTCATTACCGTGATCTTGCCCAAACTTTTGTCGCGGTGTCGCGGAGTTATCATATCTTTCGCGTTCTATTGCACGGTGATTATCTTCTTGCACATGAATTGAAAGCGGATGGGGTACATCTAACCTCGACGCAGTTTGACGATATAGCAGAGGCAAAAAAACTGGGATTGTATGTCGTCATAAGTACCCATAGCCACGAAGAGGCAAAACGTGCACAAGAACTCGGTGCCGATGCTATCACCTATAGTCCGATTTTCTTCTCTCCTGAGAAGGGTGAACCCAAGGGTTTAGAGGATTTAAAAGAAATAGTGGATAAAATAAGAGTACCTATTTTTGCGTTGGGTGGGATTACGACCCAAGAGCAGATAAAAGCGGTTGAAGAGTGCGGTGCTTACGGCTTTGCCTCTATCCGCTATTTTATATAAATTAAGGAATTTTTCAAATGTTTGAAACCATTATCGGTTTGGAAGTTCACGTCCAGCTCAATACCCAGTCTAAACTTTTTTGCTCATGCCCTACCAGCTTTAACCACGAACAAAATACCAACACGTGTCCGACATGTTTAGCCCTTCCGGGTGCATTGCCTGTCCTTAATAAAGAGGCAGTTCGTAAAGCGGGGATGTTCGGTACGGCCGTCGGAGCGACGATCAATCGCACTTCATTCTTCGACCGTAAGAGTTATTTTTATCCCGATAGCCCAAGTGCCTATCAGATCACCCAACTCTACACGCCGGTTGTCGAACACGGGAAACTCGTTATCGATTTCGAAGACGGAAGCCATAAAATGATCCGTATCAACCGCGCGCATATCGAAGCCGATGCGGGGAAAAATATCCATGACGGTGCTATCTCAAAAGTCGATCTAAACCGTGCGGGGACGCCGTTGCTTGAGATCGTTTCCGAACCCGATATGCGCTCTGCCGAAGATGCGATTTCGTATCTCAAAAAGCTCCACTCGATTGTCCGTTATATCGATATCTCTGATGCGAACATGCAAGAGGGGTCGTTCCGCGTTGACGTTAACGTCTCTATCCGCCCTCGCGGTGATGAGAAGCTCTACACCCGCGTCGAGATCAAAAACATCAACAGTTTCCGCTTTATTCAGCGGGCAATCGAACTCGAAGTAGCGCGTCAGAAAGAAGCATGGGAAGACGGTACTTATGAGAGCGAGATCGTTCAAGAGACCCGCTTGTTCGACCAAGTGAAACAAGAGACCCGCTCGATGCGCGGTAAAGAGGAAGCGGCGGATTACCGTTATTTTCCTGAGCCCGATTTGCTCAAAGTGATCGTGGATGATGCAATGTATGCCGATGTTTGTAATATCCCGGAACTCCCCGATGCGAAAAAAGAGCGTTTCGTGAGTGAGTTCGGAATCAACGACTATAACGCGGCGGTTATTACGGCAGAACTTGAAACCGCACACTATTTTGAAGCGATGTTAGAGCAGGGAATCAGTGCTAAAAATGCGGTAACGTGGCTCACGGTTGAACTTCAAGGGCGTTTGAGCGGCGGTATGAGCCCCTCAACTTCGCCGATCAGTGCGGTAATGCTCGGAACTCTCGTCAAGCGGATCGAAGAGAGCGTCATCAGTGGTAAAGCGGCGAAAGAGGTTCTCGATTACCTCCTCGAAAATGGCGGGGATATCGATGCGGTTATCGAAAAACTGGGGCTTAAACAAGTGAGTGACACGGGTGCTCTTGAAGCATTGATCGATGAAATCCTCGCCGCAAACACTGATAAAGTAGCCGAGTATAAATCAGGAAAAGACAAACTCTTCGGATTCTTCGTCGGCCAAGCGATGAAAGCATCTAAAGGTTCGGCAAATCCGAATACATTAAACGATATCCTCCAATCTAAACTAGCGCAATAAGGGTGGAGATGATTAGTCGATGGATTGTAGGGATAGCTTTTTTCCTTCATGCATCTCCGAACTATAGGTATTTCAAAAAATTTATCTATAATCTTCTAGAAAATTCCAATTATCCTTATAAAAAGTTTTTTGATTACACGATGATGATATTGATCGTTATTAGTGTTTATATTCTCGTACATCATGTTAAATATGAAGTAAAACCTGATTGGCTTTTTTTTAATAATTACGTCATTTCGGTTATCTTTTTGATCGAATATCTACTCCGCCTTTGGGTTTACAGTGATAATTCTAAAGCAATTATCGAACAGTATGAACACGACCTCTTTTTACAACGTCCGTTCAAGATACTAACCGTATTACATCATATTATTTTGACCAAAACGAAATTTATTTTCTCCCCTTCCGCTATCATCGATCTACTCGCCATTATGCCGTTTTTTCATGAGATGCGGTTGTTGCGGGTCTTTATCCTTTTTCGGGTATTCAAGCTTTTTCGCTACACCAAAAGTTTACAGCAGTTTGTCTCTATCCTTTCGTCCAAAAAATTTGAATTTCTTACGCTGGGAATGTTCGCCGGTGTAATTATCACTGTTTCATCCGTACTCATTTACGTTATGGAAGCAAATAATCCCGCCTCTCCGATCAATACCCTATTTGAAGCGGTTTATTGGTCTGTCGTAACCATTTTTACCGTTGGATACGGTGATTTTGTCCCTGTAACCAGTGAGGGGCGAACGGTTGCGATGGTGATTATTGTGGCGGGGATCGCGGTTATCTCTTTTGCCACTTCAATCGTCGTATCGGCATTTACCGAAAAACTCGATGAGATTAAAGAAGATAAGCTGATCGATGATGTCTCCAAAATTGATCAGTTTTATCTCATTTGTGGCTATACCCCTTTAGCGGCACAAGTTGCCCACCGATTTTTAAAAACCGGTAAACAGGTCGTTATTTTAGAGAGTAATCACAAAAAAGTTACCGAAGCGCAAAAAGAGGGATTTTTAGCCCTTACGCATAATCCTGCATCTCTCCACTCGTATCATACGATTCGGATTGATTTTGAAACGCAAGTGATTGCAGCACTATTGCTGGAGGAGAGCGATGTTTTGAATGTCTACACGGCATTGACCATTCGTGAAATATCCAAAAGTGTGCCGCTCCTTTCAATTTTGCTTCATCATGAAAATCGCCGCAAACTTGCATTGGCAGGGATCAATGAGATCGTCTACACACAAGAATTGATTGGATTGATGTCTAAAGAGGTGAGTGGACGACCGGTAGCGTTTGAGGTTATTCATGCACTGCGCTCTGAAAACAGCGGTGTTTTTATCGAAGAGATTGTTTTGGACACTCTTATGGCAAATCAGTTTTTTGAGACGACAAGGCTCACTATGTTTCACAAGCGGCTCATCGTCCTTGGTGTTTATAAACAATCGAGTAAATCGTTTTTCTTTAACCCATCCAATTCTCTTTTGGTGGAAGAGGGTGATGTTGCTATTGTAGTGGGTACCCGCTCATTGATTGATGAGTTCAAGTCCTTGATGCGGAGGAAAAAAAGACGATGAATTATCAAAGTGCGATTGTATTCGGTTTTAACGAATATGCGAAACAAATAGCTCTACAAATAGCTCCTGAGTATCCCTCTTTCTCTGTTTTTGTCATGAATGAATCAGAGCAAATTGCGGCAAAAGCGGCGGGCTTTGAAGCGGCACTGTTTGATTTAGGGGAAGATTGGAAATTAATTGAGGAGAAATTTGATCCGAATAGTCTGATTATTTTCTGTGCATTGGACAAAGATGCCGAGAATGTTTTTCTTACGATATCGCTTCGTTCGATTTTCGAAAATCTTCCCATCATTGCATTGGCTTCAGATCATGAGAGTGCAGCAAAGATGAAAAGTGCCGGTGCCAACAAAGTAATGGCAACACAGCAGATTACCGCCAATATTATCACTGAGATGCTAGAGAAGCCGACCGTGACCGAAGTACTGCACGATATTTTGTACGAGCAGTCATTTTTAAAAATTGCACAAATCACGGTTCCGGAGAACTGTTTTTTAGTCGGAAAGCATCTGCATGAGATCGATTGGGGGGAAGAATTTGATATTCTTGTCCTCGCCATCGTCGATCATCAACTCTCTGCAACGTTTAGTTTTACCTCGAAAGGGCATCACCATCATATCGACCCTGATGATGTTTTAGTGGTTGTCGGATACGAAGACAGCATAGAGGCATTGTCTGAAGCAATGGGAGTGGTTAAATGAATAAAGTCGGGGTAATCGGAGCAGGCAAATGGGGTGAAGCTCTCGCCTTTGCCATGTCTGAAAAAAACGAGGTGATTATTACTTCACGAACACCTCGTGATTGGTCAAATTTCAGATCTCTGGGCGAAGTACTTGCGTGTGAGTATCTTATTATTACGGTTCCCGCACAGCAGATCGCTCAGTGGCTAAAGGAAAATTTTGTCTATAACGGACAGAAAATTCTTGTTGCGGCAAAAGGGATTGAAGCCTCCAGCGGGCGGTTTTTAAATGAAATTTACGGAGAATATGTTCCTGCGGAGAATATCGCCTTTTTATCGGGTCCTTCATTCGCGAGTGAAGTAATGCGCTCTCTTCCTACGGCACTTGTGGTGAATTCTGTATCTTCAGAGACAGCGGGTGCGATTGCTAATCTTTTTCCCTCTTTTATCCGTACCTATACGAGTAGTGATGTTATCGGGGCTGAGATTACGGGAGCCTATAAAAACGTTATCGCTATCGCTGCGGGAATCTGTGAGGGACTTGATCTAGGGCATAATGCGGCGGCCAGTTTGATCGCACGTGGACTTGTCGAGATGGAGCGTTTCGGACGGGCATACGGAGGGACTCAGGAGAGCTTTTTAGGTCTCAGCGGTGCGGGAGATCTGTTTTTAACGGCGAGTTCCTCGATGTCGCGTAACTATCGAGTAGGGTTGGGTTTAGCGATTGGAAAAACAAAAGAAGCAGTCTGTGAAGAGATCGGTGAAGTGAGCGAGGGGATAGGAACGGCGTATGCTTTGCATGAGATAGCATTGGCACGTAGTATTTATCTCCCTATCGCGGCAGAAGTGTACGCAATTTTGGAGGGGAAATCGCCTCGTCAAAGTTTAAAAGATTTAATAGAAAGGTAGGTAGAGAGTATGTTAGTACACATTGTGATGTTTCAGTTTAAAGAAGAGAATAAAGAGGCTAATATGGCACGTGTGAAAAGCATGCTCGAATCCCTCCCTTCAAAAATAAATACGCTCCACTCAATGGAAGTGGGGATCGATATCAGCCGAAGTGAGCGATCGTTTGATTTGGTATTGGTATCACAGTTTGAGGAACAGGCTGCATTGGACGTTTATGCGACCCATCCTGCTCATCTGGAAGTGGTACGTTTTATCAAAGAGGTTACGACCCTCTCTAAAGTCGTTGATTACATACAATAAGGGAACGCGTGAACGAAGAATTACCGATAGTAGAAGAAAATACAAACGAACCATTTTATAAAAAATATAAACTTCATCTCTCCCTTGCTGCGGCGGTGTTAGTCGTAGGGACAAGTGCATTAGCCCATTATAAGAATGAACAGGTAAAAGAGGAGCTGGTCAAAGCAATCGGCGCCTATCAAGAGAGTCTTGTATTGATCGGCGGAGAGATGAGCTATAAGAGTATCGATTGCGGTGGAATCATTGCAACCGATTGTGAGATAGAAGCCATAAAATTTTCGGTAATGGGGCAAGAACAGCTCAGTATAGGTTCCCTTCGTCTGGGTAATGTAGAAGAATTGGCAGAGTTTAAATCCTTCGGAAAAGGGGAAAATGTTGAAGCTTCTATCGATATAGAAGCTGATGACGTAGCGCTCCCTCAACCGATTATCGGACAGATGATTGCCCAAAATGTGAGTAATGCGTTTCAACAAAGTACACTCACTAAGCTAAAGACGATCAATTTAGCACTCCATGGAGAGGTCGAGGGGAATTCAATGCATATTAAGCAGCTCCAAATCGATCAGTTCCGTATCGACAATGCCATTATGCCGATGGAATTTTCGATGAGTGCGCGTGAAATATCAAGCGCGGCTCCCGATTCGATGATATTGGAAGAATTTGCACTCAAAGTAGAAAATCGTGCTATATCGGATGTCACGTATGAGTCGGTCAAAAGTTTTACCGATACGTTACAAAAAGAGGAACAAGCGATTTTCTTAAAAGAGTTTGCGCTTAGACCCTCAGAGTTGAACGATAAAGAAAAAGCCTCAAAAGCGATTAATACAGCGATTGCTAAACGGTTTGAAGCTGATGTGCCGAATACTCCGGGTGTGGTCGAAAAAGATTTGATCCGTGCGATGATTCAAATGCTCAAAGGGGAAATAGAAGAGATTACTCTCGAAGGTAAGAACCAAAAAGAGTTGAGTATGGTTCAAATCCAAAATGCATTGCTACAATCCTCTACCATGAGCGATGAAGAAGCGCGAAAATATATGAATGATAAATTTAAGATTGAGATCGAGACGGATTAACACATTATTAATAAAATAGTATTACAATAGTCGAAACTACTCAAAGGAGTTTCCGATGAAAATGTTACTTACGATCGTGTCGTCTACGGCTTTACTCTCTACTATTGCAAGTGCACAGATGCCGGCTATGAATCAAGAACGTGTAGAGGCTCAACAAGAGGTTCAAAACCGTTTTAAAGAGATGAAGACGGAGGAGCTTCTGGAAAAACGGGGAACTATAACAACTCAGCAAGAGCGTGAAGCGCTTCATAATGAACTTATGACCCGCCAGCAATCGATGAGTAAAGAACAGAATGAGAAATTCATGAGCAAACCGGAAAACCGTACTCCGAAAATGAAAAATCAAGGTTCAGGTCAGGGGATGATGCAAGGGGGCGGTATGGGCTCAGGCATGGGCGGTGGAATGGGTGGAGGTAAAGGGGGGCGTTAAGCCTCCTTTTTGAGTGCTTCGATCTCTTCCGCTTTCTCTTCAATCGTTAAAAGCTCATCCACTTTTTCTTCATAGAGAGCTTTCGTTTTTTCCAACTCTTCTGCCAAAACACTAATCCCTATTTTTTCGTATTTTTTCGGATCGGCGAGAGAGGCGTTCAGCTCATCGATTTTGGCTTCGAGAGTTTCGATTTCAGCGGGTAGTTTTTCGAGTGCACGCTGTTCGTTGAAGGTGAGTTTGAATACTTTCGGTTTTTCGTTCTGCACTACTGCCGTCGTGGTTGCGGATTTGGCAAATTCGGCCTCCATCGCATCCATTTCACTGAGCTCTTTTTCGTCTTCGAGATATTCGCTGTAAGGTTTATAGCTCTCCTCTATCGACCCGTCTCCTTTGAAGATGAAGAGTTTTTTAGCGATCTTATCGACGAAATATCTATCATGGCTGACAAGGATAACGGCGCCGGGGAAGTTTTGGAGTTTCTCTTCGAGAATATTGATGGTGGGAATATCGAGATCGTTGGTCGGTTCATCCAGAATCAGACAGTCCACTTTTTTAGTAAAGAGCAGAGCGAGGGCGACACGGTTTTTTTCTCCGCCGCTGAGGACTCCCACTTTTTTATCGAGAAACTCTCGCGGGAAGAGGAAGTTTTTGAGATAGCCGTAAACGTGGTAATCTTGCCCCTGAGCATCGACACGGTCTCCGCCGTGAGGACAGAAGGTTTCGATGAGGTTGAGATTATCGTCTAGCATCTCACGGTGCTGATCGAAATAGCCGATGGTGAGTTCTCCTATCTTTATAATCCCGTTTGTCGGTTTAAGACGCCCTAGAAGTGCTTTGAGAAGGGTTGATTTACCGCTTCCGTTGGGACCGACGACGGCGATGACATCTTTTTGCAAAATCCGTGTCGAGAAATCTTTGATCAGGAGTTTGTCTCCGAGGGTGAGCCCGAGGTGTTCAATCTCAAAAAGCATCTTTTGGCGGTTAACCCCTTCGCCTCGGTTGAAATGTTTTGCTTCCCGCTCCAGTTCCAGTTTCATTTTACGGATGCGGCTCGGGTTGTTTTTGGCATCTTCGCGCAGTTGCAATACCCGCTGTTTACGCCCTTCGTTTCGTTTTAGTCGCGCTTTTACCCCACGACGGAGCCATTCGTTTTCAGATTTTAGAAGTTTTAGGAGGTTGTCATGCTGTTGCGCCATAGTGCGAAGCAATTCCTGCTTTTGTTCGAGGTAGTTGCTGTAGCCACCGTTGAACTCTCGCAATGTACAATCTTCGACCTCGATCGTCTTGGTGGCGATCTGATCGATGAAGTAACGATCATGCGAGATAAAGAGGAGGGTGAATTTCTCTTTGAGGATCAGCTCTTCGAGAAACTCGACCATGTAGACGTCGAGGTGATTGGTCGGCTCATCCAGCAGCAGTATGTCGGGTTTTTGAAGGAGTAGCGAGGCGAGGGCGACACGTCGCTGTTCCCCTCCGCTGAGAAGCTCAACATTTTTTGTCTCATACTCTTTGAGCATAAAGTGGTGCATTACCCGCTCGATTTTGTCATCGAGGTTCCATGCATTGTGGTGATCGAGAAAATTGGTCAAATGCGATTGCTCATCAAGGAGTGAGGCGTTATCAAATTCTTCAGCAAGCAAAGCTGAAATCTCATCAAAACGTACCTTTGCCGATTTCAGTTCCCCTAAACCCGCTTCGATTGCTTCGCGGACATTATGAGAGGGATCAAACTTGGGGACTTGGGAGAGCATTTTGATCTCGATCCCCTGACGGTTGATCCGCTCACCGCCGTCGGTATCGAGAGAACCGTGGACGATTTTCATCAAAGTTGATTTTCCGCTGCCGTTTTTACCGACGATAACGATACGCTCACCTTCGTCGATATGGAAGTTGATGTTCTCTAAAATTTTTTGGGCTTCGTAGTGTTTGCTGACACCGAGGAGATCGACTAATGCCATAGTAAGTTATTCCTTAGGGAGGGTAATACAGTGATTTCGTGACATATACCATGTCGCGATTGCGTAGTCATTGTAAGGTGTTTCGCGTTGAGTCGGAGGAACAGAGTCATTACGGAGTTTTGAACGGAGTATTCCAAAAACGATTACTCCCAGCAGCAATGCTCCGATGGCGATAAACCAGTCGCTTTTCCACCATACGATCAATGCGATGCCATAATTTCCATAGCTTAAGCCCCACCCCAAAATATGTGCTATCAAGCGGCATCGGCGTGTCGGCAGAGTAGGGGTCGGATCGATGTGGAAAGTATTCATAACACGAATTATAGCGGACGGTAACTGACGGCTTAGTTTAGTTTTTGAAAATAAGCGCGCAAAGCGGCGTAATCAAGCGGACGGCTGTGCCAATATCCCTGAATCGCATAGCAACCGATGAAATTTAAGATATCAACCTGCTCTTTCGTTTCAGCTCCCTCAGCAATGGTCTTCATCTCCAAAGAGGCAGCCAACGTGATAATTGCTTCAATAATAGCTCTGTCTTGATGATCGCTAACAACATCATCGACAAAAGATTTATCAATTTTAAGGGTAGATACCGGAAATTTTTTAAGATAGGACATCGATGAATAGCCTGTACCGAAGTCGTCGATTGAAAACGTGATTCCGAGGTTGACGAGATCGTTCATCTTCTCAATAGCCATCTTCGGATTGCTAACAAGGGCACCCTCTGTGATTTCCAATTCAAGTTTTTCAGCTGGAAAGAGAGTCTCTTCCAAAATCTCTTTGATTGTCGTATTGAGTGCATTGCTTCGAAACTGTACCGGTGATAGGTTGACCGATAATTTAGGGATGAATCCGATTGTTTTTGAAAGTTCCATCATAGAGTTCAGAGCTTCTTTCAAAATCCATTCACCTAAAACAATGATCAAATCGGTCTCTTCGGCAATGGAGATAAATTGTCCAGGATTCATAAATCCGAGGTCGGGACTTTGCCATCGGACTAAAACCTCTAACCCTATGAATTTATCTTCTTTGGTATCCCATTTCGGCTGATAGACCAGAAAAAGTTCATTGTTTTTCAATGCTTTTCGCAGACCGTTTTCAATGATGAGTGTTTCGGAGGCAAAATCCCCTTTCGTCGGTTCGAAGAACAGATAGGTATTCTTTCCGTTGATCTTAGCCCCGTACATCCCCATATCCGCCGCTTTTATAAGCAGTTCGCTGTCCTCTCCGTCTTGGGGATAGAGAGCGATTCCGATACTGGCGGTCATATAAATATCATTATTGTCGATAACAAACGGCGTTTTGATAGCTTCGTGAACATTTTTGGCAAATATTTCGACCGTTTTTTTGGAATCGACAAGCGCCGTTATGATGGCAAATTCGTCTCCTCCCAGACGGACAATAAAATGATTTTGCTCATTCATGGCCGTGAAACGTTCCGCCAATTTTTGCAAGAGTCTATCTCCTACCGTGTGCCCGAGCGAATCGTTTACCATTTTAAAGCGGTCTAGGTCGATGTAGAGCAGTCCGAAAGATTGGCCGTTGCTGTTGGCTTGATTGATTCTGCTTTCGAGTTCGTCACGGAAAAAATTTCGGTTCGGAAGATTGGTGAGCGGATCAAATTTCACTAAATGGCGTATATGCTCTTCGGTCGTTTTGCGGTCTTGTATATCTTCAATTATACCGATATAGTGGGTGATATTGTTGTTATCGTCGAAAACAGGGGAGATCGTTTCGAAACACCAGTAAATCGCACCGTTCTTTTTGCGATTTTTAAATTCCCCTTTCCAGGTATATCCTTGTGTGATCGCTGCCCACATCTCTTCATACAATTCGGGAGGGTTTAGCCCCGATTTCATTTTCTTCGGAGTTGTTCCGATGAGTTCAGATTCTGAAAAACCGTTGATCGTTAAAAAAGCCTGATTGACGTATTCGATAATACCTGATGAATTTGTGATGATAATGCCGTTTGCACTTTGCTGCAGGGCATAAGAAAGAATGGACAGTTTTTTCTCATGAATATGGGTAGAGAGCTCGCTTCTGTTCAGGCGCCGCCCCAAAAAGAAAAGGAACCCGAAGCCGATAACCCATATGACAAAATGGCTCAGAAGCAATTTTTGTATAGAGCTACTTTTAAATGCGGCAAACAGCTCAAGGGGGATGGTGACATCCGTCCCCCCCCTGAGTTCACCGACTTTGAGTCCCGTCCATGCGTGACATTTCATACACCCTTGTTCCATATACATCGGCTGCATCACCCGTAAAGAAGCGTTCCCGTCATTTAGAATCACCTCTTTAAACTCTTTTTTACCGCGGCTCAATTCATCAAGCGCTTTCATCTCCCATGCATCAGGGGCATTTTCCGGATTGAGGTACATTTTGCCGGTAATACGGGCTTTGATTCCGTAAAGATTGGAGTAGTCATTCATGATTTCGCGTAACATGCTGGCCGGATTGTAAAGGGTCAGTGTCTGGCCTGAGGGAGAGGTAATGTCGCGCTCTTTAACGTCGGCTAGGAATTCGACAGGCTTGGTATCTTCGTTGACAATAAGATAGGCCCCGCCGTGTCGTGTCGCCCAGAGCCTGAATGCCCGATCTTTATTGAGGTTTGTTTGGGCTTCGAGTTCAGCAAGCTGCAAAACCTGCTGATTGACATTAATGATATTCCAGACTAATGATGACATGACTAAAAGCATAAATCCAATTAAGATAAATCGCAAATATCTTGAAAGTACCGATTTTCGAAAGTTTTTAATCATGCATCAATCTTTTATATCACAAAATTTATCTATTATAAAGTGATTCGCATTAAGATTTATTTATGGAATGAGAAAACTCCTTTGGTTATACTTTTAAATATTCACAGGAGTTTTGAATGAAAACACTATTGCAAATTGATTTTCCCTATACCGGCCCTTTTGGAGCGGATATGGTGTCAGCCTTCAGTCCGCTAGCCGAATCGATAGCTCAAGAGAGCGGGCTGATTTGGAAGATGTGGACGGAGAACCCTACAACGAAGGAAGCAGGCGGTATCTATTTGTTTGTTGATCACGCTTCGGCAGAAGAGTATTTGAAAATGCACACGGCACGTTTGGAAAGTTTCGGGGTACAAGGGATCAGATCTAGAATTTTCGAGGTGAATACCTCTCTTTCTCGCATTACCAACGCACCTCTTTAGCGGGGGCTATCTGCACGCGTGCCGATTTTAGAGCGCTTTGAAAAGAGAGTGGATCGTTTTGTGTCGGTACGAGGGTGTTAATCGGAGCTTGCGGGTACCCAAACGGGGCAAAAAGGTGGCCGACCGCCAGCGTTCCGAAGCGGATAGGAAGGTGTATCGATCCCAACTCATTGGACAAGACGGCGATATCTCCCTCCCTCATTCCTCTCTCATTCGCTTCAGATTCATTGATCAAAAGATAGGGTTCTTCTTCATTTTTTAAAAGCTCAGGAACATGCCCTGTTCGTGTCATTGTATGCCACTGTTGTTTCGTCCGTCCGGTGATGAGAACAAATTCGTCTTTGTTTAAATGCAAAGAGGAAGAGACGATCGGATGAAATTGTGCTTTATGTGAAGTCGTTGCAAACACTTCATCCGTATAAAGCCGTTCTCCTCCCCACTGATACGAGAGGCTCTCATACTCTTGTGTACTTTGATCGCATAAACGACTTTTTGTGAGCATTTGATACTCATGATAGACCTCTGAGGGCTCGGTAAAATCAAATCCCGAAAATCCAAGTGCTTTCGCAACATCACAAACGATGCTCATATCACTTTTTGCCCCCTCAGGGATGGGTTTAAAAGCTCTGACACGTTTGATAAAGCGCTCCGAATTGGTCATACTCCCCTCTTTTTCACCCCACGCAGCGCTCGGGAGAATGAGGTTCGCTAGAGCGGCAGTTTCGCTCAGTACACAATCCTGAACAACTAAAAAAAGATCGGGATGGTTGAGTGCACGAGTCGTTTTTTCAACATCAGGGAGGGTCAAAAGCGGGTTCGTGCAGGCAACCCATAACAAACGAATCTCATTGCGCAAAATCTCTTCGACAGCATCGGTGATAGTGATCCCTACTTCTGAAGAGATCGTGTTCGAGGAGAGATTCCAATGGTGCTCGCATACTTCACGATCCTGAGGGTTACGGACATCACGGTACCCTGGGAGGCCGTTGGAGAGGTAGCCCACTTCCCGTCCTCCCATGGCATTAGGCTGACCCGTGAGAGAGAACGGAAGCCCTTTTTTGGCGTTGATCCGTCCTGTGGCGAGAAAGAGGTTGATAAATCCGAGGTTGCGCATCACCCCATCCACGGCTTGGTTCAATCCCTGACACCATAGTCCTAGAATTTTTTTGTCCGATCCGAAAAGTTCCACAAGGGTTGAAGCATCTTTGAGGGAAAGCCCGCATAAGGCAATGGCATCGCTAAACGAGAGTTTAAGTGCTTCGGTGAGGGTTAGCTCAAATCCTTCGCTGCAGCGGTCGATAAAATCCAGATCACATGTTCCCCTTCGATACAGTTCTCCCAAGAGGGCATTGTAGAGCATTGTATCGCTTCCGCTACGAAGTCCGAGCCACAGATCGGCTTTCTCGGCGGTTTCGGTACGGATCGGATCGATAACGATGATTTGGGTATCAGGGTGAGATTTTTTACGCGCTAAGATACGTCGATGGAGGATCGGGTGTGCCCATGCAGGATTGGAACCGCTGATGAGGATGACATCGGCATCGTCAATATCGGCGTAATTTCCTACGGCTCCGTCGCTTCCGAATGCCATCTTGTGGGCGACGACGGCACTTGCCATACACAATCGTGAGTTCGCATCGACGTTGTTGGTTCCCAAATATCCCTTGGTCAGTTTCGTAAAGAGATAGCTCTCTTCGGTGAGTAGCTGTCCTGAGAGGTAAAAATAGAGGGCTTCAGTGGGAAGAGATTTAATCTGATCGACTAAAACGCAGATTGCCTCCTCCCACGATATTTCGCGGAAGGGATCGGTTTTGCGGGATCGGTACAGCGGAGTGGCGAGGCGGTTGGCATCAAGCGCTTTTGCCATTTGGATCGGTTTGAAACACAAATCTCCGAGGGTAGAGGGGTTGGATTTATCACCCTTTACTCTGACGCCTTTATCACTGCATTCGACACTTAAGGCGCACCCCGTACCGCAAAACGGGCATCCTGTATCCGTGCTGTTATTCGCTTTCATGGAGTACTTTCTCAATATCGTTTACAATTTCGGTAAAAACTTGATACCGTTGTATCGGGTTAGGGAGGAGCATCTTTTCAATGATTTCTTTATAGGGGAGATATCGTTTATCGAGCGTTTTAGCATCAAAGATAAACGGTTTTTTCCCTTCTAAAAAAGGATCTTCTACTTCATAGGCTTTAGACCCTGTAATCGATTGAACGAGGGATAAACCATAAGCATAGATTTCATCACACTCTTTGTGGCTTCCTCCGTGGGATTTGAGATTAAAATGGAGCATGGCTTCGAGTGATTGAAGCGTCATAAAACGGTTCCATCGCATTAAAAAACCGATTGCATAGTTGCTGTAGCGGATTTGCAATCGGTGGATAAAATGTTCAAAACTCTCTTTAGCCATCCGTAGATCACGGTATTCGCGCATAAACTCGGCGACAAATTCACGAGCTTCTTCGAGTACGATTCCCTTCAGCAGAAGATGTCCCTCTCCCCCTTCGCCACTGAGCGTTCCTCCGATAAAAATATCAACCCCTAGTACTGTTTTACCGTTTCTAGGAACTTTGCATCCGACGAATCCCAAATCTCCTGCACCATGTACTCCGCACCCTTTGATGCATGCAGACCAGTAGAGACGTACTTTGGCATCTTCAATAGGCACTATACGACTCAGATATTCACCCATATCAATCGCATCAGGTTTTCCGGGAATGACCCCAAAAGGACAGTGCTCCGATCCTGCACATGCGATGAGGTTTGCCATATAGGGCGAGGGACGGTTCGGATACTTGGCAAAGAGAGGAGACTTTAACGCCTTGGTCTCATTGCTGATTCCTGTGATGATGAGGTTTTGCTCGATCGTGAGACGGAGTGCTCCCCCTTGTGATTGTGCAATATGAGCGGCATGAAAGAGATCTGTCCCGCTAAAAACTCCCGAGGGGACAGCGGCATAGAGGGCAAAGGTTCCGTCATTTAGAGCGATTTTTCCGTAATGATCTCCCCCTTCTAAACGGGTAAGACTCTCACCTGCTTTAGGCATTACCAGACCTAAATGCGCCTCAATCGCATTTCTAAACTCACTCATCCCGACCGCTTCGATCAAAAATTTCAGACGGTTTTTATTGCGGTTATCACGAAATCCGTATGTTTTAAAGAGAGTTGCTACCGCTTCAAAGACCGCTACCGCCTTAGATGGAGTGACGAACATATCAGCATCGTGTGCCAGAGAACCGACGCGTCCGCCCAGATAGAGGTTAAATCCGTATTCTCCCTCTTTTTGGGCAAGGGAGAGGGCAAAGTCCTGACCGAAAATGTTACATCGATTTGAGAATGAACCGTTGATTCCGATGTTAAATTTGCGAGGTAGTGTCGTAATCCAGTCAGGATTTTTTAAAAAGATGGATTGAATCTGCTCCATAATCGTTTTAGCTGGGATAATATTATCCACTGCTAATCCATCGAGAGGGTCGAGGAGAATATTACGGAAATTATCGACTCCGGTTTGATAACTGGTGAGTCCGACACTCTCTAAAGCGCTCAGTGCTTCAGGAAGATCTTCAATCGATACATATCGCAGTTCAACCTGTTGACGGGTAGTGAGATCGATGTAGTCACGTCCGAAACGCTTCGCCACATCGGCCAATACCGATGCTTGGTGGAATGTGAGGGCACCTCCGGCGATCCGTACACGGATCATAAACTGCTCAGGCGTAGCAGGGCGGTCGAATACCCCGAAACTTTTGAGGACAAAATCTTTATCGTCATCACTGATCAAAGCATAACCGGTTTTAGAATAACCGATCAGCCGCTCCCATGCCTCAACGGCGTTAAAAGCGTCTTTGATCGATTCGGTTTTATGTCGCTTGGCACTGCGCTGTTCATTAGCTTGAGAGAGCGATGTCATGACATTCCTCCTTGGGTTCATAACGGTAGGTTGGAAGAACACTCGATAAATTGACGACATTCCCAAAGACTAAAATAGCCGGTTTCGGTGCTCCTTTGGCCGCATCGATAAGTTCACCGAGAGTGGTGATAATGGAGCTTTGGTTTGCGGTGGTGGCATTAGAGATAATAGCAACGGGCAATGAAGCATCAATCCCCTGATCCAGTGCCTCTTTGAGTATTTGGCGGGTACGGCTCAGTCCCATGAGGACAACGGTGGTGTGATCTTCTACACCGAGCATCGGAATCCATGAAAGATTCACCCGATCCCCTGCGAGATGGGCAGACACCAGTGATACACCCGTACTGATTCCGCGTGCGGTCGGAGCAATTCCAGCGGAGAGCGGGCCTGAGAGTGCCGAAGAAATTCCGGGAATGACTTCGGTCTCAATGGCGTTTTGTGAAGCATAGATTGCCTCTTCCGTACCGCGACCGAAGATATAGGGATCACCGCATTTTAGGCGTCCTACCGTGAACCCCTGCAGCGCATATTCGGTAATCATTGTGTTGATCGTTTCTTGAGGAAAACTGTGTTTCCCTTTCTCTTTTCCGACAAACACTATTTTGGTTCGTGCAGGAATGAGTGCGATGATTTCATCGGTGAGAAGATGATCAATAAGGGCAATATCAAGTTTCTCAATGGTTTTTAGTGCTTTAAGGGTCAGCAGATCGGCATCACCTGGCCCGCAGCCGATTAAATATAATTTTCCGTTCATAGGATATTCCTTATTAGGACTTTTTTGTCTTTAAAAATAATAGTGTAAAATAGCGATAAGAAAAACAAATTTTTGTTTATTTTTTAATCAATTCATTGCTAAGGATTTTAAATGGCTCTTTTTCCGATGTTTGTCGATCTAAAAGATCAAGATTGCCTCATCATAGGAGCAGGGGAGGTGGCATTGCGTAAAATTGAGCAATTGGTAAAATTTTCTCCTGCTCTGAGTGTCATTGCACCGATAATTCATCCAGAGATTCGCGCCCTTTCCGAGGAGTATCCTATCTTGCTGATAGAGAGAGGATATGAACTCAGTGATTGTGAGGGGCGTTTTTTGGTCATCGGTGCATTGGATGATTTGGGTGAGCAAGAGAAAATCTATCATACGTGTATGGCTACGAAAACAGCGGTCAATTGTGTCGATTCTCCTGCCTTGTGCTCATTTATTTTCCCTGCCCTTATTGTAGAAGGAGATTTGTGTGTGGGGATCAACACGGCTGGTCGGGCACCTGCGGTGAGTTCAGCATTGCGGAAATATCTCACCGCATTGATTCCGAATGGGATAAAAGATTTGATTGACCGTGTCGATACTATTCGGCAAAACGAGCCAGTCGGGAAACCGCGTCAAGAGAAGATTATTCAAATGTGTCGGGATTTTTTTAACCCCATCACGGATTGAATTATTCATCTTCCTTGGCAAATTTTGAGTAGAGAAATTCGATAATCGCTCCACGACATCTTAGATACTCTGGATTATGTTGGAGTTCCAAACGATTTCGCGGACGAGGAAGATTGACCTCCAGTATCTCTCCAATGGTCGCCTCAGGGCCGTTGGTCATCATAATGACCCGATCGCTTAGCAGTACCGCTTCATCCACATCATGGGTGATGATGACGACGGTATTACCCGTTTGCATCTGTATCCGCATTAAATGATCTTGTAAATTGGCACGGGTGAGCGAATCGAGTGCTCCGAACGGCTCATCCATGAGGAGCACTTTAGGTTCGATGGAGAGGGCACGTGCAATGCCCACACGCTGTTTCATACCTCCGCTGATCTCACCGGGGTATTTGTCTTTTGCATGATCGAGATTCACCATTTGGATGTATTTCATCACATGATCGCGGATCTCACTGCTGCTTAACTCTTCACCCAATACTTTACGTACCGCCATTTCAATATTTTGATAGACCGATAGCCACGGAAGGAGGGAGTGATTTTGAAAGACTACCGCCCGCTCCGGTCCGGGAGCGAGAATGTGCTTGTCTTCGAGCAAAATAGTTCCGTTTGAAATCGTATCGAGTCCAGCAATGAGGTTGAGGATCGTCGATTTGCCACATCCCGAGTGACCGATGATGGAGACGATCTCATTCTCTTTGATATCCAGTTGGACATCTCGTAGGGCGACATACTCTTTCCCCCCGCCGAGAGGGAAAATCTTATCGACATGATCGATCTTTAAAAAAGGTTTTGCACTCATTTGAGTCCTCGCTTACGGTAATCAAAGAAATCGGCGATCAGCCCCATAGCCGCATCGAGGATATACCCGATAACTCCGATGAGAATAATCCCGATAATAATATGGGAGTAGTTGAGATTGTTGTACTCATCCCAAATCCAAAATCCGATCCCTACCCCTCCGGTGAGCATCTCCGCCGCGACGATAACGAGCCATGCGATACCGAGGGAAAGACGCATCCCCGTAAAGATAAAGGGAACGGCAACGGGGAGGATAATCTGAAATACCCGCTCAAACGGACTCAGTTGAAGTACCCGTGCGACGTTGAGATAATCTTCACTCACACTGCGTACCCCCAGCGCCGTATTGATAATAATCGGCCAGATCGAAGTGACGAAGATGACGAAAATCGCCGTCGTATTGACCTCTTTAAAGACAAACAGTGCCAACGGTAGCCACGCGAGAGGTGAAACGGGCTTAAGTATTTGTATATACGGATTGAACGCCGTATACGCATTTTTAGACATCCCGATCAGCAGTCCCACAGGAACACCTACCGCTATGGCGAGGGCAAATCCTCCGAATACGCGAGCCAGTGAATTGCCCAGTTGCAGTGCGATTCCCTGATCTCCCGCACCGTTGTTGTAAAACGGATCAGAGAGGACGACGAGGAGTTCGCTCCATACTTCACTAGGTGGGGGGAACCCCGGTATCTGAGCGGAAATAGCCGACCAAATTGCGATCACTATACCAAAGAGCAGTAGTGGCAAAAGGACGGCATTACTGTATTTTGAAACCATAATGTTCTCCTTGTATTATTTCGCGGATACTTTCCAATTATTCACTTTTAAGAGTGCTTCTTTGGTGATTTTCGGCGATTTGATCGGAGCGTTATAGATATAATCTACGGATTTGTTCGGATCGAATGTCACACCGTCGATGAATTTTTTCTCTACTTTCCATGGGGTTGCAGGAAGGGCATAATTAACCTCTTTTGCCGCTTTCGCAAACAGATCAGGGCGATAGACGCTCTCAACGGTTTTCTTCATGTCGATCGCTCTATCGAGTTGCCCCCAACGGATCATTTGGGTCACTTGCCACAACCCGTGACTGTAGTAGGGATAAAGTGCCTGTTTTTTTCCAAAAACGTTGAAATTCGGCATCGGGGTATTGACTCCGTTGGTGAACATATAGGTTCCGGTCATAGAGTTGTCGATAACATCTTTCGGAGCATTGACATACGATTTGCTTGAGAGAATAGCAGAGGCTTCTTTACGGTTTTCCCATGAAGCATCGAGCCACATTCCCGCTTCAATGACCGCTTTGATCATCGCTTTGGTCGTTTCAGGATTTTTATCGGCAAACGCCTTTTGTACCCCTAATACTTTTTCCGGTCCATCTTGCCAGAGCTGATATCCGGTGACGACGGTTTTACCGATATTTCCCATAACGGCGCGTTGGTTCCACGGTTCACCTACACAGTAGCCGTCGATGTTTCCGGCGGTCATATTGGCGACCATTTGCGGAGGCGGAACGACTTTGAGCGCGACATCACTGTCGGGGTTAACTCCACCGGCTGCCATCCAGTAGCGGACATGGTAGTTATGGGTTCCCGTAGGAAAGGTCATCCCGAACTCAGGAACCCCCATTGTTTTAGACGCGATCACTTTTTTGAGAGCCACGGCCGAGCCTTTTTTCGTTGCGGTCGGATCAGCGGCCATCATGGCGTCATACATCTTATTCGATACCGTAATCGCATCTCCGTTTTGACCGAGTGCCATGAGGGCCACCATATCTTTTTTGGTACTTCCCACCCCGAGCGTCGTAGCGATCGGCATTGCGGCGAGCATGTGCGATGCATCGAGTTCACCGACGGTCATTTTGTCACGGACGTTTGCCCATGAAGCCTCTTTGCTCAGCTCGACATTTAAGCCGTGTTTGGCAAAGAACCCTTTTTCTTTAGCGATAACCAGTGCCGCACAGTCGGTCAAGGGTATGAATCCGATTTTGAGATCTTTTTTCTCCGGTGCCGCCATTACTATGGACGCAGCAAGGGATAGTACGAATGCACCTTTTCCTAAAATATTCAAGTGTTTCATGGGAACTCCTTATTAAGACTATTTTGTCTGAAATAATTGTAGAGTAAAAAGTCCGAATATATAAACAGTTATGTGATTAAAAAATAATCACTTTTTAGGTTCTTTCTAAATAATAGGAAAAGAGTTTGCAAAAAAGAGAGAAAAAGGTGAACTGTGAGGATAAATCAGGTCTATAAACGGATCAATACTCGACAAAGGTTAGTGAGAGGAGATCGTTTTTATAGTTGTCTTGCGTTTTATATTCTCGGTAGCCCTCAGAGAGGGCTATTCCTACAAGGTATTTTTTATCTTCAAATAGGGTAAAACAGTGGGTAGACTCTTCTGCGTTAAAGCGTAATATCTCATTCTCAAGAGGGAGTTGCTGTAATAATTTCATCTCGGGATGAGTTGTTGCTATAACAACTCCTTTACGGTCAATAAAGCAAGAGAAACCTTTTTTTGAACTTGAAAAACTATCTTCGAGCATAGCATTAAATTGAGGGTATGCATCAAAAACGATTCCGATTCCCCCTAATGTTATCCCATTAGAACGGATAGTTGAACTGTAAATGTAGGTAGGGGAATCGTTATAAAACAGGTTGTTTTCAAACGGACTGACAAAATAATTTTGGCTATTTTTATTGGAGAGTGTTTTTGAGATATAGTCTCCGGAAACCTTTTTCCCGATGATGGTTTGATCGGATGAAGCGGCGATAATCATCGAATCGGTGTCGTAAATAAAGAGATTGGTATAGACCGTATAGAGACTGTTTATGTAGTGCAATACATCGCTGATACGTTTAATATCGGGGGTTTCTTGAGAAAGTTCTTCTTCAAATGTCGGAGTCATAGCCCACCATCGGCAGTCGTTGGCTCGTTCATAGAGATTTCGATCCATGATATTTATGGCTAATTTTGCGGATGCCTGAACATCAAACACTAGCCCTTCCATAATCGTATTTTCGAGATTCGTAACAGACTCTTTTATGGTTTCTAAAATCGATGTACTTATGTTGCGTAGATTATCCAAAACAGGCGTTAAAACATAGACTCGCTCTTTTGCCGCAATAAGCTCCCCATTAATAATGACATCACTGAGATCTTCGATAACATCATCCGCTTTCATAATAATAGAGCGAATATTATCGTTCAGGGTACATTTAATCTTAGCGGAAGCCGTGGAGGGAAGATTTCGGGAATGATTGATTCCATTTTTATAGGCGATACTGTTCCATTTTGCCCCGTGATACCCCTCATACCCTTTTGTTTTTGCTGAAACATAAAGAGATCCGTTTCGGTAAACATAAGGAGCCTCGGTATCTATGCGGAGAAAATCATTAAGGGATGTGAGTTGATGATCGGATGAGGCTATTACGTCTTTACCGTTTGTAAAGAGGATGTGCTCGTTGGGGTTCAATAAAGATGAGAAAATATGGGACATTTCATCATCAAAACGAAAACACAAGATGAGAACCCCCAGCGTTTGTTGATTTTCTACAATTCTTTGGGCAAATAAAAGCGTTTTGGGCTGGGAAATAAAAAGATCGGTCTGCGCATATCGTTCAATATAGCCATCATAGTGGAGTGCTTCGGTGATAAGGGGATCATCTGAATGGGTTAATGCATTGTTTTCGTTGATGTTGAGGCGAATATTTCCTTTGTCATCCGTAATGATTATTTCATTATAAACACTGTACTTCAGTGTATATTCGATGAGACGCTGACGAAGCTGTTCAGGATTTTTGTTCTCTTTAAGATAGGTGATGATCGATTCATCTGTTGCTAAAAATCCGACATCCGCTGTACGTTCAAAAAGATTCCGGATTAATATATCGATACTTATTTGGGCTTTTGAACGTAATTCTTCGGTATGTTTTTTTAGATTTTCATCGATGAGCAGAGGGATAAGTTCCTCTTGGAGGCTACTGAATGTTTCAATCGTTTTTTCAGTAAAGGAGAATAGGTTTGCCGCTTGTTCAATTGCGCATATTTTTCCGGTGAGGATGATTTTTTTTAAGAATCTATTTTGTCCGTCAAATAGTTGCACATTTCTTTGAATAAACGGAAAAAGTTGTGAAATACTGGACGATTGCATGCCGTTACACCTATTCTACCGTTAAGATATATTTTTATAGATGTAATGATATCTGAGATTAAGAGAGGGTGTGGGTTTAATATAATCATATAGTTGTTTAAAATATATACATACAGGTGAATTTCAAACGATGAAAATGGATTAAATTCGTTTGATTCTGCGTTGAAGAATATCGTCGGTGATTTCACTCAGACACATCGCGTCATACATCTCTAGCATCTCTTGACGCCATTTATCCCATTGTGAATGAAGTGCGCACGGTTTTTCACTTTCACAGTTTCCGATACCGAGAACGCACGCATCAAAGAAGGTTGATCCATCTACGGCATCAATGATAGAGAGTAGGGTGATCTCAGAAGCATCACGAGAGAGAGTAACTCCCCCTGCAGCTCCTCGTTGAGAGATTATGATTCCGGCATGAACCAATTTTTGAAGTGATTTGGCCATAAAATGGAAAGGAAGATCAAGTGCTTCGCTGATCTCTTGTATCCGATGAAATTCCCCTACGGGCTTGGTTGAGAGCCACACGGCAGCACGGATAGTATCTTGGCAAGCAGAAGAGAGCATCAGTAAAACCTTTTGAATATAATAGTGTAATTGTAGCTTAGATTATTGACTCAAGGGGGCATCTTCATGAGAATTGTGGATCACAAGTATCCATAAATTGTCGATATAAATGGACATTATGGTATATTTTAAGAAGCAGGATAGAGGAAGTGGGTTGTATGTTAAAAAAATTTATAAAATGTTGTCGCAGAAATTTTTTCTTTCAGATAACTGTTTTATTTCTTCCTATAGCGATTGGGATTATCGGGATAGCTCTTTACAGTTATGATGTTGAAAAAAAACGAGAATTTACACTTAATGCATCGAATCAATTTGCTATTCTAAATATGGGAAAAAATTCTATTCGTCAAGCTTTGGAGAGAGTCAAATATGATGTTCAATATCTTTCGCATTATCATGAGTTTGAGGATTATATTATTACCGGCTCGTCTGAAAAGGTGAAGGATCTGAGTCATGATTTCAAATTCGTGATGGAAAATCGTCGTGTTTATGATCAGATTCGTTGGATCGATGAAACCGGTATGGAACGGTTTCGGATCAATTTTAATAACGGTTCTCCCGTTCTTATCGATTCTCAATATCTTCAAAATAAAAAAGGGCGTTACTATTTTTCGGATGCGATGCGCTACAGAGAGGGGGAAACCTATTTCTCTTTATTTGATTTGAATGTGGAGAATGAAAAAATAGAAACTCCCTATAAGCCGACGATACGTTCCGCTACACCGATTATAGATAAAGATGGTCATAAAAAAGGGATATTTATTATCAATTATCTAGGGGATGAGTTAATCCATAAATTTATTGATGCCACCTCTCTTTCTCACGGGGATGTAATGTTGCTCAATGATAAGGGATATTGGCTCAAAGGGGTGAAAAAGAGCGATGAATGGGGGTTTATGTTCAATCGTAAAGATTTATCTCTTGCAGAGCGTAATCCGTCCGCTTGGCAACGGATTAGTAAAGAGGAAGAGGGAGAATTTGTTGATGAAAAAGGATTATGGACATTTATGACGATTCATCCACCGGCAAATGTGAAGGAGGGAAGCGAAGGATCGGTATGGAAAGCAGTTATATTGCTTCCAGCAGCCAAACTCTATAGTAAATCTGATACTCTTTTTTCCCATCTCTCCGTATTTGTAGTGCTGGGATTGATCGCGGCAGGAATCGGGAGCTTTACCTTGGCATATCTATACCGAAAAAAACAGCTGATACTCAAAGAACTTTCCGAACTTCACCAAAGAACGGAGGGGATTTTACGCTCTGTTCCTGATATGATTATGCAAGTCGATAACGATAAACGATATATATGGGCTAATCACGTCGGAACCGAGTTTTTCGGAGAAGAGGTAATCGGAAAAGAGGCTTCGTTTTATTTCGAAGGAGAACAAAATACTTATACGATGGTTCAGCCTCTATTTACAGGTGAAAATCATGCGGTTTATGTTGAAAGCTGGCAACGGCGGTATGACGGTGAAAAACGTCTTCTTGCGTGGTGGTGTCAAACGCTTCGGGATGAAGAGGGGATTATTACGGGAATCCTCTCGACAGCTCGGGATATTACCGACGAGTATGAGATACAGAAAAATCTGCAGGAATCCGAAAAAAAATATAAAACGCTTGTGGAAAATTCTATGGTTGGAATTTACCGTTCTGACACGTTAGGCAATATACTCTATGTCAATTCAGCATTGGCAAAGATACTTTCATTTGATTCATCCGATGATCTTATAGAGGGAAAAAGTGTGCTTCGGTACAAAAATCCTGAGGAGAGAGCTATATTCATTGAGAAATTATATAAGGCACGTTATCTTAATAACTATGAAATGGAATTGCTTGATAAGTACGATGTTCCGATTCCGGTAATGGTTAGTGCAACGCTTGAAGAGAATGTTCTCTCAGGAATGATTATTGATATGCGTGAGATCAAAGAATCTCGAAAAGAGATTGAAAAGCTGTCTAAAGCGGTTGAGCAGGTTGACGATATCGTGTATATCACGGACAAGGTTGGCAATATTTCGTATGTCAATGAAGCATATAGCCGTCATACCGGATATACAAGAGAAGACGCAATAGGAAATAATTCAAGAATTTCAAAATCGGGGATGCATGATCGTGAGTTTTATAAGGAACTGTGGACAACAATCCTCAATGGAGAAGTCTATCGTAATACATTGATCAACCGAAAGAAAAACGGTGATTTATATTATGAGAAAAAAACCATTACACCCCTAAAAGATGATAACCATCACATTGTCGGATTTATTTCCACAGGAAAAGATGTTACACAAGAGACGATGTTGCATCAGGAAGTGGAGCGTATCGCTACGATCGATAGTCTCACAGGTATCTATAACCGCCATAAATTTGAAGAGCTTTTTATTCTGGAAAGCGAGCGATCACGTCGATTTGGACATCCTCTTTCTATGATCATGATTGACATCGACCATTTTAAATCGGTAAATGATACGTACGGTCACAACGTTGGAGATGAAGTGCTTAAACACTTAGCCAATGTTGCGCAGGAAAATATCCGTAAAATTGATATATTTGCACGATGGGGAGGGGAAGAGTTTTTGATTTTAAGCCCTGATACGGATTTGGAAAATATCCGAAAATTGGCTGAAAAATTACGTATGGCGGTCGAAAAAGCAGTATTTCCGACGATTGGGCATATAACAATCAGTTTAGGAGTTAGCACTCTCGGTAAAGACGATTCTTTTAGCGAATTGTTCAAGCGGGCTGACCATGGACTCTACTACGCAAAAGAACATGGAAGAAATCAGGTAGGTATGTTCACCTAATCTTTAACAGCATTCCCTATTTTGACACGTAGAGGACAAACGTCCAAACTTCAAGAATCAACATGATAAAAAACCCGATTTTATAAAACGTAGCGGGTGAGCGTTCGATAAGCGGTGTTTCTTTGCAAAAAAACGGTTTAACTTTTTCGGGTGCCTTCAGTTCATAAAATAATTCAGAATAGTGAGCGTAGCGCTGATTTGTTGAGATTGCAATGGCACGCATTATGACAGAATCAAGCCACATCGGAATATTTTTATTTAGCTGCGCGGGGCGTTTGGGGGATTTAAAGATCGGTGTTTGAAACGGTTCAATTTCTCCGTAGGGAAATTTTCCGGTAAGTGCCCAATATAAGGTGACTCCAATAGAGAAAATTTCGGTAGATTCGTTAATGACGCTTCCGTTGAAACGCTCAGGGGCGAGATAGGTAGGGGTGCCGGCACGGGAATTAGTAGAGAAAATCTGAACAATGGAGCCGAAATCGACCATCTTGAAATCGACTCCCGCTTCCCCCTCTTTTTTATAAACGAGGATATTCTCAGGTTTTATATCGCCGTGAACAAGACCCAAATGGAGCAGATGCGCTTCGGCACGATGGAGGAATTTTCCAAGAGAAATGGCATTATCGACGGAGAGAGGACGATTTTTAAGATACTCTTGGAGATTTACCCCCTCCACCAGCTCCATCAGATAATAGCGCATACTTCGCTCATTGGGTACCCACGCGTGCCCAAACGCTTTGTGGGTGATTTGTTTGGCGTACCATGCTTCATGGACAAATGCATCGAGAGTCTCTTCATCATCCGCGTAGAGAGGAAATTTCATCACACAGACGTCATCCCCTTTGGCTACTTTCCAAATACGCGCATGCGCCATCATAGGGCTGATAAGCGTGTATCCGTCGATGATTTCACCAACGTTGAGGGTCTCAGGTATCGGGAGGGGGATATTTTTAAGTGCGTGAAGCGGATCAAGAGAAATAATCCGGAAGATTTGGAGGCTCATATCATCACGATTTTCCGGCGCACAATTTTGGGAGGCGTGATGGATTAGTGTGGAAGCACCTAATCCTTTATGAATCAAATCCGCAAAGGTTCTTTCATCTATAAGGTTATAAACACCGTCACTGCACATAATAAGCGTGTCACCCACACCAATAGGTGTTGAGAGTATACTCAACTCGATATTTTCACTCAAGCCGCATGCGGAGGTTAAGACATGGGACATGTATTCGTCATCCATGGTATGATCACGTGTAAGACGGCAAAGTTCTCCCTTTGCTGTGAGAAGATAGATACGCGAATCACCGAGATGAAGAGTGTAGAGGTTTTCTCCCTCAATCACAGCAAGGCATAGTGTCGTAAGCAGTTCGATTTTCCCGTATTGGGTCATCGACTCTTTAAATAACAGAGAATTGATATGACGGGTAAAAACCTCCATGGTTTTAGGAATATCCCATGCCTTCGGACGATTTTTGAACTGATCAATAAAGAATTTGACACATTGGCGTGCGGCGGTACCGCCTCTTGCAGCACTACCGACTCCATCGCACAGTACACTGACTAACAACGCATTGTCAATGATAGTGAAGGCACACGAATCATCCCCTGTTGAGGAGTCTTTAGGGAGGATGAATTCGGAAGATTGAAGTTCTAACATTATTATATTCTAGCTCCGGAAACAGCGCCCCATGTGGTACGCCAGCGTGTTTTTACCAAACTTATCCCTACTAAAGCAACCATTACCATCGCCGCAAAGATCAAAAATCCGGCACTATAGCCATCGTACGCTCCTTGAGACCAGCCGAAGGTTTTGATAAGTACCGTACCGCCCAGACCGCCGGCCGCACCGATAAGCCCCGTCATAATTCCGATATCTTTACCGAAACGTTGCGGTACGAGTTGAAATACCGAGCCGTTCGCCATTCCGAGGTTGGCCATAATGAGAAACATGACAAGAATCGCTCCCCAAAACGGCAGAGCAACAAACGCGCTGATAAAGGAGAGTACGATAATCATACCGAAAAAAATGTAAAGGGATTTGATTCCCCCCATTTTATCGGCAAAGGCACCTCCTACGGGGCGAAGCATCGCACCGGCAAAGATACAAAGCGCTCCGAAATAGCCGGCAATTACTTTTACGTTACTCTCATCCATTACATTGATTCCAAACGAGGACATATCGGCTTGATACGTATTCATCAAATAGACTTTCATATAGTTGGCAAATCCGATAAATCCTCCGAAACTGACGGCATAAAAGAGGTTAAACCACCATGTGTCACGATCACGCATCAGTTTGAGATAGTCGCGCAATTTTTTCGGATTAGGTTTATAAACGGATGTCGGAGCATCTTTTGCCATCATCATATAGGCGACTAAGACGATAGTCGATAACACCGCACCGACGAGAAACACCGATGCCCATCCCCATAATTCGGCAATTTTAGGGGCAAACAAAAAGTCGATAACGACACCGATATTTCCAGCACCCGCGATCCCAAGGACAGTTCCTTGTAAACGCGGCGGATACCATTGACCCGCTTGCGGCAGTGCGACGGCAAACGATGCTCCGGCAAATCCAAGTCCCAAGGCAACCCATAGCAACTGACTATACGTAATTGTATCTGCGCTCATATATGCATAGAATAACGTTGCGATAACGATGAGCTGAGAAATGAGAGCCGTCTTTTTTGCGCCGAATTTATCGACAAATATTCCCAAAACAATTCGAAGCAAAGCTCCGGCTAAAACCGGAATCGCCAGCAGGGTGGCCTGCTGATCATCACTCATCGTGAAGCCTCGCAAAGAGAGAGACTCTCCGATCTCAGTGGCGAGTGGCCCCAGCATCGTCCACATCATAAAACTAAAGTCAAAATACAAGAAAGCGGCAAACAGTGTCGGCCAGTGTCCCTCTTTTTTTAAATCTCCGAACTTCATAGGTTCTCCTAATTAGGATTTTTTTATCTGAAATAATTGTAGGGTAAAAAAGTGGGTATGAATGTACTAATCTGATTAAATAATAATCAATAACACCAATGGGAGGAAAAGGGGTGAGAGAAGCTCTCTAGTATGAGAGAGCCCGTGCGAAGGCTTTAAACTCTTCTGCGGGAACAGGCTGACTAAAATAGTAGCCTTGTATCTCATCGCAGCCGCTTTGGCGGAGTATATCAAGCTGTTCCGATGTTTCAACACCCTCAGCTATTGTTATCATATTGAGGTTGTGTGCCATATTAATGATTGTATTAACGATCGTTTTGTCTTCAGGGTTTTCGGTAATATCCCGTATGAAAGATTGATCGATTTTGAGTTTGTAGATCCGAAATTTTTTCAAGTAATTGAGGGAAGAGTATCCGGTTCCAAAATCATCGATTGACATTCGTATTCCGTGAGCATGGAATGTATTCATAATCTCAATGGCTTGGAGAGGATTTTCCGAAGCGATTCTCTCCGTCAGTTCAAGTTCAAGATACTCAGGAGGGAGTTTTAACTCATCTAGTATCCCTAAGACCACTGAAACTAATTTCGGATGTCGGAATTGGACGGCAGAGAGATTAACGGCCATGATAATAGGCTCTAGCCCCTCATCGATCCAAGTTTTTAATTGTGCAAGAGCACGGTGGAGTACCCATTCACCTATTGCAATGATTTGACCGCTCTCTTCGGCAATAGGGATGAACTCTGAGGGAGATATCATTCCGAGAGTCGGATGATTCCAACGCAACAGTGCTTCTGCCCCGATAAGAGATTGTGTTTCAATCGTCAGTTGAGGCTGATAGTAAAGTTCGAGTTCATTACGTGCCAATGCTTGTCGAAGGGCGTTTTCGAGTTCGAGATTTCGGGCGGAGCGCTCTTGGATTTCCGGAGTGAAAAAACGGTAGCAGTTTCGTCCGTCGTGTTTTGCACGGAACATTGCCGCATCGGCCGCTTGAGAGAGAGATGTGAAATCTTTTCCATCGATCGGATAGAGGGCGATTCCGATGGAGAGCGTTACGGAGAGCTCGTGATGTTGAAGTTTGTAGGGCTTTGAAATTTGCTCAATCAGTTTTTCAGCCGCATGCGCTGCACCGTCGGGATCCACGCCGGAAAGGAGAATCATAAATTCATCTCCTCCTTGGCGCGATAGGGTATCTTCTTCAAGGAGCACCGATTGAATACGTGAAGCAACTTGAATAAGAAGCTCATCACCGATATTATGGCCAAGAGTATCATTGATGTTTTTAAAATGATCCAGATCCACATAGAGTAATGCTATGGATTCTTTATTACGATCGGCAATATGCATAGCATAATCCATTCGGTCGTTGAGTAGAGTACGGTTCGGTAATCCGGTAAGGGTGTCAAAATGGGCAAGCCAGCGCACTTTTTCTTCCGCTGTTTTTTGAAGGGTAATATCCTGAAGTGAGCCGTGAATGTTAATCACTTTAGTATCATTGAGAATTGGAGTGCTGATAATACGAATCCATTTTTGATTCCCTTTGGGAGTCGTTATCTGCAATTCGAGATCACATGGCATTGCCTGATGAATCGCTTGATCCAAAGCTCTCTCGACATTGATGCGTGATTCGCCATGAAAAACACTTAGACCAAGCTCAAGGGTGATGGTGTCTGTTGGGTTCATTTCAAAAATTTGTGCGGCTTCTTTTGTCCATGTTACGGTATTGGTTTCTGGGTTAATTTCCCATCCTCCGATATGGGCTATGGCACTCATCTCTTCGAGAAGTTGCTCCGTCTGATGGAGCTGTGCTTCGGATAACAGCCGATTGGTTTCACGATCAAAGTTTTCCATTGCAAAACTTATATCCATGGCCATTTCGACTAGCAATGCTTGACTTGAAGGATCAAACGCATGACTTTTATGAGAATAAACGGTGAATGCCCCTATGACTTCACCATACAGATGAAACGGTAATGAGGCAGACGCTTCCCATCCCGCTGTTTTGCCCCGCTCATGCCATGGTGCTGTTGAGTGATCGTTTAGAAAATCCTGACACCAGTAGGGACGATTTTCCCGTATAGAGGTTCCGGTTGGACCGTGACCCGATGCGGTGTCGGCAAGAGTAGAGATTTCTATCCCATCTAGGTAATGGTGTACATCTCCGTATGAGGCGACAGGTCGTACAAGCCCACTCTCTCGATCAATAAGACCGATCCATGCCATAGTGATAGAGTGATCAGACACTATACCTTTGCACACTTCTCTAAAGAGTTCCGTAGGGGTAGAAGAGCGGACAATTGCCTTATTACAGTGACTGAGAGCTGCATAGAGATGGGAGAGCTGTTCTATACGGAGTTCATCATTATGACGCTGTGTTATGTCTCTTGCGATCCCTAAGACTCCTTGCAAAACGTGGTTTTCATTGTACATAGGAACTTTAACCGTCTCTAAAAAGGCACGGTGTCCATCCGCTGCAAACGTTACCCACTCTTCATTCGTCATCGGTTTATCCGCAAACATGGCTAAGCGGTCATTCTCACGGAAAAAGTCTGCCAGCTCGGTATTTACAAAATCATAATCGGTTTTGCCGACTATTATCTCTTCTTTGGCACCGAAAAAACGTTCGAACATGGGATTACAGAGAAGATAGACCCCCTCACTGTTTTTAAGCCATATCAGATCGGGAATGGTATCGAGGAGCGTATGGAGTTGGTTTTTGGTTTCTGAAATTTCAGAGGTTCGTTCGTAGACACGTTTTTCAAGCAGATATCGATGATGTCTCAGTTCAGTGAATTGTTTGGCAACATATCCTAAAAGGAGACTTATCAATGTACCTATAGTCGTTCCTATGGCTAAGAGCCAATGATCGTGCCATCCCTCCGTCGGTGCAATATGAAGTTTCCATTGAGCATTAGGGAGTTTTATGATTGTCTCAACAGGATGATCCATTTTCTTGTTACTTGAAGCGGCAATCATCTGTAGCTGCTTTGTTTGTGGGTGGATTCGGGTGATGGTATACTGATAACCGTTTTTGGTAAGATCGTTCAGCGCATTCGTATGTAGAATATCGGGGAATCGGATCACAATAATAACAAATCCCCAGAACTTTTTATCTTCACCTTTAAAAACGGGTAAACGTCCGACAATCCCCTCTTTTCCCTGTATCAGATTCAGCGGTCCGGCTAGTGTTAATTTGCCGCTTTCACGTGCAATGAGAGCCTCGCTTCGCTGCTGCGGATCGGTGAATAAATTAAATCCAATAGCTTTTTCATTGCCGGACAAAGGGACTACATTTTTGATGATTCCATTCGGGGCAAGGGCGATCTCAGAGATCATAGGATAATGAAGGATAAGTTTTTTAGCAATAGATTCAAAATCATGGGTTTGGCCGTCTTCAAGAATCGTCGAAGAAATCGGATAGCTCAATGCCATCATCTGATCGATTTTTTTGTATAAATAAAAGCTATTTTCGTTTGCGAGATCTTTTATTTTGTGCTTCATCTCGTTGATACGCATCGTATCCAAATGCCAAAGGACACTTGCAGAAATGATAGCACTCATCAGAAAAACACTAATTCCCGCTAACCATTCTTTTGAGCGATAGTTGCCTAATAGTATAAAAGAGGAAGATCCTTGCATCATTAAAAAACCTATTGTTACTATTTAATATGGAGGAGAGTGTAAAAATTATAGCACCCTTTTGATGAAGTGATTCTGCGAAAAAGGCATTGATTCTAGGTTAACAGTTTTAGGGTAAAATGTTAAAAATATAAGGAGTAATTATGATGCAACATAAATTAGTAATATCGTTCATAGCGGCACTTTTTATTGTAACCGGTGTGCAAGCAGGAGAGGTTGACGGGAGTGCCGTCCTCGGAAGTATGGTCGGTGCGGGAGTCGGTTCAGCGGTAGGTTCAGCTTCCGGCGGTAAAGAGGGTGCGATCATCGGCGGAGGTGTCGGAGGTGCTATCGGTGCTGCCGTCGGAAGCAAAAATACGTCAACTAGAAGTTCAGTGACGACACAAAGAGTAATAGCACTAGAGGATGACAACGACGGACATCGTGATAACGGTAAACATAAAGGTCATTATAAATCCAAGAACAAACATAATAAAGGACGTGATTAATCAAAATTGTGAATAGCTCAAAAGGGATAATCCTTTTGACTACGCTGTCGTATCGAGGACGTTTCCACCTAAAGCGGTGATTTTCTCATCAATTTTAGCCAACGCTTTTTCGAGTGTCTCATAGGAGATATCGGGGAGTTTATCTCCCCACATTTTTTCCGCTTCATTGAACCCGGTAATAATCCCCTCACGACCCGCTTTGAGTCGCTCTAAATCATCTCCGCCTCCCATAAGAACAAAATCAGCTAAACGCTCAGAGGTTTGAGTAACACCGAAAAACCCCTCTTCACTCACTAATGCTTTGGCTTCATCGGGATTCATATCGGCAATCGCTTTACCGCTATAACCGATCGCTTCAAAATCGATCGAACTTAATATATCTTTCACTTTTTCCAGATCAAACGGAGCGCTTTGAGCTTGGAGATTGTTGGCTGAATAACTCTCTATTCTGAGGCTGTATTCAACGAGATAGGCTTGAGAGAGGGCTTTACCTGAAATCTCTCCGCTTTTGATTTTTTCTTTAAAATCTTGGCTCTCTTTTTCGTTTAACCCTAAGGCACTTTGTGTGTAGGGGTTGATCGACGATCCGGTTCCAATTTGCATAATTGCTCCTTTTGGACTGTATATAGTAATATCGGCGAATTACTCATACCGTAAAGCGTCGATCGGATTGAGTCTGGCCGCTTTTCGAGCGGGAAAGTAGCCGAATACGATCCCAACGAGGGTAGAGAATAAAAAAGCGATAATGACGATTGATGTGTTAAACACCAACGGCAGATCAAAGAAGAGACTGACCCCTATCCCAACTCCGACCCCTAAGATAACTCCGATAACTCCCCCTAAAGAGGATAGTACGATCGCCTCGACCAAAAACTGAAGCAGTACTTCCCTCTCCAGTGCTCCGATGGCAAGACGGATTCCGATTTCACGAGTCCGCTCGGTGACGGAGACGAGCATAATGTTCATGATGCCGATACCGCCGACGAGGAGGCTGATTGCGGCAACCGCCCCTAAGAGAATGGTGAGCATCTTCGTCGTGGAAGAGAGGGTTTGGACGATCTCACGCATATCACGGACATTAAAATCGTTTTCATCTCCGCTTTGGATTCGACGTCTCTCTTGCAGTAATGAGGTGAGAGCCGATTTGGCATTTTCAATCATAGATGAGGAGGTCGCGGAGACCATAATAACGGAAATATCGCGATTGCCGCTGATACGGCGCTCAAACATTCCTAAAGGGACAACGATGAGGTCATCTTGATCCATTCCGAACATGGATGCCCCTTTGGTCTCTAAGACACCGATCACATGACATGAAAAGTTACCCAAACGGATGGAAGAGTCAAGGGGATCTTGATCGCCGAAAAGCTCACGATGAACGGTTGCTCCGATGACGCAAACCGCTTTCCCCCCTTGCAGCTCTGCGGCACTGAACACTCTTCCCGAAGAGGTTTCCCAATCTTTGACGACGAAATAGTCGTTATTGCTCCCCGCAATGGTGGTGGAGTAGTTTTGATTCCCGTAAACCGCTTTCATCCCCTGTGTACTGATAGGGGCAACCGCATGGATGTCAGGAATTTCCCGCTTAATGGTTTCAACATCGGTATGGGTAAAGGGTTTGGTGTTTGCATCGGCGATTCGGGGGCCATGGCGATCCTGACCCGGTTGAATCACCAGCATATTGGTTCCCAGTTTGGAGATGCTGTTGGTGACGTAGGCGGTGGTCGCGTCGCCGAGCATTACCATAGCGATGACGGATGCAACCCCTATAACAATACCGAGTGTGGTGAGAATGGAGCGCATCGCACTGCGGCGAATCTCCCGAAGTGCTAAAATAAACGCATTCCAGATCATTGCTCAACCTTATCAATCATTCCGTCGCGAAAATGAATTTTTCGGGTAGCGAATGCTGCCATATCGACTTCATGCGTCACCATGATGATAGTAATCCCTTTATCTCGATTAAACGACTTTAACAGCTCCATAACCTCGATACTTTTGGCGGTATCTAGATTTCCGGTTGGCTCATCCGCGAGAAGTACCAACGGATCGGTAACGATAGCACGGGCAATGGCGACACGCTGCTGCTGCCCTCCCGAGAGTTCCCCCGGAGTGTGGTGAGCCACATGCTCCAACCCTACACTTTTAAGCGCTTCGAGGGCTTTTGCTCTTCGCACATCGGCAGGAAACCCCCGATACAGAAGGGGAAGTTCGACGTTTTCGACCGCTGAGGTTTTTCCCAATAGGTTGAACCCCTGAAAAATAAATCCGATGTAGTTGCGTCGCAGCAGGGCGCGTTGATCGCGAGAGAGGGTACCGACATCGATCCCTTGAAAGAGGTATTGACCTGTTGAGGGGGTATCAAGACACCCTACGATATTCATAGCCGTCGATTTTCCTGATCCGCTGGGTCCCATAATGGCGACGAATTCGCCGTGCGCTATTTCAAAATCGACCCCCCTCAGGGCATACGCGGCCGCGTCCCCTTCACCGTAGGATTTGGTGACACCCTTAAAGCCGATAACCGGAGGTATGTGTGTTTCCATATTTACTGTTCTTTGATCCCGATGATAACATCATCGCCTGATTTTAGGGAAGAGTCCAAAATGGCGGTGGAAATTCCGTCGCTTTTACCCACTTTTACCTCTATTTTTTCAGCTTTTCCTTCCCGAAGTATCCAGAGCGCTTTTCCGTTTGTATGTGCCGATTTTTGAGCTGTTTTCTCTTTAGCATCTTTCTCTAAGGGAGGGGTAAATCGGAGTGCCGCATTAGGGACGGTGAGGGCAGAGGGCAAAACACCCGTAATGATTTGTGCCGTTGCGGTCATCCCCGGACGAAGTTGAAGATTTTCATTAGGAACTTCGACAACGGCATCGTAGGTGACGACACCGTTGACCATAACAGAGTTCAGACGCAGCTGGGTGATAATCCCTTTAAATCGGTGATCGGGATAGGCATCGACGGTAAATGTCACCGTTTGTCTCTCTTTGACTTCGCCGATATCGGCTTCATCGACACTGACGATAACTTTCATCGTATTAAGACTTTTTGCCATTTTGAACAAAATAGGGGTTTGCATTGCGGCAACAACGGTTTGTCCCGGTTCCACTTTGCGCTCCAGCACGATCCCCTCGATAGGAGAGACGACAATGGCTTTGCGAAGATTATCCTGATGCGTTTCGAGCTCCGCACTTGCCTGTGCAGATTGGGCAATCGCGGCATCCACTCCCGCTTTGGCGGAGAGAAGTGCATTATCGGCTTCATCGACCTCTTTTTTAGAAGGGTAATTGCCCCCTGTCGAGGTGTACATTTTGTGGACACGCTCAAACTCGTTTTTGGCATTGGCTAGAGTCGCCTTTGCTACGGATATATTGGCTCTGTAGCGAAGCAATGCCGCTTCGGAACTAGTAACGGCAGAGGAGAGTTTAGTCGTATCCAACCGTGCCATAAGTTGCCCCTCACGGACATGATCGTTATAATCGACGAGAACGTCGGTGATGGTACCCGAGACTTCTATCCCTACATCGATAGTATTGGTAGGTTCCAAATTTCCCGTTGCCGATACAGTCGTGGTCAGCTCTTTTATCACGGCGGGTGCGGTGAGATATTCGGTTTTTGAAGAGGCTTGGTTTTTTATCCAAAACCATCCTCCTCCCGCTATCAGGCTTACGACACCGGCGATAATAATGTATTTTGTAAGAGGCGATTTTTTCGCAGAACCGAGTCCGAGAGTTTGGTTGATGGAGTCAGGTGTTGGGTTCATAAAAGTTCCTTCGAAGGATTAAGGGCAAAATGGAGTTGTGCAAGGAGGATTTGGATATTGATCTCATTGATTGTAATCTCCAACTCTTCGATTGCTTTCGTATTTTTGAGAGTTTGCAAGTCATATCCCGTTTTGGTTCCCGCATTGACTCCCGCTTCTATAGCACGCAAAAGATCATTATAGAGGATCAGATTTTCGGAGGTGATAGCGATGCTCTCCCGATAACTTTCAATTTTTTCAATCACTTGGGCATACGCAGCATCAAGTTCCCTTTTTTTATCGGCGATCGTGGCATTTTCTTTGAGATACGTTGCTTGTGCCTCTTGGATAGTGGCGGAGGCGTTATAGGTAAGCGGCAGGGTAAGTTGCACCCCTGCACTGTAATAATTTCCGCTGTAGCCGCTTAGCTCTTGAGGATCGTATCGGCGGTACCCTACATCACCGATGAGAGAGAGGATGGGAAGATAGCGACTGCTGGTTACCCCTGAGAGGTTTTTAAGGGTATCGGCTTGGGCACGGCTATATTCCACATCAAATTGATGTTCTACAAACTGCTCTTTTCCTATGAGGTCAAAACGGGGGAGGGGAAAGCTCTCTGGATTGATATCACTGAGCTTTGCAATCTCATATCGTTGTTCGGCGAGGGAGTATTTGAGTGAGGCAACGCTTTTTTGCTCAACACTTTTTCCCATCAATGCATTGTTCAGCTCCGTAATATCGACTTTTCCGGCATCGTATAACTGCCGTTTTATAAATACCTCGATCTCTTTATTTTCCAGACGTTTCATACTTTGATCTAGTAAAACACTGTTTTTTTGGTAATTTAAAAGGGAGATGAAGAGCTGTTGATTATAGAGTGCGATATCTTTTTGCAGACGTATCGTTTCACTCTGTTTTTTGGCATCCGCATATTTGATCTGATAGGTGATTCCACCGGAACGGAAAATATCTTGGGAGATGGAGGCAGAGAGGGTTTCGGTATCGCTGTGATAGCCGCCTTGGGCACTTTTATCATAATCATAGATAGCATTCAAATTGAGGGGAGAAATCCAGTTATATCGGAGCTTTTGGTGCTCAGATTCATAGATCTCTTGCTGATATTTTAGAAGCGTTTGCTTTTCAGGAGAGAGAAGCGACGCCGTATAAGCACCGAGTAATGATAATGGGATAAGGATGAGAAAAAATGGGTTCCGTTTCATTCTTTCATTGTAATCTATTTTCGGTAATTTTAATGTAAACGAATTTTAAATATTTGGTAACAAGTCAACAATAATCCTTTAGTCGATTTTGTTTATTAGATGTAGTGCATCCTGCTTTTATTATCATTCCAATTTGGCGTAAAAATTTTTATTAAATTAGCCGTTAATAACTATTATTGTTGTATACTTTATGATATTAATGAGAGCAATAACAAAGAAGCACAAGTGATAAAAAATACTCAACATTTTATAGTATTGATTAGTACTTTTATGCTTCTGCCCATATCGGTAAAAGCGGATGAAACAAATTCCAGTACCATTAATTATGGCAGTTTATCAGGTATGGCCCGTTTTTATTATATTTTCACTCCGTCGTATGTTAAAAGCGGGAGAGAGGATGATTATAAGGTTGATGGAAGTGCGATAGGCGGTCATGTAAAATACACATCTCCACAATTTGAAAACTTTGGTGTTTCCTCCGCTCTATACTATGTACGAGATACAAAGTTAAATGATACCAATGACCCAAACACCATGGTCTCGGCAGGACGCTTTTTCACAAAAGATTATTCAGATAAAGCAGTGCTCGGTGAATTAAATCTTTTTTATAAAGAGAAAGATCATCAGCTGATAGCGGGGCGTCAAAGGATCGATTCTCCTTTAACAAGTGCCATTATTACATTTATGCCAAATATGTTTGAAGCCCTGTACTATACAAACAGCCAGTTCGATAATGTGGAGTTCAGTCTGTTGCACATTGACAAAATGGCATATGGGACAAGAGCACCTGTGGAGTTCGGATTGATCGGAGAAACAACTAAAACCGCTGGAGCCACACAAAGTGCACTAGAAATCAGAGGTGAGTTTTTGCCTATAGAGCAGCAGGTACTGGCAAACACTTCAGCACATACGAGAGGGGTAAGCGGATTTTCGCTAACCAATAACTCACTTAAAAACACGACTATTCGAGTATGGGATTTCTACGCATACGATATTATCAATATGCTCTACATTGATTCGATGTATAAAAAGAGTGATGGATTTTTGCCGTATTCTATCGGTGCACAATATTTGAACGTAAGAAGCGTAGGTGATAATTTGGCATCATCTTGGCTCGATGCTTCGAGCGCAACGATGGTAGGGCTAAAATTTGCCTTTGATTATGAGAATATATCTGCATACATTGCCTATAACCACTCAGGAAACGCTAAAGTGTTAAACCCTTTTGGTGGTGATCCTGCATACACCTCTTCTTATTTTTCTAGAAATGGTTACAGAGCAAATGTGGATGCGTATAAAATAGGGGTTGATCTAAAAATCAATAACGTTTTGAAGATTATAGCCAGCCATGCGGATTACGGTAAATCAACTACTATCGGAACTTTTTCACCGTCTCAGCCTCTTCAAGCGGCAGCATTGCCACAGGGAAATGCGAGAGAGTCAGCACTGTTGTTTTCATACAACCCAATGAAACAGTTAAATATTCTAACGGGCCCTATTTACAAGACGAGCGAGTATTACTACGCTTCAAAACAGGTCAGACTTTTAGATTTAGATCTTGTAATAACGTATAGGTTTTAGGTAGAGTTATGCGTAGTTTAACACTATTATTTTTATTTACATTCTCCTCTCTAATGGCCAAAGAGAGTGCACTTCATGTCAGTTCAGGTTTTCCTGAGCCTGAAACGTTTTTGGTGGAGTCCATTGTTAAAGAGGGATTTAAAAGAGCCGGTATTCCTATAAAGTACCAAACGGTTCCTACTGAGCGCTCTTTGATCAATGTAAATCTGGGACTCGATGATGTGGAAGCAGGGAGAATAGAAGGGATGGAAAAACTTTATCCCAATCTTGTAAGAGTTCCTGTCCCAATCCACAATATTGATATTGTATTGCTGAGTAAAAAGCGATTCCATATTAAAAATATATCGGATCTAAAACCTTATCATTTAGGCTTAAATAGGGGGGTTAAAATTGCAGAAACGATTGCAAAACAAGCCAATCCTCAATCAATAACTGAAGCAACATCGTATAAAATGCTTATCAAAATGCTCACGAATAACCGTATTGATATAATCATTACCAGTAAAATAGCTATTTTTACCATATTGGCGGATACCAATGAAAAAGGTCTTTTTATGACCTCTAAACCTCTTGAGTCACGCCCAATCTATACCTATCTTAATAAAAAGCATCAGTCTCTTATTCCAAAACTTGAGGCGGCATACAAATCGATGGAAACGGACGGAACGATTCAAAAAAAGCATGAGCAGTTTTTGCAGAAGCTTGGAAAAAAAATCGGTGATAAAGTAGAAGTTGTCAATGATTAAGAACTTTTTATATGAATACTTTGTTAGCAGAAAAATATCATTTAAATTGATGATTCTGACACTGCTTTTTAGTGCGGTGATTACAGCCATTATCACAATGATTCAGCTCTATATGGATTATAAAAACGGAATGAAATCCATTGATAGACAGTTCTCTCTTGTACAATCAGGATATATGGCAAGCATAAACCAAAGTATATGGGTTTATGACAGAGAGCAAATCGCTTTGCAGCTTGAAGGTATTTTAAATCTTCCGGATATAAAGTATGTAGCTATAAATCTGGAAGACGGCGGAAAATTTGAAGAAGGGGAAAAACCGGATAAGAACTTTTTGGCCAAAAAAATCCCGCTCACTTATATGCATAACGGCAATAAAATTCATATGGGTGAACTTCTTATCACTGCCGATTTGAATAAACTTTATGACGAATTGATTGATAAAGTCATCGTTGTACTCGCATCTCAAGCTGTTAAAACATTTTTAACCTCTTTTTTCATCCTTTTTCTTTTTCAACGATTGGTGACAACGCATTTGGAAACGATTGCACGATTCACTAAAAACCTTAGTGTTAATAAAAAACCCGAAGAGCTGATACTGGAGAAACTCAGTTCCAAAGAGACACGTGATGAGCTTGATAATCTGACAGAAGCCATCAATATGATGCAAAATCAAATTTACCAATCCTATTTGAATGTTTTGTCTGAACTCGAAGGGAGAAAAAAAGCAGAAAATAAAATTCAAGAACAGTCTGTTTTTTATCAATCCATTCTAGACGGTATTAAAGAGCCTTTAATGGTCATTGATAAAGACTATAATGTTGTTATTCTCAATAAGGCAGCTGAAGAGCATAAAGTGATACAAAACATACACGATGTACAACATCCGAAATGTTACGAAATATCACACAAACAAAGTCATCCCTGTGACGGTACTGGACATCCATGCCCATTGCATAAAGTGATGGAGACGAAAGGGCCCGTCACTATGATGCATAATCATCCCGATGTAAACGGAGAGTCACATTTTGTTGAGTTAACCGCTACACCTTTGTATGATAAAAGCGGAACGTTTATCGGTATTGTCGAATCTACTAAAGATATTACTTCTGAGATACGAACCAGAAAAGAGCTGGAAGAGTATAAAGACAAACTTGAGTATGAGGAACACTATAATACGTTAACAGGGCTTCCTAATAGAATTCTTTTCTACGACAGGGTTGATCAGGCGACAAAGTATGCGATCCGAGATGATAAAAAATATGCAATTTTATATGTCGATATCAATAATTTCAAATCGATCAATGACTCTTTTGGAATCGATATGGGGAATGAAACATTAAAAGCATTGGCAGAAATTTTAAAAGAGCATGCAAGAGAAAGTGACTCAGTGGCTCACTTCGGAGCGGATGAATTCGGTCTCATATTAAACTCAATAAAAGATACAAATGTTGTTATCGACTATGTTGAAAAACTAAAAAACATATTCAAAGATCCCTTGCAGATTAAAAATGAAAAGCTATACATTACCGTTAGTATGGGTATATCGATCTATCCGACTGACAGCGAAGATTCTGATGATCTTATCAAATATGCTGACATTGCACTGCATAAAGCAAAAAGAATCGGCAAAGATAATTATGAATTCTATACAGGTGATTTGACGCAGATAGCCTATGAGCGAATTGTGTTGGAAAATAGTTTAAGAGAAGCGATTTACAATGGTGAATTAGTGCCGTATTACCAACCAAAGGTTGATGCTGTCAGTGAACAGATTATCGGTATGGAAGCGTTGGTTAGATGGAAGCATAAAAGTTTAGGTCTTATACCTCCGATCAAATTTATCACTATCGCTGAAGAGATAAAAATTATCGCTGATATTGATCTGTTTATGCTCGATAGTGCGACTAAAGCGATAAGCCTTTGGTATCAAGAAGGGTTAAATCCTGGGGTTGTTTCCGTCAATGTATCTCTTGATACATTAAAAAGTACCAATTTCGCCCAAAGGGTTGCTGATATTTTACAAACGAATAAATGTAAAGCTGAATATTTAGAGCTTGAGATCACAGAGAGTCAGATCATGGATGATCCCAATAAGATAATAGCAATCCTAAATGAGATAAAACAATTGGGAATAAAATTCTCTATTGATGATTTCGGTACCGGCTATTCATCGCTTGCTTATTTGAAAAAATTGCCTATTGACAAGTTGAAAATTGATAAAACGTTTGTAGATGAAATCCCAAACAATGAAGATGATGTTACCATTATTAAAACCATTATTGCACTTTCAAAATCTTTGAAGTTGGATGTAATAGCTGAAGGGGTTGAAACCAAAGAACAAAAAGACTTTTTACTTGATAACGGTTGCAGATTAATTCAGGGGTATTTTTATTCTAAACCTTTAAATGAAGAAGATATCTTGAATGTTTTAAAATTCGGATTAGATCCCCTCTCCAAGCCCGTCTCATAGCAGGGGAAATTTATTACTTTAATCGCTTTTATTGGTTATTTTTACCGGATCGCACAAATATTTTTTTTCATTTGCAACCCGAGCGCATTTTTCACAGATAAATTTCGGCTTTTTGACAATCTTAATGATTTTTTTGAAATGGATCTCTAACTCATTTTTTTTGAGTTTGCAGAGCTCTTTCATTCTTAGCTCCTTATCCCCGAAGGGGAAAGTTAGTTCAAACACTCACGTTTGAAATATTCTCGTCCTACTTTGCACAGAGGGCAGGACACAGGCGGTTTTTTACCTCGGTGGATATGTCCGCACACTTCGCAGACCCAAATTTCTTCCTCTTCGCTGCTAAAAAAGCCATCGGTGATTAGTGCCTCTTTGAGTGCGGCGTATTCGCGTTCATGTTCTACTTCAACTTTGCCGATGGCGGTAAATAATCGTGCTAAATCATTGTGTCCCTCTGCTTTAGCGATTTCACTAAATCCGGGATACATAACGGTGTGTTCATAGTTCTCTCCACCCATCGCGGTATCTAGATTTGCGGCGGTTGCATCCACTTCACACCCGTGGATCAGTTTATGATACGCTTTGTACTGAGCGCGGGCGTGGTACATCTCATTAAACGCCGCTTCACGGAAATGGCGTTCTACTGCATGCCACCCCTCATCACGTGCGATATCGGCAAATAGCTCATATTTGTTTCGCGCCATACTCTCTCCGCCGAACGCTTTCATCAGGTTTACAGCCGTAAGACTCTTTGTGATCATCTCCATCTCATGGCCACAGCAGACGAGGGTTCCGCCTCCTACATGTTGCACTTCGACTTCGTTTCCGCAGGTGTTACATTGGTAGGTTTCGTATTGACGCATATGGATTCCTCTTCTCTAGTGTATGTGCAAATCATAGCAGAAAAAGTGGAAACAGAAAGAGGAGTGTAAATGATAGTATTTATCAATATCATAAAAGTTTAAGGTGAGGAGAGATAGTATTTTGATATAAATTATCATTAAGGAATATTCTCATGTCAGTACTCGTCATCGGCGGAGATAAAATTACCCGTCTTCAATCGTTGTTAGAAACGTTAGGTGCGACGAAAACTCACCATTGGGACAGCCGTCGTAATTCTACTTCCCATAAACAGCTTCCTCAACAAACCGATATGATTATTATGTTAACCGATTTTCTGAAACATAATTCGATGGATCATTTCAAACGTCAAGCAAAAAAATGCGATATCCCTTTTATTTGTGTCAAGGGGATGAGCGGATGCAGTGAATGCCAGATTACCCAAATGATAGAGGGGATTCGTCAAAATAAATGTACCACTATTTCATGTAACGGTGGTTGCAAGTAAAACAATATATGATATACTTTTTACGCAAGCCAACGCTTTATGCTATTAGCCAGCTAATATCATTTAGGAGCGTTCACATGTTAAAACCTAACATCCTCAAACTACTCAACGAACAAATCGCCCTCGAAGATTACTCTGCTAACTTGTATCTCGCGATGAGTTCATGGTGTGGACATCAAAAATTGAGCGGTTCAGCCAAATTTCTCGAAGCGCACAGCGACGATGAACATTCCCATATGCGTAAACTTTTTACCTATGTCAACGAAACGGGTGCAATGGCACGTATCGGCGCATTGAATGAGCCTCCGTATGAGTTCGGATCGATCAAAGATGTATTTGAAAAAACATTTGAACATGAAAAGTTTATTACGGCAAAAATTAATGCCCTTGTTGAAGCGTGCTTGGCGGAAAAAGATTATTCGACATTCAATTTTCTTCAATGGTATGTTGCAGAGCAGCATGAAGAGGAACATTTGTTTCGCTCAATTCTTGATATGATTGATATTATCGGACTTGATGGTCGCGGATTGTATCTCGTCGATAAAGAGATCGGAAAAATGTCTCAAATAGCGTAACACAATTTTTCGGGGCTTTCCCGAAAAAACTCACCCACTTAGTACTTTATTATAATAATGCTTATCAATATTGACAAAATCACTTTAACACGTCATAATTGCGAATAATTATCATAAAGGAATTCTCATGCAATCTTCAAAAACTCAAAAATGCTTATCCGATAGTTCAATTCACCGTCTTATACGGAGTGGACGTGCATGTTAAAAGAAGAACAAGTAATTGAACCGTCATCTGTAACAGAGTATAATAGTGTTGTTATAGAATCGAAAGAGCTGTTTAAAAACGATAATGCAATCCGTATCGTTCATGGCAATGAGATTTATACCTTGAGAATTACCAAAAGCAATAAGCTAATTCTCACCAAATAATCGGTGCTTAGGCACCGACTTTCCAAGGAATACCGTGCTTTACCGTCCCCTTATCCTCTTTACCTGTACCCTTTCTCTTGCCTGTGCCGAGGAGATACTTCAGCTTGATAAAATAGCCGTTGAAGAGACCTATAGTGTGATCGAAGAACGTAAAGAAAATTCGATAGCCAAACGTATTATCAAAGGTGAAGAACTCACACAGTACGGTGATATGAATGCCTTGGAAATGCTCAAACGCACACCTGGTGTAACGATCAGCGAGGGAAAAGGTAAAAAAGGTTCTCCCGGAAAAGGGTACACGAAAGTACTGATCGACGGAGAGGAAATTTCATCTACCAAGAGAGGAAATCCGCTCGAACATATCTCACCGGATATGATCGAACGTCTTGAAGTGATGACCAACGGTTCAGCAGAATACAGTGCCGAGTCAATGGGCGGGATTGTTAATATCATCCTCAAAAAACCCGCTTCTGAAGGTAAAACAAGTGCAAAATTGACCGCCGGAGCGTATGAAGGTGAGCCTATGGCCTCTTTGTTTGCTCAGCAGGAAGGGAAAAGCGGGAAACTCTCTTATCTTGTCAATACAACGCTCTCGAATAATTCGCAGGATGATGCTTCTTCAACCTCGACCAATGCCTATTATGCGGAAAATGACAATGAATCACGCTATCGCTCGCTCAGTCTCAATACTAAACTGATCTATACACCCTCTACTAAAGACAAATATATGTTTGATGGTGCTCTAAATCGGAGTGATTATACTAAAGAGAGTACAGAAGATAGAGTGGGAAGTGTTAATGAAACGCTTCTTCAACACGATGAAGGGGATGCGTTGATGCTCTGGGCTAAACTCTCAGGCAGTCATAATCTCTCCGGGACAGAGTTGGTCGAGTGGAAACTCAAATACCATGAAAACAATTCTGAGGGGCTAACCCGTACCGATAATGCAACAACACTAAGGGAACAAAACGATGAAGGATCGTTTCGGGTTTCGGGTGCGGAGGGGAGTTACTCCAAAGCGTATGATACACATTTTATCAAAACCGGTGTTGAATTCAAGCGTTTGCATCAGCGAGATGATGTATCCACTTCCTTGAATGGTATATTGGATCCAGATCAGCACCAGAGTTTACGCGAAGATAAAGGGTCTTTGTATCTTCAAGATGAAATTTCAATGAGTGAACAGATGATTGTGACACCGGGGATTCGCTTTGAACGCTCCATTCGCCGTTTTGAGCAGACGGCTGATATCGATTATGTAGCCCCATCGCTTCATGCAGTGTATAAACTAAATGAGAATGATAACCTGCGTGCAAGTGTCGCTAAAACGGTCAAACTTCCCCGTTTGAGCGAGCTTTCCACCTCACTTGACAGTTCACTTGATGAAAATGATCTTAACCATCCCGATGTCACCGGAAATCCGAATCTAAAAGAGGAATCCGCACTCAGTTATGAAGTGCGTTATGAACATTTTTTTGATGACAAAGGAGTATTGAGTGTCGGCGGATTTTACCGTGTAATCGATGATAAAATTGAAAAATTGACAACATGGAATGGAACCCGATATGTTGAGAGACCTGAAAATGCAGGGGAGGGAAAGCTCTGGAGTTTAGAGTTCGAACTTAAAAAATCATTGGATCGTTATGTCAGTGGGTTAGGGGTGTTCGGTAACGCAACGTTTCAAGACTCCTCTCTTGTAACTGATGGCGTGAAAAGAACCATAAAAGGAACCAATGACTATATCTACAACATCGGGGTCGATCATAGACTCGAATCATATCGTTTGACCTATGGGGCAGCCTATCGTTACGTGAGTGGTTATGATGATCCAATGGATGCGAGCGGTGTTGCTGAATCCCAAGAGGGGTATGGAACGCTCGATTTGTATGCTTCAAAGAGGCTGGATTCAATCTATAAATTAGGGCTAAACCTCAAAAATGTTACTCAAGAGAGTATCACTACTACTTCTAAACGTTATAGTGCAGGGGTACTGAACGAAACACAAATTGATCATGAACACTCCCGCTTTCATTTTCTCATTACGCTAGAGGGACGCTGGTAAAACTTCCCCTCTCTGTAAAGGGGCTATCCCTTTTCCATTAATGCATTCTTAATCTTTACAGCTGATATAATTAATAATGCTTATCACTATTGACATTAATTCAAAGATGCGTTATATTTCTACAAATGAAAGTAATTATCAATTGCTTTTAGCCAGCCAAAGCTTTCCATTATCCTTTTAAGCCTGTAGCCAGCCACTTCCAAAATTTAAGGAGTGCCGATGGCCTATCATAACCGTTTTTTACATTCACAAATGCTCCCGATCGGGGCTATGCTTCTCAGTATGAGTGCAAGCTCATTATTGGCAAACTCAGCTGATTCCAATGCTACGATTAAAGCCATTGATATCCAAGAGACAGTAGAAATAGAACTTCCTCGGTATCAGCCGGGTATTTCTAAAACTGCTAAAACCGGGCAATTGGCTCATGACGTACCTCAGGCAATTACTGTGGTAACGAAAGAGTTGCTACACGATAAATCGGAATTTACTCTAAAAGAGGCGCTTAGTAACGTATCAGGGCTCACTTTTAATGCGGCAGAAGGGGGACGTATCGGAGACAATATGAACTTACGAGGTTTCTATACTTTCGGTGATTTATATCTTGACGGTATCCGTGACGTCGCTCAGTATAACCGTGATACGTTTAATCTCGAATCAATTGATGTTCTGCGCGGCGGTGCGGCGATGTTATTCGGCCGTGGTCAAGCGGGTGGGGTTATCAATCAGGTGAGCAAAGATGCGGAAGCTGAAAATTTTGGCAAACTCTCGATCACTGTCGGCACGGATGACTATAAACGTACTTCAGCTGATGTGAACGTGATGCTAAATGATACGACAGCATTTCGTCTCAATGCAATGGGAATGGATTCCGGAAGTACCCGCGATGATGTTTATAACGAAACGGTCGGTATTGCACCGACGATTACGTTTGGAGTTAATACCGATAATGAGTTCAGTTTATCCCATTATTATATGAAAACCCATATCACGCCCGATTACGGTGTTCCGTTTGACGGTGCGACTAAAAGACCTGCCGATGTAGGAAACGAAGTATTTTATGGATTTACAGATGACTACGAAGATAACCGTGTCAATATCACAACGGCCAGCTATAGCCATAAGTTTTCTAAAGATACGCAGCTTCGTTCCGTGATCCGTCATGCCGATTATCTCCGTGATAATTGGGCAACTGCGCCGGGTGGATATGATACGAGTAGCGGGGCGGATGATACGATTACCAGAGGGACAAAAGGAAACGGTGCAAAAGAGAAAACCGATACATGGCAAAATGATTTTACGACTCAGTTTGAAGCCCTTGGAGTGAAACATGAAGCATTGGTCGGGACGGAATTTTTACGTGAAGAACAAGTACGATGGGGACATGACGGGTTGTCAACGTATTACCCCAATATATCTTTGGCGAATGGACCGGCGAATGGACTTGCGGCGGTTCCGACGAATGGGCAACGGGCATTGGCAAACAATGGAATCTGGTATCAGTACGCAACGACAGGTACACGATGGGCAGCGTCAATGCCAACCACAGCTGAATCAGGTTCAACGCTTCCGGATGCCTATAAATCAGTATATGGCAATAAAGAACGTAATATAAGCGGCGGGTACAAAGGACGTACGTGGGCGGTGTATGCGCAGGATATTGTTGAAGTCGCACCGAATTGGAAAGTCATGGCAGGGTTTCGTAAAGATTGGCTAAACATGGATTACTATACCGGAGCGAATATGGTGCAAAATGGAGAGCTCCATTTTAACGAGATGAGTTACCGTGCCGGATTGTCGTATCAGCCGAGTAAACAACACCATTATTATCTTTCTTGGAATAATTCGTTTAATACGACAGGAGATCTGTACTCTTTTTCCAATGCGTATGATCCTGAGCGAAGTGAAACGTATGAACTTGGGGCAAAATTTGAACTTTTTGAAGGAGACCTCTCGTTACGTACAGCAATCTACCGTACGATCAAAGAGTGGGAACGTAATACTGACGTAGCAAGTGCATCAACTAATCCGATCCTCTCAAAAGAGCGTCATACGGACGGTATCGAACTTGAAGTTGCAGGTCGTATTACCGATAACTGGGATGTATTTGCAGGCATCGCACTTATGGATCCGGAAGTAGATGCCGTCACGCCGGGCAAAGATGATATGTACATTGGTCAAAAACCGCCGAATTCAACCGACTACACGTTTAATCTCTGGACAACCTATAAGCTTGGCAGCGGATGGAAAGTTGGCGGTGGAATCGAGGGTAAAGGAGAGCGTGCTGTTTACAGCTATGCAAACGAAAGTGCGTCCAATGTATTTAATCCGAATATCGCACCTAGTTATATTCGCTATGACGGAATGATCTCCTATACACAAAAGAATTACGCGGTTCAGCTTAATGTGAAAAATCTTTTGGATACTGTTTATTATGAATCGGCCTATATCAATGGAGGATTTGTTGTTCCGGGAACCGGACGTACCGCACAGGTGACGTTAGACTATAAGTTTTTTTAAGACCATACTCCCCCTGCGGGAGTTTTGCAGTTAGAGGATTTTAGTCTTTTAACTTCAAAACTTAGGCAAAGGAAATAAACATGTTACTCCATATACCCAATGTCCTCACCTCTGAACAGGTAGCACAATGCCGTGAAATTCTTACCTCCTCAACGTGGGTGGACGGGAATGTTACCAGCGGAACACAGGCGGCAAAAGCCAAAAATAATTTGCAGCTTCCCGAAGAGTCTGAAGCGGCTGTAGCGTTGCAAAAAATTGTGTTAGATGCTCTAAGCAATAACGCACTGTTTTTTACGGCAGCATTGCCGAAAAAGATTTTCCCTCCGCTATTTAACTGTTATACGGGTGAATTTAATACGTTTGGCAACCATGTTGATAATGCGGTTAGAACGATGCGCGGCGGCGGTAAACGGGTGCGTAGTGATCTCTCGTTTACCCTCTTTTTCTCTGATCCCGAGGAATATGAGGGAGGAGAGTTAGTGATCGAGGATACATTCGGTTCGCAAATTGTCAAACTTCCGGCGGGTGATTTGGTACTTTATCCCTCATCGAGCGTTCATCGGGTTGAACCTGTAACACGAGGAGCACGTATTTCATGCTTTACGTGGCTGGAGAGCATGATTCGTGAGACAGACCGACGACGGTTGCTGTTTGATTTGGATATGTCGATTATGGCATTTCGTGAGCGGTTAGGGGATGATGAGGATACGGTCAAACTTACGAGTATTTATCATAATTTACTCCGTACATGGGCAGATACGTAATAAATACAATAACATAAAGGAAAAAGAAATGGAAGAGTTGAAGTTAGTCGTCGATTATGCGACCTTGGGTATTTTAGGTGTAATGAGCGTAATAGCGTTTGCGTACGGAATCGAGCGATTTTTTTACTTTCGTTCAGTAAATGTAGAGCATTATGAGACAAAAAACAAAGCGGAAGCGGAACTTTCTAAAAATTTGACAACGATTTCGGTGATAGGTTCAAATGCCCCCTATGTTGGATTACTCGGGACAGTTGCAGGGATTATGGTGGTCTTTTATGAGATTGGACAAAGTGGTGGAATGGAACCTTCAGCTGTCGTTATCGGGCTCTCTTTGGCTCTTAAAGCGACGGCGCTTGGATTGTTGGTAGCGATCCCCTCTATGATGATTTACAGTGCATGTTTACGAAAAATGGATTTATTGATGGGGGCATGGGAAGATGCGCGCGCTTAAACGAGTTGAAGGGATCAATGTCGTTCCTCTGATTGATGTCGTTCTGGTTTTGTTAGCGATCGTGCTTACCATCTCAACATTTGTGGCATCGGGAGAGATTAAACTTGACCTTCCCAAAGCTGCCAGTGCAATTCAAACACCGCCGCAAAAGATCGAAATCGCAATCAATGAGAACGGATCACTGTTTTGGAATGGTAAAGAAATGAGTAAAGAAGAGTTAAATATTCACATTACAGCACTCAACATTGATTCCAGTGTAAGTATTCTTGGGGATAAAAAAGCATTTTTCAATGATTTTATTTTCATTCTCGATCAGCTAAAGCGTCAAAAAATTGAAAAAATATCGATTGTGACGAAGAGGGACGTATGAAAACGAAACGTTATTTTTTGCTTTCCGTATTTTTACATGCAGTTCTTATTACTGGGGCAGTTGCACTATCTTCCATTCCCGAAGAGGAAAAAGAAGAAGAGATTATTTTAGAACTTTCTATGGATGCTTCTGCTCAGGAGTCTCCGATACGGATGAGTCCTCAACCAGCATCTTCTAAACTGACAACAGCCTCGACGGAACGGATTGAAAAAACTGAAATTACCTCGGTTATAAAAAAAGAAGAGCAAGAAACAATTCAAAACGAGGCTTTTGAAGAGCCAAAACCAATCGCGACTGCTCAAGCAACTGTGACAGCTGTACCGCTCAAAGAAATCATACCTACCCCTCCGCCGTCTCTTCCTGTAGAAAAGATTAATACAGAAGAAGAATATTTGGATGATCATCTCTCTTCTATTCGTGATCTGTTGGTCAAATACCGTAAATATCCATCACAAGCCGCCCGTTTAAAACAAGAAGGGGTCGTAAAAGTGACGTTTCGACTAAAACAAAATGGTGAGATCGAAGATATTCGAATCCTTGGAAGTTCGGGTTATGATATTTTGGATAGTGATGCGATGGCATTGATTCAGAAAACAGCAGAGTATTTTCCAAAACCGCCTAAAACGGTCCGTATTACAGTGCCGTTAAATTACGCATTGAAAGTTCGTACATAACGCATATGCAAAGAAAGTAATAAACCTAAAGGATCATTTTAGAGGTTATTCGTTAACTGTTGTAGGATAATATGGTTACGATTTTTACACTACATTAGAGGAGTACCTTATGAAAGATAATGAACCAACCCTTAGTTCTATCGAGGACTATAACACCCTTGAGGGATCTAAGAAAAAAGTAGTATGGGCTGTTATTATCAGCGGACTGCTTATCGGCTCTATTTTTTTAGTGGCTAAAATGGTCTATGGTGATGTGGAAGATTCTGTTCCAGTGAGCGAGAAAATCGGGAAAGTTCCAGTCAAATAATGGTAAAATCCCCTTTTTTTAATCAAGGAATTTTATGATCACGACCGTTATCGGAGTTTATACCCTTTACATTATTATCCGTTTGTATGTCAGTGTGATGCAGATCGGCTATATCAATCAGATGAAGCGTAAAGGTGCCGTTTTAATGGGGGAGCGGGAATATCTGGATGCCGCTAACTATGCGGTTGCCAAAGAGAAGCTCGGAATGATGGAGACGTTTGTTGAATACGGACTTTTTCTCCTATGGATGGGGGGGATGATGGCATGGCTCGATTCTGCTTTAATTTCCCAAACTCCACTGACACAAACGATCATAGCCGTAATGGGACTTATTGTGATCAATGCTCTTGTGATGCTGCCGTTTGGTTGGATTTCAAAATTCAAAATCGATGCTCAGTACGGATTTAACCGCTCATCACACGGTCAGTTTGTCAAAGATACCCTGATCAGTACCCTTTTAACCCTTGTTATCGGCAGTTTTATGGTTTGGATCGTATCGATGATTATAACGTCCAGTGAGTTATGGTGGTTGTGGAGTTTTGCGTTTATTATGGCCGTTGTTATTGCTATCAATATGTTCTTCCCTACCATCCGAGCGCTCTTTTTTGATAAAGTGACTCCGTTGGAAGACCCTGAACTCCGAGATCAGATCGAAGCGTTGATGGCAAAAACGGGGTTTGTCAGCAGTGGTGTTTTTATCAGTGACGCGAGTAAACGCGATGCCCGTCTAAACGCCTATTTCGGAGGACTCGGAAAATCAAAGCGGGTGATACTTTTTGATACCCTTATCCAAAAGCTTACCCCCTCAGAACTTGTCGCCGTCTTGGGACATGAGTTAGGGCATTTTGCCCATGGGGATTTGTACAAAAATATCACGATGGTAGGGGTAATGCTGTTTGGGATGTTTGCCCTTTTCGGTAATTTGCCTGAAACCCTTTATATGGAACTTGGGGTTTCACAAAGCCCTCATATCGTCATGATGCTCTTTATTCTCCTTCTCCCTGTGGTCAGTTTTGTTATGATGCCGTTGATGGGGATTATGAGCCGCCATAATGAATATGAAGCCGATCGAACGGGTGCAGAACTCGGCGGTGCCGAGCATCTAGTCAATGCCCTCAAAAAACTGGTAACAGAGAACAAAAGCTTTCCGTTATCGCATCCGCTCTATCGCTTTTTTCACACGACCCATCCTCCGGTCGTGGATCGGCTCCGTGCGTTAGGGTATGATATCAGCATTGAAAAAGATGAAGGATATGCCGACCCATGTCCAAACGACTAAAAGAACTTCACGAAGAGATTACGCTCCGATTGAACGGTGTCGTAGACTCTCCCCGCCGCGAGGCGGAACTTCTCCTTATCGCCTATTTAGGCAAAGATCAGCTCTATTTTATTACCCATCAAGAGGATATGATTGATGAGAATGATCCGAAGCTTTTGGAATGGATAGCAAAACGTAGCGCTAACGTACCGCTTGAGTATTTAACCAATCGCGTCAGCTTTTACAGCAGAGAATTTTATATTGATGAGGGAGCTTTAATCCCCCGTCCTGAGACAGAACATTTAATCGATGAAGTCTTAGCGCACGTTTCACTCGATGATGCGATGAGCGTTGTCGAAGTGGGGGTAGGGAGCGGAATTATCTCTATTCTCCTTGCGTTGCATTTACCGAATGCCCGTTTTATTGCCGTTGATATTTCGCCGCGTGCATTGGCGGTTGCCCGTCGTAATATCGACATGTTCGGTTTGAGCGATCGGATCGAACTGCGTGAGGGGGATTTGCTCTCATCTATCACTGAAAAAATCGATTTTCTCGTCTCTAACCCCCCGTATATCGCCCAAGACGCTCCGCTAGAGTCTAATCTCTCGTATGAGCCACAAAATGCCCTTTTCGGCGGGGAAATCGGGGATGAGATGATTCGTGCTTTGCTGGATGAAGTTTACGTTCGCCGTATTCCTTTCTTTGCGTGCGAGATGGGTTACGACCAGCGATTAAAGGTGCAAGAGTATCTTAAAAATTTTGCGGTACAATCTTTGGATTTTTATACCGATTACGCTGCGTTTGATCGGGGATTTGTATTAAAGGCTATTCATGAATAAGAAAGTGGTTATTGACGTTCTTTATATTTTACTCATTGCTATGACGGCAGGGGCTGTTTTGGTGCTTGGCGTGTTTGTGGCCGCCGTAGTCTTTCACTCAGAAGTCTATCTAACCCTCCCGCTTTTATCCCGCTACGAAGAGGGAAAAATCATGGGAGAAATCTTTCGCCGTTTTACCTATTGGGCCTATTTTATGAGTGCGGTCATTGCTGTGTACGAAGTTTCCCGTTACAAAGTGATGCAGATTGATAAAATTTCGATTTTGAGTGCATTGGGTTCTATCGGAACACTCCTTTTATTCAGTGCCGTCTATACCCCAAAAATTTTAGAGTATCAATCACGGGGAGAAGCGGCGATCGATGCCTCATTCGAAGCCCTTCATAAAGCAAGTGAGATCGATTTTAAAATTTTGCTCCTCACGCTGTTGATTTTATTTAGCCGTAGAGCTTATTTGATGGCGGTGAAAAAATGATTCGTTTTGAGAACGTCACCAAAAGCTTCGGAAAACGGGAAATCTTACGCGGAGTCAATCTAGAGATCGAAAAAGGGAAAACAACGGTCATTTTCGGCGTCTCAGGCGGCGGAAAATCAACGATTATCAAACATATCGTCGGACTGCTTAAACCCGATTCGGGAACCATTACCGTCGATGGAATTCGGGTGGATAACGCCGATGAGACGACACTGCGCTCCATCCGAACCAAGGTTGGATTTTTGTTTCAAAGCGGGGCATTATTTGACAGTATGAATATCCGTGAAAACGTTGCATTCCCGATGCGTGAGCATCAAAATCTTTCCCTGAAAGAGTTGGAGTACAAAATCGATGAAAAGCTCACGATGGTAGGGCTTGATCCAAAAATTGTAAAATCTCTCTACCCCGAAGAACTCAGCGGCGGGATGCGCAAACGTGTCGGATTGGCACGTACCCTTGCATTGGAACCGGATGTTATTCTTTACGATGAACCGACATCAGGGCTTGATCCCGTAACAAGTGACTTTATCACCCAAATGATCTGCCGTCTTCGTGAAGAGATTGGTATGACCTCTATCCTCATTAGTCATGATATCGCGGAGAGTTTTAAAGCGGGGGATAATTACGCGATGCTTTTTGACGGTGTGATTGTCGAATCGGGAGATAAAGAGAGTTTTAAAAATTCATCCAATGCCGTCGTTCAGCAATTCATCCATGCACGCGCTGAAGGGCCGATAGCGTTTCATTAACGCCCCCCAAACTTCTTCGTCCACCACTCCTGCGGGGTGAGGGTTTTCTCCCTCAGATGCTCTTCATCAAAGTTGAATTCATATTTGGAACAATAATCGAGTAAAACAGCATACGCTTCATTGATCTGAGTGCTCATCGCGTGTGCCGTATCGGTATCATCAGGGTGTTTATCGGGGTGCCATTGTTGCATCATATTTTTGTAGCGGGTTTTGATGTCGGAGAGGGTAGCTTTGTCGCTCAGGCCAAGGAGCGTTTTGGCCTTTATGAGCGTGTCAGAGGAGAGCATGGAAAGAGAGATTAGTCTCTTTGTTGACGCATAAACGTCGGAACATCCAAGAAGTCTTCCGTATAGTCACCGTTGGCAACCATAGCAGGGCGAACAACAACGCGAGGTTTTGCAACCGTAGCGGCTGCGGCAACCGCTTCTTTGTTTTCAAATTCACAGTTATTGATACCCTGTGCCGCTTTTTTCTCAAAACCGGTCGCAACGAGGGTGATGCGAATAAAATCTTTTGCCAATGACTCATCGGTTGTCGTACCGAAAATAACGTCAGCCGATTCATCAACGCTGTTATGGACAACGTCCATAGCGGCAGAGAGTTCCATAAATGGAAACTCAGGGTGCATACTGAAGTGAACCAATACACCGAGTGCGCCGTTAACGGACATATTGTCCAAAAGCGGAGATTCGATAGCATTTTTGATCGCTTCGTAGGCTGCATTTTCACCTTTGTATTCGCCTACACCCATAAGAGCCAAACCACGGTGGCTCATAACAGTTTGTAAGTCGGCGAAGTCAAGGTTGATGTCGTTGTCGCCGCTGGCGAGGATAACACCCGATGTTCCGCTAACAGCGCGAGCAAGTACGCTGTCAACGATTTTGAAACTCTCTTTGATTCCGAGTTTCGGATCAATGATGGAGAGGAGCTTGTCGTTCGGGATAACGACGATACAGTCGGATTCATTTTTAAGTTCAGTCAAACCGTCTTCAGCAAGTTTGAGACGTTTTTTTCCTTCAAATGAGAAAGGTTTAGTCACGACCGCGATCGTCAATGCGCCAACGTCTTTAGCACATTTAGCGATGATCGGTGCAGCACCCGTACCGGTTCCGCCGCCAAGACCTGCTGCTACGAAAACGATATCGGCACCCTGCAATGCACGTGTCAAATCTTCATAACTCTCGATAGCAGATTCTTTACCCACTTCGGGTTTCATACCCGCACCCAAACCTTTGGTTAGTTTTGCACCGAGTTGGATTTTAGTTGCAGCTGAACCTTGTTCCAATACTTGCGCATCGGTATTAGCGATGATAAGTTCGATTCCCGGAATTTGCTCTTTGAGCATATATCCGATCATATTACCGCCGCCGCCGCCGACACCGACTGCTACGATACGTGCTCCGGTTAGTGTTGTTGATTCTTCAATTGAAAATGGTTCCATGCTTGCTCCTTGACGTGATTAAAATAGTTGAGTTGCCCAATTCCAGAACTTGGAAATCGGGTTTGGTTGATCGTTTTGGACTGACTTGTTTGATCCGATATTGACCATCTTCGCCGTTTCCGCAATTTTCTCTTCCTTTGCCGGAGGCGTTTGTGCCGCAGGTGTTGGAATAGAAGCGGCTGGCGTAATAGGGTCAAATTTCGGTGCTTCTTCAGGAAGTGTTCCCCCGTGCACTGCAGCAGAATCTTCACTGGCATGGCGCATACGTCGATTAACATCGATCTCATAAGGAGTATAACCATCGGCAAGATATTTAATCAATCCGACAGCTCCTGAGTAGGAAGGATCTCGAAGGGTATCAAAAAGACCGCCGACATCGGTAGGTTTTGCAAGACGTACCGGCATGTTATCGAGTATCGCAACGGCGAGTTCGCGTAATCCTTCGATTTTAGTAAATCCTCCGGTGAGAACGACACCGGCACCCATATGCTCTTTAAGGCCACTTTTTTCAATCGATTGGGCGATAATCATCAAAGTCTCTTCAACACGAGCGTAGATGACGTTGTGTACGACTTCTAAGGATACTTCATGAGTAGATGTCTCATCACCGATCACAGGAAGCTCGATAAGATCGTTGCTAGGTGCATACAATGAGCCGTAGTTGATTTTGACATTATCCGCAGTGTGCAGCGGAGTGTGCAACGCCATTGAGAGGTCATTGGTAATATGATTTGAACCGACACCTAAAAAGTCGTTATAACGGATCGCGTGACCGGAGTGGATAACGATATTGCTCGTATTGCCACCCATGTCGACCACAGCGGCACCGAGCTCTTTTTCATCCGAATTGAGAACGGCGATAGCGGAAGCGTAACCGCTGAGTACGACACTTTCAACATCGACACCTGCTGCTTTGACTGCTTTGCGAAGATTGTTGAGATTGCTTTTTTGGGTAGTGATAATATGGGTTTCAACTTCGAGGCGTGCGGCATTCATCCCCAGAGGGTCTTCGATAAAATCCTGATCGTCTACTTTGAAGTTATACGGGAGGGCGTGTAACACTTCAAATTCATTTGGGATATTCGCGTTATACAAAGAGGTGTGCATAACACGCTGAATTTCGTTGAGGGTAATCTCTTTATTCGGGATATTAACGATACCGCTTGAATTTAAACTTTTAGTGTAGGCACCCGAAATGGTAACGATAGCACTTCGAAGTTCCGTTCCTGCGACCCGCTTGGCGTCATTGAGTGCACTTTTGATCGATTTGGATGCAAGCTCAATGTTGGTGATGCTCCCTTTGCGAAGCCCTTGTGCTTTTGCGATACCGGCTCCGATTATTTGTGCGTTGTTGTCGTCATCGATTTCCGCGATGAGCGCACAAACTTTTGTTGAGCCGATATCAATGGCTAAAACGGTTCGTTTCAAATCAAATCCCCTCTACATAGATTTCAACTGGGTACTTGCTCTCAAGTGTTTTGATCAAACCTTGATCCAACAAACTCCCTTTGAGCTTGAGTACGGCATTGGCATCCGCTAATGTTTTATCTTGAAGCAACTTTTGTTCCAAAACGTTATACAAAACAACATTTCCGCTCTCTAAAGTGATAAAACCTTGTTTTTGTTTGGAAGCAAACAATTTAGTCAAAAATTCTGACCCCTCTTGTGCACTTAAACCTGCTATTTTAGCACTGTCGGTTCGGCTGAGGAAATCGGTTGTAGAACCGCTGAATGTTTTATAACTGTTTTGGGCTAACTCTTGAAGTTTGGTTTTTTTCGCTTCGAGTGTATAGAGTGCAATAACATCTGTTTTTGCCTCTTCATAGGTTTTGATACGTGCAGGATTCATTTTTTCAAGTTTTACGATGATATAGTCATTGCCGACTTTACGTGGTTTGAGAAACGGCTTTTGATCATTCAATCCCATAATCTCTTTGGTAACCTCAGGATCAAAGCTAGATGTCTCAGTGCTAAAGGTTGCTTTTTGAGGAGCCACTCCCGCTTTCAATGCACCTTTTTTATAGTCGATATAAAGTCGAAGAGCCTCTTTCTCAGTTGCTTTGTCATTCAATGCGGCGATGATGACACCTTGTGCTTCGACTAGGGTGAGAATTTTTCCGGTAGCATCTTTGAGCATTTGGCGGTTCATATCGTAATAGTCACTAATCTCTTTTGCCGAAGGAGTTGCTGTGATCGGCGTTTGCGTTACATAACTGATTTCAAAGCTCGGAGACGTTTTAAACTCTTTTGAGCGTTTTCCCCAAAGTGCTTTGAGTTCTGTTTCATTAGGAGCAAGGGTAATCATGCTTGGTGTGAGAATTTTATAATTGAATTTATCCGAAATACCCAGAGCATTTCCGAGAGCTTTCTCTTCAATCGCTTTACTTCCCGATGCTAGTAGATAAAGTGTTTTTTGGATCAGGAGCTCTTTTTTTATTGACGCTTCATATTCTTTGATCGTTAAATTGTTTTGTTTTAATGCTTCGGCATAAATTGTTTTATCAAAGGTGCCCTCTTTGGCAAAGACAGGCTGAGACTTGATTACATTCCAAAGTTCCTCATCGGTCACCATCAATCCGTAGCTGTTGGCGAGGTTGAGTACCAATGCTTGATTTACCAGTTGGCGAAGGGCTTGGCGTTGGAGTCCAAATTGCTGAGCCTGTTTTTCATCAAATTTTCCTTGGAAAAGTTGATTGTATTGGTTAAAAAGATTGGAATAGCTTTTTTGGAGTTCTCCGGAGGTAATAGAGATGTCTCCTACTTTGGCAACCGCACCGGCTTTGTCTCCGTAGCTGTATTGTCCCCATCCGACGAATCCCGCTCCGATAAAAGCAATGGTGGAGATCCAAATCGTAATAACCAAATATTTCCGATGGCGTTGCATCCAAGTAATCATATTAAACGATCCTGTTGTAAAATTCAGATATTCTATTCACATTAGCATTAAACTTCGATGAAAATAGGTCATGACTAACAGATGTTATCATAAAATAATCAACTTTAGAGGCTTTCAATGAACAATTTAGAGATATCGACGCGGGATTTGAGTGTTTTGTGGCATCCGTGTACCCAAATGAAAGATCATGAAACTATTCCTCTCATCCCAATTGCCAAAGCGGATGGGGTCTATTTGGAAGATTTTGAAGGCAATCGGACTATCGATGCAATCAGTAGCTGGTGGGTTAATCTTTTCGGCCATTGCAACCCATATATCAACCAAAAAATCAAAGAGCAGCTGGATAGACTGGAACATGTTATTTTGGCGGGATTTACCCATGAGGGGATTGTCAGACTTTCCGAGCGGCTAGTGGCACTTTCGCCTAAGGGACTAACGCGTTGTTTTTATGCCGATAACGGTTCCAGTGCGATTGAAGTGGCATTGAAAATGTCGTATCACTCCCATAAAAACAAGGGAGAAGAGAGAGGATTATTCGTCTCTCTACGTGAGAGTTATCACGGGGAGACACTGGGAGCGCTTTCGGTCGGTGATGTCGCACTCTACAAAGAGACCTATGAGCCTTTATTGATCCGCTCCATTCAAACACCCTCACCTATCAATCAAAGTATCGAGGCGGCGTTGGAAGCGGCCAAATCGTTTGAGAGCTTACTCAAAGAACGCGGGGGTGAAATAGCGGCATTGATTGTTGAGCCGTTAGTGCAAGGGGCAGGGGGGATGAAGATGTATCATCCGCTCTTTTTGAGTGAAGCAAAACAGTTGTGTGAGCGCTATGGACTCCATTTTATCGCCGATGAAATTTTAGTCGGGTTTGGACGGACGGGGAGCATGTTTGCGTGTGAGCAAGCAGATATAACACCCGATTTTTTAGTCCTCTCAAAAGGGCTTACAGGGGGATATTTGCCTCTGTCGGTTGTACTAACAACAGAGGAAGTATACGGGTCGTTTTACTGTGATTATAACCCTTCGCGATCCTTTTTGCACTCACACAGTTATACGGGAAATGCACTCGCCTGTGCGGCGGCCAATGCCACCCTTGATATTTTTGAGTCGGAGAATGTTATTGAAAATAACCGTATGACGATTGCGCTCATTGGGGAAGAATTAAAACGCTTTGAGGGGTTGGCGAGAGTGAAAGAAGTGCGTCAATGCGGGATGATTGCGGCGATAGAGCTGGAGGGGTTTGATCCAAGTGAGCGGATAGGATTGAAAATTCATCAGCACTGTATGAGAGAAGGGGTATTGATACGACCGTTGGGAAGCGTTATCTATGTGATGGCCCCTTATGTCATCACGCCAGATGAGTTAAAAACCGTCTTTAAAGCCATCAAAGAGGCGATAATCTCAGTCAATATCTAATCGTGCCTGAGAGTGATCGAGCATCAAAATACGGCAACTCCGCTCTAGAATAGAGAGCTGTCGTACCATCGCGTGTATGTCACGACTAAAGGCATAAACTCCATACCCTCGAATTACCATGATCGCCGTATTGTTCTGTTGAAAATACTGGGGGATTTCACTCACCGCCCGCTCATACCAATCATCAAATTTTTTCGGGTCATAAATGGCAATTTTGCCGAACTCTTTAAACCCGAAATAATCTTTGGGGATGATGATAGAGTGGTTGAGTGAAAATGCCGTCGTAAAGGGGGGCATCGTAAAGGTGATGTATTTGGCATCGGAGATTTGGCGATAAATTCCCTGATGGATCGAGGCATCGATACTGGCATCTTTCCAGCGGTAATCTTTGTTATAAAACAGATCAATCAGACTCTCTTCACTGATGGAGTCGAAAACAGCATTTTTGGTGTTGATCGTAAAAAGATTGGTATCAAGTTTAGCGGAGAGTGAACCGTGATAGATGCCGAAAAAATCTTTTCGAAACATTGAAAGGGCAAAAGTGGCGAGTTGACGCTTAACGTATTGTTTATCCATAATGGGATTTTATCATATTTTAAACAATATGTTAGTGAGGGTAGGCTATTATAAGGGGACTAAAATGCAAAGGCAGTTGTGTGCAAAAAACTCCCCATATCCCCGTCCTTTACCGAGAGGTGGTCGAAGCATTCTCCCCATGCAAAGAGGGGATTGTTATCGATTGCACCATGGGATACGGAGGGCACACTTCGCTGCTGCTTGAAAATAATTCTAAATTATCGTTGATAGGGATTGATCAGGATCCTACTGCTATCGCTTTTTCATCCAAACGTCTGGAACCTTTTGGAAACCGTGTCGAGATACGACGCGGACGTTTTTCCGAGGTTGCTCACGAGGCAATTACCGAAAAAGGGGAGAAGATTTGCGGTATTTTGGCCGATATAGGGGTATCTTCATTACAGCTGGATCAGCGTGAGAGGGGATTTTCGTACGAGAGCGATACTCTCGATATGCGGATGAACCCCGATGCACCTCTGAGTGCGCGTGAGGTGGTCAATGAATATTCGCAGAGTGCGTTGGAGACGATCTTGCGCGAATACGGCGAAGTAACGAATGCCCGAAAAGTAGCGGAGACGATTGTGCATCGTCGCCCTTTCGCTTCGGCAAAAGAGCTTTCCAACGCGATTTTTCATCTAATGCCAAAGGGTAAAAAGATCCACCCCTCGACGCTCGTGATGCAGGCGATACGGATTGAAGTGAACGATGAACTGGGCGAACTGACACGGTTGCTTGATGCGATAGAGAGATCGACGATCAAGACGCTTCGTGTCGCGATTATTACGTTTCACTCGCTTGAAGATCGGATCGTCAAAAATCGCTTTACCAAATGGGGGAAAAACTGTATTTGCCCCGATGATGCGATGCGTTGTACCTGCGGTAACAAAAACGCTATCGGCAAAGTGATTACGAAAAAACCGCTGATTGCTCAGGCGGATGAGCTTCGTGCCAATTCGCGGAGCCGAAGTGCAAAATTACGAATTTTTGAAATACGAAGAGATTGATACTCATGAGCGATAAACTCGACATATTAGAAGAGACCCAACATATAATTAGCCCTGATGATTCTATGGGACCGCTCTTTTTGCGGAATGTTTTTGTGGGAATTTTTTTAGTGTTGGTGGTGGTATTTCCCAAAATATTTATCAATACCCAAATCTATTTTAAGAGTCGTGAAATTTCTACCCTCAGTCATGAACATGATGCCCTGCAAGAAGAGAACCGTCTCATAAAAGCAAAAGTTGAGTCTCTGAAATATAAAAGTCAGGTATTAGACACGCTTTTCTAAACCTATCCGCTTTCTTTTATTTTTTTTCATCATTCCCCTTTTTTTATACACCTAAGAATTGAGGTGGTATAATCGCCGACTTAAATTGATACTTTGGAGATACAATGTATAATCTGTTTGAAGACGAAGACGATATTTTCCAAGGTTCGCCGAAAAGTAAGTTTTTAGATATCGTTTTTAACGCGAATCGCGATTTGGTTCATAATGAATTAGAACGTTTGATGACGCGGATGGCGGCAATGGAAATCTTATTACAAGAGGTTCACGGGGAAGATCGGATTGATCGTGTGATTCAGAACGCTCAGTTTGAACGCTCTGATGAGATTGATATGATGGCAAAAAATCTTTACATCATTTCGGTCGGAAACGTATTGACGCAAAACGAGTAGCCGTGAAAAAGTTTTTTCTATTCTTGCTCCTTGGGTCGTTTTCATTTTTGGATGCGGCCGCGTGGAGAGAATCGAAAACCTTTCACCTCAAAAAAGACGAATTGGTTAAAGTCCTTGTAAAGAGCGAGGGGCAAGAGCGTCTTTTGAACTTTCGCTGGACACTCTATGCTGATAAGGCTTTGGTGGTGCATGAGAGTTTTGATCGGTTTGTCGGTCAGCATGTTCTTTATGTCGGGCATGTCAATCAAAGCTTTCGGAAAGTACTCTTGAGTGCTAAACGAACCCAAAAAGATGTTCCCTACGTCATTGTCGTTTTTAAAAAATTCGACGAAGGGAATAATACGGCGCAAATGGATCTATTATTGATAGATAAAGAGAATCGGATCGTGTTGGATTATTTAACAAAGAAGTGATTAATAGGTATGTTGAAAACTGTAGAAACTCTTATTGCTAAACTGGTTGATGAGGTTGATTATCCTCATGCGGCAGAACTTTTTAAAACTCTCTCAGGCGGGAAGCGGCTGCGGGCAAGACTCATTTTAACTATAGCTCCCGAAGCTCCTAATGCCCCCTTGCTCGGAGCGATTGTAGAATTGATCCATGCGGCGAGTCTTTTACATGACGATGTGATCGATGAAGCACAGCTCCGTCGCGGTGTCCCCTCAGTCAATGCGACACAGGGGAGCAAAACAGCCATTATGCTCGGCGATATTCTCTACTCAAAAGCATTTAGTGAATTGACGGCATTTGATCCTGCTATTTCCCGCGCCGTTGCCGAATCGGTAACCCGTCTCTCTGTCGGAGAGATGATGGATGTCGCTATGGCGGAGAGTTTTAATACCGATCGCGATCTTTACCTCAAAATGCTCTATCTTAAAACGGCAACGTTGATTGAAGCGTGTGCTTTCAGTGCGGCTTTGCTAAGCGGAAAAGATCACGAGGCGCACGCCACGTACGGTAAGAATCTGGGATTGGCATTTCAAATCGTGGATGATATTCTCGACATTACAGCCGATGAAGCGACACTCGGGAAACCGTCACTGAATGATTTTTCGGAGGGAAAAGTGACATTGCCGTACATCGATTTGTATGAGCGGTTGGATGAGGCGGGAAAAGAGCGTCTTGTTCAAAATCACGCCAAAGTGTTGAATGAAGAGGAAAAAGGGTGGATCCGTTCCCAAATGGATGACTATAAAATCATTGAGCACTCTTACACCTATGCAAGAGCTTTGTGCGATGAAGCGATTGAAGCCATCGGTGAAGAGACTGCACTCCGCGCTATTATTGAATCTGTAATCCAAAGAAGCCATTAATGCACTATTTGATTGCTAGTTTTTCGCATAAAAACTCAACGTTAGCGATACGGGAAAAACTTGCTTTTGTGGATGATACGGCACGACTCAATGCTATGAAAACACTGAATGCAAACAGTTGCATTAGCGAATCGATGGTTCTCTCTACCTGCAACCGTGTTGAGATTGTGTGCAGCTGTAATGATACGGAATTAGCAATAGAAGCCGTTTTTAAACTGTTGTCACATCACTCCGGACTGACTCCTCACGAACTCCAAGAGCGTGCCGATATTTTTGATGATGAGGGGGGAATCCACCACCTTTTCAGCGTAGCCAGTTCGCTTGATTCAATGGTTGTCGGAGAGACGCAGATTGCCGGTCAGCTTAAAGATGCCTATAAACTTTCCCAAGAGAATGGATACTCAGCTCAAAAAATCTCTCGTGCAATGAGCTATGCCTTTAAATGTGCCGCCGATGTCCGCAATGCCACGAATATCTCCTCTAAACCGGTCTCTATTGCCAGTGTCGCCGTAGCGAAAGTCAAAGAGTCGGTTGGAGATGTAAGCGGTAAAAGAGCGTTGGTGATCGGTTCGGGAGAGATGTCGGTGATTACCTGTAAGCATCTGAGTGCTCAAGGGGTGGATGTGACGGTTATGAACCGTACTTTTGAGAAGGCCGAAGCCATAGCGTTAGAGTGCAATGCTCGTGTCCGTTCTTTCGAGGAGATCGGTTATGCGATCAACGAAAATGAGTTGCTCTTTACCGCGACGGGATCCATCACTCCGATTATTACCGAGGATATGATACAACCGACGTCGTTTGATCGTTACTGGTTTGATATGGCGGTTCCGCGTGATATCGAATGTGATGCTGCTGCTTGGTCGATTCGACTTTTTTACGTCGATGATCTCAAAGAGATTGTTTCTGAAAATATCGCTCTTCGTGAGGATGAAGCGAAACTCTCTTATGTGATCATTCGTCGCCACGTTACCTTCTTTTTTGAATGGCTTAAAACCCTCTCAGTCGAACCTTTGATCAAAAATATGTATCTCAAAGCTTCCGATGCCGCATTCCAAGAATCGACGCGGGTTCTCGAAAACGGCTATATCCCTAAAGAATATGAGCAAGCCGTGCATAAAGCAACCCTACAGGCATTAAAGCGGTTTTTGCACCCGTTTGCCGAGAGGATGCGTGATGGTTCCGATCCTATGCGTGTTGATGCCCTGATCGAATCGATGAGTTTTTTAATGAATCGGGAAGAGGGGGATGACCTCTCCCAGAACTCCTGTACCTATTACCCTAAAGGAAAATAATGCGTTTTAGTAAAGCCTATATCCCCACCACCAAAGAAGCACCGAAAGATGCACAACTCCCAAGCCATATCTTCCTCTCACGTGCCGGATTTGTCACACAGGTAGCTGCTGGATTGTATAATTTCTTGCCGATGGGAAAACGGGTACTTCGTAAAATCGAAAACATTATTAATGAAGAGATGGCTGCATGTGACGCCCAAGAAGTCGATCTCAGTTTCGTCACTCCTGCCGAGTTGTGGGAAGAGAGTGGACGGATCGAGAAGTTCGGTAAAGAGCTTCTCCGCTTCCGCGATCGTAAAGAGAACCTTTTTGTTCTCGGGCCGACCCATGAAGAGATGATGGTGAACATTGTTCGTAACCGAGTTAATAGCTACAAACAACTCCCGATGAATCTTTATCAGATCAAAACGAAATTTCGTGATGAAGCGCGTCCGAGATTCGGTCTTATGCGCGGACGCGAGTTCGTGATGAAAGACGGCTACAGCTTTCACTCTTCAACCGAAGATCTGGATCGTGAGTTCGATGCTATGGAAGCGGCATATAAACGTATTTTAGAACGTTTGGGTCTTAACTTTCGTATTGTTGAAGCCGACAGCGGTGCGATCGGCGGTACGGGGTCAAAAGAGTTGATGGTACTTGCAGGAAGCGGTGAAGACACCCTTGCCGTGTGCGATACATGCGAATACGGTGCCAATGTCGAAGCGGCACGCCGAGCACCTAGAAGCACTTTTCCTGAAGCGCCGAGTGCCGATTTCGCCCGTTTTAAAACTCCTGATATCAAATCAATCGATGATTTAAGTAACTTTTTCCATGTCGATCCGTATTACACCCTCAAAGCTGTAGTTCAGCGTGCGGTTTATACTGAAGGGTCTGAATTGGTCTGTTTCTTTATTCGCGGATGCGATGAGCTTCAAGAGGTAAAAGCACGTAACAGTGTCGGAGCGATCGATTTGGTCGATGCAACCGAAGCTGAGCTTACTGAAATCGGTTTGCTTCCGGGATTTATCGGGCCGCTCGATCAAGATAAAATCCGTATCGTTATGGATAACGATACACGCGGGGCAACGACGATGATTACGGGTGCCAATGAAGCCGATTACCATTTTGTCGGAGTTGATCTCTCTGTGATGAATGAAGCCCATTTTGCTGATCTCATCAGCGTTCAAGAAGGGGACGGGTGTCCTCACTGCGGCGGTAAAATTCTCCATACCAAAGGGATTGAAGTAGGGCATATCTTCAAACTTGGGACCGTCTATTCCGCACCGCTTAAAGCGGAGTTTTTGGATGAAAACGGCCGTTCACAGCCCTTTATTATGGGAACCTACGGGATGGGTGTCAGCCGTCTTGTCGCTGCCGTGATCGAACAACACCATGATGAAAAAGGGTGTATTTGGACTCACGCAACGGCTCCATATTTGGTCAATGTTATGGTCTCAAACATCAAAGAAGAGAGCCATATGGCGTATGCCGAAGAGCTTTACGCATCTTTGCAATCTCGCGGTATCGAGGTTATGCTGGATGATCGTAAAGAGCGATTCGGATTTAAAATGTCCGATGCGGAACTGATCGGTTTTCCGTTTACCGTTATTGTCGGAAAAGAGTTGGAGAACGGCTTGGTACAGATTATGGTACGCTCTACCCGAGAGATGATTACCGTTAACGCGGCAGACGTACTGACTAAAATCGAGGAATTACGACAGTGATCTATTTTCTGATTTACCTTTTTGCAGAAGTCTTTATCACCATTGAGATTGCCACGCAGATGGGTGGATTAGCAACCTTCTTCGAGATTGTATTCAGTGCCTTTTTAGGAATTTTCATCTTAATGAATTTTCGTCATACGTTGAGTGAGAATCTTGACGCACTCCGTACGCGTCAAATCGATATGCAGGGATTTTCAAATCGAAATATTATGGGGCTATTGGGGGCAATTCTCCTGATTCTCCCAGGATTTTTATGTGATTTTATCGGTATTTTAATGCAATTTTCCCTTTTAGGAACACTGATCATTAACCGTTTTACGCGAAAATATCCACCACACAACACTACCCAAACCACACGAAAGGATGACTATGTCATTGATGCCGAAATTATCGACGATACTCCTTCTCTCCGCTAGCCTTATGGCTGCAACCGATGCTGAAGTTATTTCGTTTTTAAAAAAAGGGATTGGTAATAACCCGAATATTACCAATTTGTCAGTTGAAGTAAGCGGAAAGAAAAATCTCCCCGCAATGACTGGGTGGCAGGCTTATTTTATGAGCATTGAGGCAGATGTAAAACAAGGGAGTGATACCCGCCATATTAACCAAAATGCTACCTATTTTGTCAATGGCAATGTTATTGCCCCTGAACTGATTAACGTAAAGAGCGGTGAGCGCTACAACGATACGGTCTCTCCTGATTTCAGTAGCGGATTTTATACAAAATCCAACCGTATCAGCGGGGAAGCTAACGCAACCCATAAAGTAGCTATTTTCTCTGATCCTCTTTGCCCGTTTTGTCGTCGTTATGTTCCCGAAGCAATCTCGTATATGGCAAAATATCCTAAAACATTTGCCCTTTACTACTACCATTTTCCACTTGCAACTCTTCATCCTGCGGCGGTAACGTTGACAAAAGCAGCGATTGCAGCGGAGCAAAACGGGACGGAGAATGCTGTTTTGAGTCTTTACAAAGTTGATATTAATGCGAATGAAAAAGATGACCAAAAAATTCTCAATGCTTTTAATAAAACATTCGGTACAAAAATCGACCTAAAAGACATTAGACGACCTTCTGTCATAAATCAGTTTGAATTTGACCAAAAAGTGGCACAATCGATGATGGTTGTCGGAACACCTACCGTCTTTTTTAACGGTCAAAAAGACGCTTCAAAAAATAAATATAAAGAGATTAAGGTTAAGTAATTTATGAAAAAACTCACAATCGCAACACGCGGAAGCAAACTTGCCCTTTGGCAATCCAACCATATCAAGTCGGTTATTGAAACACAATTTCGCGACGTCGAAGTGGAACTTAAAATTATTATCACCTCCGGGGATAAAATTTTGGATGTCCCTTTGGCAAAAATCGGGGGTAAAGGGCTATTTCTTAAAGAGATCGAAGAGTCTATGCTTCGCGGTGAGGCACAGATGGCGGTACATTCTCTCAAAGACGTTCCTACCGTGATGCCGGAGGGGTTATTACTCTCGGCGATCACTCTGCGAGAAGATGTCCGTGATGCGATGTTGAGTGAAAAGTACCCTGATATTATGTCGCTTCCTCAAGGAGCGATCGTCGGTACATCGTCATTGCGTCGTCGCATGCAGCTTGTGAAACAGCGTCCCGATTTAGTGATTAAAGATTTACGGGGGAATGTTGATACCCGTATTCGTAAACTCAAAGAGGGTGAGTTTGACGCGATTATCCTCGCTGCGGCAGGGATCAATCGTTTAGGATTTTCGGATTTGGTAGAGTATTTTTATCCGATTTCTCTGGATGAGATGCTTCCGGCTATGGGGCAGGGGGCACTTGGTATCGAGACAGTTAACGAGCCGTGGGTATTAGAGATCGCGTCATTCCTCGAAGATGAGAACAGCCGTATCGAGACCACCATTGAACGCGGGTTTGTCGACACGTTGCAGGGGGGATGTCAGGTTCCAATCGGTGTTAGTGCACGGGTTCAAGAAAACGGAGATGTGATTGTTCGCTCAACGCTCGGTATGCCTGATGGCTCTGAAGTGATGGGAGATGAGATTACTGTTTCTAAGCAACAAACAAAACGTGTCGGTGAAGCGATGGCGGAGCGTTTGATTGCACAAGGTGCGATGGAATTATTACAGCGCGCCGAAGCTATGGCAAATGAGGGTTAATCTGTGACATTAGAAAAAACCATTGATCTACTCCAAAGCAAAGGGGAATTGCGTATTATCGATACCCCTTTGGATATAAAACTTGAAATTCCCCATTTAGCGTATGCTGAAGTCAAAAAACAAGATGGGGGGAAAGCACTCCTTTTTACCCATCCGATTGATAAATCGACAGGTCAAAAGTTTGATATTCCCGTTGTGATGAATCTTTTCGGCTCATTCCGCCGTACTGAACTTTTATTCGGACGCGAAGTGGAAGGGGTGGCAAGTGAGATTGAAAAACTTCTCCACATGAAGCCCCCTCAAGGATTTAAAGAGAAAATAGGGATGCTCGGCGATCTTTTTTCAATGAAAGATATTTTCCCTAAAAAACTCAAAACGCGCGGAAGCTGCCAAGAGATCGTCCAACAGGGTGATGACGTTAATCTGTATGATTTACCGATCCTCACAACGTGGGAAGAAGACGGCGGTCCGTTTATTACAATGGGGCAGGTCTATACTCAAAGTCTTGACGGAGCGCTCGTTAATCTCGGGATGTACCGATTGCAGGTGTATGATAAAAACCATCTCGGTATGCACTGGCAGATTCATAAAGACTCATCTCACTTTTTCGATCAGTATCAACGTGCCGGCAAAAAAATGCCGGTATCGATTGCGATCGGAGGCGATCCTCTTTATACATGGTGTGCAACGGCTCCGTTGCCGTATGGGGTTAATGAACTGCTCCTATATGGACTTATCAAAAAAGAGTCTCCAAAACTGGTTGAATCGCTCACGACACCGCTATTTATCCCTGAGGATGTCGATTTTGTCATCGAGGGGTGGGTAGACACTGAAAAGCTTCGAATAGAGGGCCCTTTTGGGGATCATACCGGCTATTACACCTTGGAAGAGCATTACCCCGAGCTGGAAGTGAGTGCGATCACTCATCGTAAAAATCCTTATTATTTGGCAACCGTAGTGGGCAAACCGCCGTTGGAAGACAAATATATGGGATGGGCGACTGAACGAGTATTCTTGCCGTTGTTGAAAACGAATGCGGCCGATTTGATCGATTATCATATGCCGGAAAACGGAGTGTTTCATAACCTCATTCTGGCAAAAATGAAACCGCTTTATAAAGGGCATGCAAAGCAGTTTATGCATATTTTTTGGGGTTCAGGCCAAATGAGCTTTGTCAAACATGCCCTTTTCTTCGGGGAAGATGCACCGAAGCTGACAAACTATGAAGCATTGATTACCTATGCACTGAACCGATTTATCCCTAAATGCCTTTTTATCTCTGAGGGGATTACCGATGCACTGGATCATTCCAGTCCCGAATCGCTCGTCGGCGGCAAGCTCGGTATCGATTTTACCGCATCGTATTCACCGAGCGCACCTGAGTCAGTTGATAGCCCTGCATTGTTAGAAAAAATACGTCACCTTGTTCCTGAAGTTACCGGATTGACTCAATATATGCGTCATACCGCCAACCCGATCACTGTGATAAGTGTTGATAAAACCCGTTCGATGAAAATCTGTTTCAGTGCTTTGGATGCTCTAAAATCGTATTTACGGATTGTAATTTTTGTGGATGACGCTAAAAACGATATTCATAACCCCTATATGCTCCTTTGGCGTGTCAGTAATAATATCGATGCGTCACGTGACTTATATGTTTCAGACCCTATAGTAGCGTTTGATGGGACGATGAAAACGGCAGTTGACGGATATGAGCGTGAGTGGCCGGGTGATGTAGAATGTACCCCGGCTGTTATAGAGCGACTAAAAGGGCTCAACCTTTGGGATTTAGACTTGAAATTAGAGAAAAAATATCAACTTTGATCCCCTATTTCCCCTTGTTTAGGGGAATAAACTTAAGCAATTTATTAGAATTACTAATGTAATATTAACTTAATAGATATACTATAAATAGGGAAGATCAATTCCGATGCGCACCTTTTATGCTACAGTAGCAATTACACTTTTAGCCGGTTCAACCCTTCTTAACGCGGCCACATACAAAGGTCAAAAAATTTACATTGATTCTTGTAAAGAGTGTCATGGCGGCGGTCAACAATTAGCCGGATCTAAAAAACAGCGCGTATGGGAAAAATTGATGGATAATAAAGGTGAGAAACTCGCCGATATTCATCTGAATTCCAAAAAAGCGCAGCCGTCTTGGGATTATTTCAAAGATCGCAGTTTTACAAAAGGGGCTAAACATCTGGAAGATTTTCTGGTTGAATATGCATCCGATAGCGGCAATGTCCCTGCCTGTAACTAAATAAACCCTTCATCCTCTGCGGGATGATTTTCTTCTAAACCAAACTTCGCTAAAATACCCCACTTTTACACACTTCGGAGATACCATGGAAAAGATGTGGTCAGGACGCTTTACGCAAGATGCGTCAACCCTTTTGGAAAAATTTAACGCCTCGATCATGTTTGATCAAAAACTTTACCGTGAAGATATCGAAGGCTCCATCGCACATGCGAAAATGTTGGCTCATCAAGGGATTTTAACCGATGAAGAGTCTACTTTGATCGAAAAAGGGATGGCTCAAGTACTCAGCGAAATTGAATCAGGATCGTTTGAGTGGAAAATCGGTGATGAAGATCTCCATATGGCGATTGAAAAACGGCTCACGGCGATTATCGGCGAAGCAGGAAAAAAACTCCATACCGCACGTAGCCGCAACGATCAGGTCGCTCTTGATTTCCGTCGTTACGTACTTCGCAAGAATCGTGAGATAGTTGAACTGATCAAAGCCCTTATGGAAGTCGTTGTTGATATTGCAAGAGATCATACTGCGACATTATTACCGGGAATGACCCATCTGCAACACGCACAACCGATTAATTTTGCATTTCATTTACTGGCATACGCTTCGATGTTTAAACGTGATATAGAACGTTTTGAGAGCTCTATGGCACGTAATAATATCTCTCCGATCGGATGCGCCGCACTTGCCGGAACACCGCACAATATCAACCGTGAAATGACGGCAAAAGAACTTGGCTTTGATTCGGTGAGTATCAACTGCCTCGATACGGTGAGCGATCGTGATTTCGCGCTGGAGATTTTGTTTAATATCTCGACGTTGATGATGCACATTTCCCGTTTGTCGGAAGAGATTATTTTGTGGTCAAGTTACGAGTTTCGTTTCGTTGAACTTTCCGATCAATATTCGACCGGTAGCTCTATCATGCCGCAAAAGAAAAACCCCGACGTTCCTGAGTTGCTTCGAGGAAAAACAGGACGGGTGTTCGGTAACTTGATGGGACTTTTGACTGTAATGAAAGGGTTGCCGCTAGCTTATAACAAAGATACCCAAGAGGATAAAGAGGGGGTGTTTGACAGTGTTGAGACGGCTGAACTCTCCCTTGAAATTCTCCGCGAAGCATTGCGTACAATGACAATTAAACCTCAGAATATGGCTCGCGCGTGCAAGCTGGGGCATCTATCCGCTACCGATTTGGCGGACTATCTGGTCGAGCACTGTGACGTTCCGTTTCGTGAAGCGCACCACATCACAGGACGCGCCGTTGCCCGTGCCGAAGTGCTCGGAATCGATTTGAGTGATATCGACTATCCTGAACTTCACGCTATCGATGAACGAATTAAAGAAGATGTTATCCCCTATTTGGCGATTGAACACTCGATGAATGCCCGTATTTCCCAAGGGGGAACGGCGGAAATTCGTACACTAGAGCAAATTATCTATTTTGACCATTTCCTCAAGGATGTACAATGAAGATTACCGTTTCTCATCAGGATGCAATGCGCTTTGAAGCTAAAACAGAGAAGAGCAGTTTTATTATCGATTGCCCCCAAATCTCTCCGATTGAGTATTTTTTAAGCGGGATTATCACCTGCAGTGCGACCGATATTGTACTGCTTCCTAAACAGCAGGGGTATGAAGTAAAAAATCTTGAAGTAAGCGGTGAAGTGGTTCGTAATGAGTCTGCTCCGCGAAAATTCAACTCGCTTCACCTCGAATACCGATATGAATCGAATGCGGACGATACACTCGCAGCACGTTGGGTGATGGCGAGTCTGGAGACCTACTGCTCAACGATCAATACGATTCGCGACACCACAGCGATCAGCTATACGATTATCCATAACGGCAAGGTGATTCGTGAAAATGAGAAGATGATTAGCGGTGGTGGAAGTGCCGTCGATTTTGGTGCATTGCAAGGGTGCAATGCGTAAGGATTAAAAGAAATCCTTAGGATCAGCGTCAGCAAAATGACCCCATTTGAGCTTCGCTCCGCCGAGGATGTGAAAATGGAGGTGCCCTACCTCTTGAGCGCCATTTTCCCCGATATTACTGATGATTCGGTAACCACTCTCGTCAATTCCGCACGCTTTGGCGACCTCTTGCATAAACGTTGACATTCTCCCCATCACATCTCCGGGAATATCGTTAAAACTTTGATAATGTGCTTTTGGAATCGCTAAAACATGAACGGGCGCTTTGGGATTAATATCATGAAACGCATAAAATTCTTCATTTTCGGCAACGGTATTGGAGGGAATTTCTTTGTTAATAATTTTACAGAAAATGCACATGCTAAACCTCTTTTTTTGTGCTATTGTAGCATATGGAAGATCGCTTGAAGCTATTTATAAAAGAGATTTGACTACAATATCCCCTAAATTGAAAGCACTTTCAGAAATAGTGATAACGTATTTAAAAGCTTTCAGAAAATCATCAATGGAGACTCTATTTTGCAAGAGTGGTATGACGCTATAAAATCGGCTGACTCGATTGATAAAATCGAAGAGATCCGAATCGCCGTTTTCGGAAAAAAAGGGATAATGAACGCTGAGTTCGCCCGTATGAAAGATGTTCCTGACGCGGAAAAAGGGACATTTGCCAAAGAGTTAAATATTCACAAAGAGGGGTTGAATGCCCTTTTGGTCGATCGTAAACTTTTCTTAGCAATGGAACATTTGCAAGCGACGATGAAAGCGGAAGCGATTGACGTAAGTCTTTACTCCGCCACTACGGAACACGGATCACTGCACCCTGTTATGGAGACTATGGATCGAATCGTGGAGTATTTCGTTGCGATGAACTTCTCGGTACAAACGGGCCCGATGGTGGAAGATGATTTTCACAATTTCGAAGCGTTGAATCTCCCTAAATACCATCCGGCACGCGATATGCAGGACACGTTTTATTTTAAAGATTCTATGCTGTTGCGTACCCATACCTCGCCGGTACAAATCCGTACTATGCTCTCTACTCAACCGCCGATTCGGATGATTGCTCCGGGCGCCGTATTTCGCCGCGATTACGATATCACCCATACTCCTATGTTTCATCAGGTAGAGGGGTTGGTTGTTGAAGAGGCGGGAAAAGTCTCTTTTGCCAATCTCAAATTTATCCTCGAAGATTTTTTGAAAACAATGTTCGGCGATGTCGAAGTCCGTTTCAGACCGAGTTTCTTCCCGTTCACGGAGCCTTCAGCTGAAGTCGATATCAGCTGTATTTTCTGCGGCGGGGAAGGGTGCCGAGTTTGTTCGAAAACAGGATGGCTCGAAGTTCTCGGTTGCGGTATTGTCGATCCGAACGTTTTTAAAGCGGTCGGTTATGAGAATGTCAGCGGTTATGCGTTCGGTTTAGGGGTTGAGCGTTTTGCGATGCTGATCCACCGAATCGGTGATTTACGCTCTTTATTTGAGGGAGATACGAGATTATTGGAGCAGTTTAGATGATCGTAACAAAAAATTGGCTAAATGAATGGATCGATCTTACTGATGTAAGCACCGATCTGTTGCTTAAAACATTAAATTCGATCGGTTTGGAAGTAGATGCTCATGACGTTGTCCGTGTCGCTGATGGAGTGGTTGTCGGATACGTCGAGTCGTGTGAAAAACATCCTGATGCTGATAAACTCAATGTTTGTCAAGTTAATGTCGGGAAAGAAGTGCGCCAGATTGTGTGCGGTGCTTCGAATGTTCGTGCAGGACTATACATTGCGTTAGCAACGGTCGGTGCGGAACTTCCCGGCGGTCTTAAGATCAAAGAGGCAAAGCTGCGCGGTGTCGATTCCCACGGTATGATCTGCTCCGCTAAAGAGATTGGCCTTCCTTCTATGGGTGAGGGAATTATGATCCTCGATGAGAGTATCGGTGAATTGGTAAAGGGTAAAAATCTCAATGAATACGGTGTATTCAATGATGATGTTATCGAGATTGAACTGACCGCCAATCGCGGTGATTGCTTGAGTATTTACGGAATTGCGCGCGATTTGCGTGCAGCACTTTCTCGTCCTCTTCGTGAGAAGAATATCAAAGATAACCAAGAGGGTCGCTTGGGGATCGGACGAATTTTGCAACTGCAGCATACGGAAACGTTTAATGCAGATTTGTTATTCAGTGCCGTAGAAGTTAAAGAACTCACTGTTCCTTTGATCATTTCCCTCCGTTTGGCAATTATTGATCAAGCGTATACCACAACCGTTGATGCAATATTATTTTATGCGACGCAGAGTACGGGAGTTATCTTACGTGCCTATCCGTTTGAAAAATTCGGAGATGTGGAAAATAAAGGGATTATTACCCTTGAAAATGATGAAAACGGTTACGCGTCGTTGTATGGCAAAGGAAAAGTTTCTGTCATCGGTGTCTCTCAAGAAAAAGAGGCTCATTTTAGTGCTAACGAGGGGTTGGCAATTATCGAAGCGAGTTATATCGCTCCTGAAGTGATTGCAAAACAAATGGGGGAGAAGAAAATCCCTAGCTGTCCTCATTATTACCGTACGTCACGCGGAAGCGAGCCGACTATTGAAATGGGTATCCGATATGCAGCGGAATTGTTTGAAAAATATTCAACGTCGCAAGTATATGGGGGAAATATTGAGTTAACCACGACGTATGAACCTCGTATTATCAGTATGGTTGAATCTGAATTTGAATCGTTTATCGGTCTTAAAATCGATAAAACACGTATCACTCAGATTTTTAAGAATCTAGGGCTAGATATCGGTAAGCCTAAAGGCTCTACATTCGCTATTTCGGTTCCTAAATTTCGCCATGACATTGTGAATAAACAAGACATTATCGAAGAGATTGTCCGTATTGTCGGAATTGACAATATCCCTTCCAAGCCTCTTGTTTTTGCTGAAGCAAATCAGATGAGCAGTGATTTGGCAGAGTACAAAAAAACGCGACTGTATCGCCATCGCGCTGCACAAAGCGGATTTTACGAGTCTGTCCATTTTGTCTTTAATGAACGTGCGCAAGTAGAAAAATTCGGATTTGTCTGTACTGAGAGTTCAAAAGAGCTTTTAAACCCGATCACGGCTACCTTTGATACGCTACGTCCGACCCTTTTGGTAGGACTTTTGAATTCGGCGTCTGCCAATGTCAAAGTAAATCAAAAGAAAATTGCTTTGTTTGAAGCAGGGATGGTTTTTGACAGCGAGCGCCGCGAGTCAAAGCGTCTCGGATTTATCGTATCGGGTCCCATGGAGAATGAAAAGATTTCCAATGCGGGTAAACCTGCCGTTATCGATTTTGCTTCTTTTACGAAGTTGATCGCGGATGTAGCGGGATCGTTTGAACTGGTATCGCATACCACAAGCCACTCGTTAGCCCATCCGTATGTGTGTGCAAAAGTAATGATCAACGGTGAAGAAGCGGGTGAATTGTTCCGCCTTCATCCTCAAGTAGAAGAAGAATTTGACCTTGCTCAAACGTTTATGTGTGAACTCAAAACCGATTGCCTCCCTTATGGACTCATCGAAGCGCAACCGTATTCGAAATATCAAGCCTCTTTTAGGGATTTGAGTATTTTGATCTCCAAAGCGGTGACGTATGAGAGCATTAAAGCCGTGATCGAAAAACACGCCTCTGCACAAGTAAGACGTTTTTATCCGGTAGACCGTTATGTATCCGAGAACTTGGGAGAACAGATGAGTCTTACCCTTAGATTTGTCCTCCAATCGGATGAAAAAACACTCGAAGAAGAGGATATCAATGCCGCTATGGAGTGGATTCTCAGCGGTCTTAAAGATGAGTTGGGAGCAGGTTTGAGATGATGTCCGCCAAGGTTTATTCTGCACAGCCATTCGAATTTAAAAGTGATGCGATTGCGCCCGATAAATCAATTTCGCACCGATGTGCGATGTTTTCTGTTTTAGCGGAGGGGGAGAGCAGAATCGAGAATTTTCTCCGCGCGGAAGATACCCTTAACACCCTCAAAATCGTCGGACATCTTGGGGCAGAGATCACCGATGACGGGAAAATAATCACCATCCGTTCCAACGGGATACAGGAAACGTCCGAAATACTCGATTGCGGTAATTCGGGAACCGGAATGCGCCTTTTTTGCGGGCTTCTCAGTTCGGCTGAGGGACATTTTATCCTTACGGGCGATGAATATCTTAAACGCCGTCCGATGAAACGGGTCACTCAGCCGTTGCGTTCTATCGGAGCAAAGCTGGATGGCCGTAATAATGGTGATCTCGCACCCCTCTCCATCCGAGGAGCATCCCTTAAAGCATTTGATTATACCTCTCCTATCGCTTCGGCACAGGTAAAAAGTGCGATGATGCTTGCAGCACTCCGTTCCGATGGGGTGTGTACGTTTCGTGAACCTGAGCTTAGCCGTGACCATACAGAGCGGATGTTGCGCGGTATGGGTGCTCGTGTTGAGATCAATGCTCTTGAGACGAAAATTTGGCCACTGAAGACGCCTCTTAAACCTCTTGATATCCGTGTTCCCGCCGACCCTTCCAGTGCCTTCTTCTTTGCGGTAGCGGCAGCTATTATCCCCGGTTCTTCCGCAACGATAGAAGGGGTTACCCTTAACCCCACCCGTATCGAAGCGTTTAAAGTGTTGGAGCGTATGGGGGCGAAAATCACTTATACACTCAATGATGAGCGGTATGAGCCGATCGGATCGATCAAAGTGGAATATGCGCCTCTACAAGCGGTCATAGTGGAAGAGAATATCGCATGGCTTATCGACGAACTTCCGGCTCTCTCCATCGCTATGGCGTGTGCAGAGGGGAAAAGTGTTATTAAAAATGCCGAAGAGCTTCGGGTCAAAGAGTCTGATCGTATTAAAACGGTTGTTGATAATTTGAACCTTTGCGGGATTGAAACCGAAGAGTATCCTGATGGATATGCGGTACTCGGCGGAGAATTAAAATCGGCTGTAGTAAACAGTTTCGGTGATCACCGTATCGCGATGAGTTTTCTTATCGCCGGGCTTAAATGCGGTATGGAGGTTGTGGATATCGAGTGTATCAACACCTCTTTCCCGAACTTTTTTGAACTTTTGGGAATCTGCACAAAGGTTGAGCGATGAAAATCGAGTTGGCGGAGAGTTACGGGTTTTGTTTCGGAGTAAAACGGGCGATTAAAATTGCCGAAGAGAACCGAAATTCCGCAACATATGGTCCTCTTATCCATAACGCCAATGAGATTGATCGGCTTAAAAACGATTTCAATGTCGCCCTCAGTGAAAATCTCGATACCTTTAAAGCGGGTGAAACCGCGGTCATTCGTACCCATGGTATCCCCAAACAAGAGTTGACGTTATTGCATGAGCGTCACGTAAATGTGGTGGATGCAACCTGTCCGTATGTGACCAAGCCGCAGCAAATTTGTGAAGAGATGAGTGCTCAAGGGTATGATATCGTCATCTTCGGCGATGAAGCGCATCCTGAAATCAAAGGGGTTAAGAGCTATGCCAAAGATAATGTGTACGTTGTCAATAGCCCTGATGAAATAGATGCCTTACGGTTGCGTGAAAAAGTTGCAACCGTAGCTCAGACTACCCGTAAAGTTGAAGAGTATCAGCAAATCGTCGGCAAATTGATGGCTACGCATAAAGAAGTACGTGTTTTTAATACGATTTGCAATGCAACGTTTGATAACCAGGATGCCGTACGTAAACTTGCGCAGCAAGCCGATGTCATGATTGTTATCGGAGGTAAAAACTCTTCCAATACAAAACAGCTCCATTCTATCGCGCAGGAGTTTTGTCCGGAGAGTTATCATATCGAGAGCCAAGAAGATTTACAGCCGGAGTGGTTTAGCGGCAAAATTTTTTGCGGTATCAGTGCAGGAGCTTCTACCCCTGACTGGATTATTAATCAGGTTATTGAAAAAATAAGATCCATTACCGTTTAATGTAATGCGATTCATTTTTGTATTATTCATTTTATTTTCATCATTATGGTCACAAAAAAATCTTGAAAAAGTATCCATTCAGCTTGATTGGAAATTTCAGTATGAGTTTGCGGGATTTGTAGCGGCAAAAGAAAAAGGGTTTTACCGTGATGTCGGATTGGATGTCGATCTAAGAGAGTATCACAACAGTGTGGATACGGCATCTGATATAATCAACCGTAAAGCCACTTACGGTTCGTATAATAGCAGTATTATTATTTCAGGCGGGAAACCGGCACCTGTTGTGTTGCTTGGAACCTATTTACAACGCTCTCCCCTCGTATTCGCTGTACGTAAAGGGATTAATAATCCTGCCGATTTAATCGGGAAGAAGATTATGGCTACGAAAGACGAGCTTCGATCCTCCTCTCTTGGACTGATGCTTAACCACTTCGAAATCACACCTACTAATGCAACTATTTTACTCCATTCTTTTGATATCAACGATTTTATTAACGGAAAATGCGATGCAATTACAGTATTCCGCTCGAATCAGCTGTATGAACTGGATCGTTTGAATATCCCCTATTCAGTTATCGATCCGGCAGATTACGGATTTGTAATGAGTGCCGTGAATGTCTTTACGTCACGGAATGAAGCCCTTGAAAATCCTGAACGGACGCAAAAGTTTATTGAGGCAACCAATCGCGGGTGGAAATACGCTTTAGATCATCCCGATGAAATTATTGATCTGCTCCTGAACAAATACAACACCGGAAAATCCAGAGATGCACTTGTATACGAGTACAAAGTGACAAAAAAATTGATGATGACCGATTTTTATCCGATTGGTCAGGCCAATGAAGAGTTGACCGTTCGAGCCTATAAACAACTGGTTCAGTCAGGAAGGCTCTTAGTCGGGCAGAAGCTTGGAAAATTTATGTTTCAAGACATTATTGCTTCGAACAATGATGTTCAGATGACGACGGCTCAGAAACACTATTTACTGAACAAGAAAAAAATTGTCATGTGTGTCGATCCTGAGTGGTATCCGTTTGAAGCGATTCGTGAGGGGCGTCATATCGGGATCGCTTCGGATGTGATGAGTGAGTTTGAAAAGCGGCTCGGGGTTCCGATCGAATTTCATCCTGTCGAATCGTGGGAAGAGTCGATTACTCTCGCAAAAAAACGGGAATGCGATATTCTTTCCCTTGCTTCAAGTACGCCTGAGAGACTTCAATACATGGATTTCACTTCACCGTATGTGACGTTGCCTATCGTGATGGCTACAAAGATGGATAAACCGTTTACGGAAGATATTACATCTTTGGGAAATGTTAAGTTAGGTTCCGTAAAAGGGTATGTGATAACGGAACAGTTAAAAACACACTATCCTGATCTCAATCTTGTTGAAGTAGCGTCTATAACGGACGGTCTTAACCGCGTTGAATCCGGCGAATTATACGGCTATATCGATAATCTTATGGTTGTCTCTTCGTACATCCAAAAAGAACATACCGGAATGTTGAAGGTATCATTACGGTTAAAAGAGAAGGTCGAGTTGTCGGTGGGAACCCGAAATGATGAACCGATTTTGAAAGATATTTTTGAAAAACTGGTTTTGGGTATGGATCCGATTCTGATGCAGCGTTTTTATAACCGTTATACAACGGTTATAAGAGAACAAAATCCTTATGGGATGATTGTTCTTAGCGTACTCGCATTGGTTGCCCTGATCAGCGCATTAATGATTGGATGGAATTATCTGCTTCGTAAAAAAGTGCATTTGGAAGTGGCGAAAAATCTTCAAATTAAAGATCAGCTCTATCAAAAAGCAAAACAGGCTGAAATAGGTAACCTGATTGCCAATATTTCCCATCAATGGCGTGAGCCGCTCTCGAAACTCAGTTCACTTAATCTTCTCACCATTGCCAAGATAAGAATGGGGCAGCCGATAGAAAAAGAGTGGCTTTTAGAGCAGTCTCAAAAGATCGAAAATACGATTGATTTTATGTCTCATACCATGCAAAACTTTTTAGAATTTTACAAACAAAACAGTGTTAGAAGTGATTTTTCTGCGTATGATTCGATAGAAAGTTCTATTTCCATCATTGAAACGAAAATCCTTGATTTCGGCGTTCTTGTGGTGATAGAAGGGGAAGATACCGTATTAAACGGCGTTAAAAACGAATGGATGCAGGTTTGGCTCAATCTTTTAAATAATGCGGTTCAGGTATTTTCAGAGCGAAAGATCGAGAATCCGACGATACGCATCGAGGTGAGTTCGAATAGAATTATGTTTTGCGATAACGGCGGCGGGATGAATTTAGGAATATCTTCGAGCGGGTTAGGTTTGCCGATGTGCAAGGAGATAGTTGGAAAATACGGTGCTCGTTTGGAAGTGGATAATTGTGACCGCGGTGTATGCGTAACAGTTGTTTTGCGATCCGTTTGCGATATGAAGAAGTAATAATAACGAATATTATTTGAATCAAGGGATCATCATTATGGCAACAGGTTTGGAGTGGAGCGAAGAATACCGACTCGGAATTAGCGGGATTGATGCTCAGCACGAACATCTTTTTGATATCGTGGGGCGGATTGCGGCACTCGATGCGCTCACTTCGACTAAAGAGGAATTGAAGGCAATTTTAGGAGAACTTAACAGCTATATGAGCGAGCATTTTCGCGATGAAGAAATCTATATGAGACGGATCGGTTTCCCTGCATACGAGTATCACCGAAATTTACACCATGAAATTATCGAATTTGTAAACCAATCGATCACAAGCTCTCCGACATTGGCTATGATTCGAACCAAACTTAAATTTATTATCAAAAAAGCATTGATCGATCATATCGTTACCGAGGATATGAAATACAAACTTTACGTAGAAACCCTCAAAGACTATGTTGACGAATGTACTGTTGAATTGGATTAAAGTTTAAATCGATATCCGAGATCAGGAATCGTATAGATAAACGTTTTTCCAAATCTACGACGGATTCGGAGGATAAAGTTTGTTAGTGCAGAATCACTCATATCTTCAAATTCCCATACGGCTGATTGAATCATATCTTTAGTAATTAATCGGTCTCGATTATGGGCTATCAACTCCATAAAAAGGGCTTCCTTTTTATTGAGAGAGAAATTACCCCCATCTTGTATGAGTATTTTGTTTTCTGTATCAAAATACCACCCCTCTTTGAGTTCTATTTTTTGCATTTGATTTAGCCCTAGCTTTTCACTGCATTGTTCTAGTGCTTGAATCAACTCATCGTACTTAATCGGTTTGAGGAGATAGGCTGTAAGTCCCAACGGAATCGAGCGTAATAAAAAATCTTCGTCTTTGTGTCCGCTAATGATTAAAATAGGTATTTGAACGTTTGTGCTGCGAATTTTACGGATAAAATCGAGACCGTTTTCATTTTTGAGTTTGATATCGCTGATTATGATATCAATATGCGATTTTTCAAAAAGTAATTCAGCCTCTGCAATAGTAGATACATGATGCACTTTTTGGACAAAGATATTGAGTAAGCTGGTTGCATTTAGCGCTAATTCAACATTGTCTTCGAGAAAGAGAACCGTTTTGTCTTTGAGCTGTTCAAGAGTATTCACCGCTGGATAGTCCTATTTATTATGTAAATGGCAGTCTATCAGACTACTATCGTAAATATGTCGCAAAAAACATAAATTAGTGCGATATTAGTGCGATTTTAAGATGGAATAATCATGGTAATGAAATTTCTCAAAGGATGAATGATGAAATACACACCCGATTTTAGTTCCCGTTTTCGTATTTTAAAAGGGGGAAAAATTTCCCTTGTCGTTTCGGCTCTCGTAGCCGGAAGTACGATGAGTTTTGCTGCTCCAAGCGGTGGGACAGTCACAACTGGTTCAGCTACTATCAACCAAAGCGGCAGTGTCACCACGATCAACCAGTCCACCAATAAAGCTTCGATTAATTGGAACAGTTTTAGTATCGCTCCGAGTGAAACGGTGAACTTCGTACAACCCTCCGCACAATCGGTAACATTGAACCGTGTAGTAGGGACATCTCAATCCCTAATACAAGGGGCAATGAATGCAAACGGTCAAGTATTCCTCATTAATCCCAATGGCGTCTTGTTTACTAACGGATCGCAGATCAATGTAGGAGGTTTAGTAGCCTCTACTCTTAACATTACTGATGCAAATTTCCAAGCCGGTAACTACGTCTTCGAAGGAAACTCGCAAAACTCGATTATCAATATGGGAACCATCACCGCTCACAATGGCGGATATGTTGCGATGATGGGTAAAACTGTCCAAAATGAGGGAACTATTGTCGCAACGATGGGGAATGTCCAAATGGCATCCGGTGAGAAGATCAGCCTTAACCTAAACGGTAACTCTCTGGTAAAACTCACGATTGATCAGGGAACCCTCAATGCTCTCGTCGAGAATAAAGGGCTTATCCAAGCTGACGGTGGTCAAGTGTATCTCACCACTCAAGCACTGAACACTATTCTTGATGGTATGGTGAATAACACGGGGATTATCGAAGCACAAACCCTAAACGATGTGACAGGTAAAGTAATCCTCTTTGCTCATGGGGGGACAGCTAATATTGGTGGGACGATCAAGGCTGAGGGCGGTTTTGTGGAGACTTCGGGAAAAGAGTTTGCTATTGCCGAAGGAACTACGGTTCAAGCCGAAGAATGGTTGATTGATCCGGTGAATATCACTATCAATGGTGCGTTGGCTACAGCGATTCAAACCGGGTTGGCAAGTGGCAATGTTAAGATTACCACAGATACGACCGATGGAACACGCTTGGATACATCAAGCGGAGAAAGCGGTTCAGAAGGAAATATCAATGTTAATTCCGCAATAGCATGGTCATCAGATAACACGTTAACCCTTTCAGCCTATAACAACATTTATGTCAATCAAAATATTACACATACGGGAACATCGGCTGGCGGTGTTATTTTTCTCTACGGCCAAGGAACAGCTGATGGTGGTACAAGCACCTATAGCGTAGCATCGGGCAAAACGGTTACTTCCCCTTCGCTACAATGGAGAAAAGGGAGTGATATGGCAAGTACCCGCTATGCAATGGTTAATGGAGATGTATTTTTTGGTGGGAAATATATTGAAGTAGGTATAAACTCTGCATCCGGTGGTAAATTCGGTACAACAAGTAAACCGAGTTTATTTTTTGGACGACAAGGCGGTCTATCAGGTGTCGGTATGACAGGAGATGCGGATGGTTTTGGTACGGGTGCTGATTTACGAATCGATTATTTTTTACCCGGGTCTCCTTATGAAGCATTCTCAGCTAAATATGATATCAGCGGTGTAACTACGACAGGGTCGAATTTTGTTTCAGTGGGGAACTCAGGGACAATTGAACTATTGCCTCTTGGGGCAGATAATACTATGTCTGCAAAAGTTACAACAACTTTGGGCGGCAATTTAAAAACGGAACAGCTTGTTACTCTAGGTATAAATGATAAGTATTTTAAAAATAAAGTAACGTTGAGTAATGTGGGTGCGTCTACATTAGATAATGTAGCTTTTGTAAGAAGTTTTGATCCTGATAATACAAAAGATATGGGTGGGAGTTATTCCACTATTTTAAAAATTGAGGAAAAAGTTTCATCCGGTGATACTTCTACCGTTGTGAGTGCGACTAGTTTAGATAGCGATGCATATGCAACGGCTTCAGGCGGTAATCAATCCAAAATTATATATTATACGACAGATACAAGAGCCAATGTAGGATTTGGCGGACCTTTTTTTGGTGGAACAATTACTGATATGCTAACGACTGCCTCTGGACAGTCCAAAGGTGCAACAGCAACAGCAGATCAGGGTATGGGAATTATATTAAGTGCCGGAACTCTTGCCGCAAGTGGTACAGCAACGTTTAATTATCTAACCTCTCTTGACAATCGTGACATGTCCACGATTCTGTCTGAACTGAGTACAGCATCAACCCCCATTCCGACGCCAGCACCGGAACCAACAGCTGTTGAACCGGTACAGGAACAAATAGTCAACAGTATCGTGACGACGATTGTCAATTCAACAACCGTTACTCTACCAGCACCTATCGTGGTAGCGCCGTTGGCACCACAACCGAAACAAGTACAAACGCAAGCACAGAATAACACACTCCTTCAAACCATCCTGCCGCAAAGCTCAACTAACGGCGAATCGTTTGGACTGGTCGGATCTACTGATGGTAGTAGTTCAGTACAAACGGTAACAATGGAGCAACTTCAAAGTGCGGCAACGGCACAAGGGATGGGAGAGATCCGTGTACCGCTGGCAAACAATAGTATGGTCGAATTGGTGAACGGCGGTGTAAATCTTCCGAATGGTGTGAGCCAAGAATTTTATGTTGTTGATAACAGTGCAGGAAGTAATGGGACATCTAATACCAAAAAAGACAAAAAGGACTAAATATGCAAAAGAAAGCTCTTACATTATCTCTTATTTGTGCTGTTGCACTTTCGGCTGCACCAATTAATACAGGTGATATTTTACGTCAGGTAGAACCAGTGAAGTTGCCAATCGAAGAAAAAAAAATACCTACTGTAATTCAGCGCGATTCCAATACCTCTGATCAAAAATTGCAGCAACCAAAAATGAAAGACGAGGTGGAAAAGCTGTCTCCACCTGTAAAAATTATTAAAAAAAATGATTTACTTGATCGACAAGTTGTAACAAACAAAGACAATACGGTCAAAATAAAAAAGTTTCTTTTTAGAGGGAATAATAGTATTAAAGCAGACGAATTACGGAAAGTTATAGTTGACTATAATAATCGTGAGCTAAATGTTAAATCAATACTTGATGCTACTGATGAAATTACAGCATATTACCGTAATAAAGGGTTTGTAAATGCTCATGCTTATGTTTATAAAAAAGATATTCATGAAGATACTATTACTATCACAATATCTGCAAAAAATCATAGTGAAGTCATCAATGATCCTGAATTATTAAAGCAAGAAGAGGTATCAGCTAGTTCTTCAATATCATCTGCAAAAGAAACCCAACACGATGTTCAGAATACCATGGTAGCTGATCGAGTTCGCCAAGCCGAACAATTAGAACCACAATCTACCCTTTATGTCAAAGAATTTTACTTCAGCGGTAATACTGCTTTTAGTTCCGAAACTCTCGCTTCTCTCGTAAAATCGTATGAGGGAAAAGAACTCGGAATTAATAGTCTTAAAGAAGTGGCATCGGTCATTACCAAATACTACCGTGACAACAGCTATTTCGTTGCCCGTGCATATATTCCAAAACAAAATATGAAAAATAATAGTGTCGAGATCGCGATTATCGAAGGAACTTATGGCGCATTCGATATGAAAAACACTTCGTTGGTCGATACTGCAGAAGTACAAGGATTTATGGATCACCTCAAAGGGGGAGAACTCGTCTCTACCATGAGCTTAGAGCGTCAAATGCTCCTCATCAATGATCTCTCAGGTGCTCAAGTTACCAATGCCGAAGTTTATCCCGGAGAGGCAGTGGGAAGCAGTGACTTTCGTATCACCGTATCCCCAACCCCTAAATACACAGCCTATGCTATAGGTGATAACTACGGTTCACGCTATACCGGAGAGAACCGCCTGAGTGCAGGTGCTTCGATCAACAGCCTAAGCGGTATCGGCGATACCCTAAGCTTAAGCGGAATGATCTCCAACACAAGTGATCTTAAAAACGTTCGTGCAGGATACGACCGACCACTGGGTTACAACGGTCTTAACGGGGGAGTCAGTGCCAGTATCACCAAATACATCATTGATGAGATTAACAACTACGAAGGATACGGTCAAACCAACAGCTACAACGCGTATGTTGCCTATCCCTATATTAAAACTCGATCCCATACCCAAAGTATCCAAATGGATTACGACCATAAAGATATGAAAGACTCAAGCGGTGCAACCGGAGCTGTTGATGAGAGCCAAAAAAGCCTCGATGCACTAACCCTAAAACTAAGTGACAAACGTAACACGTCTCTCTTGAGTCTTCCGGGTAGCCTTTACGCTTCTGCTGGAGTCACCACAGGACATATCGGAATGGAGAATGATGTTGCGTATGTCAATGATGCAGGGCTTAACAGCGTCGGCAACTATATGAAAGCCAATCTAAACCTGACACACAGTCAATATCTTTTAGAGAACACCACACTTCAAACCAACTTAAAAGCCCAAAAGAGCTTTGGAAATAACCTTGATTCCGCCGAAGATCTCTCGGTCGGGGGATCTAACGGTGTACGAGCGTACGAAGACAGTGAACTCAGCGGTGACCAAGGATATGCCATCAGCTTTGATCTGATTTACAACTTACCAAAAATCAGCCAAATCATCCATAACACCAGTATGTTCCTCGATCACGCACGTATTTGGAAGAACGATACACTCTTCAACAATGACGATAATACCCGTACCCTCAATGCAATCGGTTTGGGCTACAGTTTAAACTATGAAAACTTCGATCTAAAAGCGACTCTTGCACACGGCTTCGCTGACGAACGCAAACCTACTACTGAAACTGAATTCCATACCAACTCTAACAAGTTCCTTATTCAGGGGATGATGCGCTTTTAAACAATTTTCGGGGAATCCCCCCGATTTCTTCATTAATGCGTATCATTTTCTTTTTATAAAGAGCAAAATTTCATCTTATATTTCTCAATTATAAATCAAAAAACAAGCATTTTTTCGCTATAATCAGCCAATTTTTAGTTACAAGGGATAGGCATGGCTTTCGATAACGAATCGTTCGAAGAAGAAAATTTTGCTGAGATGTTAGAGGCATCTTTCAAAGAGCAAGAATCTACACGCATTACAGAAGGTGAAGTAGTAGAAATTCAAGAGAGTGACAACCGCGCGTTGGTAGGCGTCGGTGAAAAACTCGAAGGGATCCTTTCACTGGATGAAATCCGTGACGCTGAGGGAAAACTTCTTTTTAACGTCGGCGATAAAATTATGGTTATGGTTATGGGTCACTACAATGAGCGCCCAAAAATTTCGTACAAAAAAGTGCTTGAGCAAGAGAAAACGCTCGCATTTATCAATGCACACAAAGAAGATTTCGAATCTATCGTGATCGAAGCATTGGTGACGAAGAAAAACAAAGGGGGCTACCTTTTGGAAGCGGATGATGTCCATTTCTTCCTTCCTCGTTCACTTGCTGCATTCAAAGAGACCGATCAAGTAGTCGGTAAAACGATCAAAGCACAAGTGGTAAAAGTTGATGCTGCTGAGGCTTCAATCGTTGTTTCTCGTCGCAAGCTTTTCAATGATGAGCGTAAGCGTAAAAAAGAGGTTATCGATGCATTGATGGAAGAGGATAAAGTTATCCAAGGTACCGTCAAAAAGATCACTAGCTACGGTATGTTCGTTGATGTCGGCGGAATTGACGGGTTGGTTCATTACAATGAAATCAGCTACAAAGGGCCGGTTAACCCATCAAAACTCTACAAAGAGGGCGACATTGTTAATGTGAAAGCAATTTCATACGATAAAGACAAGCGTCATTTATCTCTCTCCATCAAAGCGGTACAATCCGATCCGTGGCAAGAAGTTGAAGAGGCGTTGGAAGAGGGTGATACTATCACCGTTACTGTCAGCAACATCGAGCCGTACGGTATTTTTGTCGATCTTGGAAATGACATCGAAGGTTTCCTTCATATCTCTGAAATTACATGGGATAAAAATATCAAACACCCTAAAGACTACCTCACGGTCGGTCAAGAAATTGATGTTGAAGTTATCGAAATCAATTCTAAAACTCATAAATTGCGCGTATCGTACAAACGTCTTCAACCGAAACCTTTCGAAGAATTTAGCAAAAAATTCAAAGAGGGTGATGTTGTTACAGGTACTATCACGTCATTAACCGATTTCGGTGCATTTGTTAAAGTAGGCGGAGTAGAGGGGTTATTGCATAACCAAGATCTTTCATGGGACAAAAATGTTAAATGTAAAGAGACCCTCACTGTGGGTGATGAAATCGAAGTAAAAATTGCAAAAATCAATGCGGAAGATGAAAAAATTTCGTTGAACCGCAAATCACTTGAAGAGAGCCCGATCGATCAATTCGCTACCAATCATAAAATGAATGAAGTAGTAAAAGCAACGGTTCGTGATGTGAAAGATTTTGGTGTATTCGTTTCATTAGAAGGGGGTGTAGATGCCCTTATCCGTAATGAAGACCTTTATCCTCTCATCGCTGAAGAGCTTGAAATCGGTCAAACCATCGAAGCGGCTATTTTAGTTATTGATGCGAAACGTGATCGTATTCGTCTCTCCGTTAAAAAATTAGAGCGCCTTAACGATCAAAAAATGTTGGACGAAATCAATGACAATGACGCACACAGTCTTGGTGATTTGATTAAAGATCAATTGAAATAAATTCAATGAGACGTGCTGCTTTTTGGCTGTTTCCCCTTATAGCCTTCGCGGTAGCACTTTTCATCGTCTTATTTTTGGTGCAGATAAATCCTTCTGCGCCCAATATGAGTTTGACAGAAAATAACGATGAGATAAAATCCTCTGAGGGACTCAAAGGGAAATTGGGAAGCTGGATCAGTCATTTTTCCACTACGGAGGAGAACGGATACTTTTATCCGGTCAATGAAGTGACGTTGAATCTTGATATGGGCGGCGAGAGCGCTGTATCCGAAATGTACAGACTCACGATCAAACCTCAGAATTCGGATGAACTTTTGCAGGTTATAGAAGAGCTGAAACAAAGTACACTCCCTTATGTTATGCAAAATAATGAGGATATGAAATATATCACGGTTGATTCAACCGATCAGTTTCAACTGCAATCACTTGTAACAAAACTAAAAACCTACCAAATCACGGCGACAGTGGCGCCGTTTACCGAGGAAAAATAATGGAAAAATTTAAAATTGTTGTTTGTGATCATATTCACGAAGAGGGACTCAATATTCTTCGCCGTGATGAGCGAATAGAGATGATTTTTGCTGCGGATATGGATAAAACAGCTCTTTTGGATGTCATCAAAGAAGCTGATGTCGCTATCACCCGTAGTTCAACCGATGTTGATGATAAATTTATTGCCGCTGCAAAAGGGAAAATGAAAGCGATCGTCCGTGCCGGTGTCGGCGTGGATAATGTTGATATTCCCGGATGTTCAAAAGAGGGGATCATCGTTATGAACGTTCCTACAGCGAATACCATCGCTGCGGTTGAACTCACGATGACCCATATGCTCTCCTGTATGCGTATGTTCCCGTATTCCCATGACCATTTGAAAAATCAACGTGTTTGGAAACGTGAAAAATGGTACGGATATGAGCTGAAAGGGAAAAAACTCGGTGTTATCGGTTTCGGAAACATCGGAAGTCGAGTCGGTATCCGCTCTAAAGCGTTTGAGATGGAGGTCATCGCGTATGACCCGTATATTCATCCTTCAAAAGCGACCGACGTCGGTGCCAAATATACGACTAATTTTGAAGATATTTTAGCGTGTGATATTATCACGATTCATACGCCGAAAAATAAAGAGACGGTCGGTATGATCGGTGCAGATGAAATCGCGAAAATGAAAGACGGAGTTGTCCTTATCAATTGTGCACGCGGTGGGTTATACGATGAAGAGGCTCTTTATGACGGGCTTAAATCGGGTAAAGTGCGATTCGCCGGAATCGATGTATTTAACAAAGAACCGGCAATAGATCATAAATTACTTGATTTGGACAATATTTGTGTCTCTCCTCACTTGGGTGCCAATACATTTGAATCTCAATATAACATAGCAGTAGAAGCAGCACAGCAAGCAATCGAAGCGGCAAAAGGGATTGCGTATCCGCATGCGTTAAATTTGCCGATCGACGAGACAAAAATTCCTCCGTTTGTTAAACCGTTTTTAGAAATGAGTCAAAAAATAGGTTTCTTGGCCTCTCAAATCAACAAATCACCGATTGTAGGGGTCAAAGTAAGCGGTCGTGGTGATATTTCAGAGTATGTAAACTCTTTGGCAACGTTTGTTACCGTCGGCGCTTTGGCCGATATCTCCGGGGATACGATTAACTACGTTAATGCCGATTTCGTGGCAAAAGAGCGCGGTATTAAAGTGGAAACCGAATCACTGCCAGAGAGCCCGGTGTATAAAAATCTCGTAACGGTACGTTTGACAACGGACAAAGATGTTATCGAGATCAGTGCAACGATGTTTGGTGATGATGTTCAGCGTATTGTCGACATTAACGGTTTCGGTGTCGATGTTGAACCGAAAGGGAACATGATTCTCTTTAAAAATACGGATGTTCCGGGGGTTATCGGTCAAGTGGGTACACTTCTTGCCGCACATGAAGTGAACATCGCCGATTTCCGTTTGGGTCGTAATAAAAGCGGTGAAGCGCTCGCTGTTATTATCGTAGACTCTGCGGTTAATGATAAAACTCTTAAAGAACTTTCTGCCCTTAACGCGTGTATTAGCGTCTCTTACGCACGCATCTAATCTCTCCTTCGGGAGTAGATATATTTTTCCATATATCTTCAGTTTTTCTTTCCTCTTTCCTCCATTTGGTGTGTTATAATGTGTGACTAATTTTTTTTAACTTGTTTTTTTTTGTAAATTATATCAAAGAATAGGAACCTATATGGGTAGATATGCAGTTACTTTTCCTACTATTTTTGGAACCTTTTTTGTATTAGCTTCATTGAATCTTTGCGCACTTGATTTGAAATCAACTCTACACGAGAGTCTTAATACGAATCCTGAAATAAAACAAAAATACCAAGAACTTTCTGCAGCGTATCATGAACTTGATATTTCCCGCTCAGGCTATTTACCGAAACTGGATGTTCGAAGCAGTATTGCTAAAGAGCGTGCTAACACACAAATGACCGGTTTTGAGAGTCGTTCTTTTAAAACGGTGAATACCAATATAACCCTCTCTCAGAACCTTTTTTCAGGCTTCATGACCGATTCGGAAATGAGGGTTAAGCGCCATCATATTCAAATGAAGTCCTTTGAATATGATGAAAAAGTAAATGATCTTTCTTTGCGTTTGATTAAGGGGTATTTGGATGTGCTGAAAGCGCACGAATTATTGGAAGTTGAGCGTGATAATTCGAAAACTCATGAAAAAATCTATCAAAAGATTTCACTTCGTCTTGAAGCAGGCGGCGGTAGAGTTGCTGATCATAAAGAAGCCTTGGCGAAGCTCTCCCTTAGTTATGTTAATGCCTTAACACAAGATAACAATTATAACGATGCAGCGAATATATTACACACATTAACAGGGCACTATTTAGATATCAAAACACTTCAAAAACCTTCTATAAACTCTTCTTTACTTCCTCGGACACTCGAAGAGGCTATGGAGGATGCGATCCAAAAAAACGTATCGGTTATGGTTGGGCAATCGGAAGTGGAAAGTGCGAAAGAGTCGGTTGATCTGGAACGGAGCACCTATTATCCGAAAGTTGATGCGGAACTTAACTCACGTACCTATGATAATGCTAACGGTACCGGAAATATTGATAAAACAGCCGCCGCCATGGTGACGTTGAGCTATAACCTCTATAACGGAGGGGGCGATGAAGCACGGGTTAAACGAAGCCTGAGCCAAACGTATAATGCAATGGAACATCTTAGGTCGCTGAAGCGTGATGTGATGGAAAAAATGGCGATTGCCTACAATGCCTATACCGTCTTTAATCGTCAAAAACCTTTTTTAGATCTCTATCGTGAAGCAAATTTTGATAAGACACATTTTTACCATGAAGAGTTTGATCTGGGACGGCGAAGTTTGATCGATCTTTTAGACTCTGAAAATGAATACAGTACGGCTCGTCGTAAAGCGATTGAAAACGAGTATGATCTTCTCTACTCTTTTTTCCGTGTATTAGCGGCAAAAAATGAGTTAGTCTCTTATTTTAATATTGAGACGGATAAAGAAAGTGGGATGAAGTCCACCGATCCTATCCCTACTAACAGTGAATTTGCCCCCTCCGTCGGAGAATACCCGATGATTCCGACATTAAAGATGAACACTCAAGAGATCAATCTCCCTAAAGCGGAGGGTAACGTAACTTCTCAGAGCGTTACACAGGATCAAAAAGGGTATGCATACCATCTTAAAGCGGCACGTTCGGGAGACCTGCAGAGTCAGTGCAAACTGGTGTACTTGTATGAGCAGGGGATAGGGACGGTAAAAAATACAGATAAAGCGCTGTATTGGAAAAAACGGTGTGTTCCAAAACCAAAAGCTGAATTTGTGTCGCCCCCTAAAGAAAAAGCCAAATCATTGGATGAGAGGCTTAAAGAACTCGGGATACTGTTAGAAGAATCGCAAAAGGGAAGATAAGCCAGATGAAAGCACTATATAAAGGTAAGCAATGAGTCTTAAATACGATGATAAAACCGATCCGTTATTAAAATGTCTGGTCCTTTTTACCAAGCTGTATCACACCCCTTACAGTGCTGAAGCCTTAACCTCTGATCTGCCGCTTAAACCGGGTGAGAGCACCCCTGAACTGTTTGCCCCCAACAGTTCCAAAGGGCTTTTTTCCCGTGCTGCCCGTAAAGCCGGTCTCACCAGCCGTATCGCCCATAAAAAACTTTCTGAAATATCTCCGCTGGTACTGCCGGCAATTTTGATTCTCAACGGAAAAAAGGCTTGTATCCTCGAATCGTATAGTAAGGATCGAAAACAAGCCAAAATTATTTTGCCCGAATTGGATGAATCTGAAACATGGGTTGATATCACCGAACTTGAAAAAGAGTATATCGGGTACGTTTTCTATTTGAAAAAAGAGTATGCCCTCGAAAAACGATCCCAAAAAGCGACCGATCATACGACAGGGCATTGGTTTTGGGGGACATTGTGGATGTCCCGTTTTATTTACCGTGATGTTATTCTCGCTTCGTTGATTATCAACATCGGTATTATCGCCAGCCCCCTCTTTACTATGAACGTTTATGACCGTGTTATCCCTAATGATGCGATGGAGACGATGTGGGTATTAGCCAGCGGTATCGTTTTGGTGTATGTGTTGGAAGCACTGATGAAATTTACCCGCAGCTATTATCTCGAAACGGCCGCTAAAAAAAGTGACGTGATTATGTCGTCGATCATTTTTGAAAAAGTGCTCGATATGAAACTCGAAGCGCGCCCGAAATCGGTCGGATCATTTGCCAATAATTTGAGAGATTTTGAATCGGTGAGGGGGTTTATCTCATCCTCTACGCTGACGGTATTGGTCGATATGCCGTTTTTAGTTATCTTTTTAATCATTATATGGATGCTCGGGGGGTTGATGGTCTTTATTCCGATTTTTATGGGACTATTGATCTTACTCTATACCGTTTCCATTAAGCCCCAGCTTCAAAAAAGTATTGAAGCGACCCATCAGGCATCGGCCAATAAAAACAGTGTTTTGGTTGAGAGTTTGATGAATCTAGAGATGATTAAGACCATGGGTGCGAATGGAAGGTCTCAGTACGAATGGGAAGAGGCAAACGGTCATATAGCCAATGTCAGTCTTAAATCAAAATTACTCACGGCTTCAATCCCTACCGTCACCGGATTTTTGACGCAGGTGACAACCGTAATGCTAATTGTCGCCGGGGTCTATATGATTCAGGATCGTTTAATGACGATGGGGGCTTTGATCGCGATCGTCATGCTCACGTCGCGGGCGATGGCACCGATGGGGCAGGTTGCCGCCTTGATTTCCAGCTATCAAAACGTTAAAAGCTCCTATGACACCTTAAGCAAAATCATTCAAATGCCCGCAGAACATCCTAACGGAACTGAATTTTTGAAACGTGTCGGATTAAAAGGGGATATAGAGTTTAAAAATGTCTCTTTCCGCTATCCCGATGAGGATAAATACTCTTTGAAAAACGTCAGTTTTAAAATCAAAGCAGGGGAGCGAGTCGGGATAGTCGGACGGATCGGATCGGGTAAAAGTACGATTGAGAAGATCATATTAGGGCTTTACAGCGTCAGTGAAGGTTCTGTATTGGTTGACGGTGTCGATATGTTCCAAATTGATCCGATTGATTTGCGTAAAAGCATCGCGTATGTTCCGCAGGATCTATCGTTGATTAAGGGGACGGTACGGGATAATATCATTTATCGCGACCCTTCCGCCGATGAGCGGATGATTTTCCGTGCCGCGAAAATCAGCGGTGTCGAAGATTTTGTAAATCGCCATCCTAGAGGATATGAGATGAATGTCGGTGAGCGTGGCGAGGGGATCTCAGGTGGGCAACGTCAAAGTATCGCCATTGCCCGCGCCGTTATCTCGGATGTACCGATTATCCTTTTGGATGAGCCGACCAATATGATGGACAGCCTTACCGAAGAGAAAGTCAAACACAATCTTAAAGAAGTATTGGGCGGAAAAACAGTCATACTTGTAACTCACAAGACATCACTCCTTGATCTTGTCGATCGCTTAATGGTGGTAGAAGAGGGTAAAATAGTGGCGGATGGTCCTAAAGAAGACGTGTTAAAAAAACTCGCAGGAGGTAAGTGATGAAATTCTCTAACGATCGCGGTTTTGACGATTCCGATTTGGAGTATATGTCCAGTCTCTCCACGGCGGCAAATCGCAATACGGCGCAATCATCCCGTATCTTTTTATGGTCGGTTTTGGCGCTGGTTAGCGGAACATTGATTTGGATGAGTATTGCAGAGGTCGATGAAATTACCAAAGGGGAGGGGAAAGTAATCCCCTCTACCCATCTGCAGGTGATTCAAAATCTTGAGGGCGGGATTGTTGAAGAGATACATGTCAATGAAGGGGACAGCGTCAAAAAAGGGGATTTGCTGATTCGTTTAAGTGATATAAAACCCAAAAGTGAATTTGACGGTAACCGAATCCAATACTATGAATTAAAATCAAAACTCTATCGTCTCCAAGCGGAAGCGTCAATGGGGAATTTTTCGATAGATCCACCCCAGCGGCAAGAACTCGATGGATTTATTGAGCGTGAAGAGGGGGTATTTCACTCGAATCGAAGTCTACTCATTAGTAAAATAAATATTTTGAATGAACAAATGAATCAGCGCTTAAGCGAACTCTCGGATGCCAAATCAAAAGCGAAACTTCTCTCGGAAACTCGAGAAATGATCGCTAAAGAGGAAGCACTTTCTCAGTCGATGTTTCAAAAAGGGGTTGAATCCAAGAGTGATTATTGGAAGGTTCAACGAGAACGGAGCCGAATAGAACGAGAATTGGAAGAGGCTCAAAACTCCATTCCAAGGCTGGAGTATGCGGTAGCGGAACTCAAAGAGAAGATGCTTCAGGAAAAAATAGATTATCAAAACAAAGCGAAGCTTGAACTGAGTGCAACCAATGCGGAACTTGGGCGGATTGATACGAGTTCTATGCCGTTATCCGATCAAGTCGATCGCTCTAAAATCATTGCTCCGGTAACCGGTGTTATGAAGCAGATGTTTATCAATACCGTCGGCGGTGTGGTGCGTCCCGGGATGGATATCGCCGAGATTGTTCCGACCGAAGACTCCCTGCTGATCGAAACAAAAATCAAACCTTCTGATATAGGATTCCTTCATCCGGGACAAAAAGCAATTGTTAAATTTTCCGCTTACGATTTTTCGATTTACGGTGGAATGGTGGGTGAAGTGTACCAAATCAGTTCGGATACGATTATCGATCAGCAAAAGCAAGAGAGCTATTATTTGGTGAAAGTTAAGATCAATCAAAAACTGGCTATCAACTCTAAACTAGCAAAGGTCACAATTATGCCGGGTATGACGGCAAATATTGATATCCTTACCGGCAAAAAGACGATTTTACAGTATTTGATGAAACCGATCATCAAAGCGCGTCAAAATGCCCTTACGGAGAAATAAATGTATCGCATAATCTTAGTAAGTGAATCAGAATCGTTTGTCAAAACTCTTGGAATTAAACTATCCGAGATTGGGTATTCTTGGCTCTCTTTCGATGAGATGAAGTCCGATGAGAAAACGCAAGATTCCTTTATTGTCATCTTGGATATTCAATCCTTTCAGATGACATTCCACGCATTGGGAGAATTTTTAAAAGAGTATCCCTATCCTGTTTTGGTCATGAGTGCGATTCCTACCTTTGAAGAGGGATATCCTCTGTTGCGTATGGGGGTCAGAGGATATGCCAATAGGCATATCGGCTCGGTTCATCTCCAGAGTGCGCTGAGTGTTCTTGAATCAGGGGGAAGCTGGTTTGATCCTGGATTTATGAATGATTTGATTCGTCATATCGATTATCGAGGTACTCCGAGTGAGAGCGGACAAGAGTCGTTCGAAATATTGAGCGAGCGTGAACGGGAGATTGCCCGATACATTGCGCAAGGGCTTAGTAATCATCAAATAGCAGAGGTACTGGAGATCACAGAACGTACGGTAAAAGCACATCTTCTTTCATGTTATAAGAAATTGGGATTAAATGATCGTGTGAGTCTTGCCTTGTGGGTCAAAGAGGCAGGGTATGTCTAAATCCTATCAAGAGAACGGCTCCAAAGCGATAGAGCGTTATTTGGCTGACGTTGCCCCTTATGCGGCACAAAAGGTTGAAGAGGAGCAACCGCAGGCGGCTGAAGTGACGGTTTTGTCCATTCGAGCTTTTAACGGGATTGTCGCGATGTGTCAAGAGGAGTTGTCTAATGCCGATGAAGAGCATCTTCAGCATATCTTATTGATGATGTGTCATATCGATGTAAACGCTTCAGGTGAAGTGCTTTGCGGACAAATAAACGGATTTATTTCTCATTATATCGAATATTATAGACCCCTCAGCGAGGGAGATGACCCCTATTCAGCCATCAGCGAAGAGAATTTCAACAAATTAATTCGATTAAAACACTACGGAGAAAAACTTCGTTATTATGTAAAAAATTTTATCGCACAGAGCAAAAAAAGAAAATGGTATCAGTTGAGTATTTCTGCATCAAAGTACCAATGGGCGGAAGATCAAGTACACGATCTTGAAACGGCGCTGGCCACAATTAAGTATCGACTTGAGGAAGACAGCGATAAAATGATCCAAAAAATTGTTGATAATTTTTATATTATCTATATTTGTCTTTTGGCTTTGGTAAAATATTCGAAATTGAAACAAGATTTGATATTAGAGCTAAGTGCCAATGCCCAAATTGACAGAATCTTAGATATGATCGATCCTTCGTTTCAAGCGCATACGCTAAAAAATAAATATCTTCTTTATTATCATCTGGTTTATGAACTGAAAGAGCTTCATACCAGCGTCCTCTCCGACATGTAAAGTTGTCCGATCGGACAATTGACCTTCACTCTATAGTATGGAATAATTTGACACTGAAAATTTCCTAAATGGAGCAAGTCATGTCAAAAGCGATTGGTGAAGTAACCCGTATTGATGGAGAGTATATTGTTAAATCAGGTGATGGGTCATTAAAGATCTTAGCACCAGGGACACTCCTTTTCGAAGATGACGTGATTCAAGGGCGCGGCGGTAGTCGCGAACTTGAGATTGAGCTTGTAAATGGGGATAAACTTGTTTTGGGCGGAGATGAAGTGGTCACGCTCAGTGAAAGTGTTATTTCCAAAGAACCGTTTGATGCGCAAGATACACAGATAGAGCCTGAGCAAATTGTGAGCAAGGTTGATTCAAGTGATTGGACCATGAGTATTGATCCAGAAATGATTATAGGATCGATCGAACCGGAACATTTTGTGGCGAGAGCGTTTCTTGATCATGATATTTTGGATTTAAATAACGGGCCAGCTTTCAATACAAATGGGGCAGCTTTCAATGATGGGTTAATCGGATTGACTCCGGAAAATGAAGTGACTGCAGATGTTGACGCAGTTGAAGCTGCCGTGGAAACGGTAGAATCAACAGATGTGCTGGAAGCACCGGCAGCAGAAACGATAGTTGATGCTGCGGCTGCACAAGCTGCTGCAGAACAAGCGGCTGCACAAGCTGCTGCAGAACAAGCGGCTGCACAAGCTGCTGCAGAACAAGCGGCTGCACAAGCTGCTGCAGAACAAGCGGCTGCACAAGCTGCTGCAGACCAA
>NZ_JAUYFF010000008.1 GCF_030691015.1 Sulfuricurvum sp.
TAATTATTCCATCGATACTGTACGCACGGTCAATTTGTCTAAGGATACCAATGAAAAACTATATTACTACCCCTATTTATTACGTTAACGGCGAAGCCCATATCGGTCATGCGTACACAACGTTCATCGCCGATACGTTGGCACGTCATTCACGCCTTCTGGGCAATGAGACCTATTTTCTTACCGGAACGGATGAACACGGACAAAAGATTGAAGAGGCGGCAAAAAGCCTCTCCAAACCGACGCAGCAGTTTGCCGATGAGATCAGTGCTACGTTTCGTACTTTGTGGGATGAGTTTGATATTAGTTACGATCAATTTATCCGCACCACGGATGAAACCCATAAAAAAGGGGTTCAAGCCGCATTTTTAAAGATGCATGAGAACGGTGATATTTATAAAGATTTTTATGAGGGGAACTATTGCGTCAGCTGTGAAAGCTTCTTTCCCGAATCTCAACTCATGGACGGCGGCGGCTGTCCTGACTGCGGCAGAGCAACCACTATCGTAAAAGAGGAGAGCTATTTCTTCCGTCTCTCCAAATACGAAAAACCTTTGTTAGAGTATTATGAAGCTCATCCCGAATTTATCCTCCCAAAATCACGTCGTAACGAAGTGATCAGCTTTGTTAAGGGTGGTCTGAATGATCTCTCCGTCACCCGAACCAGCTTTAGCTGGGGTGTTCATTTGCCCGAATCGTTGAATGAGCCGAAACACGTTATGTACGTTTGGCTTGATGCGCTTATGAACTACGTCACGGCACTCGGATACGGCTCTGATGAAGCAAAAATGGAGTTCTGGCCTGCTACGACCCAACTGGTCGGTAAAGATATTCTCCGTTTCCACGCGATCTACTGGCCGGCATTTTTAATGAGCCTCGGTCTTCCCCTCCCTAAACACATCGGCGCGCACGGCTGGTGGACACGCGACGGTGAAAAGATGTCAAAATCCAAAGGGAATGTTGTCGATCCGCGTGAGGTTTCCAAGCACTACGGCGTTGAAAATTTCCGCTATTTTATGATGCGAGAAGTGCCGTTCGGACAAGACGGTGATTTCTCTCAACGCGCATTGATCGACCGCATGAATTCCGATCTCTCCAACGACTTGGGGAACTTGCTTAACCGTATCATCGGGATGAGTGAAAAATACTCCGACTTTGTCATCAATAGCTGTGATGTAGAGAAATACCATGCCAAAGAGTTGAATGATGCCCATACCATCCTAAACTCTCTTGAGACCTATCTAGGTGAGCTTCAGCTCCATCGTTACCTTGAAGAGCTTTGGAAAGTATTCACCATCGGAAACAAAGCGATCGAAGAACACGCTCCGTGGGTGAAGATCAAAGAAGGTCGCAGCGATGAGGCACTCGCTACGGTTGCTTTGGTTGCCAATCTCTTGGCAAAAGCTTCCGTGATGCTCCACTCCATCATGCCAACCACTACCGCTACGATAGCCGACGCTCTCGGATTTGAGATTACAACGCAAAGCTATACTAAATTGATCATCAATAAAGGCCTTTTGGATACGTTTACTATCAAAAAAATCCCGCCCCTTTTCCCGCGTGTGGATGAGCCGTTGATGCAAGAAGCTCCAAAAGCGATGACAAACGAAGCTCCTCAAGCAGAACCGAAACCTGCAATGGTAGATAAAAAAGAGACAACCGTCTCCGAAGAGGGACTCATTACCATCGATCAGTTTTTCCAAACTTCGATCAAAATCGGAACCGTTTTGGATGCCGAAGAGGTACCGAAAAGTTCAAAACTTCTCAAACTCCAAGTTGATTTGGGTGAAGAATCTCCACGTCAAATCGTAGCAGGTATCCGTGAGTATTACAGTGCCCAATCGCTGATCGGAACCCAAGTGTGTGTTGTTGCAAACCTCAAACCCGCCAAACTTATGGGATTGCTCTCTGAGGGGATGATATTAGCGGCTAAGGATTCGGAAGGACTTTGTTTAGTTCGACCTGAAAAACAGCGCATCAGCGGAAGTTCGGTGGGATGAGAGTCGAAAATATCCTCGCACTCAGCAAAGGGACACTCCTTGGAGATCCCTCTGTCACTATTTTTGAAAGTGTCGTATTTGAACCTTCAAAAGTCAAGCGCGGATCATTTTTTATCGCCTATTCCCCTGAGGACATCCCCGAAGCTCTCCTAAACGGTGCATACGGTGTCATGTTTGATAAACCGACCCAGATTAGTGACAGTGAAATCGCTTGGATTAAAGTCGATAATATCGATAACGCCCTCAAAAAACTCCTCCGTTTTTACCTTCTCGAAAAAGAACTCCAAACCTATGCATGTGATCCGATCACTTTGCATCTCTCAACCATGATTTCGACACCTACCAATTTTTGTAATATTGAGGGGTCTATGCGGGATATTTGGGAGAAGCTTTGGCCGCTTGAGAAAAAGTCCATTGTCCTCTTCTCACCTGCCCTGACCGATCCCGATATTTTTATCGAGCACTCTCAGCTTATCCGAGCGCAGGAAAATACGATTACGATTATCGAGCAAACGTTGTTTGAAACGTCATTTATACATAACGATACCTTTTATGAGCGGCAGATGCTCTCACCGTTTTTTATCCCTTATCTCGAACATATCCTTTTTTTCTATACTTTTTTACGGATACCGTTTCAAATACGGGGATTTAGTAAAATGGGACACTTTATCCCTGTATTTACGAATTCGCGATTAGAGAGCAAAGAGTTCGGGAGCAGTGACCGTGTTGTTATTTTCGAACCCCTACTCGAGCTGATCGATGAACAGATTGATTTTCTCGATGCTCAGGCATCGTGGGCAAAAATTATCTATTTAGTCCCGGAATCGATGCGCTCAGCCATAACCATAGGGATTGAGAATATCTTTTTCTATCGCTACAGTGAAGAGGTACTGAGTATCTTGCAATCCAAATCCTTTCATTTTGCACTCGTCGCGGGTGTGGATAAAGGGATATTAAATCCTTCCCGTTCGGCTATGAAACAACTGGAACTCGATTTTTAACCGATCCGTATCTCTTTTAACTCACGACGCAACAACCTCTCATTTTCCAAAATAGTCCGCACCAGTGCATGAAATTCACTCGAGTGATTCATATGTCGCAAATGGGCCAGTTCATGAACAATAATATAGTCAATATGCTCATACGAGAGCTGCATCATCATCGTGTTGAGGGTTACGATCCCCTGACTACTGCAACTTCCCCACCGTCGCCGCATTTTTTTAAAACGTATCTCTTTGGGGTGCAAATTCATCTTTCGCGCATAATGCGATACGCGTGATGGAAGTGTTAAAAGTGCCTCATTTTTGTAAAAATGATGGTAATATTTTTCAATATCAATACTATTTTTAGCTTTTTCGAGTGTTTTTATCAAATGGGGAAGTTGTGTTACTGCAACACATTCACCCCTAAATCGAATCGATTCACCGAGGGTATGCTCCAGTATTGATCGAGAAGCTATTGCCGTAAGTTTAGATTGTATCCACCCTTCCCTCTCTCGCAAAAGTGTACGAACACGCCGCTCATCTTTGATCGGTGTTCGTACACACACCTCTGCATTATGGGTTATCGTAATATAGGTATTACGATTGCGGGGGCGGTAATGGATCGTTATGGGTGAAGTGTAAGAATCAAACATACACTATAGGGTCAATAGCTCCGGCTCGCTCAAAACCACGTAGACGTAAGCGACAACTATCACATACACCGCACGCCATCTCTTCGCTTTGATAACAGCTCCACGTAAGATGAAGCGGTGCACCCAGTCGAAGTGACTCTTCAACAATTTGAGATTTTTGCAGATGCACCAGTGGCATCTCTATCGTAATATTTGTAGTCTCTTTGGTTCCCAAATTTGCGGCATGTTGAAATGTTTCGATAAATGCTTCACGACAATCAGGATAACCGCTACTGTCCTCTTCGACAACACCGATAGCGATAGCGGAGCACCCCTCTTTTTCGGCGATAGCGGTCGCTATGGAGAGAAATATTCCGTTGCGAAACGGAACGTAGGTGATCGGAACGCCCGCTTCAATCCCACCGACAGGGACATCAATGCTGTGATCGGTCAATGCCGATGCTCCGATAGTTTTGAAAAAATCAAGATCGATTTCGTATTTTTCGCTTACCCCTAAATCCTCACAAATAGCACGAAAGCAGGAGAGTTCTTTTGCCACGGTGCGTTGTCCGTAGTTAAAATGCAATGCTACGATTTCATAGCCGCGTGAGCGCATAAGGTAGGCGACAAGGGTCGAATCCATCCCTCCGCTCATAATACAAAGTGCTTTTTTCATCATTATTACCTTTGTGTGTGATTGTACCGACGTAATCCTTATGCTACAATACCGCCATGATAGAACTTGATAACCGAACCGATAAAAACTATAGTTTTGCCCTGTTAGAGCAAATCGCCGATACCCTAAGCACCCAAGAGATTGAGTTAATCCTCACCGATAACGATGAGATGGCACAGATCAATCGCGAGTTTCGAAATATCGACAAAGCGACCGACGTCCTCAGTTTTCCGAGCGATCCCTTTCCCGGTGCTCCGTTGGGGAGTATCGTTATTAGTGTTAACAAAGTTCAGAGCGTCGCACAGGAGTTAGGGCACAGCGAAGATAATGAAATAGCCCTCCTCTTTATCCACGGGATGCTCCATTTACTTGGGTTTGACCACGAAGTCGATAACGGGGAGATGCGTCAAAAAGAGGTAGAACTGATTGAGCGGTTTAATCTTCCTAAAAGCCTGATTGTTCGAACACTCGAAGAGTAACTATTGCTCCAGTGGGGGAGCTTTTTTAATATACCCAAGATCGTCGAGTTTGTTATAAATCGATGAAATCATTCCTCCGGTAGCTTCTCCTCCGTGTCCTCCGTGTTCCACCATAACCGTGACAATAAACTGCGGATTATCGGCAGGTCCATAGGTTGTAAACCACGCATGGGAACGGCTAAAATAATCCATTGAGTGTTCATTCTGACGTTGTTTGACATTTTGTGCAATCCCTGTCGTCTGTGCGGTTCCGGTCTTTCCGGCAATAGGAAATCGTGTGTAAACATAAGCTTTTGCCGTACCGCCGGGATCATTACAGACGCCTCGCATCGCTTTTTGAACAATAGGGAGTTTTAGTTTCTCTTGCGGTGTTAAAACATCCAAAGGCTTAGGCATATAAGGATTATTACCGATCCTTTTTGCAATATGCGGAATGGGGAGGACTCCGGTAGCCATCAGCGCCGTCTGCTGTGCAATCTGCATCGGTGTCACTAGAAAATCCCCCTGCCCGATCGATGTATTGAGTGTTTCTCCCTGATACCAAGGTTTCTTAAATTTTTCCCGTTTCCACGCCCTGCTCGGAACCGTCCCGATAAATTCATTCGGTAAATCAACACCGCTTTTTTTGCCTAATCCCATTCGGAGCATACCGTTACTCATCCGCTCAATTCCCACTTGCAACGAACCTTTGTAAAAATAGTCATCACAACTTTGCGTAATTGCTTTTGATAAGTCCGTTGCTCCATGCCCATGATTTTTCCAACAGCGAAATGCACGATTTCCAAGTTTCAAAGATCCACTACACTGTACTTCGCTATGTTCATTTAAAAGGCCTGAGGTTGTATAAATCAATCCCATACCTGTTTTAATCGTTGACCCGGGAGGATAGAGACCATTAATCAGTTTATTGGTAAACGGAGCATCCACACTTAACATAAGTGCATTCCATTCACTCGAACTAATCCCTGATACAAAAGCATTGAGATCATATTCGGGATAGCTTCCAGCCGCATACACTGCACCGTGAATATCCATAACTACGATGGCACCGACACGCTTTTCAAATGCTTGTGTAATAAAATTTTGAAGGTTCATATCTATATTCAATATTAAGTTTCGATTCTCCTTAGTAGCACTCCGACCTATCTCTTCAATTTCGACATTATGGGCATTAACCTTAATCCGTCGCTCACCTGCGACCCCTTGCAAATAACTGTTGTAATATTTTTCGATACCGTTTTTGCCGACATGCCCTAAAAGTTTTAGTGAGGGATCAGCATCAATCTCTTTTTGATTAGCTTTTGCCACATAACCTATAAGATGAGAGCCTACGAGACCATAGGGATATAGCCGTTTCGGAGAAGGTGATATCTTAATCGTTTCCCGCAAGTTCATTAGTGCATATATGGGGATAACCGTCTCATGAGGAACAAAATCAACGACATCGATAAAGGCATGATTATAGTAGGAGTCTTGTTGTTTGTAGGTCTTTGCTATCTTTTTACCATCGAGTGTAGGGATCACGGAGAGAAGATAGGCTATCTCCTTATCCAACAAGGTGGCATCGCTCCCCTTCGTTAAATGGGGAGCGAAGGCAATTTTAAATCCTAGTTCATTAATCGCTATCGGTTCATTGTTACGATCCAATATCTCTCCCCGTACCGGAGCAGAGAGTTCAGATTTGATACTATTGTTTTCTGAAAGATTTTCATAATAGTCATTAAATTGAACCGATAGGTGAAATACTCTGACAACTAAACCGATCCAAACAATAATAAAAAAAGTGAGTAATATTTTGATTTTCATACTAATGCCGCAACCACTAAAAATTCAATAATCATATATAATCCGACGTGCCAATCAATGACGGGTACACTCAAGAGAAGCACTTGATTAACAAACCACATAAACATCCAATATCCTGGGTATGCAAGGAACACAAAAATTGCTGCCATACAAATTTTACACTGAATCATTTGCTCAATTTTAGGAAGAAGATACAGAGAGAGCAATGTAAAGAAAACAATACTGCTTCCAAACCAAAATCCTTTTTCGGCCTCAAACACCAGTAGCATCAATGAAATAATTACCAAAGAAAATAGATCATTTTTCGTCAATGCATCATAGTACAGAAAAAAAAGAATCGCTAATAAAGGGGGCAGCAAAAGATACATGCTGCTTAGGCTTATATAGACAACGAAAAGAGCGACTAAAAAAAGTCGACTTATAACGTTTTGATAAGAGAAACTTCGTTGCATACCGGAAAATGTTTACATTTAATACAATCTGCCCAAATTTTATGTTCAGGGATAGACTCTTTTGGAATTTCAACAAATCCCAAACGTTCAAAAAAGCGTTGTTGATATGTCAACGCCAAAACCTCTTTTAATCCTAAACGCCGCCCTTCTTCACATGCGTTTTCAACTAAACTTGTACCGATATTACGCCCGCGATACGCCGTATCGATAATCATTGATCGAAGTTCTGCCAATGCGGGAGAGTGGATATGCAACGCTACAAAACCGACCAATTTATCCCCATCCATCGCTAAAAAATAAGAGCGAATGTTGGTTGCGATTTCATCGTTGCTGCGCGCTAAAATAACACCGCTCTCGATCTCAGGTTCAACCAACAGTTGCATAGCGGGTATATCACTTAAAGTCGGTTTTTTATACGTAATACTCATTCATTGTCACTTTTAAGCAGTCGATATAAATGCTCAACAATCGCATCTACCCCGCGACGTTTGGAGTTGGAAACCATAATTGCACCTGGAAACCGTTTTTTGAGTTCAGAGAGCTCTTTTTGATTCAGTTTGTCGATTTTTGTAAAAATGGTCATGATTGTTTGATCGGGAGTACATATTTCATGTAAATAGGTATCTACCGATCGATCGATTTCCAAATCAGGATGACGACAATCGATAAGATGGACAAATATACGGATTTGTTTCCGTTCCGATATGAACCCTGTGAGATTGCTCTCCCAATCGGTTTTAAGTGATTTGGCAACTTTAGCATATCCGAATCCCGGTAAGTCGACAAATTTTGCACTCAGACGCTCATTGGTTTCACGATCTGCAAATACAACATCAAAATAGTTAATAAGTCGAGTTTTCCCAGGAGTTGCGGAGACTTTGGCCAGTGATTTTCGTTTTGTAAGGGTGTTAAGGAGTGAGCTTTTCCCCGTATTGGAACGAGCCATAAAGGCAACTTCATTTTGGTACTCATTTTCCGGGGTCAGACGGATATTGGGAGCCGATGTAACAAACGATGAATCAATAATTTCGATCATTTTGCCGGACTTTTTGTTTTTGGTTTTTTATCTTGCACGGTAAAGGTCATAATGACAGGTTCATTGTTCGCACTCTCAGCAGCGGCTTGTCCAGATATCGTATTGACAATGACTTTGTCCCCTTTTACACGTCGAAAATCATCTAATCGGATCAAATCGACCTTTTTGTAAAAATGGTATTCGCTTGTCTCAGGGAAATAAATAGCCGTTTGCGATTTCCCTTTGTATCTCTCTTTTAGCTCGGTAACAATGTAAAATGAGACATCGCCCTCCGCAAAATATTTAACCGGCTTTTTATCTTGATCGGTATAAATAGTCACTTTTGTGGCATTAAGCTCATCTAGCCCTTTGGTCACTTTTACATTACCGGTAAAAACCGACATTCCTTTTAGCTGGTCCCCTTTAAAATTGTCTGAAATCACTTTTAACTCTTCACCCCATGTCAGGGTAAACAATAAAGGGGCTAAAAAGAGTAAGTTTCGTATCATCATTATTTTCCTATTTTAATTGGTAACTGCCGCGTACCTGATTCGCGGATACGGTGTCAAGCTCGGTATTATAAAGTAATCTCGTCCCCTCAACACGATTTGCGTTTTGAGTAATGACAAAAGAACCTTGTGTCTGGACTAAAGACTTTTGGGTGTTATAGCTCCCCTCATGTGAGCGAAATTCCAATCCGTCTTCCCGAACATAATGGACATTCCCATCCAGTTGAATAATATCATTTCGATACTCGGCATCATCGGATCGGATGGATTGAAATAAATTTTTCGTATTATCGCTAAATTTCGCTGATGTTATCACATAATATTCATCAAATTTTTTCCCCTCATCCCCCGATAATATATGATCGATCCCTTTATGGGAAATTTCATACAACGTAAAGTTAGAGAGTTCTATTTTCGGGATTTCACCCATATCTTGAGTCAATGAATTATCTGGGGTGAAATAGACGTACATCCCCATTAGAAAGCCCACAATCAAAACAAAAAAAAGGTTAATCGACATTTAAATCCATAGCGCTAAAAATTTTTCTTCTTCACCGTTACGACGGATCACTTTCTCTATCATCTCTCGAACACACGCATCGCCGCCTTTGCGATCCAACACTTCCGCAAACGTTTTAAGATACTCTGAACCGTCTTGCGGTGTATACGCCTGCCCAGCCCACTGCAAGAGATTATAATCGTTAAGATCATCACCGATAACAGCTACCTCGTGCGCTTCAATCCCAAGCTCAGCGCACAGTGCAATCGCAACGGCACGTTTGTCCCTCACCCCTTGATAGAGATGCGCGATATCGAGTTCTTTGGCTCTATGGGTAACGATAGAGGAATCACGTCCGGTAATGATAGCGGCACTATGTCCCATCTTTACCCATGCTTTGATCGCAAAACCGTCTTTTACATTGAAATTTTTAAGCTCTAGTCCATCGGCAGTATAGATGATTTTTCCATCACTCATACACCCATCAACATCCAAGATCAGGAGTTTAATCATAAAACTCCTTTGGTACTTGGAACTCCGGCACGCTCATTAGGGGCTAATGCTCGGCGAAGGGCAACGGCGAGTGATTTGAACGCCGCTTCGATAATATGGTGTTTGTTTTTACCGCGTACCATAACGATATGAGCAGTAATTCCCGCATTAAAGATAACGGCACGGAAAAATTCTTCGGCAAGTTCTGCTTCGAATGAGCCTATTTTCCCCGAAACAGGAACATCATAGACTAAAAAAGGTCGATTGCTCAAATCCAAATCGCAGCTCACCGCCGCTTCATCCATAACCACAACCGCACTTCCGAAACGCTCCACTTTTTCTATCGGATAAATCGCTTCGCGCAGTGCCTGCCCCAATACAATCCCGATATCTTCGACACTGTGGTGATCATCGATATGGATATCACCTTCACAGGTAACACTCAAATCGATCTGGGCATGTTTGGAAAAACTCTCCAACATATGATCCAAAAAACCTACTTTGGTAGAAATCGTACTTTTTCCTTCACCCGCAATGGTGAGGGACAAGTCAATATCGGTCTCTTTAGTTTGGCGTTTTTTTTGGATCATCTTATTCCCTTATGATAAAGGAGCCTTCAAAATAGCCCCGTGAAATGAAATCGCGCGCTTCGGCTTCACTTTTAAATCCGCCGAGCCATACACGAAATAAACGTTTGTTATTATACTCTGTATCTTTAATGATTGCAGAATAACCGTTATAAGAAGCATACTTTTGCTTTGTGCTCATAGCCCCTTCAAACCGCTCATATGAGCCGATTTGAACAAAAAAAGCATTTAAAACTGATTGTTGCGGCCCTTTTGCCAAACGACCCATATCAATGGTGCGCGCAGATGTCGGTTCAAAACCCAGAACCTCTAACGTTACGGGCGCTGTCCCTTTTTTATTGACCCCGATTTTCTCTGCAGCCGCATAAGAGAGATCGATGATACGGCTCTCCACAAACGGACCTCGGTCATTAATCCGAACCACCGTCTGCGCACCGTTTTCGCTATTCGTCACCCGAACGACGGTATTCATCGGTAATGTTTTATGGGCAGCCGTCATCGCATACATATCGTACGCTTCCCCGTTAGAAGTCGATTTACCGTGAAAATCGGGACCATACCAGCTTGCTCGACCGCTGAAACTGTCCCCTACCCGTACAACGGTCGGATAATACTCTTTTCCAAAGACCGTATAGGGACGCATAGTCGCGTGAAGCTCACCGTTTTTTTTGTAGACATTTGAGGGAGCCATCGCCAACTGCTCAGAGGGATACTTTTGGGAGGGTTTTGGCTGATAGGAGTAAGAACCGCTATTGGTGGTACATCCTCCGAATAAAATAATTAGCAATGCCAAAAGGGTTTTAATCACCAATTTTTACTTCCTCCCCTTCATGCAACGCATTGGATATAAATGGATTTTTTAATCTGAGTTGTTCAAGAGTTACATTATACAATGTTGCGACTGAAGCGAGGGTTTCACCCGATTTTGCACTGTGGAGTCGCGGTTTTTTCAAAAACGGTTTGTTTATAGGAATTTTAACCTGCCGATTGATATTTCGTTCATCATTATCACCGATCATGTTTTCCATCATTATGGAGTTTTTAGGGACATTGTAGCGTTTGGAAAGCTGCTCGAGCGACTCCCCTGATTTTACACGATGCATAACAAAATAGCCGCGTACCCCTTTGGGGCGAAATTTTTGACGAAAATCATCTACCTTTTCTTTAGGGATATAGACGGGATACGATTGTTCATTAGGAGGGGTAACCCCTTTTTTAAGATGTGTGTTCAGTTTGACCAGATTGCTTTTGGGCATTTCGAGCACCGCTGCAATACGATCGATATTTTCCCCCTCCGGTAAATAGACAGTAGCGATAGGGTTTTCCTGTGGCGTCTCAAGAGAGGTATCGAATTGAATTTTAGACAAAAAAATCTCATCTGTCGCCAACAAGGACAAAGCGATAACTTTACGAATATATTTGCGGCTCTCAGGGGGAAGAAGACCCCGTTTCGGATCGGTCAAAACGTGGATATCGCTTGTCCCTGCCTTTGCAATCGCACGACTGAGTCTCCCATCACCGCAATTATAAGCAATAAGAGCCAAATACCATTTTCCAAACTGTTTTTTCAAACCGCTTAAATAGGTGATAGCCGCACGGGTTGATTTAATGTGATCTCTTCGCTCATCCACAAACTGATTGACACGCAATCCATGCAGTTTTCCCGTACTCTCCATAAATTGCCACAATCCTGCCGCGCCGCGCCGTGATGTCGCACTCCCGTGTAGCTGAGACTCTACCAACGTAACAAATAAAAATTCACTCGGCAAATCCGATTGTGCAATCAGAGAAGTCAGCATCGGAATAAAAACATCGGCATTTTCAGTAGAGTCTGCAAATCCCTGCAAAACACATTCACGTTTTTTTTGTGCATACATATCATGTAAATAGGGATCTTTTAAATAGGAGGCGGGGATATCAAAATGTCTGAGTACTTCTATCTTTTTTTGATCATGTGAATCAAAACCGGAGGCTAAAAGCCCTAAGGGGATAAGCAGCAATGCGAAAAAAGACTTCATATCCCCTCCATAGTACTATCCTAAACCAAATAGACTTTTTGCGTTTTGGGTCGTTAATGATTCGAGGGACTCTGCCTTCTCTCCCAACAACTCACCCATTTTTTCAACGATAAAACGGGTATAAGCACTCTCATTTCGGCTACCGCGATGGGGATGAGGGGTGAGATAAGGACCGTCGGTTTCAATCAGGAGCTTATCACGGGGGATACGGGGAAGAATATTCACCAATTTCTTTGCATTTTGAAACGTTACGACACCGCCGATTCCAAAATAAAAATTCTCATTTGCGAGGCTGAGAAGCTCATCATCGGCATTATAGCAGTGGAGTACTCCCCCCACTTCCCCGGAATCCTCTTCCAAAAGGATCATTTTCGCATCGTGGCTTGCATCACGGATATGGACGATAAGAGGTTTTTTTACTTTTTTGGCAAAGCGGATATGGGTTCGAAATACTTCGTCTTGACGTCGTTTCTCTTGTGCTTTTTCTTCATCACTCCCCTCCAGCCGAAAATAATCAAGTCCGCATTCGCCGATTGCTACGCATTTGGGATGGGCTGCGTAATAGTCAAAATCAACCGTATCGATCGTTTCCATATCATAGGGATGAACTCCCACCGCAAAATAGATATTATCATACTGCTCGGACAGCTCAACCGCACGTTTCAAGGTCGAGGGGTGCGCCCCCGGAATAATAAAAGCCTCAACCCCGGCCTCGTGCGCACGTTGAAGCATTTCATCAAAATCGTCACGGTAACGTTCATCATCCAAATGGATGTGGGTATCGATAATCATCCCACACCCCTTGAGCGTTCAAAAAGGTCTCTGGCGAAACCGCGTGCTTCATCACTGATTGCGTCACCGCTGATAATTCGGGCAATCTCTTCGACCCTCTCCGTATCGTTCAATTCACGTACACGGCTCTCATCGTCTTTATAAATCAAGAAATGTTGTTCCCCCATGGAGGTAAGCTGCGGCTGATGGGAGATAACGAAAATCTGATACCGAGACGAGAGATGACGAAGCACTTTTGCCACGCTCATCGACTCTTCACCGCTCAAATTCGCATCGATCTCATCGAGCATCAATACTCCGCCGCTGCTTTGCATACTCTCAACCCCCAAAGCCAACAAAGCAAGACGAAGCCGATTAAACTCCCCTGAGCTGAGTTTATCGAGTTTCGTCCCGTTCAGCCCCAGTACCGCTTTATCACATCCTGTTGCATTCAAAGTACACGCTTCCAGTTCCAGTGTCGCATCACGAAGATAAAGCATCCCCAAATAGTCGTTAAGGGATTTAAGGGTACTTTTCAAGATAGAATGACGCTGCACTGAGAGTTCTTGTGCAGAATGATCTAACTCAGCTTGCAAGGATGCGATCTGTTTTACCAAATCGCTTTTTGAATGTTCGATTATCTCATACGATTCAAGCTCACGCTCTTTTTGATCACGATACGCCAATGCCTCTTCGACACTTCCGTAGCGGCGTTTGAGCTCGGCTAGCTGCTCGATACGATCCAATACCGACTCAACCGATATCTCTTCCAATTCTTCTAGCCGCTCCGATGCATTCTCAAACATACTACGCAACTCGTTCATCGCATCATCAAAAAAAGCGCTCTCCGCTTCTAAAAGACCGAGTGCCGAACTTACAGCAGATTCGTGGGTAAAAATTGCTTCTGCCGCAGTGATTGCGTTCTGGATTTTCTCTTTTTTTGAGAGCTGTTTTTTGATGATATTCAGTTCCTCATCTTCACCGATACGGGGTTTTATCGCATCAATCTTCGTTATCTCATAAAGGGCAAACTCTTTGAGTTCTGAGAGGTGTTTCTCCTTATCTTCGATACTTCGAAGTTCATCGGAAAGAAGCTTGAATTTACTGAATTTCTTAGTATGATTTTCTAAAACAGCGGTATATTCAGGCACATGAGCGCCGATACGCTCATCAATCATTTTTAAAAGACTGGAAGGTTCAAAGTCACTGTAATCTTTGAGGCTCAAATGACGGAGATACCCCGAGCTAATCGATTCCATCGATGATTTAGAGGTGCTTTGGTTGTTGATAAAATAGCGGGTTTTCTCTTTTTTAACATGCCTAAAAATGTTAAGAGACTCATTTTGTAGTCCGTACCGATCCTCATCGATACTCCACGAAACGGACGATTCACACACCTGCGCATCGACATTTTCAAGACCCACCGAGGCTAAAATCGAACGCATTAAAATCGATTTACCGCTCCCGCTGGGGCCGGTAAATACCACCAATCCCGGATGGAACTCCAAATCTGCCTCTTTAAAGGTCAAAAACTCTTTTAAATAGAATCTCTCTATCACCGATTAATTCCCCCACCCTAATTTCTCTTTAAGTACTTCAAAATAGTTAAACTCTTTTCGGTGGATCAAATGTGCGGCACCGCTTGCGAGTTTTATATGAACCGTATCACAATCACTGATCTCGACTAAATCCTGACCGTCCACAATGACCAAAGCACTCGCATCGGGAGTCTTCATCTCAATCTCAAAATGACCCGGCAAAACGACAGGACGCTGCGTTAACGAATGGGGACAAATCGGGGTAAGGGCAAATACCTGTGTTAGAGGAAACAGCACAGGTCCTCCTGCAGATAGATTATAGGCAGTCGATCCCGTCGGAGTCGATACGACGACACCGTCACCGTAATAGGTGTTAAAACTTCGTCCGTCGACATAGGTCTCAAGACGGATCATCTTTGCAATCGAGGGGCGGGTCAATACGATATCGTTAAACGCAAAAATCTGACTCTCACCGTTTGGGGTCACTATCGTCGCTTGCAATACCGCGCGCTGATCGATACGGTACTCTCCCTCGATCATTTTGTCTACAAACGATTCGAGTTCCGCGAAATCTAGATCGGCTAAAAACCCTAATTTTCCGGCATGAATCCCTAAAACGGGGAGTTGATAACGATACGATCGGCGAACGGCAGAGATGAGGGTTCCATCCCCTCCGATCGTTACGAGAAAATCGCAATTTTGACACATCATATCGAATGGCTGACCCATGACATCGATCATTCCGCCGCTGATATTGTCGATAATTACTTCAATGCCGCGTGATTCAAATATCCGCTTCGCTTCAAAAAACATCTCTTTAAGTTCAGGAGTTGAGGGGCGCAGAAGCATTCCGACGCGTTTAATATTAGTTAATTTCAACATTCCGCCCCTTTTGTTTGTTTTCTATTATAGCTAACTTCCACTCAGGGACAAAATTTTAGTGCAATTTGTAATATTCCAATGCGATACCTTCTCGCAATCCGTCATCGATGATGATCGCTTCCTCACACTCCATCGCCTCATAAATCGCAGTGACCATCAAAACACCCGCGATAATTAGATTCTCTCTCCCAATCCCGACATAGCGTGTGCGAGCCGCTTCATCCATCCTCAATAACTCATCATACACACGATAGCAATCGCTTAAGCGTAACCGATACCCGTTAATTTTTTGCGGATTATACGTTGTGTAATCCATACCGTTCACATACGCCGCAATGGTAGTCGGCGTTCCGGCTGTCTGTACAAGCGGTTCGGTTTGATTCTTGATACTCCCTCGGACTGCGTGTTTAAAGGATTGTATCTTCTCATCCAGTGTGTTTTCTGCGGCTTCGCTGAGAGTAACGATTCCGAAATCGAGACTCACCGTTTCTATCTCCGCATTAGTGTATCGGCTCAGCTCCGTAGAACCTCCCCCGATATCCGCTAATACAAACGATGAGGGTACACTGCCCAATACATTTAGACGATTACGGACGGCTTCAAGGGTCAACAGTCCCTCTTTTTCCGCATCTATGATCTCAAATACTATCCCCGTTGATCGTGCAATCAGCCCGATTGCTTCGTCCGAATTGTAAGCAAGGCGCATTGCGGCGGTCGTATAAGCTCGAATCGGCTGGGTAAAATCGAATATGTTTTTGGCGTCATCGATTGCTTCGATTATCCGATCCAGCGCTTTGTTACCAATTAAATGGGTTTCATGAAGCCCTTCAGCCGTTCGTACGATTTTCTCGAAACTTTTTCCCCATACCAACCCGTCAAACTCGATAAAACGAATCGTATTGGAGCCTAAATCTATCGCGACCATTTACCCGCCCTGCGTAATATCATAGAATCGCATGGATGGTGTCCATAACTCTAGCGAGCCTTGTTTGAGGGTTTCAAGATCTATGGTAGATTCATACAATAGTGTAAAATAATCGCATACACTTCGCATCCCCTCATCTATTCCAAATAGTTCAACATACTGTCGGACTCCGTATTCGATACTCTCTTGAGGCGCTTTAAATTGTATTTTTTGCTCCAGTTGTACACAATAGGCTTGTCCGATTACAGCGGCTATTGCTCTGTATTTATCACGTATCTCCCTATAGGGTTCAAAAACATCGAATATCTCTTGCGCACTCCCTGTTGATGCAAACCGTTGTGCTTTATCAACAATACTGTTCCATTGACGCTCTAATACCTGTGCTTCAGGTGTTTCATACAGAAGCGGATAGGTGCTGAGATAGGAAAAAGCGTTAGAGAGATCATTCGAAGCTATGGCCTGATAAAAAAGATGTTTTATCCGTATTGTTTCGATCATCTCCTGAGCCTCATGCGCATAATCGGGAAAGGATATTAAAATCTTACACGCTTTTCGTGCCGTTGCATAATCACTTTTTGCGTACGCTTTTTGGGATTGAATATAAAGTATATCGCCATATTCCATAGTTGAAGCGTACTCGGAAAACTCTTTTAAAAACGGGTATTTATTAACCAGTCCGAAGAACTTCACATAATCATGCTGTGCGATCGTTTTTTTCAAATATTCATACATTTGACGTTGTTCGAACAGTTGTTGAATCATCACCGTTTTATCCGATATTCCACGGTACGGTGCCAATAGTGCTTTGGCCTGTTCTTCTCCATTAGGCAATAAAATCAACTCTTGCGCCTTAGCAAAAAGCTTTTTCCACGCTAACTCCATTTTAAAGTAAAGTTCCGATTCTTGAAAAGCGGGATATTGTTTGGCTAATGAATAGGCTAAAGGGAGTCTCCCCACTTTTATATACCCTTGAAACTGCTCGTATTTTTCATACGAACTGAGCATTTGATTGATAACCGTATTTTTTTTAGGTACACCCGTAAAAGGGGCAAAAAGTTCTTTCGCCGATGCGCGTTCATTTTTTTCAAGAAGCTCTCGCCCTTGGGCGACGGTCTGTGACCATATTTTCTCTGCCGCCTCATAAGTTTTAGAGTAAACCAATATCGGATTAGCTTCAATCGCTGTATAAAACGCTTTAAATCGGCGGTCGAGAATCATCTCCATGCAGTTCATTTCATCGCTCAAAAGTGAATAAACACGGACATTTCCCGCTACGGTTCCGATAACTAAACACATGGGATCATCGAACAGCGCAAGGGATGTTATCTCTTCACTTTCTTTGATATAACGTGGGGTAATTTGCTCCATAGTATGTAGATTGTATAACCCTACGTACCCTAGTTTGGTTCCGACGAAAAGAAACTGCTTACTCGGACTGATACACATTGCCGTAACTTCATCCGTCATTTTTGGAAGACGTTTTAGTACTTTAGCATTGCTCATATCCCATACAATCAGACCGCCTGAACGCTCAACCGAGAGAAGTTTCGCTTCCGGCAAAAATAAAATCTCTTTGATCATATCCGAATGTCCGCGCAGCTTTATCGGCTCTTTCATAGTAGCGGTGTTGAGTAGATTAATCGATTTGTCGTAACTTCCGGTTGCAATCCACTGCCCCTCATCATCAAAGGAAACCGTGCTGATGAAATCAGCATGAGGGGGGAGTGAAAAAGCTAAACGGGAGGTTTTAAGAACCCACGCAAAGGACTTCCCATCTTGACCGCACGTGATGAAATAGCGGCCGTTTGGATCCATAGCGACACTCTCAACTTCCCCTTCGTGCCGACCTGCTTTATAAATCAATTTTCTCTTTGATAAACTAAAAATGGCGGCTTGATTCGTATCTGCAACAGCAGAAACTAAATATTTGCCATCCGGCGTCAAATCGACATAGCTGCTCAAATTTCGTTCATGTTTAATGTTTGTTTTAAACCCGTCCACCACCGCAAACGTATCTCTATCAATAATACGAAGGGTATTTTGTGAATCTACTACACCCAATTTTCGATCGGTAAGGGTCTTAACAAAAAGTATCGGCAGTTTAAAATTTAGTGATTTAATTATTTCCATATACTATTTTATCAGTACTACCGTGAGTTTCATCTTATACCCGTGCCGTGATATCATCAATACGACTCGTAGGGCTCCACGTCTCTAGGGAACCTTTTTTGAGCACTTGAAGGTCAATCTTAGATTGGGTCACGCGCTTTAGCAAATCTACTATGCTCATAATAGCTTCATCAATCCCCAAAAGAGTCACATATTGGCGAATACCCCGTTCGATGATATCTAGGGGGGCATCACGACGTATTTTTTCTTCGAGCTGTACACAATACGCTTGTGACACAACGCCTGCCATTGCTCTGAATTTATCACGGATTCCGAAATAAGGTTCAAAAACGGCTCTGGTTTCAGCCGCATTACCCGCCGCCGCATACTTCTGTGCTTTATCCACAGCACTGTTCCATTTGCGTTCCAATTCCTGTCCTTCACGTGTCTCATACAGTAGAGGATACAGACTAAGGTAGGAGAATGCATTTGAGAGGTTATTGGATGAAATCGCTTCATAAAAGAGGTGTTTAATCCGTATGGTATCGCCTACTTCATGAGCTTCTTGGGCATAATCGGGAAAAGAGACCAAAATTTCACACCCTTTTCTCGCCGTCGCAAAATCTCCGTCTGCGTATGCTTTTTGGGTTTGAATATAGAGTTTGTCAGCATACTCCATCACATCGGTGTATTCTTCAAACTCTTTCAAAAACGGATACATTTTTATAAGTCCGAAAAATTTAACATAATCGTGTTGTGCAATCATTTTTTTGAAATATACATACATTTTACGCTGTTCAAAAAGTTGCTGAATAAGTACGGTCTTTTCCGATATCCCCCGATATTGTCCCAATAATTCACGAGCTTGCTCTTCTCCGTTAGGGGTTAAAATCAGCTCTTGGGCTTTGAAAAAATTCTTTTTCCATTTCGCTTCCATCTTTCGATAGATGTCTGAGTCTTGAAAGGAGGGATATTGTTTGGCTAAAGAGTATGCTAATGCGAGGTGCCCCTCTTGGGCAGATACTCTATATTGTTCATATTTCTCATATGAGCTGAGCATCTGAGTGATAAATGACTGTTTTTTCGTAATAACAGCAAAAGGGGCAAACAATTCTTTTGCTTTTTGACGCTCATTTTTTTCCAGATAAGAGCGCCCTTTTTCGACTATGTCCAGCCATATTTTTTCTGCCACTTCATAGAGTTTAGAATAATAGAGCATCGGATTCTCTTCAAGAGCATCATAAAATGTTTTATACTCTCCATCACGCAGCATCTCTTTGTATTTTTTCTCATCCCCTAAAAGGGAGTAAAAATGAAGATTCCCGTTCAGGGTACTGATAGCCAAACGGTTAGGATTATTCACTAATGCCAAAGAGGTTATCGTCTCATGCACTTTAATATAGTGCTGAGTCACCAATTCCATTGTCTGCATATCGTAGAGGCCGACATAACCGAGTTTTGTTCCGACAAAAACAAACCGATTTGTCGTGCTGATACACATAGAGGTAATATCATCGTTCATTTTTGAAAGCCGTTTGAGTACTTTTCCTTTCCCGATGTCCCATACGATCAAACCGCCGCCTCGATCGGCGGATAGAAGTTTAGCTTCCGGCAAAAAGAGCATCTTTACAATGACACCGGTATGCCCATGCAGCTTAATAGGCTCATTCATCGTTGAAATATTAAATAATATAATAGTTTTGTCGTAGCTTCCCGTAGCGATCCATTGTCCGTTATTACTAAAGGCAACCGTACTGACATAATCTGCGTGAGGCGGCAAGGTAAATGCCAAGCGCGAGGTTTTAAGAACCCATGCGAATGCTTTACCGTCTTGTCCGCATGTAACGAAATAGCGTCCGTTCGGATCAATACCGACACTCTCAACGTCGCCTTGATGATGACCGACTTTATAGAGGAGTTCTCTTTTTGATAAACTGAAAATTCCGGCGTTATGTGTCCCCAGAAGAGCTGAAACAGTGTATTCGCCATCCAGCGTCATATCGACATAGCCGCCAAGATAGCGTTCATATTGCATATTGGTTTTAAACCCGTCTAGGATGTCGTAGGTCGATCCATCGAGTATTCGAAGGGTGTTTTGAGCGTCAATGATTCCCAAGTTTCCGTTGGAGAGTGTTTTTAGAAGAAGTATGGGTTGTTTAAAATTTAATAATTTTAAAACTTCCATACACTATTTCCTCAATGTTCTTCACTACTGAGATAGCGGTGTTCTTTCAGTAAGTCACGAATTTGAGACTGATGCGCTTGCCCTTTTGTTTCCAAATGGATCATGACGTTTGCATCCCCATACGCGAGCGTCGTAGAGGTACGATCATAAGCGATATGGACGATATTGGCATTAAGATCCTGCAGCATACGGGTGAGCTGCATCAGGGCGCCCGGTTTGTCCACCAATGTGACGGTAAGTTTCATCTTACGACCCGATTTAATAAGCCCTTTTTCGATAATAATGGAGAGCAATGTCACATCCATATTCCCGCCGCTGAGGACAACTCCCACTTTTTTATCCCGCAAATGCTCTAACTTGTGATGTAACAGTGCCGCTACTCCGGCAGCTCCGGCCCCTTCTACCACCAGTTTTTGCCGCTCCAGCAAAAATAAAATAGCATTGGCGATCTCTTCATCATCAACGCTGACAAACTCATCAACCGATTCAAGTATATGAGAGAGGGTAACCGGCGAAGCATCTCGCACCGCGATGCCATCGGCAATAGTACGTACCGCCAAACTGTCAATCACCCTTTTGGCCTCATACGATTCACGCATGGCAGGAGCACCTGCCGCACCGACACCGATCACACGGATATGAGGGGAGAGCGCTTTGATCGCCGATGCCATCCCCGAAATGAGTCCGCCACCGCCCACAGGGATCACGATAGCGTCGAGATCGTCCATACATTCAAGCATTTCAATCGCTATCGTCCCCTGCCCCGCCATCACCGCTTCATCGGCAAACGGATGGACAAACACCATTGCATGTTCTTCACCGTAACGGGCTGCATACGCATACGCTTCATCGTAATTGCTGCCCGCCAAAATAACTTCGGCACCGTAATAGCTGACGCCGTTAATTTTGGTCAACGGTGTCGATTCGGGCATAACGATGAGCGCTCGCGCTCCAAACATTTGAGCCGCCATCGCAACCCCTTGCGCATGGTTACCCGCACTGGCCGCAATAACTCCACGATCACGCTCTTCTTGGCTCAGAGAGGCAATTTTATTGTATGCCCCACGAATTTTAAACGCCCCCGTGACTTGCAGATTCTCTTTTTTGAGATAGACCTGACATCCTGATTCCTCACTAAGTCTAGGAGCATGCGAAAAGGTTGTTTTTACAATAACATCTTTAATACGTTCACGTGCTTCGTATATCGTTTTTAAATCGATCAAACTTTCCCTTTAACTGCGACTGATTCGATGTTCTACCATCGAACAATGGTTCTGAACTACTTTCATCCCCGCATTGCGGACACGTTCAGCCGCTTCATTATTGACAATCCCTTTTTGTGCCCAAAAGACTTTAATATCGCCCCGCTCGATACACGCATCGGCAATCGCATTCAGTGCATCAGGCTTACGGAAGATATTAACCATATCGACCTTCCCGGGGATTTCGGCAAGACTGCGGTACACTTTTTCCCCTAAAATACTCTCTTCTTTCGGATATACGGGAATAATCGTGTATCCGACGCTTTTGAGATATTCCGCTACACGGTAGCTGTCTTTTGTCGCATCGGGGGAGAGACCCAAAACCGCAATCGTTTTTACCTCATCCAAAATCGTTTTAATTTCATCATTCGTAGCATTGACAGTGGGGAATTCACACTCCATTAAAGCTCCAGTCAAATATAAAGTTTCTTATTATAGCAAATTATTTAGAGACCTTTTTTCACTTCTCCGATGTAGCGCTGCCGTGGGCGCGCAATTTTCATTTCGTGATCGTTATTCAATTCGATCCATTGGGTGACCCATCCGACAGAGCGACCGATGACAAAGATAATCGTAAACATCGATTTCGGAATTTTAAGTGCCGTCAAAATAAGACCGGAATAAAAATCGATATTGGGATAGAGTTTACGCTGAATAAAATACTCATCCGCTAATGCGATTTGTTCAATCTTCTCCGCTATCTTCAATAAATCGTTATTAACCCCGAGTTCATCTTTCAGCTGATCAAGGAGATTTTTGAGAATCTTGGCTCGGGGGTCAAAGTTTTTATAGACCCGATGACCGAATCCCATCAGTTTGAACTCATCGTTCGGGTCTTTCGCACGTGCGATAAACTCATCCACGTTATCCACACTTCCTATGTATTCGAGTTGAGCGATCACTGACTCATTTGCTCCGCCATGCGCCCTTCCCCAGAGTGCATTGATTCCGGCGGATAACGATGCATACGGGTGCGCTCCCGTTGAAGCGACAGCCCGTACGGTAGAGGTTGAGGCATTTTGTTCATGATCGGCATGGAGGGTAAAGATCGTATCAAGAGCTTTTACCTCAACATCACGAATTTCGAGATTCTCACCCGGATAGGCACGCATCATATAGAGAAAATTCTCCGTAAAGGGGCGTTCAATATCGGGATATATATAGGGTATGCCGAACATTCGGCGATGGGTAAACGCCGCCAGAGTAGGAATCTTGGCGATAATACGGCGTGCCATGATCTGCGCTTCATCCGCCGTTGTAACATTGAGATGTTCAAAATAAAAGGTTGAAAGAGCCGAAACCGCCGATGACATCATTGCCATCGGATGAGCTTTGTCGGGGAAGGCGTCAAAAAGGCGTTTTAATCCTTCATGGACAAAGGAGCGTTTTCGAAGCTCAATATCGAACTCCGCCCGCTCTTTTTCATTCGGCAGTTTCCCTACCAAAAGGAGATAGGCAACGTCCAGATAGCTCTTTTTTGTCGCCAAATCACTAATATTGTATCCACGGTAAAGTAGTTCCCCCTTTTCACCGTCAATATAGGTGATGGAAGAGCTGCAACTGGCCGTAGAGGTAAACCCGGGATCATACGTAAACATCCCCGTCTCTTTGTAGAGGGAGCGTACATCAATGACATCAGGACCCACTGTAGGGTGAAGGATAGAGAATTCATAGCTTTTTCCGGTGCGATTATCGGTAAGTGTAACAGTATCCAAGGGAAATCTCCTATAGCAGCAAAAACGTTCTATAACTATAGCTTAAAAATGAGGATTGAAAACATTTTTTGTAACCCCTGCTATACTAATGCGTTTAATGTTTTCATTAAATTGAAAGCTCACCCGATAGGAATCCTAATGAAATATCCAAAACAGAACAGAACTGAGACCCGATTTATCATTATTATCTTTATCATACTGGCTATTTTGACAGCATTTTCTCAATTGTTTGGGCTGTATCAATTACGCATTATGAATGGCATTACCAATGCAATGTATGATCGTCCCTTTCAAGTATCTATGTCGGCACTGGCAGTCAAATCCGAAGTCTTTAAAATGCACCGGGATATGAAAGATATTATTTTAGCTCAATCCGATGCAGAGCTGCAAAGATATATCAATCAAGTCGACAAACATGAACAACATGTCTACAGTAATCTCGCCAGTATCCGACTCCACACCCAAAGTGATGAAGGAAAAGAACTTGTCAACCAGATGGAAAGGTTGTTTCGAGAGTGGAAACCGATTCGCAGTGAAGTGATTCGATTGGCACAAAACGGTGAGCAAACAAAAGCTATTGCCATTACTAAGAATAAAGGTGCCGACCATGTGTTAAAACTTGAACAATCGAGTCAAAACCTTTATCTTCATGCCTACAAAAGAGCCATTGAGTTCAAAAACAATTCAGATGCTATGTATCAAAAGTTATCGATTACTGTCATCGTTCTAGGAAGTTTATTTTTAACTTTGTATGCTTTTTTAGCCTATTTTACCGTCCGGAGGATTTCAAACTATACGGCTAAAAATGACCATTTAACGGGTGTTCTCTCTGTTATCAGAGCCATCAACCAACTCATTGTACGTGTTAAAAGCAGAAAGACACTGATTCAGGAGAGCTGTAATATTTTAGTCTCTAACCACGTCTACGGCAATGCGTTGATTGTCCTCTACGATGAGAACAAAGGCATCGACACGATTGCCAGTGCGGATGCGTCGGGAAATTTCACCGGATTTAAAACGAAAATTGAGAGCGGATGGATACCCCCTTGTATTCAAAATGTAGCTGACCAAAAAGAAGGGTATTTATTGATCAGAAACACAAAGCAAAGCTGTCCGGAATGCCCACTAAGCGATAGATACCAGACTAAAGGGGCATTAAGTATTCAGCTAAAATATAACGACAAAGTATACGGAAACATCTCTCTCTCCGTTAATGAAGCCTACATTCATGATAAAGAGGAAATTTCACTCTTAGAGGAAGTTGCCGGTGATATCTCGTATGCCCTTCATAATTTTGAAACACAAGAACACCTTATGGAGCAAGAAAAATCGCTTAGTTACTTTAAAGAGCTCTATGAAAACATTATTGACAGTGTCGATAATATTATTTTTGTTAAAGACATAAACTTTACCTATACCGTGTGTAATCAGGCATTCGAAAAGTTTGTCGGAAAAGCCAACCATGAAATCATCGGAAAAAGTGACTACGAGATATTTGACAAAGAGGTTGCCGATTTCTTTCGCATCCATGATGTAAAAATGTTTGAAGAGAATACAAGCAAATCCAATTTCGAATGGGTGACCTATCCTGATGGTAAGCAAGTTTATCTGTTTACCGTTAAATCACCTCTCGTCAATTCCGCAGGTGCCCTTTTAGGATTAGTCGGAAATTCTGCTGATGTTACGGAACAAAGAATTGCAGAAGAGGCATTAACGCAAAAGAAAAAAGAGCTGGAGACAATCTTGCAAGAGGCACCTAATCCTATCATGCTTCATAATGAAGCTGGCGAAGTGATTATGGTTAACCGTGTATGGCAATCTCTCAGCGGTTATACCTTCGAGGAGATCGATACCGTAGAGAAATGGGCTAACAAAGCATGTGATACAGACAAACCTCTTATGCGCGAGTATATGGACAAGCTGTACTCTTTGGAACACAAAATTGATATGGGAGAAGCATCGGTGACAACCAAAGAGGGGAATACCCTTATTTGGCAGTTTAGTTCAGCCCCGCTGGGAATTATTGATGGGAAACGAACGGTCGTCACCACGGCTATGGATATTACCGAATTAAAGAGAAAAGACCAGCTGATGATGGCACAATCACGCCACGCGGCTATGGGTGAGATGATAGGCATGATAGCGCACCAATGGCGACAGCCTATCTCCGGTATCGCGATGAACGCCAATAACATATTACTGGATATTGCGCTAGAGTCATTTGATAACACATCCGCTACCGCATATGCGGAAGATATATTGGATCAAACGCAGCACCTTTCCAAAACTATCGATGATTTCAGAAATTTTTTCAAACCCGATAAATCGGTCTCAACCGTCAATCTCAGAGAGATCCTAGAGGAGACTTTCACCATTGTCAAAGATAGCCTCACAAACAATGGAATCCAGATCAAAACCTCCTATCTAACCGATACAAAGGTGGACGCATACTCGCGGGAACTGATGCAGGTATTTGTCAATATTATCAACAATGCCAAAGATGTATTACTCTCTAAACAGACGAAAGATCCCCTTATTGATATCTGTGTCGATGAGGATGAGATGTATATCAATACCTCCATTTGTGACAACGGAGGGGGAATCAGTGAATCCATTCTTCCGAAACTGTTCGATCCGTATTTCACGACAAAAGATGAGAAGACAGGTACGGGATTGGGATTGTATATGAGCAAAATGATTATCGAAGACCATCTCCACGGCGTCATTGAAGCGTACAACAGTAATGACGGTGCATGTTTTAAAATTAGGTTGTTAAAAAAATCCCCTGAGAATGAAAGAGTTTCATGACTAAACACCATTATGATGTATTGATCGTCGGAGGAGGCATATCGGGATGCGCTCTCGTCTATGAGTTGGCACGTTATACCGATATTGCAAATATTGCTCTGGTTGAAAAATACGGATCCATCGCCACACTAAACTCCAAAGGAACCGCCAATTCCCAAACCATCCATGTGGGGGATATCGAAACCAACTATACCCTTGCAAAAGCGGCCATCACAAAGCGAACCGCCAAAATGGTCGAAAAATATTGCCTTCAGTACGGCTACCAAAACAGTATCCTTTTTTCTCACCAAAAAATGGCACTCGGAATCGGTGAAGAAGAGGTGGAATTTCTCTTGAACCGCTATGAGGAGTTTTCCGAGCTATTCCCCTACCTTGAAGTGTGGGATAAAGAGGAACTTAAAAAAATCGAGCCCCGTGTCGTATTCGATGAACATGGAGAAGAACGACCCGAAACCATCGTCGGAATCGGCGCCAAGGATCAGTGGACGACGGTGGATTATGGAAAAATGGCGCAATCGTTTATCACCAATGCCAAAAATGAACCGGACACGACCGTCGACCTCTTTTTAAACACACCCGTAATCCGTATCGAGAAGAATCCTACCCGCGGGTACAGTGTCCAAACCAAAGAAAGAATCTATACCGCCGATTTCGTGGTTGTCGATGCGGGAGCGCACAGCCTCTATCTGGCACATTCCATCGGTCATGGCCTTGATTATTCTTGCCTACCGGTTGCGGGAAGTTTCTATCTCACTTCACAACATCTTCTCAACGGCAAAGTCTATATGATCCAAAATCCTAAACTCCCCTTTGCCGCACTTCACGGCGACCCCGATATTCTAGCAGAGGGAAATACCCGCTTCGGTCCGACCGCCCTCGTCCTCCCTAAGCTCGAGCGATTCACCAAAGGAACCTATCTCGATTTTTGGAAAACCCTCAGACTCGATTTTAATGTCCTAAGTGCCTTATGGAAACTCCTAAGAGAAAGTGATATCCGCAACTACATCTTCCGAAATTTTCTCTTTGAAATTCCCTACATTAACAAACGTCTTTTTTTACACGATGCCCGCAAAATAGTCCCTTCCCTCCGTCTTGATGAATTTGAATATGCCCACGGATTCGGAGGGGTACGTCCGCAGGTAATCGACAAAAATCAACGCAAACTGATGCTGGGGGAAGCCTCTATCAACACGGGAGAGGGGATAATTTTCAATATGACCCCCTCCCCCGGTGCAACGAGCTGTCTGGGCAATGCCGAACGTGATCTTCGCTACGTAGTTCAGTATTTGGGAAAAACATTTGATGAGAAGCGATTTAATGACGAACTCACCGATGGAGAGTACTGCGTTCTCGCCGCACCGATTGAAGAGCAAAAACGGACTGTCAATGCAATTCGTGATGCGATGAGTGCTCATGAAAAAGAGTATTATGAAGAGATCCATATCGGAAAGCCGCTCGAGTCGTTTTGGAAGCGACCGCACAGTTTATGGAGAAAAAAATAATTACACTTTAGGGGTTGGGATATTCACGAGGAGACTCGAAAAACGCTCCAGATAGTTCCAAAACGATTGGATATGTTCAGGGGATATCCCCTCCTCTTGCAAATGAGGTAAAAGGGTGGCAAAAGAGTTCAGCCAAATCTGACGCCCTCTCTCATCAATCCGAAAACGTTGATGACGCGACAGCATCCTCGGATCACCACGGGTTTGCGCAAAATAATCGGGACCGCCGCAAATCTGTATGAAAAAATCGGCTGCGTGCTTCTTGACCTTTTCAAACTCATCTTCATACTCAACCGGAAACATAAAAGCAATATCACTGTGAGCGATATTTTCATAGTGATCGTCCACCAGCTGGCGAAAACGCTCTTCCCCTACTTGATTAAAAAACTCGTGATTAGGCTTAATGATCGGAGAATCCACACCCAAGGTACTCTCTTTAATCGTAAAATCCATCCTGATCTGCCTCGGTATTATCTTGATATTCTAAAAAAGTCTATCAGCCCATACTTCGCCAAAAATCTCAATATATTCAAATATTGCCGAATAAACACTGTAGAAAGCAATTCCCATAAGAGTTCCTTGAACGAAAAATATGCTGAATATAAGCAAAATTCATTCCTAAAAACCGATAGGAGGAAATTACCTCAATAGTAAGAAATCACTCGGCGCCGTATGCTTGTTGGATATACAATTCGAGCTTTCCATCCATCGCACTCATAATAGAAGCGAGAATTTTATCTTTTTCATCGTTGGAAAGTTTGTTACCTGTTGACTTTTCGATAGCGTAGATCGCTGTTGATGCGGAGGTGTCGAGGACATAGTTGTTTAGTGCCAACGCCATTTTTGCCGTATGATCCCCGACAACCTGCGCGATATACTGTTGGAGTTCTATTACTATTTTTTCATCCATTATGAAGTCCTCGTTTAATTTATATGTGCAGCATTATATCTCAGGTGCATACATACGTATTATTACTTTACATGCGGATGATAAAATTATGTCGCAATATGTTCTTCATAAAAATCATTTGACCAGTTATAGCTCTCCGTCGCTATCGCACTTAATTTATCTTCGTCAATACCCAATTTTGTTATCTTAGCTTGAACATTTGAAAAATTTTCTTCCTCAATCGATATGACCAGATCAAGCATCTCTCCCAGTGTCCCTTCTTTATTGATTAATGCGGATAAAATAGAATCATCCAGATTAACACCGGAAAGTACCTCTTTCATAGGCAATCCGAACATGACGTCAAACAATGAAAGCAATCCCGTTAAAAATGCCTCTTCATGCATTGATATAGCGGTACACGATACTAAGCAGCTCATCATTTTTGCACGAAACAGCGCCGATAAATGTATGGGTTCTGAAAACATTGATCCTGTAGCATCCGCATAGAGAAATAACAAAATCCACTGTTTTAACGATTGTTGTCCGAGCAACGACATCGCATGCCGAAGAGAGGAAATCGGCTCCTTAATCCCTACTTCAACCGAGTTAATGTATTTCAAAAGATTCATAATCAAATGGGGACAATTTAAAAGTTTTGCTTCCAACTCTTTCATATCCGCATTGGCATCTATCAGCGCAATAACCTCTAAGAGGACTCTATGAGACGGATCAAATCTTTTTTGTGCAAACACTGTAGGCTTTTCGTAAAAGTAGCCTTGAAAATAGGTAAATCCAAGTTTTTTGTAATACTCGTACTCCTCGATTGTTTCTACTTTTTCTGCAAGCAGTTTAATCTCATCATACGCTTCAAATAAATTTATTTTTTCATGTATTTTTTCTTTGGTAGCAGAGAATAAATCGATTTTTACATAGGACAAATACTCAAAGAGAGGTTCAAAACGTTCAATCATCTCTTCACTAAGATCCATATCATCCAATGCGAATGTGTACCCTTGCTCTTTGAGGATTTTTACTTTAGACACAAATACATCATTAACAAGAGTATTCTCTAAAATTTCCAATACAAATTTATCAGCCGGTATCGCACTAAAAAGAGGAGTTTCAAAAAAAGTATGATCGATATTAATAAAGCCGTAATGTTTTCCAAGAAGTTTTCGTGAACCGAAGTTATTGAGCGAATTGACTAAAACACGACAAGTAGCCTGTGTATTGCAGGAAATTGTGGGGGCATAATTATCGAAACTATGACGGAACAATAATTCATAACCGTGGATATCTCCGTTCAAGTCAATAATAGGTTGTCTTCCGATAAAGATATTTTGCATATAGGGCCTATGAGTAAATTTGATTTGTAGCATATCAAAAGGAATGAAAATTATCACTTAATTAGTTAGCTAATTGACTTAATGTAATAGAATAGTAACTTTTTTGGTATTTTTTGGTATTTTTAGAGGCGCGGGGTTAAGTAGGTTTTTTTGAAAATCACACTTACATTACGTCTTGTTTCAATTTTTTTTCTTCATAAGACAAAATCAAACTACTAAATGCGTCATATTGCTTTTTGCATTTTTCGATATCGACATCGACATAAATCTTTTTTCCTTCTTTATAACTCTTGATCAAACCGGCTTTTCTGAGTATGTCAACATGTGCCGAAATAGTTGGCATAGAATAGGTAAACAATGAAGCGATATCGGTGATACACATCATCCCGTTTTCATGAACGCTTTTATCACCGTTCGATAATATTTGTTCGAAAATTTCAAGTCTTGTTTTATTTCCTAGAGCTTTATAAACTTCTACTCTTTCTTCAAACGTAATTTTTCTTTTATCAATAAAAGACATATTCCCCCTTTGGTTTCCTAATGCTTGTGCTAATGCATAACATGATTGTATATCACATTTGTAGTAGAAGCAAAGGTTATATTCATTGACTCTAAAAATTTAAGTTCAATTAAAAATAATTTGCCTATTGATATTCTCTAATTGTAGTACCGTAGTGTTGCATCTACGTTGCATTACTGAGATAATGAAGAAAGGGGGATTGACAGAAATCTAATCTCAGAGCGAAAGAAATTCTATTTCTTCCTTTGGAATATTTCTTTTTTCATTGATGTGATATATCCCTTGTATTTCATCAGGATATACCCCATTAAATTTTCCTACGTATCCATTTTTATCCGTTGTTTCGGCATAAAAATAGTCTTTGTTTTCGATTTTTAACCGTGCATTGTTTCGATTGATTTTGGATGTATTCTCTATCTCTACCGCTATAAATGCATGATCTTTTGTATACACTACTACGCAGTTATGGTTCGTTTCTATAAGAATCATGGCGAACAACTGAGCTTTCTCATCACAATCACCACCGTTTTTTACGATTACATCGACAGGTGTTCTATGCGTTTCTGATCGTATGTAGGGTATTTGAGATACATACTTAAATGCCTGAGTGACCTCACACACTTCATCACGACTGCATCGCTCTTTTAAATTTTCTATGATCGTGTTGAGCTTGCTGTTTTCATCGATGTAATACGGTGCATAAAACTCCCCGACTTTGATCGCATTAGGCGGTGGCACTGTGATCGTTTGAACCTGCGATACATTCTTATTTACGGGGATGACATTACTGTTTGCCGTGTGGTTTTTGTAGACCGCAACGGCTAATATGAACAAAGCGGGATAGACAAATATCCTCATGCTAAAAGGTTTATGTTCTTTCATATTTAACAGACTTTGGTAAAAATTATGTAATGAGAGTGTAGCAGAAAATGAAGGTAGGTACAACGTAAGCCGGGTTCTGGATGAAGTGATAATTAATCTACTGCCTAGATTACTCTAGGCCTCTAGCGAAACAATAGCGATGTAGGACGCTAACCATCTGTTTCTTGCTGCGCGGTTGGGTTTACATAGCTCTCCTAGTTGCCTAAGAGACTGGTGGGCTCTTACCCCGCCGTTTCACCCTTACCTCTTGCGAGGCGGTCTATTCTCTGTTGCACTATCCCTCATGTTACCATGGCCATCAGTTAGATGGAACCGTGTCCTACGGCAGCCCGGACTTTGCCTCTTGGGATTACTAGTTCCAAGCTATCACCTGTTGTACCTGTCGAATTATAAGGGATATTAGATTAAATCCCTATCAGTACCGCTTGAAGCACAATTTTTTAGGAGTAAATCAAAAAAGAATTTCTCCGGAATCGGTTTGGAAAAATAGTACCCTTGATAAAACTCACATCCGCGATCTCGCAAATACTCCATCTGATACATCTCTTCAACCCCTTCGGCAACAACCTTCAAGTTTAGCGTCTGCCCCATCGCGATAATAGTATTGAGCAAAATATGCTCATTCGTGCTGTTGTGAGTAATATCATCCACAAAACTCTTATCGATCTTTAACGAGTCTATAGGAAAATGGCGCAAATAGGACAAAGAGGAGTATCCGGTACCGAAATCATCCATACAGATATGTACGCCGAGATTTTTAATCTTTTTTAATACTTCCAACGTCACTTCAAGATATTCCAGCATAACGCTTTCGGTAATTTCGATCGCCAAGAGCTTGGCATCAATGCCGCTATCGTGAACAGCATTCTCGATATCCGCATAAAGATTAATGTTCTGAAACTGTCGTGTCGATACATTACAGGAGATATGAATATCCTCATATCCACTCTCACTCAATCGCTTAATCGCCCGTACAGTCTCCTCGATAACCCATTTCCCCAGTTTTAAAATGAATCCTGTATTCTCAGCAATATGGATAAAATGATCCGGAGGAATAAGCCCTTTCTCATAATGGTTCCATCGAATCAACGCCTCTGCACCGATGATCTTTCCGCTCTCTATATGGATTTTGGGTTGATAATACAATTCAAATTCATTTGCATTGAAAGCGCGATGCATATCATTGGCAATATCAACCTCTTCGTGTACCTTGGCATTCAACGTTGCCGTAAAGAAGCTAAATTGATCTCTCCCTTCTGTTTTGGCTTTGTACATAGCGATATCCGCATATTTCATCAGTTCATTAATCTCTTTGGAATCATCCGGATAGATAGCGACTCCGATACTGGTTGAGAGACGGAGGAAATGATTTTGTATGTTCCACTCTTTATGGAACATATCGAGAATTTTTGAAATTACCGGCTCTATCGCCCCCGTATCGGTAAAATCATTCAAGATAATAATAAATTCATCACCGCCGATCCGTGCGACAATGTCATTTTCACGAATGATTGATTTTAATTTACGTGCTACCGCTTTTAAAAGTGCATCGCCGACATTATGTCCAAGGGTATCGTTGATATTTTTAAAATGATCCAAATCCAAAAACAACACCGCAAATTTACGATCATATCGGTTAGCATTGGCCACCATAAGTCTAAGCTGCGTATAGAGATTGTGACGGTTCGGTAAACCGGTCAGTGAATCATGGAGCGAGGTAAAACTGAGTTCTTCATTGAGCCCAAGTACCTGATTCTCAGAACGATTCAATTCGACACCGTATTCAATCTGCAGTTTTACGATGTACCCGATGACCAAAGCTTCAGCAACGACGAAAATACCGTGCAAAATAACGATATCCATTCCGCATCCGTAATTGAATACCATGACCGGCATTCCGAAAAGGGATACTTCAGACAACTGCAAAAAATTAAAAACGCCATGGTGAAGAATCGTTGTGATTGCGGCTACAAAAATAGGGACAATATCTTTATAAAGTGAAAGGATTGCTAACGCAATAAATACATGGAAATGCATCTCGATACGGCCGAGATGTTGTTGGATATAAATCAGGGAAAAAAGCATCATCCCTACCCCTACCAATGCACGCATAACTTGCGTACCCTTGAAGGTGCGGTATGCCAAGAGTAAAACAAGGGTGATCAGCCCTCCCCCCACAAATCCGTAAAGATAGGTACCGTAGCTAATCGAGGTAATGAAGGTGGCAATGACCCACTGCATCACGATCAAAACCAACATCACTTTATCGGCATGCAAAAAATGCTCGGTAAAATTTTTCTGGGCAAATTCAGGTACTTTTGGGAATCGGAACAAATTTTCCAACGTAGTATGACTCACTATTTTTCCTTTAGTAGCTCAGAAATATCATGGATCAGCATGTCATGATTCAAAGGGTGCATAGTATAAATAGATTTTAATACCAGTGTACCATTTTTCTCACGCTTTACTAAATACAAATTGTCGCTATGATCTATCTCACCCGGGGCAGTCAGATTTTTAGAAAAAAACACGCCCAATTCTCGATCAATGTTCATCAACTCTTTTTGAGGCAGATAGACTCCGCGGAACTGTGGATTAAATGACTTAGCGAAAATATCCGGTTGGAGAGGCTCCAGTTCCGGCATCAGATTGATAAAATTAAATCCGATCGACGATTTATACGGTTCAAAAGAGTTCGAATCATACAAGTCATCCAATTGATGCAAAATCGGCGTACATACTTTGACGCATCCTACGTATCCGAAAAATACCAACATCAGCTCCTGCTGTGAACTCTGCAAATAAGGAGCATTTATCTTCTGATTAATCTCTATTTTACCCGTAGAGTGTGCGGCGAATAATAAAGAGTGTCCCAAGGGAAGGATAAAGATCAAAAGAATGAAAAAAAGAGTACCCAGAATTATTTTTTTATTCATTGACATCATCACTCGAATCTAATCTTTTTGGGGCGCTCGATAATTCAGCGGAGGTATCATCTAACTCCTTTTTTAGTTTTTTCAACTGATCATTTTTTTGAATGAACAGAAAAAAGACTATGATCAAGAAGATAAAAAAGAAAATAAAAAAGATAAACATAGAATTTAAAATTACCCCTTGATACTTTTCAAAAAAAGTTTTATCCTCATATAAAATAATCGCATTACGCGCCGTATACTCCGAAAGTATTAACCTCGATTCAACCAAAGAGTGGCGGTCAAACATATAAGTATTCGGACTTTTGAGAACGGAATGAATATCTTTTAAAGGCTCACCGTTTAAATGACGAATGGCCAGTTCTGCCGCACGTTCTCCCTGAAGTTTCCCGCTGGTGACATATCCTCCGATAACACCCCCGAATACATAAGCATCTTCCATACTGCATAAAATAAGATTCTTATTCTGTTTCAGTTGTGCGATCGACTCTTGCAGTGTTAAATTTCGCCCGCTTGCATCGCTTAGGCCGCCGATTGTTGTCAATACAACAAAGGATTTAGTACTCTTTGGAAGTTTTGCCCTAATAGCATCGATTCGTGGGGATGCAATAAAATGAAATGTATGGTTAGGGTATTTAAAAATCTGAGACCTGATATCCGCTTCAATCGAACGGTAGGTTGTTGAATCGTCTCCCACAATCCATATATCTCGGGTTTGAGGTGAGAATTGACGTATAAGTTCAATATTGGGGACAATATCTTTGGTTTCATAGACCCCTGCATATTTATGGGGATCAAGGGAACGTGATAAAGCAATATTATTGATACCGGAAAAAAAGAGGGGAGCATCCGAAAATAACGATCCGCTATGATGTACAAAAAAATTCAATGCATTATCATCGGTGACATAAATCGCATCGGGTTGATAGTTTTTATATTTTTTTTGCAAATAAGCCACAAAGAAAGTTTGATACTCTTTCGAAAAAGCAAGCCGTTTGGTATCCAAATATTCGACAGAAATTTCAAGCGCAGAGGAGGAGTCCTTCTCTATCTTGTCGACGAAACCCTCATGCTGTAATTTAGTCCAACCATACTCCTGTGAATACGAGTGCAGGATAAAAATAGACTTTTTTGGATGAGTATCTGCCTGAAGTAAGAAAAATGAGACAGCAAGAAAAATGATAAACTTAAACATGAAATCTTACCTTTGCCTAATACAATTATAGTAACACAAAAGTGTTGAAATAGGAAAAATTATTGCGCTAAAAAGATAGGGCAGAGGTAAAATATAGTGTTTTTCCCGTCGAAACGGGAAGAGGGATTTACATCCCAATTTTTGCTTTTGCTTCCTTGGCGTATTTGATACCCAAATCCCAAGCTTTATTGTTAACTTCGTGTACTTTTTTAGGAACTTTTGAAAGCATGACTTCTTTCAATGTTTCCGGCTCAAGTACACCGGTAAATTCATTGGTAATACCCAATGCAACAACCGATTGGGTAATAACATTACCCACTTCTTCTTTTGCAATGGTGATGATCGGAATCTCTACAATGATCCATTTTTGACGATCTTCTTCGGTTGGGTGAACCAAATTTGGCTCAACAACGATGATTCCGCCCGGTTTTACACCGTTTTTGAATTGTTGATAACTCACGTTAGCAACCGAGAGCATAAAATCGATCTCACCCTCATTCGCATACGGGTAAAAAATCTCATTGTCATCAAGGGTAATATCAACAACCGTTGCACCGCCGCGAACTTGTGACGTATAGGTAGCTGTTTTAAGCCCGTGACCACCCATTTTGATCTTGGCTGCTGCCATAATCTCACCGGCGAGAAGAACCCCTTGTCCACCGACGCCTGTAAATCGTATCGTATGTCTCATGGTTTCTCCTTAGATTTTTTTCGCAAAGTCGTCTTGCGTGATTTTTCCGCGTTTGCCTTGTGCCGCTTCGATGACCATGTCATACATATCACAATACTCGGCTTGCTCAACTTCACGCAATACACCCGTCGGGAATTTGTTCATTTGCTCTTCCGCAGGTAACGCTTCCCATTTTTTCAACGGAGTCGTAATACTGTCGATCCATTCAAGGTTTTCCATAGCACTCAACATTTTGTTTTTACGGCCAAGGTTGATATGGCAGTTAGACATAATATCAAAGAAAGAGAACCCTCTGTGTGAGAACCCTTTTACAAGGATTTTTTCCAATTTTTTCGGATCTAGCATCGTCTCACGCGCTACGAATGACGCACCCGCACCGATAGCAAGTTTACACGCATCGAACGTCGGATCGATATTCCCGTTTTGCGCCGATACACACCACATACCCTGCGGAGTCGTCGGAGAAATTTGAGAGTTAGTCAAACCGTAGATGAAGTTATTGATAAGAATGAAATTCAAATCGATATTACGTCGGCATCCGTGAATCGTGTGGTTACCACCGATTGCAAGTCCGTCACCGTCACCTGCTACAACAATAACGTGTGCATCCGGACGAGTAAGTTTAATCCCCGTAGCATACGCAATCGTACGACCGTGCGTTGTATGAACCGTATTACAGTTGATGTATGAGCTAAAGCGGCCTGAGCATCCGATACCGGAAACGACACATACTTTGTCCATATCCCAGCCCATTTTGTCGATAGCACGGATAACCGATTTAAGGATAACACCGTCACCACAGCCCCAACACCAAAGTGTCGGCATTTTATCTACACGTAAATATTGATCGTAATTGAAAGCCATTAGAACATCTCCTTAACTTTTGCTACCATTTCAAGTGGTGCGATTGGACGACCGTTTGCTTTGTGAAGCGTACCGAAATCGCTACGTCCCATTACACGTTCAATCTCTTTGAGGTATTGACCCATATTGAGCTCAGTAACGAAAATTTTGTCAAATTTTTGACCGATCTCTTTGAGCTTTTTAGCCGGACTCGGCCACAATACGATTGGTCTGAAAAGACCCGCTTTGATGCCGTCATTACGAAGTTTCATAACCGCTTCTTTAGCACCGCGAGAGATACTTCCGTATGCGATCATACATACTTCGGCATCCTCCATCATAAATTCTTCATAATCGGCTTCATCATCCAAACCGTCGTTTTCTGCCGCAACCGTGTTGATTTTACCGACAAGACGCTCGATATTGAATTGGCATTGTGCCGCATCTTCCGTAGGGAAACCTGTCGGTCCGTGATGAAGTCCCGTAAAGTGGAAACGGTACCCTTCGAACATCGGATTAAGTACTGCCGCTTCGTTCATCGGAACGTCGTACGGACGATAATCTTCCGGTTTTCCGTCAAATCGTTTACGAGTAACGATTGAAGCTTTGACCTCTTCGAGATCCGGGAGCATCGCTTTACCGTGCATGTGACCTACCGTCTCATCCAAAAGGACGAATACCGGAGTCATGTATCGCTCAGCCAAGTTAAATCCGCGTACGGTTTGTGTGTAACACTCTTCGAGTGATCCCGCACACAACGTGATAGAAGCGTAATCTCCATGGGTCGGATATTGCGCTTGACCGATATCCGCTTGGGATACACGAGTCGGAAGACCGGTTGATGGGCCTCCGCGCATTACGTTGACGATAACCAAAGGAACTTCAGCGATAAACGCCAAACCGATCTGTTCCGCCTTAAGTGAAATCCCCGGACCTGAGGTTGCCGTCATCGATTTTGTACCCGCCATGGATGCACCGAGAGCAACGGAGATACCCGCGATCTCATCTTCCATTTGGATGAATTTACCACCGACAGTCGGTAGAAGATCAGACATCTCGTGCATTACTTCCGATGATGGAGTAATCGGATATCCGCCGAAAAACATACAACCCGCATCAAAAGCACCGAGTGCTGATAATTCGTTACCTGTTGAAATTACTTCTCTTGCCATTATTTCACTCCTGCTTGGTCTAGTGACATATACTTATTAGCGATAATAGCCGCTTGACGCGCTTTTGCTTCATCAGTCAGTTTTGCAAATTTATAATCTGCTTTATCTGCAACATAAATAGCGAAGTCAGGACATGTGAGTTCGCACTCATTACAGCCGATGCAACTCTCAGGATGATTGATCGAGATCATAGCACCCAAGGTTGATGTCGGCTCATAACGCATACCGAGTACACCCGATGGGCATACCGATACACAAATATCACATGCTTTACAGTTATCGGTATTTACCCATACAGGTACGTTACCGGGATTGGTCGTTTTAAACATCTGTTCTCCTCACAATTTTGAAATTAATCTGATTCTTTATCAGTTGAAAATTTACCAACGGCACAAGAGACAAAACTCTTGAGCTTAAGAGCGGCATTATCAATAACACCCTCTTCCTCACCGACTAGAGGATAACCGAGGTTTCTTAATATTGATTTAAACTGTGCTAGTTGCGCCTCATCGGAAATAACAGCTGTTACTTTACGAGGCTCGCACGAAAGGTCAACACTGACCCCCTCGAATCCTGCTTCTTTGAGCGCTTTGGTGATAGTGGCAGAACATCCGCCACATCGTATATTGGCAAACTCAAAGCTCTGTTCCATCGTTATTTCCCCATCACTTCAGCAATAGCTTTACCGATATCTGCCGGAGAAACAACAACTTTTACCCCTGCCGCTTCGAGAGCCGCCATTTTTTCAGCTGCAGTCCCTGCGCCACCGGAGATAATTGCCCCAGCGTGGCCCATACGTTTCCCCGCAGGTGCCGTTTGACCCGCGATAAAAGCAACTACCGGTTTCGTGATGTGCTCTTTGATATACGCCGCCGCTTGAATCTCCAAATCTCCCCCGATCTCACCGATCATGACAATCGCATGCGTTTCCGGATCTGCTTCAAACATCGGAAGGAGCTGTTTGTAGCTCAAACCGATGATCGGGTCACCGCCGATACCGACTGCCGTCGTGATACCGAAGCCCTCTTTAACAACCTGATTCGCTGATTCATAGGTCAACGTGCCTGATTTAGAGATAAGACCGATGTTCCCTTTTTTGAAAATGAATCCCGGCATGATTCCGATTTTACACTCATCCGCCGTGATAATTCCCGGACAGTTCGGCCCGATAGTCATCATATCTTTTTTAACCGCATACGCTTTTGCAAACATCATATCTTTTACGGGTGCTCCTTCGGTAATAATAACCGCAAGGCTGATTCCCGCATCTGCCGCTTCCATAACCGCATCGGAAACGAATGCCGGCGGAACGAAAATCATAGAAACCGTAGCACCGGTACTAGCGACCGCTTCGGCTACCGTATTGAATACCGGTTGACCGAGGTGCTCTTGCCCCCCTTTACCCGGTGTTACGCCGCCGACGATTTTTGTTCCGTATGCAATACACTGTTCTGCATGGAATGTACCCTCTTTACCTGTGAAACCTTGAACGATAACTTTTGTATCTTTATTAACCAAAATAGACATTAATTACTCTCCCTTAGCTGCTGCAACGGCTTTACGTGCACCGTCTGCAAGATCGGTTGCCGCTACGATGTTAGCGATACCGGCATTGTTTAAAATCTCTGCCGCTTCGATAGCATTCGTACCGTCAAGTCGTACGATAACAGGTACATTAACATTGGTGATTTTTGTTGCTTCGATAATCCCGTTAGCAACACGATCACATCGTACGATACCACCGAAAATGTTGACGAAAATCGCTTTAACATTCGGATCTTTGAGGATAATTTCAAATCCTTTGGCCACCGTTTCCGCACTCGCACTTCCGCCGACGTCAAGGAAGTTAGCCGGTTTACCGCCCTCGTAGTTGATGGTATCCATCGTTCCCATAGCAAGTCCCGCACCGTTAACCATACAACCGACATCACCGTCAAGTTTGATATAGCTAAGACCGAATTTGCCCGCTTCGATCTCCGTCGGTTCTTCTTCACTCAAATCACGCATTTCGTTCACTTGTGACTGACGGTAAAGGGCGTTATTATCAAATCCCATTTTTGCATCGAGTGCCAAAAATTTACCGTCACCCGTTTTGACCAACGGATTGATCTCGATCATCTCCGCATCGTGATCCATATAGACTTTATATAGGGCAGATGCAAATTTGATAAACGTGTTGATCTCTTCCACCGGAAGACCCAAACCGAATGCTAATTTACGGCCGTGGAAGCTTTGGAAACCTGTCAACGGATCGATCGAAACTTTGATAATTTTTTCAGGAGTATTGTGTGCAACCTCTTCAATCGCCATACCGCCCTCAGTCGATGCCATCATGATCGGCATTTCAAGTGCACGATCAAGCAAGAGTCCGAGATAGTACTCTTTTTTGATATCGGCACCCTCTTCGATATAGACTTTTTGAACCAATTTACCCTCTGGGCCTGTTTGGTGCGTTACGAGCTGCATACCCAAAATCTGAGCTGCCATTTCACGTACTTCAGACGTTGATTTAGCAAGTTTAACACCGCCTCCTAAACCACGCCCACCCGCATGGATTTGAGCTTTAACAACCCAGATATTTCCACCGAGTTCTTGAGCCGCTTTAACCGCCTCGTCTGGTGTAAACGCAATGTGACCGCGCAAGGTCGGTACATTGTATTTTTTGAATAATTCTTTAGCTTGATATTCGTGAATATTCATTAATTCCTCCTGTTATAAGTTTACGCTATTGGTCTTGTCATCTCTTCAGGGATGACGTATTTATCGAACTCTTCGGCACTCAGGAGACCGAGTTTGATGGCGGTCTCTTTCAGTGTAGAGTTCTCTTTATGTGCTGTTTTAGCAATTTTTGCCGCATTTTCATACCCGATGTACGGGTTCAATGCCGTAACGAGCATCAATGAGTTGTTCAAATACGCATCGATCTGATCACGTACAGGCTCAATGCCGACGGCACAATTATCGTTGAATGAGACGATAGAATCAGCCAACAAACGAACCGATTGCAAGAAGTTGTAAGCGATTACCGGTTTGAAGACGTTAAGCTCAAAATTACCTTGACTTGCTGCAAAACCGATACAGGCATCGTTCCCCATAACTTGGCACGTCACCATCGTCACCGCTTCCGATTGCGTCGGATTGACTTTACCCGGCATAATGGATGAACCCGGCTCGTTTTCAGGAATAGTGATCTCGCCGATTCCACAACGCGGCCCTGAAGCCAACCAACGGACGTCGTTGGCGATTTTCATCATATCCGCCGCAAGTGCTTTGAGGGCACCGTGTGCAAATACAAGAGCGTCATGAGAGGTCAACGCATGGAATTTATTAGGTGCCGTTACAAATTTATGACCTGTTAATTCAGTCAGTTTTGCCGCTACACGCATCCCCAACTCAGGGTGCGCATTCAATCCCGTTCCGACCGCTGTACCGCCTAGAGCGAGTTCACGCACCGATTCGAGAGAATCTTTTGCCATTTTTTCACATTTGTTAAGCATCTCTACCCAACCGCTGATCTCTTGACCGAGAGTGAGCGGTGTTGCGTCTTGGAGGTGGGTACGTCCGATTTTGACGATATCGCTGAACGCTTCGCTTTTAGCGATCAAGGTTTTACGCAAATGATCGATTGCAGGTAATAGACGCGTTTCTACCGCGATAACCGCCGCTACGTGCAATGCAGTAGGATAGGTATCGTTTGAGCTTTGTGATTTGTTAACGTCATCGTTCGGGTGAACCAATTTTTGAGTACGGAAGTCCCCACCGAGAATCTCGGTTGCACGGCTTGCCAACACTTCATTGTTGTTCATGTTTGACTGTGTACCTGAACCGGTTTGCCATACCACAAGAGGATAATGAGCGTCAAGTTTTCCCAAGAGCATCTCATCTGCCGCCTGAGCGATAGCATCCGCTTTTTCTTTACTCAACATTCCAAGATCGCAGTTAACCAACGCTACCGCTTTTTTGAGAAGAGAAAATGCTCTTGTAATTTCATACGGCATTTTCTCTTCACCGATTTGAAAGTTCTCAAGTGAACGCTGTGTTTGCGCTCCCCAGTAAGTGTCATTCGGTACTCGAACTTCACCCATCGTATCTTTTTCGATGCGATAACTCATTATTTGGCTCCTTCAAAAAATTTATTGGTATTGAGCGTATCGATCAACCCTTGAACCGAGGCACATGATGCGGCGAACATTGCCTTTTCCGTCTCATTCAGAGTTACTTCGATAATTTTCTCGGCACCGTTGGCTCCCAACATAACAGGAACTCCGCTCACCACATCATGAAAACCGTATTCCCCTTCGAGGTAAACGGCACACGGATGAATTTGTTTGGTGTCTTTCAAGATCGCTTCTACCATAATCGCAGTTGCTTTTGCCGGAGCATAATAGGCTGATCCCGTTTGGAGAAGCGCTACGATTTCCGCTCCCCCTTTGCGTGTGCGTTGAACAATCTCATCGATCTCATTTTGTGTTAAGACATCGGAGAGAGGAACCCCCGCAACCGTCGAATAGCGCGGAAGAGGAACCATGTCATCCCCATGTCCGCCCATAACCGATGCACGAATCTGACCGCCGCCGTATCCGAGTTTTTCTTGAATAAATGCCGCCATACGTGCACTGTCCAATACTCCCGCCATACCAATAACACGGCTGCGGTCAAAACCACTCTCACGCAATGCCACATACGTCATTGCATCCAACGGATTGGAAACCATGATTACGATCGCATTCGGAGAATATTTTGCAACTCCCTCGATCACTTCACGGGTTACTTTAGCGTTAATCATCAACAAATCATCTCGGCTCATTCCCGGAAGACGAGGACTACCTGCGGTGATAACGACGACATCACAATCGGTCATATCCGCCATTGTCTCCGCAACGGTGACGGTTGAGTGGCTTCGGACTGCCGCTGCTGCTTGAGACATATCAAGCGCTTTACCACGTGCGATTTCAATTTTGTTATCACGCAAAATAATCTCATGGCACGAACCAAGCATTGCAAGAGAGTAGGCGATCGTCGATCCGACATTTCCCGCCCCTACGATTCCGACGCGTTTTCCTTTTACCATGTTCCTACTCCTTGTGTCATATTGCTATTATCCTCTCCAAAAAAAAGATAACTACAAGACGATAGAATCGCCTTTTATCTATAGAAAATATTTCTACAGATAAAAAGCGACTGGGGAAATCCCCAATCGTTACTATCTTCAGATAGCGGCAATAATTGCGTTTAGTGTTGCACTTGGGCGCATTGCATTTTCAGTTTTTACAGCATCCGGATGGAAGTAACCGCCGATATCCTGTGGTTTCCCTTCTACTGATAGAAGTTCTTCCATGATTTTAGCTTCATTTTCAGTCAATGCTTTAGCTACGTTAGCAAATTTTGATGCAAGTTCTGCATCCACAGTTTGCTCAGCCAACGCTTTTGCCCAGTATTGAGCCAAGAAGAAGTGACTCGCTTTGTTATCCGGTTCACCCGCTTTACGTGAAGGCTCTTTGTTGTTATCTAAATATGCCGCGTTTGCAACATCGAGAGCCGCAGTAAGAGCGCTCAATTTGTTGTCTTTTTTCGTTTTATTGATGTGACGTAGTGACTCAGCAAGAGCCAAGAACTCACCCAATGAATCCCAACGAAGGTGACCCTCGTTTACGAATTGCTCAACGTGTTTCGGAGCCGATCCGCCCGCACCTGTTTCAAACAATCCACCGCCTGCAAGTAATGGAACGATAGAGAGCATTTTAGCCGATGTTCCAAGTTCTAAGATAGGGAACAAGTCGGTCAAATAGTCACGAAGAACGTTACCCGTTGCTGAAATGGTGTTTTGACCCGCACGTACACGTTTCAAAGAGAACGCCATCGCTTTTTCCGGCGCCAAAATGTGGTACTCGATCCCTGATTTGTTGAATTCAGGAAGGTATGCGTTCACTTTTTTGATAATTTCAGCATCGTGTGCACGGTTTTCATCCAACCAGAACACAACCGGAACATTTTCGATCTCTGCACGCTCAACCGCAAGACGTACCCAGTCTTTGATCGGGATATCTTTAGCACGAGACATACGCCAAATATCACCTTTTTCTACGTTGAAAGTCATCAATACGCCGCTATCATCGCTAACCGTTACAACACCGTCTTCTGCGATTTCAAACGTTGTCGGATGTGAGCCGTACTCTTCCGCTTTTTGAGCCATCAAACCGACATTCGATACTGAACCCATAGTCGTAACGTCGAATTGTCCGTTTTTCTTACAATCTTCAATACACTCTGAGTACATGGTTGCGTAACAACGATCCGGAATAGTCACAACACACTGTTCAACTTTACCAGCCGGATTCCACATTTTACCGCCGTCACGTACGACAACCGGCAATGAAGCGTCAATGATTACGTCGTTAGACGCATGAAGGTTTGTAATCCCTTTGTCAGAGTCAACCATCGCCATTGAAGGTTGTGTCGGATAAACCGCCATAATAGCCGCTTCGATTTCTGCTTTTTTATCCGCTGGCAATTTAGCAAGCTTTTTGTAAAGATCACCAAGACCAAGATTCGGATTAACACCAATCTCTTTGAAATCTGCCGCATATTTTTCAAACACATCTTTAAAGAACACAGAAACTGCATGACCGAACATGATAGGGTCAGAAACCTTCATCATGGTTGCTTTGAGGTGAATCGACCAAAGAATATTTTTTTCTTTCGCTTCCGCGATAGATTCAGCCAAAAATGCACGAAGTGCTTTTGCAGACATGAATGTACCGTCAAGAACTTCTTTATCAAATGTATTAATCTCTTTAAGAACTTTACCATTAAGAGCGATAGTTACTTTGCCATCACCTTTTTTAGTGATTGATTGCTCATTTGCAAAGAAATCGCCGCTATTCATGTGTGCAACGCGAGTTTTAGAACCCTCATCCCATGCACGAAGTTTATGCGGGTTATTCTTAGCAAAGTTTTTAACCGCAACGGCCGCACGACGATCTGAGTTACCTTCACGAAGAACCGGATTAACGGCAGAACCCAGACATGTAGCATAACGCGCAAAAATCTCTTTTTCTTCATCTGTTTTAGGCTCTTCCGGATAGTTAGGAAGATCGTAACCTTGAGATTGAAGCTCTTCAATACACGCTTTAAGCTGTGGAATTGAAGCAGAGATATTTGGAAGTTTGATGATATTGCCATCAGGCTGAGTTGCAATAACACCCAACTGTGCAAGATTATCCGGGATGCGTTGAGCGTCGCTCATTCTTTCCGGAAAAGTTGCAATAACACGACCTGCAAGTGAAATATCACTTGTTATGACTTCTACACCTGCTGCTTGTGTGAATGCGTTTACGATCGGAAGTAGCGAGTATGTCGCTAGCGCCGGAGCTTCATCAATTACTGACCAAATGATTTTTGCCATCAGGTTCTCCTGTCATTTTTTTTATACGAGCATCATAACACTCTCACGAGAGTTTTTTTGTATTTAACGCTCTAAAGGGGCGAAGAAGTTCCAAATGTGTTTCATTTTGTAGCATTTACTATGTTTTTACGGTGTGTAGAAAAGTAACTACTGTAAATATGCTCCCCATTCTTGCCACGTACGAAATAGAGGTAATCCGTCCGTGCAGGGTTGAGTGCGGCATCGATAGCTTCTTTGGAAACATTGCAGACAGGGTATTGAGGCAAACCTTTGTTCTTATACGTATTATAGGGAGTTCTATCCGTTCGAATTCGACGAGCGGTTACTTTTTGATGTGAGTATTCTCCGTAATTTAACGTCCCGTCCATTTGGAGACGCATCCCCTCTTTGATCCGATTATCAATAACGGAGCTTACATAGGGCATATCGCTGAGCGATGCCGCTTCTTTTTGAATAACGGATGCTTTTGTTACGATTTGTAACCATTTTTCCTTCTCAAAGCGGGTATTATGTTCTTCTGCCCATCTTTGCATTTTCTTTTCAGATTCATTTAACAGGTGGAGAATCAAATCCTCTTCGCTGATTCCGTTGGGGATACTATAGGTATCGGGGACAAAATTTCCCTCTTTATAAGGGGCATGAGTCTCATACGCCGATACTAATTTCTCTTTATCAAGGGAGAGTGTTTCTGAGAGCTGTTCTAAGAAAACAATACTCGTCTCACCGGGAATTAATGTAATCTGACGTGTTGCCGCTTTTGCCGTCGTGAGGCGATAAAGATACTCTATCCGAGACATCTTTTCCTCTTTCACATCAATCCATCCTTGTTGCGGCTGCCCTATCAGACGTAAAATAAATGCATCAATTTTATAAAGATTTACCCCTTCACTTTGGAGGTGTGATATACTTTTAAAGACGGAACCTTGGGGTATGTAGACGATTTTGGGTGATGTAACGGATGAGAATAGGTAGGTCATGAAAGATACAATCACCACTAAAATAATTCCAAAAACCCATAAGAGTGTTCTGCTTTTTTTAGTTTTTACTTTTTTTCTTGGCTTTTTCACGTTTGTCGCTTTACTAGAGGGATTTAGTATTGACCATCTCAGATTTGGAGGGGTCAAAGTTGAGAAATTATACCTAAAATGGGACAAAGCCCTCCATATTAAAGCTGCTAAATTAGATTTTAGCGATGTCGTCGGCGACGATACCCCTCTGACGCTTAAGCCCCTCTCAAAATTGCCTCGTTACATCCAATGGATGGAGGGGTGGGTCGATTCCATTCAAGTCAATGTTATTCAATATAAAAGTTTCAGAGGGTCATTGCATTTTGAAAAAAATAGTATCGGTAAAGTAACCCTAGGAGACGACACGACTCGATGTGAAGGGACCCTTGATCTCAATGAGACCGATTTTCGCCTTGTATTGCCCTCTTGCCGCGTAAAAGAGGCAAATTTATCCGCCGTTCTCTCGATCAACCTAACCGATCAGAGCCTTCGTTCTGATATCGCTCTGAATCTCCCCGACACACCTCTTATTACCCTCTCCGCGTTAGGTGACATCGACACACTCCGTTTTTCTGCAAAACCACAGACAACGTTAAGTACGATCAAGCCGTTAATTGACTTTTTACATCTGGACCCCGAAGTGACCCCGTGGATAATCGACTATGCCAAAGCTTCATCTATTCGTATTAGCCGATTTGAGGGTCTGTTTCATTATGATCAGCCTGAAGAGCTTATTAAAAGTCTCAGAGCCGATGCTACCCTTATAGAGGGTGAGTACACTTTTGCAACCGGTTTTGAACCGATCCGTTCACCACGGATTGATCTCCGTTTTGCCCAAGGTAAACTTCACATATTCCCGCAAAACGGTATTTTTTATACTCTTCCGACCGAAGCGAGTCGTGTCATTATCGATTTTACGACACCCCATACGATGTTAGATGTCTATATTAAAACCGCTCATGCTAAACTAAGTGATCCGATTTTATCCCTTTTAGAGTTCTACACTATCCATTTGCCGATCAAGCAACTCAAGGGGGAGTGTGACGTAGATTTACGTCTCTCCGTTAATTTGCACAATTTTGATACCTCAGTAAATGGGGTCTTTAAACCGGGAAATTCTGAAATTCTTCTCGATCAAATCCCCCTCAAAACCGAGGGGGGAATTGTCAAAGTTGATCGTAACCATGTGACATTTGAAAACTTCATAGCCCATTACGGAGAGGATGTAGCGCATGCTCGGGTGGGGGGTGAATACAATGCCGCAACAGAGCGGGGTATTGTTTCTATCGATGCGTATGCCATCTCTCCGACAACAGGAGATTTAACCCTCTATGATCCCCTCGATCCGCTACGTGTTACTTACATCATCGCGCCCGATGGAGATGCCTTGCAGGTTAACAAGTCCCGATGGAACCTTTTAGGTGAAAAATTAACGATTGATGCGTTCCACGCGCCGTTTGATTATCATCGTGCTTACTCTGCCATCCGTTCCGTCCCTTTTAACCTCTCAGACAGTGTCAAAGGGAGAATCAATGCCACATTTGACGGTACCAAGAAACAAACGGATGTCTCAATGCGGTTACATAGCTTTAAACTCGGTGAAGTCGAACTTCATCAATCTACCTTTGATGTCGATTTGCATTACAGTAATAAAACGGCTCAATTGGAGGTAAAAAATCCTTCAGCATGGTCGGTACATCAACTTCCATTACTGATTTCCCCTTTCAACGCGACTCTTAAAAATGATCTTATAACGTTTGAACATATCGAAACGGTACTCGGCGATCTTTTCAAAGGAAATTTTTCCGGTACCTACCATATCGATACCGAAAAAGGGGCAATTCAGCTTAGTAATATGATACCCCTTACCCCAAAAATGGTACCGATCATGGAAGCAAAAGAGTCGTTAGAGCTCTTAGTCGATACCAAAAATGAGTCGATTAAAATCGATGCCCCCTCTCTAAAAGCCCATTTTTCAACCGTTCCAAAGGGGTGGAAAATCGGCCTCGACGACATTTCGCGTCTCTCTAAAAAATCCCCGATTTTACGCCATTACAACATCAACAACGGATATTTGAACCTTTACTATACCGGAGAGAGCTCCCGCTATCACTTTAATGGAGAAATCGACTATGCGTATCCTCTTATGCTCGTAAATGATGAACCTGTATCGCATTATCGATTTAGCGGATCTCATCAAAATAATATCTCCTCCATACGGGTAAATGACCGCCTCATCATCAACCATACACCGGATAATATTTATATCCGAGCCAACAATACCGGCCTTAATATGCCCGCACTGTTCAAATTTCTCTCTGCCCACAAAGAAGAGAGTGAGCCCTCATCTAAAAAAGAGGCTCCGACCCCTGTCCGTATACATGCGACCAATTCCTACTTGTATTTGATGAAAGGGAGAAAAATCGTCGCCGATCTCTTCGATGCGACATTGCAAAATGATAATTTTGACGCGTCACTCCATCATATGAACGGATCTGCTATTCTCAAAATACGCAATGATCTTTTTTCAATTGACGGACAAGGGTTTAACGACAAATTTATGGAGCATCTCTTTGCATTAAGCGATTTCAGCGGAGGGACATTTTCATTTGCCGCAAAAGGGAGAACCGATTCTTTTGATGGATTGATGCGGGTTGAAAATACGATTATGAAAGATTATAAAGTGCTCAATAACGTATTGGCATTTGTTAATACCGTCCCCTCTTTAACCACGTTTTCTCTTCCGAACTATAACTCAAAAGGACTTCCCGTAGATGAGGGATACGCTCACTTTGCCTACCAAAAAGGGGTCGTTTCGGTGGATAACTTCACCCTGAATTCTCCTGAGATAAAAATAACCGGTACAGGACGTGCCGATTTCAATACCAATCAGCTCGACGGGGTCTTAATGCTCAAAACCGATTTGGGCTCAGCTCTTGGAAAAATACCTATGGTGGGATACATTCTCCTAGGAGATGACGGCTCACTTTCTACTACCCTCACCCTCAGTGGAAAGCTGGATGATCCAAAAGTAGATACGGCTATCGCCAAAGAGATCGTTACCGCCCCCTTCAACATTTTGAAGCGAACGTTGGTTTATCCGTTTTTATGGATGATGGACGATAAGAAGGAAAAGTAGGCTATTCGTTTCGTAAAACGGTCAGAACATCTACTTCAGAGGCTTTTTTCGCGGGATACCATGCAGAGAGAAGAACAATCACAAACGCACCGATAATAATCGAGAAGAAATCAATCACGCTCAAATCAAGCGGCAACGTCGAGGTAGGATAGACATCGGCAGGAAGGGAGATAATCTCAAAGGTTCCGAGAACCCACATCCCTAAGAAGCCTAAAATTGCCCCCGTCGTAATCCCTAAAACACCGATCACGATCCCAAGAACCAAAAAGACCCGCTTCACCTCTTGCTTGGAGGCACCCAATGATATCAAGAGAGCGATTTCGCTTCGTCGGTTCATCACTGTCATCAATAGTGAGGAGATAATATTGATCGCGGCGATCAGGATGATGAGCATCAGAACGATGAAGAGTGACATCTTCTCCATTTTCAACGCGGCAAAGAAGTTAGCGTTGTCTTCCCACCATCCCCGAATCGATACGGTATCGGGTAAAACCGCCGCAACCCGTGTGATATCAGCCTCAGGGTTAGATGAGTGGATATGAATACCGTCGTAAAGGTTTTCAGGTATCCCTAAAATACGCTGCAGCGATTCCAAAGAGGTATAAGAGAACCCTTTGTCATAAGCACTGAGACCCGAATTAAACGTCGAAACGACTTCAAAACGTTTAATCTTCGGAGTGAGGGCTAAACCGCCCGGCTCCATTTGGGTGAATATATAGGTGAGTTTATCCCCATCGTTAACACCAAATTGCTCTTTGAGCGTTTGCCCCACCATAACCTGAAATGTATCGGGTACTCCCGATTGCAACCCTTCGGCTACGATACGGTTCACCTTCGCTTCCTGGGCGAAATCGACACCGAAGAGATATCCCCCCTCCATCTGATCGCCGTTGCGGGAAAGTACCGCAGAGGTAACATAGGGGCTGAAAGAGAGATCAGGAAACTGGGTTCGGAGATTTTCAAGTAAAGCCGTGTCGCAGGTACCGTAAAATTTGGGCTGAATCGTGAGGGGATAGTTCATAACGGTGAGTTTTTTCTTGAACTCGTTGTCAAAACCGTTCATAAGTGCCATAGCGATGATAAGAACCATCACTCCAAGGGCGATTCCGGAGAATGCAAGGAGTGCGGAGAGGAAGATAAAAGGCTGCTCTTTGTCAAAGCGTAAAAACCGTTTGACAAGGTAGGAGACGATATTCAAGAGGCAAATACCCCTTTTTTTGGTCCTGACTTACCGCAGCAGTTTTTGTATTTGAGACCGCTTCCGCAAGGACACTCTTCATTACGGGCAATTTTTTTCTCTTCACCCTCATGCTCTTGGTGATTGAGGCTCATTCGAAACGCTTCTTGCTTCTTTTCAAGCTCCATTTGACGGGCAAACGCTTCGGCCTCTTCTTCTGCATTATCCACTTTAAAACGGATAATATGAAGGGTTTTAATCGTATCGTATTTGATTGTCTCGACCAGCTCGCTAAAGAGGTTATAACTCTCTTTTTTGTACTCGACCAACGGATCTTTTTGGTTGTAGGCACGAAGGCGGATACCTGTTTTCATACTGTCCATTTGATACAAGTGTTCACGCCACGCAGTGTCGAGGGTTTTTAGGTAAATCTCCCGCTCGATCTCGCTTCGTAGTTTCTCATCGACCACCGACATTTTTGCGTCGTATTGAGTTTTTAATGCAGAGAGTAAAATATCGTGAATCGGATCGAATGATTTCTCACCAAAGAGTGAAACATCGATATCGGCATTCATCTCCTCTTTGATCGTCAATACAAGGCGCTCAAGATCGATCTCTTCTTCCGAAATCCCCTCAAAAATACCGCAATAAGTCAACGTACGATCAACATAGTCACGACGGATCAGATCAATTTTATCCGCAATTGCAAACGTCGGGTCAAGCAGCTCTCCACGGAATTTATAGACAATTTTACGTTGCTCGTTAGCGACATCATCATATTCAACAATATTTTTACGCCCTTCGAAGTGCATGTTTTCCACTTTTTTCTGCGCTTTTTCAACGGCACGGGTAACCATAGACGATTCGATGTACTCACCGTCTTCAACACCCAAACGTTCCATAATCGATTTGATCTTGTCAGAGCCGAAAATACGTAAAAGGCTGTCTTCGAGTGAAAGATAAAATTGAGACGTTCCCGGATCGCCCTGACGCCCTGCACGACCGCGCAGCTGGTTGTCGATACGGCGATTTTCATGCCGCTCCGTTCCGAGAATATAAAGTCCGCCGAGGGCTTTGATCTCATCACTGACTTTGATATCGACCCCACGACCTGCCATGTTGGTCGCAATGGTAATTGCCCCCTTCTCACCGGCATTTTTGATAATCTCACCCTCTTGGGCATGATTTTTCGCATTCAATACCGTATGGGGAATTTTCTCCGCTTTGATAAGGTGGTGAAGTTTTTCCGATTTTTCAATCGATGCCGTACCGATCAAGATCGGCTGACCTTTGGCATGCAACTCTTTTACTTTGATAATAACTGCTTCAAATTTTTCGGCTTCCGTTTTGTAAATCAAATCATTCAAATCTTGACGGATAACGGGAACGTTTGTCGGAATGGAGATAACATCGAGGTTATAAATTTGGGCAAACTCGGTCGCTTCGGTTTGTGCCGTCCCTGTCATACCGCCGATTTTGGAGTACATACGGAAATAGTTTTGATAAGTGATATCGGCGAGAGTTTGAGTCTCTTCTTTGATGATGACCCCCTCTTTCGCCTCTAATGCCTGATGAAGCCCCTCAGAGTAGCGACGCCCTTCAGAGAGACGTCCCGTAAACTCATCGACAATTACGATTTGACCCTCTTGAATAACGTAATCGACGTCACATTCAAAAATGTAGTTTGCTTTTAACGCCTGATCGAGATGGTGTGAGAGACCTGAATTTTCAATACTGTAGAGGTTGTCCACTCCGAAAAGCTCTTCGGCACGCCCTATCCCCTCTTCGGTAATGAGGATTAGACGGTCTTTTTCATCAACGGTGAAGTGTTCCTCTATAACAAGTGCTTTCGCTACCGCATCGGCACGAGTATAGTTTTCCAACGTACGGTTTGTCGGCCCTGAGATAATAAGCGGTGTGCGGGCTTCATCGATCAGAATCGAGTCAACTTCATCGACGATAACATACGCATGACCACGCTGAACCATATGCTCTTTACTGTAAGTCATGTTATCGCGAAGATAATCGAATCCGAACTCATTATTCGTACCGTAGGTAATATCGCATCCGTACTGCTCACGCTTCGAGGCCGGATTGTAACCGCTCTCTACCAAAATACCGGTGGAGTAGCCTAAAAAGGAGTAAAGCTCAGACATCTGAGTTCCATCACGCGAAGCGAGATAATCATTAACGGTGACGACATGAACCCCATTGGCGGTCATAGCGTTCAAGATAACCGCGAGAGTAGCAACAAGAGTTTTCCCCTCCCCCGTTTTCATCTCGGCAATGCGCCCCTCGTGCAGTACCATTCCACCGATGAGCTGAACGTCAAAATGACGCATCCCCAAAACACGTTTACTCGCTTCACGGGTAATCGCAAACGAATCAACCAATACGGCATCTAATGTTTTCGCATGACTCCGTACGGACTCTCTGAGTGCACTAAACGCTTCTTGGAGCTCACTGTCACTTAAGGCTGAGAAATGGGATTCGCGAGCGTTGATTTGAGCTACACGTTTGATATATTTTTTGATTTCGTGATCATTCTTGGTACCGAAAATTTTTCCGAGGAACGTTTGGAGCATTAAAAGCCTTCATTATGAACAGTATTGAAAAAGTCGCTGATTTTAGCATACGAAATCTATTGTTTTGGTTAATGAGCTTAGGGTACAATGTCAATATTACACAATTGAAGGAATTTATGTGCGTTTTTTACCACTTCTTTTTGCTCTGAGCCTCACCCTTGCGGCGTCACCGAAAGAGATCAACTCTTTTAACGGAAAATTTGTTCAAACCATTATCGACGATAACGGAAAAAAGATTGTGTACAGCGGTGAACTTTGGGCAAGCAAGCCACAAAATGCCCTTTGGGTCTATCAAAAGCCGATCCAAAAAAGTGTTTACATCAACGCTCAGAAAATCACCGTTATTGAACCGAGTATCGAGCAAGTCACCCTCCGAACTCTGGATGAGGAGATCGACTTTTTGCAGATAATTCAAAAAGCTAAAAAAGTGGATAACGAAAAATATTCCGCTACGGTAAAAGGGCAAACCTATACGGTTACTTTTAAAAATGACCTCTTAAATTCTATCAGTTACACCGATGGATACGATAACCGTGTTACGATCCTTTTTAACAACCCTACACAAAACAAACCGATTGACTCGGGCAAATTCAAGCCCTCTATCCCCTCAGAGTACGACATTATCAAAGGTTAATGGTGGCGGCAACGCTCCAATACCGTATCTCTGCCGTCTCTGCCTACTTCGCATTGAAACGTTGTATGAGCAATCCCGATATCTTCTAGCGCATGCGTCAAATCATGGAGAATACAGTTCGTTTCGCTTAGCATTAAGTCCTGATGAAAATTGAGTCGTGCTTCGAGAAATACCGTCTCATCGTCCAACTGCCACAGATGGATATGATGAATACTCTCGATCGCGTCAAACTCTTTTACTTTTTCGACAATCGCTTCCACACTAATATGCTCAGGTGAAAACTGCATCAGCATCCCCCCTGATTCACGCACAATCCCGTACGATGAGCGGATAAGGTAAAACGAAATCAAGAGCGATAACAGCGGATCGATCCAATACCAACCGTAAAAATAGATCATAGCCCCACCCGCCAATACGGCAAAAGAGGTCATCAAATCCCCCATCAGATGCAAATAGGCCGATCGGATATTAAGGTTATGACCCGCATCGCGGTGAAGGAGCCAAGCCGATAGTCCGTTAACCGCAATTCCCAATGCCGCAAGCCCCATCACCCAGGTAGACTCAATCGCTTGAGGTGTAATAAAACGTTGAATCGATTCAATAATGAGGTAAATCGAAACAGCAATCAGTACCGAAGCATTGAAGAGAGCGGCAAGGATTTCGGCACGTTTAAAACCGAATGTTTGAGTGAGACTTTGAGGTCGATGTGAAAGTCGATGGGCATAATAGCTGATGATGAGGCTCATCACATCACTAAAGTTATGCAATGCGTCGCTCAGCAATGCCAATGACCCTGAGAGTATTCCGCCTATAAACTGCGCTACCGTAATAAGAAGGTTAAGGACAACGCTAAAAAGAAGCTTTCCTCCGCTAATGCTACTGTCGTGGTGATGATGATGGTGATGATGTTCCATAAATAAACTGTCCAAATTGAAATTGAGAAACTTTATCATAAGTAGCTTGTATTTGCCTAAATGTTACCCAATAGTTACTGTATAAAAATTATCCTTTCAACTGAGTAAGAAACTTTTTCTTGCTACACCTGATAAGGAGTCTCCCATGACAGTCGGAACGAATTACAGTTCATACACGTCATACGGTTCTTCGACCTCTTCAACTGAAAAAACGTCTAAACCGAATTTTGAAGAGATCGCGGCAGAGATGCTAAGCAGCATGGATACAGATGGTGACGGTTCTATTAGCTCCACTGAGTTTACTACTGCAGCTTCCAACAACTCAAATGCCGGCGATATCTTTTCTCTGCTCGATACCGACAGCAGCGGCAGTATGAGTACCGAAGAGTTTGTAACGGCACTTAAAAACATGAAGCCGCCTGAACAGTCTCAGGGGGAAAGTGAAGGGGGAATGCCACCTCCACCGTCTGGCGGAATGCCCCCTCCACCACCACCGAGTGAATCATCATCCTCTTCCTCAGAGAGTGAAAGCACAAATGAGATTTTCTCCGCACTCGATACCAATCAAGACGGAACGATCAGTTCTGAGGAGTTTATGGCACTGTTTGAAGAGAAATCTTCTGAGAGTACAACCGCTTCTACAGAAACGGCCTCAACTGCCTCGACAGAGACAGAAACCGATGACGCATTTAAAACGATGCGTAATGATATGCTTCAAAAAATTCTCTCCTACTATGGCAGTAATGCCTCTTCAAGCAACTCCACCTCCCTCTTAAGCATCAGTGCTTAAGCAAACATGCCCTATTGGGCATGTTACTTTTTATTTACTTACTCCCCGATATAATCGATTTATGATACAGGTTTTAATGATCGAAGATGATGTTGAGCTAGCACAGCTGTTACAATCACGCCTCTATAAAGATGAGATTGAGGTTACCATCGCCCCCACTCCGCTGGAGGGACTCACCCTTTTCCAAACAAAGCAGTTTGATCTTTTGGTACTTGATCTCTCACTCCCGCAGATGGACGGGATGGAGATTTGCCGCCTGATCCGCCAAGAGAGTGCCATCCCTATAATCATCTCCTCCGCACGCTCCGACATACGGGATAAAATGATGGGATTCTCACGCGGTGCGGATGATTATCTCCCCAAGCCTTACGATCCGCAAGAGCTTATATTTCGGATCGATGCCATTATGCGGCGTCTTCACCCCACACTCCCTAAAAAGTTTGCCCCTTTCGAAGTGGATGAGAACAGGCACGAGATTACCCGCCACGGCATACTCTTGCGCCTGACACAAGCCGAATACGATATCGTTTTATATATGATTAAAAAAGATCGCTACGCTATTTCACGCGAAGAGCTGCTGATGAATATCGGCTCGATTAAATTTGAGAGCAGTCTCAAAAGTATCGATGTCATTATGGGACGTATCCGCCAAAAAATCGGTGATGATCCCAAAAATCCCCATTACATAGTCTCGGTACGAGGTGTAGGATACAAATTTGTCAATGAATAATCACTCCATTATACGGCTAATTTCCCTCTTCTTTCTCCTCATTTTTGCCTTGATAAATGGGTTATTTTGGATTGCAGATCAACATTTCTCCAAAGAGCAGGAAGAGGACAGAATGAGACGTTTTGCTTTGGCGGAGCGGCTTATACATCATAAAAGCGGAAATTTTGATGCCGAACTGCGGCAGTTAATGATCGCTCCCTCATCTCTCTCACCCGATTTCCTCCGATCTCACGGAAAGAATATGGCGGAATTTCCCTTCGGAAAAATGCTCCGCTATAACGGTAACGTCTATTTTGTAAAATCATTGCCACCAAGATTTCCGTTTCCCCCTCCTCCGATGTTCGATCACGTTTTACCGCCTCCGCCTCCTATGGGTGATTTTTCTCCTATCGTCTTAGAAGACCTAAAAAAAGAATCGTCAATCAGTGTGTGGAGCGTTATGATCGTTATTGATATTCTTGTTTTGCTCTTTTTCGGCTTCATACTCAAAAAGCTCACTCCCCTGCACCGTCTCAAAAATGCCATCATCAATTTTAAAGAGGGGGATACCCATCTGGATGTGCCGATAGAGGGGAAAGACGAAATATCCCAAATCACACAGGAATTCAACCTCGCATTAGAGAAAATCGCGTCGATGAAAGAGGCACGTTCCCTTTTTCTGCGCAATATTTTGCATGAGCTTAAAACACCTATTATGAAAGGCTCTCTCACGACTGATTGCTTTGAAGCCTCTGAGAATCAAGAGAGGCTCAAGAGGATATTTAACCGTATGGATTATCTGCTCGGGGAATTTTCGAAAATGGAGCGTTTTAGCAGCGGAGAGATCAACATCAATGCCCGAGAGTATCGTTTCGTCGATATCCTCGATCATACCTGCGATATTTTAATGTGCGACAAAAAAAACATTACGATCAAAGGGGAAGATTCCGCCCTCCTTATCAACGTCGATTTTGAACTGTTTGCGATTGCATTGAAAAATCTTCTCGATAATGCCCTTAAATATTCCACTGCCAAACCGACGCTGATTATATTGTCCCAATCTATCGAAATATGCAGTGTCGGAGACCCCCTTAGTGAAGAAAACCGTCACTTTAGCAAACCGTTTAACCGCACCTATGAAAGTTCTATGACGGGGCTGGGGCTGGGGCTGTATATCACCCACTCGATCCTCGAAAAGCACGGATACAAGCTCGAATATCAGTACACGTCGGGGGTTAACTGTTTTCGGATACAATTAAAAAAAAGGTTTTAAATGTTACATCGAACTTTTTTGCACCTTACACTTTTTGGTGCGTTATCTCTATCAGCATCAGAATATAGCCTCTCTATAAGCGTTGATACCACCCGTTTTGATTATGCCGAAACAAGTAGAAGCGGCAATCTTCTCGATACCGAAACCAATGATTTCGGAGATATCGCAGGATTCGGGATCCGTTTAGAACCTCGTATGAACGGCTTTTACATCGGTGCTAATTACAGTGAGGGAGATACCGACTACATCGGCGGGACAACTATAAATCCTACATACGGCTCTCATCGTACCACCACCCAAAATACCGTTGTCGATTACACACTCGGTTACCAAGTCACCTCCATTCTCGACCAATACACGAAAATGCCGTTTCGCGCGGGTATAGGATATCGCGGATGGCTGAGAGATATCCGAAGCACTCAAAGTGTATCAGGATACGAGGAGCTGTATGAGTGGGGTTATATGAGTGTAGGATTAGGATTGCACACCCAATTTTCACCCGATGTTTTTATCGGAATCGATGCCGATTATCGCAAAGCCTTTAACGCCCAAATGTATGAAAATTTGCACGGCTATACGTTCGATCTCAAAAATGTCTATGGATACACCGTCTCGGTACCTATCGAGATAAAACTGGATCACGAATGGAGTGCTTTTGGACGTTACAGCTATGAGTACTGGAACATCGGAGCTTCTAACGTCATAAACACCTATTATGAACCCGACAGTGAAACCAAAAATCAGACCCTCTCGCTCGGAGTGAAATATTATTTTTAATGCAGTTTTGACACTGTTAGTACTTCGGTCTCAACACGAAAAAGCAATATTTATGCTCACTTCCACTCGGTGTACTATGTGTATCTTCGATAACATTGATAAGATCAAAACGGTCTCGGACGAGATTTTTCATCCGATCTTCATCGTATTGTCGAACCGGTAATGCACTGCAACTATCAGGACCATCTATCGCAAACGTACCGATAATAGCGTGCCCTTCAGGAGAGAGTGAACGGGAGAGAGTCTCTATATAGGCAAGTTGTTCCTCCTCTTTTTGAAGAAAATGAAATACCGCACGGTCATGCCATACATCAAAGAGCTTATCCGATGAAAAAGCACATACATCACTGACACGGTAGAGGGGAAGATCCGCAGATGCCCCAAGTCGTTTTTTGACAATTTCCAGTGCACTTTGGGAGATATCGAGAAGCATAATATCCCTATATCCTAAATCGATCAAAGTATCCGCCAAAGTAGAGACTCCGCATCCGACATCGATAAAAGCGTCTTTGGAAGTTGAGCCTATTTTCTGCAATAATAAGAGTGAAATCGAAGGCTCTTTTTGATACCAGCCGACTTTGCTCATATCCTTGGTCGTATAAACATTTTCCCAGTGGCGCTCTTTAACGTTCCCATAGCCCTTGGTCGCTCTAAAGGTTGAGCCCGCAGTGGTCGGAGCTGTCGTATAGTGGTTGGTTCCCGTCCACTCGATATTCATAAATCCCGCTTCACCCATCAATTCTATTAAAGCCTCCTTGGTGAGCGTCCCCTCCACGCAGTTAGCCCAGTCGCCTTGCGAAGAGGAACAACATGACGTTACGCAGCTACCTTCTGAAATATCGATCATATCGGCGAAATAGAGTTTCCCCTCAGGCTTTAGGACACGATAAATCTCTTCGAATACTTTTGGCTTGGAGGATGCGAGATTGATCGCACCGTTAGAGATGACGATATCGACGCTTTCATTTTCAATGGGGAGATTTTCGAGATTCCCTTCTACGACTTCGACATTGTTTAAACCTGCCTCTTTAGCGTGACGACTTGCGGTTTCGACCATCAACGGCGTAATATCGACACCGATAGCCTTTCCACCCTCACCCACCAGCAATGCCGCGACACACAAATCGACACCCGCACCGCTCCCTAAATCAAGGATGCTCGCCCCCTCAGGGAATTCTCCAAGCTCGAACGGATTGCCGACCGCGGCACAATAATCCCACATAGCCGTGGGGAGTTTCTCGATCCACTCCTCTTTATAGCCGTGGTTTCGGGCATTTTTCACCCCTTTGTCCCATCCGAAATCTTTATCGGGGTTTTGAGCAAGATCGCTGTAAAGTGTGATGATCCCTTGTAGTGCGCATTGAGATGAAGCCATTGTGATCCTAACGGTAAAAAAGTTTGCTATTTTACTGAATAATTACTTTTTATAATAGCCCTATTAACGCCACCAACAACACCGGTGGCGTAATCGCGAGCCCCACTTTCATATACTCGCCCCATCCGATCTTAACCCCTTTTTGCGCCAAAACATGGAGCCAAAGCAACGTGGCGAGTGATCCGATCGGGGTCATTTTTGGCCCGAGGTTACATCCGATGATATTGGCATAAGCGAGCGCGCTGTTCCCCGCTTCGGCAATCGCGATGTCCATAATCATAACGGTCGGCATGTTGTTCATGACTGAGCTGAGGATGGCGGAGAGAAAGCCTGTACCGATGACGGCATAGACGTTCCCCATACTCTGAAGCTCCATAATCACCCCTGCGAGATAGGTCGTCAGGCCGCCGTTTTTAAGACCGTAGACGACGACGTAAAGACCGATACTAAACCACACCACCTGCCACGGTGCCGCTTTGATCGTGAGAAGCGGTTTCGTCGCTTTGAAATACGTCGCAATCGCTAAAAATACCAAAGCACCGCCGAGGGCAAATACCGAGATAGGGAGATGATACGCATCCCCGATGAAATAGCCGACCATCAGTAATCCCAAAAACCACCAGCTGAGGCGGAACATCGTCATATTCTTGATCGCCGATTCAGGAGTGGCGAGGTGGTCGACATCGATATGACTCGGAATGTCTTTGCGGAAAAACAACCACAACACGACGATCGAGGCGATGATACTGAGGAGATTCGGGAGAAACATCGTCCGTGCGTATTCCCAAAAACCTATTTGGAAGTATCCTGCCGTCACAATGTTGGTGAGGTTAGAGATGACGAGAGGATTGGACGCACTGTCACCGATAAATCCCCCCGCCATCAAAAAAGCAAACATCGCGACGGGATTGAGTTTCAGATATTTCATCTTGGCCAAAATGATCGGGGTGAGGATCAGCGCCGCCCCGTCGTTTGCGAAAAAAGCCGCTACCAGTGCACCGAGGATCATCATATAGATAAACATCAAATTCCCGTTTCCTTTGGACAACCGAACCATCTTCAATGCCGCCCATTCGAAAAATCCGATCTCATCAAGCACCATCGATAGAATGATAATGCCAATAAACGCAAGTGTTGCATCCCATACGATCGATGTTACTGTCCACACATCCTGAGGGCTTACCACACCGAGAATCACCGCTACCACTGCACCGACTACTGCTGTCGTTCCGATCTGCAATCCGCGCGGTTGCCAAATAATAAAAAGAAGGGTAACTAAAAAGAGCGAAACCGCTAAAATCATAGTGTTCTCCAAAAACAGATAGAGAAATTGTATCATAATATCAATATATCTTGATATATTATTTTTATTTTGTTACACTTTCATAAATCGGAGGGTACGCATGGATATTTTTTTAGAAACCGTATCGGCACTTAACGATGAAACCCGTATCAAACTCCTCGCTTTTTTGGATAAGCACGGTCCGCTGTGCGTCTGTGATCTCCAAGAGAGCTTTGGGATGATCCAATCACGTCTTTCGCGTCATTTGAAAATCCTCAAAGAGGGAGGGTTTTTACGGGTGGATCGGTGTGGTACGTGGGCTTATTATTCTTTGCGTTCTCCGCTGGATCGTTTCCGTGGTGAAGCGCTGGCTGAAATCCGTTGTTTGGAAATTGAACTTCCCCCATTACAAAAATTATCAGAAACTGGAGAGTGTAAATTATGAAAAATGTTCTTATCCTCTGTACCGGCAACAGCTGCCGATCCATTATGGGTGAAGCCCTTATCAATGCGAAAATGGGAGATTGCGTATTTGCGCAAAGCTCAGGGGTGAAAGCCAGCGGTAAAGTAAACCCGAATGCACAAGCCCTTCTCGAAGAGAAAGGATACTGGAGAGAAGAGTACCACTCCAAAGTTATCGATACCGTTATCGATACTCCGTTCGATCTCGTTGTCACCGTTTGCGATCATGCGCATGAGACCTGCCCGATGTTTCCAAAGGCCGTTAAAACGATCCATGTAGCATTTGAAGATCCAAGCGGCAAAGAAGTGGAAGAGTATGCTAAAACATTAGCACTTATCGAAGAGACCCTCTTGCCGATCATCCAATCCGAGTTGTGTGACTGATTATGTGGCAGGAGAGCGTCAACGTCCTCGTCTATGAATGGCTGAAAATGCCGCAAGGGGAGAAACTCTCCGATGCTCTCAACTTTTTTATCTACGATACGGTAAAAATCCTCTTTCTCCTCACCACGATTATTTACGCGGTAACCCTTCTACGCTCGTACTTCTCTACTGAAAAAGTACGGGAGTATCTCAGTAAAAAACATGAATATACGGGGAATGTCCTCGCCGCGCTGTTTGGGATTATCACCCCGTTTTGCTCGTGTTCGGCGATTCCCCTCTTTTTAGGTTTTTTACAAGCACGGATACCGCTTGGAGTGACATTTAGCTATCTGATATCCGCACCGTTGAACAACGAAATCGCCATTGCGATGCTGCTCACTATGTTCGGATGGAAAGTGGCGGCGTTGTATATCGGATTCGGTCTTCTCGTCGCTATTATCGGCGGGATCGTTATCGGCAGAATGGGGTTGGAGAAAGAGATTCTCATAGAAGTTAAGCCGATTGAGGGGGAGATTCACGCCGAAAATCAGGTGATAGCGTTTAAAACACGTTTGAGTGATGCTTGGGATTACACCTTCGATATCCTCCGTAAAATTTGGCTCTATATATTGATCGGTGTCGGTGCGGGTGCCTTTATCCACGGCTATGTCCCGACCGAGTTTATCACCTCTATCGCAGGGGCGGATAATCCATTTGCCGTTCCTCTCGCGACACTCTTAGGGGTTCCGATGTATTCCAACGCCGCAGGGGTTATGCCGCTTATCGAAGTGCTCACTTCCAAAGGGATGCTAATGGGGACGGCATTGTCGTTTATGATGGCCATCACCGCCCTCTCCCTCCCCGAAGCGATGATACTTAAGCGGATTATGAGCCTCAAACTCATCGCCATCTTTTTCGGTACCGTAACGCTGGGGATTATGGGCGTCGGATATCTGTTTAATGCCATTTTATAGGAGATAATATGAAAATCGAAATGATGAACCACACAGGTGGAGTCAAAGCCTTTCTCGGTGGATTTAGTACCGAAGAGCTAAGTGCGAAAATCGAAGCGTGCCAGAGCGGTCAATGTGAGTGTGCATGTGATCCCGCGATCATGCAAAAAATCGAGGGAATTGAACTCTCAACAGTCGAAGGCGGCTCTACCATTACGATTACGGGTGATGTCAATGCTGAAACCTTGGCACCAATGATGCAAGAGTGTCTTATAGGAGGAAAAGAATGAAAATCGAAATTTTAGGGACGGGATGTGCGAAATGCAAAGCCCTCGAAGAGGCGACAAAACAAGCGGTGGCACTTAGCGGTAAATTCGCTCAAATCGAAAAAGTCGAAGACATTATGAAGATCATGGAATACAATGTCATAAGCACCCCAGGACTCGTTATCGACGGTAAAGTCGTGAGTACCGGAAAACTCATCAGTGTCGCCGAAATCGTCGATTTAATCAAAGCACACTAAAGGATCATTACTCAATAATAAGCTGAGATACCTGCTGGCTCATCACCTGATTTTCGATGATGATGTTGGTGATACCGAGTTCGGCAATAATGTTTTTTTCGTGTTGCGTATGTACTTTGACAATAATTTTAGAGTTGTCGACAAACTGCTCTATGGTCTGGCATACGTGATAGAGTTTTGCGGGATTGTCGATAGCGACGATAACGTATTTTGCGAACTTGATATTGGCTTTTTTTAACACCTCTTTTTTGAGTGCATTACCGAAAATAGCGGGTTCCCCCATCTTCTGAATCTCGTGAAACGTGTTGATATTATTTTCGATCGCAAGATAGAATTCACCTTTTTCTTTGAGGGCTACGGCAACGTTGCGTCCAAACTCTCCAAAGCCTAAAATAATCGTGTGGTCTTTTAACTCATCCGAAAAGAATTCATTGGAAATGTTTTCATCCTCTTTTTTTATGAACATATCCGTTAATGGCGTTAAATGTTTCAAAATAAGAGGGGTAATGATCATGGATAAGACAATGGTCGCAATCAACACTTGGCTGTAGGGCTGTGCAATCAGATCGTTTGATCGCGCCAGCTCCAAAATCGCCAGTGAAAATTCTCCTATCTGTATAAGGCTGAGGGCTGTTTTAAGGCTGACTCTTTTACTTTCGTTGAGTCGTACAAGAGCGAAAATGATGATGAATTTTAACACCATAACGCCGATCAAAAGCCATACGATGATATGCCATTGAGCGATAAGGAGGAAAAAATCTATCTGCATCCCTACCGTGATAAAAAAGATCCCGAGCAGTAAATCCCGAAAAGGGATCAGATCGGCTTCTGCTTGATGTTTGTATTTGGTTTCGGCGATGAGCATACCTGCGATAAAAGCACCCAGAGAGTACGAAAACCCTAGGATATGGGCTAAATACGATGCCCCGATAGCCAAAAACAGAACGCTTCCGACAAAAAGCTCATCCGAGTTTGTTTTTAGGATTTGGGTTAAAAAAGGCTCCAATATATGCTTTCCGAATACCCATAAAAATGCCAACAAAATCACGGCACTGATAGCCATATCCTGCAATGCGGAGGATATATCATGAGCGCTGCTGCTCATAAATCCGATGATAAGCAAAATCGGAATAACGGCGATATCCTGCATAATTAAAATTCCCAGTGATCGCTGTCCATGTCGGCGGTTTATCTCACCGCTTTCGTTTAAAAGTTTGAGAACAATAGCGGTCGAGGAGAGGGCAATGACAAGAGAGATAATAAAGGATGAGTTTTGATCGAGTTTCAAGCCGTAATGGGCAACAAGATACACGATCGTGGAAGTGAGAAGAATCTGCAATGTCCCCGTTACAAATACCTCATGTTTCATCCGTTTCAAGTGCGCCAGAGAGAACTCAAGTCCGATGGTGAACATCAAAAAGACAACCCCAAACTCGGCAATCTCTTTGAGATCGTGATTACTGACGGCATGATGAAGATCAAAGATATAGGCTATAGCCGTACCGGTAAAAATATACCCGATGATCGTAGGGAGATGAATTTTTCGGACAAAAATATTGATAAGGAGCGACAATAGCAATGTGGTTACAATAATCGTTAACATTCTATCTCTGCCCTTAATTTTTTTAGCTTATTGTAACGCAAATATAAGAATGTTATTAATGTCCACCCATCACTTTTTCAATTTCAGAGGGCTTATCGTGAATACCGAAGCGGTCAATGATGGTGCGGGTTGCTTCGTTTTGTCCGATTACCTCGACTTCTTTGCCCATATTACGCAGTTTTATCACCGCTTTATCGAGGGCGTAGACAGCCGTAATATCCCAAAAGTGGGCACGGGTAACATCAATAATGACATTTTTGACATCCTCTTTGTAATCGAACGCATCGGCAAAACGATCCGCTGAGTTAAAGAAAATCTGCCCGATGAATTTATAGACACGGGTACTGCTTGTCTCTTCGAATGATTTATCCCAATACATAAAATGGCTGATTTTATTGGCAAAAAATAACGATGCGAGAAGTACCCCCGTAAAGACACCGAGGGCAAGATTATGGGTTCCGACAACGACAAATACGGTGGAGAGCATCACAATATTGGTCGAAAGAGGCAAGGTTTTCAACCCTTTGATCGAATCCCAGTTAAACGTGCCGATGGAGACCATAATCATCACCGCAACAAGTGCCGCCATCGGAATAATTTTGATCAAATCCGACATAAATACAACCATAATAAGCAACAGAACTCCTGCAATCAACGTCGAGAGTCGCCCTCGCCCTCCTGATTTTATATTGATAACCGACTGTCCGATCATCGCACATCCTGCCATCCCCCCCATACATCCGCTGGCGATATTCGCAATCCCCTGCCCTTTGGCTTCTCGGTTTTTATCGCTGTCGGTATCGGTCATATCATCGATAATCGTTGCCGTCATAAACGATTCCAACAGCCCTACCGCCGCCAATGCCACAGAGTACGGAAAAATAATTGCCAACGTATCAAAATTCAAAGGAACATCCGGCCAGAGAAAAAGAGGAAGCGTATCAGGAAGTTGCCCCATGTCGCCGACCGTGCGAACATCAATCCCCATTGCCACAACGACAAGGGTGAGAACGACAATCGTCACGAGCGGTGAGGGAACAAGCTTTCCGATTGTAGGGATATAGGGAAACAAATAAATGATCCCCAGCCCCGCCACCGTTAGAGCATAGACGTGCCATGTAACATTGGTGAGTTCAGGGAGTTGCGCCATAAAAATCAAAATCGCCAATGCGTTTACAAATCCAATCACGACGGTACGGGAAACGAAACTCATCAATACGCCGAGTTTGATATACCCAGCAAATATCTGCAATACCCCCGTCAATAATGTTGCCGCCATCAAATACTGCAATCCGTGCTCTTTTACGAGCGTTACCATGAGCAATGCCATAGCCCCCGTCGCGGCGGAAATCATCCCCGCACGACCACCGACAAACGCGATGACCGTAGCGATACAAAACGAAGCGTACAGCCCCACTTTCGGATCAACCCCAGCGATAATCGAAAACGCAATCGCTTCGGGGATAAGAGCGAGAGCAACCACGATTCCGGCGAGAATATCGCCGCGCATGTTGCCGAACCACTCTTGTTTTGATGATAAAATCAGCATAGTAGCTCCTAAAAATATTTTATGTGTACCCTTCAATTACCGCTCTAAGCGACACGAAGCAAAGTGCTTTTAATACGAAAATAGGATTTCGGAAAGTGCAACAAAAACATGAAGATTTTCACAGTAAGTGAGAGAATTTTACTTAAAAGTGACTTACACCCGCATTAGCTTTCGTTTGAACGAGACGTTATCCAACTGTTTACTAAACAATTTTATACTTAGACTTCATTGGTAAAACTCCTTAAAAGAAGTTCTTCTCTTATTCAGCAGCTAAAGAGAAGAATTATTCTGACTTCTTAACATTCACTCAAAAACGAATCTTTTTTACTTCCAAGGGAAAATATGATCAGAACCTCACTATTGAATTTTTTTAAACTCGAATCGGCTACCGGTATATTATTGGTTATAGCTACCGTATTTGCAATGATAATGGCAAATACCTCTCTTCAATCGTATTACGCTTCTCTTACCGCAATTCCTGTTGTCGTCAGCTTCGGGTCGCTTGTTATAGCTAAACCCCTCCTGCTTTGGATTAATGATGGGCTAATGGCCATTTTTTTCTTTATGATCGGACTTGAAATCAAACGAGAACTGATCGAAGGTTCACTCCGTGACCCCAAAGCGATTACCGTTCCGGCTTTTGCCGCGTTAGGTGGGATGCTTGTCCCCGCAATGATATATGCATGGTTCAACTGGAATGATCCTGTTGCCATTCAAGGATGGGCAATACCATCAGCTACCGATATCGCGTTTGCATTAGGAATCCTCACCCTTTTAGGGGATCGTGTCCCCAAAGGGCTGAAACTTTTTTTACTGGCACTCGCCATCATTGATGATCTAGGTGCCATCATAATCATTGCACTGTTTTATACGGCTGATCTTTCGACAACATCACTCACTATCGCAGCTTCGATGATCGCACTTTTAGCTCTGATGAACCTTCGAGGAGTCATTAATCATACTGCTTATATCCTAGTTGGCATCGTCTTGTGGACAGCGGTGTTAAAATCAGGGGTTCACGCTACCTTGGCAGGGGTTGTCCTCGGACTGCTAATTCCCCTGAAAAACAACCAAGCCTCTTTTCACGCACTCGAACATTCACTGCATGTTCCCGTCAACTATGTAATCCTCCCTCTATTTGCGTTTGTTAATACAGGGATTGGATTTTCCAATATATCGGCAAAAGATTTTTATGACAATGTCACTCTTGGTATCGCATTAGGGCTTTTCTTCGGAAAACAGGTGGGAGTATTTCTCTTCAGTATTTTGGCGGTGTGGATGGGATTTGGCACATTACCGCAAGGGGTAAATTGGAAGCTTCTTTACGGAGTTTCAATTCTCAGCGGAATCGGATTTACGATGTCATTATTTATCGGATCACTAGCATTTGAAGAAGCCAGAGCAAGCGATATAGTGTTAACTGATGAGCGTTTAGGAATCTTGATGGGATCGATGATATCCGGTCTAATCGGATACATTGTGTTACGATTTTTTTTAAAAAAAAGCTAACTACAATGCTGATACAAGGGATACAAGAAAGAAGAGACTTGCAGTATTTAAAGTATGCTATTATATACAAAGGTTGGTTTAATATATAGCGAGAGAGAGGGTGCGTATATGCAGATTCCTGATTCACCATGGTCAAAACCCATTGATTCACTTTTAGAGGAATTAGAAAGCTCACGTGAGGGGCTTGACGCCAACGAAGCGGAAAATCGCTATACACAATTCGGCTCCAATTCCCTTATGGTAGAAGAGCGCTCCAAGCTCACCATGTTGATATCTCAATTTGCCAGCCCCATTGTTATCATTCTTATCGTTGCGGGGATAATCAGTTTTGTAATGGATCATACCAAAGACGCCATTATCATCCTAGCTATCCTCATCATCAATGCACTGCTGGGATTTTATCAGGAGCTTAAAGCCGAAACCTCTATTCGTGCACTCCAGCGACTAACCGAAAATCATGTGCGGGTATTGCGCAGCGGGATTGAGACGCTCCTCCCCTCTCATCAACTCGTCCCCGGCGATATCATCTTACTCGGCGAAGGAGATCTTGTCCCTGCCGATGCACGATTGATAGAATCGCACGCTCTGCAAGTGGATGAAGCGGTACTCACCGGTGAATCACTCCCATCCGATAAATCAGCCGACTCGGATGTCAACCCCGAAGCCCCTATGTATGAACGCCATAACTCACTCTATTCGGGAACCTCCATTTTACGCGGGAAAACAACCGCACTCGTGTGTGCAACGGCCTCTTCGACCGAAATGGCAAAAATTGCGGAAGCGGCACAAAAGATCTCCCCAGAATCTCCATTGACCCGTTCAATGCGCCATTTTTCAAAACAGCTGCTTATCGCTATTGTCCTTATTTTGTTCATTCTCGGTGCCTTTGCAATTGCCCAAGGACGCAGTATCGATGAGATGATCTCCTTTCTCCTCGCTCAACTCGTCTCCGCAGTCCCAGAAGGACTTCCGATCGTTATCACCCTCATTTTAGCGATAGGCGCGTATCGTCTCAGCCAGCATAAAATTCTGGTACGTCATCTCCCCTCCGTCGAATCGCTCGGAAGTACCACCGTTATCGCCACCGATAAAACCGGAACCATTACCGAGGGAATTCTCTCCGTTAAAAAGACGATGATACTCGATGAAGAAGAACTTTTACGTTGTGCGGCACTCTGCAACGATTCCTACGATGAAAAAGGGGACGGTATCGATGTCGCCCTCGCAAAGTGGCTCGGAGAGAATTTTCAGATTTATCAGAAGCAGTTTGAACGGCTCTACTATCACCCCTTTGATCCCATAACGAGAATGATGGGGACGATCAACCGTATCGATTCAGCTGAAAAACTCTATCTCAAAGGAGCCTACGAAGCCCTCCTCCCCCTTGCCCAAAATTCCCCTGCCGAACTCCAACAACTCAAGGATTCCCACGATAGTATGGCCTCCAAAGGGCTACGCGTTTTAGCCTTCGGTGTGAGCGATCAACACTGGGAAGATCCCATTCATGCACCGACACGTATTGTAGGACTTATCGCATTTGCCGATCGTCCCAAAGCGGATGCCGCAGAGGCGATAAAATTAGCCAAACGTGCCGGGATACGCCTCATCATGATCACCGGAGACAACCCCATCACCGCCGAAGTGATCGCCTCTGAAGTGGGATTGAACCATGCCGGACAAAAGATTCTCACAGGAGCGGAAATCGATACCCTCAGTGATGAGGATCTAACGAAGCGTTTGAAACAGACGGGGGTGATAGCCCGCGCTATGCCGGAGCACAAATACAGAATCGTCCAACTACTCCAAAAACAAGGCGATATTGTTGCCGTCACAGGAGATGGGGTAAACGATGTCCCTGCCCTCAAAGCGGCCGATTTGGGAATCGCTATGGGTAACGGAAGTGAAGCGGCGAAAGCCTCGTCAAAAATGGTACTCGTCGATAACAATCTAGGGGTCATCGTCGATGCGATCCGCCAAGGACGTGTTATCACTGATAATCTCCGAAAGGTCCTCTTTTATCTCCTCTCCACCTCTTTAGGAGAGATCATCCTCATCAGCATGGCCATTTTGATGGCATTGCCACTCCCCCTACACCCGACCCAAATACTGTGGGTCAATATCGTCACCGATGGAATGTGTGATAAAACCTTTGCGATGTGCGACGAAGAGGAAGATGTGATGAAACGTCCTCTCAGACCTACAAGAATGCAGTTTTTTGATACACCGATGCTTTTTCGGCTGGGATGGTTTGCCCTCGTCACGGCCACCGTCACCATGGGATTATTCATCTACCTTCACACCCATAACTACCCTTATGAGTCTATCCTCAGTGCTACTTTTACCACCGTTGTAGCTGCCCAATGGCTCACTGCCGTTTTAGCCCAAAAAGAGTCTGAGCCATTTTTGAAGAATATCCGCCGCAGCCTTACTATCAACCCTTGGCTCTGGGTCGGAATATCGCTCGGGATACTTCTGCAAACCATCGCCCTCTATCTTTTACCGGAATGGTTCCATGTCGTACCACCTAGTGGAGAAATTCTCGGCTATGTCGCTATTGCACTGATCACTATTTTTATTTTGGATGAGGGGTATAAATGGGTGGAATACGCTAAGAAGTGATAATCTCTTCCCCTCTAGTGAAAAAAAAAGTGCTACACTATGCACATTATTTTTCCCAAGGACAGTTCTCGTATGTTGCGCTCGATTCAAGACTCTCTAGAGCCGAAACTTATTACCCTTTTCCGACGTCAAGGCTACAGCCGTTCCGATTTTATCGCTGATGCCATTGCGGGACTTGCGGTCGCCATCGTCGCTCTTCCGCTGGCTATGGCAATCGCTATCGCTTCGAATCTTCCGCCCGAACGTGGCCTCTTTACCGCTATTGTTGCCGGATTTTTGATTTCGGCACACGGAGGAAGCCGTTACCAGATCGGAGGACCCACAGCGGCATTCATCGTCACGGTTGCGATGGTTGCAATGAAACACGGCTACGAGGGGCTGGTTCTGGCCACCATTATGGCGGGTGTCATTTTAATGATCATGGCATTTTTACGAACGGGTGAACTGATCAAATTTATCCCCTACCCCGTCATCGTCGGATTTACCTCTGGGATCGCACTGCTCATCGCTTTTTCACAAATACGAGACTTTTTCGGCCTCTCCATCACCACCGTCCCCCCCGATTTTATCGATAAACTCAGCGTCTATGTTCTCCACTTGCATGAGACCAATTTTTCCGCTGTACTCGTAGCATTAACTTCCATAGGGATTATAGTGGTAGCCAAACGCTATATACCGCGTATACCGGGTCCCATTATTGTCGTTACCATCAGCGCCCTTGCCGTATGGGCATTTAATCTCCCCATAGAGACGATAGAGAGCCGTTTCGGTGCTATCCCCTCCATGCTCCCAAGTCCCGTATGGCCTGAGATCACCTTCGAAAAGCTCCGTCTCCTTCTCCCCGATGCGATTACCATTGCTACACTCGCCGCAATCGAATCACTCCTCTCGGCTGTTGTTGCCGATGGGATGACAGGAACGCGTCATAAATCAAATGCCGAGCTCTTAGGTCAGGGGGTTGCCAATATCGCCTCCGGAATATTCGGAGGGCTCCCCGCCACAGGTGCAATCGCCCGAACCGCTACCAACATCAAAGCAGGAGCCAGAACCCCCGTTGCGGGGATGATGCACGCCGCATGGCTGTTTCTTTTTATGCTCCTCCTCTCACCGCTGATTATCAAAGTCCCTCTTGCCGCTTTAGCAGCCATACTGATGGTCGTTGCATGGAATATGTCCGAGATAAAACACGTCCGAGAGATTATGAGAGCACCAAGAACCGACCGTATTGTCCTCGTTTTGACCTTTTTGCTGACGGTATTGGTCGATCTGAATTTTGCGATCCAAGCGGGAATTGCCCTCGCCTCAATCCTCTTTATCGATCAAATGATGAAAACGACCCAAATCCGTGCCATAGAGTCAGAAGAGAATGATCCCGATTCGACCTCCAATAAAATCATACCGAGCGGTGTCGAAGTGTATGAGATACAAGGGCCCCTCTTTTTTGGAGTCGCAGAGAAACTTGTCGATACCCTTATGCTCTTTGAAAAGCCTCCGCGCATCTTTATCTTGCGTATGCGCTATGTCCCTCTCATCGATGCAGCGGGGTTGCACGCACTGGAAATACTTCAAGAGAGACTCTCTGAATATCATACACACCTTATTCTATCAGGGGTAAATCCTCAAGTTCGTCGCTTTATTACATCCTCACATATCGATGAAAAAATTGGTCATCAGAATATCGTCGATCATATCGATAAAGCCATACTAAGAGCCAATGAAATAATGGAAGAAGAAAATTGAAGAGGTTACCCTTGTACCGAACAGTTCTGAACATCATGGGTAAGCAACTCTTCAAATTGTGAAACCTGAACGGGTTTACTGCACAAATACCCTTGAAAATACTGGCACCCGTGATTTTCGAGAAATCTGAACTGCTCGATCGTCTCGACACCCTCCGCAATCACATCAAATTTAAAAATGGATGCCATAGAAAGAATCGTTTCCACCAATGCGGCATCATCGGCATCACTCATAATATCCCGTACAAAGCTCCGATCGATTTTTAGTGTCGAAAACGGCAGACGTTTCAGATAGGCTAATGAGGAATATCCCGTGCCGAAATCGTCCATCGAAATATTAATACCTGCATGCCGTAAACGGTTCATTTTATCGATAACCGTATCGATTTTATCAATAACGGTCGATTCTGTCAGTTCCAATTCGAGCATTGAGGGGACAATCCCGCTCTCAGCCACAATCCGTATCACTTTATCCACAAAGTCGCTTTGACGAAACTGCACGGCACTCACATTGATGGCGATACGGTCAATATGGGACTGACTCAAATTTTCAGAGCGCCAGTGAACAAACTGAGTGCACGCTTCACGCAATACCCATTCGCCGATAGAGACGATCAAACCGCTCTCTTCGGCAATATCGATTATCTCATCGGGCATTACAAGCCCTAATTCCGGATGATTCCAACGCAACAGCGCCTCTGCACCGACAATCTTTTTCGTCGAAATTTCGATAACGGGCTGATAATAGAGTTCCAATTCCCCGTTTTTGATGGCTGAACGGAGTGCATTTTCCAAAAAGAGCCGCTTTTTGATCCATTGATCCATCTGATCTTGATAAAATCGGGTTGTGTTTCTCCCCTCTTTTTTTGCTTGGTACATGGCGGTATCAGCGAATTTGAGCAAATCGTCGGCACTTTGCACCTCAGAAGAGACCAAAGCTATTCCGATACTGGAGCTGGTAGTAATCGTCTCCGCCGCTCCTACATCAAAAGGGGTAGAAAAAACCTCATGTATTTTTTCGGCTACCGTTTCAGCCCGCGTTACAGCAACAAGAGGATCGCTTCCCAGATCATTAAGTAAAATAACAAATTCATCACCGCCCAAACGGGCAACCGTATCTCCCTCTCGACAAATACGGCTCAACCGTGCAGCCGTTTCGATTAACAACAAATCGCCGACATAATGCCCTAGTGAATCGTTGACACTTTTAAAATGATCCAAATCCAAAAACATAACGGCAACCAAACTTCCATGTCGTCGGTAATGAGAGAGGGATTGTTCTAACCGATCTTTCATCAACACACGATTGGGAATATCGGTCAGTGCATCGAAATAGGCCTGATGTTTTATCTTCTCTTCAGCTTTGATACGTTCCGTAATATCGGTCACGATGGCAACGCCGCCGATAATCTCCCTCTGGGCATTGTACATCGGTGATGTTTGGAACGTAATCCACAAATTTACTTTCTTGATCATCGATACATACGGCCCTTCGTAATACCCTTTTTCCCCTTTGGTAGCGGATATCATGGCTTCATACAAACACGTATCAGGAAGTTTTTTCAGATCCAATCCGATCATTTGTTCCTTATCAATTTGAAGTTTTTTCATCATCTCAATATTTGAATTGATAACAATCAAATTAATATCGTAATAAAAAATACCGGTTGGCGCTTCTTTGAAAATCGTTTCAAAATGCTCTTCAGAGAGGTCTAATGCTTCCATCGCTTTTTGGTGAAGAATTTTTGACTTTAACGCACTCATAATATTCGCGTGAATCCTCTTGGAAGCACTTGCCAATAAGAAAAAGTATGCGACAACCAATATCCCCATCATCTGAAATTCAAATTCACCTTGCAAAAACATCACCATAAGCATCGGGACTAAAAGAAGGAGTAAAAAAACAATCGCCATACTAAGCAATGAGGCCAATGTACCCGAGGCAACAGAGGCAATCCCTGTCAGCAAGAAAATTAGAAAAAACTGGTGTAGCTGATCCGATGTTTGAAAAAGAAAGAATGCCGAACTCCCCCAGACCGCTGCGGAGGTATACATAACGTACATGAAACGTCTTTCCCATGTTTTAGTATTATAATCATGAGAATAACGACGATACGCACGCAAAAGCCAAAAACGCCACAACAGTGTTGCAATAACAATACTAAACCAGAGTGCAACTTGAGAGAATAAAGGTGTTTTAATAAATAAAAATAAAAGGACAGAAGCGCCGAAAAAGAGGGGGAAGAGTGAGGCAAAGGCTTGTTTGAATGCAATGGCAACTTGTTCAGCGTGTATTCGCTCTTTATCCGCCGTGTCCACATCTCTAAAAAAATCTTTTTTATTAAAAACCATTGTACCCGCATTATTAATTGGATGAGATGGGTTAGGATAACGTAAAACTAATGAAAAACAAATCTCGTTATGTTACAATTCTCTAATGAATATCCTCTTTTTAGCCCTTTTGCTTTTATTTAACCTACACGCCTATGAACTAGCCGAAACCTATGAGTACGATACTGCTATTATTTATTCAAACGATCTCTTTCCCACCCTTCCCAAAAAGTTTGAAATTCTCCAAATTCCGTCCGATAAAAACCATTACCGTCTTGATGCCCAAATTATCGCCAAAACTTTTGAACTCAACGGGATTACCATCGACATTACCAAAACGCGCTATGTCAATTTTACAAAGCGTACTACGGTCGATTTTACCCCTCTAAAATATCAGCTTTGGGAGATGTTCAAAGAGCAGTATCCCACCATTGAAATCAAGAGTATTACTATCAGCTCACGAGGGCACCTCTCCTCTATACGAAAAAACGTGAAAGGTATTTTTGATGATCGATTTTATCAAAATAGCAGCGGAACCTTTTATTATTTCGATGAACAAGGTATTCGACATTACCTCGATTATTCCATTCAAGCCATGATCGGAGTTCTTCATACAACCCAAAAAGTCTCCAGAAAAGAGCGGATCAGTGGTTTTAATACCCTCTTAAAGCCCATACCGTTCACATCCTTTAAAGACAAACCGCTTACCGCACTTCCCGATCAACCGTCTCGTTTTCGATCCAATCTTAAACCATCCAGTCCCATAACCCTCCGTAATATCGAAACAATCCCTTTCGTTTTGAAAAATGAAAAAGTGATTGTCGAAGTTAAAAGTGATGGAGTTATCGTGGAGTTTGGGGCACTTGCGACGCAAGAGGGGTTACTCTATGATATTATTACAATCCAAAAAAGCGACGGCAAACGAGCCAAAGCCAAAGTGATCGGAGAGAAACGGGTGGAATTGCAATGAAAATCGTCGTCGGTATCAGCGGTGCCAGTGGTGCCAATTTAGGGTTAAAATTAGTACATGCCCTCCCTGATGACGTTCAAAAGCATCTCATCCTTTCCGAACACGCTAAAATCGTATTGGAAAAAGAAGAGAACCTGACCCTTCACCAAAATAACGAGATATGGGCTTCCGTCGCCTCGGGTTCCTACGGTGCGGATGCTATGATTATTACCCCATGCAGCATGAATACTCTCGCTAAAATCGCATGCGGTATCGCCGACAACCTGATCACCCGCGCCGCTGCGGTTATGATCAAAGAGCGCCGTACATTAGTCCTCGCACCGCGTGAGATCCCATTTTCACCCATCGCGCTGGAAAATATGCATAAACTTTCCATGATAGGGGTCATAATCGCGCCACCTGTTCTTGCCTATTACGGGGATCAGGAAGATTTAGAATCGATGGAAAACTTTATGATCGGCAAATGGTTCGATCTTCTCGGAATCGAGAATAATCTTTATAAACGATGGAATCCTGATGCATAAAATAGCCCTTTATCCGGGAACCTTCGACCCGATTACCAACGGCCATTTTGATATTATCGAGCGTGGAATCAAACTCTTCGACGAAGTGATCATCGCCGTTGCCGATTCTCAAGAAAAAAAGCCGATGTTTACGTTGCAAGAACGTGTTGATATGGTTAAGTTGGCGGTCAGAGACCTTGAGCGGGTACAAGTTGTCGGATTTGATAATCTCACCGTTGAACTTGCTAACACCCTCGGAGCTACCGTACTTATTCGCGGACTTCGTGCGGTGAGTGATTTTGAATTCGAGCTTCAGCTGGGATATCTTAACAACTCCCTTGATCCGAATATCGAAACGGTCTATCTGATGCCAAAACTCAAACACGCGTTTATCAGCTCTTCCATTGTACGCAACCTGTTGAAATTCAACGGTAAAACGGTGCATTTGCTTCCTGAGCCGGTTCAAAATGTTATCGGGAGTATGAAATCATGTACGTTGCGATAGAGGGGATCGATACCGCCGGAAAAAGCACCCAGATCGAAGCGCTTCGTTCCCTTTTTCCCGAAGCACTGATTACCAAAGAACCGGGCGGTACTCCCGCAGGTGTCGAAATCCGAAACATGGTTTTATTCGGTAATTTAAAAAGTAAAATGGCTGAGATTTTGCTCTTTTTGGCCGATCGTGCCGAACATACGGAAGAAATAATATTACCTAATTTGAACAAACTCATTATCAGTGACCGATCCGCCGTATCGGGGATGGCGTATGCCAGTGTCCAAAACCTCTGCGATGAATCAACATTGGTATCTCTAAACCGTCTTGCCACCAACGGAACGCTTCCCGAGGTGGTGTTTATCCTAAAATTGACACCCGAAGAACTCAGCTATAGATTGAGCCAAAAAGAACACGATGTTATCGAATCACGAGGAGTTGATTATCTTCTCAACATCCAAGATGCCCTCATCGCTTCGGCCTATGCCCTCGGAATCCAAACCGTCGTAATCGATGCGACACAATCTATCGATACTATTACAGAAGAAATTACCACCTTTATCAAAGGAGCCTTATGATCCAATCTTTGCGCGGAATGAACGACATCCTCTCCGAGGACTATGAACGTTTTGAATACTTTATAACCACTGCTTCTACTATCGCCAAGCGTTACGGGTTTCACTACATTGAAACTCCCCTGCTCGAAGAGACGGCATTGTTCAAACGCTCGGTCGGAGAATCCAGCGATATCGTCGGCAAAGAGATGTATCAGTTTATCGATAAAGGTGAAAACGACGTCTGTCTGCGCCCAGAGGGAACAGCGGGAGTCGTCCGAGCATTTGTACAGCATAAGCTCGACAAAAAGGGTGGAATCCACCGCTTTTATTACCACGGAGCTATGTTTCGCTACGAGCGTCCCCAAAAAGGGCGTTTACGTGAATTTCACCAATTCGGCGTAGAGAGTTTCGGGGTTGACTCCGTCTACGAAGACGCATTAATGATTATGATGGTGGCCGATATCCTCAAAGCTCTCGGTATCGGGTATCGCCTCAAATTAAACTCTCTCGGGGATCAAAATTGTATGCCTGCATATCGTGAAAAGCTCGTCAGCTTTGTCGAGAGCTGCGGTGATGCGATCTGCGGCGACTGTGAACGCCGCAAGCTCACTAACCCTATACGAGTTTTGGATTGTAAAAACGAAGCATGCCAAAGTCACTATGTCAATGCACCGAAATTGATCAACAACCTCTGTGACGGGTGCCAGAGCGATTTTGATACGTTAAAAACGATTTTGGATCAGCACGCTATCGCGTATGAGATCGATACCAACCTTGTACGGGGATTGGATTACTACTCTAAAACAGCGTTTGAGTTTGTCAGCGATAATATCGGGTCTCAAAGTGCCATCGCCGGCGGCGGGCGTTATGATCGCCTTATCGAATTTCTAGACGGTAAACCGACCCCTGCGGTAGGATTTGCACTGGGAATCGAGCGGTTGATGGAGCTTATCGTTATGCCCGAATCCGTACGTGAGGGGTATTATTTAGGAGCCATGGATTCTGAAGCCATCGCACCGATACTTTTATGCGCCGAAAAAATACGTCGAAGCGATAAAGCGGTCGTCGAATACGAGGCACGCTCACTAAAAGCGCACCTTAAGGGAGCTGATCGTATCAATGCCCGCTATTGCGCCGTGATCGGTGAAAATGAGCTGGCTCAAAACACTATCTGGGTGAAAGATCTAGTCGAAAAGACCGAATCTCTCATCCCGCTAAATGATTTTTTTGTATAAGGGAGATGATGTGAAAACATACGGAATAGATATTTGGGGCGAAAACAACTTTATGATCGACCAAGGGAAGATCAAAGTCAACTACAAAAGTTCCCCCTCATTGCTTGAAATCACCCAAAAGGTACGTAAAACTAATCTGCGCGGGCCGCTTATCTTACGTTTTCCTCACTTGATCAGCAAACAGATCGATGCTTTGTACTCTAACTTCCGCCGCGCCATTTTCGAGAACGATTACACCGGAAAATTTCACGCCGTTTTCCCTCTTAAAGTAAATCAGTTCCCCGAAGCGGTCGATGCTATCGTCGAACTCGGCGAAAAATACAGCTACGGGTTAGAAGCGGGTTCCAAAGCGGAACTCGCCCTTGCTATGGCCAAAACTGCGTTAGGTTCTCCTATCACCGTTAACGGATTCAAAGACGAAGAGATGGTCACGCTGGGCTTTATGGCGGCTCAGATGGGTCATAACATCACGATTACCATCGAAGGGTTAGGGGAACTCGAATGGATCATTGACGTCGCCCAATCGTGCGGTTTGAAAGTCCCTAACATCGGTATCCGTGTGCGCTTGCAGTCTGAGGGGAGCGGTATTTGGGCAAAAAGCAGCGGTATGAGTGCCAAATTCGGTCTTACCTCCACGGAGCTTATCGAAGCGATGCTGATGCTCCAAGATAATAATATGCTCGAGCATTTCAGTATGATCCATTTTCACATCGGGAGCCAGATGCAAGATATCGCCCCGTTGAAGCGTGTCTTGCGCGAAGCGGGAAATATCTATGCCGAACTCAAAAAAATGGGTGCCGACAACCTCCAAGCGATCAATATCGGGGGAGGTTTGGCGGTAGAGTATTCCCAGCACACCTCGACTCGGATGCGTAACTATACCCTCGAAGAGTTCTCCAACAGTGTCGTCTTTTTGCTTCGTGAAATTATGAATGCCAAAGGGGTAACCCATCCCGATATCTTCACCGAATCGGGACGTTTTATCGTAGCATCTCACTCCGTTTTGATTGCCCCCGTTTTGGAGCTTTTCAGCCACGATTATCAAGCCAAATCGCTTAAGCTCAAAGAGAATAATCCGCCGCTGATCGAAGAGTTGCGCGAGCTTAATTCCCTCCTCTCCCCGCGTACCTGTATCGAGTATATGCATGATGCGCTCGATCACATGGAATCTTTGCTCACCTTGTTTAATCTTGGACATATTGACCTCCAAGACCGCTCAAATGCAGAGATTTTGGTGCACCAGATCATCAAGAAATCACTCTACCTCTCTCAGGATAATCCGATGCCTGAAATCGAGCGCTTACAGGTGAAGCTTCAAGAGCGCTATTTGATCAATACCTCTATTTTTCAGAGCATCCCCGATTATTGGGGATTGCAGCAGCAATTTCCAATCATGCCGCTCGATCGTCTCGATATCCCCGCCATCCGTGCGGCGAGTCTATGGGATATCACCTGTGACAGTGACGGAGAGATTCGCTTTAAACCCGAAACTCCGTTGTACCTTCATGATATCGATCTCGATGAAGAGGAGTATTTCCTTGCTTTCTTCAACGTCGGTGCCTATCAAGAGACCTTGGGGATGAATCATAACCTTTTCACCCACCCGAGCGAATGTACGATCCTTATCAACGAGACCGGATACGAAATCGAAAATTTCACCGAATCGGATAATGTTCTTAATATTCTCGAAGACATAGGGTATGACGCTTCAAAACTTCTCACAAACCTTAAAAATAAACTTGCATCCAGTGATTTTAGGACAGAAGAAGAAAAAAGTGATACACTTCAAAAACTCGAAATGTACCTCTACCAAAACGGGTACCTCCGTACGACACGATAAGGATTGAAATTGGGACTTTTTTCTGAAATTGCCGAAGATTTTTCGAACGTTTATAAAAATGATCCCGCTATAAGTTCTCGAATCGAACTTCTCTTCAACTATCCCGGAGTATGGTCTATCTTCTGGTACCGCATCTCCAACCGTCTCTACCGTAACGGCTTTCGCGCCCTTGCCCGTTGTCTGATGGGGATCAATCAAATCATGACCAACATCGATATCCATCCGGGGGCTACGATCGGACGGCGTGTTTTTATCGATCACGGGTTCGGTGTCGTCATCGGTCAAACGACCGTTATCGAAGATGATGTACTTATCTATCAAGGGGTTACCCTCGGAGGGGTCAGTCTCACCCCCGGAAAACGTCATCCGACGATTAAGAGCGGTGTGGTCATCGGCGCAGGGGCAAAGATTTTGGGAAATATCACGGTCGGAATCAACTCCAAAATCGGAGCCAATTCCGTTGTCGTGCGTGAAGTTCCCGATAACAGTACCGCTATCGGTATTCCGGCGCATGTGATCCAAAAAGGGAGAGATAAAGATCCCTTCAGCCACAACAAACTTCCCGATATCAATAAAGAGATGTTTGAGTACCTGCTCCGTCGTGTCGCCGTTTTGGAGCACTATATGGTTCAAGACAACACGGAGATTTTAGAACAAGACCTACAGCTTGAAAATATCTACGAATCATTTATCAAGGCCATGAAAAATTAAACTGATGCCGATACTAAAAAGATTTTTACCGTTACTCTTTTTATCCTCTCTCTCTACTTTCGCCGCCTCATTAAACTCAGATCAACTGCGCGATGGATTGTCCCCCGCTCTTTTCCCACACACCCTTTCATCCCTGTGTGCCGATACCTCCAACGACGATGAAATGTGGCATTGGCTCAATCTTGCACGCCTTCAGCAAGCAAACGGTGATTTTAAAGACTCTATAGCCTCATTTGAAAAAGCCTATGCTATTTTAGACGAATATGAAAATCGAGCTAAAATAAGTATCCGTAATATCGGCTCGTTTATGGGCTCCTCGCTCCTCTCAAAAGGGTCTGAGACCTATTACGCCAAAGGATATGAGCGTTCCCTCATGCATACGCTCAATGCACTCAATTATGCGATGCTCGGAGATTTCGAAGGGGCAGCGGTAGAGATGCGCCGCATGGAGATGCGGCAAGAGTTTTGGCTCAGAGAGAGTGAAGAAAAAATAAAAGATGCGGCTGATGAAAAGGCAAAAGCCCAGCGTCAGGGGAGTGACGTCACTTCGATCCCTACAGGATACTCGATGGGAAGAATGCTCGAAGACCCTGATGTTCGTACGATGGCAAACAACTACCAAGACCCTTTCTCCTATGCTCTTAGCAGTATTATCGTGGATATCGCGGGTCACTCCGCCGCTTCAGGCGATGCGTCCGCCATCAGCCTAAAACGGGCATTAGCCCTCAATCCGGATGTCTCTAAAGCATTTTCCTCCTCTAAAATCAATCCGAAAACACCCTCCATGGATGTTACCGTCATTATTTTATCCGGAGAAGCCCCCTCATTAAAGATCGAAAAGATCCGTTTTCCTATTTTTCATGCGGCAGAGTATACCAGTCTTGATTTGCCTTCCTACACTTTACCGATAAATGATCTCTCCTCCGTAGTCCTATCAACCGCTACCCTTCGCCTTAATCCGCCGAGACTATTAAAATCAAATCTCATGGCCTATAAAACACTCAAAGACGAACTTCCCTCCGATCTGGCAAAAGGGGTCGTTCGGGCAACGACTAAAGCGGTGGCGGCCAAACAAATTAGTGACAAATTCGGCGATCTCGGCGGATTAATCGCTTCCATTACCATGGATTTAGGAAGCTCCTATGCCGATAAAGATTACCGCAACTGGGAACTCCTCCCCAATTCGGGATATATTTCAAAATTTAAAGTCAAAAAAGGAGATACTCTGGATATCATACTTAATGAATATAAAGAGTCAATTCAATTCCCGAATGATAAAAAAGGGGCCGTTATACTGGTCAATTATTTAACTTCGGACAACATAAGGATTCATCATGTCACCTACTAAAACTGCCCTTCTTTCCCTCTCACTAGCCCTAGCGTTTAGCGGATGTGCTTCTAAAAACGTTACGATTATCGGCGAAAAACGGGTCGATATCGTTATGCATAAAAGTTTCCAAGAGGGTTCTTTGCTCAAAGTCGTTGCTGAACTTGAAAACGATGATTTTGATGAAGTTGAAGGGTTCGTCTACCAAATCGAATGGTACGACATGAACGGTATTCTTATCGAATCTACCGCTTGGAAACCGATCACAATCCATAAAAATCAAAAAGTTCAAATCGTAGAAACATCGGGAATTCCGAATGTTTCTACTTATAAAATTATCGTATCCGTACCCAATAAATAAGGACTATACTCATGAAATCTATTACGTTAACCTCTCTCTCAATCGCGGCTGCGGCACTTCTTACCCTTAGCGGATGTAGCGCTAAAGGGGGTGCTGGTATGACCGGATACGATTCCAACGTCAAATACGGAGATGCCAAAGCGGTTGAAACTCTGACTGCCGATTTCGGTTCAACCGATTTGCAATCCACGGCAGAAACGATGACTCAATCATTGCTTGAGAGCCGTTATATTTCGAAAACGCATCAAACACCGAAAGTGCGTCTTCGCACTATCAATAATCTCACCTACGAACATATCGATACCAAAGCGATTACCGATAAAATCCGTATTAAGCTTCTCAAATCAGGACTGGTTCGTTTCTTGGCTGACAAAGCGAATTTAGAAGAGGTAAACGATGAGCGCACTCTCACGACGACCGCAACAACCAAAACCAAACTCTCTGCTATGACCGATGCCGATTACATTATCACCGGAAATGTCCGATCCATTAAAAAAGCTTCAGGGGATGTTCAAGACGTCTATTACAATATTTCGATGGAGTTAGTCGATCCGCAAAGCGGAGAAGTCGTATGGGCCGATGAAAAAGAGATCCGCAAAGTAACCTCTAAATCATCCGTGGGATGGTAAGAGGCTCTTAAATCCCCTCAGTGGGGTTTATCGTCTCCACAACATCGAGTCCGAATCCGCCGAGTCCCGCGAAATCAGAAACTTTTGTCTCCGCAATCAGACGCATATGTTTTACACCCAACGATTTCAATATTTGAGCACCGATCCCGTACTCTTTCATATTGACCTGCTGATGGTGCGGTTTGTTGATGAAAAGCAATACACCGCTGTTGTGTTTAAGATATTGAATCGAATCGACCAAATGGGTATATTTGCTTTGGTTTAAAAGCAAATCGATGTCAGGGACGACATTGTGGACTTTGACGTTCGCCGTCTCTCCCGCTTTGTAGAAAACGACTGCCGTATGACGGTTCTCCTGATGATCGACAAACTCATATTTTTTGACGTGGACACCGAAAAACTCGATCTCCTCTTCGGAGACCGCCTTTACCAATGTTTCATTCGCCAAACGAAACTCGACGATATCGGAGATATAGACCGTTTTGAGATCATGCTTAGCGGCAAACAGATCCAAATCATCACGGCGTGCCATTGTCCCGTCTTCTTTCATAATCTCACAGATGACGGCCGATTCTGCCAACCCCGACAAACGGCATAGGTCTACTGATCCCTCCGTATGTCCGATACGAACCAGTGTTCCCCCCTCTTTCGCAATCAGTGGGAAAATATGCCCTGGAGCCACCAATTCGGTTGGATGTGAGAGCGGATTAGCCAAAATTTTGATCGTCATGTCACGCTCGTGCGTTGAAATACCCGTTGTTGCCGCCGTAGCGTCCACTGAGATCGTAAACGCCGTCTCGTGCATAGAAGTATTCGATTTTACCATCGGCTCAAGGCTGAGACGTTTAGCGATGCTAGGATTGATAGCGACACAAATCAGCCCTTTGGCATGAGTTGCCATAAAATTCACATGATCCGGTGTCGAAAAAACCGACGCATAAACAAGATCACCCTCGTTTTCGCGATCCTCATCATCCACCATGATGACCATTCGCCCTTTTTTAAACTCTTCGATAGCATCCAATACCCGTTGCACTGCTGACATTCAAAACTCTTTTGTTATTAATATAGTAAGGCAATTATAGGGTAAAAGGGTTAAAAAACTATCACAATCAAAAAAATGATATTTTTTAAGCACGTTGTTTGCGAAACACTTGACAAATTCTCGAAAAGTGTCTATAATTTCGGCCTCTTAACGAGAACATTGGGGTGTCGCCAAGCGGTAAGGCAACTGGTTTTGGTCCAGTCATTCGGGGGTTCGAATCCCTCCTCCCCATCCACCATTTACATACCGCGGAATAGAGCAGTCCGGTAGCTCGTCGGGCTCATAACCCGAAGGTCGTAGGTTCAAATCCTGCTTCCGCAACCAATCTAGACTTAAAACTTCTACCCTATAAAACATAGACAATAGAAACTAAAAATTTTCATACCGCGGAATAGAGCAGTCCGGTAGCTCGTCGGGCTCATAACCCGAAGGTCGTAGGTTCAAATCCTGCTTCCGCAACCAACCTTTTTACTCACTTTTTACAGTTTCAGTTTGACGCTTATTTATCATTTTCCGGCTATTTTCCGCCATCTTCAAAAATATATTTCTCGCTACTATTACACAAAACACCCCTATCCTACATCTTGTCAAGTGATACTTACGTACATTTTTAATTCATATGAAAATATTTAACCAATCCATTTATGATATAGACCCCATTGTCGAGCCCATTCAATCATTTTTTCTGAAGGCATCGGTCGTGCGATTCCATATCCCTGTGCTAATTCGCATCCTAGCAAAAGTAATTGTTTTCCATGTTCATGGGTTTCAACTCCTTCTGCAATCACTTCGCGACTGAAAGCTGAAGCCAAGCCAACAATACCTTCCAATATTGCCAAATCATCATGATTATCAAACATATCACGAACAAAGCTTTGATCGATCTTCAAAGTTCTAACGGGAAGTCGTTTAAGGTAACTAAGAGACGAATACCCTGTTCCAAAATCATCCAATGAGAAATGGATCCCCATTGTTTTACACTCTTCAATAATAGTAGATGCCAGATTGACATCTTCCAATGCACTCGTTTCGAGTACTTCAATTTCCAGCAATGAGAAATCAAAATTTTCATGTTTAGCAAGAATGAGTCGTAACCGTTCCATAAAGTTCCCTTGCAATAACTGCAAAGCTCCTACATTCACACTGACGGCTAAATTGAGTCCCTGTACTTGCCATTGTTTGATTTGAGAAATAGCTTCATTGATTACCCATTCACCAATTTTGACAGATAGAGGATGGTTTTCGATAATCGGGAGAAAATCAAGCGGAGGGATAAGACCTTTTTCAGGGTGTAGCCAGCGTATTAGGGCTTCAACACCAATAAGCTCACCTGTACGCATATTGATTTTAGGTTGATAGTAAAGAACAAACTCATCACTTTCTAGAGCTTGGCGGATACGTTCTAATTTTTTATGTCTAGTGCGTATTGTAAGATCGTGCTCTGGATCAAAAACATCGTAGCGATTTTTGCCTGCTTGCTTAGCTTCATACATAGCTTGATCCGCTTGACGTATCAGCTGATCAGCATCTACATCCCCAGATTGTGGATAAAAAGTAACTCCTATGCTGGCTGAAACTTGTAATAAAACATCATCCAGCACTATTACTTGACTTGCAGCATCCAAAAGTTTTTGAATAATCGGTGATGCTATAGAAAGATCATCCGTATTTAAAAGAATTGCAACAAATTCGTCCCCACCTAATCGTGACAAGGTATCACCCTCACGCAGTGCCTGTTGCATACGTGTTGAAAGTGCTATAAGAAGATTATCACCCACACTATGGCTATATCGGTCATTTACTTGTTTGAAGCCATCCAAATCAAGATAAATAACAGCTATCTTCTCATTTCTGTGATCAGCATGAGTCATCGCTTGTCGCAGCCTGTCTGAATTTAAAACACGATTAGGCAAACCTGTAAGGGGATCATAGTGGGCAATATATTCTAGTTGATGTTCGTGTTCTTTATTCGCTGTTATATCAGAAAAAATTCCTACGTAATTTTGTACCTTTCCTTGAGAATCGAGTATGGAACTGATATTGAGCATCTCGGCATACGATTCTCCATTCTTACGTCGATTCCAAAGCTCGCCGTACCAATGACCTTTTTCGATCAAATCATGCCACATGGCAGAATAAAATTCTTTTTCTTGCAGTTTTGAGCTTAGTACACGCGGATTTTTTCCGATAATTTCATCCCTACTGTAACCAGTCGTACGACTAAACGCATCATTGATGTCAATGATGGCTCCATCAGGTGAAGTGATAACAATTCCTTCACTAGCATGGGTGAATACATTTGCGGCAAGAAGGAGCTTTTCTTCAGCCTGTTTTCTTTCTGTAATATCATGTATAATTGAGAACAACAGTGTTTTATTATCAATTTCGATTGGGGTTGAATGTACTTCAACATCACGTATTTCACCAGATGATAAGCGATGAGAAAATAAAAAATAATTTGAATTTTCATGTAACGCTAATTGTATATTCATAGTGAGTTTGTCTGGTTGAAGAATATTAATCACGTTAATAGGCATATCGATAAGTTGCTGTTTTGGATAACCGTAATAGCTTACAGCAGCGTTGTTTGCTTCTTCAATCTTGCCTGATTCGGGATTAATAAGTAACATGATTGAAGAATTTTTTTCAAAGAAATTCCGAAACCGTTTTTCGCTTTTAAGCAATCGCTCATCAGAGGATTTACGCTCAGTGATATCACGCAGGAATACAAATATACGTCCTCCTGAAATCGTGTAATGCGACGTACTGATTTCTACATCCCAAATCGATCCGTCCTTGCGTCTGTGCTTAGTCTCAAATTGAGTGTGTCTCTGTTCAATAATCGTGTTAATACGTTCATCGATGGTTGAGATACTCTGGATTGCATCGAGTTGAGATATTTGCATTAAAAGAAGCTCTTCACGTGTATAGCCCGATTGTTCAGCATAGGTCTGGTTGACATCAATCAAATTGCCATGGTAATCCACACTCCAAAATCCATCGAGAGTGGTTTCCAATATATTTTGAAGAATTTGAGAACTTTCACGGAGCTTTTCTTCGACTTGTTTTCGTTCCGAGATATCTTCCACCATCGTAATAAAGTAGTTAATAGAACCATCTTGTTTTCGAATACAGCGTGAAGCTAAGTGGGTATACACCGTGTGACCATCACGATGAATAAACCGTTTATCTAATTCATATTCGTCATGTTCACCATTTAGGACGCTGTTATACAAGGCGATTTGCTCAACAAGATCATCTTTATGGGTGATTTGTTCCCATGTCTTTTTTGTAAGTTCTTCCCTTGAGTAACCAAGCATTTCACACAATTGGTCATTCACTTGGATACACTCTTTATCAGGAGAGGTGGCTGCCATGCCTATCATAGAATGTTCAAAGAAGATACGATACCGCTGCTCACTCTGATGAAATGGTTCTTGCACCTCTTCTGTACTTAAATCAACATTGTTTTCCAGTATGCTCGCCATTCCGATGCCTTAGGTAGTAATCATTACAGGTGGTATTATCTTTAGAATAATATATCAGTCAATTACTAAAACAATCCCCTAAATAGTAAGATTCGACTGTACATCATCAGAAAACTTATAATGATTTTTACCATGTTTTTTTACTTCATACATCGCTTGGTCCGCTATCCGTGTCAAGCGACATTTAAAAATTACCTACGTACGAAACTTTTCTAATTTTTGATTAATCTCCGCCGTACTTTGATCAAGACGGAATGCAACATCCGTAATCTCCTGAATACTGTCGGTGTTGGAAGATGCTATCGTATTGAGGGTATCGATTTTCCCTGATATCAAACGCATCCCTCCCGTTAGATTTTCCAAATTGTCATTTGATGTATGGACGCTATCGGCGGCGATCGAAATGAGTGACGATGAGTGGTTGATAATCCGTTGAACGGAGTTCGAATCATTCGAAACACGCAGTACCGAACCGGTTGATTTATCCATTTTATCGCTGGTGGTGATGATGGCATCAACGATGGTACTGATCGTGCTGTTGATCTGTGCCAGACTCTCTTGCGTTCGCTCCGCCAATTTACGCACTTCATCCGCTACAACGGCAAAGCCTCGACCGTGTTCACCTGCCCGTGCCGCTTCGATTGCGGCATTCAGTGCGAGAAGATTTGTTTGGTCGGCAATATCTCCGATAATATTTAAGATACCTTTGACTTGCTGTGCTTGAGAGGATAACGCTTGCAGTTCAGAAGAGAGGCTTTGTTGAATTTGGGCGACCGTTTGTATATCGTTGTTCATTTTTGAAATCTGGGTGTTGGCTTCGCGCAGATTGGTGTTGGCTTCATCGATTTTGCAGGTAGTGTCCTGCGCTGAAGAGGTTGATGCATTGACAATCGATTGCAATTGGACAAGTTGTTCATGGGTCTGTGCCATATCGGTCGTACTGGTTTCGAGGCGTTGACGAATGGTATTGGCAACCGTGTTGAGCTCTTGAGCGGTAGCGATACTTTCAAACGATGTCGATTTGATATTGGCAAGGATTTTTTGGAGTTCTTCCATCGAGCCGTTCATTTCATGGGCTGCGGTTGAGAGTTCATCTTTTCCATCGACTTGGATCCGCTCGTGTAGATTTCCCGAGCGCAGATGGTGGATGATGTGGGAGAGAAGGGTGATTTTTTGAATCAGCTCACGGGTAATGAGTCGAAGGGTAATAAAGATCACGATCATACCGATCGGAAAAATAACCGCTATCAAAAGAAGGGTTTGATTGAACTGTGTTTGTGCCTGATTGTAGAGAATCTGTGTATTTTCGAGCTGAAGCGTGATGAGAGAATCAAAAAGATCCCCTAGAGGTGCAAAACTAAAAGGAAAATCGCTTTGAACCAAATCATGAATCTCCATTATGTCGCGATTTGTGATTGCCGTTTCAAGCGCGCTCATAGAGCGATCAGCCCGTGCTACTTGCATTTGTGCGTCTTCGAGGTGAAGCTGTTCTTTCTCTGTTTTCGGGGATTTTAGATACGCACTCCATTGTTCTTTAAACTGTTTATGTGCCTCTTTGATCGCTTTTAGATCATTTTCGTAATCCCCCTGCCCTTCGGATATCAATTGTGCTTTCGCTTGAATCACATTGACCATAGCATGTTTACACACTCTAAGCTGATCGAGAGGATGGAGACTTTGGTCATTTATCCGCGTTAAAGAGGCGTTTGAAAAAAACATACCTAGGATACCGATGGAGATGGCGATGATGGCAAAGAGTTGTGTCGTCGCCACAATAAAAGTAATTTTTTGACGTATAGAGAGACGGGAGATGAGTCGAATGGAGAACATGAATGTGCCTTCATATAAAGTGCAGAAGTGTAAAACTCTATGGTTACAGAAACGAAACAGAGCCTTTTACCCTTTCTTCTTGACTTTCATCAATTTCCCGCACCCTCTAGCACGCTATACTCCCACATATTTTATAAGGAATCTGTATGCACACATTCTCTGATTCTCTCTTGAGTAAAAAACAAAACTATTTTCTCTCTCAACCCCACCAGCCATTTTTCGTCTTCGGTCTATTGTGGGCGATCGTTTCGATGGTTCTTTTTACCCTTTCCCATAAAGGGATTATTACCCTAAGTCTGAGCGAAAACGAGTTTCACCTTTATACCCTTTCATTTTTAGTATTTGCTCAATTTTTTCACGGCTTTTTATTTACGACATTTCCCCGTTTTTGTACCGCTATGGCCATCCCGAAAGAGGTCTATGTCCGAATCGTTTGGCTCTATCAGATCGGAGGCGTTCTCTTTATCGCAGGGGCATTTCTTTCGGAGTGGATGGTTTTATTCGCAATGTTCAGTGTTTTATTTGCCCACTCTATGGCCATTTTTACCCTCCATTGGGTCTATAAAATCGGTCAGTCTCCATTGAAACAAGACCCGTATTGGATATTGATTGCCCATGCCATCACGATCGCAGCCCACCTTTTTTGGATAATCGCGTACGGGGTCAATCTGATAGGGGGGATTCACGATTGGTTTTCGCTGATTACACCGATTATCGTCAATTTCTTTTTCATTTTTCTCACCTTCTCGGTGGCTCAGCGTATGATCCCTTTTTTCAGCCATTCGCAAGAACCTAAAAGTGACCATTTCGTAAAAATCGTTTTTAGCGCTTTAATCGTAAAAACCCTCTTCGCGATGGTTGCTTTTACCTTAGGAGAAGCCCTTATCAGCACCCTCCTCGCCCTCTATCTGTTTCGTGAATTTTTGCGTTGGAAACTCCACCCCTTTCATTCTCCGGCTATTGTATGGATACTTCATCTGGCACTGTTTTGGCTTCCTATAGGGCTTTTCATCGGATCACTGACCCAAATCGCTGAAATGCTATACGGCATATCTTTCTTATTTGCAGGTACCCACCTTCTTGTACTCGGTTTTTTGACAACGGTACTGATCGGATTTGGGACTCGGGTAACGCTCGGGCATTCAGGGCAGTCACCTCATGCAGACAACCTTTCGATAGCCCTCTTTTGGTGGACACAACTCCTTGTCATCAGCCGCTTCGCCCTCTCTGTCGACACGGCTCTGGGAAGTTCTCACGGATGGATTTTTGATGCTACGGCGTTTGCGTGGATTGTCTTGTTCGTTGTATGGGGCGGACGGTACGGAAAAACCTTGATTTTCGGGAAACCTACTCGGACACATTAATCTTTTTTTGTAGTTTATCGATACTGATACCAACCAGTATAAGCGCTATAAGACCGATAAAAAGAGGCCAAATCAAATGAAGGGATAAGTGACCCTGAGTAACAATCAAAAAATTTGCTCCTGCGGGAGGATGAACCACTTTTAGCAAATGCATCATCATAATGGTTATCCCCAACCCTATACCTATAGGAAGCCATCCGCCTGTCGTATATTCTAGAACACACAGCCCAATCACAGTCGAAATAAAATATCCGCCGAATATGTTTAAGGGTCTTGAAAAAGGGCTATGCGGTGCGCTAAACAAAAGTACCGCTGTGGCTCCGAAAGGGGCAATAATCATCAGCATATTTGCTTTTTCTGCAAGTAACCCGATCAAGGAAAGACCTAAAAATGCCCCTACTCCGGCTAAAACACTTTCTGTATAATGAAGATTTAGTTTTTTTGTTTTATGCATCTCTAGCTCGCTGTAACTCATTTTTTTTTAAAATACTACCATAAAGTAGACTAATGCGATATCGAAAGTAAATTAGGTTAAAATACCTTATTTAAATCGGAGAGCAAGCCATGCATTTTTCCAAAACTGCCGAATACGCTATCCGTGTATTGAGCTATCTGCACCGATACAATGAGACGTCCCATTCTGTCAATGTACTCCATAAAGAACTTGGTCTTCCATACAAATATCTGACCAAACTGATGACGGAACTGGTCAAAAAAGGACTGGTTTCCGCTTCCCGCGGACGTGAGGGGGGGCTAAGTCTCGCTAAAAGCGCGGATGCCATACGTTTGTGCGACATTCTCGAAGCTATCGGAGAATCGCTCGAACCCGATCATTGCATATTAGGATTTGAAAAATGTGACGCTTCGAACCCCTGTGCCCTGCATGATCAATGGGCACCGCCAAAAGCGATGATCGAAGAGATGCTCACCAACACCACCTTAGCCTCTCTTATTCTAAACAAAGAGACAAAATTATAGGACTAGACATTTAGACTTTTTGTAAAATGCAACGATATCAGTTTTTCAAGCACCTCTAAAACATCCTCTTCATCACTAAGCGATTCTACAATCGAATGGATACACGCCTGATAGGGATCAAACCCTTTTGTAATTAATTTTCCCGCATAAATGAGGAGTCGTGTTGATACCGCTTCTTGAATATCACAATCCCCTAATCGGCGGATTTCACCCGCGATATCGACCAATTTCTGAGCTATTTTTTCATCAATTCCGCTCTCTTGCATCAGTACTTTCTTTTCAACATCTGCCTTCGGATAATCAAAGCTCAAGGAGATAAATCGCTGCTTGGTACTGGGTTTCATCCCTTTTAAAACATTCTGATAACCGGGATTGTAGGAGACAACCAGCATAAAATCAGGATGAGCTTCGATCACTTCACCCGTTCGGTCAATCGGTAAAACTCTGCGATAATCGGCAAGGGAGTGCAACACGACCGTCGTATCTTTTCGGGCTTCAATGATTTCATCCAGATAGCAGATCCCGCCGTTTCGTACCGCTTTGGTCAGCGGCCCGTCTTGCCAATACGTCCCGTTTTCATCAATTAAGTGTCGCCCTACCAAATCCGCGGCACTTAAATCATCATGGCACACTACGGTATAAATTTCCCGTCCCAACATCTCCCCCATCGCTTCGATAAAGCGAGTTTTTCCGCACCCTGTCGGCCCTTTAATCAAAATCGGGAGGTTCATCCCCTCAGCAGCCTTAAAAAGCTCAACCTCATTGGATTGAGGCAAGTAGTATGTTTTAGACATCATGTTCCTTTATTTGGTTAAATTCATATAGATTTCGGGTAAAACTTTGGGTAATTTCTTGGCATCGCGTATGAGGGCATACGAATTTCTCCCAAAAAGATAGGGAAGATACTCTTTTGCCTCGATATCAATCGTTATGCAAAAAGGGGTGATCCCTTTTTTCTTCACCTCTTCAATCGCCTTTTTCGTGTCTTCGATCCCGTAACGGCCATCATATCGATCGACATCATTCGGTTTTCCGTCACTAAGGATCAGAAGAAGCTTATTCGCACTCTGCTGTTTCTCCAATATCTTGGCACTCTCTCGTATCCCCGCACCGAGCCGTGTGTAATATCCCGGCTTAATGGCATCAATGCGGCCGCGAATGTCGTCATTGTATTTTTCTTTGAAATTTTTAATAATATGGAAGTTCACCTTTGTATTTTTGATCGAAGAAAAGGTATAGATAGCAAATCGGTCTTGCAGTCTGTAGAGTGATTCGGAAAATACCATAAGCGAATCTTTTATCATATCAATGACACGTATCTCTTGCGTGATCCCCGCTTCGGTCGAGAGTGAGACATCGGCCAAAATCAGTGTCGACATATCCCTCATTTTTCGCTCATACGTTTCAAAAAATCGTTGGGGATGGTTTGAACGATTTTGATGGCCTTTATAATCGATCCACGTATCGATGTTGATCTCATCGCCATAGGGGAGATTGTCCCGTTTGATCCTATCAAGCTCCATCAGGTCGAGTTCGCTTTGAATACGGCGCATCATTTTTTCCAGCCGTTTCGGTAAAGCAATCGGTTCCGTATGTATCGAAATAAAGGGTTTAATGCACACATAATTCTTGAGATAGACCTCTTTTTTATAGTCCCACTCATCGATAAAATGCCCTTTTCCTAGCGGGTATTCTTCAATACTGTTCGCAGATATATCCAAGTCCATTTTAAGTCGTGCAGAGAGGTTGGCATCCTTTTGTCCCAGCGTAATCTCATCTAAATCTTCGGCATTGTAGAGAGCATCCTCGTCATAACTGTCATTTTCCTGTCGGTCTACCTTCACCTGTTCCATCAGGCTCATAATGGACTCGGGTAAAAACATTAAAAGACCGTCCGTCTCTTTTTTATCATCAATCTGTTCGGATTTCTTCTTCATCTGCAAGGTTTCACTCTTGCGCTGTTCATCATTTTGTCTTTGAACTTCCTCTTCATCATCGCTATCAAGGAGTTTATTAGCACTAGAGAGAGAGGGATATATCCATAAAGGGTTGGGATAATTACCCGCTGATGAGCCTTCGAGGGAAGATTCAATCGTGGATAATTCCGGATAATGATTGAGTAGATACTGGTGCGCATAGGTATAAAATTCTCTAAAACCGGCGTATTTTTTGATAAGCACTCTCACACCTTTTTGATTTTCAGCTTCTCTATTTGAACCTTTGATGTTTACCTGTGTCAATAAGGCAACGAGCCAATAGTAGTGCATCTCATTATGTGTTTTAAGGGGAAAATAGCCTAAAGAGGCAGGAAGGTAAAGCCCTTTTTCATCTTGCCAAGGAAGAAAAAAAGTTTCCCCGTTTCCTGAAATCTTTTCGAGCAGTGTTCTTGAGGTTTTTATGGATCTTTTGTCGGTAATATGAAGTTCTTTCCCTTTGTCACCCCCTAAGAGGTGATAAAATAGTTTGAGTGTTTTGTTTATATCACTAAAGAGGATTTCTTCTTTTTTATGTATTCGAGAGACTTTTTTTGTTAAATACTTGTCCCAGAATTTACCGACCTTTTCATCCATTTGAGTCCCTACTCCGCTTCTTTGACAAAGAAACTGTAAAAATAGGTCAACAGTCCGCCAAGAACCATGAGACCAAAGGCTAAACGAATCGCATATACGCTAGAAATAGCGGCTTGCGTTTCCATAAAACCGATCGCATGTGCAGAATCGGGAAGTCGCTGCATCTCAATTTGGATAATTCCTGCAGCGGTTAGCGCCAAGGTAATGCCGATCATACCGATCACCATCATCCAAAAGCTTATTAATTCCACTTTTTGCGCTTTTACTCCGTTGCCGTGAGCTCTGCCGCGAAGAATCGGCATAGCATACGAGATCACCGTAAAACAGATCATCACATACGCACCGAAGAAAGCGAGATGGCCGTGTGCGGCAGTCAACTGCGTACCGTGCGTATAATAGTTGATCGGTGCGAGCGTGTGGATAAAGCCCCATACTCCCGCTCCTAAAAAGCCCACGATAGCGGTACCTTTCGCCCATGTCAGCGCAATCTTATTATTGTGTTGGATGCGACGGTTTTTAGCCATATTGAATGCAAACAAAATCATCAAGAAAAAAGGAATCGGCTCAGCCGCAGATGCAATCGATCCGATCCATAACCAATATCCCGGAGTACCGATATAGAAGAAGTGATGTCCCGTTCCTGCAAGCCCTGAAATAAGAGTCATAGCAATAATCAAATAGAGCCATTTATCAATATGTTCGCGGTCAACACCCGTCGTTTTAATCAATACAAACGCTAAAAGTGCTCCCAAGATGAGTTCCCATGTCGCTTCAACCCACAAATGGACAACGAACCACCAGAAAAACTTATCCATGACAAGATTCTCAGGGACGTAAAAGGCGAATAAAAAGAAAAATGCCAACCCGAAAAGACCGGTCAATAATATGACGGAAATCGTTGTTCGGCGACCTTTTACGACGGTCATAGTGACATTCAGAATATACGAGAGAACGACAAAAACAATTCCTATTTTGGTAATGGTAGGCTGTTCTAAAAACTCACGACCCATTGTCGGCAATATATTATTGTATGTCAGCTCCGCCAATGTGGCGTAAGGAACCAGCAAATACCCTAAAATGGTAGCTACCCCTGCCGCTGCGAAAACCCAAAACGTGATTTTGGCCAGAAGAGGACTCCACAACTCTCGCTCACTCTCTTCGGGAATGAGATAATACGTAGCTCCCATAAATCCGAACAACAAGAGAACGATCAGCAAGTTCGTATGAACCATGCGGAGTACATTGAAAGGGATGGCCGGGAACAAAAAGTCGCCATAGAGGTATTGTGCCCCCATAGCAAGACCGAAAACAATCTCTCCGGCAAGGAGAATGAGTGCAAAAATAAAATATGGTTTTGCGACCATTTGAGATGAATATTTCATAGATACTCCTTATCCTTTAATATTTGGTGGCCACTCTTGGTTATTAACACGAGATGTCCAAATCAAGAAATCTGCAAGATTATTGACTTGTTCTTGTGTTAGGTGAAACTGCGGCATTTTTCTTCTATCAGGAGTGTCTAAAGGTTGCGCTGCCATCCATCCTGCTAAATAGGTTTTAAAGGCCTGCTCATCACTTGCGCCTAAACGTTGGAAAGCATTTCCTAATTCCGGAGCGTAATAAGCACCTTCGCCCATGATAGTATGACAACCGACACAGTTGTTATTCTCCCATACTTGTTTACCAAGAGCCACGGATTCAGTAATTTTGTCATCATGGCTTAATTCCGGAATTTTTTGAACCGTATCAACGGTAAGTCCGGCAAATACTAATATCGCGAAAAGACCACCGCCAAAGTAAATATTTCTGGCCATATTTTTGGTAATACGCTCACTCATTTCAACCCCCGTCTATTATTCTACCAATAAGTAGTAATTGAAATAGTATCAAAAAATATTTAATTCTACCTTTGTATAGTAATTATTTTTGGCGAAAAGGATAAATATCCTATCCTTAAAAATATGCCCTACCTTCAAATTCTCTCTCGCTCTTAAACCATTGAGTGCTAAAACTTAAATTGAAAATTCAGATAAGGAGAGTTTTCATGAAACGGATCATCAGTATCTACACCGAACACAAAAATAGTATTCAATATTATCTCCGCAATACGATGGAAAATTTTCATCCCCTCTCAAACGATCCCAAAGATATGCGTCGTTTTTTCGAGTCTGAAAAGGCAGCCGAAGTTATCTACAGCGTCAATGAGGCATTTACACAATACACACCCAGTTTTGGGAGAAATTACATTGATGAAGAACGTAACGGAACCGATAAATCTTTTTATTTCAAATGGGTCAGCTTTGCAGAAGAATCTATCCATATCAGCAACCCCTACCTCCATCATGTAACGGGACTCCCTACCCTTACAGCCGTCAAACGGGAGAATAATCACTATCTTATTGCCGATTTCGATATGCTAAAGCTTCTCGAAGAGCTTCGTCTGATCGAACACAACAGTGCGTATGAGCAAATCAACCGATTGGTCATGGGTATCGGCGGATTATTACTGGGGCTTGTCTCTATCTTTTTAATCTTTTACGGTGCCTATATTTTTTATCATATGCTCATCTCTCCCTATTCTGGGGAAGTGGTTATGCATGAGATCTTTACCTCCATTATTTCCATTACTATCGGTCTTGCCATCTATGATTTGGCCAAGACCCTTATTGAAAATGAGGTACTTTTCAAAACTTTTAATTACGGAAATGATCTTCAGAATAAAACGCTGAGTAAATTTTTGACCTCTATCATTATTGCCCTCTCTATTGAGTCATTAATGGCGGTATTCAAAATTGTACTGGATGATTACGGCAAACTGATCAATGCTTTTTATCTGATCATCGGAGTAACGTTGCTTATTGTCGGAACCGGAATTTATAACCACTTATCCCGCCAAAACAAATAAGCAAGAGAGTGAGATTTTTATCTGACTATTTTCTGATATAATTTATGAAATTTTGAATAACCATTCAGTTTAGAAGTCAAAGGGCTAGTAGTATGAAAGCGTTAAAAGATTTCCTTAGTGAATACTTTGCCAATAAGCGAATACAACAAACCCCTTATTACCTTATTGCGCTCCTTTCATTTAATATGTTTGTTGTCGTCATGTTCACAATCATTCTCTTGTATAACCTCGGCTTTAACCGTCAAAAAGACCGCTTGCAAGAACTTGTCTCTACCCAAGCCGTTATGATTCATGTCGTGGCGCAACAAGAGTTTCTTCTCCACAAAAATCTCTCTAGCGAAATGAAAAAAAGAGTCGCCGAGGATATTATTCGAAAAGTATCACAAGCCCATTACGGATATGCGGGATTTGGAAAGACAGGAGAGTTTACCCTCGGAAAACGTGACGGCGACAAAATTCAGTTTTTGATCAAACAGCGTCATTATAAAATGGAGAAACCGACTCCCGTACTCTGGAACTCTCATCTGGGTGAGCCTATGCGGCGGGCTTTACAAGGGGTTAAAGGGGTCGATGTCACCTACGATTATCGAGGAGCCGTCGTTCTGGCGGCCTATGTGCCGATAGAAGATATGAACTGGGGGTTAGTCGCAAAAATCGATCTCGCTGAAATACGTGCTCCCTATATCGAAGCGGCGCAATACGCACTAGGATTGACGATTTTGTTAGCCTTGACCGGTAGTGTCATATTTTGGTATTTTCTCCATCCTTTAGTACAAAATATCGAAGATTCACGCCGCTTTAACCGCATTTTGATTGAAAATTCTTCTACCGGATTGGCTTTGTGCACCTTCAATGGGGAAATTATCGATGCCAATACCAGCTTTTTGGACATTATTGGTTTGAATGACGACGAAGCGAACCATCTCAATTATTTTGATCTGATCGCAGACGAACTCCGCGATCAAGAAAAAAAATATCTCAATACCCTTAAAAAAACCGGCTCTATCACCCCGTATGAAAGTATCTTTATCAATGTGTATCACGAGCGTATTTCTGTAAAAGTTGCGGGCAAGCTTATTTCGATGAAAGGATTATCCTATATCTGGCTGAGTGTCGACAATATTCAAGAGTATAAAATCAGAGAAGCGGAACTTCTATTGTCCGATGCGGTATTCCACAATACTTCCGAAGTAATTTTTATAACGGATGCGTCTAAAAATATTATCAAAGTCAATGAAGCCTTTATCACTGTAACAGGATTTACGTTCGACGAGGTCGCGGGAAAAAATCCCAGAATTTTCAAATCGGGAAAACACGACTCTCAATTTTATGAAGAGATATTCCTTGAGGTCAACGCAACAGGTAAATGGCACGGCGAAATATGGAATAAACGAAAAAATGGAGAGATTTATCCCTCATTGCAAAGTATCTCGGCTATTCATGATGAAAATGGACATCTCATACGCTATGTGGCGGTAATGAGTGACATTAGCCTCCAAAAAGCGTATGAGGAGCAACTGCTCATCGATTCCCATCATGATAGTTTGACAGGATTACCGAACCGCCTCTTTTTCAATCAAATGCTAAGTCAGACACTGGCCAGATCGGAACGGGGAAATAAGACATTCGCCCTCTTTTTTATCGATCTCAATCAATTCAAAGAGGTCAACGATACCTACGGGCATGAATGCGGCGATAAGCTGTTAGAAGCCGTAGCGGAGAGATTGAAGGAAAATATACGGATTGATGACTTTGTAGCCCGCTTAGGGGGGGATGAATTTACCGTTATTTTTGAATCCATCCAACACCCTGCGGAAGCAATCACCGTTGCGAAAATCCTTATAGAGAAAGCAAAACGACCTCTTATCGTTGATGAGTGCACTATCATCCCCTCCATCAGTATCGGCATTGCTTTTTACCCGGGACACGGCACAGATGGATCAACACTCCTCAAATGTGCCGACCAAGCGATGTATCATGCGAAGCATCAAACAAGCGAACATTACTTTATCTACGGTACATAACCGATACATTTACAGTTCTCCTCCGCCGCGCACGATATCCATCCCGTATTTATCCCTCATCTTCGTCACCGCATCGGTAAGGCTGCGCATTTTGGTATCGTTTTGGATTTCAAGCAAATCAAAACTTTTCGGATCATGATGGGTAAACTTGGTCGCACTCATCGCGATATAGCGAACACGGATATGGGGATGGATATCCAACTCTTTAAACTTCTCCGTGGCAAAAGCGTGTAAAAACGTTTCGTTGAACAGACGGTAGAGGGTGTATTGTTTTTTGGAACTTCCCCAATTCTCATACCCCAAGGAAAAAGAGTAGGTGGTGGGGTTCACCCCCAGCTTCATAATCGTATGGCTCCAATGACGCACCAAAATATGGATACGCCGATAGAGTTCACTTCGCTCTTGGATAGGGTGATCCATCGAGCGCGATATCCCAATCCCTTTGCGGGAACGGCTGGGCTGAATCTGCTCGTTGTCCTCACCTCTGAGACGTGCGTAAAGATCCCTCCCCTGATTTCCCCACGATTGTATCAACGTATCCGATTTCCATGCATCCCCGATGGTTTTGATGCCATAGCGCTCCATCTTGAGGGAGAACGCTTTGCCGACACCGGGGAAATCGCCTATGGGGATATTTTTGACAAACAATTCGATCTCAGAACGCCGAACGACCCGAACACCGTAGGGTTTGGCCGCAGAGGTGGCTAGTTTGGCGATCCACTTGGAACTGCTTGCACCGATAGAAACGGGAAGGTTGAACTCCATGGTAATCCGGTTTCGAAGGTCTCGAATAAAATCATACGTATCAGCATCATCAATCCATCCGCCCAGATCGCCGAACATCTCATCGATGCTGTACTGCTCCATTACGGGGACTACGGTAGAGAGGTACTCCATCAGTTCATAACTCATCGTATGATAAAGAAGGTGGTTAGGAGGGAGGACAATCAAATGGGGACAAAGGCGGAGGGCTTCATGGACGCTCATAGCCGTTTTGATCCCGTAAGCCCGTGCTTCATAGCTTGCCGTCGTAATTATCCCCCGTATCGTATCTCCGTCTTTAAAATAGTTACGGCTGTCATGGTCGGCATGAAATAAGGAGGGGACAAAAGCTCCCGAATTTAGGGTCATCAGTTTTTTATCGCGGGAAGGCTTTTTATCAAAGATAAACGGATCTCCCCGCCCCCCGACGGCAACACATTTACCGTTTAAGGAGGGGTTGCGAACCCGTTCGCACGAAGCAAAAAAACAATCTAAATCTAAATGGATAATCATAAGAGAGATAATAGAGTGATTTTAGAAAAAACCTCTATTACCTGTCAGATTGACATAGAATTAGAGCAATTCGAGTTTATACAAAAACAATCGCTCTTTATACGAGGGGATATCGAGTTCCTGACGGTATTTGGCGATGACACGGCGTACCATTTTCACCCCGAAACGCTCTTCGATCATCTCGTGAAGGGTTTTGTCGCTGAACGGATCATCTTTGTTCTCGCTGGAGACAAGCCGTTTGAGAAAGTGCTTGATCTCAGAAGTCGATACCTCTCCGATTGAGTTGGAGAAAAAATCTTTGAACGCGTACAATCCCCGCTCCGTTTGGATGTATTTATCGGCAATCGCACGGGAGATCGTCGATTCGTTGAATCCCAGCTCATCGGCGACATCTTGAAGACGCAAAGGCTTCAGCTCTCCCCCCATAAAAAAGGCGTATTGCTTTTCAAGCAGTACCAGTGCGACATTATAGAGAGTCGCTTTACGAAGATCGAGGAGCTTAACGAGTTCCCGTGCCTCTTTGAATTTTTGTTTCGCAAAATTATCGTATTTATCGATCATATTGACCTGTAAATCGGGATAAAAGGCATGATTGATCCGAATGTTCAGTTCCGAACCCGAAAACTCGACAAAAAGATCGGGAGTGATCTGCGCTTCCGGCTCCATATACTCCAATGCGGGAGGATTGCGAAGATGCTGCAATACCGCTTTGGCATCATGCAGTCTCGGGTGTTTGATAAATTTTTCCATCTTGTCAAACTGTAAAATCATCGCTCCGAGCAAGATAGAGAGTTCATCATCCAAATCATAATCGCTAAGCTGAAATAAAAAAGACTCTTTATAATCGACCGCTCCGACACCCGAAGGCTCCAAATGGGCAAATCGCTGACGTACCCGCTCGACTGTATACGTATCGGTATCACACTGTCGTGCCACCTCTTCGATAGAGCCGTCGAAATACCCCTCATCATTGATGTAATAGACGATCTGGCGTGCAATTTTTTGGGAAATCGGTGTCGGAAACAGCGGGGCTACGATCTGCTCATCGAGTTTTTCATACAATGACGTTGATGAGATACTGAGCCATTCGATTTGCTCGCTCGAAGAGTTTGAAACATAATTCTGAAATGCGCCGTAGGCCGCAGTGCCTCCAGATTGGCTATTGGACTCTTCGAACCCTGATTTAACCTCTAAACATGGGTTTTCATTCGTAATAACCTGCAAATGTTTTTCGAGATCGTTTAGGGAACATTGCAAGAGCGGCAACCACGTCTGCATCGAGAGTCTAGGTAATTGTTTTTGTTTGTATGAGAGTGATGTTTGCATAATAATCCGCCTAAAAAAATACACATTTACGCAATAAAATGCATATTTTGTTCTTATGAAAAGTATAGGCTTTTTTTAAGCAGTTATATGATTAAAAAATAGGCAGTTTCCGTTCGTGGTGAGCGAGTCGAACCATGAACGGAAGTTTAAACTTAGTATTTGATGCGAACCAATCCGTTTGGTGCAATGACTTTCATTTGACAAGCAAGACGGGCTTTTGGATTACTTTCGTTAAGCGTTTTAAGTACCGCTTTCTCTTTATCCGTTGTAGGGCTCATATACTCCATACCGGATTCAATCATTACGACACAAGTACCGCACTCACCGTCACGGCATCCGAACGGCAACGCACTTCCTGAAGCTTCAACGATATCTTGAATCGTTTTGCCCGGTATGACGTTGATCGCCAAAAAGTCATTCATAATTTCTACACGTGTTGTCATCCCAACTCCTTTGTTGATTACGATTATTTAGCCGCGAGGGCACCAATTCCGCTTGATACGGTATGCAAAAATCTCAGAAGATGTTGATATTACTCCCCCTCTTCTTGAGATTGCGCCGCTTTTTCAGCGGCTCGCTCAGCACGGTGTTCTTTGATCCATCGAAGCTCTTCGGCGACTTCGTCGTATCCGTCATCTTCGAGGGCACTCTCCAGTTCCGCTTCGCGGCATCCGAAGACCAGCCCCTCTTCAATAAAGTTCACTTCGTACACCCGTATCGTCTGTAAAAAATCGCCGATGGCTCTCACATACCCCTCAGCTCCCGCTTCGACGAGAGTCTCACCGACCCCTGCATGAGGATAGGTTCCGTCATTGCGGATCGCTTTTGTGAGACGAACCCGCTGACCGACCCGATACAAAGAGAGGATTTCGTCTTTGGTCGACATTTTATAAAGATTGGTTCGACGTGCCTCATCATTAATCGGCATCTCTTCTTCAGAAACTGATACTATGGTTTGTGGTACAGGCGTGGACTCCATTACTCACCTCCTCTATAGTGCTACAGCTGCTCGATGTGGAACAGGTACCGCAAGCGCTGGGTTTATCAAACATCTCCCAGACATCCGCGGCTGAGGGGCTGTAGCCGTTTTCAAAATTTTTATAGACGGTGATAAGGGCAAATCGGTAATACTCGAGCAGTTTCTCGTCATTTCCGAAATCATGCCCCTTGGCTTTCTCTACCAATTCACCGAATTTTTTCATCATATGGAACCGTTTGACTTGAACCAAACGTTCATCATATTCAAGATCAAAAAAATCAAAGAAATCTTCCGTATCGCTTATTTGTTGAAATTCAGCTAACGTTCCCATAATAATCTCCTTATAATCCCATCTCACTTTTGAGTTGGCTTGCCCATGTTTGGACACGTTCTTCGGTCAAATCTTTTTGGTTCACATCATCGATCCCGAGGCCGCAGAATTTTCCCTCACGTTCCGCCAGTGAAAATTCATAGTCGTATCCACTGGTCGGGATAAACCCGTGTGCTTCAGATCCGAGAGAGACAAACAGATCGTGCATTTTTCCCAATGCGCTCAAAAAGTGTTCGCCGTGCGTCTTTTGATCGCCCGCACCGAAAAATGCCACTTTTTTACCGCTCAAATCGGGACGTTCGTTATCCAGTTCATAGAGAGGATCAACCCAGTCACGCTGTGGATCACCCTGCCCCCACGTAGAAGAACCGAGGATCAATACATCGTACTCCTCAAACTGATCGATCCCGTCAAAATCTTCTTCCATATCGATGAGTTCAGCACCTTTGATCTCATCTGCCAATAGTTCTGCCGCACCTCGTGTGACACCGCTGCTGCTACCGAAAAAAATTCCTACTTTTGCCATCTTAAGACTCCTTATCCTTGTTTATTGCATGGTTTGTATTGTTCGTAAATCGCAATCGCATTAGAAAGATGTTTATCACCGTCTTCAAACAGTGCTTCGTATGTTCTAAAACCGAAGCGGTGTGCATCTTTAAAATACTTATCGACGATACAGATACGATCAGCGATGATGGCACATCGTCCGAACCCCTCATGACTCATCTCCATGATGACATTGCACACGACACCCGTTTGTCGCTCAAACGCCAAAGCGATCGCTTTATAGATCATTTTGATATCGTTGGTGAGCATCTCATCAATGTCAGCGATCAAAGGGATAGATTTAAGATCCTCTTTGGTTTTGACATATTTTTTCATCAACAACTCTTCATCACTCGTTTTTGCCCAGTTACCGAACTGATCGAGTGCACGGATTTGACGTATCAACTCCACTCCGAACGCATTCATTTTCTTTTCCGCTTCCATTTATTCTCCCTCTGCCCATCGGTCTTGTCGCACATCGTGCTCGGTCTGCATATGCATGATATTTTTAATCCATGGCGGAGGATTAGAGTTGATCATTTGCACTAAACTTTTGAGGACATCTTCGATCCGTGTAGACTCATTGGCCTTCATCGGATGGATTCCCGCTCGGATCACTTTTGCCGCTGCCGTTCCCCCGATACTCTCACTGTACATGATATTGACACCCTTGAGGGCACGGACACGATAATCGGTCTTGTCGTCATCTTCGGGAGCGATGCTGTCGGTTTTAATCACCTCGGAGAGTTCAAACCCCTCTTTGGAAACGTTGTAAACGACGAACTCTTTCGCACCCCCGAAGTGGGCATTGATCTCTTCCATATCTTTGGTCGCAAAAGCAACTTTGATCGCGTTTTCCATTGTTTTATCCCCTTCGACTATGATTTTAGTGTTCATGTTTGACCTTTCTCAATGTGTTGGCTATCTCAAACAAAAAGTACGTACTACCTTCATACAGCTGATCGTTTTTGAGCTGGTTCCCTAACTCTTCATAGTTCGGGAATCCTCGGAGTACGAGCGCAGTATTCTCTACCGTATGCAAGATTCGTTCTGCATGGAAATTACTGATAACCATATCCGCACGATCAAAGAAACGGCGTGCGTCTTCCAAATCCCCGACGAAAACATTTTCCGCTTCAATGGTGTGGAGAACGTCGCTAAACGTCGTCGATACCGCCGCAATGACAGTTCCCCCGACACTTCGCAAGAGTGCGCACATTCCGACAAGCATATCCGGCTCTCCCGTTACGACGAAATGGGACGTTCCGATAAGAAAATGGCTGTCCAGCATCGCATCTTGCAGCCGTGAACGCCACCGTTTAATCATCGGTTTTGGCTCAGAGTGTCGTATTTTCATCAGTGCACTAACAAAATTGTCACACCCCTCCAATCCCATCAGATGATCGAAATGGAGATGCTCCATAGAGGGGTTCTTTTTTTGCAGAGCGAGTGCCGATTTTTTCATAGAAGCGCCGATGGAAACCACGACACTGGACGTTGCTAAATCTCGGATTTGATCCACTGTGATTCCACCGTTGGCGAGTTTCCCCTGCCCCTCTTCCCAGTACCCGTCCAGTGACGTGGAGAGATCGGGGAGCGCATAAGTCTCAAATCCGAAATCCTCACAGAGAGCTTTGATCTTTTCCACCTCGATAGGCTGCATACTCAAATGGGGGAGAAAAACAAGTTTATTCGGTTTTGTCTCGGTCGCGGCCTCGGTGAGCTGTTCAATCATCGCCGTTACGGTCAACGCCCATCCGCTCTCCATCCCCCCCTCGTAATCGGGGGTATTGACAAATACATAGGGTATTTCGATGTGCATCCCCACACCCCGAACATCATCCCCTTTGGTCTCGGTGAGTCCCGTCGTATGCAAACCGATCATGGAGGGTTTGAGATTTTTCTCTTTGTTCTGGATATTCTCTATCGCCATCAAAATCGAGTAATCCCCACCATCAAGCACGGCGGTGATGTCACTCACGGAGGTGTTGTTGATCGCGATAGGTTCATTGAAATGGCGGGTAAAAAAGACCTTCGTAAACGAGGCACACCCTTGCGCCCCGTGCATAAGAGGGATACAATCCTTGACCCCTAGAAATGCGAGGGTTGCTCCCATCGGTTGGGAGTGTTTGATCGGGTTGACTTGAAGCGGTTTGTGCTCTTTATGAGTGAGGGAGAATTCCATAACAACTCTTTCTGCCTCATAATGAGGCAAGCTTTAGTGCCATAGCGGCCAGCGTAGCCAATCGGGGCTTAGCTCCGATGGCGTTTAAAACAATCGTATTGCAAGAAGCGTGCGAGATCACCTCTTATCCCATTAACCCTATCGGAGTACAATCCTCCTCTATATTCATCTCAGGAAAAATACTATGAAACACGTTCTGCTCCTCAACCTCCACCAAAAATACGAAGGATTCGCCAACGGCAATCTAACCCACGATCTCCTCAATGAGGCAAAAAAGTTTTTTACCGCAAACGGCTATGACGTACGTGAAACATCGATTGAAGAAGGATACGATGTTGCCGAAGAGCTTGAAAAGTTCAAATGGGCCGATATTTTCTTCGTACAGTCTCCTGTTTACTGGATGGGACTTCCGTGGCTGGCAAAAAAATATGTCGATGAAGTATTCACGGGCGGAAACAACACCGTCACCTATGTCAGCGACGGGCGGAGCCGTGAGGATGAGTCCAAAAAATACGGTAGCGGCGGATTGATGCAGGATAAAAAATATATGCTCAGTTTTACTTACAACTGCCCGACAAGCGAATTTAATAATCCGGAGGGGTTTTTCGAGGGGATGAGTGTCGATCAGGCGAACATCGCTCTGCACAAACTTTTCCAGTTTTGCGGTGCACAGCCACTACAAAGCTACTCCGTCCATGACGTCTACAAATCGGATTTCAACCTCGAGGATTCCCTCAAAGAACTGAACCAAACGTTAGCAAAAAATTTCGCCTAATTCACTTCCCACGGTGCGGGTTTTCCGACATTGGCAAATACGGGATTACGAAGTGCGTATTTCAAATCTTCGGCGAGATTTAGGAGTCCGCCGTATCCGCCGTAGCTCGTTTTTTTCTCTTGATTGACATCGATAAAAGAGATTTTTTTCTTGATCGCGGTGTAGAGACTTCGCCCCCCCGCGAGGAGGATATGCGCACCTGTAGAGTCGATAATTTTTCCCTGCTCGGCAGCGGGCTTCGTCATTAAAACGCCGTTTTCACCTAAATATTCTCGCGCTTTGTCGATGTCGTCTTGGGTCGATTTGGCGATACTCGTGGCGACCACTTCAATCCCTAAATCCTGTAATCCTGAAGCAATCGACCACGCTTTATTTCCTCCCGTGTTGAGCACCGCTTTTTTACCCGCGAAAAGAGCTTTATACGGGGCGATTTTTTCTTCCAACGCCGCCTCTTCCTCCGCAATCACCACCTCGGCACGCTCTATCAGTGCAGGATCTCCCAACGCGCTCACAATTTCGCGGATCGCGAACGTCGTATCGCGCTTACCGTAAAACGAGACCGAAATCCACGGAATACCGTACTGCTCTTGCATCTTGCGGGTCAAGGTGATGAGCGATTTAGCACACACGATGACGTTGAGTTTGGCACGGTGGGCGGTGCGGATATCCCCAACCCGACCATCACCGCTCATCGAACTCAGTACTCGAAGTCCGATCTTCTCGAAGATAGGAAGATACTGCCACATATCCCCCGTGACGTTGTAATCGCCGATCAGGTTGATATCATAGGGTGTAGTGAATTCAGGCTCTTTGGTGCCGATGAGATGCTCTAACACCGCTTCTCCCGCGAGACGTGAACCGAGGTTTTTACTCCCCACAAATCCTGCGGCATGGACGGGGACGATCGGAATGGCGTGTTTTTCAGACGCTTTCTTACAGGTCATATCGATATCATCCCCCACCAACGCCGTCACGCAGGTCGAATAGACGAAAATTGCTTCGGGACGGTAGTTCTCCATAATGTAGTCAATCGACGCGTCCAGCCGTTTATCCCCGCCGAAGATGACATCATTAGTATTTATCCCCGTCGTAAACCCCATCTGAGTATGATCACGTCCCGTGTAGGACGTTTTTGTCTCACGGGTCTCCCATGACGCCCCCAAACACGTTTGAGGGCCGTGAACGAGATGTACGGCATCGGCGTAGGGGAAAAGGGAGATTTGGGCACCGTCAAAGGCACATCCCCCCGCCGCAAGTCCCGGTTTGGGCTTATCGCATCCCTCTCCCGGTTTTTTGTCTTTGCTGTGAGAACATGCGCTCTCGTTCATGAGTTCTTTGATTTTTGCGCGGCTGACCATAGGATACTCCTAAAGGTGAAGTATCTATGATAATGCAAGAAGCGTGCGAGATGAGAGTTTTAGCCCTTTTTAGTGGCGGTTACAAGGAAAATAGGATACGTTCCGTTCTCTTTTTCAACAGTGTAGGCGTTATGAAAACGGACATGCTTAAACCCTCCGTTTTCGATTGTTGTTCGCAGTGCCTCCCTCTCAAATCCGAAATGGTGTACCCCTTCGTTACCATGCGAATGGAATGTTCCGTCTTCTGCTTCGAGATCGGCGATGGCAATAAATCCATCCCGTTTTAAATGGTCATGAAAAGCTTTAAAAAGCTCTGCCGTATCTTCGACGTGGTGCATTGCCATCGAACTGACGATTCCGTGAAACTGTTGATTCAGAGGCTCATTCAAAATATCATGATAGAGGGGGGTTACCTCAAGCGTGGAGCTATTTTTTGATGCCAGCTGTTCGAGCATCTTTTCGGAGAGATCGACACCGACGACACTTTTTACCAAAGGGGCTATTTTAAAACTGAGTAGCCCCGTCCCCGCGCCGAAATCCATAATATTCATATGATTTAATAACGAAATACGGCTCGCTATCATTTGAAAAACAGCGTGGGCGATGTTTTGGCGCATATCCCCTTTGTCCCACTCCTGTGCGGCTTGATTAAAACGCTCACTCATTCTCACCCCTCATTGGTATGGTGTATTCGAATCTCTCGTTGCGGGTAGGGAATCGTAATATTCGCTGTTTTCAACGCTTTATAAATCGTCATATTGACCTCAAACTGTGTCTTGAAATAGTTGCGGGTCGGCACCCAATAGCGAATACCGATCTCTACGGCACTCTCACCGAATTTTTCGATTCCGACAATCGCTTTTGTCTCGGTAGAGACACTTTCAAATCCTTCAATGGCTTCTCGAATAAGGGCAATCGCTTTTTCGGCATCGGCATCATACGAAATGCCCACACTCGATTCGACAACACGGTAATTAAACGAGTTAACAATCACTTCGCCGATCATATGTTTATTCGGAACGGTAATCAGCTCTTCATCCTCCGTGCGGAGCGTCGTATAGGCGAGGCGTATCTCTTCGACTTCCCCGTATACTTTATTGATCAAGATCGTATCCCCGATTTTAAAAGGGCGGGTAATGATTAATGAGATTCCGGCGGCATAGTTGGCAACACTCCCCTGAATCGCCAATCCGGCCGTTAAAAAAATTGCACCCACAGCGGCGATAAAGGGGGCGATCGATATCCCCAGTTTACCGATAGCAACCACCAGCATCGCCCCGAAAATCAATACACGAACACCGTTAGCGACAAATTTGCTAAGGGTCGGATCAAAATCGTGCTGCTCTAAAAATTTCATCATCACGTTAAAAACGTATTTCGAAAAGAACCAGCCGATTATGACGATGATCAAAGCACCGATAATCTGAAAACTGTAGTTGGCTAAAAAATCGATCACTTTGAGATAAAACTGATTCAAATAGGCTAATTCTTGGTCCATAAACGGCTCCTGATTAGGGGTGTTCTTTATTGCCGTTATTATAGAGCAATTTTATATCAATGCCATAATCTTTTATTTAAGATAACAGTAGTATCATAAATTTGAATTATTTAAAACTCTTCGCAACAAAAGGAGACTCCGATGGAACATAACGGCAAACTAATTATTGTGGCAGATATGGGTGAACTGAAAAGTTATAAAGTACGAATGATTACTGAAACAAACCGCTACCATCTGGAATTACAAAGCGATATTGATTATATAGAGGGTCGTCAGAACATGGGTGAAACACTTAGTGATGATCGGGGTAGATTCGGGCACAAATCAGGAGATGATCACGGTAGTGAACATGAAAGCGAACAGCGTTTAGTTCACCAAATCGCAGATGATATCTCGACACTTCTCTCAAACGCACAGCCGAATTCTTGCTACCTTGCGTTTCCTGCTAAGCATCACAAAGAGTTGATATCAGCCCTCTCTACTCGAGGACAAAAAGCTTTGGCAAAAAACATAGATGCCGATCTCGTCAAATGTCCCGTAGAAGAATTGCTTTCCCACTTCTAAATAAGGGATTTATTTTTATGGCTGACATAATTTAATACTGCCATAGAGATGATCAAAATACCGACTCCGCTAATCAGATAAAAGGCAAAATGCATATTAGTGATATCGTTGATAGCGACTTTAAAGACGACCATCAGCGATTCGATCGAGAGGGCGATAATGATAGAGGTCAAAAACTTCGTCAGGGTTTTGTATTCGTTACCTTCTTCGAGGGTTAGGGAGCGGTAGAATACCTCCTGCTCCAAGATCGTTTTTGCCAAATCGTAAATTGCTATTGCGAGGGTAATACCGATGATCGATTTAAAGACATACTGGAGCGTTTCATCACCGGAACTCATAAGTGCTTTGACAAATCCAAGCAACCCATACCCGCCCAAAAACAGTGAAAGCAATACCAACCCTCCCCCTAGCAAGCCGTAAACCCATACGGAGAGTTTAGAGATGAGACGAGTACTCTCGATAAGGTGCATTTTCCCCAATACCGCAACAAGATCAAGATCAAATACGGCGATTTTGCCATCGGAGTATTTGCGAGCGACCGAGACTTTCGGCTGACCGCTATTGGCACAGATGTAGGGGTTTGAGATGTAGTTGCCTTTATCATCAAACTGGATACGGTTGATGAAATAGGCTCTATCGGTACCTTTTAAACTCATATCATGGCCGCTTCTGCGCCATGTCGGGGTGATCTGTTCCCCTTTTTCATCCATCAGATACATATCGGTGAGACAGGGGAGCCGTTTAAAAAATTGTTTCACTTGCTCATCATCGAAATCGTGATGAGGATTATCGCTGATCGTACTCAGTAAAAAACCCTCTACCGATTCACGGTTTTCACGGTATATCTGCATCATTTGTTTCATTCGTTGTGTTCCGTCTTGTTAAAGTTCTTTAGTGTATCCAAAACGGCTAACAGAAGTCAAAAGTGAGCGTGAGTTTATTTCATACCTTGTTACCATTTTTGAGTTATCATTAATAAGGATTAATTTTTTGTAAAAAGGGGCTTATTATGAACGCACGAAACGATCTGAATCTCACATCATTCGAAGCAATCCTCCTATCAGAAAAAACAAAAATCGATAAAAATATCGAGCTTATCAAAGTGGAACTCAACAGTATCGGAATAGATGGTGAACTTGATGAAATAATAGATATGGCCGAAATTGAAATCGAAAATTCTACCGACCATACCCTACTCGAAAAACTGGAAGCAGAAGTCGAAGAGATCAATGCCGCGCTAAATCGGATTGCTCTGGGAACGTACGGTATTTGTGAAAAGACCGGAAAGCCCATTCCTGTGGAACGTTTGAGGGTATATCCCTCGGCACGAACCGTCGTAAACGTATAATACCCATTGTCCCTTATCGTCTGATAAAACGGATAATCCCTTTACGAATCTCTTCCGCAGCCAATATGATAACCATCACCGCGACAACGGCCCACCAATAGATGGGGTCAAACGGATGGGTACCGAAAACACTACTGAGCGGAGTCACAAAAATAAGAACTACTAACAATCCAATCTCAAAAACAACCCCGCCCCAGTAGTATCGGTTGCTCCAAAATCCGATGGTAAACAAAGAGTCTCTTTGAGAGCGGCATGAGAGGCCGTTGCCGATCTGAGCAAAGACAATGGCGGCAAAGGTCAACGTGACCGCTTCAAGATAAAGAGGATTATCCAAGGAGAGGCTTTCTCCTCTCCAGCCGTGGGCGGTGAGATAGAACCAAAAAAGCCCCATAGACATCGCGGCACTTAAAAGTCCTAAAAAACCGAAAGCTCTCCCATAAACTCCCAACGTCAAAATATGATCTTTACGATTTCGGGGAGGCAGATTCATCAGCCCCTTATTAGGCAATTCCGCCCCCAGAGCCATCCCCGGTATGATGTCCGTCCCCAAATCGATCGCCAGCACCAGAGGAACGGGAAGTGCCAAAGGGAGCCCAAACGCAAAAAAGAGAACATACGGTACCGCCTCAGGGAGATTACTGGCGAGCATATAGGTGATAAAGCGGCGTATGTTTTCATAAACGGCTCTCCCCTCTTCGATCCCTTTGACGATGGTGGCAAAATGATCATCCATCAGCACGGCATCTGCCGATTGTTTCGCCACATCGGTACCCGAACCCATAGCGATACCGACATCGGCACGTTTCAGCGCAGGTGCATCGTTGACACCATCCCCTGTTACCGCTACCGTCTCTCCCATCTCTTTGAGCAACGTAATAAGCGTGAGCTTCTGTTCGGGTGATACACGGGCAAATACATGGTTTTTATGCAACAGCCGCTTGATGGCGGCAGGGGGGAGTGCATCGAGCTGTTCGCCCGTCGTTACCTCCGTGATCAGAGTAATGATCCCCGCACTCATCCCGATTGCTCCGGCGGTCAAAGGGTGATCCCCCGTAATCATCACAACCCGTATACCGGCTTTATGACATAACCCGACCGATTCTAAAATATCATCCCGCAACGGATCCACCATCGCGATAAATCCGATAAAGCTCAATCCCTCTTCAGCCTCTTCTCGTGATGTCGGGAGCGTGGTGCATTCACGCGAAGCAAAACCGATAACCCGATAGCCCAATGCCGCTAGAGCGTCATGTTTATCGATCAGTTTTTGGTGTTCACTCTCATTGATCGGCTTTTTACCCTCTGCGGTAATCACCTCATCGCATAACCCCAATATAACTTCGGGTGCCCCTTTGGAAAAAATCGAAAATCCTCCGTTGAAAGAGTGGACGGTAGACATCCGCTTTAGATGATAATCAAACGGATATTCAGAGACAATCGGGTATTCACTCCGTCGCTGTGCAACATCGGTATAAGTGAGGGCAAAAGTATAGAGAGCCTGCTCCACCGGATCGCCGTTTGAGCCATCCGAGCGGTTGCACAAAAGAGCGGCATTCAAAAGCTCTTGTGAGGGTGGGTGTTTCTCATCCTCATCCCATGCCGCCACTTCCATCTTGTTTTGGGTTATCGTCCCCGTTTTATCTGTCGCAATCACCGTTACGGCTCCCAGATTCTCGATCACCGAGAGACCGTTGACTAAAAATCCCTTGGATGCCATCCGCTGTGCGCCAAATGCCAATGCCAGTGTCACCGTCGGCAGCAACCCCTCAGGAATCAGCGCAACCAAAACACCGAGCGAAAACAAAAACGTTTTCCATAGCTCGTTGTCTCCGAATCCTGAGAGGAGGATCAAACTCCCGGCAATCACCACCGATGTCAATGCAATGAGTTTCGAGATATGGGCTATCTCTTTTTGCAGATGGCTAACACCCGAATCGACACTCTGGGTCAATACGGCAATCGTTCCGTAGCGGCTCTCCTTTCCGGTCGCATATACCAGCCCCTGCGCCTCCCCTTTGACGACATACGTTCCCGAATAGAGGATATTTTTACTATGATCGCTCCCTACAGCGTCGGCGGAGACGAGTTCACTCTCTCCGCTGAGGGTACTCTCATTCACCCACACATCCGATGCCACAATCAGATACAGATCGGCAGGAACTTTATCCCCCTCGCTCAGGAGTACGATATCACCGGGGACAAGGTCGCTTGCCAATACCTCACCCTCAGAGCCTTGACGTCGTACTCTCACTTTTAGCGGGAGCATATTTCGCAAGGCTTGCAAACTTTTTTCGGTGCGATACTCCTGATAAAAGCCGAATACTCCGTTCAAAACAATCACGATAACGATCGCCCAACCGATGGAGAGCATATGAGATGGTGGGTCAATCCACGCAATAGTAAAGCTGATACCCGCGGCAAGCCACAGCAAAAGGGCGAAAAAATGGGTAAATTGAGCCGTTAATTTAAGATACCACGGTCTAGTAGGAATTTGTGAGAGGAGATTGAAACCGTGTTGAAGATGTCGCTGTTTAACGTCCGCATCACTTAACCCCTCTGCAGAAGAATCGAATGTTACAAATAGCTCAGAAAGTGTCATCGTTTTCATATATTACTGCCACACCCCTTCGATTTCCGTCCCACAGGTGGGACAGTGATTTGCCTCTACCAAATGGTTGGTAACGTATTGTCCGATATTACCGTGACGCTCAATAACTATTTTTTGACAGCTCGGACAATAGGTCGATTCGCGCGACGCATCGTCAATGTTTCCGACATAAACGTATTTTAACCCCGCTTCTTTACCGATCTCATAGGCACGCGCTAGAGTTGAAGCAGGGGTTCGGGGAGTATCCAACATCTTATACATCGGATGAAATCCGCTGATATGCCACGGCATCGAGGGATCAAAATCAGCTTGAAATTTGGCAATGGCACGTATTTCGTCGTCCGAATCGTTCAATCCCGGAATAAGGAGGGTCGTCGTCTCAATCCATATCCCTTTTTTATGGGCATATTCGATGGTGTCTAAAACGGGTTTGAGGGATGCGCCGCAGATATCTTTGTAAAACGATTGTGTGTGCCCTTTTATATCGATATTCATCCCGTCCAAATAAGGTGCTATCGTATCAATCGCTTTGTGGGTCTCATAACCGCTGGTAACGTAGATATTTTTCAATCCCACTTCATGGGCGAGCTTAGCAGTGTCGTAGGTATATTCGAAAAAGACCACCGGTTCGTTGTAAGTGTAGGCGATGCTTTTGCATCCGTGTTCGAGTGTCAAGGCTACGGCATCTTTCGGTGAGAGGGGACGTCCGATGATTTCGTGATGATGCTCTTTAGGGTATTGGGAGATATCGGCATTCTGGCAAAATTTGCATGAGAAATTGCACCCGAGCGTACCGAACGAAAAAATGCTCGTATCGGGTAAAAAATGAAACATCGGTTTTTTCTCAATGGGGTCAATATTGAGTGCCGCGGCAAGGCCGTAGGTGAGAAGATAGAGTTCGCCGTTTTCTACTTTGCGGATACCGCAGATACCGTATTCCCCCTCTGAGAGCTTGCAGTGCTGAGAACACGCTTCACACGCAATCCGTCCGTCCGAGAGTTTTGACGAGAGCCATGCTAAAGATGACATTACCGCCCCCTGCTTATTTTCTCCATTCTAACTCTACAGACATTAAAAGATACATTAAAAAACAAATTAAATTATTATATCCCTCAAACTTAGCCCCACTTTCCCTTTGGCCACATCGACTTCAACGACACGGATAGCAGAGAGCTGTTGATTGACGCTCAGCACTTCGAGGGGATGAGAAATCCGCTTCTCCGACATCTGGGAGATATGGATCAATCCGTCGTTTTTGAGTCCAATATCGACAAACGCGCCGAAATCAGCGATATTGCGAACAACCCCTGAGACGATTGACCCCTCACGAAGTTCTTTGATGTCGGTAAGATCGGAGCGAAACATAATAGGGGGCAAGCTCTCGCGGGGGTCAAACCCCGGTTTTCGTAGCTCCGCGATGATATCACTGAGTGTCGCTTCCCCTACCCCTAACTCCTGCGCAATACGGGGAATCTGATCTTTGGTGATCATCGAGAGATCATAGCATTTTAAAAGGGTATTCGCCGCTTCGTAGCTCTCGGGGTGAACACCCGTGTTGTCCAATAGACTTTTCCCCTCCCGTATCCGAAAAAATCCCGCACACTGCTCGTATGCTTTCGCCCCCAGCCCTTTGACTTTGAGAAGCTCTTGTTTGCTTTTAAACGCTCCGCTTTTTTCGCGGTACTCTACTATCGATTTGGCAACTTTCGCCCCCACCCCCGCGACGTAGGAGAGGAGTGAGACCGAAGCGCTATTAGGATCGACCCCGATACGGTTAACCAAATCTTCGGTAACGTCTCCGAGCTTCTTTTCAAGCAGTTTTTGATCGACGTCGTGCTGATACTGCCCAACCCCAAGCGATTTGGGATCGATCTTCACCAGTGCCGCCATCGGATCGCGCAACCTCTGGGCTATCGAGATCGCACCGCGTATCGTCACATCGAGCTGCGGATACTCCTCTTGGGCGATTTTGGAGGCGGAGTAGACCGATGCCCCCGCTTCGGAAACGACGGTATAGGCGAGATTCAGCCCCTCATCACGGTTTAGTCTCGCGAAAAATTCCTGTGTCTCCCGTGAGGCCGTTCCGTTACCGATAGCAACGGCATTGATCCCGTAACGTTCACACAACTGCTTTACAACCTTTGCACTCTTCTCATAGTCGCTCTGCGGCGGTGTCGGATAGATGACGGCGTGATCCAAATACGTACCGTTTTCATCGACGACGGCAAGCTTACACCCCGTGCGATACGCTGGATCGGCTCCCAAAATGGCACGCTTCGTGACGGGAGGGGAACCCAAAAGCTGGGAGAGGTTTTTGCCGAACGTATTGATCGCTTGGATATCCGATTTCTCTTTAATCATCGCGTGCACTTCCCGCTCCAACGAGGGGAAAAGGAGCCGTTTAAACCCGTCGAGATAGCTCGCCAACAGCAAAGTCTGAGAGCTTTTGGCACTACGTGGGATACGGTAATTTTTAATCGTATTCTCCACCCGATCCATATCGAGGGTGATCTTGACACTCAACTCTTTTTCACTCACCCCGCGCATAATCGCGAGATAACGGTGCGAGGGGATGGAGGCTATCTTCTCACTCTTTCCGGCGAGCTTGGCAAATAACCCCTCCTCACTCATCCCTTTGGCCGCTTTGATCTCAAACGAGGAGTAATCGAGTATCTGACGTCGCCAATGGTCGCGCTCTTTCGGGTCGTCGCTGTAACGCTCCGCCACAATATCCTGAGCTCCTTTGATCGCATCTTCACGCGAAGTGATAGAACCTTTTACAAAACTTTCAGCACGCTTCGTAAATTCTCCCAACTCTAACTGCGCACGCTCCAACAGATCCGCCAACGGTTCCAACCCTGCGGCGATAGCGATACTGGCACGGGTATTTTTCTTCTCTTTAAAAGGACGATAGATGTCTTCGACCTCTTGCAACGTTTGAGCGTTGTTCAGTCGTGTACGCAAATCGCTATTTAACTCCGAGCGCTCTGCAATGAGACGGGAGACCTCCTCTTTACGATCCAACAGTTTTTTCGAATAGCCGTAGATGCTCTCGAACTCACGCAACTGCTCATCGGTAGCACCGCCTGTCATCTCTTTGCGGTAGCGGGCGATAAAAGGGATAGTAGAGCCCTCTTCGAGGAGTTTTAGGATATTGGTAACGGTTTTGAGAGTGAGTCCCGTTTTTTTTGAAAGTAAATCGATGAGGCTATTCATTAGTTTCCTGAGTTTTTAGCATTTTTGGCGGCAAGTTCACGCGCTTTGTCTTTTTTACTCTTCCCTTTTCCCTTGATCGGTTCGGGTCCTTTGACTTTGGGCGGCGGAGTTCCGACCAGTTCAAACCCCTCGATCTGCTCACGCGGCAGTTTAATAGAGGAGCGTTTTTCGATCAATCTAAAATGATCCCGTTCCTCGTAACCGATAAACGAAATCGCGAGACCCGATTTGCCCGCACGACCCGTCCGCCCGATACGGTGGATATAATCTGCCGGAGAGCGGGGAAGATCGAAATTGATAACGCAGGTGATGTCGTCGATGTCCAGCCCGCGCGCGGCGATATCGGTGGCAAAGAGGATACGGATTTTTTTCGCTTTGAACTGCTCCAATACATACCTACGATCCTCTTGGAGGAGATCACCGTTAAACGAATCGGCCGAAAATCCGTACTTGCGAAACTTTGCGGCGATATTGTCGGAGGCTCTTTTGTTCGCCATAAAGACCAGTACCTGCTCCCATTTTTCACTCTCAAGAAGGTGTCTCAGCAAAGGCCCCCGATTCTCGGGATTCACCTCGATAACCCGCTGTCGGATACTCTGTACGGTCGGCATCTCTGATTCTATGGAGATATGGATCGGGTTTTGAGTGATACGGGAGGCGATCATATCCATCTTCGGCGGATAGGTCGCGGAGAAGAGGAGGTTTTGACGCTGTGAGGGGATAGCTTCTAAAATCAATTCCAACTCTTCGGCAAATCCGAGATCGAGCATTTTGTCCGCCTCATCAAGGACAAAAAATTCCAAATGCGACAAATTCATCTGCTTTTTTTTCAGTACGTCGAGAAATCGCCCCGAAGTTGCGACAAGAATGTCGCACCCTTGTTGTATTGCGTAGAGCTGATCACCGATACTCTCTCCGCCGATGACACTCACCACCTTCGGTTTTGTCGGCAAATGTTTTCCCATCGTCTCGAACGTCTGCGCTACCTGCAGTGTCAATTCGCGCGTCGGAGTGAGAATGAGGGCTTTGATCTTCCCTTTCCCTTCGCCGCGCGTTGCCGACCAAAGCTGTAAAATCGGCAAGACGAAACTGGCACTTTTGCCGCTTCCCGTCTGTGCACGAGCGAGTACGTCTTTGTGCTCTAAGACGAGAGGGATCACTTTTTCCTGAATAGCGGTTGGCTCAGTGTAGCCCTCTTCACTCACCGCACGGTGAAGCAAAGGTGAAAGTCCGAGTTGTGAAAATGGCATGGAAGTTCCTCGTAAATAGTAGAGGAAGTATAAGTTTATTTAGGTGTCAAGCGGATTAAATACGATTTTATCTCCCTTGTATAAGAACATAAAATGCATCTTACTTTCCAAAGCTCCACAAGGGATCACGATGGACACCATAATAGAGACGATCAAAAAAGAGTTGCGGAATCAGACCACGATCCCCTACTTCGGGTTAGGGGTGTTTGAGGGAATACTAACCAAAGAGGGAGAAGCTGTCCCGCATGATAGCGATTCGCTTATTTTGGCGATGAACGGGGGACGTGCGATGTCACCGCGCCTCATGTTCGAATACTCCCGTGCCGCGATGCATCTCGAACAGCGTCGTGGGGTTGAGTATATGACACAGCTTATGACCCATATCTATACAAAACCATTCGAATCCACCCCGCTGCACAAAGCGATAGCCGATATGTCTCCGCGCTACATTGTCGATACGAATCGTGACACCAAATTTCAAGAACTCTTAGCCTACACCCCGCACTGTCTTATCATCGGTAAATCACGGATTATGGGTCATTTGAACCGTTATGAAGTGTACGAATACGATGTTGAAAACCAAAAATATTTTTTAGTGGATGACGAAGTGCTCGAAACTGCCGAAAAAATCCTCTTTAAACCGATGGGTTCACCCCTTCCCAATCCAACCTTCGTCATCTCTGACGCCGACTACGTCGATTGGCTCACCGAAGCGATGGGGGGATTTGCCGTTCCGAAGATCCTCAAAACTTACCGCAAAGCGAAAAAATACCTCTTTTTGGGAACGTCGTTCGACCGTGATACCGACCGTATGGTGGCCAATGAGCTGAGTCTGGATTTAGAGGGGGGATACGTCATTACCGACAAAGAGCTGGGTAAAAAAGAGAAAAAGTTCATCGAAAAACACCATATTGAAGTGATCCCTATGTCGCTTCCTGAATTCATCAAAGCATTTGTATAAGGAGCCTCGTATGCCGTTTATTCCAACCGTCAAAGATGTTTCACCGCGTGGAGAGCGTTATTTTGACCTCTTTTCCAAACTCCTCGGAGATCGTGTTATCGTTATCACCGAAGCAATAGATGATCATATGATGGGAGTTATCGTCTCCCAGCTCCTCTATCTGGAGGCGATGGATCCTGAAGAGCCGATCCATATGTATATCAGTTCACCCGGTGGTTCGGTGATGGCGGGATTAGCCATATTAGATACTATGAATCTCATCAATGCCCCTGTTCATACCTACGCTATGGGTCTTGTCGCGTCGATGGCGGCGGTACTCTTTACCTGCGGCGAAAAAGGGCATCGCTATATGCTCCCAAATGCTGAAGTGATGATCCATCAGCCTCTGGGAGGGTATTCGGGTCAAGCGAGCGACATCGAAATCCATACCAAACATATCCTGAACCTCAAACGCCGCCTCTACGTAATCCTCGCAGAAGCAACGGGTAAAAGTGCTAAAGTAATCGAAAAAGAGTCCGACCGCGACAACTATATGGAAGCCTCGCAGGCAATCGAATTTGGTCTAGCCGATGAAATCCTCACAAAATTCACCTCAAAGGATGTCTGATGAGTACTGAAAAATCGTGTTCATTTTGCGGGAGAAAGCAAAGCGAAGTGAAAAAAATGTTCTCCTCGGAGACGACCCATATCTGTAACGAGTGTGTCACCACCTGCTCGGCAATACTCCAAAAAGAGGTACGTTACGAGCAACGCTCCGCGATGCAACAACAACTCCCGACCCCTGAGAAGATCGTCGAGTTTTTGGACAAATACATCATCGGTCAATATGACGCGAAAAAAGTCCTCGCCGTCGCCCTCTACAACCACTACAAACGGATCGAAAACCCGATCTACAATAATGTCGAACTTGAAAAATCGAACATTATGCTCGTAGGACCGACGGGAAGCGGTAAAACCTTGCTCGCCAAATCGCTCTCTAAAATCATGCAAGTCCCCTTCGCCGTTGCCGATGCGACAGCCCTCACTGAAGCGGGTTATGTCGGTGAAGACGTCGAGAGTATCCTCAGCCGCCTCCTTGCCGCCGCGAACTATGACATCGAACTCGCACAACGGGGGATCATCTACATCGACGAAGTGGACAAAATCGCCCGCAAGGGTGAAAGCTCCACGATGGGTCGCGATGTCTCAGGCGAGGGAGTACAGCAAGGATTGCTCAAAATCCTAGAGGGTGCCGAAGTCTACGTCCCCGTCAAAGGGAGCCGTAAGAACTCTACGACGGAGACGGTACTCTTTAACACCGCTCACGTCCTCTTCGTCTGCGGAGGAGCCTTTGTCGGTCTCGTCCCTGACACCCACACGAAAAAAACGAACAAAGTAGGATTCAGCAAAAGTGCCTCTGCCGATGCGAAACCGAAAAAAATCGATGCCAAAGCGCTCGTCCATTACGGGATGATCCCCGAATTTATCGGACGTATCCCCGTCGTCGCACAGCTGGGTGAACTCACCAAAGCTCAAATGATCCAAATCCTCCAAGAACCGGATAACGCCCTCATCAAACAGTTCCAAGCATTGTTCGACATGGACGGCATCGAGTTGAATTTCGAGCCAAAAGCTCTCGAAGCGGTCGCGCAAAAAGCAATCGATAGAGGTGTCGGTGCGCGGGGATTACGGGGGATTATCGAGGAGGCAATGCTTCCGTTGCAGTTTAGCTGTCCGTCGAAGAAGAATCTCCAAAGCGTCACTATCACCGAATCGGTCATCGACAATCCGGACAATGAGCCTATCTACGTCTACAAAGAAGAGCACGCAGAAGCGTAGTTGAAATACACCCTATTGCCTATGGGGTGTCAGTTAGGTTATAATCATCGTATGAAACTGCAAGATGCCATTGAAGTATTAGAATCGTACAAACGTAACCACGCTGAGGAATTCGGAATTGTTCGCATCGGTATATTCGGCTCCGTGGCACGAGATGAAGCGACACAAGAAAGCGACGTCAATGTCGTTATTGAGACGAAGCATCCCAATCTTTTTAAACTCTCCCGTATCCGTCTCGATCTCGAAGAACTGATGCACACCCATGTCGATCTCATCAGCTACCGTGAGAGCATGCACACGTTCTTAAAAGAACGAATCCAAAAAGAAGCGATCTATGCCTGAAAAGGCTCTGCTGATTGAAACCCTAACAATAGTATGATTCTTCAGTTGCAAAAAAAGCAACCTGTCCTCTTTTTCCTTTTTCCAATTGAAGACGATACAGTCATACTCGCACGACTAGGCAGTCTATGTTATATAAAATAATTAGGAACAGATTGTCGATAATTTAGACTGCAAAGAAGTACACTCAATAAATGGAGCTTTTCTATGAATTGTTGATACTAAAACATTCATGATAGTATCTATTGGTGTACCACTATGACAATATAAATAAAAAACAGGCATATTGGCAGTTTTAGCTGGGTTATATTGTGTTGCCAATATATGTGTGGTGTTAGATACTTTTCTTAATGAAGTGGATAATAAATCACTAATAGTTTGGTGAAAAATTCGTTTTTTGACATCTATATCCATTGGTCTGATTAATAACATTACATCTGTGAGCTTAAGATGAGTTATTCCACCTCTATCTTCTTTATATGTTTCCAGATCTTTTCCTAATTCTTTGCAACACATGTCAAAAAAAGAAAGCAATAAACTTTTTTCTTCTACTAAAATATACTTATCTGCACACTCAATGATTTTATCACAGGTAGATCCTTTTGAATCCAAAGGATCACCATCAATAATAGTGTATGAATGAAGATTGCTATCACAGCAACCTTCTTGAACTTTACTTAAAGGTATTGCCACATTACATCCTCAAGTGGACCCAATAATTCTTTTTGTAGATTTTGCCAATTTTCTTCATTTAAAATGGTATTCGAGACAACACCATCTACTTCATTCAAAAGATTGAATGAAACACGGTCTCTAATGCCTTTATTTTTTGCTAAAGCATTAAGATAATCAGCCATATACGGGCTATGTGTTGAAAATACAATCTTTACTCCTGCATTCATGAGTTCTATAAACAACTCTACCATTTTCAACTGCCATGTAGGATGAAGGTGTACTTCAGGTTCTTCCCAAAATAGCGTTGAACCTTTTTTGAGAGCCTTATTCGTAACAAGATATTGGAGCAATCCGATGCTTTTTATACCGGAAGAAGCATTTACTATATCAAAAATCTTATCATTTGATTTAAATATAAAGCTGTCACCACTATCCTCGATGTTACCTTTGATAATTGCTTTTGATTTTATTATAAAAGATTTTATAAACTCGTCTTGTTCTTCATCTGTAAATGAATAGTCTTTATCAAGTATTTTAAGTAAAGATTCAATGTGATAAGGTGTTTTTCCTTTATCTCGAATCATAAATTTTTTAAACTCAAGGATAAGTGGTGTTTCAACAAAAAGTACATTATCCGGTACTTCCCAATCATCTTGCTTAGAAGTTATAACATCAATTGACAAGTTATTCTCATCATATTTCAAGTTAAAAAAGTCGCTTGTAATTTCAAATTTATTTGATATTTGATTTAAGTTTCCAAAAATCGATTCTAATATATTTTTGTATGAAAACTTTACCAGTTCCTCTATATCTTTTTCTTTTTGAGAAATTTTTTCATTTATATCTCTATAATTTTTTAGATGAAATAAAATTTCATCAATTTTTTCTTTTGATAAATTTGGCATAACATTTTTTTTAAATTTATCATAGTCACTCAGTACTTCCTTCGCGACTTCTAAACCAACTTTATACTCTGATTTCGTTTTATGAAACGACTCGTCAAATGCATACAAAAGTTTCATAATATAGCTTTTACCTGAACCTGGTTTACCAGTAAAAACAGTTATATCTTGTATATCAAAATCACTATCTTTTATTTTTGCAAAGTTTTTCAGATTTAAATGAGCCATTTTTCTTCTTTATTTTACAATTTCATAAGGGTTTGAATCACTTTACCACATGATGAATTTATTAAGTGCATATATTTTACCACTTCATACATAAATATTTAACTTTACCATCAAATAATATAAAATATAAATTCTAACAAATTTCTCGAACAAATCTTGCATTCTCTCCTCATACTATCCGACATATGAGGACAAACAATGAAACGAGTCTATTTAGATAACAACGCCACCACAAAACTCGATCCTATCGTCAAAGTCAAAATGCAGCCGTTTTTCGAAGAGCTTTACGGTAACCCGAACTCATTGCACCAATACGGTATCGAAGTGCGCCCTTATCTCAACGAAGCGATGGGGAATATGTACGACGCGCTGAATGCCCCCGATGCCGATGACATCCTCATCACCTCATGCGCGACCGAGAGCAACAACACCGTCCTCAAGGGAGTCTTTTTCAAACACATCCTCCGCGATCCATCCAAAAATCATATCATCGCTTCGGCGGTTGAGCATCCATCCGTTCTCGAAACTCTCCATTTCCTCGAAGATAACGGCGCCGAGATCACCTTTGTCGATGTCGATTCATTCGGTTATGTGAGTGCTGAGCGTGTTGCGGCGGCGATCACCGATAAAACGATTCTCATCTCGATGATGTGGGCGAACAATGAAACGGGGATGATTTTCCCTGTCGAAGAAGTCGCCGCCATCGCGAAAGAGCGGGGAATCTTGTTCCATACTGATGCGGTTCAAGCAATCGGAAAAGTAAAAGTTGATTTGACCGCAACGCCGATCGATTATCTGACATTTTCGGCACATAAATTCCACGGACCGAAGGGGATCGGCGGATTGTATGTTAAAAAAGGGTCTGAACTCCCGAATCTCCTCCACGGCGGTGAACAGATGGGGGGCAAGCGTGCGGGAACGCTCAATGTCGCCTATATCATCGGGATGGGTCTAGCAATGAAACAGTCGGTGGGACATTTGGCAAAAATGAACAGCGATGTGAGAGCACTGCGTGACCGTCTCGAAGACGCGATCTCTCAGCTGCCTGATACGTTCGTCGTGGGTGATCGTGCACGCCGTACCCCGAACACCATCCTCATTTCACTGCGCGGCATCGAGGGGGAATCGATGCTGTGGGATCTCAACCGTGCAGGTATTGCGGCTTCTACGGGGAGTGCATGTGCTTCCGAATCGCTCGAAGCCAATCCCGTTATGAGCGCGATAGGACAAGACCCTGAACTCGCCCATACCGCGATCCGTCTCAGCCTCAGCCGTTTCACCACCGCCGATGAGATCGACTACACCATCGACGTATTCATCAAAGCGGCGGAACGTCTGCGCTCGATCTCCTCAACCTATGCCTATACGAACGAAGTTGGCTGATGCGCCCTTACCGCAATATCAGTGACTCGGAACTCGAAGCACTCGGTGCAACGCGCGAATGGAACAGAGAATTTCTCCTCTCCCTAGCGCTCCCCGCACACATCCTCTGGGTACATACTGCCAGAGAAAAATATCATCGCCTTGATCCGCTTGACCCCTCTTTGGTACGTACACTCACGATAGAGCGCATCCAAGGGGATGTGATTAAAACCGATTTCGGAAGTTACTCCCTCGATACGGGAAAAAATATATTTTATGCGTGCGGCTGTAAAAAGTTTTGCGATTGTTACGGGCAGCTCTATCCGCTGATGAAAAATACCCAACAATCAGCTTCCTAGCAAAATCGCTTATTCTTATACAAATACCTCGGCAATGTGCTATTATAGTACGCAAATTTGATTAAAGGTTTTTGATGAGTCTCCCGGAAAAAGAGGTATTTTTAATCACTGAAAATGATGTATGCAGTAAGCTTTTCCAATCCGCCATCGACACTCAAACTAATTTAATCATCCTCATGCATCACAATACTCCCGTACTTTTTAATAAAGCGTTTCAAACTTTTACCGGTATGCCGAATGTCAAAATGTTTCTCCGTGAATTCGGTTCTCTTTTGAACCGTTTTGTACCGCATGATGCCTACTTTCACGCAGGCAAAGCCGAAAATCAAGACAACTGGACGGAAAGTTTCTTGAATCTGCCCGAAACCGACAGAGTTGTCAGTATGATCAATTACCGTGCCGAACCGTACGCTTTTGCGGTTACCCTTGATCAACCGGTAGAAGAGTACACGATTGTTTCCTTTACCGATATTTCGCAAGATCTTATCAAACGGATCATGATCGAGAATGATGTCAGTATCGATAAAGAGAGCGGTGCATTCAACAAAGATTATTTTATCCACACCTCTAAAAGTTTTCAAAACGCGGCAGAATTCAATAAAAAAGCGATCGGGATTACAATGATAGAGTTGATGTCATCGGATAGTGAGGCCCACATATATCTGCACGATTTTACCTCCAGTATCAAATGCAATATTCGTCAGAGCGATATGCTTGTACGGTGGGACAAAAAAATATTTTTACTGGCTTATTTGGTTGAGAGCCCTGAAAATGCGATGAAGTTCAGCCGAAAATTACTCAGTGTTATGAGTGAAGAACCTTTTGAGAACCTAAAAACGATCAGTATGCGTCTCGGTACGAGTGTGCAAATAGACCAAGAAGAGATCGAAGAGATTATCACCCGTGCCGAAAGTGCATTACGACAATCCTCCGATACCTCAAAAACAACTCTCCTCTAATTTCCAATCCACAACTTATTACTCGAAATGTGCCATCGGCACATCAAATAAAAACAAATGAGCATCCCTATTGGCTGTAATCTCAAAGGTTTCATCCCCAACTATTTGGAGTTCATCACGCCGTTTCAAAATATGTCCGCACGCATTGACCTCACCGTCAAGAACAAATAAAAGTCTCCCGTATCCCGGTTTCATAGGATCAGAAACAAGAGTATGCCCCATAAAGAGATGCGATACCCGTATGCTCACATCTTGTTTTATTTGCAAAGAGTTTTTTCGTCCGTTTCCGCTGATAATAAGTGCCCAGCGGTTAAATCTGTCCATATCACAACTGCGCTGTTCATATCGGGGAACAGAATTTTTTTGACGTGGGATAATCCATAGTTGCAATAATTCAGTCTTCTCAATCGGGGAAGGATTATGCTCCAAAAGTCTAAAATTATTTTCGGCAGACATATACTGAATATGCCCTGCCCTAATCACTCCATGACTGCCATCCATATCTTTATGTTCCAAGGAGCCTTGTGTAACAATCGTAATGATCTCGGTATCACGATGCAGATGGAACTCACAGCTCCCTAAAGGCTCTATTTCTGTCTCATTGAGAAAACATAAAGCCCCAAATCTATTCTTCTCACAATGGTTGGCATCATCGTGTCTGATAAATGAATCTTTATCAGATATACCACGCTTGCCGGCTCGATGTAGAGATATTTTCATCACGCACCCCTTTCCTAAAAAAGAGTTCTCTCTTATTAGCTACTCGGATTTAAATAAAACTATTCTAGCACTTTTGTCATAAACTTTAAACATCATATTCTGCTCCAAGCTCTGAGCGGGTCAATCGAAGTCTCTCTGCTAATACCGCGGCAAGCGACAACATAAAATGGAGGGATGCTTTTTTGTGATGCTTAGAAAACAAATCGTAGGCTTCACGTGAAATGCAGTACAAATCAGTATCACTGCCGGCAATGGTATCGGTATAGTGCGGTGCACCTTCCAAAAATGAAAATTCTCCGAAAAAATTGTTTTGCCCCAAGGTACTGAGATGAACACTTTTACGTCCGGGATAGGGGAGCATAATTCTCACTGAACCGCGACGAATCAGAAAAATCTCTCCGTTTCCATCCCCTTCCGAATAAATGAGCTCCCCTTTCTTGTACGTTCGGAGTTCCGCCAGACTCCGTATCTCCTCTAACGTCTCCTCTTTTCGCCCTTTAAAAAGATCGAAATTGCTCAGATCCAGAAGCTCTTCCCCTTTTTGCTCAAGCAACCCCTCTTTAATGATCTTGTCTTCTGCCCACTCAATCGCATCATCCAGATCATCAAACACTTTAATCGGACTCAAATGCCGAAGCAAGCCGACATGATTGAAATAATTCTCCAAATCATCTCCGCTGGGGAGTTTGTGCGGTAATCGGCATAAAAGGAGATACCCCTCACGATCGTGCAGAATATCTTTTATTTGCAATAAAATATGTGCCGCCGTCAAATCGACGGTCTGTACCCGTTTCATATCCATGATGATGTATTTTTTGTGCTGTAAATCTTCTTGTAAAATCGTGTAAAGCTGATTGGCCGTTCCGAAAAAAAGGCTTCCGTGCAACTCATAAACCGAAAAATCGATTCCGTTGGTACGAAGTAGATTTTCCTCCTCTTTGCATCGTACAATCTTACTTCTTGCCTCAGTGCCGTCAAGATGACGGTACACCACCGAGGCTCCGATTTGCTGGGCGATATAAAGGACAACCGCCAAGATCAGCCCTACCCCCGCCGCCGCAATCAAACTCACGGAGAGCGCCGTAACGGCAACCGCAGCGATAATGAAAAAATCGAGCGCCGTCTGACGTGATTTCAAAAGTTTCAAACTGTGTCGATCGATCATACGCAAACCGATGACGATCAATATTCCTGCCAATGCGGCAACCGGAATCCATGCTATAAAGGTTGCCAGTACGAGAAACGCAACGACTGCCATTACCCCCTCGATAAATCCTGAGAGGTGTGTTTTACCGCCGCTGGAGATATTCACCATCGTTGCCCCCATCGTTCCCGATCCCGGCATCCCCCCGATCAATGCCGAAACAATGTTACCGGAGCCTTGAGCAATCAGTTCTTTATTGGAGTTGTGAAAAGAGTGGGTCATCGAATCGAGGATAACACACGTTTTTAGGGTATCAATCGAGAGCAATGCCGCCAAAGTCAATGCCGGAAAAAAAAGAAGTGCCATCTCTTCCCATCCGATATAGAGCATGGTTTCAAAACGTCCTGTAAACATCTGGTCAAAGTTGATCCCCTCATGTCCTCCTAACTCTCCGATAACAAAAGAGTTATTTGCCTGAAGCAAAGTAGGATCGATCAAACCAAAAGCAAAATAGGCTCCGATCCCGACGACCAATGCGGTAATAACGGCAGGGATAGCACGAAACACTCTATCGGCGTAGAGCATCGTCACAATGGTAATCAAGCCGACCGCAATACTCTGCCATTGCCAAGCACTCGTTATTTGAAACGAATCCCAGAAATGGGTTCCCTGTGGGAGTCCTAAAAATATGGGAGCCTGTGATGCAAAGATATAAAGCCCTACGCCGCTTAAATATCCGCTGACAACCGGAAAAGGCATATATTTGATCAGTTTGCCCAATCCGATCACACCGAAAGTGATCTGAAATAATCCTGCCAGCAAAGCAACGATCATCAGCATCACAAAAACAAGATCAGCCCCAATACCTTGATTAATAGTTTGCAGTGCAAAAGCGGCTAATACGGCAGCCGCAGGAGCGCTCGGAGCAGAGATCAACCGCTCTGTCCCCCCCATAAGTGACGCAACGATACCCATCGCCGCTACCCCTAAAATACCGGCAACCGCACCGTAAGCGCCATAGTGTCCGCCGATCACCGCATAAATCGTTACCCCAAACGCGATAGCAGCGGGTAACGCCACCAGCATCGCCGCCGTTCCACCCCAAAAATCACCTAGAAAATTTTCTCTTTTAAACATCAAACCCAATCCAATACCCAATCAAATCATAGAAAGTATTTTATTGTATCTAAAATTAGTGGTTGGATTTCAATATCATGCTACAATCCCCCCTATGAAACTACTCTCTTCCGATACCCGTCTGGGCATTTTGTATATGCTTATCGCTTCGTTTTTATTTGCCCTTACGATGGTGTTTGCCAAACTCCTCTCAGGTTCTATGGGGTCGGTTGAAGTGACCTTTTGGCGTAACGCTATCGGATTGGCCGTTATCGGTGTATTTGTTTTACGCAAACCGATCCATAATATCGGAGGCAAACCGATCACCCTGCTTTTCCGTGGTGTGATCGGAACGATTGCCTTACTCACCTTTTTTTATACCATCAGTGCGACTTCTCTCTCCAATGCCATCGTCTATGCTAAAACGGAGCCGATTTTTACCGCTCTGCTCGCTTTATTAGTGCTGGGTGAAAAACTAAAATCACACGCCCTCCTCGCTGTTATCGTCGGATTTGCGGGGGTGGCGATGCTCAGCGGTTTGGAAATGGGGTATTTGCACATTATGGGGATTTTGACAGGGTTTCTCTCCGCCTTGGCTTATACCAGTGTCCGCAGTCTCAAAGCCTATTATGATGAGCGAACCGTCGTCCTCTCGTTTATGGTGTCGGGTGTAGTGATCCCTCTCGTGCTGATGATGATAGCGGAATATACAACCTCAGAGCTGTTTGCCTTCGCCCTTAATCCTTTTGTTCTGCCGAGGGGAAATGACTGGGTGTGGATTGCTCTGATGGGAATTGCCGCCGCATACGGACAGATATATATGACACGCGCCTATTTTTATGCCAAGGCGGGGATTGTCAGCACGGTCAGTTATTCTGTTGTGTTATTCGCGACGTTTTTCGGGATTATGTTAGGGGATGTTCTCCCAACCCCTATGGTAGTTACGGGGGGGATATTGATTATTGTGAGCGGTATTTTACTCTCTCGGCAAAAATAGGCGTTTACAATTTAATATGTTTCGTTAAATCGTCCCCTAATTGATCAAGCGGCATTTTTTTAACTTCAGGGCTCTCTTTTTTCTCTTCTGCCATTCCGCTAACATTCCCTTCATTCGGGGCTGATACAACTTCAGGCACGCTATTTTCTTCGACCGTTGTATTCGCATCAGAGATACGTTTCTCTTCCAAATACTCATCTAAAAAAAATGCTTTAAACAGTAAAAAAGCAAAAGCAAACATAAAAGCATAGATAATTAATCGCACTTTTTCACCTCCGATTAGGTTAAATGAGTAACGTATTTTATCGTATATTGTTAACCGTTTTTAAATAAGTGGAGTCTCTTATCCAACTTCTTGCATCTCTTCAGGCTCTTCTTGAACCAATTTTCCGATACCACGCTCGCTTAGGGGAATATCCTCGCGGAAGCTTTTGGCTTTGTAGGTCGGTGATCTGAGTTTCCCCTCTTTGTTGTGACCTAGTTTGTAGATCTCTTCGTTGCGGAAATGTTCGTCAAACTCAGCCGTAAACGGCATATCCCACGTAATACATCCGATACTCGGACAAATCGCCGCACATTGAGGATCATCGTAAAGTCCGACACATTCGACACATTTGTCAGGCTGAACGTAGTATTGTTTTTTCCCCGTCGGATTAGAAGTATCATCCACAATCGCATTGACCGGACATTGTTGCAAACACGCATCACAAGTGATGCAGGTATCGTTGATAATAACAGCCATTAGAGTAGTTCCTTATCTTTAGATGTGTGGACGATTCGAAGAAGCCACGGCGGCGGATTGCCCAATAAAAGTTCTTGAAGCTTTACAATCGTCTCATCGATTCGATCATTTTCACCGGAGCGTACCGGATAGATTTTCGAAGCCAGTACCATTTTTGAAGCGGTAGGCCCTATCGCGGAGCAATAAAGAATATCCGCCTCTTGAATAGTACTGATTTTGTAGGCGAGTTTTTCGTGTTCATCCGCAATCGCATCTTCCGAACTGTCGAGTGTCTTGACATATTCGGCACTCTCAGAGGTGATACGATAAAGCTCAAAGCTTTTCGACCAACCGAAATGTTGATTGACAAAGACACCGTCAGTGGAAGCGAATGCGATGAGCACAACTTATCCTTTTAAACCGCTACCGCTTCACGCGCTTCACGCTGAGCTATAGTGATATCATCACGGAACGTTTGCGGTGCTATTTCAGGTGAAAGGAGACCCCGTTTTTTCGACTCGCTGATAACATATTCTGAGCTGTTTACATAATAGTCGTTGAACTCGGCAGTGTATGGCATATCCCAAACGATACACCCCTCAGTAGGACAGGCTGCGGCACACGCAGGTGTAGTTGCATGTCCGACACACTCGATACATTTTTCCGGTTTTACGTAGGTATATTCCCAATCATCACGCGGTGAATCACCCTCACTCGCGATTGCGCTTACAGGACATTCGTCGATACACGCATCACAGTTAATACAAGAATCAGTAATCATTACGGCCATAATAGACTCCTTAGTTAGTTTTATACAATTGCTCTTTGCATTTTTCATACGAGGTACTATCAAGTAAGGGAGTGAGTTTAATATCCACCGCTTTTAAAAGTAGTGTCACCTCACACCCCTCACATAAATGCATCCGCTCAAACGCATCGGTCGTAATGAGAGAGTTCATCATTCCGCATGGGGTATCGACACTCACTTCGCTAAGAACCAACCCCTTACGAAAATGTTGCAGTTCACCTACCAGATGGTTCTCTATCGAGACATTCCCCTCTTTGGTTTCAGTACAGATCGCTATCGCCGCCTCTTGGATACGGCATTCGACCTCATCACCGATTCGAAGCCATTTAGGGAGTTGGGTTTTGAGCAGTTTCAAATCTACCCCGTTGACGTTGACGTTGATGCAGCTAAAGAACTGATCGCTTTTAATATCTTCAACCCGTGCCGCAAAGGTATTCATGGTAAACCTCCTACCAGAGATAGATCACAATTTTTTTATCAATGACCTTTTCAAACTGCTCCAGTATCATCCCCGCCGTAGACGTAGGCCCAAGGTGGCATCCCGAACACGCACCCAGATAGCGAAGCCAAATTTCAGGGGTATCTCCGCTCACATAATTGACAAGTGCTACCCCGCCACCATCACTTGCGAGGATAGGAGCCAGATTCTCTGTAATAACCGATTCTACTTTCGCGCGCTGAGAGGGTTCATCCATCATTCGAAACGTGACATTTATGTCGGTTGCTGCATTCTGGTTACTGACGTACGTGAGGAGTGCATGGGCTTGTGCCTCTCCTGCGTGGGCAGCTTTAATCATCCACTTCATCGAGTTTAGAACATCATCGTTGCGGAGTAAAATACCTAGTTTGAGTTGAGCGGTAGGCATATTGGCCTCTGCGGCTACACTATAGTAACGGATCGATTGATCTTTATCGGCAGTGACACCGATCCCGTTTTCAAACATACCGCCTAGATAAAACGAAGCGACTTCATGACCTTGTTCCGCTGCACGATCAAAAAGCTTATATGCCGTTTGTATATCTTTAGCGACACCGAACCCTTTGACATACATCGTTCCGAGATTGACCATAGCGTCCGTGTTCGTAGCGCTCAACCCTTCCCAAATCGATTTTGCCACGGCGAACTCTTTACGATCGTATGCTCCAATCGCGCTCTCCATCAATGATTCTGCTTCCATTGTTCTCTCCTCATTTCGTTTCAAATTTATACGCAAATCGTCCATTGCCTCTTCATAACTCTCACCAAAACCTTTGACATCAGGGAAATCACAGCTGTATATCTCATAGCCGTCCCCCTCTTCATTACTGAAATAGTGATAATGGGTTCGCAACTCTTCCATACTTTGCTCTTTTTACTCATTTATAGGATGTGATTGCAATTGCCGTTCTAAATCAAAGAATAAGATATGCATAAGCGTTTATATCAATGGACAAAGGAGCAGTAATGATCGCCATCCCTGTGGAACAAAACAGCGATAATCCTATGAGTACAAAACTCTTCGGTAACGCCAAATTTTTCGCCTTAGTTGATCCAAAAAACAAACACTACACGATTATCCCCAATGAGGGGTGCGGCAACGGTATCAAAACCGCTCATTATCTGTTAGAGCAAGGGGCGACGTCCGCTTTGTACGGATTTTTAGGAGACGGTCCTTTTCATGTGATGGTACGTGAGGGGATGGAAGTGTATTGGCTCGGGAAAGAGACAATGGCGCTTAATCAAGCGATTGAGGCCGCCTTCTCTGAATCTCTGGTTCGGGTTACCCCTGAAAATGCCGATAGTTATCTCGATCCGGGTACCAATGCGGGTGCGTGTGAATGCGGGTGTAGTCATGAGTGAGATCATTACCAATGAAATGGAAGAGATTCGTCGACTTATCGTTGAGACCGTCGCCAAGCGCAACGCTCTCAAAACCGAGATGGCACAATGGTATGAAGCGCACAGTAAACGGTTTGAACATACCAATGAACTCATCACGCTCGATTCAACCCTCAGCGAGCTAGACAGTCACTATAAGCGGCTGTGGGATTACCATAATACAAAACCTATCGCATCTTAAAGGAAAAACTATGAATGAAAATCTACGCAATGACCTCATCAAACACGCCAAAGTAGCGTTTGAGCGGGCATGTACGTTACGGGAAAATGAGCGAATAGAAGTCTATCTGAATGAGGGCACAGTAAAAGTAAGCGATGTTTTGGGAGAAGATGAAAACATCCTTTATGGCCAAAATCGTATCTTGTGTTATCAGGTATGGGGGCATGATTATCTCGAAGAGGAGATCCGCACATGGATCGATCAGGCCCGAGCCGAGATCAGCCCTAAGCCGCTGGAAGAGAGTATTATCGAAACGCTGAACGCCGTTGCAGCGTCCAAAGGGCTAACCCCTGAAGAGATCACCTCCGCAGAAGTATTTGCCAACCTGAAAATGGATCAGTTAGAGCAAATCGAACACGCCATCATCGAATACTGGTGGCATAATAAAGAGGTTGAAAATGCCAAGTCGCTGGCATTGGAGCAAATCAACGAAGCACTAAAAGGGTTATAATCCAATCCTGATATAAATTAATTTTTAATTATCAATGCTATAATTCAAAATAAATCGTATTAGTGGGAGTTATTTTATGTTTTTGAAAACTGCTCTAATGTCAAGTGCCCTTTTTTTATCAGCACTTGTGATTAGTGGATGTACGACAGTTACTCCCCACGAATCTCTCAAAAACGGATTGATGAAAACATTTGATACCACCGGATATAACTATACATCGACGACACGTATTACAAAACTCTCTTTCCCTAAAAATGAAACCAATACAACATCACGGACCTCTCTCTATCTGAAAAAAGGGATTGATATCATCCGAGGATTCTCGTTTGAGATTAACGGAGCGATTGATTATCGCGAGACCATCCGATCCGAAGCAATTTATGATCTCCATTACAATAAAGACAATGTCGAAATCTCGATGAAGTTCCCGTTTTTGTTCGATTATTCGACCAAAACACTCTATATGGGGAAAACATTTCTAAATACCATTTTCCCTATGCAGGCTGAAGATGAGGGGAAATTCATACGGTTTGATCTCAATGATACTCTCATTAGTAGCCTCATCACTGAAGAGAGTATGAAACAATTTGATGAAAAGAAAGTTCACAGTATCAACGCTGCAATCAAAGAGGGGACGATCAAAGCTTTTAGCGACATAAACGGCTCGCATTTTAGTTACAAGCCGCTAAATTCTCTGGAAAAAAACAGCGGAAGTAGCAAAAAAGTTCACATCTCTCTCGATCATAATCAATCGATAAAGCTACTTTTAACCGTAACCGATTCGATAATTCAGAAAATGTACTCTGAATCACTGATTACCAAAGAGGTATACGGTTCGTATATGTTTATCAGCGATCCGAACCAACTCGAACCGCTCATCAAAGAGCTTAACCTACAGCTAGAATTTGATTTCGGTATCGCTTCGGATGGACATATTGTTTATGTCCAATCACGAATCAATGGATCCGATAAACGTGATCGTTTTGCCCTCGGGATTGAGAACACTACCTCATTGGAACATTTCAATGCTCCAAAATTCACCCTTGATCCCAAAAGTTCAGGAAGTGTTGATTACCTAAAAGCCTTTAGCAGCTGGAAAGAGCTAATCCCCGCAGATACGACCCAAGACTCATTTGAAGAGATTGAAAAGATAGTCGATACGAGCAGCGAACAAATTATCTAAAATCAAAAAAAGAACCACACCAACAGAGCGGTGGCGATAGCAAGATTTACCCAGCTTCCCCCCTCTTCAAACATCATGACTAAAAAATCAAAATAGTATTTCTCTACCCCTCCGGCGTGCAACAGTGCCTCTTTGGCATAGGCAGTGATCTCTGCACCCCAAATAAAAGCGATAATCTCAGGAACAATCAAAAATAGGACGATTCCTAAAAATCCCCACACCGACTTTTCAGGTTTCATAGCGATAAGGGCTTTTTTCGTAGCGGGACTTTGAGCGATTTGAGCGGCTTTAGCATGTAGTTTTTGTTTCATAAGCGGAAGTTTACCCTCTTTATTGATAGAACAATAATTGTATTGAGAGAGTTAACTAATCTTGAAGGAACCCTAATGTCAATCCAAAGCTACATCGCCGAGAACAAACTCGAATGGATGATCGTCTACAACGCCCCTACCGATGCGTACAAATACGCTTATCGCGGATGCCTCGTCGTAACAGAAGGTAAAGTGATCACTGCCGATAAAAGTCTCCCACCAAAAGAGATCGTGAAACAAGTGATCCTCGCTACCAACTCTGACAAAATTGACTTCTTGGCGTGTGAACTCACATCATTGGATATTTTTGAAGGTTTCGTAGCGAAATACAAAGAGTTCTTGACTCCTGAGGGGAAATATCTTCTTTTCGTCTCCGACATTATCGGAAAAGGCTCATTCGTTTATGAGGGAATCACCTTCCATACCTTTTCATTGGATGAAAGTTCTGTATGGAATGACTTGCTCGATATTGCCGATCTCTCAAAAGGGGATTTGAAAAAGATGTCCGACAAAGAGAAAATTGATGCGGTATGTAAAGAGGTTCTACGCAGTAACCTCCGTCTTAGCGAAAAAACGTACGAAGAGATCAAATCGTTCCAACGCGGCGGAAAACTCTCTTTCGGAGCGGTGTAATCCTAGTGCTCATTTCCTTTTATATAGGAAATGAGTATCCGTTCTCATACTAATGCCCGAAATTCTTTCATAGCCAATCTCCTTCACTTCCACTGCACTTGTTTACTTAACGCTACACAAATGTTAAATTCATAGTAAATTAATAGATTTACTTGATATTAATCAAAGCACTATGCTACCATACATGAATAGTCATTCACTTTTGACACTATACAAAATTAATTTATATTCATGAGGAGTAGCCCTATGGCTGGAAAAGAGGTATTTTTTCTAGACAACCAATTTATTGTCTCAAAAACAGATACATCCGGAAAAATAATATACGGTAATGAGCTATTTGTTCAAATATCAGGCTATAGTGAATCCGAATTGCTCAATCAGCCGCATAATATATTACGGCATCCTGATATGCCAGCAACCGTCTATAAACACTTATGGGATCATATTAAACAAAAAGAAGAAGTTTTTGCCTATGTTATCAATCGTACCAAAAATCAAGACTTTTACTGGGTATTTGCACATATTACTGCAAGTTTAGATGATAACAATAAGATCATTGCCTACCATTCCGTACGACGCAAACCTGATATACAAGCCTTGGATGCGATAAAACCGCTTTATCAAGCTTTATTAATAGCAGAGCGCAGCGGAGGGATTCAATCAGGAGAAGCATTACTGAATACTGAGTTACAAAAACGAAAGGTCACCTACGATGAATTTGTCCTCTCTCTCTAAATTACAACATTTAAATCTTCTCGCGATCATTGTATTTGCAATTGCACTCATTTTTGAACTTGCGACCATCGGATTTGACTGGATTCGGTTATTGAATCTCATCAATTTTGCCATTGCTTGGGCTATCTTTATTCATATACGTAAAGTTCAATCAACCATCAAAAAAGTAGCTGACGTTATGAAAGAGATTGAACAAGGGCATATGGATTCACGTATCATCTCCATTGATGAAGGCGGTGAATTAAAATCACTTTGCTGGAATACCAACAATATGATCGACCAGCTTCAAGTCTATATGAATGATACCTATTCCGTCATTGAAGCACTGAGCAAAGACCGTTTTCATCGAAAAGTTCAAATATCCGGTCTAAAAGGATCTTTTAAACGCTCGGCTGAATACATTAATCAAAACGTCGAAAAAATGAAAGATCACCACAACTCGCTTAAACTTTTTGATTTGGACGGAAAACTAGCTGAGATCAGCCGTTCCACCGGTGGTTTGGATGTTATACAGCAAGATCTTTTATATACGTTAGATAATCTATCCAATATCGCAAAACTCTCCCAAAATACGGCAACACAATCAACAGAAACCGTCGGTTCTCTCGGTGAGGTAACAAACAATCTCTTTCAATTGATTGAATTAGTCCAGAACTCCAACGACACCATCAACGTATTAAGCACTAAAGCCAATGATATTAATTCCGTCATCAACCTGATTAAAGATATTGCCGATCAAACTAATCTATTAGCACTCAATGCAGCTATCGAAGCGGCACGTGCAGGTGAACACGGTAGAGGATTTGCCGTCGTTGCGGATGAAGTACGAAAATTGGCTGAAAAAACACAAAAAGCGACTAACGAAATATCCATCGCGATACAAACACTTCAGCAAGAAACGACTGAAATTCAAGACAGCTCAGACAACATGAATACGATTGCTACAAAATCAACCAGTTTGATTCAAAGTTTTACCGATTCTATCTCCGACTTCAATACAAATGCACTCCAAACCGCAAAAGTTGTGGGAAGTATTGAGATGATTGCTTATATTACTCTGGCAAAAATTGACCATATACTCTTCAAAGGTAATGCCTATAACGCTGTATATACACGAAAAATGGACGGGAATGTTGTTGACCATCATAATTGTCGATTCGGTAAATGGTACGATACGGGACAAGGAAAAATACTGTTTAGCCACTTTCCGTCCTATAACACTGTTTTAGAACCACACAAAAAAATCCATGCGCATATTCATGAAATAGATGAAATGATCGAAAGTGAAAACGCACTATTAGAGAATAAAACAATAATAATTGACCGATTCCAAAAAGTCGAAAGTGCCTCTCAAGAATTATTTACTATTATGGATACCATGCTCAAAGAGGCTCAGGGCACGATGAAATAGCCTTAAAGTTATTCAGCCCGAATCTGCAAGCATCCCTTTTCCAGACAGTTGATTTTCGGCATTGGTTTGACATAGCGTTCCAACACTTCGGATACTCTGTCCGCATCAAACCCGCACAGTTTCTCCGTTCCGATCACCATCAGCGGGCGACGGATCAAAATCGGATTAGCCATCAGCAACTCCATGGCAGAGCCTTCATCCAGTGTTTCAGGAAAAATCTCGCCGTTTTTGATCGCGGGGGCGGCAGGATTAAACCAATCGGCTACCTTTTTACCCTCCATAAAACTGCGAAGAGTATCAGCATCCAAACCGTGTTCGAGAAGGTTTCGCTCAATGAGGGTACAGCCACTTTGACGGAGTATCTGCTTTTGCTTGGCATTGGCGGCACAAAAAGGTTTTTCATAAAAGACCACTAACTTTATCATCATTCCATCCCGATGAGCGTACGCCCTTTTTTGTTCAGATAGAAAGTATCGAATCCATCGTCTCCCGCCGTCATGCATTCACCCAAATACCCCTCGTCGTAGAGATTACTGATGATGCTACGCACCTCATCCGTATCCATCTGCGCATATTCGGCGATATCGACCGCCTCGTAGATATTGTATTCGATCTCGTCACTCAGCGAAAAAATCGCCTGCATAACCCGTAGTGTTGATTCATTCATGATATTTTCCTTTAAACCGTAATTTCACGCACTCGCCTCCGCGATCAAACAGGTAAAGCAGTGCTCTTGATCATGACACGTCGCACACGCGGGGGCAACTTTTCCGATGGCGTCGTAGAGAAATTTTTTCCAGAGTTTATCTTTGGGCTTCAGCGATGCAAGACGAGGGAAATGTGTAGCCATATAGGCACCCATTTGTACACGGCTTTTAAAGCCCAAATCCTGATAAAGATGGTTCATTTCCAGTGATTTTTTAGCGATATGCGGTGCAATCACATATCGTGCTTCATCATCTATCGCGTATTTTTTCAAATAATCTTCTATCTCACGGCATAAAGTATCCAGTTCGCTCATGGCCTTTTCCTTGGACGGTTTAAAAAGATAATGCAATTTTCGTGCACGCCCCTTTCAGAGACCATTTTTTGCCCGAAAGGCTTCTTTCATTAGGAAAATCTAGGTAGAATGCGCGGTTATGAAACGAACCAAATCTTTTTCCCTTTACGCATTTATAATCGCCGCTTTGGTTCACCTCATCATTCTACTAGTGCTTATTTTATTAGACCAATTTAAACCGCTCCCTCCTCCTCCCGAAGAAATGAGTGAGCCGAAAGAAGAGCGTTTCAGGCTCTCGATGAAAGAACGCCCGAACATTACAAAAGAGGCCATTGTTAAAAACGAGATTCCGAAAGTGATTCCAAACCGTTCGATTCCGCGCGGAGAGCAGATGATCAAAGATGCTCAGCCTCTGCCAAAACCGCAAAAGCCCAAATCGCTGACACCTGAAACTAAACCGACTCCTCCCACCCCTGAGCCGATCCCAGAACCCAGAAAAGCGTTCGAGCGCCATGTTGCCAAGCCGGTTGCTGAGATAGAGCGAAAACCCCTAGCGAAAAAAGAGTTCAGTCTCCATGACAGCCTCTCAAAAGCTGACCCCTCCGCACAGGATCGACCGACCCGTAGTTCTACCAAAATTGCCGATTCTATCCAACGTCTTTATGGGGATAAGTTCAATGAACTCTCCGAGGGGGAGCAAAAATATATCCTCGATAACCAAGAGGTAATGCGCCGTATAACCCAAGGGGTCTTGGATCGCTACGGACGAAGCCGCATCCCCGATAGCATTCGGACAAACGATACCAATATGATCGAGTTTTATCTCCTCCCTGATGGAAGCATCTCAGACATACGCTTTCTCAAAAACAGCAATCTCGCTATTTTGGATGACACGACCAAAGAGGTGATCGAACTCGCCTATTCCAAATATCCCCGACCTCAGCAAAAAACACTGATCCGCTATCGGGTATGGTATAACCTTACCGGTTATTAAACCGCTATCCTAGATGAAACCGAATCCATCTCTCCTCTCACTCCTCATCGCACTCTTGATTCATTCAGTGATACTTGTTTTGGTTTGGTATGGAATTTCCCATGAAGAGAATGAAGATAAACCTTTTTACAAAGAGAAGCGTTTCGGCGTAACCCTGAATGAAGAGACCGATATAAAGGAGAAAATTACCCCTCCATCCGCTCCGCCTCAGAGCAGTGCCATTTCAAAGGGAAAAAAAGCGGATGCACCGATGCCGCTTGCACAGCAGCCCATCCATTCGACAGAGCTCAAACGTATCACCGAAGCCGACCGAGAGAGCCTCCCCTATTCCGTTCTCCACCACTACGGTGATGAATTTTTTGAACTCTCCGCAGGAGAACAGCACTACATCATCGATAATCTTCAAAGAATCCGTAAAATAAATGAAGTGGTCGGCACTAGGTTGCTTCGTGACCGATCCGATGTCGATCCGATGGATAATAATGTCGTTGAATTCATCCTCAAGCCTGATGGAAGCATCAGCGATCTGACGTTAGAAAAAAACCGCATCGGAACGGCACTTGATGAGCTGACGTTGCAGACCATCAACCTCGCCCATCCCAAATATCCGAAACCCGAACAGCCCACACGGGTACGGATACGGGTTTATATTATCGTCAAATAAACGGATTCAACTCACTGTTTGTTATACCTATAGGTGCAAACACGGTTACGCCCTTGAGCTTTCGCTTGATAGAGTGCTTCATCCGCCCGTTTTATTGTTTCATTAAGATTATCATGGTATTCGCAAACTCCAATACTGGCCGTTTTATTTCCAACATACTCCATTGGAAATATTTCGATAGCCTTACGAATTTTTTCAGCAGCTATCTCTGCCTCAGACTCTTCCGTATTGGGGAAAATAATCAAAAACTCCTCCCCACCCCATCGTCCTAATATATCTACCGCACGACATTGACTCTTGAGAATTTCTGAGAGATTCTGAAGAACATAATCACCAACTTGATGACCATAAGTGTCGTTGACATTCTTAAAATGGTCAATATCAATAATGGCAACACTAAAGGGGATATTATAACGTTCAGCCATTTGGCAGTTTTTTTCCAACACGGCATCTAAATGGCGTCGATTATATAGCCCGGTCAGCTGATCCTTCAAAGAAATTTCTTCAATCATTTTTTTATCGGTAATATTTTGTCGAATTGCCGTATATCCGATCATTTTGCCCTGTGCATCAAAGTTTGGAGAAATATGGACACTGACCCAGTAGTAACTTCCGTCTTTAGCAATATTACGAATCTCTCCATGCCAATCTTTGCCGCTTGTAATTGTCTCCCATAAGTTCTCAAACAACTCATTGGGCATTTGCGGGTCTCGGAGTATCCGATGGTTTTTTCCTATCAATTCCTCATTCGAATATCCTGAAATTTCTTCAAACGCTTTGGATGCGTAGGTTATCTTCCCGTTTAGATCTGTAGAAGAGGTAATAACGAACCGATCAACAATTCCGACATAATTTTCGATCGAACTTTTGGCAAGTCGAAGTTCATTCGTCCGCTGATGTATTTTTTCCTCAAGATTGTGATGATGGGCTTTAATCTCTTCCGCCATTGTAAGAAACTCTTGTGAGAGATAACATAGTTCCCCCTCACACTCCGCAACGTTTAAATTAAACACCCCTTCTTTTCGAAATTGCCGCATCGACATTATGAGATTATTAATCGGACGTGTAATCCTCTTCGCACTCATAAATATAGTCCCTATAAGTGCGATTATGATAAAAATCAAAATATACAATAGTTGCTCTTCATCTTTATAAAATGTATTCAATACTTCATTTTTATCCGTTTTAACAACAATACCCCATTTTAATATAGGTTCATATCCCCAGACGGCTAAACTGGGGACACCTCGATAATCGACAATCTCACCCCTTCCCCCTTTACCTCGTACCGCCTGAACCATACCGGTGGCATTATGACCCGCATTTAATACACGTTCATTTTTATAAGCATCTGCATCGTATTTTAAGGGCATCGCCGCAACTACTTTTCCATCGGGCGTTAATGCTCCGGCGACAACTTCACCGGTTTTTCCCAAACCGTTATAATGCTTAAGCAAATCAAAAATATGATTATCATTGAGCTGTACCGCGATTACCCCTACGACTTTTTGATTCTTGAGAATGGGTGTAGCAATAAAACTCGATTTACGTTTGGAATGTGAATAGTATTCAAGCGGGCTTACAGCGCTGCTTCGGGTCGCCAATACTTGAAAACACACTTTTGCCAAAGCAGTCTTTTTCATGCTCAAATCATTTATGCTTTTTCCGTAGTCGCCCTCTTTTTTATAGCTGTAAACAACGACGCCGGTTTCGGATAAAATGAAAAAATCGTAATATCCATTCTCCTTTACGACATTCGTGACATAATTTTCAATCACAGGATCAAGTTGCATGGTTTCATTTGGATTTGTGCTCAGAAGTTTTTCGGCTATTCGCTGCTTCGCTGCTATATTTTTTAAAAGCTGCTGCTGGTATTGGAGGTTTGTCTCGATTTTATCAATCGTCTGATTAAACACCACTTGTAGATTCGAAAGGTGCTGCGCTGTGATTTCATCTTTTTTTTGATACAGCAAGGTATACGCTATCACAAGCAAAGGGACAGATGCGATAACAATCATCCATATGGCTATTCGGGTTGTAATACTTTGTAGAAATAGTTTCATATTCAACCTTCTTTAAAGCGTTATTGTAATTACTTTAATTTATTATAACTAATTTTCAATATATTTATAAACGGTTGATAATAGTCATAGCCCCTTTATAAATCGGCTCGTCGATAAATCCGTACCGCGCATCGACAAATCCGCTAATCCCCTGCGCAGAGTGTTCTTCAAAGAGTCTAACAATCTCGCGACACCGTTCTATCTCCGCTTCGCTATGCCCGAAAATCTCATGGATGAGAGTAACTTGAGCGGGAGCGATGCACCCTTTGGCATCAAATCCCATCATCTTCTCCAACTCCAGCCAGTTGCGCAGTCCGTCGCTGTTTTTATAATCTTGATACACAAACGAAACAGGTTTAACACCGCATGCACGGCACGTCATTAAAAAATGGGAAAGCATATAGTGGACGGTAGGGTTATCGGGGAGCAAAAGACTCTGAGATAGCCCAAGATCAGCGAAAAGATCAAGGACACCAAGATAATAGACTTTGATACGCGGATCGACGGAGAGATGAGAAAGGGCTAACCATCCCTCTTTCGTCTCGATGGAGAGGTGTATCTCTATATTGTCATCCACCAAGGTCAAAATACGGCGAACATCCTCAACCGAGCGGATTTTAGGGACACGAATCGCATCAGGCATAAAAGGGTTGAGAAACGCTATCTCCTCAGCACCCCCCTCATCAAGAGGGTTAACACGAACGACCAGTTTTTTATCACTCTCAGGATTGGAAGCCAATGCCATCGCGCACAGCGCTAGAGCAAACGGCTTTTGTTCACGACTGACACCGTCTTCGAGGTTCAGCATTACACACTCCGCATCAAGGAACGGAATTTTAGAGAGATGTTTGAGGTTATGGGTAGAGATCATCATAGCGGATCGAAACGACAACGAACGATTAAGTTGCCGTTTTTGCGGCAATGCCAATGCTCTTAGTGACGCAATATCGCCTGAGGAAATAAGGTTATTGAGCTTTTCGGGGTTGTTGAGCGGCACGTTTAAACTCGTCTCTGTGGAGATAATAGTAGAGGGTCTGAATCTCCGTATCGGTGAGATAATAGCGAGGCATTCCGACAATACGGCTGTTTATTTTTTCGTAAAATTCTCGAAACGGAAGTTTGTTGATCGGTTTGCCGGCGAAAATCTTCTTCTCACCTTTGTCACGATAGCGGGCGATCAGTTTCCCCTCACCCTCTTCACCGTGACATAAATGGCACCCTACTCCGCGAGGGTTATGGTACAGTCCTGCGGCATACTCTTCTTTCGTAATAAACGACTCTGCGTAAGAGAGTGTAAATGTCAAAAATAGTAGAAAAACCCCGCGCACCTGATCCCTTTAACCAATTATTAGTCTTTTAGCGGTATCATACCCAAAAACAATTTGACGGTGATTAAATGCAAATTCTTGACGGTAAAGCGCTCGCACAAAAAATCGAAGAAAAAGTCTCTCTCGGAGCAAAAGAACTCAAAGTATCAACAGGGAGAGTTCCCGGTTTGGCGGTCATTTTAGTCGGTCATGATCCAGCGAGCCAAGCCTATGTCGGAATGAAGAAAAAAGCGTGTGACCGTGCCGGATTTTACTCCGTTACCCACGAAATGCCCGATGATATTTCCCAAGACGCCATCGTTAAAACCATCGAAATGATGAACACCAATCCCAACATTGACGGTATTTTGATTCAGCTTCCCCTACCGTCTCATATCGACACCACCAAAATCCTCGAAGTGGTTGCCCCATCCAAAGACGTAGACGGCTTCCACCCCTACAATGTCGGACGTCTCGCTACGGGGTTGGACGGATTTGTACCGTGTACGCCTCTGGGAGTCATGGAACTTTTGAGCGAATACGATATCGATCCGAAAGGGAAAAACTGCTGCATCGTCGGTGCTTCCAATATCGTCGGAAAACCGATGGCAGCCCTCTTGCTTAACGCCAATGCAACGATCGAAATCTGCCATATTTTCACCGATGATTTGAAAAAACACACCCTGAATGCCGACATTGTCCTCGTCGGTGCGGGAGTCATTAATCTGATCAAAGAAGATATGGTCAAAGAAGACGCTATCGTCATCGATATCGGTATCAACCGCGCGCCAGATGGTCGCCTTGTCGGTGACGTCGATTATGACGCCGTTGCCCCTAAAACATCCTACATTACCCCTGTACCGGGAGGAGTTGGTCCGATGACCATCGCGATGCTCCTCTCTAACACCCTAAAAGCCGCCAAAATTCATGCAGAAGAAGAGAAATAACCTTTGAAGAAAAAAATATTTAATGCCGCCCACAGCGCCTACCGTTTTTCCAATACTTGGACGGGAACTATCATCATCGTTTTGTTCGTCATTTTCTTCATTGCACAGGCGTTTCGTATCCCCAGCGGATCGATGAAAGATTCTCTCCTCGTAGGGGATCATCTTTTTGCCAAAAAATTCGCTTACGGCATCTCCACTCCCCACATCCCATTTCTTGAAATTCCTCTGATTCCGGGGACAGATGGACATATCATCGATGGTGATGAACCTGCGCGCGGCGATATCGTCATTTTCCGCTATCCGAACAACACACAGCTTCACTACGTCAAACGCTGTGTTGCATTGCCGGGGGATGAACTCTTTTTACAGGATAAAGTCCTTTACCTCCACCCGCGAGAAGGGGATGAATACGCCAAAAAAGCGTTTGCCGGATATGAACTCGTAGAGGTTGAAGGGAAGTTATGGGTTAAAAACCCGTATGCCAAAGAGCATCCGGGAATCCACAACGATGAAAAAATGGTTGACAACGGCATCTTCCCTACTGAGCTTTTCAATGTCGCTCCGATCCAAGTCCCTGAGGGTGAATACTTTATGATGGGAGACAACCGTGACCACTCGAACGACAGCCGTTTTTGGGGAAGTGTCCCCTACGGACTCATCGAGGGGACACCGTGGTTTGTCTATTTCAGTTTAGACAGCAATTATGAAGTACGCTGGGATCGGATCGGAAAAACTCCGAGTGATTTAGAACTTCAAGATCCACTTGAGCGCGCAATAGCTGAGCGCATTCGCGAAGATGCCAACGACCATGAGCTCTATTGATCTACTCGAAATCGCTGCGGCGATACTCGCTCTTCTCATCGCCATTATCGGACATGAGATTATGCACGGGTGGGTCGCCTATAAATACGGTGACCATACCGCAAAAAGTCAGGGGCGACTAAGTATTAATCCTCTCATCCATATCGATCCCTTCGGCTCGATTCTCGTCCCGTTGATGACCTATTTTATACCTATGCTCCTCGGTGCTTCCAGCGGTTTTTTATTCGGATGGGCAAAACCGGTACCGATCAATACCCATACGGTGATTCGAAACGGCGGATACAATGCGGCAATGCAGGTGAGTTTGGCGGGGATTGCGTATAATATTTTTTTAGCAACCCTCTCTTCCGTCATTCTCCTCTCTCTTGCACAACCGAGTGAAGCGGACACAATCGCCTATCTTTTCGGCTATCTCCTCATTATGAAGCTTCTGCTGATCAATGTCGTTCTCGCCGTTTTCAATCTTCTCCCTATTCCGGGATTTGACGGAGCCCATTTTATTACCTATATGAGCCTAAAATATAAAATACGTGCCGTTGCCGAATTTTTCGTCAAAGCCGAACCTTATGGAATGATTGTTATCATCATCATATTGGTTACTCCACTGAAAATTCCGTTGGTTATCTGGCCAATCCAGAGCGTCTTACATTTTTTATTGAACTAAGGAGAGTTATGAAATTTTACATTGCCACCGATCACGCCGGAATCGATCTAAAAGATTTTACCGTCGAACTGCTCCGTTCAAAAGGACATGAAGTGATCGATTTGGGGCCATTTTCAAAAGATCGTGTCGATTATCCCGATTATGCGATCAAAGTGTGTGAAAATGTCCTCGCTGACACTGCTTCTCAGGGAATTTTGATTTGCGGTTCAGGGATCGGAATGTCGATTGCGGCCAACCGACATCACGGTATTCGCGCCGCACTGTGCCACGATGCCTATACGGCAACCGTCGCACGGGGGCATAATGATGCAAATGTTTTGTGCTTCGGTGAGCGTATCGTGGGTCAAGGGGTTGCCGAATCAATCCTCGATGCATGGATTGCGGGTGCATTCGAAGGGGGTCGCCATTGCGGCCGTGTCGAAAAATTAGAGGCGATCAAAGGATAAGGTATGTTTTTAGAGTGGTCATTGCTCACGATTGTCACGTTAGGAGCGCTTTTCTTTTTAGTTAAGATGTTCTATTTTCGGAGTATCACCGTCAAAGAACAGCGCACCAGTGAAATGATGAAGCTGACTCTCAAAGAGGCTGAAGTACTGATCCGAAAATATCAGATTCAACTCCAACGTGCACTTGGGAATGTCGACATTCTCAGTGAAGAGCTGAACAATCTCCGTAACGAAGTCAAGTCACTCAAACAGCGTAACTCGAAACACCGTTCCGAAACCGACCGTCTCCAAAACAAAATCAAAGAGCTAGAAGGGCGTATCGACGCACTTATTTAAAAAAGGAAACCTTTATGAATCTCACTGTAAACGACAGAGCTATTTTAATCAATGCCATTCGGGATATCCCCGATTTTCCGAAACCGGGAATCGTGTTTAAAGATATTACCACCCTCCTCTCAGACGGTGAAGCGTTCGGTGTCTTGATGCGCCACTTGCATGATCGCTACAGTACCTATGATCTGACCCACATTGCGGGGATCGATGCGCGAGGTTTTATCTTCGGTGCCGCACTCGCTCAAATGCTCGGCATCGGCTTCGTTCCCATCCGTAAAAAAGGGAAACTCCCCTACACCACCGTCTCAGAGAAATACTCTCTTGAATACGGTGTGGATGAAGTGGAAATCCACATTGATGCTTTCAATGGGGTTGAAAAACCTCGTGTCTTGCTGATCGATGATTTGATCGCAACGGGGGGAACCGCGTATGCGGCGGCAAACCTTATCAACAAGGTGGGTGCCGAGTGCATAGAAGCGTGTTTTGTGATGGGTCTTGATTTCCTGAGCGGACAGGCAAAATTGCGTGAGATGGTTGAAGTTTATACTGTGATTGGAGTCGATTAATGTATATCCCTTCCCCTTCCAAATTTGATCCCGTTGAGGGGCACTTCGGTATCTTCGGCGGACGTTATGTCCCTGAAACCCTTATGCCCGCCCTTTTAGAGCTTGAAGAAGCTTACAAAGAGATCCGTTTTGATAAAGCATTTTGGAGCGAAGTGGACGGCTATCTCACCGATTATGTTGGTCGTCCGAGTCCCCTCTACTATGCCGCAAACCTCTCTGAAGAGCTGGGTGCCAAAATCTATCTCAAGCGTGAAGACTTGAACCATACGGGTGCCCATAAAGTTAACAATGTTATCGCACAGGGACTTATGGCAAAACGTTTGGGCAAGAAAAAAGTGATCGCCGAAACGGGTGCGGGACAGCACGGTGTCGCGACCGCTACCATTGCCGCATTATTGGGATTGGAATGTGAAATCTTTATGGGTGCGAAAGACGTCGCACGACAAGAGCTAAATGTTTTTCGAATGAAACTTCTCGGAGCCAAAGTTCACGCGGTGGAAAGCGGCTCTAAAACCCTCAAAGATGCCATGAACGATGCCATCCGCCACTGGGTCACCCATGCACGCGATACGTTTTACATCATCGGCACCGTTGCAGGGCCTCACCCCTATCCTATGATGGTACGTGATTTTCAGGCGATTATCGGATGTGAAGCGCGTGCTCAGATTTTGGAAAAAGAGAACCGCCTCCCCGATTACGTCATTGCCTGCATCGGCGGCGGTTCTAATGCCATCGGAACGTTTCAACATTTCCTCGAAGATAAAGAGGTACGCTGTATCGGAATCGAAGCGGGAGGACTTGGGGTCGAGACCGATAAACACGGATGTTCCCTCCTCAAAGGACGCCCGGGGGTATTGCACGGTCAAATGAGCTATCTCCTCCAAGACGATGACGGTCAGATTCTCGAAGCCCACTCGATTTCAGCAGGACTCGATTATCCGGGCATCGGGCCTGAGCATGCTTTCCATAAAGATAATGATAATGTCACCTATGACAACATCACCGACCAAGAAGCCTTAGACGCTTTCGTATGGCTCAGCCGCGCGGAGGGGATTATCCCCGCCTTTGAAACCGCTCACGCCGTCGCATACTTGAAAAAAATGACCGATATCAAAGACAAACTCATCATCGTTAACCTCTCCGGTCGCGGTGACAAGGATATGATGCAGGCAAAACAAATATTAAATTTTGACAACTAAGGGCACGTATGGAGCATTTATTTATTGAATGGTTGAGAGAATACGGCTACATTGTCCTTTTTGGATGGAGTATATTAGAGGGTGAGCTTGGTCTTGTCATGGCAGGGATCATGTCCCATACGGGAGATATGTTTCTCCCCCTAGCGATTGTTGTAGGAGCTCTCGGCGGATTTGTCGGAGATCAAATCTATTTTTATATCGGACGCTTTAACAAAAGCTATATCCATGACAAACTTCGCTCACAACGTCGTAAATTTGCGATTGCTCACCTGTTGCTCAAAAAATACGGCTGGCCCCTTATTTTCGTACAGCGTTATATGTACGGAATGCGGACAGTTATCCCGATGGCGATAGGACTTACTAAATACTCCTCGCGCGATTTTGCCATCATCAACTTTGTCAGTGCTATTTTCTGGGCTTCATTGACCATTATCCCCGCCTATTATTTCGGAGATGAGTTACTCAAACTGCTCGCATGGATCAAAGCGCACTGGTACTTCGCTATACCTTTAGCCCTCAGCATTATTGGCGGTATCGCTTTTATGTTTAACCGTATTGAAAAAAATCTTTTGGAGAAACGCCGTGAACGTCAAAATCGTTAATCAACCTCTTGGGCAGATCAATGCCGACCTGAGCGTAGAATTCGTCACACCTGCGCAGCTCGCAACTCATCCTCATACTGCACTCTTAAAGCAAGCCGGATTTAAAGCCGACCTTGAACAGCTCTGCGCTTTACATGAGCACCGTCTTCTGGTGTGCGGTATCGACAATAACGCGAGCGATGAGCTTTACCGATCTGCTATGGCCGCAGCGATCCGAAGCGCAATGAACTACGGCTATGGAACCCTTAAACTCGCGCAATATACACAGAAATCTTTTAAAGCATTGATCGAGGGTGTACTTTTGGGAAGCTACCGATTTGAAGCCTATAAATCGGAGCCTAAACCCTCTTCTCTAACAGAAGTTATCTTCAGCAATGAAAATCATGACGGAAGTGGTAATGCAATTGATGAGTTGGAAGCGATTCTCAAACAAACGACGATCATTGCCAAAGCCACCAACTTCGTCCGTACTTTGGTCAATCAAACGCCTGATGATATGACACCGCAGCAGATGGCTATTACCGCAGATATATTGGCGAAAAACAATAATCTCGAATGCACCATCCTCGATGTCAACGGGTTAGAAGATGAAAAAATGTTTGCTATGCTCTCCGTCGGACGCGGTTCAGCCCACCCTCCCCGTCTGATTCACCTCGCCTACAAACCCGAAAATCCGAAACGTGTCATCACCCTAGTCGGAAAGGGTCTCACCTATGACAGCGGCGGATTAAGCCTCAAAGCGGCCACCTCAATGGTGACGATGAAGATGGACAAAGCGGGCGGATGTGCCGTAATGGGGATCATCAAAGCGGTGAGCGAACTGAACCTCGATATCGAAGTCCACGCTTTTGTCGGTGCAGTTGAGAACATGATCAGCGGCAATGCCTACAAACCCGATGACGTCCTCCGTGCTAAAAACGGCAAAACGATCGAAGTACGCAATACCGATGCCGAAGGTCGCCTCGTCCTCGCCGATGTACTCGGCTATGCACAAGAGTACGTCAAAGCCGATTACCTCTTCGACTACGCTACTCTCACGGGCGCGTGTATGGTTGCTCTTGGGCCGTATACAACAGGGGTTATGGGGCATAATGAGTCACTCAAACAAGAGTGGCTGAGTGCGGCAGACGCGAGCGGCGAATACTGTGGTATTTTACCGTTCAACCGCCACCTCAAAAAACTGATCAAAAGCGACCTCGCCGATGTCTGCAACGTCTCTAGCAAACCTTACGGTGGAGCGATCACAGCGGCATTGTTCCTCGATAATTTTATCAATGAGGACATGAAAGAGAAATGGGTACATTTTGATATCGCAGGTTCTGCCTATACCGAGAGCGCATGGGATGTTCATACCTATGGCGGTACGGGCGCAGGGGTACGTATGACACTCAACTGGTTAATGGAACAGTGTAAATAAATTTTTCTCATTCCCGACTTGATCGGGAATCCAGCTTATAACATCCGATAAACTTCTTTTCGATGTGCTACTTTGACGACATACACCGTCACAATCTCATCTTCGATCTCGTATAAAATCCGATAATCCCCTACTCTAATCCGAAATTTTTCATCACCGCTCAGTTTTTTGCACCCAAGCGGTCTGGGATCGTTGGCGAGGGCTTGGATATGTGAAACAACCCTTTTTAAAATCACCGAGGGAAGATTCTCGATCTCTTTTGCCGCAGATTTTTTGATCTCGATTTTATAACTTGCCATTAGTTTCCAGTTGTTTTAAAAACGACTCAAATGAGAGCGTCTCTTCATTTTTTCGCTCATCGAATGCTTTGAGATCAGCGCTATCTTCTCTAAACGCATCGACAACAATATTATTGACGAGCGAAGAGAGCGATTCGGAGGTCTCTACTGCTTTGAGTTTGAGGAGTTTGAGGATGTTTTCATCGAGAGTAATCGTGGTTCGTACACTCATACCATCTCCTTTTTAGTGCATTATAGCATAAAATCATCAATACATCATGATGTTTAAACATCTTGCCTCTCCCCTCAGTCCCCACTCAACAACACTGTATTATAATTGCGTCAATATTTTACGCATCGAAACACTATAAGGAAACACTCCATGGGATTATCAATCGGACTCGTAGGACTACCAAACGTCGGAAAATCAACCACCTTTAACGCACTTACCAAAGCACAAAACGCCGAAGCGGCAAACTATCCGTTCTGTACTATCGAGCCGAACAAAGCGACCGTTCCGGTTCCTGATATCCGTTTGACTGAACTCGCTAAAATCGTAAACCCTGAGCGTATCCAACACTCGACTCTCGATTTCGTTGATATCGCCGGTCTCGTTAAGGGAGCCAGCAAGGGCGAAGGGTTGGGGAATAAGTTCCTCTCGAACATCCGTGAAACCGAAGTAATCCTCCAAATCGTCCGTTGTTTCGAAGATGATAATATCGTCCACACCGAGGGGCGTATCGATCCTCTTCTCGATGTCGAAATCATCGAAAATGAACTGATCTTTGCCGATATCGAAGTGTTGACCAACCGTATCGAACGACTCAAAAAACAGGCGAAAAACGATAAAGATTCTGCTGTTATGGCTGAATTTGCCGAAGAGCTGGCGGAGTTTTTGGCGGAGGGGAACCTCGCACGCAACTTTCCGAAAGCGGATAGCGAAATGTATGAAAAACTGATGAGTGAGACTCGACTTTTGAGTGCCAAAGAGATTATGTACGGAGCGAACGTCGATGAAGACAGTCTGACCGAAGACAACGAGTTCGTTCAACGTCTCCGTGAACACGCGGCAAAACACGGATGTGAAGTGATCAAACTGTGCGCCAAAATCGAAGAAGAGCTCGTCGGGATGGAAGATGATGAGCGTGATGAATTCTTACGCGACATGGGTGTCGAAGAATCAGGGCTAGAGCAAATCATCCGTAAAGGATTCGATAAACTGGGTCTCATGAGCTACTTTACTGCAGGGGTCAAAGAGGTTCGTGCGTGGACAATTCATAAAAACACAACAGCCCCGAAAGCGGCTGCCGTTATCCACAACGACTTTGAAAAAGGGTTCATCCGCGCCGAAGTGATCGGGTATGAAGATTTTGTTGCCTGCGGCGGTGAAGCAAAATCAAAAGAAGCGGGCAAAATGCGTCTAGAGGGGAAAGAGTATATTGTTGCCGATGGTGACATCATGCACTTCAGATTTAATGTATAATTAGTCACTATCCACTTGTATAGGAGTTTTTAATGTCTTTGAAGTATGCCGGTCCAAAGCCTCTTATCTCGGCGCATGGAATCACTTTTGATCTTAACAAAGATGATAAATTTATTTATCTCAGTATCGTTGCAGAACTTATTCAGGCATTAAATCACGAATACGTGGGAGGCGAACGCTATACCCACATAACGGCTAAAAAACCTATGGATTGCGATGAGATACTTGAACTCATCCGCCGTAATGATCCCCTTTTGGATCAAGAGATCCAAGATCGTCAAAAAATCGTAGAACAAGAGATACAAGAAGAGCTCGAACGTGCACATAGCAATCGGGTATTGTGTGAAGAAGAGCGCGATGTCCTCGTTAAAAATATCGAACTTTTACGTAGCTATCGTATTAACCGCTCTATTAACAAAACGGTCTACTACAGTGCGATCAGCTCATTGGCCCATATCATCCAAAAAGGGCATATCGATACGATCTTCGCCCCGATGTTTCCTAAATTTACCCACGTTTTTCACTCTATTCAGGGGGCACTGGTTAAACTCCATCCGCCAATCGACAGTACGATCGATATTTACGAGGAAAACGGACATCTAAACGTCCGTCTCGATATCCTTTTTAGAAAATAAGCCGCCCGATCGTTTGGGCGAATTTCACATTGTGCCCGCTTGATACTCCCAGTTCTACCATATCTTTTTCACATAACATAACAATCGTTGATCCCATGCGGAAACATCCGAAATCATCCCCTTTGCTTAGATGCAAATCTCTGTAACTGTATTGGCTCGGAACCAACGTCGTGTTGGTTCGGATACGCGGTTCAAAACTCACTTCCATCTCTCCCACATTGAGGGCACCTACCAAAATCAAGAAAAACCGTTTTCCCTCACTGCTCAAGCACTCTATAACAACCCGCTCATTTTCGATAAATAGATTTACCTGTTTTTTGAGCGAGGGGATGTTAACCGGATAGAGTTTGCCGGGAATATGGACGACATGAAGCACTTGCATATCGAGTGGAGCATGATAACGATGGTAATCACGCGGAGAGAGGTAAAAATTGACAAAGGTTCCGTTATGGATACTTTTTTTGGAATCCGTTGTTATCCCCTCTCCCAACACTTCATCAACACTGTAGCGCATCCCTTTGATCTGCAGTGCCATATCCTCTTCTATTACGCCGCATTCGGTAATAAGGGAGTCACACGGGCTGATCATATCATGAGAATCCGTTGAGTATTTTCGCATATGGCGAAATTTACGGGTAAAAAGAGCATTGAGACTCGGATACGATTCTGTAGCGTCAAAATCAGACATATCCAGCCCCATAGAGCGTACATAAGTACGATTAATGAGTTTTTGAAAAGTTTTCCCATGCTCTTTGGATGCAAATCGACCAAAAGATTGAGAGATTGCAGAGGTGATGTGTTGTTTCATGGTTACTCCTGAGTTTCATCCGTTTGAATTTGTCGTTTGGCGATCTCTTCGATCAATACGGTGGCATAGCACCCTTTTGGAAGGGTAAAATGGAGTTCAAACCACGCTTCGTTCTCTTTATACTCCCCCTCGATCTCTTCAGGAAAAATCCATCCGTAACGGCGTGCGCCGTCGATTCCCTCGTGAATGGTGTCGTACTCTTTTTCGATAGACTCAGCAAATGAGGTAGCGCGTGTTGCCCGCTTACCGCTTAAAAGACCACTGACGGAAATATCACGTTTGTTAAACCGCTCAATCTCTTCATCGCTCTCATAATGAAAAAGTTTACCGTGAGGATAATGCATCATCACATCCCCATGGATCAGTTTGAACGGATGTTTTTGAGCCTTCATTGAGAGGAGTTCCTCTTTAGGGAGCGGCAAAACGGTGCAGAGTTCATCGATTCCGAAACCCTCGACGAGTTTAGAAATTTGAATACGATGACTCAGCCAACCATTAAAAAGATAGCTTTGATACGCATTAACGTAAAACTGCGACAGCTTTTTATTCCGTTCTTTGAGACTCCCGTCTAAGATAGCTTGACCTTTTTTATAATTCTCCCCGTCGATACCGAAACGCTGAAATCCGAAATAATTCGGCATCCCCTGTTTTTTGATCATTTTAAGCGCTTCTTGAATTTTCATGGCCGATGTCGGATTTACTTTTTTAAGACGGATAAAAAAGCGGTTTCCTTTGAGATGACCGATACGTATTTTATTGTTATGGTACGTTTTTTCGAGGATTTTAATCCCCTCATGCTCAAAATTCTCTAATACCGCTTCGAATTTTCGAGGTAATGAAATATATTGCTTGGTTTGGGCATTTTTATCTTTTAGCCCCGCGTAACCGATATCGCGTCCTTTGATCCCCAAATGGTTGCTGAAGATATCGATCATCTGCCATGTGGAAAGATTTTTTTTACGGACATGAAGCACCAAATGCTCTCCGTCACCGCTGAATGGGTAAAGAGGTATCTCATCCACCACAAAATCACGCGGGGATTGGCGAAAATGAAATTCGATTGCACTGTGAGGGAGGTAATATTGACGTTCCATGAAACTCCTAAAAATGATGACGCTTACAGCGATTGACATAGCTTCCGCGCACTGCGCGAGCCACAGGGGTGATGGTTGTTCGATTTCGTGCCGCAATGCGGCGAATTGCGCTTAGACGATGAGGAGGAAACGCTATCAGCATCTCGTATTCTTCACCGCTACAGCCGATTTTTTTTTCTATTTTTCTCTGAAATCGAATTCCCATCCGATTGGCATTACACAATTTTTCCATATCACTGAAAAGACCGTCGGAAATATCCATACCACATCGTAAATAACGACGAGATTGCATCACAAAAGATTGGCGCAGTTGCGGGGATACAAAACGCCATTGCGTATGAACACTCCCCCCGGCCAACAGATAACGGAGCTGTTTAGCCGATTTGCCCAGCTCGCCCGTATACGCGATGATATCCCCTCTTTTTAACCCGCGACGCGTTAACGGAGCGGTAGATTCAGAGATAATCGTAACGGAGAGATCAAGCTTTGAGTTGCCGATCGTATCCCCTCCGATTATCTCAATATTGTATTTCGACGCTGCCGCTTGAATCCCGGATGAGAGTTCATCCATCTGAGACAAACTCATCGACTTCGGCATCGCTACACCCAGCAATGCATACTTAGGTATCGCATTCATAGCAATCGCATCAGAAATATTAATAATCATCGCTTTATAGCCGATTTGATAAAAGCTAAGCCACGTTCTCTTAAAATGGACATTTTCGAAAAAAAGATCTTTACTGTAGACCCACTTGCCGATAAGGGCACCATCATCTCCGATGTGTGAGCCTGATGAGCAAAAGGTGGAAATAAAATAGTTTTCTACGTTCACGCTTTATATCCATCTTTAAAAATAGTATTATTATAGACAAAAGGAGATTATGTAGGCGTTAAAATTGCAAGTTTACCTATTTGTGTTAAAATGTTATCTAACTAAATGATACAAAAGTATATAAAAACCATTTTTTGAAAAGGAAGATAATGTTGCTATCTATACGAAAAGTTTTTAAAAATCTAAAAACTACTTTATTAATACTCGGTGTCGGCGTTGCATTTTTAACCCTGCAACTCTTCCATATCTCAGCCTATAGTGAGCGCTTAAGCGCACTTAAAAATCAGCATCTCTCCATGGAAAAAATCATTCATGCCGAAATTACCGATCCTAAAATGGGTTCCATTGTCATCAACGGTGCAATAGCGGAAATTGCACTTGCAGTTAAACTCTCGAGTGAAGATCCCTTTCTAACCACTTTGACCTCTTCCCAACAAGAGCAACTTAGCCTTTTGGACTCATTAACCATTTCGTCTGAGACATTCCGTAACTATGCTTCGGATTGGTCTGCATCTCTTGGCACCCCTCGCCAAAATGACGCACATGCAAAAATGCTCCGTGTAAGCACACCCTATTTAAAAGATATCGATAGATTGATAGACTACCAAATACATCTCACCAATGACGCAATTTCTACTGCCAAACTGATAGCGCTTCTCCTCTTTTTTATCGGGTTAGGGGTATTTTTCCGTTACCGTTACCTGCTTGATCAAATTTACAGTGATATTGATAGAGCATGTTCCGTTGACACAGACGGTACCCAAAAAGCTGCTATCACTCAAGAGATCGACTTTATCCTTAAACGGTTAATGCGAAGATGTACACAAACAGCCGTTAGCCCAAGCATGCTCCACCCACTAAGCGGTATGAACAATCAAAAAGGGCTTATTACTGCTTTTAATGCCAAAAAATCGAGTCGTGGCAGTAATAACGTTTTTGTGGTACTTTTTGAAATTGACCAATACACCTCTCTCGTCAATACTCTCTCCAAAGACGATAGGGTGAATCTTTTCAAAAAACTCGGCGATATGATCTCTATGTATGAACAACCGCTCGACGTTATTGCGCATATGGATGATGACCGTATTATTTTTCTGATGTCACGCATCAACAAGCAAATGGCATTGGACGATTGTGAAAAAATTCTTCACACCGTTGAGGCTTCCGGTTTCAGTACGGTAAAAGGGGTTATAAAAATAACACTCAGCGCAGGATTCCTCCTTAAAATTCCTGTAAAATCGGTGGAAGAAGCGGCAGAAGATGCCCTTAAATTGATTCAAAAAGCCAAAGAAAACGGTGGAAACCGTATCGCACAACTCAGGGATCGTGCCGATTCTTATCATTAAGTTCTCCCTTATATGTAACTTTTCCACTCATATTGGATGGTAATTTTTCCTATTTTGTTACGATTTTGGACAAGATTTACTACTTTCATTCCTAACACCGCTCTATAACCCTTTTTAATCTTGCCCAAGGAGCGGCGCGCTATAATCATCCACAGATTTTATCAACAAGGAAGGCGTATGAGTATTCCCATTTATACTTATGATGCGGTTATTGTCGGAGCAGGACTAGCCGGATGTGCGGCAGCTCGCGAGTTGCAAAAAGCCGGCAAAAAAGTTGCCGTTGTCACAAAACTTCACCCGTTGCGTAGTCACTCCGGTGCTGCACAGGGGGGAATTAACGCTGCATTTAGTGATGCAGACAGCGTTGAGCTCCATGAGTTCGATACCGTTAAGGGGTCAGACTATCTTGCAGACCAAGATGTTGTCCAGTTTATGTGTGAAAAAGCACCGGAAACAATCCGTTGGGTTGAACGTATGGGTGCGGCATTTAGCCGCAACGAAGACGGTACCATTGCTCAACGCCCTTTCGGCGGACAATCTTCACCGCGCGCCTGTTTTGCAAAAGACCGTACAGGTCTTACCCTCCTACAAACTATTTATGAGCAAGCTTTCCGTGAAGGTGTAGAGTTTTGGGATGAGTGGTATGTTGCCGACTTGTTGTATAACGAAGGCAAAGTATATGGAGTAAGCGCATATAACATCCGTAACTCTGAAAAAGCGATTTTCAACGCGAAAGCGGTTATGTTTGCTACCGGCGGATACGCCCGTGCATTTAAAATCAACTCCAATGCTCACGCCAATACCGGTGATGGACTCTCTCTCGTAGCCCGTCACGGTCTTCCTCTCGAAGATATGGAATTCGTTCAATTTCATCCGTCAGGACTTTCCGGTAACGGTGTGCTCATCTCTGAAGCGGCTCGCGGAGAGGGTGGGAAACTTCTCAACTCACTCGGTGAGCGTTTTATGGAAAAATATGCCCCTAACGCTATGGAACTCGCATCTCGCGACGTTGTAGCCCGCGCAATCATCCAAGAGATTCGTGAAGGGCGCGGTGTCGGTCCTCGCAAAGACGCCGTTTATATCGACCTTGTCCATTTGGGCAAAGAGAAAATTATGGAGCGCCTACCGGAGCTTCGTGACCTTGCGATCACCTTCCTAGGTCTTGATATGATCAAAGAGCCGATCTTAATCTCCGCAACAGCCCACTACTCTATGGGCGGTATTCCAATGGACAAACACGGACATGTCCGAAAAAACAATACAGAATTTGTTGAAGGGTTCTACGCAGCGGGTGAGTGTTCATGCTCATCCGTCCACGGAGCAAACCGCCTCGGTGCAAACTCGGTTCTTGAAGCGTTGTTATTCGGCCGTTTCGTCGGAAAAACAATGGTAGACGAAGTGGATAACATACCATTGCACCAAGCGAGCGAAGCAGATGCGGAACGTATGTTGGGTGAGATGGAATGGGTTCTTACCAACAACGGTCAAGAATCGGTTAGCGTCTTGCGCGAAGAACTTCAACAATCGATGACTGATAATGCGGGAGTTTTTCGAACAGCAGAAACACTCACGGCACAAATGGGAATTTTAAAAGATTTGCGTAACCGTTATAAAAGTATTCGTATCGCCGATAAATCAAAAATTTTCAATACCGAGCTTCAAGAAGCGATCGAATTCGGTCATATGCTTGATTATTCACTCTTTATCGTTGCCAGTGCATTGGACCGACAAGAGAGCCGTGGAGCACACTTCCGTGAAGATTTCCCGACACGTGATGATGAAAAATTCTTGAAACACACCATGGCGTACATGGATGAAAACGGTGAAATCACGCTTGATTACATGGATGTAACCCTCGGTCGCCATGAACTCAAAGCACGATCATATTAAGGGAGAGAGTATGGAGTCGATAAAATCGCAACAAGTAACATTTAAAGTTTTCCGTTTCAACGAAGAGACCGATTATCTTCCTTACTATAATACCTATGTTTTGGATGTCACTCACGAAGAGGTTGTCCTTGATATCCTTAATCGAATCAAATGGGATCACGACGGAAGTCTATCGTACCGCCGTAGCTGCCGCCACGGTATCTGCGGTGTCTGCTCGATCAAAGTCAACGGAAAAGGTATCTTGGCTTGTAAATCACGTCTATTCGATCTTGTAGAGGTATTCGGTAATGAAATCATTATTGAGCCGCTCAGCACCAAACGTGTTGTAAAAGACCTTATTATCGACAAAAAAGATTTTTGGGACAAACACGCTTCGGTTAAACCGTACCTTGTCAGTGAGATCGAAGAGCACCCTGCGTCAGAGCACCTTGTCAGCCCGCACGATGCCGAGAAACTTCTCGAAGCCGATTACTGCATCCAATGCGGAGCATGTCACTATTCATGTCCTGCATTAGCTATCAATGAAGAGTTTATCGGACCTGCGGCATTCGCTGCGGCATACCGTTTCAGCGCCGATGTCCGTGATGAAGCATCACTTCAGCGCTTGCATACTGTAAACGAAGAGGCTCAAGGGGTTTGGGATTGTGTCAAATGTATGGAGTGTGCAGAGGTTTGTCCTAAAGATGTCAATCCGATTGAGAAAATTACCAAACTTCATAATATGGTCTTTGAAGCGGGTATCGCGAAAAACAATGTTGCTACCCGCCATGCCGTTGGATTTGCCCATTCTATACAAAAACACGGTCTATTAGATGAAGGCGAGTTAGTCCGTTATTCCGAAGGGAATATCGGCGTTATGAAACATATCCCTGAAGCGATCGCTATGTTTGCCAAAGGGAAAATCGTTATGCCGTGGAATATGCCGAAATCAAAAAATCTGGATGAAGTAAAAAAATTGATCAAATCTTCATCTACCGTAAAATTTTAGGAGCTGATGATGGAAAAACTAAAATACGCCCTCTATACCGGATGTACGGCGCGTGAAAGTACGCCTGAGCTTCTAAAATCAACGTTAGCAATTGCCGACAAATTGGGAATTGAACTGATTCTTTTAGACGAAGCGTCGTGCTGCGGTGCGTCACATCTCCAAGATTACGATGATTTCCTCTCATTGGTTCTTAATGCCCGTAACATCTGCTACGCTGAGAAACTTGGACTTACCATGGTGACCATCTGTAATACGTGTCAGCTTAACACGGCCATGACCAAGCACCGCCTCGATACCAATCCTGAGCTAAAAGCAAAGGTCAATGTGAAATTGGCGGAAGTTGGCTTGGAGTACAAAGGGAGTTCAGAAGTGACTCACTTCCTTTATGCTCTTATCCAAGATTTCGGTTTGAAAAACCTTGCGGCCAAAGTAGAAGTACCTTTGAGCCAATTTAACATTGCACCATTTTACGGATGCCATAACATCCGCCCCTCAGAGCTTCAAAATCTCAGTAACGGCGGTGAAAATCCCTATACTCCGACATCCCTCGATGATTTGATCATTGCGTGCGGTGGTGTCAACGTTCATTACGAAGAAAAAAATAAATGTTGCGGGTTCCATGCCGAACTTCAATCTCCTCGTACAGCGGCTATTCTTACCGGTAATGCAATTGCCGGTGCTATGGATGCCAATGCAGACTGGATGGTTACACCGTGTCCTCTTTGCCATCTTAAACTTGACGTTCAAAACCACGGTGCATCTAAAGCACTGGGACGCGATGTCAAACTTCCGGTCTTACATATGCCGCAAATGGTAGGTCTTGCCCTTGGATGTACTCCTGCGGAACTTGGTCTCAATCACCACGTTACCAAAGTCGATTTCGTATAATCTTCATCCCCTTTATGGGGATTCTCTACTTTTTCCAACAAAAATTAATTTTTTTAACTTTTATAATTTAAAATAATGCTATACTCTTAAAAAGATCTCTCTGGTGGATCAGCAGGTATGCGAAAAATCAATTTTACAAAGCAGCTTTTTCGAATAATTGCCTCCTTTATAGTTGTTGCAACACTCCTCATCACTTTTTATCTTTATCAACAAACACAAGTTCTTATAGAATCCAGAGCGCTTCAAAAAGCCAGATCCCTTCAAACGTATTTTGTCTCAATGCGCTATGTCTATCATCAGCAATTTTTGAAAAGCGGTTTAGATCTAAACGATTCAACCGTCGGATTTTTACCCGCCCATGCAGCAGCATTTATTAGTGACGAGTTTGAAAAACGCTCACAAGATGGGGTAACGATCCGCAATGTCACCGACCGTCCACGAAACCCTAGTAATCGAGCCGATGCTTATGAGCTTGCAGCCATACGCTACTTTACTGAGAATTCTGACGCTAAAGAAAAACTCACCCGAATTAAACACAATAATCAAGAGTATTTCTTTTACTCTTCTCCTCTAAAAATAGAATCTTACTGCATAAAATGTCACGGTAAAAAGGAAGAAATAATCCCATATATCGCTAAACGCTATAAGAGTGCTTATAATTATAAAATTGGAGATATTCGGGGGGTAACCAGTATTAAAATTCCTCGTAAAACGATTGCCGATCAAACACTTTCCATCTTTTGGAAAGAAGCTTTATTAAGCTGGACGATCATCTTTTTTCTATTGGGACTCATCCATTATGCAATACGTCAACTGACCCTCAAAGAGGTAAAAGCCAAAAAATTACTTGAGAGCGAAGTAAAAAATCGGACATCAGAACTTCAGGAAATAACTCAGGATCTTAAAGATTCGAATGCCTACCAGCAACACCTCTACTCCATCCTTCGAACGGTTGCGGACAGCAATAAAATCCTCATCACGGCACAGTCGCTTGAAGAACTGATTCAGCAGACAGCTTTGTGTTTAGTAGCGAATAAAGCATTTTTAAGTGTAAAGATCTCCTTAATCGAAAATGGAGAGTTACAAGTAAAAGCCTCCAACGGTATAGATAATGAGTGGCATATTCTTCCGATTGAGAGGATAGCACTTGAGCGGAATACCTCTATTATTTTAACCGATTTCAGTTCCGATATTTCCGAAGAGTGTCGTCGTAAAGTTGCTGAATACGGTATAACCGCCGTTTATGCAGCAACACTGCGTAAGGATAACTTAGCGTCAGAGGCATTTGGGGTCATGATGATTTGCACCTCTCAGGAAAACGGGTTTACGGCCGAAGAGACAGCCATGATCGATGAATTATCAGGGGATTTGGGATTTGCGATAAACTCATTTTACCAAAAAGAAAATATTATAAAACTCTCTTTTTATGACCCCTTGACGGAACTCCCTAACAGACGGTTACTGATAGAGCGCTTTAAACAAGCCATGCTCACCAGTTCACGTACACTGCAATTTGGTGGTCTCCTGTTTATCGATTTGGATAATTTTAAAGCAATTAATGATATCAACGGTCATATAGCCGGTGATGAAGTCCTCAAACAGATGGGGCAAAGATTATCGACAATTTTACGACAATCCGATACCGTTGCCCGTTTCGGAGGGGATGAGTTTGTCATCCTGATTGAAAATATCGGAGCCATACAGCAAGAAGCGGCTGCGGCTATCCAAACAGCATCCAATAAAATTCTTGAAGCTGCTAAAGAGCCTTTTATCGTCGACAACCATCCTTTCTATCTTAGTGCAAGTATCGGTATCGTCTTATTTTTCGGTGAAGACTCAACCATAGACCAGCTCTTTACATATGCGGACAGTGCGATGTATGCGGCAAAAAATAGCGGACGAAATACGTCCCGTTTTTATGATTCACTCCTCCAAGAGACGATGGCTGAAAATGCCCGTCTAACACATGCGCTTAGAATGGCTATAGAGGGGAATCAACTGTATGTCGTTTATCAGGAACAAGTCAATATTCAGGGAGTGACGCAAGGGGTTGAAGCGCTGTTACGATGGGATCATCCCGAACGTGGACTGATTCCACCCTCCTTATTTATACCTCTGGCAGAAAGTTCAGGAATGATTATCGCTTTGGGGGATTGGGTTTTTAACGAAGTTACCAAACAAATCCGATTATGGGATACCCACCCTATCAAGCAAAATTGGCGTATTTCGGTCAATGTAAGTCCGAAGCAGTTTGAAGAAGAACGTTATATAGCAAAACTTCAAGAACAACTTAGCCTTACTGAGATTAATCCGGCCAAAATACGTCTTGAACTCACCGAAGGGCTGTTGATACACGATATTCAAAATACGATGGAGAAAATTCACACCTTAAAAGCAATCGGATTTACCCTCTCTATTGATGATTTCGGCACCGGATATTCAAGTCTCTCTTACTTAAAAAATCTCTCCATTGACGAACTAAAAATTGATCAATCGTTTGTCAAAGCTTTGCCCGATAGCCTCTCTGATCAGATTATTATTCAAACGATTATTACAATAGGAAAAACATTCGGGCTTGAGGTAATCGCCGAAGGGGTCGAAACGGTTGAGCAATTTGAACTCTTGAGGGATATGCAATGTAATGCATTTCAAGGATTCCTTTTCAGCCGTCCGCAGAGAAGTGAATATTACATGAATTAATATTCATTTAATCAATATTAACTTATAGTATTAGTAATGTCATTCAAGGAGTTTTCATGGATAAAAAGTTTTTAATCGGTGCCGTTGCGGCTTTGGCATTTAGTTCGGTACTCTCTGCAAGTGAATACGATCTCAAAGACAATATGTACAAACTCAATAATTACATGATGATTATGCAGGCGGGTTTTATCGAAGGGGATAAACAAAAAGCGCTCAAAGCCGCCGAAGCTCTAGGGGTAGAGAGTCAAAAACTATTGGGCAACGAAGCGATGATGAGCAAAATGCTCCCGAAAGAGAAAGCTCATAAAGCTAGAATTGCGACAACATCAGCACACCTGATCACCGATAACGTCGATATTATTAAATCGAGTATGGATAACGTCCGTCGTGATACCGCACAAAATGCCTATCTCGATATTCAACGTGCCTGTATGCGCTGTCATAACCTCGTGCGCGACTGGTAAAACGGTACGGCTCACGCCGTATCCTTCTCGTTCTTTGTTTATTCGGTTTTCGTTAATTCGACTTTGTAGCCTTGTTTTCGAAACTGCTCCAACAGCCCATCACTCCCAAGCAAATGCATCGCTCCGACAAGGACGAATCCCCTCTGCTCTTCTTTCATCATCCTTACTAACGTCTTCATCCAGATACCGTTACGCTCTTGTAAAACACGACGATACATTTTCGGTGACTCCACCATCATCTCATCTACCAACTCACGTTCCAACCGTTCAGTTTTACCCTGCCGCCAATCCTCTACCATCCACGTGATCATCGTACTTAACTCTTTCATATCCGAAAGCGTTTGAAGAATCATTGCATCCTCTTCCCCTTGACCTATCTCGGTAATAATGGCACTTTGTTCCTGAATACTCTCAAGATAACGTTGTGGGAGGTGATCGTTCACCGCGCGGTTTCGGTAATGACTATCGACTCCGCTTTGATCAATCCCTATCGAGGAGAGTTTTAACTGTGTCAGCGTCAACATCACCGCCCATGGTTCCAATCGATCAAACTGTGTGATCGAATAACCTTGGGAATCGAGATACCGCTTCAGTTCTCTATACGTTTGAGGAGAGAGTTTATCACCGAGCGTTTGACCTATGGGCAATATCATTTTTTGAGTCAATATTTTCTGCAATATAAGGGTATTTTCCGAAGACAAATCGGTCTCAAAAACGACATAATCTGCCTCCGAATACGCTTCATCAAACTCTATAGGTAGAGGATAATCGGATGCACGGAGAACGTGAATCGTTCCGCCGAGATACATCGTGTGGATACCGTCACTGATTTTCCAGACACTCGATTGAGCGAAGAGATTGGAGAGGGGGAAAAGAAGCGTTATAAAAAATGAAAAGAGTATTTTCATTTTTCTTACTGTTTCGGTCGAAATGCTTTTATAACCTCTTCGTTACACTCCAAATACGGTCCCTCAATTAAATCGATGCAATACGGAACGGCAGGAAATACGGCGTCCAGACACTCACGGATAGATTTTGGTTTTCCCGGAAGATTGATAATAAGGCTTTTGCCTCGGATTCCCGCCGTCTGTCGAGATAAAATCGCTGTAGGAACGTATTTAAGGCTCACTTGACGCATTAACTCACCGAACCCCGGCATCATCTTCTCACACACGTTTTCGGTCGCTTCAGGGGTCACGTCTCGCTTTGCAGGACCTGTTCCCCCCGTCGTTACCACGAGACAGCACCCCTCACGGTCACACAACTCCATCATCGTCTCTTCAATCGTATCTTGATTGTCGGGAATACAGCGGTATACAATCTCATGTTCCGATTTTAAATAATCGCTCATCGTCTCTTGGATCGCAACCCCTGAAATATCTTCATATATACCTGCACTTGCACGGTCTGATGCGGTAATAACCCCTATTTTAATCATAAATTCTCCTGTAAAAAATGGTTTCCTCTTCGAATAGAGATGACGGTGGCATAGGGGAGGAAAAACTCCCTCGCTCCTACTACATCGATCACCTGATCATTAAGCCCCAGATAGACCTCGATCCGTATCCCCTTGGTGCGGATAGCCTCCAGCAGTTCAGGTGTCCACTCATAATAGAGAAGCTCTTGCAACGATTCGGTATCATTACTTCCAAGAGAAATAGGGGCGACGGGCGAAGGGGCAAAACAGCTCGTCAAAAAGTTTTCCAGATACCGTTCGGCATCTTTGATATATCCCCCCATCTGAAGACGGCGAAACGACTCTTTTTTCGTTTGAAAAAAAGCGGGGGAGAAGAGTTGGAGGGTATCTATACGCTCATGTGATTCAGCCGCATACTGAGCCGCTTTGATCGCACCGTAGCTAAATCCCGCCACTGTGTAGTCACTGTGTTTGAGATAAGGATCAAAAAAACATTGCTCCTCACTCAGAGCGAAACCGCTATAAAATCTCATTCATCGTTGCTTTGGCAAGGGTTTTGGAGATGTGTTCGTACTCATCCAAAATCGCTTCAAATTTGGAAAGAATTTTTTCATTCCGCTCCAAAAGAGTAGCCATCTCGGTATAAAGGCGATCCATCAACTTTGCTTCGTCCTCATCGGAGGGGAGAACCGTGCTTCCCATCCCGTACTCATAGACCATCGCATGAACCAAATCTTTGGCGACACCCAGATCATGCGACGCGTTGCTGGCGTGTTCGCCGAAACGAAGATGCGACGATGCGATCCCCGCCAAATGAACCCGTATATGAGCTTCTATCTCATGACGTAATTGCGGTTCGGCTGTCGGAGGGGTAATCGCGTCGTTGGTGAGAGTGATCTTTTCATACGGGAGATCAAACCACGTGGCGGCAAATACTTTTCCCGCTTGATAGCGCACCTGATAACGGCGTTGTTCGTCACTGAGCATCGCGATTTTTTTCTTCCCGAACATCACCTTGTCTTTGACGGCTAAGAAGTGTTCTTGCTTCACTTGAATCTCGTTTTGACGCATACAAAGAAGTGCCGCTTCATTGACTAATGCCGCGAGTGATGCACCGTTAAATCCGACCGTCATTTTGGCAATATCCGCTATCGAGAGATCATTCGGAATATGGCGAAGGTATTTTTGCAAAATCGCTTCACGTTCACTTGCGGTCGGAAGCTCGACGAAAATACGGCGGTCAAACCGTCCCGCGCGGAGCAATGCCGCGTCCATAACGTCGATGTTATTGGTCGCGGCGATAACGACGATACCGCTTGTCTCTTCAAATCCGTCCATCTCGGTTAGGAGCTGATTGAGGGTTCCTTCACGTTCGTCGTTTCGTCCCCCCTCACGCTTTTTACCCACCGCATCGATCTCGTCGATAAAGATGATGGCAGGGGCATTTTTCTTGGCGGCAGAGAAAAGCTCATTCACCCGTTTCGCCCCCATTCCGACGTAAATCTGAACAAACGACGCACCGCTTTGGTAGAAAAAGGGAACATCCGCTTCGGCGGCAACCGCTTTGGCGATCATCGTTTTGCCGACACCCGGAGGGCCTACGAGCAACACACCGCGCGGCATACGCGCACCGAAGCTGTAGTAGCGTTTCGGGTTGCGTAAAAAGTCGATAATCTCTTCGAGTTCCTCTTTAACATCGCCGATTCCGCCGATATCGCTAAAACGGACGGTCGATTTCGCCGGAGTGATAGAAGAAGACGGCGCTTCAGGCTCAGCAGAAGCTTTGGCAACCGGTACCTCTATCGGGGTATCATCCTCAAAACCGAGGCGACTTTTCCAAGCCCAAAATCCGGCACCGCTAATCAGGGCAAAAAAGATAAAAAACCATCCCCAACCGCTCCCCCCTTTGGGTTCGATAATGAGATGAGCGGTCAATTCTGAGGGTAATTGGGACGACGCGATTTTCACCACACCGTTTTCTTTCGTCGCGAAATAGGTGTATCCGTCGTCGCTGAATGCTTTTTCGATCTGATCATTTTCGATAAGTTTTGCCGCTTCAGAGAGGGTTACGGTGTCACTGCTGTCTCGTAAAAGAGCGAAAAGGAGCAAGAGTAAAACAATCCCGCCAGAAATGAGGAGAATCAGCTGATTACGGTTAAAATTTGGCCATGTTATATTCATCGTGTACCTCATACTTTTGCAGTGTGATCCAATCGCCGCTAATATCTTCGAGCGATTCAATCACTACTTTGTTATAAAACTGATCGTATCCGATATACTGAGTCCCCTCACCCGATTCAACCAGTACTTCCAACGGAACATTCGTCTTTTTTTGACGGAATGCTTTATTGTTCGATTCAATGATACCATTAAGCTCAACCATTCTTTGTGATGAGATGGCTCCGTTTACTTCGGGCTTCATCAGCGCACTCGGTGTTCCGTCACGTTTTGAGTAGGTAAAAGGGTGAATATGGGTAAGGTTCAAAGCGCGAATGTTCTCCATCGCCTCTTTCCAGATCACATCACTCTCTCCCGGATGACCGACAATGAAATCGGTTCCGAGGGCAAATCCTTTATCATTCAACATCCCGAATAACTCAATATCGCTCACATGACGGTTGCGACGGTTCATAAGGCGAAGCATCGAATCGCTGCTGTGTTGAATCGCGATGTGAAGGTGGCGTTCCAGCCACGGTTCATCCAAAATTTCCCGAAACGATTCATTGACCTGTATCGGCTCCAACGACCCGACACGAATACGACGAACCCCACGGATCAGCGACATTTTTTTCATCAATTCCGCGATATTTCGCCCCTCACCCTGACCGTAACTTCCGACATTCGTCCCCGTGAGGACAAACTCTCCGAAACCGTTGCTTGCGAGTCGTGATACCTGCTCTAAAATCTTGGCTTCATCCATACTGCGTGCATCACCGCGAACAAAAGGGATAATACAGTAGCTGCAACGGAAGTTGCACCCCTCTTGGATTTTGATAAATGCACGCGATTTGCCGACGAACTCATCGACAATCGCATCATCGATGTAGTTCAGATCACCGATCTCATAAAAGCGATTCTCGGTTGAGAGTAGTGTGTTGATTTTCATTTTTTCAGAAGGGCCGAAGACCCCTTGGATTTTCCCTGCACCGAAAAGAGATTCGCCCTTAGTATGAGCCCCGCATCCCGTTAAAAAGAGCTTTTTCCCCTGTTTATCCATCTGATTGATGTAACCGCGGACACTTACATCGGCACCGTTGGTCACCGTGCAGGAGTTGACGACAACGATATCGGCGCTCCCCTCATCTTCGGTCACTTCATAGTCACTCAAGGCAGACATCATCACCTGCGAATCAAAAACGTTCGTGCGGCAACCGAACGTTTTGAAATAAACTTTCGGCTTCATTACACGTCCATCGGCGGCGGCGGAGATTTCGGCGGTATCGGAGCCGTATAGAACGTCTGTGTCGGATAGGCAATCGTAATATCTGACTCACCATTGAATGCATCAATAATATCGGCAGAGATCGTACTGCGTAACGTTAACGTCGCGTAGGCATTTGTCAGATACCATGCACTGATTTTAACCCCGTGCGGTTCAATAAAGGTAAAGACGCGCGGTTCAACATTACTGTTTTTGAGGCTGTAACGATCCCTGAGTTTGTTGATCTGCTTTCGGGTGATATCGGTGTACCCTTTGGAATATTTACGGCAAAGTTCTTTTACCAAATGAGCCGCTTTTTTGTGATTCGAATCGAATGTAATGACAATATCAATCCCGTCCCAAACCGTTTTAAGCGAACCATGCGAATAGTTGGCGATCATCGAGGTAAAAATATAGTTGTTAGGGACAAACACGATTCGCCCCGCTCGGCGATTTGTTTCCAATGTCGTCAACGTTACATCTTCCATCAACGTTATCCGCTGCATCGAGATATCCAAAACATCTCCGACATATTCCATCCCGTCTTTCACAAAACGGACACGATCACCGACATGGATCGAACCACCGACGACGATAACAAGCCATCCGAGTAACGACATAAACCAATCCCGCATCGCAATGGCGAGACCGGCAGACGCAAATCCGAGTACGGTGGCGAAATAGCCGACATTATCGATATAGCTGAAGAGTAAAATAATAATAATCAACGTGACATTGATAAAGGTGACGATCTTATTCGCCATATAAAATCGTTCATTATCAACGATGTAGCGTTTAATCACCCGCTTAAACAAAAAGGAGATGATAATCAAAACAGCGACGATCATTCCGATGTTGAGCAGTTTATATATCTGGTCTTTTATCTCTTTATTGATTTTAGCTTCGGTCGATTCGATCCGTTTCTCGTACACTTCAGCGGTAGAGACAAGCGTTTCCAACGCCAATTTGAATTTTTCAACCTGCAACAATGTTGCTTCAAGTTCTACCTCATAATCGGCTTTTGGATCAAGACGGGTGATGGTTTTGTAAAGGGTGACCTGCCGATCCAAAATAGTTATCAGTTCTTGGAGTTCCTCTTCACGCAGAACATAATCTTTATAGTAACTGTTAAGGCGTTTGACATACGATAAACCGGTAATAATATCAAACGGATTGGTAATACTAGGAAGTTCACCTGCTTCATCCGGCTTCAGTAGCGACACAAACGGAGATGCCCCTTGCGCTTTCAGAAATTCGATTTGCTCGGTTAAAACTTTTTGCTTGGCTTGTAGCGCTTCGATTTCAAGCTTACGTTCGACAGAGGATGAACGCCCCTCCAGTTGCTCAATTCGATATTTAACCTCTCGAAGACTTTTACGGGACTCTTGATACGCCATATAGGAGTTATAGCTTTTGAGCCAAATACTGTTCCCTTTTGAGAGCTCTTTTTGAATTTTAGAGAGCTCGTCACGGGCATTTTCAAGTTCAACCTCTTTAGGGAGTTCTATGGCGTTTTCTTGAATGGTTTGCTCATCATTTTGTGCGGCATTAAGGGTTAAAAGCGCAAAAAATAAAGATACTAAAAAGAGTCGATAAAGTCTCACGCGCCGATTCCTTGAAATACAGATAATATTTTTTTAACAATGGAAGCTTCGATCGCATCTGTGATCTCAACCCCGCCGATTCCTCGCGGAAGGATAAATGTAATAGCACTGTCGGCACTTTTTTTATCTAAGAAAAAAGTTTCATAAAATTTCTCAACGTCTTGAATCAAATAGCTAAGTGGCAAATCATAACGTCCCAAAAGATGTTTGACACGCTCGGCTTCCTCGTGAGTCATCAACCCTACTTCACACGCAAGAGCGTTTGCCATCACCATACCGATAGCAACACTCTCTCCATGCAGGTAGGTTTCGTATTTGGTCTCATTCTCGATGACATGACCGAATGTGTGGCCGTAGTTCAGTGCTGCACGAAGTCCCTGCTCTTTTTCATCTTCTTCGACCACACCCGCTTTGGTCTCAACCGCTTTAGCGATCGCATGAAGAAGATTATCTCCCTCTCGCAAATCATTCTGCTCCAGCCACTCGAAAAAAGGTGCGTTAAACGTTACCGCCATTTTGACAATCTCCGCGACCCCTGCTCCAAACTCCCGAGGAGGAAGTGTTGCGAGAAAACTCGGATCGATATAAACGGCGCGAGGCTGATGAAAGGCTCCTATCAGGTTTTTACCGTATCGATTATTAACCCCTGTTTTACCGCCGACACTCGCATCAACTTGGGAAAGGAGCGTTGTCGGAATTTGGATGAAGTCGATCCCGCGGTTGTAAAGGCTGGCGGTAAATCCCCCCATGTCACCGATCACGCCGCCGCCGAATGCGACCAAAAGCGATTTACGGTTCAAACGATGATCAAACATGCGCTCCAAAACCGATTCAATCGTCGCTAATGTTTTGTACTGCTCGCCATCGGGAATCGTAACGATATAGACCTCTTTAGCACTCAATCGTGTCAAAAGTGTTTGCAAGTGCAAACCTGCCACTTTCGGATTAGTCAAAACGACGACTTTTCCCTCAAAGTTAATTTCCGGCAAAGGACCGATATGGATGGGATAAGAGTCGTCAATTACACGTTTAAGATTGATAGATATCGTCATAGAAAAACCTGATAAATTAAGTTGTTACGGAATGAGATATATATTACTAAAAGATGACTTAAAACCCTCTTGCGCAGGGTTAAATTTGAGTTGGGATGAAAAGCTGGTGGTAGCGTCCGAGTTTACGATACAGCACTTCCGGATCGGTTGAAAAATACGCCGTAAACGGGTTCATAAACATTTTAGAGGTAAACGGCAACACATGGAGAAAATTTTCCCTCTCGCGTAACTCACGGATCGGATTACTCTCTTGCGCTGAGACACGAATCGATTTGGAAAAAATGGCGGAGAGATTGTTAAAATGTTCAATCACCTCATTTTTATGGGAGCCCTCTTCATTTATGTAGTCTATGAGTTCAAGGTTAAATCCAAATTGGGAGGAGACGTCGAAGATGGTGGTGGAGATGTTTTCAATATGCCCCTCTTCGCTCAAAATCACCACACTCTCGTGCAACGAAGAGAATGAACAATCGGCGAGTTTCAACACCGGCACATTTCCGGCATAGAGCTTTTTCCGTATCGAGGTAATTGAAAAAGCGGTGTGAGAAACAAGGAAAAGACCGATATGATATTTTTTGATGTCATTAAGGATCATCCCCTCATCCGGCAGGGCTTCATACCCGATATCAATCGTCACATCACCTTGAGCAGAAGCTTTAATCATTCTCAGTACGTCAATGTCGCCCGGATTAATCACCTTAATGATAAGAGGTTTGCGAAGCTTTTTCTGGATGAATACGCTTCGTCTGACCAATGCCATTATGGCTGAAGATTTTTCGATACTCATATCGATATAGAGGTAAATTTTAGACCCAAACGGTGCCGGAAACTGACCGAGTTCCCGCTTAATCGCTCGGTAAATCGAGCGTAGTACCGCCGGATCACCGACCAATACCAACGTATCGTTGGGTTGAATCATTTTATTGTCACTCGGGATAATCAACTGTCGGTTACGGTAAATAGCCGCAATTTTCCAATTCTTTTGCTCAATCGAGCCGATATGACGGTAGACAAATGAGCTTCCGAACGGAACCAAAACTTCCATGATCTCACCTGAACCCAATCCTATATTTTTAGCTAAAACAGGGATGTTCGGGAGATAGTCGATCATATTGGCGGCAATAAGCTCTTGCATATTGACCCATTCGATATCATCGCACGGACTTATCGTATTCCATAAATCGAGAGCAATAATTCGAATATTCGGCTTATTCAAACGGATATTTTTAATCGTATGTTCCAAATCGCTTTGGTTTTCCATGGCCAACACCACTTGCCAAAAATCCATCTTTAATAAATTGGCAATTTTGTAAAAACTGGTGGGGTCAAATTGAAAGAATTTGTATCGTCCCGGGTTATACCCCTCAAAAACTTTATCACTTGTTTGGACAATATAATAAAGATTTTCAGTGGTATAGGTACCGATTACACGTTCAATAAAGTGCTGACCGATAGCTCCGTCACTGACGATTAAAATTTTTTTCATTAGGACATAAACTTCTTATCATTCAATTTTATGGACGAGATTGTACCACAATCTATACATAGCCCCCTATTGCTTTTCATCTCGGAAGGATTTTTTCCTGCCCTATCCGATAGAGGGCAAAATCGTATTTCAGGGGGTCAAGGGGATCAAATAGTTTAAGAGCTTCGGTCAGTTCGATAGCGGCTCTCATATCACACTGAGACCTGCTTAAAAGCCCAAGCGCGCGTGAAACGTTAAAAGTATGGGTATCAAGCGGCATAATCAAATCGCTTTGACTCACCCCGCTCCATAATCCCATATCGAGTTCGCATTTGCGTACCATCCACCGCAGGTACATCATCCACCGTTTCATGGCTGAGGCTTTTGTTATGGAGACAATCGGTTTTCCGATCAAAAATTCATACCCTTTGGAACGATACGGGTTAAGGTCATAAAGAGATGTTATCAATGTTGATACTCCGCCGATAACACCATCTGACGAATACCCATCTTTAAAGGCCTTCTCAGCCCCGCCAGAAGCTTTTAAGTCCCTAAGGGTACAAAACCATTGAATAATATCTTCGCTACTCTGAAAGCGATAATATTTCCCCTCTAACTGTGAACGTAAAACCGATTCTTCGCAATCTGTTAAATCCTCATTTAAAGAGGTTAAAAAAGCAACAATAGCTTTGGCACTCCCGTACGAGAATAGAGCACACGTCAGGGCATGATGCTGATCCATAGTGGTTCTGGCTACCATCAGAGGATCGGGACGTTCGGCACACAACTCATCTTTATGGTTTCGAGCGGCTACCTGCTCATCGAGATACGCTTTTAAATGGTTCACTAACGCCCTAAAAGATAAAGCTGTTTACGCTCGCTGGAGCCTGCGATATTGAGCTGTTTACGGTATTTTGCGATCGTTCGGCGCACCATCGTGATTTTAAATTTCTCTTGGATCATTTCCAAAAGTTTCATATCGCTGAGAGGTTTTTTATGGGATTCGTTTTTGACCAGTTCCGCCACATAATCTTTGATTGCGGCATTGGAGACATCTTCATCGATAGCGGTGGTGAAAAAATCTTTCATCGGATAAATGCCGCGATCACAGGCAATGTATTTGTTAGCGATGGCACGTGAAATAGTGGAGGGATTATGACCGAATTCATCGGCAAGCGTTTTAAGGGTGAGCGGTTTGATCGCACCCCCCGTAAAAAAATCGTACTGATATTCGACGATCATCAATCCCACTTTATAGAGGGTCGCTTTACGCATTTCCAACGCATCGACTAGGCTTTTTGCCTCTTTAAGCTTTTCACGGACAAACGGATGATCGACGCCGTACGCGGCATCAATGGTGACACTCGGATAATATTGATCATTAAGTCTTACCTCGATCCCCTCTTCGGGATCATTGTGAATCATCAAATCGGGAATCACTTGCTGAGAATCTTCCAAATAATCAATCGCAGGGGGATTTTTAAAACTCCCGACTACCCGCATCGCCTCTTCAAATGCACTCTCTTTACGATAGCGCCCCAACTCGTCCATGTGGGTAATCATTTCACGGGCAAGATCATATCCCGCGTCGCTGATCGAGGCAGATTCAAGCTGAAATAGAAACGATTCACTGACGTTGCGCGCACCGATCCCTACCGGTTCGACATGGATAAATCGGAGACGGATTTTTTCAAATTGTTCCGAACTAATCCCCTGAGCTGAACAAAAAGCGGTGTCATCCCCCTCATAATATCCCCCCTCATCGAGGTTTTCAATGATATGTCTGGCAATGAGCTGTGATACGGGGGTAGGAAACAGTGAACCGTCAACCTGCTCTTCGAGTATTTCATACAAACTTTTATGCTGAATCGTAAGGGCTTCAATCGCTTCGCTGTGGGAATTTTGGACATAGCCGTATTGAATTTTTTTCGGGATTCTCGATTCAAAGGACTCTTCATATCCCGATTTAATATCGATAAGAGGGTTCCCCTCAACAAACGGAGCCATCGCTTCACCCAAATCACTCAGACTCGATTGAAGAATCGGAAGCCAGTTGCGCAGTGTGTTGGAAAGCTTATTTTTTAGCTCAACGCTTGTTTTTACCCGTAGCATGCGATACTAGAACTTAAACGATTCGCCGAGATAGTGTTGACGGACATCGCTGTTATGGGCGATCTCATCACTTGATCCTGATGCTAACAGCTCACCGCTTTTAATAACGTAAGCACGATCACATACCGCTAACGTTTCACGGACATTATGGTCGGTTATCAAGACACCGATACCGTATTCTACCAATTGGGAAATGACCCCCTGAATATCCATAACGGCAATAGGGTCAACCCCTGCAAACGGCTCATCCAACAGCAGAAATCGGGGTTTATTGACTAACGCGCGTGCAATTTCGGCACGACGGCGTTCTCCGCCGCTGAGATTGATCCCGCGACGGTTTCGGATCGGCTCAATGTTAAACATCTCCAGCAGCTCTTCGATCCGTTTTTCTGCCGTTTCCGCATCAAGATCACCTGCCTGCGCAGCAATTATAAGGTTTTCCTCTACGGTAAGGTCTTTAAAAATAGAGGCCTCCTGCGGCAGATACCCGATCCCCATACGCGAGCGTTTATGGAGCGGCAAATGGGAGACATCCTCGCCATCAATGTACACTTTACCAGCCGTTGCTTCGATAAGCCCGCATACCATATAAAACGTCGTTGTTTTACCCGCTCCGTTGGGTCCCAGCAATCCTACGACTTCACCGGTATGAAGCTCCATACTGATTCCACGGACAATTTCGTGATTCTTGATCGTTTTGACTAAGTTTTCAATTTTTAATTCATGCACGTTGCACCTCATAACATCGCGATTCATCGTCGCATTTGGTAATTTTTAAAATAACACTCTCCATTCCGGCACGGTTGAGCCATCCTATCAGCGTCTCATCTCCCCACTCGATCAAGTGATACCCCTCATGTTCGAGTTCTTCCATCATCCCAAGCGATAAAAACTTCTCAAAACCGTAATTATAGAGATCATAATGGTACAGTTTTTCACCGTAGCACTGTTGTAGCGAAAAAGTCGGTGACGTAACGGCATCATCTACCCCTAAATAATCGGCAAATGCCTGGGTAAAGGTCGTTTTTCCGCTCGCCAAATCCCCCTGTAAAACGACGATACCGCCATGAGGCAGCTCAGAGACGAGATGTTCACACAAGGGTGCTAAGTTATCAAGGGAGAGCTTCATCATAGTTTGGACGATACCGATATGATTTGTTTCAGCTTTTCGGCTGCTTTACCGCTAAGCAAAGTGTCACGGGCAATCTCAAGCCCCTCTTGAGCATCGCGTGCCATCCCCTCAGCCACGAGAGCGTATGCGGCATTAATCAGTACCATATCCCGTTGCGCTTCGGTTGAGCGGTTGTTTAAAATATCGGTGAGGATCTCGGCATTTCGTTCCGCTTCCCCGCCGAGGATCGCTTCAAACGGCGCTTTTTTGATCCCTAACATCTGAGGATCGATCTCGAAATACTCGATACCGCCGTTTTTCAGATGTCCCGCATAGGTAATATCGCTGATACTGATCTCGTCCATCTTTTCGCGGGAACTCACAACGATAGCTGATTGCATCCCCAGTTCACGTGCCGCTTCTGCCATTTTAGGGACAAACACCTCATCAAATACCCCAAGAAGTATTTTAGAGAGTCCCACAGGATTAGTGAGCGGTCCGAGGATATTGAAAATCGTTTTCTCAGGGATCGAGCGACGGATCGGCATGATGAACTTCATTGCAGGATGATGGTATTGGGCGAACAAAAAGGTAAATCCGCACTCTTGAAGAAGGGTCGAGCTTTGCTCCAGCGTTAGATCAAGTTTCACCCCCAGATATTCGAGGACATCGGCACTTCCAGATTTGGAAGTGATGGAGCGGTTCCCGTGTTTGGCGACGTATGCACCCGATGCGGCAAGGAGGAGAGCGACGGTGGAGCTGACATTAAAACTGCCGCTCTTGTCTCCCCCCGTCCCGACGACATCGATCAATTTAGGTTTAAGTTCAGCGGGGACTTCGAGGATGATCGAATGTCTACGCATCACCTCAGCGGCGGTTGCGATCATCTCCGAAGAGGTCTGCGCATTGAGGGATAATGAGAGTAAAAACTCCCGCATCTCCTCATCGCTCATTTTATGTTCAAAGAGTGCTTCAAAATCAGCTTTGGTGGCGTTCATGAGAGTTCCTTGATGTAGAGATGCTGTTGAGATTTCGGGGTCGATTTGATGCTAGGGATGGCGAGCACTTCATAACGCATCTGTTTTTCGAGATACACGAGGGTGATAATATCCCCTACTGCCACGTTTTTAGCGGGTTTCACCGCTTTATCGTTGATGTAGACAACACCCTCCCCGATCATATCCTGAGCGACGGCACGACGTTTGGTCAGATTGACGGCGTTTAAAAATTTATCGATACGCAAATAAAAGTTCCATAATGTTAAGTTTGAAGTGTTTATTGTAGGTAATTGAAGCTAAAAGAGAGGTAAGAGCGCAAAAATTGTTCCACTATTTTTCGGGTTTGCGATTTAACTCCCAAACCCGCTTTTAAAATTGTCTTTGGCAACGACGATCTGTTTTTGTTTCTCTTTGCGTGCCGTATCTTTTTCAACGAAGATTTTTTTGCGGGTTGCGGGGTCCATCTCGGTGTAGTACATCACCGCCGAGTACGTTCCCGGTGTCGGGGTAAAGACCTGTGCTTGTTCAGGGTTCATCTTGAGTTCATCAGTCGTAAAGCGTTTCAGATCGTGCATATCTTTCTCGGTACATCCCGGATGGGCGGCGATCAGATAGTAGGTCAAGAACTGCTTTTTCCCCTCTTCTTTGTTCAATTTGTCATAAAGCTTTTTAAAATCGACTAACGTTTGTTTCCCCGGTTTGTTCATCAGATGGAGGACGTGTTCTGAGGTGTGTTCGGGAGCGACTTTCATCTGTCCTGAGATGTGATGACGCACCATCTCTTTGAGGTATTCATACCCTTGGCGTTTGTCCTCATTTATCAGATCGTAGCGCACTCCTGAGGCGACAAACGCTTTTTTTATCCCCCGAATTTCTCGAAGACGACGGAGGAGATTGATAACACGGGTATGATCGACTTTCATCGATTTACACAGGTGGGTATCATCGACACACCGCTGATGATCACAGGTACCGTGCTTTAGCTTTTTGTTGCACTCATAGCCGTACATGTTGGCAGTAGGGCCTCCGACGTCGCTGATGATCCCTTTGAAATCCTTGTATTCGGTAAACTGCGTGGCCTCTTTTAAAATCGACTCTTCGCTGCGGGTACGGATGGTACGCCCCTGATGGACACCGATCGCGCAGAAGTTACACTCCCCCCAGCACCCCTGATGGGTCATAATGGAAAACTTGATCGTCTCCAGACACTTCACCGCACCTTGCGGTCTATGGTAGGGATGAAGCTCACGGGTAAAGGGCAATGCGCTCACGGCGTCCATCTCGTTCTCATCCAGATAATCGGCAGGAGGGTTTTGGATAGCGTATCGTCCGTCCACCTCTTGACATAACCCCTTTGCCGAGATGGGGTCGTTGTGGTTATAAAACAGATCAAAGAGATCGATATACTTCTCTTTGTTTTCCAAACACTCTGCATGAGACGGTAAGCTCAGATACCCCTCACGAGGCTCTTTAGCGATATAACATACCCCTCGAATGTTATGAGGTGATTCACCGGAGGCTAATGCTTTAGGCAGAGCGACAATCGCCCCCTCCCCCATCCCGTAGATCAGATAATCGGCTTTGGCATCAAAGAGGATCGGTTTGCGCAGTTTGTTTGTCCAGTAGTCATAATGGGTGACGCGGCGTAAACTCGCTTCGATCCCCCCCAACACTATAGGGACGGTGTTTTTGAAGTGTTTGCGGATCAGGTTCGTATATACGAGCGTCGCGCGATCGGGTCGCGCGTTATTAACACCGCCTGGGGTGTAGTCGTCGCTGTTACGGAATTTTTTGGTTGCGGTATAGTTGGAGACCATCGAATCGACACTCCCGCCGCTCACTCCCCAAAAGAGTTTCGGCTCCCCAAGACGCATTATATCTTCGTTCGTGATATCGGGTTGCCCGATGATCCCGACACGATACCCCTCCCGCTCCAATATCCGCCCAACAACGGCAACCCCGATAAAGGGTGAATCGATATAAGCATCGCCGGAGATGAGGATCACGTCACACTGATCCCATCCGCGTGCATCCATTTCAGCACGGGTGGTGGGTAAATAACGGAGAGTTTCAGGGGTTAGGGTTTTCATAGTGCGATTGTACGGTGAGGACTCTTACAAAGAGGTTCAACCTGCGTTATAATAATCAAATGGAAAATAATCTAAATCAAGAGATCATCGAGCATCTCATGCATCCTCACAACTACGGTCCGCTTGAAAATCCTAGCGGAGTTGGGGTTGGACACAGTGAAGAAAGCGGCGAATTCGTCATTTTTTATATCCAAAGTGAAGGCAATATCTTAGAGTCAGTCGCTTACGCCACAAACGGATGTCACGATACCGTTGTACTGGGGTCGATGTTCACCGAGATGATCAAAGGGCAATCGTATGAGTATGCCCGAAGTGCAGCACTAAAGCTACGTGATAAAGTAGCCCTTGGGCCGATAAAACAACAAGCGTGCGCTCAAATGGTTCTCACCGCCTTCGAAGCGGCACAAATCAATGAAGCACACCGATTTGAAGGGATGGAGGAAGAACTTCATGCGATTGAAATCGGTATGGAATGTGAGGTAGAGGTATGATGGATGCAGCTCTTTTTAGAACGAAACACCAACTGTGGCTGAGGATAGCATTTATGTCGTTCTCCGTGAGTGATCCATGGGTTAAAAATCGTCTCTATGAATTTTCACAGATCGAATTTCGCCATCTTAAATGGATTGCCGTATCTCTTTACGAAAACCATTCCGCGTATGATTATGAACGGGATAGTCGTTTTGAGATTGAGAGTGAATCGTTCTTTGCCCTTGTACGGACAACGATCAATGAGATCAAGTCTCTTCACCTTTTGTATGGAGATTCTCCCCTCTCAGAACGGATGGCTCATGATGAGCACTATATTCTCTCTACTTTGAACGCATACCTTGAAAAACTTACATTGGATGAGCCGCTTAGTGCTTTTAACCGCTCTCGCCATTGGCCGGATGCACTGTTAAACTCCGCAGAAACTGACGCGCTCACCCTCTTTTTATTCGAAGAGCTTTACAAAGAGTATGAACTTATTATGGTCTACTTTTACCGACAAATCCGTGCCGAAACGGCGGCAGAAGTAACCCATTTTCAAGACCTGATCGATGAATCGCATTTTCATCTCCGCTCGTTCGGAGAGATGATGGCGAAGATGGGGATTTTAGCACTTCCGAGAGTACTTCACCCTCTCACCTATGAAATTGCCGATATGGAAAAATTTCTCCGCTCAGGGATCATCGAAGAGGAGAATGCAAAGGAAGAGTGTCGTAAACTCTCATCATCCATACGCGACGAAAAGCTCTCCAGCTTTTTTGAGTTTATCAATTACCAAGAGAGCTATCACATTGAAATTATGAAAAAATTATTAGGAGAACACTAATGGAAGAACAAGGGAATATTTATATCTTATTGGCCGTTGTAGCCGTTTTCGCATATGTCCTTACCCGTAAAAAAGGGTAAGCTACAACAGTGCTACGGGAGCAATGAATGAACCTTGGAATTGTTCAATTCCAAGTGCTTTCAAATGTTCAACATCCTGAGCCTCTTCAATATTTATCGCAATAATCGAAATCCCGAGACTACGGATGACGTTGTTAAAACTCTCTCTGCTTTTTCCCGTATCTTGATCGAACATCATATCTTGCAAATAGGCACAATTGGCTTTCACGTAATCAGGTCGAATGGTTTGAAGATAGTGCGCTCCCGCTTCAGGGATCGTAAAATGGTCAATCCCGAAACGATAACCGAACCTTTTAACCATAGCACTAATAGCGGATACTGCTTCAAGCTCATTCAGTGCTGTGGTATTGTTCACTTCAAACCACAACACCAAGTCATTATGACGATTAAAATTTTCCAGTTCTTCTCTCAACCACTGTATATTGGCGTATTTTTTCACAAAATCACCACTCAGGTTTAGTGCCAACGGAGTAATCGGATGGTGATCTTTGATATGCTTAAGGACTTTTTCGATCATATAGCGATCAAGGGTATCGATAAGCCCCAAACTCGTCGCAACAGGGATAAAATATCCGGCTGAATGGATTGTCCCCTCTCGATCAAGCAAACGTAAAAATATCTCCTCATGTAATACACTGAGGGTGTCAGCACGCTGTTCAACGACACTTTGAAATGCCAAAAGCATCCGTGATTCTTCTAGACTTTTAAGCAACTCTTCCCGCCACTCGTCACGTCCAAGCACCAAAGCACTATCATTGACTTGGTTTTCTTCAACCACAAACTGCCCACATTGTTTTGCCTGGATCACTGAATGATCGGCACGAGAAAAAAGTGCTTTCAGCGTATCATTTTCACTATACGTTCCGATTCCGCATCCGATGAGTAAATAATCTAAAATTTCACGGTCTATTCCCACTATGACCTGAGCGACTTTGGAAATAACATTTTCAATTTGAGGGGTAATCGAATGTATCTCACACGCGGGAAGAACGACGAAAAAATCAGATTCATTGAGTCTCGCGATCAATGCATGTCGAAAAGAACCTAAGTGCGCATTCAACGCTTCAGCAAGAGCATTAATAACTATGTTATAGCGATCATACCCCTTCTCACGCTTTAGCCGATCTATCTCATCCAAACTAACCATTACATAAGTTCCCGAAGATAACGATGCATCCGACTGAAGATAATCAGGAAGTTTTGCGGCAAGATAACGTCGGTTATGAAGTTTGGTTTCCGAGTCTTTATAGAGAAGTTCATGATAACGTAACAGCGTCTCATTTTCTCTCTCAAAAATATCTTTTACTTTTTCGACCATTGCATTCATAGCCGTTGTAACCGACCGAAATTCGGTCGTAAAAGGGATCTTTTTCTCAATAATGAATTCGTTGTCAAGAATGGCTTTCGCTTGTTTCTTAATTCGCTTGAGTGATTGAAGACTCACACTTAGGAGCACATACAGAGTCAGAAACACGACAATGGCAATCATTAAAAACGTTTGTACCAAATCGATCAAGGTTGAATAAAGCTGTCGATAGGTATTTCCCGTATGTGCGCTTACTTCGAGTGTGCCGAAACGGCTCCATCCTATCATAATATCGCTGGATGCACTCGCATTATAAATCGGTACCATATCGATAAACCATTGAGGTACATCACTGACATAAACATCATTTTCTCGGGTATAGACCTCTTTTCCATCGACATCGACTAAACGTATACTTTGATAATATCCGCTGTCATAGATCGCATTGATCATCGTCTCCATACTCGACGTATCGGAGGAATCGGCAACTTTTGAGAGTGAAAGTCCGAGAGAATGGGCTGTATTTTTGGCATCATTATAAAGCTGATTTTGGGCAAATTCGGTGGCAGAGCGAAAATTCAACACCATAACCGAGACTAAAATCACCGCTAAAAAGAGGCTCAGCATTATCACCAGTTGTTTAAATAAACTCATTTTTATTCCTTTGACCTTGTTATTGATAATTCATTCCATGGGCGTTTTTGGCGGGTTGACGCCGGAACCATTTTGCCGATTTGTGCCTGCTTGGCATTGAACAGTTCATCCCCGCTGAAACTGTAAATCGGGATCAAATCATTACGCTGTGATGCAGGGAGAATTTTGTAGTTGTAATTATCCAAAACCAACGGGACAGAACGGGGAGTTTCATAGTACGTGAGTACTAAATGGGCTGTTTTGTACCGAATCGATTTGGCATAGGTCATAAAGAGTTTGGAAGTAGGAACTCCCAGCTCTTTAAGGGTAAAATATTTGGCGATAACATAGTCCTCGCAATCGGCTTTATCTTTACCGATAAACTCATACCGTGTCGCCCAATAATCACTCTCCCCCCATATCGCCTTATCCGAAGCGTATGGGGTTTGATTGAAAAATTCGTTCACTTTTTCAAGCTTCTCCATCTCATCTACGTCACGTGATTCATTCATCATCTGCACAAGAGCAAAAGCTCTTCTCTTTGCAAAAGCACCGTATTCACGCTCAATTTTATCTAAAAAAACTTTGGTAATAGAGAATTCGGGAGAGCTAAGGAGTACGGCAGCAAGTGCCGCCGTAATGAAGAAAAGGGTGAGCGTTTTTTTCATCCTTTTATTTTAGCGTAATTCACTACGAGTGTGTAATATCTTGTTCAATTTTCACAGTAACAGTTGGATCGCCTGCATTGCTACTATACGTATAAACATCAAACCCGCCATCAATAGCTTTTGCTACCGAGTAATTACCGCTAGTCTGCGGAATATTGACACTGTCTGCACTATCACCAACGATGGTTAACGTATGATTGCTGTCTGTCATATCGATCACATCGGACAATGACAAATTGGTTAGCTGATGATTTCCTTGTGATAAATCTATGATTTCGATATTAGCAATCGGATTATTATTAGAACTTAGTGCTTTAAAATTGATATTGGTGTCACCCGTAAAAATAAGGGTATCTGTTCCGGCGCCTCCATCAATCGAATTGACAATATTATCTCCCGTCAAGGTATTATCGCCATCTATACGCGTTGCAACCAAATCGGTAATCAATGTGTCATTGCCAAAACCTCCGAATAATTTATCTGATCCTGAGCCTCCGACTAAAATATCATTTCCGTTATCCCCATTAAGCGTATCATTTCCATTGTTACCGTATATCGTGTCATCACCTTCTGTTCCGTTCATAGTGTCATTTCCGCTACTGCCGTTGAGGGTAGAACCGGTCGGAGCAGTTATCGTGTACTCGATGACATTAAAATTACTCTCATTTCCTTGATCATCGATCCCGCTAAATTGAATCTCTCTGGTACCGTTAATGCCTGAATCGGTCTGGAAACTAATCGAACTGAGCAGTTCAGAATAGACACTCAACGATGCGGTTCCTGTGAAATTCAAGATTCCGGTAATACTATTGAATCCAGATGAATTAATACCGGTATCTATACCGTTAAGAAGTACATTTCCATTTCCGTCAATCGAATACATAGGATCAAGTTTCAATGCATCACCAGTGTGATAATTAGTAGTAATAGCTACAGATGAACTGGTTAAATTTTCGCTATCCGGATCAGATATGACGACATCTCCTAACCATCCTGATGCTAATGATTTCATCGTCGCGGTACCCAGATTGATTTCAAAAACAATGTCTTCGAAATCCTGATCTCCACCGCCATACAAATCTTCGAATCCGATTTTTAACATGCCATCAGTACTTCCTCTACCGCCGATAGCATGAACTCGATCGTCACGGTTCAAATTAGAATAGCTTAAAAAGTAAATCTGTCCTAAATCTGCTGTCGATTGATTATTGACCAATGTTCCGTTTGCATATAGATTCGGTGTCTCTTGATCATAGATGGTAGCCGAATTTCCTGTAGAAGAATTTATAACATTTAATGTCTGACCTGCTCTCACACCATCTGTATAACCATCTGCAATAAGAAAGAATCCTATCTTCGTCCCTTCTGTGATTGAACCTAGATTGACAGTTGAGGCATTGGGAATCAATGAACCTCCACTTCCTGTTGCGGATGCATTATCCCAAATAATTTGCATATTGCCAATGGTTCCGTCTTCTGCAATAGTGTACCATCCGAAAGAGCTTTTAAATCCGGCACCTTCTGAGATAAATTTAACCGATATATCTTGTGTCGTCTGTAGGATTATCTCACCAACATCGATCTGTTGAGCCGATGACAGGGTCTGCCCTTCGTGTACCGTAGGGAAATCACGTAACATTAAGTCTCCATAATCGCTCCCAACTTTTTCTTGAGATGAAGTAAGTGACGTATACGAAGAAACAATGGTTGGAGATTCATCAATATTTGTCTCATTGAGCGTAATCGTCGCAGTGGTCATGTTACCAACACTATCTTTGGCGTTGATAGCATAGTTTCCGCTGTTGATTCCTTGTTCGAAGTCGTTCACTGCTGAAGCCGCTCCCGCCGTGGTGAGAGTGATGACACCGCTGTTATCGATTTGATAAAAACCATCCGCGGAGGTGTTAGTTCCTGTCGCCGTAAAAGTAAAGCTAGTAATTCCGACATTATCACTGGCTGCTACGTTAGCAACGGTTGCACCTGCAGTTTGACCTTCTGCATAGGTGAAACTTTGGTTTGCTATCACCGGTGCGGTCGTATCGACGCTGGAAGTTGCCGTCACATCGATTTGTCCCGTTGCAGTATCACCATCCGCATCTTGCATAAGATAGGTGAAAGTATCATTGCCCTCAGCATAACTGATTCCTGTTGCACTTTTTAGAGAAAATTTTACGCCGTCGTTATCTGCACCGTGTGAAAAAATAGCTAGGTATTGGAAGGTTCCTTCCGGATTGACAGCTACGCTGAAATCTTTTGATGATACATTGGTTAAGCCTTCTCCGACATAGTGTCCATTACTATCATACGCAACCCAATAAACTTCACCGTTAGAACCTGAACCGCTTTGTTGATTGGTTCCGCTGTACATGCCCAAGGTTAGATCAGTAATAGCGTGTTCGAAATCAACAACTAAGACCTCAGGTTCATTGGTATCGGCATTGATATAATCCGCATTTCCAGTTCCCCCTGCAACTCCTAATCCATTGATTTGATACGCAATGGTTCCACTTGGAGCACTCAAATCAAGCGTTTGTGGTCTAATATAACTTGATGTCGCCGTATCATAAGTGAAATAATGGCTTTCTGCCCCTGTTGGGTTTTCTTTAAATGCATACAATCCTGTCCCTGTCCATGCAGGAGCTAAACCACTTCCACCGATAGAGGAAGAAAGCGAAGACGTGTATGTGTATGCACCATTTTGATTGATGTTCAAGGAACCATTCTCAGTTGTTATGGTTGCATTACCGTTATTATCTAGCGCATAAGTAGTACCGTTATAGACGATACCGGTTACTTTGCCCGGCATATCAGCACCCAAATCATTGGTTAGAACATTTCCATTCACCGTCGTGCCAACGGTAGCGATTGTTATTGATGCCGTATCTGCAATTGCACGCGGCGCATCATCCTCAATCGTAACACTCAAAGTTCCAGATGCTGTTAGGGCACCATCAGACACAGTAACACTAACGTTGAATGATTTAATATCCTCAACATCTACCGTTGCATGATCTATGGTATCACTCAGAGTAACCGTATACGCTCCCGTATTGGTAATATTAATGCGAATAACCTCTCCGGCAGTTGTACTACCGATCAAAGTATTCGTATCAATACCGCTCCATGTTACCTCTAACCCATTCGATGTCAATGCAGCCGACGGAGTTCCTAGCACTACAGAGCTAATAGTGCTATCAATATCTGAAATATTAAACGTGCCTGTTGCAATTGTAGAATTCGTTGTGTCACTCGGTGTCCCTGTCGTATCAGCAATACCGTTGATAAGTCCTTCTTCAGAAACGGATGAAGACGCAGTAAACGTTCCAAATTTTGGAGCTTCATTAATGTTAGTTTCTCCTAATATAATCGTCACATCGGTGACGTTTCCTACCGCATCTTTCGCTGTGACACCGTAGTTTCCGCTATTAGTTCCTTGTTCGAAGTCGTTTACCACAGAAGCAGCACCCGCCGCAGTTATAGTGATTTGTCCGCTGTTATCGATTTGATAAAAACCGTCAGCGGAGGTGTTAGTTCCTGTCGCCGTAAAGGTAAAGCTAGTAATTCCGACATTATCACTGGCTGCTACGTTAGCAACAGTTGCACCTGCAGTTTGATTTTCCGCATAGTTGAAACTTTGGTCTGTAATAACTGGAGCACTTGTATCGACGCTGTAGGTCGCACTGTCGGTCGCGCTCGCTTCGCCGTTGATATCACCCGTTGTGGTGGTGACGCTGGCGCTGATCGCACTGTTCGCCGCCAAGACCGATCCAGGGACGTTGATGCTAAACGCACCGC
>NZ_JAUYFF010000012.1 GCF_030691015.1 Sulfuricurvum sp.
AAGTGCGATATGTTTATACTCTTTGGTACTCAGCTGAACATTAGAGGTAACTTCCCCTCCGATAACGACATGTTTCCCTGCAACAAACACTTCGCTTGCAACACGGCTTTTCGGATCACCGATGATAAGACGATCGACGATACTGTCGGCAATGATATCGGCACATTTATCGGGATGCCCGGGGGAGACGACTTCGGAGGTGAATAGATACATTTAAAAAGTTCCTTGTTGAGTTTTATACCAATGGTACATTTGTGTGATTCCGTCGCGTAATTCTACCGTATGTTTCCAACCAAGTGAATGGAGTTTGTTCACATCGGTGAGTTTACGCATTGTTCCATCGGGTTTAGTTGCATTGAAATAAAGCTCGCCGTTATAACCGACAATCTCACGAATAAGATACGCTAGGTCATGAATACTGATTTCGACACCGCTACCGATGTTGATATGGGTGTTGCGAATTTCACTGCTTGTACTAAACGTATCTTTGAAATCACGTTTTTCCATCAGGAATACACATGCGTCTGCCATATCCTCTGACCAGAGAAACTCTCTCATCGGTTTGCCGCTTCCCCAAATTTCGACACGTGGGGCATCGCTTAGTTTGGCCTCATGTATTTTACGTAAAAGGGCGGGTAATACATGAGACGTTTCGAGATCAAAGTTATCGTTTGGACCATACAGATTCGTCGGCATAACACTGATAAAGTTAGTGCCGTATTGGAGGTTGTAGCTCTCGCACATTTTAATGCCGGCGATTTTTGCAATAGCATAGGGCTCATTGGTATATTCCAAAGTGTCAGTAAGGAGATACTCTTCCCTCATCGGTTGGGGAGCATTTTTAGGATAAATACAGGTACTTCCCAAAAACATCAGTTTTTTGACATTATGAACGTAGCTCTGATGGATAACATTGTTTTGTATCATCAGGTTATCATAGATAAAATCGCCGCGATAGGTGTTGTTGGCGACAATACCGCCCACTTTTGCTGCCGCAAGAAAGACGTATTCCGGTTTTTCACTCTCAAAAAATCTTGAAACCCCATTTTGGCTGGTCAAGTCAAGCTCACTGTGGGTACGAGTGATAATGTTGGTATACCCTCGGGATTCAAGATTTTTAATAATAGCGCTTCCAACCAGTCCACGGTGACCGGCTACGTAAATTTTACTCGTTAGTTCCATGATCACTCGTAATAGCTCATTGTTTTATAGCCGCCCTCTTGGAGGTAAACGTCTTTGGTCATTAGTTTGAGATCGGATTTCATCATATCATCGACAAGTTCTTGGAGTTGGTACTCCCGTTTCCATCCTAGTTTTTGTTCTGCTTTAGTCGGGTCACCTAAGAGAAGATCGACTTCGGTCGGTCGGAAATAGCGAGGGTCTACCGCTACGACCTCTTTACCGATTTCGACTTGGTAATCAGGATGGGTGCATGACACGATATATCCTTTTTCATCCACTCCCTCTCCGCGAAACTCTAAAGTGATTCCTGCATATTCAAATGACATTCGGACAAAATCACGGACGGTCGTTGTCGTACCTGTCGCGATTACCCAGTCTTCAGCCTCTTCGGCCTGAAGGATCATCCACATCATCCGAACGTAATCTTTGGCATGTCCCCAGTCACGTTTGGCATCGAGGTTCCCCAGATAAAGCTTATCCTGAAGCCCTAATGCGATTTTGGATGCGGCACGGGTGATTTTACGGGTGACGAATGTCTCTCCGCGCACGGGAGACTCGTGATTAAACAGGATTCCGTTACAGGCGAACATCCCGTACGCTTCACGGTAGTTGACAGTGATCCAGTAGGCGTACATTTTAGCTACGGCATACGGTGAACGGGGATAGAAAGGGGTGGTCTCAGATTGGGGAGTCTCTTGCACTTTACCGTAAAGCTCTGACGTAGATGCCTGATAGATTTTTGTTTTTTGGCTGAGTCCTAACAGTTTAACCGCTTCGAGGATGCGGAGAGTTCCTGTTCCATCAGCATTAGCAACGTATTCAGGTGTCTCAAAGCTGACGTGAACATGACTCATAGCGGCGAGATTATAGATCTCATCGGGCTGCACTTCTTGGATGATACGGGTAAGATTCATACTGTCTGTCATATCACCGTAATGCAAAAATAAATTTCGGTTATCGACATGAGGGTCTTGGTAAAGATGATCGATACGGTCGGTATTAAAAAGAGATGTTCGGCGTTTGATACCGTGAACGATGTACCCTTTTTTGAGCAAAAATTCGGCCAAATAGCTGCCGTCTTGTCCTGTGATACCTGTAATAAGAGCTATTTTTGGATTATTCATTGGTTTTCTTCTCTTTTAAAATCATCTTCAATTCTTACAATATCATCTTCACCGGTGTATTCACCTACTTGCGTTTCGATAATGGTTAGGGGTATTTTACCCAAATTTGCTAAGCGATGGACTTCTCCGGCTTTGATATAGGTGGATTCATTGGGGTGGACGGAAAAAGTTTTTTCCCCTACGGTAACGGTAGCAGTACCGCTGAGGACAATCCAATGTTCGTTACGGTGAAAATGTTTTTGGAGACTGAGTCGTTTTCCCGATTTTACCATAATACGTTTAATCTTATATCCCGGGGTATCTTCAAGAACGGTATATGTTCCCCACGGACGATGCGCCGTTCGGTGGATATGGGTGAGTTCAGGATTGGTTTGTTTGTAGTGTTGAACAACCTCTTTGACTTTTTGGGATGAGCCTTTATGACTGATTAAAAGGGCATCTTCGGTATCGATAATAATGAGGTCTTTGACATCGATAAGATTGACCGGTTTGTTCGAGAGGATAAAATTGTTATTCGCATCATTCGGCATTACATCGCTAAGGGCATCAAAACTCCCCACGTCGCTCCACCCGATCGATGAGGGGATCACTTTGACGCGAGTGCTTTTTTCCATAACGGCGTAATCGATACTCTTATCCGGAATGGCGTTCATATCTTCGTAAGAAATTTTGATCATTTCTCCATGCGCTGCATTGGTGTACGCTTGAGCGGATGCATCAAAAATAGCAGGACTCCATTTTTGTAACTCATCCAAAAAGAGACCTGCCCTGAAACAGAACATCCCGCTATTCCAATAATAATTTCCGGAATTTACGTAAAGTTCTGCTGTTTTGAGATCCGGTTTTTCATGGAAAGCTTTAACATCCTCACCAGAGGCTTCGATGTATCCAAATCCAGTTTCAGGGAATGTCGGGGTAATACCGAATGTCACTAAATAATCGTCTGATGCCAACTTGGCTGCTTGGGTGATCACATGTACATAAGCGTGCTGATCTTTGATAAGATGATCGGATGGGGTTACAAGGACGATTTCGTCAGGATCGAGGGACATACACGCCAATGCAATGGCGGGGGCGGTATTGCGTCCTACGGGTTCAAGGATATACCTATTATTCGCCTGATTAATCTCCTCAAGTTGATTAAAAGCGAGAAAATATTGTTCAGAATTAGAGACGATGAGCTGTTGATCACATACGGCACTATTGCGCTCAACAGTGAGTTGAAAGAGCGATTTGTTCTCAAAAAGTTTAACGAACTGTTTGGGCATTAGAGTACGGCTGATAGGCCATAACCTCGTTCCTGATCCCCCGCATAAAATAATATTGGTCATACGTTTTTCTCCCAATCGAGGGCTGTTTTACAAATCAGAGCCAAATCATCATAGTAAGCTTCCCAGCCAAGAGTATTTTTGATTTTTGTGTTATCTGAAATTAGAAGGGCAGGGTCACCTGATCGGCGTGGAGAAGTCTCTACCGTGAAATCGATATCACTGATTTTTTTCATCGTTTCAATAACCTCATAAACGCTAAACCCGTGACCGTAGCCGCAATTAAAAATATCGCTTTTATTTCCCTCAGATAGGTATTCAAGAGCCCTGAGATGAGCGGAAGCGAGATCATCAACATGGATATAATCGCGAATACATGTACCATCAGGCGTATCGTAATCGGTTCCGAATACGGAGATTTTTTCTCGTTGTGCCAAAGCCGTTTGTGCAGCGACTTTAATCAAATGGGTAGCATTGGGAAAGCTTTGGCCGATTCGATTATTTATATCGGCTCCGGCGACATTGAAGTAGCGTAAAATAACAAAACTAAAATCAGATTTGGCTGCCGCGGTATCTTGTAATATATGCTCACTCATGAGCTTGCTCATTCCGTAAGGGTTAATCGGATGGGTTTGTGTTGTCTCTCGTACCGGAACTTCGGAAGGTTCTCCATAAACGGCGGCAGTGGAGGAAAATATGAATTTTTGTACCCCGTATTCATTGCAGACTCTTATAAGATTGGTAGTGTTTACGGTGTTATTCATATAGTATTTAAGAGGATTTATGACTGATTCAGGGACGACAATGGAAGCGGCAAAGTGCATTACCGCATCAAATCGGTTGGTCAAAAATATTTTTTCAATTTCGGCAAAATTTGATAAATCGGTACGGTAAAAGCGAAGATCCCCATTTTTGGACGTGAGAGCTATTTGCTCTAACGTGTCAAGTGTTGTCTGATGTCCGGTAGAGAGATTGTCGATAATAGTTACGTCATGGCTGGTTTTTTCAAGGAGTTGTTTAACAACGTGACTACCGATATAACCGGCTCCACCCGTCACTAAAATATGCATATGTTAAACCTTTAATTGATGATATTTAGTTAAGTTCCATTCTATAATCTTAATTATATCAAATGGTGTATTGGAACCTTCTTCAATAGCTATGAGAGAACCTCTGTTAGCCCTTAAGAGTTATTTTCTTTATCCCGTTTAAACAAATATATTGCTTATCGTCTACACTTTTATGATGAATGATATAATTGATATGTGCTTGCTCTTGGTTGAAATTCTTTTTATGATACAAATGAACCAAATTTGCGCTGTATCTACAAGATCTGAGTGCTACACCGATCCCTTTAAAACGCATTGCTACATCTGTATCTTCACCGTATGTCGGACCTGTAAAATTTTCATCAAAACCATTGATTTTTAATAAGTCATTTTTAAAACACGACCAATTACAGCCTAAAAGAAACTTTACCTTTCTGCGAAGTAATTTTGATAATGGATTTTTTGCATTTATATAAAACATCTCTTCAAGATGTCGGGTTTTAAATTTTAGTAGAGTTGGCAAATTTCTGAAATAATGATTTATTAAATCATGAAAATGAATAGTTTTTCGTCTGATTTCATCTGATAATGATTCATTAAACTCTATTCGTCTTCCGGCTAAAATGGTATTTTTTTGAGATAACAATAGGTGATTTTCAATAAATGTATTATAGGGTAAACAATCACCATCAATAAAAATAAGATACTCATTCTTTGCCGCAACTACAGCACGATTTAATGCTCTATTTTTCCTCCAGCCTATATCTTCTTGAGTGAGATGAATTACGTTTAAATTTGGAAATTTAACTTTCGCGTGAAGGATAAAAGATGCCATGTCTGGATTGTCGCCATCTTCTGAAATAATGACTTCAGTGGGTTTAACCGTTTGCTGATCGACACATTCAAGAATCAGATTCAAGGCTTCTGTATCTTTGTAGACAGAGATAATGAGTGTTGAAGTGGGATATTTCATATCATTGACCCTATCGGTCGGTGTATTTTTTCAAATACCACTCTATCGTTTTCACGATTCCCGTATCAAAAGTCTCTTCGGCACTCCACCCGAGTTCCGTTTCGATTTTTGTTGCGTCGATAGCATAGCGGCGATCATGTCCTGCTCGATCTTCGACGTACGTGATCTGGTCGCGGTAGCTTTTGCCGTCGGGATGGGGCTTCATCTCATCGATCAAGCTACAGATACGTTCGGCAATTTGATTATTGTTTCGTTCGTTGCGTCCGCCGATGTTATACACTTCGCCGCTTCGTCCGGTATGATAGACGAGATCGATTCCTTTGCAGTGATCGAGGACATAGAGCCAGTCACGGATATTTTTGCCGTCTCCATAGATGGGAATATTTTCACCTGAGAGGGCTTTTCGGATGATGGTCGGGATCAGTTTTTCATCATGCTGTTTCGGACCGTAGTTGTTGGAGCAGTTGGTGATAACCGTATTCATCCCGTAGGTGTGGTGATAGCTACGAACAATCATATCGCTTCCCGCTTTTGAAGCGCTGTAGGGGCTGTTAGGGGCGTAGGAGGTCTCTTCGGTAAACAGACCGCTCTCTCCGAGGGTTCCGTACACTTCATCGGTACTGATATGGTGAAAACGGCACTCCTCGTATCCTGATTGATAAACAAACGGTTTCTCCATCCAATGTTTATAGGCTACGTCGATGAGGGTAAAAGTGCCGTTGACGTTGGTCTGGACAAATACCCCCGGATTTTTTATACTGTTATCGACATGGCTCTCTGCGGCAAAATGGATAACACCGTGAATATCGTATTCTTTAAAAAGTGATTCAACGAGGGAACGGTCACAAATATCCCCTTGTACAAAAATATGACGATCATTTTGCACTGCATCGGAGAGATTGTTCATATCCCCTGCATAGGTAAGGAGATCGAGATTGATCAAACGATTATCAGGGTATTTGTTTAAAAAATAAGGGACAAAGTTACTCCCGATAAATCCGGCACATCCGGTGACGAGAATAGTTTTCATTGTTTTTCTCCTAATGTAATCAAACACTCTTTAAGGGAATCTCTCCAATACGGGATGGTAATCTCGAAGTCGGTTTTGATTTTTGCTTTGTTGAGCAAGCTGTAATGGGGACGTTTGGCGGGGGTCGGATACTGATCGGTTGTGATCGGATTTACCTGACACTCTATAGTGGAGAGTTCAAATATCGTCTGAGCAAAATCGTACCAGCTGGCAACGCCCTCATTAGAGTAGTGATAGATTTGGGGTGATCCATTCTTGATACGGGGGAGAATTTCTAAAATAGTCTGTGCCAAATCCCGTGCATAAGTTGGAGTTCCTACTTGATCGAAAATGACACCGAGATCATCCCGTTCTTTCCCTAACCGGAGCATAGTTTTGAGAAAATTGTTGCCGAAAGAGGAATAAACCCAAGATGTTCGAATAATGACGGCATTCGAAGGTGCTACAGAGAGGATCGCATTTTCGCCGTCACATTTGGTTCGTCCATAGGCCCCTTGCGGGTCGGTAGGGTCAGATTCGATATAAGGACGATGATTTTGTCCGTTAAAGACATAATCACTCGAGATATGGATAAGGGTACTATGATTCCGCTTAGCGATTTTGGCAAGCAGTGAGACGAAGCGATGGTTAATCGTATCGGCAAGCTCTTTTTCACTTTCGGCTTTGTCCACAGCAGTGTAGGCGGCACAGTTAATGATCCCATCAAAAGTTTTATCGTCAAAAAAATTTTCCATTTTGCACAAATTGCTAAGATCAAGTGTCCTTCTATCGGTAAAGGTAAATTCGTGTTGAGGATACAGAACACTTAATGCTCTAATCTCTGAGCCTAACTGTCCATTAGCCCCCGTTATGAGAATGTTAGACATATAATCTCTCGCTAAAATCGAAATGATCGCCATCGTTAAAGAGGGGTTGTACAGTATCTTTGGCGGAGAGCTGAAGCTTTTCATTGGGGAGAATCCAGTCAATTTTCAAAGCCGGATCATTAAAAGCAATTCCGCGATCGCATTCGATGCTGTAGTAGTTGTCTACTTTATAGGCAAATGTGCAAGTTTCAGAGAGGACGACAAATCCGTGGGCAAACCCGCGAGGGATAAAGAGTTGGCGCTTGTTTTCGCCGCTAAGATGTACGGCGACATGTTGACCGAAGGTCTGTGAACCTTTCCGAATATCGACAGCGACATCCAGTACTTCTCCCGCTATGACGCGAACCAGTTTGCTTTGTGCATGAGGCGGGAGCTGATAATGCAAACCGCGTAATACCCCATAACTGCTGGAAGATTCGTTATCTTGGCAAAAAGGGACGTTAAATCCCAAAAAGGCTTCTAGCTTATCGGCGCGAAACGTTTCGACAAAATAGCCGCGTGTATCCCCGTGGACTTTCGGATCAATAATTACGACATCAGGTATTTTAGTACGTGTAAACGTCATACGAGGGTTTTTCCTTCGTTGGCCCTGCGGATCAGATATTGACCGTACTGGTTTTTACTCAAAGGAAGTGCTAGTTCCAATAGTTTTTCTTTTGTAATATAACCCATTTCATAAGCGATCTCTTCGATACAGGCGACTTTTAGCCCTTGGCGGTTTTCGATAGTTTGGATAAACATACTGGCTTCGAGCAACGACTCATGGGTTCCGGTATCGAGCCATGCGTAACCGCGTCCCATTAGCTCTACCTTTAGGGCATTTTGTGCCAAATACGTTTGATTGACGGTCGTTATTTCTAATTCCCCCCGATCACTAGGGTGAACATTTTTGGCGATTTCGACGACACTGTTCGGATAAAAGTACAGACCGACAACGGCATAGGAGCTTTTAGGTTTGGAAGGTTTTTCTTCGATGGAGAGGACATTACCGTTTGAATCAAACTCAGCAACACCGTAACGTTCAGGGTCTTTGACCCAGTACCCGAATACCGTTGCTTTTTTATCTTCCGTGACGTTTCTGACCGATTGAGCTAGCATTTCAGTGAGACCGTGGCCATGAAAAATATTATCGCCGAGAACCAGACATACATCATCGTCACCGATAAAATCAGCACCGAGGATAAAGGCTTGGGCTAGCCCGTCAGGTGAGGGCTGAATGCAGTATTCAAAGTGCATTCCGATATCGCTTCCGTCTCCTAAAAGTTCTTCAAAACGGGGAAGATCATTAGGGGTAGAGATGATAAGAACTTCGGTAATACCTGCCAGCATAAGTACGGAGAGCGGATAGTAGATCATCGGTTTATCATAGATAGGGACAAGTTGTTTGCTGACCCCTTTCGTAATCGGGTAAAGACGTGTTCCGCTTCCGCCCGCTAAGATAATCCCTTTCATGCTACTCCTCTGTTCTGAACCATTTATAGTGTAATTATAGTCAAAAAAGATTATAGGCCGATTTAATCAACTTTGAGGGGACTTTCGTAATAATATCGATATGAAAATACTAATTATCGATCAAACCGGATTTCAGCTTCAAACCCGAAAAATGCTCTTAGAAGATTCCATTAAAAAGTGTACTGTTGACATCGCATCCACATTGGGTGAAGTTTTTATCGCATATCAAAAAGATGATTATGATGTTGTCGTGGTTGATCATGGAATTGAAAACGGTCAGGAGTGTGTTGAGTATATTTTACAAATATCTCCCTCTCAGCCGATATTGGTTGTCAGCGATGCGATCCATTGCGTCATAAAGCGTTGTGAAGATTGTGTCAATAATCATTTTCTTCGACGTTTATTTAATCCGACACCGATTAAAAATATCGTCCGTATGGTTGAGGGGTTTAGAAATTACCGATGTGACCATTATGATGCGGAGACCAATAAAATAAAAGGGTAGGTCTCCCTTTTATAATTTGCTACTACATTCCTCTTTACCGATAAATTGTTTACTGTCTGCATCACTCACAACTAATTTGGCTATTTTGTCGATATCGATTGATATTTTATGTGTTTGATCCGCAATTTCCGTATTACCTTTCACTGCACCGCTCACTAAAAATATAGCTTTATTGATTTCAGAAACACTATGGCTTTGCTCTGAAATAGCATCTCCGATATCGGCAATTGACTGCGCTAAAATATTCACATTCGCATTAATATCACCGAGACTTTTTTGTGTTCTCTCCGCTAGTTTTCGTACTTCATCCGCTACCACCGCAAATCCGCGTCCATGTTCACCTGCACGTGCCGCTTCTATGGCTGCATTAAGTGCTAGTAGATTGGTTTGATCCGCTATATCGCTTATGATGCTGATAACCGATTTTATCTCTGATGATTGCTGTACCACCTCTTTTGTTTTTTCGGCAGTTGCATTTATCGTTGTACTCATAAGCTCCATGGAAGCCGATGTCTGCTCAAGCGCGGCTGCAGATTCGATAGAACTTTGATTAAGTTTATCAACATTGGTGAGTAAAATACTTGAACTTTTATCCAGCGTAAGCCCGTTAGTTTTATTTTCTACGAGCATTATATTAATAACATTAGCAATATTGTTTACACCTTGCGCAACCGTTCCTGAATCATTTTCAATTCTATCGGTGAAGTCTAATTTCGCAAAATTATTGAGCACCCGTGTGATTTTATTGATATCTTCACACACATTTTTACTAGTGGTTTCCAACATTTCATTAAAATTATTTTTGAGCTCTCGTAAGCTCTCATTTTGAGTTTCTTGGGTAATCCGTTGGTTTAATTTTCCATTTTTAACTTCATTAACGACTCTTTTGACATCATCGATAACGGCCTGATCTTCTTGTATCAAATTTTGTGTTTTCAGGATATTTTGATTGATCATACCTGCCATTTTTCCAAATTCATCTTTGGTATCGATTGCAATCAAATCTGCTTTTTGACTCTCTCTATTGAGATAGGTGAAGAAGCTTAACAGACCGTCATTCAGTTTGGATATTCCCTGCATTACTGTATTTAGAAGTCCCGTTGCAATGAAAATTGCAAAGAGTGTCAGGATGATTCCGACCGTTATGGTTGTTATAAAGACAGAACTTTGCGTTGAACCGAACTCTTTATCACTTTCATTCATTTCGGATTCGATAGAATCTCTCATTTTGGATAACGTTTCTATCGCAGAGTTTCTTTGAACATCTATTTTCCCGTCAATATTTCGTATTTCAGGATTTATGTTTGAATCGTTGGAGTGTAATTGCTGAATGAGATCATTTTCAATAATACGGGTGTAGCTCTCAACTTGTCCCTTGTATTGGTTCAATAATGCTTTTTCTTCTTCGGAATCAACTATTTTTTCTAAAACTTTAATATCGTCAAGTATTTCCGTTTTTAAGGCATCAAAATCTTTTTTTGCCTCTTGGGTATAGCCGTTGATGATCATATCCGCAGATATAGCATATAAATCGCCTAAATCCGAAACCATTTCAGTTACTTTGACGGCATCACTGCCTCTTGAAGCACTGTCGTGTTGTAAGTTCCCAAGCGTATCGATCTTTAGCCCTTGATAGGCAGAAAAGAGTAAAAATACGGCAACTAATGCACCAAAACCAAAAATCAACTTGGACTTAATTGTCATATCACTCATCAAAAACACCTTTTGCGATTAACGTGAGTAAATTATACTTTATAATGAGTGTAATGGCGTGATTAAATAATATACATCTAATATCTGAAAAGGTGAGAGTTAAATATATTTTGAATATTAGTTATAGAAGGTAATGGGGGTGGCTCCGAATGCTGGATTCGAACCAGCGACCAAGTGATTAACAGTCACCTACTCTACCGCTGAGCTAATCCGGAACGTAAAAATTGAAAAAGTATCATAAGTGGCTCCGAATGCTGGATTCGAACCAGCGACCAAGTGATTAACAGTCACCTACTCTACCGCTGAGCTAATCCGGAATGTTTATGAGGGCGCAATTATACGCTATGTTACGTTGATTGTCAATAAAAACGGGGTTATTTAGAGCGTTTCCTGTGAATATTTTCGGCAGGGGAGAAAAAGTTTACGTTTGAACGTTCAATTTGAGCAATCTTGCCTTGATTTAGGAGATTTGCAAATCGTTGTTTTGACTCACTGTCGAAAAGGGCATCGATATCATCCATCGTTAGCGGGCGTTTATCAAGGGTAGTAAGAATCTCCTCATCGCTGTAACTGCTTGGGGTTGCGGCGGCATGAGTACGGGATACGATATGGATCGGCAGCTCAGGATCAAAACGGCAAGAGAGGAGATAGAGCTCCTCAAAGCTCAACCCCTGTACGGGATAAGCAGGAGGTCGGTCAATGGTACCGATATCGATACGATCACAAGAGATTGGGAGCAGGGCACGCTCAAGCGCTTCTACCTCGCTTAGTGAATCATTAACCCCTTTGACAAACAATATCTCTAAAAACAATTTTCCCTCAAATTCATGTGAAAATCGGGTGATATTGTCGATGATACTGCCGATAGTAATTCCCTCGGCCGGACGATCTATTTTTTTAAAGGTTTCTGGGGTGGCCGCATCGAGTGAAAGTTTGACTTGGTCAAATTTCAACAGGGTAGTGAACACCTCAGGCTCCCCCAAGCAAGCACTGTTGGAGAGGATAAGCGTTTGAATATCACCTTTGATTGTATCAATATCATCTACAAGGGCACTTAACTGAGGATACATCGTCGGTTCACCGTTTGCGGTGATAGTTATAACATCAATAGAGGGGTGTTTTGAGAGGGAATTTTGTAAATCGGTGAGTATGCTCTCTTTGGGAGTAACGGTGTGTTGGTGTGCTATTGCGGGCGCAGGGGCGAGCTCACAGTAGAGACAGTCAAAATTGCATTGTTTTCCGGAACTGGAAAGATCGATCCCGAGCGATGTACCGAAACGCCGCGAGTGAACGGGACCGAAGATGGAAGACATTATTTTTTACTTACTCTTTGGCATTCGCGAACGAAGTGTTGGGCATTTTCAACCGGAACATCGGGAAGGATTCCATGTCCGAGATTGAAAATATGACGTTGTCCGCCCATGATCTCTTGGATTGCTTCGACACACGCCGTAGTTTGCTCTTTTGAGTACAAACGGCACGGTTCCATGTTCCCTTGAAGGACGTAATGATCCCCCAATTTCTCTTTCGCCAAGGCCATAGGGGTACTCCAGTCGACACCGAAAACATCGAAATTTCCGTAGACTTTATCCAAAAAGGCTGGGATCCCTTTCGGGAACATGATAACAGGGACGTGTGGGTATTTCTCTTTGAGATACTCGGCGATTTCCACCATGTAGCTCCATGAGAACTCATCGTATCGGCTCGGCTCGATTGCCGCTGCCCAACTGTCGAAGATTTGGACGACGTCGATCCCCGATTGGATCTGTTTTTCCATATAAAGTTTGACGACATCGGTCACTTTACGGAGGATTTTATGGAGAAGCTCAGGATTTGAATACATCATCTTTTTACAGATGTTGTAGGTTTTGGTCCCTTGCCCCTCGATCATATAGGTTGCGAGGGTCCACGGTGCACCGGTGAAGCCGATAAGGGCTTTGTTGTCACCGCGTGCATCGAGCTGTGCACGTAAGATCTTGATCGTTTCATACACATAGGTGAGTTTTGATGCCGCTTCCTCACCGCCGACAAGAGCGTCTAAATCCTCTTCGCTTGAGATCGGTTTTTCGAAAACGGGACCTTCCCCTTTGATGAAGTCGAGTTTCATCCCCATCTCATTCGGAACGACCAAGATATCGCTGAACAAAATGGCCGCATCAACACCTACCAAATCTACAGGCTGGATCGTTACTTCCGCCGCCATATCGGGAGCATGGCAAAGGTTGAGGAAATTTCCGGCACGTTTACGCACTTCCATGTACTCAGGGAGATAGCGTCCCGCTTGGCGCATCATCCACACTGGGGTGTAAGGGGTCTCTTTGCCGAAACACGCATCAACGAAAATTTTACTCATGGTGACCTACTTTGCTAAGAAAATAAAGACCGACGGCAACGGCTGTGATGGAGAGAGCAAGATAGAGTAATTCTAATGCTCCGCTAAATGCGGTATGTCCCACTTTTTGGAAAAAGCCGACGACCAAAACCATCACAATGACTTTTGAAATTTTATCTTTGAGTTGATCGAGTGAATGGACGGCAAGCAGTTGGTTCTCTTTGCCGTGCTCATCTTTTGCCGGATCGATATCGGAGATAAAGAGCTCATACAAACCGAATGAGAAGATGATCATAACGACACCGATAAGGTACAAGTCAACCGCACCGATGATACCGCCGACCACTTTTTCATGGAACCCCTCTGGGTGTGCATGGGTAACATAGGTATTAATGACATAGGACGTTGTGTAATAAATATCAAAACTGGCAATAGCAAATAGCACAATTGCCCCCAATAACCCAAACACTACGGCTAGGATGATGATGAAACGTGAACTCCAAAGTCCTTTTTCAAACAATGTTTCAATGAAACTCATATTATTCTCCTTGCATCTCTACCCATTTTTGGGCGATTCGTACGGCATTAGTCGCAGCTCCTACACGAAGATTATCGGCAACAACCCACATATGAAGAACATTGTCACGGAAAATATCATTGCGGATACGTCCTACAAATGTCTCATTTTGATCCATACAAAGTGACGGCATCGGATAGATGCTCTCGCTTGGAGTATCCAAAACGATGATATTCGGCGCTTTGCTCAAAAGTTCGCGCGCCTCATTAGCATCCACCGCACCGTCAAACGTGAGGGTAAGGGTTTCCGCATGACCGCGAAGTGTCGGGATACGGACACAGGTTGCACTCACTTCGATATCTTTGTGCATAATTTTTTGGGTCTCGTTCACCATTTTGAGCTCTTCTTTGGTGTAGCCGTTATCCGTGAAGGAATCGATTTGAGGAATAGCGTTCAGTGCGATACGGTGAGCGAATTTTTTCGGTTCCATATCATCGAGTTTGAACGCGAAAAAGGCTTGCATCTGCTCCACAAGCTCTTCCATTCCCGTTTTACCCGCACCCGAAGTCGCTTGGTAGGTACTGACATCGATACGCTGTAAATCATAGGCATCGTCGAGCGGTTTAAGGGCTTGAACCATTTGGATGGTAGAGCAGTTAGGGTTGGCAATGATACCGCGGTTACGCCATTGAGCGATGTCTTCAGGATTCACTTCAGGAACGACGAGAGGGACGTCTTCATACATACGAAAATGGCTGGTGTTATCGATGACAACAGCTCCCGCTTCTGCGGCGTAAGGGGCAAATTCTGCTGATACGCTTCCACCGGCACTAAAGAGGGCGATTTCGATCTCTTCTTCGGCAAATACGGTTGGGGTCAACTCTTTGATTATGAGTTCTTTACCATTGAAAGTAATCCCATTTCCTGCACTTCGTGCACTTGCCATCGGGACAAGTTTGGCTAATGGAAAATCGATCTCTTCGAAAATGCGTAAAATTTCTTCTCCGACGGCACCGCTGGCACCGACAATCGCAACGTTATAAAGTTTCATAGGAGTCTTTCCTTGGGGATGAATGGGATCACCCGTGAATATTTTTTCGCGATTATATCGAATACGGACTTATATTCGACCTAATCCACGCGCTTCCAAAAAGAGGTCTTCGGTGTCTATAACCTCTCCGTCACTTAAAATCGCCGAACGCTCGACGACGGAGATGAGTTCACGAATATTTCCCGGCCAGTTGTAGTTCATTAATGCGTTACGTGCAGATGTGGTAAAGGCTTTGGTCTCATAGCTGTACTGCGTGCAATAACGCTCCAATGCCGCTTCGGCTATCGAGAGGATCTCTTCTCTGCGTTCACGCAGCGGCGGGATATTGAGGGGGATGGTGTTGAGGCGATAATAGAGATCTTCTCGAAATTTGCCTTCGGTGATTTTAGTATGCAAATCGGCATTGGTGGCACAAATGATCCGCACGTCTATTTTGGTGTTTTTTGAGCCTCCCAAGCGGCGGATTTCTCGCTCTTGAAGTACCCGTAGGAGTTTGGCTTGGAGGCTATAGGGCATTTCGGCTATTTCATCCAAAAAGAGCGTTCCCCCCTCTGCGAGTTCAAATTGTCCCGTTTTGGCTTCGGTCGCATCGGTGAACGCCCCTTTTTCGAAACCGAACAGTTCGCTCTCTATAAGGTTGTCAGGGATAGCTGCCATATTGATAGCGATAAAGGGTTTGGATGAGCGCGAGGAACTCTCATGGATATGGCGGGCGAATAGCTCTTTACCGACGCCGCTTTCCCCTAAAAGCATCATGCTAGCATCCGTAACGGCGGCTTTGGCAATACGATTAAGGAGTTGATCGAGGGCAGGGGAAGAACCTAAAAAGTTTTCACCTCGTGCAGGTTCTTGAGAGAGCGTTTTTTGAGATTTTTTAGCAACTGTTGCCGTTCTCTCGATAGCGGTCACCAAGGTCTCAATTTCGAACGGTTTGAGGAGGAAATCTTTCACCCCGAGCTGAATCGATTCGATGGCACGGGCGAGGGTGGCATTTCCGGTGATAATAATCACTTCGAACTTTCCACCCAGTGCTTTGACAAACTCGATACCGTCCATCCCCGGCATATTAATATCACTGATGACGAGTTCAAAGGTATCATCGAGTTTTTTGAGGGCGTCACGGGCATTTTTGAAGGTATGAATCTCATATTTATCATAGTCGCTCATCGCGATCTCTAGCGATTTACGCATATTGATATCATCTTCAACAATCGCAATTTTCATAAAAAAACCACCCGTTATTTAGTTGCGGTTATTGTAACAGACTCATCATTAAACTCGACTGCATAACACCGTGTCGGGATGGTAAGGGAATTAAGGGTTTGTGATTGGGAAGCGCTAAACGTATCATTGCTTTTTACACGGAGCTCACCGGTTGCGGCAAACTCTAAAAATTGTGTCTGCTCGCGTTTGAGTACGCTTTCCAGTGTTTCATCAAGATTGCGTTTGAAAATAATTAATGGAGAATTTATATGAAAGGTACACGGTTGCATAGCTTTGGAAATCGATAAGGTTTCATTGATGGCTTGGGTATTCTTGGCGGTAAACCGATACCCTATATAGTAGTTATCGGCTCCAACGCAAAGAGTCGTGATTAGCGTAAAACTCGTGAATAGGAAAGGGAAATTTCCATTTCGACTTCGCACAGACCCTCTTTAAATGTAGTATTCATGACATTAGCACCGCGTACGAGCGCTTCAACGGATGTACGGGTAGTTGATTGCTGCATCATCATATTTTTGATGGTGTCTTGCCCTTCAACTTGAACCCCTTTAACCCTCTCAGCGATAAGACGATACCCATCTACCATAGCGGCACGTTTAGCGAGTGCGTATGCTTGTGCAGGTGAAGCGGTAACGGAAGGGGCGACACCTTGCCCGATAACGGTAATGATAAGTTCATTTTGAGATTTTAAAATCGGTTCAACACAATGACCGTCAGTGCCGCTGTAGACACATTTTACTTTTGTTTCGGAAGAGTCATCACTGTTAAAAAATCCCGCATGAAGTGCGGGAACAGCGAGAAGCAGTGCAAGAAGAGCAGAGATTCGCATTCGGGTTCCTTCGGGTAAGTTTGGAATAATTACCCAAATAGAGCAAATACTATTCCAACTCTAATGTTGTCGGTTCGCTTCCTTCGCCCTCTTCATTTTCGTCTTCATCATCCTCTTTTTTCGGACAACGGGAGATGCTCGCAACATCATCCCCTTTGATAATGTAGACGCCGCTGGTATTACGACCTGATTTAGCAATCGTTTGCATATCGACACGGATCATTTTACCCGCTTTGGTAAGTGCCATCATGTCCATTGTCTCATCGACCATAAGACAACCTACCACGGTAGTTCCGGTTTTCGCGTTAAGTTTCATCGCGATAACACCGGTTCCTGCACGGTTAGTGAGGCGATATTCTTCTGCCGTAGTACGTTTTCCGATCCCTTTTTCACTGACCATGAGGATCTCTTCTTCATCGGACTTGATGATATTGGCATCGACGACGACATCACCCTCTATTTTGAACTTGATACCGCGGACACCACGGGTACTACGTCCCTGATCACGAGTTTTTTCGATTTCGAATTTGATACATTGCGCGTATTTGGTGACGATAAAGAGATATTTTGTCTCTTCGGTCGCAATGTGTGCAGTGATCAATGCGTCATCGTCATCCAGAACAATCGCACGGACACCGTTGCTACGGATATTTGAGAATTCATTCAATGCGGTACGTTTGACGACACCGTTTTGGGTAAAGAATACAAGTGATTTTGTTTCACTGAAATCGGTTGTCGGGATAATCGAGCGGATTTTCTCATCGGCTTCGAGGTTGATGAGATTGACGACCGCTTTACCTTTGGCCGTACGTGACCCCTCAGGGATTTTGTACACTTTGAGCCAGTGGAGCTGTCCGCGGTCTGTTACGAACATCAACGTATCATGGGTATTGCAAGTATAGAATTTTTCGATAAAGTCATCATCGTAAGTGGTTACGGCAATTTTCCCTTTTCCGCCTCGGATTTGTTTCTCATACGCTACCAACGGTACACGTTTGATATATCCGCGATGCGAGATGGTGACAACCATCGGCTCGTTCGGGATCAAATCTTCGATATTGATGTCATCGTAATTGTCTTCGATATCGGTTACACGAGGAATATTGAACTGTTCAACGAGTTCGACGAACTCCCCTTTGATGATATCTTTGAGAACTTCTTCGCTACGGAGAATGCTTTCAAGATAGTCGATGTGTGCCAAAATCTCTTTGAGCTCATTCTCGATTTTGTCACGCTCTAAACCGGTAAGACGTTGGAGACGCATATCCAAAATAGCTTGAGCTTGGATCGGAGAAAAACCGAACTCGGAGATTAGGCCGTTTTTCGCCGCTTCGCCGTCGTTACTTGCACGGATAAGTTTGATAATTGCTTCGATATGATCGAGTGCTTTTTTCAAACCTTCCAAGATATGGGCACGTGCTTTTGCTTTTTCAAGATCGAAAATAGTACGGCGGATAATAACCGTTTTACGGTGGTTGATAAAGTGACCCAACATCTCAAGAAGGGTGAATACACGAGGCTCTTGATTAAAGACCGAGAGCATAATGATTCCGAAAGTCGTTTCCATGTTGGTTGATTTGTAAAGGTTGTTGAGGACGATCTCGCTCATCGCATCGCGTTTAAGCTCGATAACGACGCGGATACCCTCACGGTCTGACTCATCGCGTATCTCAGAGATACCTTCGATAAATTTGTCTTTAACCAAATCGGCAATGCTTTCGATCAAACGGGCTTTATTGACTTGATACGGCAACTCATCAATAACGATAACGTCTTTGTTCGCTTTTTTCTCGATATGGGTTTTGGCGCGAATACGGATACGACCGCGACCGGTCTCATACGCGTCTAAAATCCCTTTTTTACCGTAGATGGTTCCACCGGTAGGAAAATCGGGAGCTTTGATAAACTGCATAATATCAATGAGAGAGGCGTTAGGATTGTCCATAAGATAGACAAGCGCATTGAGAACTTCATTCGGATTATGAGGAGGGATATTGGTCGCCATACCGACGGCAATACCGCTTGAACCGTTAATAATAAGGTTCGGGACACGTGTCGGAAGAACTTCGGGCTCGAAAGTAGTGCCATCGTAGTTCTCGATCATATCAACGGTATCTTTTTCAAGATCTTTAAGGAGTTCTCCCGCATAACGGGTCATTCTCGCTTCGGTATAACGCATGGCAGCTGCGCTGTCTCCATCGACTGAACCGAAGTTTCCTTGTCCGTCTACAAGCGGTGCGCGCATAGCAAAAGGTTGTGCCATACGAACCAATGCATCGTAAACCGAGGTATCACCGTGAGGGTGGTACTGACCGATAACATCCCCGACGATACGGGCTGATTTTTTATATTTGGCACCCGCTGAGAGGCTCAGTTTGTCCATAGCATAAAGGATACGACGGTGAACCGGTTTGAGACCGTCACGTACATCCGGAAGTGCTCGTCCGATGATAACGCTCATAGAGTAATCGAGATAACTGCTCTTAAGAGTGTCTTCTATATTAATGTCATTTATTTCGCTGTTGTCTAGCAGATCGTTCATGCGGTCCCCAAAAGTGAAGATAATATGACTGATTATATCCAACCGTGCCTTAAAGTCTAAAAATCTCTCTCATTTGATAAATTAATTAAATAAGGTTACAATTGCCTCAAATATCGTTGGAGCTTATTAATGAAAAAAATCGAAGCGGTTATCAAACCATTTAAACTAGAAGATGTAAAAGACGCCCTAGCCGAAATCGGTATTACGGGAATGACGGTAAGTGAAGTAAAAGGATACGGACGACAAAAAGGGCACAGCGAGTTATATCGCGGTGCAGAATATGTCGTAGACTTT
>NZ_JAUYFF010000009.1 GCF_030691015.1 Sulfuricurvum sp.
TTACCTGAATTATTCATGAAAAATAAAAATATCGGGGTAAATAATTTGTTATATCATTGATATTCAGTATCTTTTAGGTAATAAAACTAAAATATACCCCGATGTGTGAAAGTACAAAGAAAGTATCAAACAATATTGAAAATTCTACCGGATCTTGTATGCCAACCCTTTTCAATTTAACAGGTTTTAACCATAAGAAAGTAGAAGTGCTCTTCAATGCCGAGCAGGTATCCAATGATGGTGGTCTTCTATTGCTCAAAGAGGTCGAAAACCAGATTGGTATAATAAACAGTCTGGCTTCATGCGTGAAGGACACACGTCACCAAAGTTATGTAAAACACGGAATAGGCCAAATGCTCCGCCAGAGGATTATGCAGATAGCTGCCGGATATGAAGATGCAAATGATTGCAATGTATTGCGCAACGATGGCATATTGAAAGTTTGTACAGGCCAAGAGCAGTCCATGGCAACCCAGCCAACCATGAGCCGATTCGAGAACCAGGTGGGCAATAGAGAACTTTACAACATGGGCAAAGTATTTGTTGACGGGTTTATTTCCTCCTATCCAAGCCAACCCGATGTGATAAGCACTGGACTGCGACGATACAGCCGCATTACTTTACGGGCAACAGGAACTGGGGCTTTTCAACACGTATTACGGCGACACCTGCTACATGCCGTTGCACATATACGAAGGGTTTTCGGGAAAATTGATAACAACCATCCTCAAACCGGGACGAAGGAGCAAAAGCACAAATGTATTTGCCCTGCTCCGAAGGCTCATTGTATACTTGCAGGGGCATTGGCCAAATACAATGATTATCCTCAGGGGCGACAGCCATTTTTGCTCCGGGCAGTTTATGGACTGGGCAGAGGGGCAAAAAAATGTTGAGTTCCTCACTGGGCTAACCGGAAATTCTGTCCTTAACAAAAATGCAAAAATTACCATTGAAAGCGCCCAAAGGGAATTTAAGTCAACCGGAAAGCCTGTAAAAAGATACCATTCTTTCGAACATAAAGCCGGCTCATGGGAACACTCCCAAAGGGTAATAGTAAAAGTTGAAGCAAACAGCATGGGGACAAATATCCGTTATGTTGCAAGCAGTATAAGATGCATCCGCACAAAAGCCCTGTATGAAAATGCGTATTGTGCACGCGGTGCAGCCGAACTGCGCATAAAAGATCATAAAACCTACCTGCTTTCCGACCGTATGTCGTGCAGCAGCTTTCTTGCCAACCAATTCCGTTTGTTCATGCACTCGGCAGCATATGTGCTGATCCACACCCTGCAAAAAGAGGTGCTCAGGGCTACTGAATATTGCAACGCAACCATGAAAACAATCCAATTGAAATTAATAAAGGTTGCAGCACGTGTCAAAATACTGAAATCAAAAGTAAAAATTGAGCTGCCGGTTGAATTTTATGGAAAATGTGTGTTTGAAAAATCACTATGGATATTTCAGGAACTAAGGATTTAACCTCAACCCAAACAGACAGTCGTTCTTTAAAATACTGAAAATCAAAATACTGAAAAACAACAGTTTTTAAACAAAAGGCTGAACAGGGAGCCTATGTCCATGCGTTTCCAAATTATTCTGGCAAGCCGTTTTTTATTAACATAAAATTCAAAATTGAATGAGTATTGAAGAATATTATCGATGGATAAACTAATTTTGAACCAACTTTTTAGGTTTATGAATTAATCAGGCTAATGGTTTCATTTGTACCTAAATTGAGCGATTTGCTTTGAAAAAGATAAAAGATAGCTTGCTTATTAAATTGATAATGAGTATTTTAGAAGTGACAAAACAAATAATTTACTCATCACCATTTAGGTGCACAAGACTATCTTTTATGACTGCTAAGATAACAAAAATCGGCCTTACAAACGACAAAATATCCGGGCGCGGGGGCCTTGCTTTCTTTCTTCGTTACATCGAAAAAATCGAACTTTACAGTCTTATTTCGAGTGTTATTTTGAAAAAATTAACTGTAAATCCGAAAGGATTACAGTTGCAACAATTTTTAAAACAGATATTTGCTTATTTCATGGATGGGACCAATATGTCAATGTCGGGTTTCGATACAAAGAAAAACGATCAGGGATATGCAGCAGTGCTGGAGAACAAAGTGTCAGAAATGGCTTCATCACATCAAATGAAAAGGTTTTTCGCAAAACTATCCATTGTCCCCAATAAATTGTACCGCATGATTTTGCACCGGCTCTTCATTTGGCGGCTCCTGATTGAGAAACCCAAGATCATCATTTTAGGTATCGACACGATGGTAATGGACAATGATTCATCGAAAAAGCGTGAAGGTTGTGAGCCTACCTATAAGCAAAAGAAGGGGTTTCAGCCACTGCACATCTGCTGGGAGTCTTATCTGATCGATGTGACCTTCCGGAAAGGAAGCGCCCATTCAAATCACGGCACCGATTACATTGATTGTGTTACTGAGATCGTAAATCTAATCCGATCAAAATATTCCATGGACGTACCGATTATTCTGTGTGCCGATAGTGGATTTGCCGACCAGAAAGCTTTTGAGGTTTTCGAAGACAACCTGAAAATCCATTATGCGGTTACCAGCAAAATTTACCCCGATATCAAAGAATATATAAAAGATCTGTCCCCAACGGGTTTCGGCGAATTCCGCAAAAACAAGGCAATCTGGAAGTACACCGAGTTTGGCAGCAAACTGAAATCATGGACACGGTTCAGGCGTTGCATCTTCACAAAACTCCACATGGATCAGAAAGGCCAGTATTTATTGGATATAGCAAAACCAGATTCGATCATATACACCAATATTGGCATGCGCAAGGAAATTGATGATAAATTACGGGCAGCAGGTGGACAGAAGTATTTTGAAACAGAAAACATCATTGCGCTATCGCACGAAAGGGGTGCCGACGAATTAATACACCGGAGCATTAAAGAATTGGCAACCAAAGAGCAGTTACCTTTCAAATCGTTCGGGATGAACCGTGCGTATTACTATTTGCTTGTTATCTCGCACTTTATATTTGAAACTTATAAGCGCGACATCACCCCGGATATTATCCCGGTAACGGCCTATCCAAATACATTCCGCAGGAAACTGATTGATTTTGCAGCCAAAATAACAACAAGATCAAGAAATATCATCCTGAATGTCACCAAAACAATTTATGAAACCATTAATATTGAACAGATATGGGAAAAATGCCAATCACCACCGAAGATACAGTTTGCATAAACGAAATGATGACCTTCGCTGTTTTTTTGAAAATATAATGGGAAAGCTATGTCCTATGATCATAATATGCGACATGGTTTTGAGATATTAGCGAAGATAAGTACCCGAAAATAGGCCTATCCTGAAGCAAACCACAAAAATTCAATTAAAAACACTACATCGACTACATCAAGTGAACCCAGAAGGGAAACTGAATTTGTTGTTCGCTCAATTTAGG
>NZ_JAUYFF010000014.1 GCF_030691015.1 Sulfuricurvum sp.
GGCTCATGTTGGCGAGAAACTGGCTCTTGGTCTGGTTGGCTTTTTCAGCGATTCGCTTGGCGATCACCAGTTCGTCGTACTCCTGGCTCATTTTTGTCATACGCAGGCCGATCAGGGTGAGCAGCAGGGCAGAGAGGATCAATTCACCTAGCGCGATAAGGATGCCCTGAAGCAGGAGGTCCTGCCTGGCCTTGACGATTCCAGAAAGATTGATGCCGAAATGCAGGACACCCAAGGGTTGTCCTGCATAGGAGACAGATCGAACGACATCGTAGCGTGGCGGAGTTTCTTGCGGGTCGATGCGGAAGGCAGCATCTGCGGACGGTAACGGCGTATTAGCAGGCCATCCGGCATGGGCGACGAGATGTCCTTGGGAGTCGACGATGGCTGCATAGTCGATGCCTCGCACCGCAACGCTCTCATCCAGCACGGCTTGTGCCGTGGCGTGATCGTGTTGTGCCAGAGGGGCAACGAGAGCGGCACTTAATACGGGAAGCAGTTGGTCGGCATGTGATTTCACCTGAGTGCTCATGCCGTCATTGAGTAACCGAAGGCTGTTGCCCACGAGTAGGGCCAACATCAATGCTTCTACCAGCAGGGCCAAGACGAGCAAACGCCCCCGAAGGGTGCGCCACGGGGCGAGTGTAATCATGGACGTTTCAGTAATTGGCGGACTTCATTGGCGTAGGGTTCCATTTCAACAAGCTCTCGTGCTTTGAGAGGGCGATACCCTTCCAGTTTGAAGCGGGTGAAATAGGCTTGGGCTTCGGGGGTTTTTGCGAAGGCCCAAAGTGCGGTTTCAATCGCAGTTTTGCGCATTGATTGACGGGGAGCCAGGGCATAGACTCGACCTGCCATCGGCAGGCTTTCGTCGAGGAAGCGCACTCTGCCTTGCAGGGCGGCAGGCAAGCTGTGATAGTTGGGAAAAGAAATGAAGGCAGCACTTCCCGTGCCCTTGAGCACGAGGGCAACGGTACTGTCCGACGCACTGGTGTAGCTTAACGTGACATTGGGCACGGCATTGCGATGCAGCCAGTGTTGTCCCCATAACGTGACCAGGGAAGAAGGGGATAACCCGAATACGGTGGTTCCCGCCAAATCGGCGGGGCGATGATAGGGAGAATCTGCGGCGACCAGCAGGACGGCGCGGAAGTCTGCCTGGTAGGTGAGCAGGGGAAGATAAGCCGCATCTGACTGGAGCAGCCGGACCTGATGTCCTGTGGTGACGACCAGATCATATTGCTTCGCCATCGCACGCCGCGCAAACTCCGTGAAGTCTGGTGCGGTCACGATTTCAACAGGTTGCTGGAGCGTTTTCTCAAGATGGTTACGCAGCGGCTGATACATCTCGATAATGATGCGCGCACTGGTATGGGGAGCCACACCGATGAGGAAGGGTTTCGCTAAGGGCGTGGCCGCTTGTAATGAGCACATGACTAAAAGGAGTAGGCAGCCCAATATTGAAGAGAGTCGGTTCATGGTTTGTCCAGATTGGTTAGATGATTGAACGGGGTGATTGAAACATGAATATTGAATTTTTCTGCGTATTTGATTAAACCGAGAAACAGTTCAAGCAACCGAGGAGCTTCGTTGATAATGAAATTCATTCGATCGAGATGCTTTTGCATTTCTTCCGGATAGTCGTGCATCAACCGGTTTCGGATGATGGCAATGGATGAAAATTCATCCGCAGAGGGCAGCACGCCCAAGCGTTCCATGAGGTTTGTCTTGTCACGATTACTCATGGTTAATATGGGTTCCCGTTCAATTTCACCAATGGATTTAAAGATGGCATCTTGAATATTGGACACCAATGACCCATAGCGGAAGATGTAGGCATCCATGACTTCCATTTCAGCATCGGACAATGAGGCCAGTTTTTCCATGGTTAAGGGAACGATTTTCATCGCCTGTGCCCGTGCGATGGAGTAGGCCAGACGATCCGCCACACTGGCAGTCACGTGTAATTTCGATTCAAGTGCTGCGGCTAAACGATCAACGTCCATTGAGCAGAACCCCCTCCTGATGGGCGATTTCATCAATCAACAAGGGAGATTCTCGCTGAACCCGCAGGTCGACGCGTTCATCTAATCGACGCTCAACTTCCACCAAAAACGCAATTTCGTCACGATAGGTTGAGCCAGGGGCGACGATTTGAATATCGATGTCGCCGCCTCGGACGAGATCGTTCGTGCGCGATCCAAAGAGACGGATAGATGCCGATGCGCCAAAATGAGCACGGGCCAGTTCAGTCAAAACGGACACGGTTTGACTGGAAATGCGCATTAAATTACCTTCTCAAGCGGTTCATTGCCTCTGGAAAGGGGTGCGATTTCCCTGTCGGGTAACCAGCGTGTCAGGCATTCGGCGAGGCTGCCGAGGGTAACGGGTTTGGCGAGGTAATCATCCATTCCTGCGGTCAGACAGGCTTCGCGATCACCGGCCATGGCATTGGCGGTCATGGCGACGATTCTGAGTTTGGCGTTGTCCGGCCCGGCTTCACCGTTCCTTATTCGGCGCGTCGCCTCAAACCCATCCATAACCGGCATTTGGCAGTCCATCAGAATGAGATCGAAATGCCACCGATGGAGGAGGTCCAGTGCTTCCTGGCCGTTGCCCGCGCAGGAGACATTTTGTACCCCCAGTTTTTTCAGCATACTTTCCGCCACTCTTTTATTAACGATGTTGTCTTCGACAAGCAACAGATGGGCGTGTTTGGGGAGCAACGGGTTGAGGGGGGCGGAGGAGGAGGGTTCGGGTGAGACAGGTAATGGGGTCGCATCGACGGAAAGAGGCAGAATCAGCGTGAAGAGGCTTCCTTGTCCGAACGTGGATTCCACCTGCAATTCTCCCCCCATGCGCTCGGCGAGTCGGGCACTGATGGCCAGCCCCAAGCCCGTGCCCCCGAATCGGCGGGTAATGGAGGCATCGGCCTGGCAGAAGGGGGTAAAGAGCATGTCGACCGCTTCCGGGTTTATGCCGATGCCCGTGTCGCGGATGTCGAAACGCAATCGGGTTTCCAGTGAGGAAGGGGATGTTTCCTGCGATACGTGCAAGGAAACCGTGCCTTGATTCGTGAATTTGACGGCGTTACCGATCAGATTATTGAGAATCTGGCGGATTCGTCCCATGTCGCCGATGACGCGAGGCGGTACGTCGTCATCGATAACGGCCTGGAAGGAGATCCCCTTGGCTGTCGCTATCGGTTTGAACAGGTGAGTCGTCTCTAGCACCAAGGGTGTGATTGAAAAGGGTGCTGTTTCAACGCTCAGATGACCGGCTTCAATTTTTGAAAAGTCGAGAATGTCGTTGATGACGGTCAAAAGTGAGGCCGCACTCGATTGAATGGTTTGTGCGTAATCTTTCTGTTCTGCCGACAATTCGGTCGCCAGCAGTAAATCCGTCATGCCGATAACGCCGTTCATCGGGGTTCGGATTTCATGGCTCATATTGGCGAGAAAATTGCTTTTGGCTTTTGTTGCCCCTTCGGCTACTATTTTCGCAACTTCAAGTTCATCGCGTTGTTTCAGAAGCGATTCTTGTTGTGAGAGGAGCTCTTCGGTCTGCTCTTCGAGCAAAGATGCTTGCTCCCCTAATTGCTCATTTATGGTTTCGAGTTGATCGCGACGTGCTTGCAGTTGATAGGTCGAAGCGGCTAATTCCAGCGCTTGCGCTTGAGTCGTACCCAGAAGAGTTCGGGTGGCAACATTTCCGATGAGAATTTGAAATTTCTCTGCAATGATAGGCAACAAAACATCATAAAAAAGGATTTGCTGTTCATTGAAAGTCGAGAGGGATGCGATTTCGAGTACTGCTAAGGTCGTATCACGATTTTTGATGGGGGATATCATGAGGGTGCATATCTGTAATTTCCCTAAACCGGTTATCACTTCGAAAGTCTCTTCCTCTCTAAGCGAGACGATGATACTCTTTTGCTCTTTTAATGCTTGAGACATTAGCCCCTCAGCACGAGCAAACGTTTGAGTAGGTGCCTCTTCCCCTCCGTAGCCGCCGATACGTTTTAGGGAGGTTCCCTCTTCATCCGGAAGATAGAGTGCCGCATAGACGATACCCATAATCGGGGCAAGGGTACTTGATAAAGCATCCGCGAACGCTTCATAGGATTCGGCGGATTGGACACTGCGGTGGATGAGGGCTATTTTCTCTTTGATCCAATACTCTCTTTTTAGATTCATCGCCCCTTGTTGGAGAATAAGGAGAGACGAAGCCATCTGTCCTATTTCATTCTGATAACCGGTATACGGTATCGTTACCTCAAGCTCTCCCGTGGCAAGATTTCCTATTTTTTTTTCCAATTCTTTCAGCGGTCTGCGTATGGATACGGATACGGCATAGCCTGATGCGCTACCAAGGATTAATCCAAAGAATAATAACCACAAAGAGACTCTTTGTGCATTTTCGGTGATGAGTATACTCTCCTCCATTGCAAATTTAGCATCGTCTTCTTTGAGTCTGATCATCTCAATGACGGCATCATTCGCCTCATTTGCACTCTCTTTAAATTCATCACCGTTAATGTATAGTGCCGCTTCATTGTTATTTTTAGATTGCAAAAGGATGGCACGGTCAATTTTTTTAGCATAGGAATCGAAAAGAAAATCAAAGTGTGACATCTTTGTTTTAGCTTCATTACCGAGAAGATGTTCATGAGAGATCAGGGATTCCTCTTTGACTTTTTTTTGGGAAGAGGCAAGTAAATTTTTAGCACTGTTGAGTTCCGTGGCATTAGTAGCACGTACTATTTGGCGGAGACCTTGTGCAAGGCGGCTCACACCCTCAGCGACCGATTCGAGATGGGTAATACCGACGAGATGCATATTGTACATATTGCTTTGAATATTACTTAACTTGCGCATCGTATAAATATTTTGAAAGCCGATAAGCAAAGCCAAGAAAATTCCTGCACTCATAACCAGCAATAATTTAGTGTTTAGCTCCATTTTTTCTAAAAAAATCATCACTTTAAACATCGGTGTTTTCCTCATTGTTGGTGTTGTGAAGAGCGTTTAATTGTTCGATTTTTGCTCTAATATCCGATTCATTATCCATAAAACGTGCCGCAATCGCTTGAAACTCGTCTTGCAGGGTTAAAAATGCATCGACGATCTCAGGGTCAAAATGTTTTCCTCTCCCCTCAATAATAATTTTGATCGCCTCACCATGAGGCATCGGTTCTTTATAGACACGGCGGCTTATAAGGGCATCATAGACATCCGCTAGGGACATCAGCCGTGCGGATATAGGGATATCGTTTCCGCTTGCACCGGTGGGATAGCCGCTGCCGTCATATTTTTCTTGATGATAGTAGGCGATCTCTTTGGCAATGCGGAGGAACTCCACCTGAAGTCCCAGTTGATTCTCCGCATGCTTGATCGCATCACGACCCAGTGTGGTATGGGTTTTCATGATCTCAAACTCATCACGGGTTAACTTTCCCGGTTTGAGTAATATCCGATCGGGGATTCCCACTTTGCCGATATCGTGAAGAGGTGCCGATTTATAGAGAGTTTCAATCATAGTTTCTGAGAGAAAATAGCCGAAATTTGGATTGGTTTTGAGTTTTTCGGCGAGCACTTTCACGTAATGCTGTGTCCGCCTGATATGGTTGCCTGTTTCCAAATCCCGTGTCTCTGCCAACGATGCCATGGCCAGAATCGTCACATCTTGTATAGCCGATATTTCTTTGGTACGTTTGGCAATCTCTGTTTCGAGATAAAGATTTTTATCGTTTAAAAAATCAGAGGCCGCCTTTACATGAAGCTGGGTTTTAATGCGTGTGAGAAGAATGGAGGGGGATATGGGCTTAGTGATATAGTCTACCGCTCCCAATTCTAGCCCTTTTTTTTCATCTTCAGGTGCGCTCATGGCGGTAAGGAAGATGACGGGGATATTACGTGTTTTGGGATCGGATTTGAGGTTGCGAATAACATCGTAGCCTGACATCCCAGGCATCATAATATCCAGTAAAATCAAGTCGGGTTTGACATTGCCATGGAGGTATTTTAGGGCTTTTTCACCGCTATTAGCTACTTTTATTTTGTAAATATCATTTAATAGAGCACTCATGAGAGTAAGATTGTCGGTGGTATCATCGACGACTAGGATAGTGGGGCGTAGTAATATGTCAACCATGATTTCGGGTAGCATCTGTTTCTCCATTAAAACATATTTAGTAATAAAAAATTAATATATGTTATAGAATGGCACATTGTAGTCCATTAGTCTTAGTTATTTCTTGGCAAATATAATTATTTAAAATCTATATTTTATGATGGAGCATCCTTGGCAATATTAATACATTAAAACTTTAAGCAATAATATAAAACAAGTGATCATACTGTCAATCATCGTTTTTTAAAATTAAATTACGATAGATTTAATTACAGGCAGGTGATATTATGGGAATTTTTAAAAAATATTCCAATAGAATGGTTTGGTTAAGTATGTCGATGTTTGCCGCATTTCTTGTCGGATGCAGCGGTAGCGGAAGCGGAAGCGGAACTGGGGCAACTGCTGCAGCCGTTGCCCCCACAGTTATCGCAACAACCCCAGACACTAATGTTACAAATGTCCCCTCAAATCGTAAAATTGTGGTCACATTTAGCACACCGATGAATGCGGCTACGATCACGACCGGTACATTTACACTGAGTAGCGGAGGAATTCCGGTTGCAGGTACTGTGGCTTACTACAATGATAGAACAGCACTCTTTTCTCCGGATGTCAATCTTACGGATAGTTCCGTATATACAGCGACTATTACAACCGGTGCTAAAAATGTCGCAGGTACGGCACTGGCCGCAAACTATGTTTGGCACTTTACAACCGGCACCACACCCGATACGACAAATCCTGATGTCAATTTGACAAATCCTCTTGCAGGGGCTATTAATGTACCGCTAAACCGTACCATAACGGCTACTTTTAATGAAGTAATGGATCCTGCAAATATTAATGCAACAACATTTACTCTCGTCACGAGTTTAGGAGGAGTTCCGATTGCAGGTACTGTATCGTATTTGGGTACAACCGCAAGCTTCAATCCGACGAATGATCTCAATACCAGTACAGAATATAATGCAACAATTACTACGGGAGTCAAAGACTTGGCAGGTAATACGATGTTAGTCAACGAAGCATGGACTTTTACTACCGGTACAATAATCGCAGCCGGCCCTGATCCCGTTAATCTCGGAACCGCAATTAATTACGCTGTTTTGGCTAAAACAGCAGTTTCAACAGTTCCAAATTCTGTTGTAACAGGACACGTGGGGCTAAGTCCGGCTGCACGAGGTGCCTTAACCGGATGGTCTGAGACGTATGATGGGACAGACACCTATGCTACATCGGCACAAGTGGTTGCCCCGTTCAGACTGTATGCGTCTGATTTAGTGGGTGGAACGACTTCGGCTGATTTAACGACCGCAGTTCTCAACATGCAAGCGGCTTATACCGATGCTGCCGGACGTACTGCCACGTCCGCTGCCACTACGAATGTCGGAAGCGGAACGTTAACGAGTTTAACTTTAGCACCGGGTGTTTATGAATGGGGCAGTGCGGTAACGATCCCTACCGATCTTACGTTCAGCGGAAATGCAACGGACGTATGGATACTTAAAGTTGCCGGAACACTCGATATGGCGTCAAATAAGGCGGTTATCTTAGGCGGTACCGCATTGGCGAAAAATATCTTTTGGCAAGTCTCCGGAGGTGTTACTATCGGAGGCGGAACACAGTTTAAAGGGATAATTTTAGGTCAAACCGCCATTACTATGGGGAATCTATCAACGATAGAGGGGAGACTCTTAGCGCAATCTGCCGTAACACTCAATGCTACGACCGTTACTCAACCTGCGCCGTAATTACTAATTTATGAATGAGGAGCATAGGATGAAAACGTGTCTGTTTTTACTTTTTTTATCGGTTGCATTGTTCGCTGATGTATCCGACTATGCCCCCTATTTCGAGAAGGCGGGGAGTTATTACAACATCCCGCCGATCTTACTTCAGAATATTGCCGTGATTGAAAGCGGGGGAAACCCTAGCGCCATTCGGATTAATGATAATGGAACGAAAGACTACGGATTGATGCAAATTAATTCCATACACTTTCGACAATTATCCCTATGGGGGATCAATGAGGGCAATATTCTCAATCCTAAAATCAATATTTACGCAGCCAGCTGGCTCCTCTCTGGGCATATCAAAGAGCGGGGATTTAATCTTCAAGCCATCGGCAATTACCACTCCAAAACGAAACTCCATAAAGATAAATGGCTCCGACGACTCACGCTAGCCTTAAAATCATCCCAAATTTAACGCAAAGATAGGCAACAGCATGGCGGTCACGATGACGCCGATGATGCTTCCGATAATGAGCATAAGAGTGGGCTCTAACACAGAGAGGAAGAGGGAAATTTTATCTTTGTTCGTATCGATGTAAAAGGTCGAAAGATGCTCCAACATCGATGCGAGGGTACTGGTCTCTTCGCCGATAGCAACCGCTTCGACAAACGACTCGTCTAGTGTATATCCTTCATTGTCCGTCAATGCCCGAGAGAGGGAAGAACCCTCTACTACTTTGATTGAAGCGTGCTCAAACAGCTCTTTAATCACTTCGGAGGAGAGGGTGATACAGGAGAGTTTGATGGTATTTACCACGGGGATTCCTGAACGGATTAATAACGACGAAATAGTACAAAAGCGTGCTAAGTCGGCTGTCTCCACCATGTTTCCGACTATCGGGAGGTTCAGAATAAATCCATGTACCCTTCTTTTAAATCGGCTGTTTGTCGCCATCATATACGAAAAATATCCCACTGCACCGAGCACTCCGGTTCCTAAAAGAAACCAATACTGCGCAAACAGATGAGCTGTTGCGATTACTATCTGCGTTAAAAGGGGGAGACTCTGCCCCGAGGATTCGAAAATAGCGGTGATTTTCGGTACCACTACGGTGAGCATAAAGCTGATCATGAGAAGTGAAACCCCGATAATAAATGAAGGGTAGATCAATGCCTGTGTCAGTTGCTTTTTAATACTTTCTTGAAGTGCCAAATAGAGCGAGAGTTCGTTTAACACTTCGGCGAGGATACCGCGATCTTCGGAAATTTTGAGGGTTCCTATATAAAAAACGGGGAGAGTATAGTGCTCTTGGGCTGCGAGAGCCTGTGCAAAGCTTTTCCCTTCGTTGATGAGAGTGATGAGGTTTTCAAAAAAACGCTCCATTCGGAGCCTTTTGTGATTTTGATGTTTTAAGAGATTCAGTGCGCGGCTCAGTGGAATCCCCGCATTGAGATAGACGGCAAGGTCTCGACTCAATCTCGCTAAGAGGGAGGATGCCATTTTTCGCTCACGAAAAAGGGAGAGGATATCGAGTAGCGATCCTTTAGACTCAAGTATCTCCGAATAGAAAATCCCCAGTGTTTTGAGTTTCATTTTGGCTTCGTCGATCGAGAGTGCTTCGATGGTGTCGCTGAGGAGTTCTCCTGTGCTGTTGAGCCCTTTATAGTGAAATTGCATTTAGGCCTCTTTTACCCCGACACGGATGATCTCATCCATCCCGGTGGTGTGATCGATGAGGAGTGCGATAAGCTGGTCGGAGAGGAATTGCATCCCACGACTTCGCATAATCTCTCGAATCTCAAAATCGTTTTCACTCGTCTTGAGTAAAGGGCGTAGCGTGTCATCTACCCTAAAAAATTCACCGACGGCAACACGCCCGTGATAGCCGCTGTAGTTGCAGTGCGGACACCCTTTGGGCTTGGATATGTTAACTCCGTGTGCAAGGTGTAAATCATCGGCATCCGCATCGGAGAGGGGGGCTTGAACTTTGCATTCCGTGCATAAACATCGAACCAAACGCTGTGCTAATACTCCCAGCAGTGTAGAGGTGATCAAAAACTTATCGATCCCCATATCGGCTAATCGGGTTAACGCGGCGGTGGAATTGTTGGTGTGAAGCGTCGAGAGAACCAGATGCCCAGTCATGGCAGCTTGAATCGCGATATGCGCCGTTTCACTGTCGCGGATCTCTCCAATCATGATAATATCGGGGTCTTGTCGCAGGATGGAGCGTAAACCGCTTGCAAAGGTGAGTCCTGCTTTGGTGTTTACCGCGATTTGACTCACATGGGGGGCATCGTACTCCACCGGATCTTCGATCGAGATGATATTCTTCTCTGGGGTTGCGAGTTGCTGTAAAAAGGAGTGGAGCGTCGTCGATTTACCGCTTCCCGTAGGCCCTGTTACCAAGATAATGCCGTGCGAATATTTGAGCAGCTCCTCAAACTGGGAGGTAGTTTTCGGATCAAACCCCAGTTCACGCAACGAGGGGATCGATTCGGCTTCCATCAACAGACGTAATACGACCCGCTCACCGTGATAGGTGGGGAGGACGGAGACACGAACATCGAGATGTTTTCCCGCCACTTTTACCCGTGTTCGTCCATCTTGCGGAAGCCGTTTTTCGGAAATATCCAACGCGGAAATGACCTTGATACGACTGATAATGAGATCGATGATATTTTTATCCAAATCGATATGTTTGAGAAGTGCTCCGTCAACCCGAAACCGAACTTCCCCTTTTTTCTCATGGGTTTCGATATGAATATCGCTCGCTTTACGCTTAATCGCCTGATAAAAAATCGTGTTGACAAATTTGATGATCGGTGCCGATTCTTCACTCATCAAAAGATCCGCCGAATTTTTGATAAAATCGACCAGTGACAACTCTTCATCGATGGTCTCGATTGTACTCGGAGCCTCATGGGAGATGGCAATGTCGGTCTTTAACTCCAAAAATTTCAAATAAAGATTTTCATACCCCGCTAAAGAGAGATGGGCAATCGGATAGGTGAGGGCGAGGCGGTTGTAGAGCTGTAATGCCCCTAGATACTCCCTCTGGGGGATAAGGGCATAGGGTTCCCCCTTATAGAGACAAAACAAAAGAGAGTGACGGATACACAATGAAATATCGATATTCTCTGGTGGATAAAAATCGATCTCTTTATCCTCCAATACGGCAAAGGTGATCACGGAGTCTCCTCTTTTTTCGTATCGAGTTTTTGGGTGATATTGGCAATATATCGCTCTTGCAGGGCATCCAGCTCATTGAGTTGGGCACGCAGTGTGCTCAAATCGCCGCTTTTCTCGATGATGTAGGGGGTCAGCATAATGACGAGATTGATCCGATCATGTGCCGTTGCTTTGCTTTTAAAGAGATTGCCAAAGAGGGGGATGTCTCCTAAGAACGGGACTTTTGTATTCGTTTCATCGCTTTTCTCTCGAATCAACCCCCCGATAATGACACTTTCTCCATTATTGACGATGGCGGAGGTGAACACTTCGCGCTTGGTGGTGCTGGGACGATTGGCGATGGAATTGGGTTCGATATCTTCGAGTTTTGTGGTGACCCCTAGGAGTACTTTGTTGTCATTCGAGAGGCGAGGTTTGATCTTTAGGGTGAGTCCGATATCTTGGCGGGTGAAATTTTCTTGCGTTATTCCGACTCCCAGCGTCGTTCCGGAGCTGATCGATACGGTTTTTCCCACATAAATCGAAGACTCTTGGTTGTCGATGCACAAAATAGAGGGTTCAGAGAGGATGTTCGCGGCACCGTTGGAGCTAAGGAGCGCTATATTAACACCTAATGCTATCCCCTCGGTAAGGGCAGGGAGGCTTATTACCCCAGCCATAAGCGGATCGAGTGATATGGCGGAGGTCGTACCGTCTCCTAGCATAGAGTCAAAAGTAAAGAGTCCTTTCGAACTGGCTCTTCCGCCGGAGAGTCCATATTTAATCCCTATTTCTTGGGATCTGTTTTCGCTGATTTCGATAATTTTAGCCCGCACATAGACCTGCTGGCGATTATGATCGAGTTGTTGAATGGTTGTCTCAAGAGTTTTGAAGAGTTCATCACTGGTAATGACGATGAGAGAGTTGGTGGCATCGTCGCTGGTTATACTGGGGGGTTGTTGTCCCGGCATAAGGGTCATTTTACCGATAATGGTATTGAGCATGGTGACGATCGATTTGGCGTCGGCGTTTTTAAGGGGGATGACATGAGTGGTATTGGCGATCGTCTCATCTCGAGCATCGAGTATGCTCATTGCTTTTTGAATCGTAGCGATATTGGCGGGAAAGTCGGTGACTATGATTGAATTGGACTCTTTGGATGCCGTTATTTTGCCGTTTTTACTGGTGAAATGTTTGATTTTGGCTCCCATAGATTCGCTGGGTGCAAAACGAAACGTAAAAATATGGGTTTGCATCTGTACAATCTCGCTTTTTTCCATAAACGGGAGGTTCATTTGTATCGCATCAGCACTTTTGACCACACTCAAATATCCGCCGCCCGTATCGATGAGGGTATAGCCTCGCGCATCAAGGGTACTTTGTAAAATACTATAGAGATCTTTTTTATGGATCGGCTTATTGCCTGCGTAGCTGATGGTTCCGGGGATCTCTTCGCCGATAAAGATATTTTTATGGGTTGTAGCGGCGACTAATTTGATTAAATCACTAATCCCCATCCCGTCAATCGAGAGGGATATTTTTTCATTATGGAGGGGGGCAGCGGTTAAGACAGCGGCGAGGGCAATAGATAAGAGCAATGCTTTAGCGGATGATTTCATAGACGATATCCTTTTGGAGATTATTTCGTTGCACACTAAGGCGGATACTTCTAAGCTGCGGCATGCGGCCGTAGATCATGAGGACATCTGCGAAGGATTCAAGCTTTTGGTTGTTGAAGGATTGGATGACATCTCCCCTCTGGAGTCCGAGTTGTGAAAATAACGAATTAGGAGCAATCGCATTGATCCGATAACCCATAAATTTCGATCCACTTCTACTCTCCGAGATATCAATCGATTTATGAATGTTTTGCATATCATTCACCTGATTCATAACACTCTGATAGGCAATGGTATGCGGTTGATTCTCTTGGGACGGTTTTTCTAAGGGATTACTCACAATGCGGGTTACTCGCTCTAAACGACTTAAATTATCATCCTTCCCCAATCGGAGGCGATATTTTTTCCCGTGTCCTTGAAAGATGGCCGAGGTATCATTCAGCCCGATCAGATGAAACGCCCCCTTGTAGGTTCCCTTCAACGGAACAATAAGGGTCTCTTTACCATCATAAATACTCGCATACGAACCGGTATCGGCACGGTAAAGTCCCTTAAGACGATGGGGATAGGGTACCAATGTCGTGAGGGTTATTGTTTTGGTTTGCAGCGCTGATGAATGAACGCTTAGGGCTAATTTTTCTCCCAAATGAAAGATTTCAAAAAACGGTTCGTAAGGATAGGTTAATCGTTCATAGGTGCACGTGGGTAAAAAGATCGCTCCGCACAGCGAGATACTCCAGAGAAAAACCAGTGGAAATGCAAAGGTGTTGAAGCGTTGCAGGGAATATTCATTAAAAAATTTGTTCATACACTAGCCCCCCTTTTTCTTGATGGAGTTTATTGACGAGAAGAGGATACGCTCGAAGCTCGGTCGTCGGATCAAAAAGAACCCTCAACTTATCGTTCATCAGATCGTATGTACCGCTGCAGTGACCGAAATCTCCCTCTGCGAATATAGTGATACGCAAAGGATTCAGAAGAGAATAGGTGAGGGTGATTGCATCAATTTTGCCGGGGAAAATGTTTTGAAAGAGGGGTGAAAAAACGATGTTGCTGAGGGTAAATCGGTTGAGAAATATCCACGGCGCGATTCTCATATGCTCAATCTTCGCAAACTCTTGATTATCCAGTAATACGTCAGCATTATCGATATTCACATAAAAAAGTCGGTTGGTAAACGCTTCGTTATTGATAAAAAGATGATGTTGACTGAGAAACGACTCAAAAGCGAAGTAGAGTTTTTCTTTTGGTATCACGATAATGATGATGAGAAAAATATAGAAAATGTAGACTAAGCGTTTCATGACTCAATCTCCACGATGATACTCCCTTTTGATTCGCCATTGCGTTTTAGGGTTATTTTTTTAATCACAAGCATCGAATTAAGTATTTTGTTTGATAGGGCGTTAAACTCATTTGATGAAAGGTTGTCAAATTCAAAATAGAGATTACCGCCCCGTTTTTCATGCTTTACGAGGCTCTGATGATGTTTCAAATACTCAATATCGCTTTTGGATTCTTCCGTAGACCACCGTTTTTTATAACGATTAATTGCCTGCGTCTGATGGATGAGCGTCGCGTGGTTATATCGTAACTCAGTCACGGCAGAATTTTCCAACAACGCACCTGTTGCAACAACGAAGATAAGGGCTAGCGTAATCCACAGTGTGAGGATAAAGGGTTCTGTTTTCATGGTAATCGCACCTCCAGTTGGGTATCTCGTTCATTGATATGCGCTTTTTTAAATCGTTTGGTAATTTCGTGTTTGAGTTTTTCTTTCAAGGACGAATCGCCCACATCCCAAATGAGGGTGATGGCGTCTCCCTCATAACGTATCTCCTGAATCCATGTTCCTCTGATGAGAGGTGCGACGTACGACGTGTTTCCGAGTAATAATCGGTTCGCTTCATTTGGCTTAGAACCCGGGATAAGGACGATTCCCTCCTCGGAAGAACTCGCAATGACGGGGGGAAGGGGGATAAGGCTGCTTTTGGAGGTCTCTATAGGGATATCGCTGATCTTTTTATAGCGGTGGCGCAGATAGAGCTGTTTGATCTCTTTTGTTTTGAGTGCAGCGAGAATGGCTTCGCGTTCGAGAGAGGTTTCGGGGAGCTTTGAGAATTTTAGTGAGCGCTCCATCTCTTTTTGAAGTTGAGAGGCCTCTTGATAGTTACGCAGTGCGGTTATACTAAGGTTTCCCAGAAGTATCAACAAAATAATGAGGGTTGTTTTGAGTGTTTTGGAGGTGAATGCAGAGGTGATTAACTCTTTGCGCTGTAGCGTTTTGAGGAAAAATTTCGGATGTTCTAACGCCTCAGCGAGGGTGATTGAGTCATCTCCTCGAACATAGGGTGCATCGATTTCAATCACGATCCCCTCAACCGTTGTCAGGAATTTGCCGTTGTTCAATGCGATAGGGGTGGTCTCTTCGGCAAATACCCACTGTGCAAAGGTGATTTTCTCAATCTGTGAGAGGTTTGGGAGGAGATTCAGCTTTTTAGATATCAGCTCAGGCTCGTAGGCGATGAGGATATAGCTGTTTTTCTCCGCTTTTTGCGCTTCGTAGCGGTATGATCCGCTCAGCTCAAATAACCCCGGACCATACTGCGCCGCCTCTTTTGACGTTTTTACGGGGAGTACAACCTTGAGTACCCAATAATCACTTGGGGAGAGAATAAAAATCGCTTCGGATGGGAGCACCGTCTGGGTATTACCGTAGACTAATCTAAGGGGACGGCGTAAAAGGGAGAGCCATTTCATCTTAAAGAAATTCAACATGGTGTACTCGCTTCTCTAAAAGATTGTATTGAAACGTTATATGTTCTACATGGGTGTTTTCCGTAATCACGGCATCACACAACAACGTATAGGAGACCCCCGGTGCGTATATAAAAAAATAGGTATCGAACACGCTTCCCAGTGCCGGTTCTGCCGCAATGACTTCCTCTTTTGTGGAGAACGCTTTGGTTCTAAAGCGCGTAAGAGAACGAATTTTTTCAGGAGAGCTTTTTGTGAGAATCAGAGAGAGTGTTTCCGCGTTAAGGGCATTGAAGTCCATTTTATCTCCGTCGAATCCGATATAACGCCCCCATGGAATCGATAAAACAGCACGATCTTGTGTCAGATGTAGATAGCGTTCAATGATACGGTTAAACTCTCTTTCATTGGCAATTGAGCCGTTTTTAGCATTGGGACGTGTCAGTGAAATCTCCGTATCCACTCCGCGCTCGGCGGTGTCGATATCGATCGTATCGAGGAGAAGATTGAGAAAAATATCGGGACTCTCTATAGGATAATGTGAAAAAATTCGCATAAATGCGGCAACGTTTGGTGTCTTGATAGTTCCATTTTGATCGAGAAGGGTATTGACATTAAGGGAAGTGTAGGGGGATGATAGTTTCATTTTTAAAATAAAATCTCTCTTTCGTGTTTCAATCTGCAACGGTAAACGCAATGCCAAATCGAGTTGTTCGGCTCCGGTAACACCTAAGAGCAAGATAGGAAGGTGCTGTTGTAAATCGTTCACGATACTTTGTGAGGTACTCTGAAAATACACAGTTCCCCCTAATCGCGACAATCTTCCACTCTGAGCCAACACCAATGCGACAATACCCATCAAAAGAGTAATCAGCATGAGTGTCATTAATAAAACGATTCCAGATCTTCTCATTTTCTTTAAGCCATCTTTTTAGTGAGTTGGATACAATGGCCACAGTATATCAGATAACAGGAACAATTAAATGAAATTAAAAAAAGTTAACAAAGGGTTCACGTTGATTGAGCTCATGGTCGTTATTATGATCCTTGGTCTTTTAGCCGCATTTGTCATTCCCAACATCACAGGAAAGAGCGGTGAAGCGAAACAAAAGCTAGTTTGCATACAGATGAAGAGTTTGAATGAGAGTCTGAAAATGTTCAAAATTGACAACGGAGAGTATCCGACAACCGAAGAGGGGTTAAGTGCACTCATCCTCAATCCAAACCCCGATACCTATACGTCGTATGCCTCTAGCGCTTATATCGAAGGGAAAAATCTCCCCAAAGATCCGTGGAATAAACCCTATTTGTATCTCAATGTCGAGGGTGCCGTTGAGCTGATCTCTTTAGGAAGCGATGGAAAAGAGGGGGGGAGCGAGGAAGAGAAAGATCACCTCCTCTCACAGTGTCGATAATGAAACCGCGGCGCAGTGGTATGAGCCTCTTTGAGCTGATCGTGGTGGTGATCATTGTCGGTGTTGTCTATTCTCTCGCCATTTTCAGCCTCAAAAAAGAGAAAGCGGTCCCCTCTATCATGAGTCTCTCCACTATTAAAACAACCCTTCTCTCCTTTTCGCAGCAAAGTGAGATCAGGATGGTGTGCGACCTCTCGTGCGAAGAGTGTCGCCTATTCGACCATGATGAAAAGGTGCTTACGACATTAACACTGGCATCGGATACTCCGGTATATCGTTACGGATTCAACCGTTTCGGTGAGTTGCAACGATGGGGTAACGCGGTTGTTTCCAGTGAGGGGAGATTGAGCGAAGGGTGTTTTGACGTAACCCTCTCTCCTGATGGGCTCATTACCCCGTTTATTTTAAAGAGTGAGAGTACCTATTATGTCTATACACCGCTGGGAGATGCCAAGCCTTATATTAGCACCAGTGAAGAGGCAGTGCGAAAATTTGTATTTGATGAATCGACCTATCCTCTAAGCGGAGATACATTTTATGGGGCACTCTAGGGGCTTTTCGTTGATTGAAACCTTGGTGGCGGTTGCTATCGCTTCGCTTGCGACTATGGCATTGATGCATGTCGTTTCGTACGCAACCGCGACCTCTGCAAATGCGTTGAAGCATTTTGATTCCTCTATTATGATGAGTTTGGCACTGGAGAGCATTGATAAACCCACTACGATGCGTATCAGCGACGCACTAAACAAACGTTATTCTATCGATCATCCCCTCATCCGTGACGCGCTTCAATCCGTGACGTATGAGATTCACCTCCAACCCCAAGAGAATATCTCCCTTCTTGATTCCATAGCCTTGCAAAAAGTGATCCTCAAAAGTTCTCAAGAGAATAGATCCTTTTTTCGTATCACCGCTCATACTAGATGAAACGCAACGCTTTTACCCTTATCGAATTGTTGGTCTCGATAGCTCTTTTTGGGTTGATAAGTGTTTTTATGTTCGGGGCAATTGACGAACTGCGAAAACAGCACACGTTTTTCCAAGAAAAAGAGGGAGTTATTTCAAAAAAAAATCAGATTCTTTCGCTGCTGCGGCATGATCTCACTCTCGCACCTTCGGTGAGTGTTCGTGCTAGCAGTAGCCGTGATTTTGACACGGTTACGATTCTCAGATCGGATCAATCTTTATACGGAACCGATCGCCCTTATGTCGTATGGCTCATCCTTAAATCGGAGAATACGCTTCTTCGGCTCGAATCGCTCGCTCCTATAACGCTACCGATTAAACCTGAAGCCCTCTATCGTATTCACAGTGATCAGATTGAAAAAAATTGCGAACAGTTTCGTATTTACGATTCTTTGCACCATCGACTCATCTATGTGAAATTTGCCGATCAATCACCGCTTATTCTTGAAGTAATGAAGTAGAAAAGTATTATATTATTATTTCATTGTTTTGGTTAAGTATTGTTAGTGTATAGTGGAGTAAAATCAATACAAAGTGAAAACATGAAAAAGTTACTTTTGCTAGCAGTATTCGCAAGTGCTCTAATATCGGCTGAAAAAGGGTGGTATGTCGGTATAGACGGTTATAAAACACGTTCCAATATAACGGTATCCAATGGTGGCGTAAGTGAAAAACAAAACCTGAAACGTAACTCCAAAACATTAAAAGCAGGATATTACGTCTCTCAACAAGGTCGTGCCAATATCTATTACCAGCGCAGTGACACGATGGACGACACCAACGGATATTTATTCGGTATGGGTTACGACTATCTTATCGGAAGCTATCCGTTGAAACCCTATTTTGGAGTGCTGTTGGGGTATTCGAAATATTCCCAACCTGATTTAACAATGGATGGGGGATTTATTGGAGCGAATATGGGAATAAATTATGCGTTTGGAGAAAATTTTTCGGTGGAGGGGGGGTATCGGTATATGCGCTCCAATGCCAGCGGTGATTTTAGCTCCTCAGCCTCAAAAGCAAAAGTCGATGCTTTAAAAAATTGGTATGTGGGTGCTAACTATAAGTTCTAATTCTCAAGCGACATTTTGATAGATTTAAATCATTATAAGTAAATAAATATTTTACTTTTTCAGTCTAAATTCAATTTTAACCATTACAATTCTTGAATAAGTAATAAAAAGAATAGGGAATTGTATGATGATGAATACCGATGCTAAACTCACAAAATTTGTCCGTGCTTCAGGGTGTGCCGCCAAGCTTTCACCCGGATCTTTAGCGGAATCGACATGTCACATCCAATCGTTTCACAAAGACTTGATTGTCGGTTTTGAAGGAAATGAAGATGCGGGAGTCTATAAAATCAATGATGATTTGGCTATTGTCCAGACCGTTGATTTTATTACTCCTGTTGTGGATGATCCCTATATCTATGGGCAAATCGCCGCTGCGAATTCACTCAGTGATGTATTTGCGATGGGAGCAGATGCCAAAACGGCGCTCAATGTGGTTGGGTTTGACTCTAAAAATCACTCTCCTGAAATTCTCTCCGAAATTATGCGTGGTGGACAGGATAAAGCGACGGAATGCGGAGCCGTTATTGTCGGGGGACATACGATTCAAACACCTGAAATGGTCTATGGACTCTCATGTACGGGATTTGTCCATCCGCAAAAAGTACTGCGCAATAATACCCCGAAGATCGGTGATGTCTTGATTTTGACCAAACCTCTGGGGATGGGAATCTTGATTACGGCGATAAAAGCCGATCTTCTTGATCCGGTACTTGCTATGAAAGTAGCCGAGAATCTCCGAACTCTGAACTATAAAGCCTCATTGATCGCCAGAGAGTCCCATGCTTCGGCGTGTACGGATGTAACGGGATTCGGTTTTATGGGGCACATGCGGGAGATGAGTGCGGGAAATGTGACGATGCGGGTTGATCTTGCTAAGGTTCCTTATTTTCCCGAAGCGATTGAAATTGCCTCTATGGGAATTATCCCCGCAGGTTCGCATGCTAACCGTGATTACAATAAACCGCATGTCTATTTAGCCTCGTCGATTGAATTTGAGCGGGAAATGATTTTGTTTGATGCACAGACATCGGGTGGGTTGTTAGTAAGTGTACCTCAGGAATTTGCACAACAAATGGTAGAAAAATGCATCGATTCAGGTTTAAATGCCGCTATTGTCGGTGATGTTGTAGCCTATGAGGGGTATGATATTGTAGTCACCGATAGTAATTAAGTCTACTGTAAAGATAAAAAAGTTAAAATATTTTTAACTTAATTTTTGGCGCTATAAGGTCTAAGGCTTAGACAAACAACAGCCGTCGCTTTGATCATGCTGTTGTTCCTGCCTCTATCGGAGACGTTATGGAACGACAAGACCTCTTTTTAATGAACACGTATGTCGCAGAATATACGATACGTTCTTCTTCCCTCACTCAGGCTTGGCTTTTGCGCCTTAATGCACTTCTTCCGACACTTCGGATGGGGGAACTCTTTAAAGTTACCGTTCTCCAGCGCTCCGTCTCTTTTGAATTTGAAGGGTGGGTACAGGTCAATCGATGCTCTTTAGTAGCCACCAGTTCCGATCTTGAAGGTTTCTCGTATCTCGTGAGAAAAGATTTTGAATCGCATACCCTATCGGATGAACACGGATTTGACGGTCGGAGCGAACCGACGCTTGATGTCGCGCCGAAACTTTTTGGTTTAATGCCCCGCGGTGCCCATATCGAGAACTCTTCTCCTCTGTATCCTTTTGAACTGAGCGAAAAAGAGTTTCTTTGGGCGAAAAATGTCACACGGCTTTATGAAGAAGCGAAGCAGAATCAATGGAGTGCCGATATCGATATCGATTGGGCGGCGATTCCCGATCTTGATCCTGTGATTGAAACGGCGATATGTCAGGTGATGACCTATTTAGCGGAAAATGAGTTCTCTGCTTTGTATATTCCCGGAAAATTTTTGTCCAAGATTTCCCCCTATTATATGGAATTGGTGATGTTTTTGGGAACGATCATTTATGATGAAGCGCGTCATATCGAAGCGTTTTCACGCCGTGCCAATGCAAAAAAAATAGGACTGCAATACTCGACGACCGCAACACAGCGTTCCCTCTACTCTCTTTTTATCGAAAAAGACTATTTCAAAACCTCGTTTTTACTTCATGTATTGGGAGAGGGGACCTTTTTGGATCTGCTCGATTTTCTGATCAAATACGCACCCGATCCGGTCACGAAAAAAATTGTCACCCTTGCCAAAAAAGATGAACAGCGTCATGTCAATTACGGATTGGTACATGTCAAAGCACTTGTCCAAGCCAATCCTAAAAGAATAGCGTACCTGAAAGAGGCGGTAGATAGTCGAAAAGTGTATTTGGATGAGATGAATCAAGATAATGAACTTTTGCTCTCCTCTTTAGCCATTTTAGCCGGAGGAAGTGATGAAGAGGGGTATGCTCTCGGCTATGAGCGGGTGCAGCAACTTAAAAAAAGGATGGGAGAAAACCGAGTGCGCCGCATGATTGAATGCGGATTTGATGAAGAAACAGCCAAAGAGATATCCATGTCTCACACCGCGAATTTTATGTAAGGACAAATGAATGGGATTATTTGAAGAAGTGAGCACTTTTGCACAATGTCATGTCGCGCCGTATACGGTGCAAGTCGATAGAGAAGGTGTATTTCCGAAAGAAGCCTATGCGGCTCTTAAAAAAGAGGGGTATACGGGATTGCTGGTCCCCAAGGAGTACGGCGGAGGCTCTGGGAGTATTGTCGATCACGTCGAAACATGTATGGCTCTGGGAAGTGTCTGTGCAACGACCGCACTGTGTTACATGATGCATAACGTTGCGACAATGTCCATTGTTGCTTTCGGAACATCGGAACAAAAAGAGTTTTATCTGCCGAAAATCGCTTCAGGTGAGTTGGCTTTGGCCCTTGCTTTTAGTGAAACAGGGACGGGAACCCATTTTTACAATCCCGAAATTAAAGCGGTAAAAACGGAGAACGGATATCTTCTCAACGGTAAAAAAAGCTTTGTGACCTCGGCGCATCATGCCGATTATTATCTTGTTTTAGCCGCAAATCCCGAAGGAGAAGGGCTGAGCGTTTTCGCAACTCCCAATACGATGGAAGGGATGCGTCATGACGATAGTGCTTGGGACGGATTAGGGATGCGAGGAAATGCCAGTGTCCCTGTCTATTATGAGAATGTGCCCGTCTGCGACGATCATCTCATAGGGGCTCACGGAGACGGAGTCGGAATCGTCTTTAATGTGGTTGCTCCGTTCTTTATTCTGGGGCTTGCATCGGTCTATACTGGATTGTCGCTTGCGGCAAGTGCATGCGTAATCGATCATGCGGCGTCACGCACGTATACGGACGGCTCGACCCTCTCACAAATCGAAACCGTACAGCTGCATATTGCTTCTATATTCTCTTCGGCCAGTGCTTCCAAAGCGTTAACGCTCAATGCGGCACAAGCCGCGCTGGAAGGACGAAGCGATGCTCTGGCGTTGATTATATCGGCTCGATTGGAAGCGAGTACCAATGCGGTGGACGTATGCAGCCGTGCAATGAAAATCGGAGGAGGGCACGCATACAGCAAACGGCTTCCGCTTGAGCGCTATTTGAGAGATGCGTATGCCGCTGCAATCATGGCTCCCTCAACCGATGTCCTCAGCGTATGGCTCGGTAAAGCGTTAACCGGACAACAAATACCCTAAATAAAAGGAATTAACATGGCATCATTAATGGTAGGTGTGGTCGCGTATGACCCGAAAGTAGTCCTCATTTGGGAGATCATCCGTGATTATGCCAAAGAGAAAAAGTTTGATCTCGATTATGTATTGTTTTCCAATTATGAGACACAGGTACAGGCGCTATTGGATAAAAAAGTGGACTTGGCATGGAATACGAATGTCGCGTGGCTTCGGACGAAAAAACGTGCTCCGTTTGCGGAAGCACTCTTGATGCGCGATAGCGATGTCGATTTTACCTCGATGTTTATCGCCCATGAAGATTCCAATATCCAAACATTGGAAGATTTGAAAAATAAACGGGTCTGTTTCGGCAGTGGTGACTCGGCACAGGCGTTTATCCTCCCAGCGTATTATTTAAAAGAGCAAGGGTTAGAGCCTAATCGCGATTATACGATGAATCGTGTGGACAGTGATTTAGGGAAACACGGCGATACCGGACGAAGCGAATACGATATTTTGGAAAAACTCAAAAATAACGAATATGACGCTATCGCCCTTGCCACATCGACATGGATGCGGATGATCGAGCTGGGACTGAGCGGTTCGTCGCTCAGACCGTTTTACAAAAGTCGAGGGTATTCGCATTGCAATTTCACCAACATTACCCCTAACGTATCTTATGTCAATGAATTTGTCGAATTTATGCTGGGGATGGATACTCAGCGCAGCGACATCACCAAAATGATGGAGATGGAAGCTTTGTCCAAATGGGTGAAAACGGGAGAGTATGAGCTACAAGGGTATAATGAGCTTGAGCAGGCAATGGAGTGGTTGAATCTGTTTTAAGATGCAATCCCACTTTTCTCACTGTTTGATGAGGCATTTACGCGGTAGATTTTATTTTTAAGCTTGGTGACAATACCGACCTCAATCAACTGTCTAAACGTTGAAACAACGGTCGGTTTACTGACGTTGAGCGCCGCCATAATATCTTCATAGGAGCCGTAAAAGACATTTTCTGCGTCGACATGCTCGAAGAGATAGCGGATAATCTCTATTTTTTTCCCTCCGACAAACGCCCCGATCCCCTCAAGCATCCGGTCTTTGAGCCATAATTCATCTTCTTTCGCTTTCAGGGCAATCGATTTATCGATCAATTCGAGCATTTCATCTGCCATAATCGGTTTAAGCAGATACCCGTCAACACGGAGTTTGATTGCATCAAGAAGATAGTTTGTTTCCGAATGGGCTGTTGTGATAATAACGGCAGCCAGCGGAATATTTCGTTTTTTTATTTCGGAGATGAGCGCTATTCCATTCATATTCGGCATTAAGATATCGGTAATAACAATATCGATTTTGTGGTTGGAAAGTTGCTCTAGCGCAGTGATTCCATCGGTTGCCGTATAGACTTTGGCCACAAAGTCTTCTAAAATAAATGACATTTGATTTAAAATAGGTACTTCATCGTCGACGATTAGGACACTGTATTTACTAAGTGCGTGGTTCATGTTTTACTCTCAATCTCGAATAGGGGTATAGTGATTTTAAAAGAAGCACAATTATAATAGGTTTCATTAAAAAGCAATCTGATATTTCTCGCACTGATAATACCCTGAAACTGGTCCGCTATGATTTTTTGCGTCATATACAATCCGATTCCGGTTCCGGCTGATTGATGTTTTGTCGTAAAATAGGGTTCGAATATTCTTTTAAGGACGGAGGGGGAAATACCCCCTCCATTGTCAATGATGCGGATAATCAAGAGTGACTTTTCCGGTTTATGGGTGATATGGATTCGTATAATTTTGAGTTTGTTGGGTGAGTTTAATAATGCGTCTTTTGCATTATTGAGCAGATTGATAATGATTTGGGAGAAATCGTTCGGATAGCCTGAAATCATGATCTCCGCTTTAGTATTGATTTCAACACTAATATTCGCATGATGTAATATCCCCTCAATCAAGCTAACCGTATGGCGAATCGTCTCGAGGAGGGGGAAAACGGTTTTGGCTTTATTCGGCTTAAAGTAGTTTTGGAAACTCTCTATCGTATCGGACATGGTGTTTGCGATACGAAGACCTTCGGTGACTTGGGAATCGATAAACTCCGGCGTCAATTTATTACTGCGGCTTTTGAGTCGGAATGTTTGTATCAGGATGGTTAATGCGTTTAGCGGCTGTCTCCACTGATGGGCAATATTAGAGATCATCTCTCCCATTGACGCTAATTTAGCCTGCTGGTGAAGCATCTCGTCTTTTAGACGGCTTTGGCGAATCTCATGAACGATACGAAGTTCAAGGGAAGTGTTCAGATCGATAAGTTCTTTGGTTTTCTCGCGTACTCGCGCTTCCAAGGATTGGTGTAATGTTTTTATATGTTCTAATATGAAGTATGCCAAAAAGACAGAAAATCCTAAAACAAGAAACATCATGACAAAAATGATCCAAGAAGTCGCTCCGAATAGACGATCCGTTTTCTCTTTTTCATAGATTGAACATTGCAGATGAAAGGCCGTGAGCTGTTCTAAATAAATGTTCGTCGTATCTAAAATCGGGTAGAGATCGCTTTTGATAAGTGCATCGGCCTGCGGACGTTGATTATTTTTGTAAAGGAGCGTTATCGTATCGATGGTTTTTAAGAGACGATGGATGTTGAGGTCCGCTTTCGCATAGATTTCGTCTTCATCGATCATAATAGTGTTGGGAATAGGAGAAAGAAATGTGGATAGTATCGTTTCATCCATCGTATCAAAAAAATTGGTTTGTAGGTCGTGTCGTGACAAAGAGTATTCATTCCAACGCAAATCGAGATTTTTTTTAAGGATATTGAGGACTTCATAGGTCTTCTCAACATCGGTGTGGTTATCGATGATGTCTCGGTAGGTATTGAGTATGTTGAGGGAATGAACGTCTTTGATCGTCTGGAGGCGGGCGATTGAGAGGGTGCGCAGATGAAAGGAATTATCGAAGCTGTTTTTCATTCCATACAGGGTCAATGTCGCGATGAATCCGATGATCAAAATTCCTAATGCGGTAACAGCGATCAATATTCGAGTCTTCATCCCCAATGAAAGTTGATAAAAGACATTCAAAAAACGGCACTGTTTACTCATCGACATCACCTCCGGTTTCGGAGTTTAACGGTAAAAGGTAGACATTTTGCAGTCCTTGATGTTGTCTCTTGCTATAACGGATCATTTGTCGATCAACAAGAGAAAATTCAAGTTTCGAGAGGGCACGTTCAAATGAAGAGCGTGATACCGTTGAGGAGTTGCTCAGTGCTTTAAGTATGACTTGGGATGCTAGATATCCCTCAAATGATATGGATGTCGGTTCTTTTGAGGGATAATAGTGCTTATAAAGACGTTTGAAAAGGGCAATTTCAGGGAGATTTTTACTCAAGGGAGGGACGGTTTGAGTCATGTACATCGGCACATTCTTCAAATTTTCCGACAGTAGCGCTTTGCGGAGAGGTTCATAGCCGACAAAAGAATAGGTGTAAAAGGTAAGATTCGGGTTAAACTGTGCCGTTTTTCGGATAAACTCGACGGTCGGCTTTAAGGCACCACCGATTACAACGGCATCTGGATGTGCTTTGGTAATCTCATTAAATGCATAATGGATGGAGAGGGTATTACGATTGTAGACCCCCTCGGCAATTACTTTAATGGATGTAGGACGAACTGCTTCTTGCAGGGCGTATAATGATGCAAGGCCATAGCTATCGTTTTGATAAAAAATTGCAATTTTTTGAATATTTTCTCTTTGCATATGATGAACCATTCGACGTGCTTCATCAGCATAGCTCGGACGGAGAGTAAAGAGATGCTCATAAGGGTAGTTATATAAAAACTCGGCACCGCTGAGAGGCATTAAAAAAGGGATTTGCATTCTGGCCGTAATTTTGAGTGCCTCTTCCGAGGGGGGAGTCCCGACAACCCCTATAATCCCGAATAAATCAGGATCTTTCATTAAAGAAATAATATTTTTCCTCGTGATGAAAGGCTCGTATTGATCATCCAGTACACGTAGCTTGACGTGGCGATTTTGTATTCCGCCGGCATCATTGAATGCCTTAAATCCGCACACTATTCCATTCGTATAATCGATGCCGTTTTCTTGCAATGGACCCGAAAGTGCGGCACTGCTACCAAACACGATGTCGTTTTTATTTTCGCGTTCAAAAGGGAATAGAAAATAGAGTACGATCAGTGTGATGAGAAGCAATAGGAGAGATATGGGTTTAACATTTTTTTGCATCATCACACTTTAAGAATAAAAATAAAAAAATAGTTTACTTTATATTCGATAAATTTGGTTTAAAATAGGATAGTTTTCAATCATGCCGTCTTCAAAGATCGGCGAGTACCCTCGCATTGTATATCTTCAAATCGGTCAAGATACTCGAGATAGGCTATCAAATACTTTCGGCTTAGAGCTGTTTTCGCTTTAGCCAGCTCTATATCGACATATCCATATTCGCTAATCACTCCGCGCAGATACTGCATAGTGCGAGATAGGTGAGGTGCGCTGATAAAAAGGTTATGCGCCAATCGGATCACTTTTCCGGCACTGCAGAGCCGTTTCATAGTCTCATCTCCGTGAATACGATCAAGATCGAGACTCTCATAAATCACATACGGTGCCTGAGGTGCCCACTCCTGTGTCTCTAAAATACCATAGAGAGACTCTTCCATATACTGCGGCATATCTTCAATATCACAATGGATACTGCGGTATAACCCCTCACTGAAGATAAGCTCATCATTCGATTCGAGCTGAGTGAGGACTTCTTGGCAAAGATTGGCAGATGCCCAAGTAAACCGTAAATGGAGTGAGTTTTTAGAGAGGAGGGCACGTCTGTTTTTTTTATAAATCGCTCGAACATACTCTTTAAGCATCTCTAACGTGCTAGAGGGGTAGAGTACTTTTTCATCATGATCGAGGTAAGAATTTGCAACTCCCATTGCTAATTCAAGCGCAGATGCATGATCCATCCCGAAACGCTGATAGGCTCCGATCAAACCGAAACCTTTCTTATGAATCTCCATCAGCATAGCAAACGCTTCGGAGAGTTTTTTCTGCTGTAGTAAAAGAAGAAATTCATTTTTTTGTTTTCGTTTCATAGGATCGGCTATCGGATTAAGAACTTCCCCTCCGCCGAGTGTCCCTTGCGCATCACGCAGAATGAATTTTTCACGATACAAGGCGTAAATAGGAGTCGTACTTTCAAAAATGGCAATAGCGTAAGAGTCATGTTCGGAGATAATTTTTAATATGACGTTGTGGCGGGCTGAACCTATGTAGAGCGTCGCTTCACTTTGATGTTTCAGGCTAACCCCTTTGAGGGGAGTGATCATGACGTCAATCTGCATGAAGCCGCGGAGAAAATTAGGGGTACAGAGGATATCTCCCCGTTTAAGATCATGCGATTTTACTCCGGAGAGGTTAAGGGCTATACGCTCATTCGGAAGGGCTGTGGGAACATGGTGCAATCCCGAATGGATCGTTCTGACAATCGCTGAAGTTTTGAGTCGCGGGATCGTGATTTTATCTTTGGTTTTTAACGACCCGCCTAAAACGGTTCCGGTGACAATAGTTCCATAACCGTCTTTGGAAAAACTACGATCTATATAATAACGAAAATAAGGCTCTTGCGGACGTTGAGGTAAATCATACGTGAAGAGTTTATGTTTGAGCTGTTCATAGGATGAGGGATCATGTCGTCCGACATGGGCAGAAAACAGGCTCTCCAAACCGATTTTTTCGATGAGGTTTAAAATATCTTTTTCGACGATTGCCGCAACGCGGGATTCTACCAGATCACATTTGGTTAGAACCAAAATAACACTTTTAACGCCGGCGAGATGAGCCAGTTCGAGATGCTCAATACTTTGTTTGCAAATCCCTTCATTAGCCGCGACAATCAGTAGAAGAACGTCGAAACCGAAAACCCCAGCCAAATAGTGTTTGACAAATTTTTCATGCCCGGGAACATCGACTAAAAATATCCGTTTTTCCTCTTCATCCATCAGGGTAAAGCTGAGATCCATCGTCAAACCGCGCCGTTTTTCTTCGCTGGTCTGATCCCCGTCAAAACCGTTTAGTGCACGAATAAGGGATGTTTTTCCGTGATCGACATGTCCGGCGAGACCGACTATAGAGGTTTTCATGGACGCTCCTTCAAAACGGTATTTAAAATCGTCATGACGTGTGAGAGCTCATCATCATCGATACTGCGTAAGTCGAGAAGAACCTTATCTTTTTCGATTCGGGCAATGAGACCTTGGTCACGGAGTGCTTTGATTAACCGTTCGGCATTTTTAGGATGATCTTCGATAATCAAGGCGAGACTCTCTAGCAAATGCTGCGGAAGTGATCCCCCTCCTGCATAGGTGGATGTTTTGCCTATAGAAAGTTTATGTGGGTACTCAATACCTGAGAGGATAGCATCAGATTGTATTTGCATCTCACTAAGTGTTTTAGATAAGAGTTTATGGGTTTTGATCGCTTGAGGCCCTTTTTGGATATAACGTGTCAGAGTTTTTTCCAATACGGCCATCGTGAGTTTATCCACTCGAAGCATCCGCAAGAGTTGATTTTTTTTGATGGCATCAATCAACTCTTTTTTTCCGGCGATGATTCCGGCTTGAACGGAGCCCAGCAGCTTGTCTCCGCTGAAACTGACCAGAGAAGGGGCATGTTCAAACAACGATTTTGCGCACACTTCATTTCCAAGATAAGGAGCCTCAAAAAGATTCAAACTGCCGGCATCATAGTAGTCGATTACATTATGGGACTGAGCAATCGGTATCAGCTCTTCAAACGCTACCTCATGGGTAAAACCGACAACGGAGAAATTGGAGCGGTGAACCTTCATCATAATGGCACTTTGCGGAGTGATCGCCGCCGTGTAATCGGAGGCTTTGGTTTTGTTGGTTGTCCCTATCTCTTTGAGTAGGGTACCGCTCTCTCTCATCACATCGGGAATTCTAAAGGAACCGCCGATCTCTACCAGCTCTCCTCGCGATACGATCGTCTCTTTTCCTTTGGCGAAGGTATTAAGGATCAAAAAGACGGCTGCCGCATTGTTGTTGACGACGATGGCATCTTCGCACCCCAGTAGAAATGAGAGTTTTTTAGTCAAATGTCCGTAGCGTTCCCCCCGTTTTCCGCTATCAATATCAAATTCAAGATTGCAGTAGCTCCCGATGCTCTCCTGCATTTCATCAAGTATTGATTTTTCGATGGGGCTTCGCCCGAGATTGGTATGCAAAACTATCCCTGTCGCGTTGATGAGAGGAATCAATGAATCATGACACAGCGTATCCAGTCGTGATAAGACTATTTGTACCAAAACGGACTCATCGGTACCGTTTTCGATATCGATTTTACCGTGACGAATCTCTTCAAAGAGTTGACGAGCCAAGAAGGTTAGTGTTTGGCGATTCAGGCTGATAAACTCAGTTCGATCCAAAAATCTTCCCAGTTGAGGGATGGCAGGTCTGCTATGGGTCTCCATCGTAGTGCTCCGATACAGGTTAAAAAATATTTAACTTTTATTTAGCTAGAATGGTATTTCGAGATGGGAGGTATGTGACCCTGGTGGGCACCATGGACTTCAAACCCATTGTTCGGGCAGGTGTCTGTTCGAAGGAAGGTTCAATTCCTTCACCTTCTCGCCAACTCCTCTTTTTTCTCTACATCTATTCCGCAAAATCATAAAAGGTTAAAAATATTTTAACCTAACTATCTTATATTTCGCTTGATTTTTCTATAATATTAAATAAACAACTTTAATATTAATTTAAGCTACAATGAAGAATAATTACAAAACGTAAAAAAATAGTTTACTTATTGCCCAAAAAGATACAGGCTGTATCGCTACACGTTGGCAAAAATCTGATCGTAACACACGACAAAGGATTTTTATGACCGATTATAGCGCTATGACATACGCCTGTATGTATTTATTAGAAAACTCACCTGATACCGATAAAGATAAACTGATTCGTATTCAACAAACAGTGGATGACACTTTATTTGATAATACGCTTGATTTCTCTTATCCTCTCAATGATCAACATTCTATTGTTATGATAAACGACGGTACGTATAGTGTAATAGGATCATTAGACGAAGGGTTCAAGGTACAAGTTGTCGATGCTTCTAAAATTGTTAGGATTGAAGGACGTGCCGGCGATTATCAAGTAAACGTTCGAGCGGGCAACGAGATCGTTAAATATCCTGCAGCATCTTTGATTTACTGCGGAGATAACAATCCATGGATTAAATACGATGCGATTGAGATTCACGGCAATCTCTCCCGTGTGGCTTCCCAACTTACTGCCAGAGCAACCAAAAACACCTTCACCAAAAGCCTTCTTTTCACGGAAGGACAATGCGATTACGCTTCCAAAGATACACCTGCATGCCGCGCATGTCTGGAGAGCTGTGAGTATTCCGCTCTCGTCGAAGACACAGAGGCAAAAACCATCCATTTACGTCTAAGCGACTGTACCGAATGCGGTTCATGTGTTGCGGTATGCCCATCCGGAGCGATCCAAAATTCCCGTTTTAATGTTGCGGGATTAATTGCAGCGTTGGAAAATACGGAAGGTTACGGTGTTCTTGTCGCAACCGATGCAGACTTGATGAAACTCTCTTCACCACTCTACCGCGAAACGGTGATACTCACTATTCCGAATTATTCTCTTCTTAATGAACTCTATCTCTCATTATTGGTTCTCAAATCAGGGGGAGACGTTTACTTCCCTGATATGACAACACTGCCGGTATCCACCCAAGCAGCTATTTGCAACGTAAACCGCATCTTCGAACGCTTCGGTGGAGATGTGATCGGCGATATAGTCTCAGCGTCTCGCCATCCCAAACGTTTTGCACCGATTGCTCGACGATTGGACAATATGCCGCTTCGTATGGCGGTGAGCGAAGGATTGGCATCTCTAAAAGGATATAGCAACAACGTCTATACTTTGCCAAATTCACTTTTCAGTGATCTGCACATCGATGATAAATGTACTTTGTGCATGGGATGTGCCTATGTGTGCAAAAGCGGTGCATTTCAAGCGCAACCGGAGAATCAATCTCTGGCTCTTAATCCTGCATTGTGTACCGGATGCGGTCATTGTGAGAGTATCTGTCCTGAACACTCTATTACTTTGGCACCGGGGCGTTTTAGAGAAGAGGAAACTTATGTAACCTTTTCGGCGGTTGCCAAAGATGACGTTTTTTGCTGTGTCGAATGCGGAAAACCGTTTGCAACGGAAAAAGCCATTGCGAAAGTAGCGGGTATGTTTGCTTCATTGATGTGGGACGATGTTAAAACTCGAACGCTCTATTGCTGCGGCGAGTGCAAACCGAAGTTGATGCTCAAAGATCACTTTGATAATACGGCTAAGGGAGGATATTAATGGAATCGCTTGTTGGCGCTAGAGCCTCAATCTATAGTGTCCTAGGTTCGTTATACCGAAACGAAGGGGTAGAGAAAGATTCAGAATCGATCCTCACGGTACTTCGTGCTGTGAGTGAATCGCCGTTTGCCGAGGGGATCACGGAGTACACTGATCGGATGATCACCGCATTGCAAGATCATAAAGACGAGGTAGCGCGGGAAGCGCATGTTTTGTTTAATCTCCCGTTCGGCGATTTTATCAATTCTTCTATGTCTTATTATCATGATCAACGTGAACTCGGGATGCCGACGATTATGACCAAAGAGATTATGTGTGAAGCCGGATACATTAAAGCCGATTTCGTGAGTGTCGGGGAAGATGAAGCCGGTATAGTATTGGGTCTTTCCGCCAGCTTGCTTAACGATGGACATATTGAGTTGCATAAAAAACTCTTCCAAAATGTTATTGAGCCTTATATCGGAGGATTTATCGATGCGCAGTTTAACAGTGATCGAGCTGATTTTTACCAAGAGTGTGCTTCGTTTTTAGCCCTTTTTATCGCATTCGAAAAATCGTATTTTGAATTCTATTTATCTTAGGAAAGGAGGTAACAATGGACACTAACGGACGACGAGATTTTCTCAAACGGTTAGGGATCGGAGGCGTTGTTGCGGCGGGAAGTTTAGGCTTGATCACCGCGACGCATCCCAGTCGCAATCGGGGTGAACACACCGAAGGTGATGGGGTTGCTGTCGGGAATTCCCGCAAAGATGAAACACTCTATACAAAAACGGAATATTGGGACAAATTTTATAAATCTGCCCTCTAATTTTTATGAAAAGGAGAACGAATGAGTCCAAGAAACTCAACGGAATTGTTGAATTCGAAGATGGGACGCCGATCATTTTTAAAAATGGGCGCGCTCACTTCGGTCGGTGCGGTTGCGGTTTGCTCAGCAAGTGAACCGATAGTCAAAGCAACGCCGCAACAACTGAAAGAAGCCTATCCGGGTTCAAAAAAAGTGAAAACTATTTGTACCCACTGCTCGGTCGGATGCGGAATTATTGCGGAAGTAAAAGACGGTGTCTGGGTAAGACAAGAGGTCGCTCAAGAGCATCCTGTAAGTCTCGGCGGTCATTGCTGTAAAGGTGCCGACCTGATCGATAAAGTACGCTCAACGAACCGTTTGCGCTATCCGACAGTTAAAAAAGACGGTGTCTGGGAACGTATCGGATGGGATGAAGCGCTTGATTCGGTGAGTGCTCAAATCCAAGCTCTACAAAAAAAATATGGACCTGATAGCATCATGATGCTTGGGTCAGCAAAAGTTTCGAACGAACAATCGTACTATATCCGCAAGTTTGCCGCGTTTATGGGAACGAATAATATCGATCATCAGGCTCGTATCTGACATAGCCCTACAGTCGCCGGTGTGGCGAATACACTTGGGTATGGCGGTATGACCAACCATCTGGGAGATATGCAAAATTCGAAAGTCATTTTGATTATGGGAGCTAATCCTGCGGTCAATCACCCTGTCGGAATGCAACACATTCTAAAAGGGAAAGAGAACGGTGCGAAAATTATTTCGATCGATCCTCGATATACTAAAACATCTGCACATGCGGATTTGTTTGCACGTATTCGAACCGGAACCGATATCGCATTTTTATACGGAATGATCCGTTACATTGTTAAAAATAACTTGCATGACAAGCAGTATTTGGATGAGCGTGTTTTCGATTGGGAATCCATTGTTGTCGAAGCAGAGCAGTATACGCCGGACGTTGTTGCAAATGTGTGCGGATGTACAGCGGAAAAATTCCTAGAAGTGGTGAAGCTTTTTGCTGAAAACTCTCCGGGTTGTTTGATCTGGAATCAGGGATGGACACAGCATACGATCGGAACCAGTAACACCCGTTTAGGGCCGATTATGCAAATGTTCCTCGGAAATATCGGAAAAGTGGGTGGCGGATGTAACATTCTTCGCGGACATGACAATGTTCAAGGGGCGAGTGACATGGCCAACCTATCCGACATTTTGCCGGGATACTACCCGATCAATGAGGGGTCTTGGAAATATTATTCAGGACAATGGCAAGTCGATTACGAATGGTTAAAAGGTCGATTTAAAACCAAAGATATGATGGAGAAAAAAGGGTTTGCCCTCTCTACATGGCCATGGGGAGTTATTGATGATGAGAATGCTGAAAACAATGCAGGAACGCCTCTTAAAGCGTTGATTTGTATCGGTAACGGTATTTCAACGATTACAATGACCCATAAAACGAAAGAAGCGTTGGACAAACTTGATTTGGTCGTCTTTATCGATCCGTATGTCAATGATGCGGCGGTTATTACCGATCGTACCGATAATATGTTCTTGCTTCCGGCAGCCAGCCAAGTGGAAAGTTCAGGTTCGGTAGCGGCGACAAATCGCAGTTATCAATGGCGTTCACAGGTTGTCAAGCCTCTTTATGAAGCAAAAGAAGACCACGACATTTTATTTGAATTTGCAAAACGTCTCGGATTCTATGAGGAATTTACCCGTTCGTTGAAAAATGGCAAACCGAGTTACGAATGGCCTGAAGATGCGACGAGAGAATTTAATCGTGCCGTCAAAACAATTGGTCTACAAGGGGTAACACCGGAACGTATGAAACGCCAACAAGAGAATTGGGCGCTGTTTGATCCACTTACTCTAAGAGGCTCCGGTGTGGTTGAGGGCGAATATTACGGATTGCCGTGGCCGTGCTGGAGTGATAAACATCCGGGAACTCCGATCATGTACCGAACCGATGTATCGGTTATGGAAGGTGGTATGGGATTCCGTGCAGGATGGACGGACAAGGGACCAGATGGCAAACCGGTGGTTGTCGCTGAGAAAAACGGACAAACATTGCTTGCGGTTAATGAACCGATCGGTTCACGATTCAAAGGCGGACATCTTGAGATTACCGCAGACAATATCGAATCTTTCGGCATCACATTAACGGCTGAAGAAAAAGAGAAAGTCAAAGGTAAAAACTGGAAAAACGATAATACGTATATTCTGGTTAACAAAGCGTTGGAAGCAGGACTTTGTCCATACGGAAACGGAAAAGCGAGAGCGCGTGCATGGGATTGGGCTGACCAACTTCCTAAACATCGTGAACCGCTTCACAGCTTCCGTCAGGATTTGGTTGCCAAATATCCGACGTTTGAAGACAAAAAAGATCACTATCGTACGAATATTCGTTACGCCAGTGAGCAAAATAAACAAAACTGGGTTGCGGATTTCCCGATCAATGTTGTCACAGGACGTATCGTTGAACACATGGGTACGGGAACCGAAACTCGAGCCTCAAAATATTTGGCCGAACTTTCAGGGGAGATGTACGCACATATCCATCCGACACTCGCCAAAAAATATGGGGTTGATAACGGTGACATGATTTGGGTACATGGAACGGGCGAAGGTAAGATTAAAGTGAAGGCGGTCTACAGTTATTCGGTCGCTGAAACGGATATTTTCATGCCGCAAAACTTTTCGGGTCTATGGAGCGGTAAAAGCCTCGTAGACAAATATCCGAAGGGGACTGCACCGTATGCGCTCGGAGAAAACTCGAATCAGGTTACAAGTTACGGGTATGACATTGTCACCGCTTGCCCTGAAACTAAATGTACGCTCGTGCGTATTGAAAAAGCGTAGGGGGGCTGATAAATGTCACGTATGAAATTTTATTGTGACGATTACCGATGCATCGATTGTAACGGGTGTGTCGTCGCGTGTAAAGAAGCGCATGAAATTCCTGTCGGCGTCAATCGCCGACGGGTTATAACCATCAACGAGGGGATCGAAGGTAAACAGAAATCTCTCTCAGTGGCATGTATGCATTGTTCCGATGCACCGTGTCAAAAAGTGTGTCCGACGGATTGTTTTTATATCCGAACGGACGGAATCGTATTGCATGACAAAGATAAATGTATCGGATGCGGCTATTGCCTTTATGCATGTCCTTTCGGTGCTCCGCAGTTTGGACATGAAGGTATCTTCGGTGTCAAAGGGGTCATGGATAAATGTACCTTTTGTGCCGGTGGACCGGATGAAACGCTCAGCGAGAATGAATTTGAACATTACGGACAAAACCGTATCGCCGAGGGGAAAATCCCGATGTGTGCATCGATGTGTTCAACCAAAGCGCTCATTGCCGGCGATGCCTCTGAAGTCGATAAGATTTATGAGTATCGCACTGCTAAACGCGGTGATAATACATCGTTGAAACCATACGGATGGGAGGCATACAACAATGGAAAGTAAAACTTTTTGGGAGTGTAATAAAGCCTACATTCTAACGGCTCTTGGGCTTGGTGTAGTCGGATTCGTTTTTGTCGGATTTTTGATGATTATGGATTGGGGTTACCTGATCCAATATACGATGCATGCACTGATCGGTGATACCAGCGGTGTACTTACTGCTCCCGCTTCAGAGTTGGAGCAAATGGTGAATGCCGCTTTCGGTCCGGCTTACAATAGCGTTGCTCCTGAAATTATTCGTGCGAGCAATGAGCGTCAAGAGTATATATGGTACGTATTCTTTGCCGAGATTATGATTTTTGTCTTTTTGTACATTAAAAACGGTCGAGTCACGCCGACGATTACACGTCCTAACGATACGGTTCAAGTATTGACATCGTTCCAACGAGCGGTGATTTGGCTGAATATCGGGATGATTTCCATACTCGTATTGACCGGATTTAATATTACATGGGGTTTACGCTCTGAGGGGGGAGATATTCCTCGTATCTTGAGAGAATTCCATGAATTAACCGGTTTGGCATGGATCGGTGTTTGGCTCGTCTTTACCGTTATTGCGGCTAAAGATATGAAAGGGTGGAGAAAAAACAGCACGTTCCGCCATTTCTTGCCGGGAAGCTTTAAACCTTCCAAGCGAGTTATCTGGTTTTTCTATGCCGCTATGGGGGCAGCACTGTGTTTCAGCGGTGCGATGATTATTACATTGCATCCGAGTTCATTGACCCATGCTGATGTGATTCAATTCCGACGTGTATTGCTCTATCTACACTTCGGTGCCAGTGTTTTGATCATGTTCTTTATCCTTGATTTTGTCTACGCCTCGGCGGTTTCAGTCAAAGGATATCTAAAAGGGCTATGGAGCGGTAACTATCCGAGAGAATATCTTGAACAGGTAGCTCCGGACGTATTGGAAGATTTGAAAAAAGCGGGACGCGCATAACGTCTGGCATTGGTTCGAAGCGGAGGAGTTCTCCTCCGCAATTTTATATATAGGGTATCGACATGTCACAAGAAGTTCTTAAAAAATTGATTATCGAAAAAGTGTATCGTAACGGCTCCGTGATGATCGAAGAAGATGAGATTATTGCCGAAGAGCGAATCGACTTTTATCTAAATGGAATGAAACTCCTCTCCGTCATGGGGATCGCACAGGATCAAGATGCCCATATCGTCGGATTTTTGATGAGTGAAGGGGTTATTACGCATGTGGAAGATATCCATTCTTTAAGAATTTCCGATAACGGTTTATCGGTTTATATTGACGCATCGGTTAATGAAGATAATATTCAGAACCTTTTTAAAGAGAAGACCCTTACCACAGGATGCTGCGTCGGTGTGACGGGAAATGTGGAAGATAAAATCGTCAAAGAGTTTAACCGCTCTACCGTGAGCTATAACGTTGATATGCTGTTTGACGAAGTGGATCGTTTTTACGGCAGCAGTGCACTGTTCCGCCAAAGCGGATGCGTCCATAAAGCACGATTGGTACTGAAAGAGGGTGAAGCGATCGAAGCGGAAGATGTCGGTCGTCATAACGCTATCGATAAAGTGATCGGGAAAGCCAGGTTGTCTCACGCCGATACCCAAGACGCTTTCTTGATTGTAAGCGGCAGACTCTCGATGGAGATGGTTGTCAAATGTGTCATGCACGGTATCACGATGGTGATTTCTAAAGCGGCTCCGACACGGTTGGGGATTAAAACCGCCCAACTTCACGGTATAACGTTGATCGGATTCGCACGAGAGGGGAAAATGAATCTCTATACCCACTCCTCACGCGTCGATACCGCGCATACGGTAATTCAAGCCGATTCGACCTCTTGTATCATAGAAGAGGTGTGTGTTGCAGCCTCTTAAAAAGCTCTATTGTCTCGATGTCAACCACGCACCGAGCTTTCAGCCGTTTGATTCTGCACCCATAGGGATACGTTTACGCAGCGGTGACGGTGAAAGTCTTGAACTCTTAAAAAATCTAAACCGCTCCTTCGCAGCGGCTTTCGGATATTCCGAAGCGGTGTTTTGCAATTTTTCGCCTGCTGCTTTGAGTTTTTTTATCGATCAGGCTGTTCCTTCAAAAGAGATCATTGCCTTCTCTTCAAAACTCCCTCATAATCTGTATCATGCCGGACAATTTCTCGAAAAATCAGGACGCACTATTCTCTGGATAGAGGCTGATGCCGAAGGGAGACTCAGTGAGGATTCTTTGGCTTCGGCAAAAGAGCGCGGAGCTCGCTATTTGGTGTGCAGTGCGGTTGATGAAGATACGTTTTATGTTGAGTCGATGAAAAGAGTTAACCGATATTTTGACATGAAACATCTGATTCTGGATTTGAGCAATGCGTTGAAACTAGAAAATATCCCCAAAGTATTTGCCGCATTCGTCTGGGGCTACAAAGTTGGTTCGTTTAAACATTCGGGTATTTTCCTTTGCAGTAAATGTTCCTTTACTGACATGATCCCCTCCATCGACTTAACGGTGTATGACCATTTTTATAATACGTATATGAAAACGGCAAATGATTCGTATGAGAACATCGAAGAGATACGAGATTGTTTTGTGCAGCAGATTACGGATGCTCTGGGGTGCAGAGTAAAGTTGATGATAAATCCTAGCTTGACTCTGCCGAATTCCTGTTATATCGGATTTGACGGTGTATTTGCCCGAGATTTGATCCGATCCATGGCAATTGAAGGGATCTTTTTAACCAATGGAGAGCTTTGCTCTCTGGGATTGTCTCAACCCTCGCGTATTCTAAAGGCTATAGGATATTCAACGGAAGAAGCCAGTACGGCGATCAGTTTTTCATTTGGAAAAATGACGCAGGAAGAGGTAGAGAGTATCGGTGAAAAAATAATCTATAAATATAGACAGTTGAGGGCAATTCTCGTTGATTAAATAAAGTAGCCTGTCCTCTTTTCTCAATGAGAGATAATGAGTTATAGGTATTACCTGACCCTTTTTCTTGAGGCTTATATGAGATTGTTAAGCTGATATCCGCATGCCTTCAATTCTTTGGCAATTTCGTTTTTCCATGCCCCATGTGGGTCTAAACTTACATATACAACACCACTGATATCATTTGGTGTTTCAATATCCCCCCTGACTAAGGAGCATACATTTTCTCTCCCAAGTTTTGCCATAAGGTAACCATGTTCAAAAACTACATTTTGGCGTGCCCTATTTTTAGGAGAGATACCCGATTCATGAACTCCTCGTCCAAGATCACATGCTGTATATAGAACAAGAGCAAAATCAGCATCATTTGAGTAGTGCTCAATTTTTTCTATGATTGTCATTCCTGCGCTGGCTTGTTCATGTAAAATAATTGCTTCTAATCCAAGCTTTTCTATAAATCTGCTAACTTCTTGCTTTGCTTCATTGTCGCGTCCATGAACGATGAACACTTTTCGCTTATTTCTTGCAACAACTTTTGACTGAAGCATAGACACATTTTGAAGTGTGCTAGTTGCTTGCGTTTGTTGGATAGGTTGTCCAAATTCAAGAACATCAAGAATCGGTGTAAATTCTTCTGATATAAAAGTTCGTCGTTCAGCGTAAGTCCCAAATTTTTGTTTGATAAATTCCCAGAATGTATCAAGACTACGATGTTGTTTTAACCATGTTGGTAATAAAGGCGAAATATTTGGATTGCTTAATAGTTCATGACGTAATATTTCAAATTCACGTGAATCAGCAACGAGTCCAGTTGCTCTGGAAGTTAAAAGATTTGCTAGATAGCTAGCTTTATCAAAATCAGTCTCTAAGAATTTAATACTCAATTTTATAGACCCTTTCTTAAATCAATATCAAACAAAATGACATATTTTTATTGATTTTACTATGAAATGTGGAAGATTACAAGAGAAAAGAAAATGGATTCAAGTACGGGATGACGAAGAACTGGATTCCCAATCGAGTTGGGAATGACGGAAGGTGTTTCGTTTGTGGTGGGCTGGGATAAATGTAAGCTAGGGTGTTATTTAATCTTCTTTCGTTCTGTGGCTTCCAATACAGCTTTTGCATTCAAGCTCGTCACCACTTTTTTACCTGTTTGCGCTTCCAACTCTTGGAGGGCCACTTTGGCAACTTTTCCACCTTGGGCTGCTACTTTTTTGCTTTCTTCAAACGTTTCAGGGCTTAGTGCTTGTGAAATATCTTTTGTAGAAGCTTCAGCCAACATATTTAAAATAAGTTCGGTGTTGGTCATGTTATCCCGTAGGTTTTCTTTTTTTAACCCTTTTAGAATTTTATACTCTTTGGTGGTTTTGTCTGCCCATGTTTTGGTGATAATATCGGTGAGAGTTGCGAACTGCATCCCCTCTCTTATCCCTCTTGATTTCCACTCATCGGTAAGTTCTTTGCGGATTTCGATACTTTTTAGCCGTTGGTTGATCCAGTTTTCACTGTATCCTAGTTCTAAATATTGTTTTAATGCTCTATCTATACTTAGCTCAGGGTCTTGCATTTCATCTAACCGCTCACTAGCGATTTGTGCTAACCAAAGTTTAAAGGGTTCTGCTTTTGGGCTTGGAATAGACTGGATCAGTCTGAAAATTTGTTCGGTATCGGCAACATCGGTTTTATAAAATTTGCCGTCTGTAGATTTCATTTTCAGTTGACTACAATTTGTAGCCAACTGACTTCCTTCTGCTTTGAGTCTCGTTTTTAAAACACTCCAATATTTTCTCGCATTTGGACTTTCAGTAAGTATTTCAACTACATCAACAATAGAGATATACCACTTTTCGTTTTCCTCATCCCAGAGGGTGCGTACTTTTTTAGTGTCAAAAATTTGAATACTATCGTGAGTATTCATCTCAATACTTCAGCACAAATTTCAAGCTTCATTTTTAATGTTCCTCATTTGGCGCATATTCGATTTGTTTTTTATTCTATCTAAACCACGTTAAAATGGATCGATAAGTTGGCAATTTGACATATTTTCAATCTTCATTTTTCCAGTCTTTAGCGAAACCTTTTGACATATGCGTGACAATAGGGCTGTTTAGCCTTTTTGGCGTAGTAATCTTGATGATAGATTTCGGCAGGATAAAATGCAGAGAGCGGGAGGAGTTTTGTCGCGACTTTATAACCATTAGCGTTCAACTCTTTTATCAAAGAGCGGACAATTCGGCGTTCTTTTTCATCGTTTACAAATATGGCAGATAGATACTGCTCTCCGATGTCGGGCCCTTGACCGTCTTGCTGGGTAGGATCGTGAATCTCGAAAAAAGCTTTTGTCAGTGTTTCATACGAGATAAGTGAGGAATCATAGATCACTTCGACCGTCTCTAAATGACCTGTGTTATGACGTACTACCTGTGCATAGGTAGGATTTTTAACATGACCGCCCATGTATCCTGATTGTACCTTTTTAACCCCTTTGAGTTTTTCAAGATGATATTCAACACCCCAAAAACACCCTCCTGCATAATAGGCTTTTGACAAAGTCGAAGCATGCACCATCACAGAAGTAAAGATGAGCAGAATCCATAACGCTTTCATAGTATCACCCCCCGAAAGATATTCATATTATGCACTCATGACACTGGTATCTCGGTAAAATGTCGAATAAAATTCATGTAGACACCGATGGAGAACACTTGATCATTCTTGACTTTGAAACCAACTCCGCCAATATCCATGACGTGATTGAAGTTGCGGCATTTCGGATTAAAAGAGAAGAGGGGGCTTATGTCATTGCTGACACGTTTCATCGCTACTACTTTTCAGAATACGAAGTGAATCCTCACGCACTTGCCGTCCATAAACTCTCCCCCGATCGAATCGAGCGACTACGAGCCAATGTCGATTATGCAGAGTATTTCGTAGAAGATCAGGAATTTGCAGAGTTTTGTCGGGGAGCTAAAACACTTATAGCTCACAATATAGCGTTTGAACTGCGCCATATCGGTGAACTTGTCCGATTCGAGAAACACTTCTGCACGATGAAAACCAACAAGAAGATTGTAGGGGCTCTCAATATCAGAGGGAGTCTCAAAAATCCGAAACTATTAGAAACCTGCCGATATTACCGAATTGACTTCGATGAAAATCAGTATCACAGCGCCGTGTATGATGTCACAAAAACACTTGAGATACTCAACCGCATGGATGTAGAGATTTGATTTTATTCAATACATCCAAAAGCCATATTGGTGATATGGTATTCTTTATGGCTTCTACGACGAAAATTAAACAATCGTTTGAGTAAACGTATCATAGTGAACCTTTCATGCAAAAATTTGCATATATCGAAGGATGATTTTTCGAGGACTAAAGGAGTATGCCACTATACCCATGAGAGTTTTATAAGCATTTTTTTGCGCTTGATTCTTTTCAGTTTTGTCTTTGTTAAATCAGATTTATGTTTAGTTGATAATTACCGATTTAATAGGTAAGAGAAAGTATTAAAAATATTAATAGAAAGCGGGTTCATTTTGAATAGAGTATATTTAGCTAAACAAAAAATTTTTAATCGGCAAGGGAAGTTATTTGCCTATGAACTGCTTTTTAGAGACCATGCCTACGGGATCAAAGAGTTTCCAACCAATATCCGGGCTACCTCGCAAGTTCTTTTAAATACGCTGACCAATATAAAAATCAATGAGCTGTTGGGAGATAATGGAGTTGCATTTATCAATATGGATGAGCATGCGTTGATCTCCGGGATTATTGATCTTTTAGATAAAGATCGGTTTGTTATCGAGATTTTAGAGACAACGGATTTGAATGATAAAGTTCTAGCAAAAATTAAACAGTACCATAAACGAGGTTTCAAAATCGCGATTGATGATTTTGATTGCAGTGTTGAAATGATAAAAAAGTTTACACCCATCCTCAAATATATTCATATTATTAAAATTGATGTCCTTGCCGCAGAACAAGAAAATTTGAAAAAGGTTATGGGTAAGATCAAACAACTTGGGATAAAAGTTCTGGCTGAGAAGGTAGAAACAGAAGAAGAATATAAAAGTTACTTGGCAATGGGATTTGACTTGTTTCAAGGATACCATCTTCACAAACCCGAAGTAGTAGAGATGGACAGGTTTAAAGACGCAACCCAAATGATCATTTTAACCTTGATAAAATTGGTCAAAAATGATGGACAAACATCAGAAATAGAGTCATTTATTAAACAACGAGCGGATCTCTCCTATAAATTGGTTAAATTTATCAATAATCATGGCAAATTTGAGACGAGAGTCGAATCGATTACGCAGATCATTACGCTTCTTGGCAGGGATAAGCTTTTGCGTTGGCTCCTTTTGTATCTTTATGCCGAAGTCTCTGAAAATCCGATTTCTGAGACGATCATGAGCATTGCGGTTCGAAGAGCGGAGAGAATGGAAGAGGAGGCGCATCACAGTGATAAAGACAAAGCCTATCTAGCCGGAATGTTCACAATGCTAGGCGCACTTTTTGAAACAGATATCAAAAATGTGATGAAAGATATTAAAATGGACAAAGATATTACCGATCTCGTCGTTGCAAAAAAAGGGAAATTCTTATCCAGTTTTAAAAAAGCGGAACACTCTGAGAGAGAATATTTAAAGTCACTTTTATGCAACAGTTTTGATAAAATCGATATTACACTGATACTCTATGCGTTAGAACTCAGCAATATACATATCGATGAAAATAGATTATAAAATTCTTTACAGATGAATAAAAAATGCATTTATAGATTCAAAAAGGATCTAGTATGTCAGAGATGAATGAAGCAGAACACAAAAAAGAGCTGGCAAAACTCAAACGTTTAGCCGTAGAGGTCGCCTCTGAAATCCACGATATCGTCGAAGATACCGTATGGACAAATCACGTAAAAATGCCTGAATTGGCTCAAAAATTGTATGAAGCGGTTGAAAAAGCTAACGCCTATAAAGCGGAGCACTCCCTCTAAGGGGTGATGTATGGCAACAAAAGAAGAGGTCTTAGCACTCGAAGTGTGTGAATGCGGCAACAAGAGCGTTGCCGAAGCGATCACTATTTTTCAAGAAACCTCACTTCCCTATAAAAAAGCGAAAAAACTGGTGACAGAGTGTGACAAAAGCTGCTGTCGTGCAGCTCTTTTGCGACTCTTCGATATGGCGTATTTCGGGAAATTCGATTACGATGAAATAGAGCGATTGATTCAACTGCGTCACGATAAGCTCGGAGAGTTGCTCGAGCGGATGAAAACGGGACGATGATGATCCGAAGAGCTTGTTATGATGATATTGATGCAATGGCAGGGTTGCTGAGCGAACTTTTTGCCATCGAAGATGACTTTAGTATCGATATCGAAAAACAATCTCGCGGATTGAAACTTTTACTCGATACACCGAGCGCGATTCTTCTTGTCGTAGAATCGAAAGAGGGTGTTATCGGTATGGCGACTCTCCAAACACTTATCTCTACGGCGATGGGTGAGAAGGTCGGGCTAATAGAAGATGTTATCGTCACGGAAGCTTATCGGGGATCGGGGATCGGTAAAGCGTTACTTGAAGCACTGATAGCAGAATCTGAAGGTGCGGGACTGAAACGTTTAGCCCTCGGAGCCGATCACCGAAATCATAAAGCGATAGCTTTTTACCAAAAACAGAGATTTTCCATCAGCAACATGGGATTGATGTATCGCCTCTAATTTTTTCTCACACTATTCCCTTCTATAACTTAAGCAGATTATCCTACTAACTATCGCTCAAAATAGAATATGTATGCTCCTGCAAAAGCTATTCCTACAAATTTGTCACCAAAATCCTATTTTGTCGCTCTCTTTGAGTAAATGTCGCAAAAAACCATAGAACACCCCTTGCATCAACCTAAGTGAAGTTCAAAAATAAGGGGATAACATGGCTGGAGCAGCTAGCTTGCGACAAATCGCGTTCTACGGAAAAGGTGGGATCGGTAAATCTACTACATCTCAAAATACATTGGCAGCAATGTCACACTATTTCGATAAAAATATTATGATCGTCGGATGTGATCCAAAAGCGGATTCAACTCGTTTGATTCTTCATGAGAAAGCACAAGATACTATTCTTTCTCTTGCAGCGGAAATGGGAACCATCGAAGATGTTGAGATGGAACAAGCTCGTCTTTGGGGAAAAGGTCTTTTTGATAAAGAAACTCCGGGCGGTTGGATCAATTGTACAGAATCAGGCGGACCAGAGCCAGGAGTAGGTTGTGCAGGTCGTGGTGTTATTACGGCGATTAACTTTCTTGAAGAAGAGGGTGCTTACGATGAAGAAGGTTTAGATTTCGTTTCTTATGACGTTCTTGGTGACGTTGTTTGTGGTGGATTCGCTATGCCGATTCGTGAGGGTAAAGCACAAGAAATTTACATCGTTATGTCTGGTGAAATGATGGCGATGTATGCGGCTAACAACATCTCTAAAGGGATTTTGAAATACGCAAACACAGGTGGAGTACGTCTTGCAGGTCTTATCTGTAACGCTCGTATGACAGATAAAGAGTACGATTTGGCGCTTGAGCTTGCTCAACGTATCGGAACTCAATTGATCCACTTCGTACCACGTAACAACATCGTTCAGCATGCTGAATTGCGTCGTATGACGGTTGTTGAATACAGCCCATACTCTGACCAAGCTCGCGAATACAAAGAGCTTGCTCGTAAAATCGTTTATAACGATATGAAAATTATCCCTACTCCAATCAGTATGGATGATCTCGAAGACTTGCTTCTTGCATTCGGTCTTGAAGACGAAGTTGACGAAAGTCAAGTCGGAAAAGCAGCAGAAGCTTAATTAGTCACGTTACCCCGTGGGTTCCTCTTTTGAGGAATCTTCAATGGTCGTCATGAAAATGACAAATAACATCTTGTTAATAATGAAAAGAAAACAACAGAAAAAGGAGATTAGATGTTTGTATTAGGTTTTCACTTCCCAGCAGATATGGGGAATCAAATTCCAGACGAATTAGTTGCAGAAAAAATTGCCGGTGTTGATATCAGTGACGTTAAAGAGATCAAATTGTTGATGGGTACAAAAGACAAAGATAAAGAGTGGATCAGCTATACCAACAACTCTACATTTTTGTTCCGTGCATTGGTTCATTACTTCAAAGAAGAGAACCCTGATAAAGCTCAAAAATACATGATCTACATGAACCGTTACCAAATGTCTGCTATCTCTAAACGTGTAGATGCAGCGGATGATGAAACAATGAAATTGTGTCACAACTTAGATTCGATGGAACAATTCCGTATCGAAGTCGCGTAAGGAAGGGGTGTATTATGGGTCCAGAAACACTAGAAGCTAAACAAAAAGCGGCCATTGAAGAGATCTTAAAAGCGTATCCTGAGAAAGCGGCAAAAAACCGTGAAAAACATCTCGGTGTCGGATCTCCAAATGATGAAAATCAAAAAACCTGCGGTGATGTCCGCTCAAACAAAAAAACCGTTCCGGGTGTTATGAGTCAACGCGGTTGTGCTTATGCAGGGTCTAAAGGGGTTGTATGGGGTCCGATCAAAGATATGATCCATATCAGTCACGGTCCTATCGGATGCGGTCAATACAGCCGTGCAGGTCGTCGTAACTATTACATCGGGGTAACCGGTGTTGATACTTTCGTAACGATGAACTTCTGTTCGGATTTCCAAGAAAACAACATCGTTTTCGGCGGAGATAAAAAATTGGGTAAATGTATCGATGAAATCGAAGTACTTTTCCCACTCAATAACGGTATCACGGTTCAATCCGAGTGTCCGATCGGTTTGATCGGGGATGATATCAATGCGGTTGCTAAAACCAAAGCAAAAGAGATTGGTAAAACGATCGTTCCGGTAAACTGTGAAGGTTTCCGTGGGGTATCTCAATCATTGGGTCACCACATCGCAAATGACGCGGTTCGTGACTATATCTTTGACGGTGATATGAGCCATATTGATACTACGAATGTTACTCCGACTGAGTACGACGTAGCGATCATCGGAGACTATAACATCGGTGGTGACACTTGGTCAAGCCGTATCCTTTTAGAGGAAATGGGTCTTCGTGTCGTTGCACAATGGTCAGGAGATGCTACTCTTAAAGAGATGGCATTGACGCCGAAAGTAAAATTGAACTTGCTTCACTGCTACCGTTCAATGAACTACATCAGCCGTCACATGGAAAAAGAGTTCGGGATTCCTTGGATCGAGTATAACTTCTTCGGACCGAGTCAAACGATTAAATCACTTCGCAAAATTGCTGCTTTCTTCGACGAAAGTATCCAAGCAAAATGTGAAGAGGTTATCGCGAAGTATCAGCCGATGATCGATGCGGTTATCGCAAAATACAAACCACGTCTTGATGGTAAAACCGTTATGTTGTTCGTCGGCGGACTTCGCCCTCGTCACGTTATCGGTGCCTATGAAGATTTGGGTATGGAAGTAATCGGAACCGGTTATGAGTTCGCTCATGATGACGACTACAAACGTACCAAAGAAGAGATCTATCGCTCAACCGTTATCTACGATGACGTCAATGAGTATGAGCTTGAAGCATTCGTTAAAAAACTTCAACCTGACCTTGTAGCTTCAGGGATCAAAGAGAAGTATGTATTCCAAAAAATGGGTCTCCCATATCGCCAAATGCACTCTTGGGATTACAGCGGACCTTACCACGGATACGACGGATTCGCGATTTTCGCACAAGATATGGATTTAGCAATTAATTCACCTGTATGGGCTCACAGTAAAGCACCATGGGAAAAGGAAGGTTGAGACGATGCAAGAAGTAGAAAAAATCGTAAACGGGAAAGACCTGTTTAAACGCCCAGAGTACGCTGAAGTACTCGCAAACAAAAAACAATTCGAATCTTCTATGCTCGCAATCAACCCTGCGAAAGTAGATGAAATCGCTGAGTGGACTAAATCATGGGATTACCGTGAGAAAAACCTTGCTCGTGAAGCGGTTACCGTCAATCCTGCAAAAGCATGTCAGCCTCTTGGGGCTGTCATGGTTGCACTCGGGTTTGAGGGGACTATGCCTTACGTTCACGGTTCACACGGTTGTGTAGCCTATTTCCGATCCTACTTTACCAAACACTTCAAAGAGCCGACTCCATGTGTTTCTGACTCTATGACTGAAGATGCTGCGGTATTCGGTGGATTGGTAAATATGAAAGAGGGTCTTAAAAACTGTGCGGCAGTTTATAAACCTAAAATGATCGCCGTTTCTACCACATGTATGGCAGAAGTTATCGGTGATGATTTACAAGCGTTTATCATTGCGGCAAAAGAAGAAGATAAAGGTGAGTTTTTACCTGAAGAATATCCGATTCCTTATGCGCACACTCCTTCATTTGTAGGAAGCCATATCACGGGTTATGACAACATGATGCACGGTATCATGTCTCAGCTTACTGAAGGTCAAAAAGGTGAAACGAAACAACGTATCAACATCATCCCTGGTTTTGAAACGTATATCGGAAGCCTCCGTTCGATCAAAAGCATCGTAGAAGCGTTCGGCACAGACTATATCATGTTGGGTGACCACTCTGATCAATGGGATATGCCTGCCGGTAACTACGAAATGTTCTCAGGCGGAACAAAATTGGATGATGCAAAAGATTGTATCAACTCTAGTGCAACGATCTCATTGCAAAAATATTCAACAACTAAAACCATGAAAATGGTCGAAAAACGTTGGAAACACGCTGGTGGACATAGTAACCCTATCGGTCTCAAAGGGACGGATGAGTTCGTTATGAAACTCGCAGAACTTACTGGTACAGAAGTACCACAGAAACTCAAAATCGAGCGCGGCCGTTTAGTGGATGCTATGCAAGACAGCTATCCGTACATGCACGGCAAAAAATTCGCTATCTGGGGTGATCCTGACTTCCTTCTAGGTCTCGTTTCATTCTTGTTAGAGATGGGTGCTGAGCCGACTCACGTTCTTTGTCACAATGCACCAAACGGTTGGGAAGCTGAGATGAGAGCATTGCTCGATACCTCTCCTGCAAAAGACAGTTTGAATGTATGGGCAGGTAAAGACTTGTGGCACATGCGTTCACTCCTCTTTACTGAACCTGTCGATTTCATGATCGGTAACAGCTACGGTAAAGAGTTGATGCGCGATACCGGTACTCCGTTGATCTACATCGGATTCCCGATTTTCGACCGTCACCACCTACACCGCTACTCTATCAGCGGATACGATGGAGCGTTGAATCTTCTTACTTGGATCACGAACAAAGTTCTTGACCAATTGGATGAAGATACTAAGCAAATCGCTACCACTGACTATTTCTTCGACCTCGTCCGCTAAGGACATCGCCTCCATTCGGGGGCAAACTTCATTGTTTCTCGTCATTTTTCCCCTTCGGGGGAATTTTTTTGGTTGAGTTTTTTACGAATGACTTAGTCAAACAAACAGGATGATTTATGGCCGGTGTACAGGATAAACTAAAAGCGGAGTTGATGGTCGATATTTATGCGAGTATTGATCGTATTTACGATTCGATCGAACAGCATTTTGACCTCGATGAAATTCGTCGTACGAATGTCATCAAAAGCCTCAATACGCTCAAAGACGAACTCTATTTCGTCGTTCAGAGCACACCGCTCTCCTGATTAGTCTGTAGTTGTTTTATTTTTGTACATTGCTTGATCGGCCGCTTGGATAATCGTATCGATATTCGTACCGTTTGTAAACGGAGCCATTCCGTACGCAAAATTGATTTTAAATTCGTTTTGTTCGACTTTGAAATGTATGTGATTACAGTATTCCAAAATCGCTTCCATTTTTGTTCTAATGTCTTTTGGTGAAACTTTTGCATCGAATATAAGCAAAAATTCATCTCCGCCGTAGCGAACGACACGCCCTCCGCTCTCTTTGAGCTTGAATGCAATGTGGATAAGTACTTTATCCCCGACAACATGTCCGTAGGTATCATTGATATGTTTAAATTTATTCAAATCGACCATAACAAGGGTACCGCTATCGCGGATGGATATATGATCGACATCGCAGAGTGTATCTTCGAACCATTTACGATTATAACTTTTCGTTAGACCGTCTTCATATACTATCTTTTGAAGTTCATGAATCTCTTCTTGCAGCGATTGCGTCTGTTTAAGTACTGCTTTTAAAATTTCTTTGTCTTCGGTTTCGATCGCATGTATTGCTTCGTCAGTACATTTTGAGAGAGTTATGAGATGGCGAACCATTTTTTCATCGAGCATTTCGGAGCTAAGTACTTGGTTGGGTTTAAGTTCAACGTTATGGGATCGTGCTTTTTCAGTGTAGATCCGATTGTATTCAGCGGGAAAAACAATTTTTAGCTTTTGGATACTCTCTTTGACCTCATTTGTAATGTCAATATGTTCTTTATATAAATCGCCCATGTATCCTCATTTCCTATATTTCTCGTATTAAGTGTCCAAAAGATTCGTTACTCATCGGTTTATAATAATAAAATCCCTGAATACAATCGACACCGCATTCGCGTAAAAATACCATCTCTTCAACACTTTCCACTCCCTCGGCAACAGTCGTCATCCCCAACCCTTTTGCCAAAGCGATGATGGTTTTGACGATGGTTTGGTTTTTCGGTTCCATCGTAATATTGCGGATAAAAGAGATATCGATTTTGAGTTTATCGATGGGGAGATGTTTGAGATAGGAGAGAGACGAATAGCCGGTTCCGAAATCATCGATCGAAATTTTAAACCCTTTGCTTTTGATTACCCCAAGTAAAGCGATTATTTTTTCAGGATATTCGAGAATTGAACTCTCAGTAATTTCAAGTTCAATCCAAGCGGGATTACACCCTGTTTTATGGAGCAGTTCATCGAGTTGAAGTAAAAAGTTTTGGTGAATAAGTTGTTTGGCTGATACATTGATAGAGATTCGCCCTTTTAGTATCCCGTTTTGTACCCATTCAGTTGCCATCTTAAAACCTTCTTCAAGGACAAATGCACCTAATTCAATAATTAAGCCGCGCTCTTCAGCGATCGGAATGAAGAGGGAAGGAGGAACCATCCCCTCCGGTGTAGGCCATCGTAAAAGGGCTTCCGCACCCACCATCATTCCTGAAATCGGATTGATTTGAGGCTGATAATACAAGGAAAGATCACGATTAGAAATCGCTTTTTTAAGATTGGAAGCAAGGGTAGTACGTTCTAATACCTCTTGGGTTAAACCGTCATTATAGAAACTATAGGTGTTGCGTCCTTGATTTTTGGCTTTATACATTGCTGCGTCGGCTTTTTGTAGAAGCTCCTCAGCGTTGGAAGAGTCCACAGGGTAGAGAGAGATTCCTATACTTGCCGTAATGAAGACCTCAATCTGATCGATATTAAAAGGATCATTGAGGGCTTGTATCAGACGGTTTAGACGGATCTGGATAGAGTGCTGATCTATTTTTGATTCAAGAAGTATAACAAATTCATCTCCTCCCGTACGAAGTATCAATGTATCTTTTGGAAAAAGATCTTGCAGCAGTTTTGCAAAGAGAATCAGTATCTGATCTCCGAAGCGATGGCCATAAGAATCATTGATCTCTTTAAAACCGTCCAAATCGATAAAAAATAGGGAGAATGGATGATCTTCCAAACGATTTGTTTTTATTTGCAGTATTTCAATGAGACTAAGACGGTTTGGAAGTCCTGTGAGGGGGTCATGATGAGCCAATCGGTCAAATCTTTTTTTACTTTCCAAAATAGTTTGTTCATGTTGTATTTGTTGATTGAGATGTTTTTGATAGGTTAAAGAGAGGCTATAAAAAAAACGGTAGCTCAGTAAAAAAAGAAAAAAAGTAGTAATGGTGATAAAAAACCACCCTTTATAGGTTTGAAGTGTGCTCAGTTGACGGCTATCTGAAGCAATCGATTCGACAACACTATCGGAAAAGTAAATCCATAGTAATCCGAAGATAAAGTATATAATGGAAATCCAAATGGCATTTTTAAGGCTTTGATTTTTAGTAAGCACTTAGCGTCACTTTTTATTGAGGTTGTTAGAAAACATTATACTACAAGAAAACCATAGAATGTTAGACAACTCTGGAACACACTATGCAGTTTAAAAAATATCAATTCAAAAGGAGTATAGTATGGAACATCATGTTGTTATTGAAAAGCTATGCAGCTGTGCAAAAAAAGAGGAGATGTCTCAAATAACTACCTACGATACGAAAGAGAATGCGTATGAAGCGGCTGAAACACAATTGGCCTATATGCAGGGACATTTTTGCGGTAAGCACGAATTCCAGCTTGTAGAGGTAGGGGATAATTACGTCATCGGAATGGCCAGCGGCTGCGGCTGTAAAGGATAAATTATGGAATACCACGTAGTAGTAGAGAAATTGTGTAAATGTGCAATCCGTAAAAATATGCCTCAAATTAAAACATTTGACGACAAAGAAAATGCTTATAGAATCGCACGTGCTTGGGCGCAGGAGTTAAATGAGAGTTTTTGCGGACAACATTCATTTGAGGTTGTAGAGGTGGATGAGAACTTTGTTATTACGGTCGGTGAGGGGAGCTACTGAAGTTTGATAAAAGACAATATTAAGTAGAATAAAACAATTCTATTTTTTTGAAGGTATTGGCTGGGATGAAAAAATACTATTACGGTGCCGTAGCATTTTATCTGATGGCTGTAATTGCGTATATCGGATATCAATATACGCAGCAGCGCTCGGCACTCGTAGCGGAGATTGATCAGCGATTAATACAGTGTGCACGTGTAACCGATCAGCTTTTGCCCCCATCGGTGCATACTCCCGTGATGAATGCGGGAAGCGTCTCTCCTGAACACGATCGTCAAAATCGTCTGGTACTATCTCGATTTGCTGAAACTATGAGTGTGAAATATGTGTATTCCTTTGTTTTAGAAAAGGGGAAAATCTATTTTACCTCCAGCAGTGCAACGAGCGAAGAACTTAAAAGCGGTGAGGATATCAGCTACTTTTTTGATGAGTATGCAGATGCTTCACCGATATTGTTCAAAGCGTTTAAAACCGGAAAAATACAGTTCGATGAAACAATCGATCAGTGGGGGCATTTTCGGTCTGTTTTTTTGCCTCATATCTCTCCGAGCGGACGTATATATATCACGGCGGCTGATATAGAAGTGAGCAATATCAATGCTCAATTAAATGCGCTTTTACTCCGTTCAATGGGGGAAGCCCTTTTTTATATGCTAATTTTATTCCCTTTTTTCATTGCTTATCGTATGCATAATCTAACCATACAAAAAGAACTGACCGCTCAAGTTGATGAGCGTACAGCGGATTTGAGAGAGCGTTCTGTCGCGGTAAAGCGTTTACTGGATAATGCCAATCAGGGATTTTTAACCTTTTCGGCATCGTTGGCTGTTGATAATGAGTATTCTCAAAAATGTGTCGAAATTTTTCAAGAGAAGATTGAAGGCAAAAATATCGGAGAGCTTTTATACCCCGATGATGCAGGTAAAAAAATGTTCTTTGATGAAACCGTCCGAGCCGTTTTCGACGAAGAAGATGATGTTAAAACTGAAGCGATCTTATCGCTTCTTCAACACGAGTTTATCCTCCACCATAAAGCGATTAATGTCGTCTATAAACAGATAGAGAAGAGCCGATTTATGTTGATTCTTACTGATGTTACCGACAAAAAGAATTTGGAAAAAAATATTGAAAGAGAACGTAATAGACTTAAAATGATCGTATCGGCTATCAGTAACAGTGATGAGCTTTTTGAACTTTTAGAAGGATATCAATCTTTTTTATCGCAGAGGGAATTCTTCGTTACATTTGAGCATACACCGCTTCAAAATCTTACAGAACTGTATCGCACAGTACACACCTATAAAGGTCTTTTTGCCCAAAAAGATTTTATTACGACGCAGGAGGGATTGCATAAAGTGGAATCCAGGCTCTCCCTATGGCTTCAGGAGGGGACAATATCGAATAAAACCATTCAAACGATGCTCAATAAAATCGATTTTGAGTTATGGCTTAAAAAAGATATCGATATCTTGCGTGACACACTGGGTGATGACTTTATGGACAAAAAGTCGACGATTACAATCGATGAACCTACTTTTGAAAAACTGCAGGCAAAAATTGTAGAGTTAATTGATGCTCAGCCGGATGAATGTCATGAATTGTTGGAACTTCTTGAGGTTATTAAAAGACTAAAATACAAACCGATCGGAGAGTATTTCACCTCATTAGCCAAATACGTTGAATTGCTTGGTGAACGTCTTGAAAAATCGCTTAATCCGATGGAGATACGGGATGAAACGACTTTTACGGTGGGAGATGAGTTCCGAGGATTTGCAAAATCGTTGATTCACGTTATCCGAAATAGTGTGGATCATGGGATTGAATCCCCTGAAAAAAGAGTTGAAAACGACAAAGAAGAATATGGAAACATTCTCTTCATTATCAGTGAAACAGATGATTCGCTCATTTTAGAGATCAGTGATGACGGACGTGGAATCGATAGAGAAAAACTCAAACAAAAAGCGATTGAAGGAGGATTTAGAACTTCCGCAGAGCTTGAGAATGATGAAGCCGTGATCGAACTGTTGTTTGAAGATTACCTCTCAACCAAAGAAGAGATCAGCGATCTCTCGGGTAGAGGTGTAGGTTTGGCATCGGTACGTTCGGAAGTATTAAAATTGGGAGGGAGCTATCGGGTGACTTCTGAGTTGGGAAGAGGAACACGATTTACATTTATTATCCCGAAAAAATCGCTTATTAAGGCAATTGTATGAAAAATAGTGACGTATTAAAAGAAGTTCTCACAGCCATTGTTCATCAAGTAGAATTATTTATGCAGGATGAGATGAAAATTGAAACCAAATTTGACGGTGAGTATCGGACGGTTGATAAAGTTGAATTAAAAAAATATACGACTACGATAGGGATCGGAGGGACGCTGAACCTTTTGTTCTATGCGACATACGATGAAATTCTTCTTGATAATTTGACCAGAGCTTTCGTGTACGGAGAGATACATGAAGATGAATTTACTGAATTACGCGACAGTGCCGCAGGAGAAATCGCAAACGTGATTATAGGGCACTCACTTAATTCTTTTCCCAATAGCGGACGAGGTGTGACGATTACCCCGCCCGTAACGATCGAAGATGCCAAATCGATCGTAAAAACAAATGGAGCAGAGATTATCAGTGCGATAGTGTTAACCCCTTATGGAATTATTGAACTCAATGTCATCGGTTTGGCTAAAGGAGAATGGAATGCTTAATGTTTTAGTAGTAGATGATTCGTTGATCATGAGACGTAATATTTCAAAAATAATAGAATCATTAGGACATAGAATAGTCGGAGAAGCAAAAGACGGGTTAGAGTCAATAACTCTTTATATGAAACTTAAGCCTGATTTGGTGACGATGGATATTACAATGCCGGAGATGGATGGAATAACAGCGGTTAAAGAGCTAAAAAAGATCGATAAGCATGCCAAAATCATTATGGTCACATCGCATGGTCAGGAAGAGATGGTTATAAACGCTATCCGTTGCGGGGCGAGCGGATATCTTCTTAAACCGATCAACGTGGTAAAACTGCGTGATTCGATACGGAAGGTTTTTCCCTCTATTGTCGATGAAACAACCTTGATGCATAGAGAGACGGCATTACTGGAGTGTGATGAAATTTGTTTACCTGAAATAGAGGACATCTCCTAAAAAGATCAATGTACTCTGCTATTTAACGTAATTTATAGCTATTTTCTTTTATAATTCCCTAATTTTTTTTAGCTATATTCACAAACTTTTAATGTAATACAAGGAGACGACATGCAAATCAGCGGTGCACAGATGGTTATCGAAGCACTCATCGCCGAGGAAGTCGAAGTCGTATTCGGCTACCCGGGCGGGGCGATCATGAACGTCTATGATGAGATTTACAAACAGCGATCATTTCAACATATTTTGACACGCCATGAACAAGCAGCGGTACACGCAGCGGAGGGGTATGCGAAGGCGACCGGAAAAGTAGGGGTGGCTATGATCACTTCGGGACCTGGTTTTACCAATGGCGTGACCGGCTTGGCGGATGCCTATATGGACTCTATCCCTCTTGTTCTTATCAGCGGTCAGGTGCCGATGTCGTTGATCGGTACCGATGCGTTTCAGGAGATCGATGCGGTCGGTATCAGCCGCCCGTGTACAAAACATAACTATCTCGTTACCGATGCGGCCGATTTGCCTCGTATTCTAAAAGAGGCATTTTATATTGCACGTACCGGACGTCCGGGACCTGTCCATGTCGATATTCCCAAAGACGTAACGGCACAAATCGCAACATTCGATTACAGCAAAGAGGTTGAGTTAGAGACGTATAAGCCGACGACGAAAGGTAACACTCGTCAGATAAAAAAAGCGATTGATGCGATCGCGGCGGCTAAACGACCTCTTTTGTATCTTGGTGGCGGAATTATCAACGCCAATGCCGCAGAGCTGGTGCGTGAATTCTCTCGAATGACACAAATCCCTGCCGTTGAAACGTTTATGGCTCGTGGAACCCTTCGGTATGATGATCCGTTGTTGATCTCTATGCTCGGTATGCACGGCTCGTACGCGGCGAATATGGCAATGAGCGAGACCGATTTGGTGATCGGTTTGGGTGCCCGTTTCGATGACCGTGTTACGGGAAAACTCTCTGAATTTGCGAAGAATGCGCAGATTATCCACGTCGATATCGATCCGGCAAGTATCTCAAAACTGGTAAATGCCCATTTCCCGATTGTCGGAGATGTGAAAAATGTTCTTGAACAGATGATTCCGTTGGCAAAAGAGCAGGTTGATCCTGCTCGTTATGAGTCATGGCACAATACGATTGCAAATTTTAACAAGCTTCATCCGCTCTCTTATACCGAAGAGGGGGACCGTCTCAAACCGCAATGGGTTGTTGAGCGTATCGGACAATTGTTGGGTGATGATGCCAATATCTCAACCGATGTCGGGCAGCATCAAATGTGGACGGCACAGTTCTACCCTTTCACCCGTCCGCGTCAATGGGTTAGCTCAGGAGGGCTTGGAACAATGGGCTTCGGTTTTCCGGCAGCTCTTGGAGTAAAACGTGCCGATATGGATCGTGTCAGTATCAATATCACGGGTGACGGCTCAATTTTGATGAATATTCAGGAGTTGATGACGGCGGTTGAGTATAAACTCCCGGTTATCAATGTTATCTTGAATAATAACTTTTTGGGAATGGTTCGTCAGTGGCAAACACTCTTTTATGACAAGCGCCACTCCTCGACTGATCTTTCGATACAGCCCGATTTCGTCAAGCTCGCTGAAGCATTCGGAGGAGTAGGATACCGAGTCAATACCAAAGAAGAGTTTGATGCGGCACTCAAAGATGCGGTTGAGAAAAATGTCGTCGCGATTATCGATGTTGTCGTTAACCGATTCGAAAACGTTTTACCGATGGTTCCGGCGGGCGGATCGTTGTTTAATATGATGTTAGAGTACAAGGAGAAATAATGATGGAACAAACAGAACGTCGCGTTATTTCCGTAATTGTTATGAATGAAGCAAGCGTACTCTCACGCATCGCAGGATTATTCTCAGGTCGCGGCTACAATATCGAGTCTTTGACGGTAGCACCGATCCCTGAATCAAAATATTCTCGAATCACCATTGTTACGGCGGGTTCCGTTCGTGTGGTGGAACAGATTACCAAACAGCTGCATAAGTTGATTCCGGTACTCAGAGTGTATGAACATGCCGATTTGGTCGAAACAGAGATGGCATTAGTGAAAATTCCTATGAATGAATCTCTGGGTGATATTGAAGCGCTGACCCATGCATATAACGGACGTATCGTGAATGTCGGTAGTGATACGATGATTGTTATGATCTCAGATGAGCCGATGAGAGTGAATCACTTTCTCGAAGCGATTAAACGTTTTCATCCGAAAGAGATCGTTCGAAGCGGTTCTGTCGCGTTAGAGAGATAAGTGGATATGAAACTTTATGAAATAGCGGCATTCCTTGGATGCAAAGAGATCACTGACACTATCGAAATCAGCGGATTAAATACACTTCGTGAGGCAGTGGAGGGGCAAATATCGTTTCTCTCCGATTCCAAATACGAAAAAGAACTTTCAGATACGCGTGCCTCAGCCGTTGTTCTTCCTTTATCTAAAGCACATCTTCTTCCCAAAGGTGTTATCGCATTGGAATCGGATGAGCCGTATATGTCGGTAGCGCTCCTTTCTAAACATTTTGCGAAGCCGATACGCAGCAGTGACAGTGCTCCTGTGATCGGAGAGGGAACACATATTTATCCCACAGCGTATATCGAAAACGGAGCACGAATCGGTGCAAACTGTACGATTATGAGCGGTGTCTATATCGGCGCAGAGAGCGTTATAGGGGATAACGTTATACTCTATCCCAACGTCACGGTTTATCGCGATTGTGTGATCGGAAGTCGTGTCATGATTCACGCCGGAACGGTTATCGGAAGTGACGGGTTCGGATATGCACACACGAAAATGGGTGAGCATATCAAGCTTTACCAAAACGGTAACGTCCTCATCGAAGATGATGTGGAAATAGGGGCAAACTCAACGGTTGATTGTGCGGTATTCGGTTCAACGATTATCAAACAAGGCTCTAAAATAGATAATTTGGTTCAAATCGGGCATAACTGTGTGGTCGGAGAACACTCTATTTTAGTTTCACAATCCGGGCTTGCAGGCTCTACAACATTGGGTCGAAATGTTGTCATGGGAGGGCAAAGTGCTACGGCAGGTCATCTTAGTATAGCTCCGTTTACGACCCTTGCCGCACGCTCAGGTGTTACTAAAAGTATCACAAATAAAGGTGTCTATAGCGGCTTCCCGTTGATGGAACATAAATTGTGGCTGAGAATGCAGGCTAAATTGGCTAAAATAGTAGAATCTTAAACTAAGGGATAAGAAATGAGAATTATCATTGTAAGTTTATTTCTTGCTGTGTCACTGCTTCGTGCAGAGGGAGAGCTTACAACTGATATTCGAATGCCTGATATTGTTCTCGATGCGATTAAGCATTGTGAATGTCTCAAAGAAGAGGGGCAATGTATCCCTCATGTTATTCGTATCAATGCTATTGAAGAAGCGGAGCGAGCGAAAGCGGCAGGTTTTGCCGTTAACGGACACTTGATCAAATGCGGATCAACCGAACAATGCAGTGCTCAAGCTCAAGCCTTAATCGAAGGCGGGATTGTTAATCTCGATCTCGGACCCTACCAAATCAATTACAAATATCATCCTAATCCTATGGTCCATGAATATTTTGAAGAGAATTCCGCACGAGAAAAAGCCAATGCTATTTTAACCCGTTTGGTCAAAAGTTTTGGATATTCGTGGGAAACGTTAGGTCGTTACCACCATTTCAGCGCGGTTGATCGAACACGAAACGAGCGCTATTATCGTAAAATGTACGCGTATATTTACGGAAACAATGCGAGCGCTCAATAAAGGACTTTTTTAAGATTACTTTAGCCAAAATCGGCTAAACTCTTTACTATACAGTCAAATAGGAGAGAATATGAGTTCTGGTGTAACGGTAATAAAAGAGATCCCTTTGGATGGGACAAAAAAAGGGATTATTTCTATCAGTAAAGTAGATGAGCCTTATGGGACAGGAAGCGATAGTGTTGCGAGTATCGGAATTTCACTGGCAGGTGATGCTAAAAATCCTGAATGGAAAGTTCATTTACCGATGGGAAATATTGACGCTGTTATTGAAGCGTTAAAAAGCATTAAAAAGTAGTTTGTTTTTTTCCCCGCATAGCGGGGAAACGTCTAGAATCATTATTTTTTTGAAGCTACGAAAAGAGCAATACGTTTAATACCTTCACGAATACTCTCGATATCCGTTGCAAAACTAAATCTAAAATATCCCTCAGAACCGAATCCTACGCCCGGAACGACTGCAATCCCTTGCTCTTCAAGTAACTCTTTACAAAATTGCATTGAATCGTTGCTTACCTCTTTGATATTGACGAAGAGGTAAAAAGCACCTGCAGGGGAAAGTACGGAGAGACCGTCAATCTCATTAAACAATTTTACCGCTTCGTCTCGTCGAGCTTTGAATGCGACTCTCATTGCTTCGATGTCAGCATCTGCAGAGCCGTTAAGCCCTGCAATTGCCGCTTTTTGGGTAATACTATTGATGTTTGACGTACTTTGACTTTGTAGTTTTTTGGTTGCTTGGATGATTTCGGTATTGGCCGCGGCCATATACCCAAAACGCCATCCTGTCATGGCTACCGATTTTGAAAGGCCGTTGATGGTAATAGTGCGTTGGAACATATCATCACTGACCGCGGCTGCAGAGGTAAACTCACCGTCATAAATCAGTTTTTCATACATCTCATCACTGGCAACGATAACATTGCTCCCTTCCAGCACTTTACCAAGAGCGATAAGCTCTTCACGTGAGTAGACGGCACCTGTCGGATTAGACGGTGAAGTGAGGATTAACATTTTTGTTTTAGGCGTCAATGCCGCTTTGAGCTGCTCAGGGGTAATTTTAAACCCGCTTGCATCGTCTGTCATGATCTCTACTACCGTTCCGCCACAGTACATGACGAGTTCCGGGTAAGTGACCCAATAGGGTGCGGGAATGATCACTTCATCACCACCTTGGATGGTACATGCAAAAAGGTTGTACAACGAGTGCTTCGCACCGTTGTTTGTAATAATTTGGTTTGCTTTGTATTCAAGAGAGTTGTCACGTTTGAGTTTCAAAGCAATAGCAGCTTTTAGTTCAGGAATACCGTCAACGGCAGTATATTTGGTAAATCCCTCATTGATTGCTTTGATCGCAGCATCTTTGATCACTTGAGGAGTGTCAAAATCAGGTTCACCGGCGGAGAAGCTGAGGATGTTTTTTCCTTGTGCTTTAAGCTCTTGTGCTAACGTTGAGATAGCGATGGTAATCGATTCGGAGAGTATATTGACGCGATCGGTTAACATGGGTGTACCCTTATAAAAAATTTCGGAATTATAACATGCAAGGCTTTAAATTTTACATCAGTTGTTGATTTAAAAACTGTGGTTTTCCCGTATGAAATCCTTGGGCATAGGTAATGCCCAAATCGGTTACATTTTGTAAAATTTCTTCAGAAGATACAAACTCGGCTACCGTGTCGATTCCGATGCGGTGAGCAAAATCGACAATAGCCTCAACAACAATACGATTACGAGGATTTTCATTTATGGATTTAATGAGTGAACCGTCAATTTTTAGGATATCGACGTTCAGTTTGAGAATATTTTCAAAGTTAGAGTAGCCGGTTCCGAAATCATCGATGGCAAATTTTACTCCAAGGGCTTTCATTCGGGCTATAAACGATGCAGCTTCGTCAAAATTTTCAATCCCTTCCGATTCCAAAATTTCAAAAATAACTCGATTGGCCGTTCCGGTTTGACGGAGTATATTTTCAATAGTAGTAACGGTACGACCATCTAACATATCACTGATGGATAGATTGATCGAAAATTGTTCATTCCGTGTTATGAAGAGGTGGCAGGCCTGATAGACAACTTCTTGGGTAATGTGGTGATAGAGTTTGGTTTTTTGTGCAATTGGTAAAAAATCATAGGGTGCGATCAGCGAGCCGTCTTCATTTTGGATACGCACCAGCGTCTCATATTTTGCAATTTTCCCGCTTTCACATGAGACAATCGGTTGATATTGGCAGACAATACGGTGCTCAACTAAGGCTTGACGGATTTGAGCCGACATAGCAATATTGGTTTGGTATTGTTGTTCAATTCCTTCTGAGCGATCGTAAACAGAGTAGGGATGTTTGGCACTTCGTGCTTTGTTCAATGCAACATCGGCATGGATCAGCGGTTTGTCACTGTCTATCGCGATTCCTACGGTTGCCCTTACATGGACTGTCTCCTCTGCGATCATGAAGAACTTCTCGCTTAGTAAGGCGAGAAGCATTTCGATGTCATGACGAAATTCGGCGTGGCTGCTCTCTTCTCTCATCCGAAATGCGAATTCATCTCCGCCGATACGGTATGGTTTGAGTTTCATTTCACTGAGCCAATGGGCAATCTGGGTCAAGAGCCAATCTCCGGCATCAATACCGAAGAAATCATTGATCTCTTTAAAATCATCAATATTTAAAATTGCAACGGTATTTATATCTTTTAGCTGTAAATCTTCTTGGAGTTTGATTCGATTTGGGAGGGCGGTAAGATTGTCGTAATACAAATGGCGTATTGCTTCTCGGGTTTGTTCCGTAATTTTAATTTCAAGATTTTTGTTAATAGATTCAATTTCCTCTGCGTAGGTAATAACGCTCTCTTGCATGGCTTCAAATGAATGAATGATTTGGGTAAATTCTCGCTGAGTATAGGGGATATCAAAGATTATTTTTTTTCCGGGTTTAAAGTTTCGTACTTTTTGAGCAATCAATTTAATTGGCAATAAAAGACGATTTATCCATAGCATCATAAGCCAAAGAACCGTGAATACACTTAAAGTTATCCAGCCGTATAACGTATAGAAGCGATTCATTGTTTTAGTGAATTCTTCTCCGGAATAGGTGAGCGTGATGGTTCCGATTACTTTAAGGGAGGAAGGTTCCATAAGGTTTTCGGTAATTTGAATGGTATCATACGAGGAAGAGGCATCATATTGCTGATAGTTAAGAATTACTTTGCCTTTTGCATCGGAAACTTTTAATGCAATAACTTCATTTCGCTGAGTAATAGTTGAGAGTTTCTCTCCCAAGTCGTGTATTCCCAAGAACAAAGCAAGAGAAACCGTAGGATTAACCGTATCAATCAGGAGAGTAGCTTTCTCTTTTTGTGAAGTTATGGTCAAATCTCGAACAATAAAAAAAGTTACTAAGGTTATTGTCGTGAAAATAATGAGGGTTACAAGGGTAAGTGCCGCAAAAAGTTTAGTGGAAAGGCGGGCATTTTTAAAACGGTTCATTCGACAAGTCTCGCAATCTGAAATAAGGTATCATTAAAACGAAATTTACCCTCTTTTAGGGTGTTTTTATTGATATAAACAATGGTAGAGCGCTCAACGCTAATCGAGCCTAAAATACCGAATTCTAAATCATTGACATCATAGGAAAAGGTGGGAACGGTGTTAGCGATTCCCCAAGCAGCGACTTTTTTAACCGATTGAGAATTACATTGTTGAATGAGGTAAACAAATGCGGTCTCTTTACGAACCATCAGCTCTTCGACGGAAAGTGCGACGGCAGTAAAAGAGATAGTTGAAATTTTTCCGTTATGAACTCTATTCATTTCATCTGCTATTGATTGCGCATTAGCTTTTTTATTTGAATCGTATACAATCGCAAATATGATTTTAGAAGAAGCTGCTTTGGATGCTAAATGTGTATCCAGTGCCATAATTTTAGGGAGCATCCGAATATGGGTATTTACTAAAAAGGATTGATCGGCTTCCGCGATAAAAAATCCGATGAAGAAAAGAAACAAAATCCGCATCAAAATTTCCAACCGCTTCTTATCCAAAAAGTTCGACCCTCAATTGGATAGTCATCGGGATACGTAGCCGGAGTTGAGGGGTAACGGTAGGTGGCATTCGTAATATTTTTTAGGGCGCCTTGGAGATACAATCCGCTACTATCTTCCCACCCTAAAATCAAATCAAGAGCTGCGAAGGATTCCATTGCTTTTTTACGTGAATCATTAGGCCGTCGATCTTTTTCACTGCTGTAGCGCCCGACAACTCCTGCATTGATCTCGGGAGTAAGGGCATAGGAAAACGCCCCTTTAAGCATATGGGATGATGCGTAAGGGAGATAGTCGGTTATTTCAGAACCTTTGTATGTTTTCCCTCTGATATAGCTATAGGATAGGGCTATAAGATCATTTTCACCGATACTTCCTCGGAATTCCGTTTCAAATCCCAAGATATCGCGTTTACCGATGTTTTGATAGAGTTTAGTGGTCGTATTTGGGGCAATTTGATCTTTATTTTGAAGATAAAACAGATTGATCCCTAACGTAGTAGCCATTGTAGGTTTATAGAGGTACTGTGTTTCGTACGACATGACATGCTCGGGTTCTAAATTTGGATTTCCGATTTTTGCAGGATGATTTTGAGTATACATCTCTCTAAATGAGGGGAGTCTGAAGTTATTACCTACCATGAGTTTTAGGATATGTTGGCGATGGGGCTGATAGACTAATGCCCCTCTGGCATAAGATTGAAAATCGATATGGGAGGCTTTTGTCCCACCGAGATAAAGAGAAAAGGCTAATTGATCACTGATATCCATGGTATCATTGATGTAGACGTCATCCGTATGTCGGCATGCTGATCCGGCATCAATAAAGGGGGCAAGTTTCGTATAATCAACCAGTACCGTGCCGCCGGTTTTATTTGTCGTTACAGTCGACATATCAATAACATCTTCGTACTTAGCACTGTAACCGACAGTAATTTTATGATTTTTTATCCCGCTGTAGATGGCTGAAACATTGCCATAGAGTAAACGGGTATTAAAATCTAAATAGGCCCAAAAACCATCTGGAAAAGTAATGAGTCCGTACGTTCCGGGGGGAAGTAAACGGGACTCTTCATCCCATCCGTCTTCCATAATTCCCGCTTTGGCTTGAAGTGTTAAAGTGTCGGTGATTTTATGGCTATAAGCGCTTTCTAGGTACCAAGAAGGGAGTGACTGTTTTCCATCAATGTTAGGCAATGCATTCAAATTACCAAAGGCACTTCCTGTCGCAAATTCGTTGACTCTCCCTTTGAGAGAGAAAGCTCCATACACATAAGAGAGTCCAAATCCCACTTGGCGGCTCTTAAGTGACGCTAATCCGGTATTTCCGTATTTATCGGTGACATTAATGGGTGAGGTTGCATCATTGCTTTGATAAAAAAGATCCGTAGAGAGTTTCCAATTGGATGAGCGATGGGTATACCAAAATCCAGCTTGTTGTGAAGAGCTGCTTCCGAAGCTACCGAAAATAACGCCCTCAAGGGGTTCCCCTTCATCTTTGGCGTACGTGATGACATTGATAGATCCTGAATAACCGTTTACCCCTTCGATAAAACTTCCTGAACCGCGAACGACTTCGATTCGTTGTATAAGCTCAATAGGAAAATCCAAGTAAGCGCTATAGCTGTCAAAGCTGCGATCGTTGACGACGACACCGTCAATAGCCAATTTGGTTTGACCGAAAGCAAGCGGATTTGAGCCGCGTATAACGGGTGTACGATTATTGGTCGTATCTCCCATCATATCAATTCCGGGTATAAGCATAAGAGAATCTTTTAGAGTATGTGCTCCAAAAGAGACGAGATCTTTATGCTCCCATACCGATAAGATAAAAGGTTGATAATCGATGTTGCGGTTGGTTTGGGTTGCCACCTGTTCTGCATACGCCATCTCCTCTGTTAAAGAGGTTGTGAGGGGTGGTTCAGTCGCTAGAAGTGTAATGGGAATAAGTGAAAAGGAAACGACAAGGGGTAAAAAGTTCACAAATATCCTAAAATTTAAGTTTGCTATTTTGCAGAGAAAATGAATATGACATTTCTATTAGTCAAATAAAACCGTTCGGTTTTTACCCTCTTTTTTAGCACGATACAACGCATTGTCAGCCCGACCGACGAAATCATCATAGGTATCACCCGCGTGATGCATGGTAGCTCCCACACTGACAGTCATTTTAATCGTTTTTCCTGAGTAGATAAGATGGCTTTGTTCGATTTTAGAGCGAATCTTATCGGCAACCTCAAAAGCCTGTTCTCTGTCACATCGGCTTAATACTACGGTAAACTCTTCACCGCCGTAGCGATAGACTTTATCGCCGCCTCGAATGACGGATTTAATACTTTGTGCAAAGAAATAGAGGACTTTATCTCCTGCCAAATGTCCATGCTCATCATTAATACGTTTAAAATTATCGGCATCAATCATGAGCAATACCATCGGCAACGATTTATTTTCACCGGCTTCGATTGCGCCGTTCAAATCATCGATTAGCCCTTTACGATTGGTGACACGGGTGAGAGGATCGGTCGTGAGCTGTAAAACGGTTTCTTGCAACTCTGAGGTTAGATCATCTATTTTTTGCTGAGCTTTTTTTAGTTCAAGTGACATGTTTTTACCAAGTTCACTGAGCCCATCGACAAAATTAGCGCATCGTACGATTCCATCTTCCGATACTTTACTGATGTAACGTTCTTGCATCTCGGCAACGTGGGAAATATCGGCATGAGTTTCGATAAAAGAGGCAATTGATTTATGGGCAATATCGAGATAACGGCTTAAATCTTCATGTGTTTCAAGGGATGCTGAATTTTTTTCTTGTGCTTTTATTAGGGAAGTATCTGCTTGTGCAGTAAAAATTTCATCAAAATATTTTTTATAATTGTTGGGAAAAGGGGGAATATGCAAAGACCTAAGTGTACCAATGGTTTGATCATGAATCGAAAAGATTTTTTCATAAACTTTGGTATCAACCATTTTGCATCCCTATATTCATATAGGTAGATTGTAACATTTTAGTTTGAAGATTATACTAAGATTGGTGGATTTCAAGAGTACAGCTACACGCTTTTGAATAAATTCGGTACAGTTGATCGGCGGTTAGATTGATTTTAGGTGCTAAATGTTCGATAAGGGCTTGAATATGATTCGCTTTTTCGAGCTTTTCAGTAATCAACAATAATTTCCCAAAATACCCTTCACGTTTTAGTAAAGCATCCAGAAGAGGCTGCCCTAGGTGAATTTTTAGGATAATATCTTCCATCTTGACATGCAGATAGGTATCGATCAGAGAGAGACTGCCCGCGAGGAAAGCTTCATCGGAAAGTTCAGGCTTACCTAAAGCACTGACCAGTTCTCGCATCATATTGGCCCTAAATTTTGCAGCTTCAATAATGGCTTCTTGAAATCTTTCTTCATGATGTCCGGAATATAAAAAGAGCCCCAGCCATGAACGCAGTCGTGAAGGACCTAAAAGGTTGAGGATTTGTTTAATACTCGTTATTTCATGTCTAAAAGAAAATTCTGCAGAGTTAATGTAGCGTAGAAGATTAAAAGTGAGTTCGGGATAGTATGAAAATTTTTCACTGATGAGATTCATATCTGTCGTTGAATACAACGTGTTAATGACATCAATAGCATTGATAACGGACGGTTCAATCTTTACACCGCTGATGACGGTAGGTTTTTCGAAAAAATAGCCTTGGAAATAGTCAAATCCGGCTTTAATACATTGCTCAAATATCTCGATACTCTCCACTTTTTCAGCTAATAATTTAATATCATAAGAGGAAAATTTTGCAATAATTTCTTCTAATGTCATATTGTTGAGTGCAAGCAAATCTATTTTTATAACATCAATATAGGGGAAAAGTAATTTGAAATATTCGATGTTGTCATTTTCACACGAGAAATCATCCAGTGCAAATTTATAACCGAGTTCATGCAAATGACGTACTTTTTCGATCACTTCAGGGGTAACTTTAGTATATTCTAAGATTTCAAAAACAAATTGGGATTTTGGGAGGGATAAAAAGACATCACTGAGAATGATTTGCTCATCCACATTAACATAACCGATCTTATTGCCGAGAATGGATGAAAGTCCGATATTGTGGATGAGATTGATAATAACACGTGCGGTAGCATTGGCATTATTCGAAAAGACGGCTTCACTTGACTCATAGGTACTTCGATAAAGAAGTTCATACGAGACACATTTCCCATTTCTATCGAATATGGGTTGTCTTCCGATAAAAATGTCTGTTTCTAACATAGCAATGCCTACTATAAGTGTTTTAGAGTGTTCTATATTGTACGTTAGATATTATATATTTAATCTTATTCAAGTAAATTTTAATGAATTATATTTATTTTAATCCTTGTGAGCTGTAAACATTACGCGGATTCCAAAGTATCCATCCGCAGCTGCCGAACGCTTCACTGGCGGCGATCTGTTCTCGAATCTCTTTGGCTCCGTAAATACGGCGATCAAATGCATAATCTCGAAATGCTTGCAGCCATGGGCGGTAGGCGAGAGGAGATGTCCCCGATTTTTCAAGTGCTTTATCGAGAGATTGTTTGACCACTTCATAATTGGCTTTCACAGGATCGGGATGTCCGGGAATACCCGCATTAAAACCTGATGGGTAGAGCATCGGTGAGAGATAATCGACGTAAGGAGAGAGGGCATCGACCCGTTGACCGATCTCGATATCGGCGTTATGCCAGCTGACGTATCCGAAAATATCGGCAGAGATAAAGACGTTGTACGGAGTGAGACGGGTACGAGCTGCTTCTAAAAAACCTGAAATGGCTTTTACCCGTTCCGCTTGGGTGTTCTCGACAGAAAATTTGACCCCTTTGGCATCAGGAAAACGGACATAATCGAATTGGATTTCATCAAAACCCGCTTTGGCCGTCTCTTCGGCAATGGAGATCATATAGTCCCACGACTTTTTTTGTGAAGGATCAATCCAGTAAAGTCCCTCTTTGTCCTTAAACAGGCTACCGTCACTTTTACGAACACCCCATTGAGGGTAAGCCGTGATAAGTGGAGTATCTTTAAACGTAACGATGCGTGCTATGGAATAGATTCCCTCTTTACGAAGATCCGAAGTGAACTTTTTAATGTCCTTAAACAAAATCAACTCTTGGGCACCGATTTTATTGGCGATAGGATTGGTTGTGGCAAAAGCAATTTGACCGCGATCCATTTTAATATCGATTACCAGAGCATTAATCTCGGTATTTTTGATAATTTCTTTGGCATTACCCATGATTTTTCCATGAGTAGCTCCGAAGCTGGAAAGATAGAGTGCTTTTGGTTGAAACGGCTGAAGATACATTCTTCCGCCGCTTTTATAAAATTTTCGTTCATACCCGATTGCACGTGCCCCGATAATGGGGGATGATGGTACTTTAAAAGCACCGTTGCAATCGGTACGGTACTCTTTTGAACCGGAGATAATGATAGCGTTTGGAATAGGTTTTTGGGTTGTTTTATCGAATACGGTACCGATTGTGCTCGCTCCCCATGTTAGCGTAGCTAATGTTACTAAAAGCGTCAATGCTTTCACTCTGTTCTCCCTGTTGAATCAATTGCCGTATCGTAGCAAAAAATAGTCCAAAATGGGGAGGTTTGAAGCGATTAAATGTTAAAATGTATTAATACAATACCAAAAAGGTAATATCCATATGTCATTTACGACTTTAGGGCTTAGTGCCCACCTTCTAGATACCCTTGCAGAATTAGGGTACACGGAGCCGACACCTATTCAAACACAGATCATCCCGCTCGTTTTACGTGGACGTGATGTTCTCGGAGCGGCACAAACGGGAACCGGAAAAACAGCGGCATTTGCCCTCCCTATCCTCCATAAACTCATTAGTGCAACCGATGCCAAACAATCGAGTGCACGCGCGCTCGTAATTGTTCCGACGCGCGAACTCGCTTCTCAAGTCGCATCCGCGATTGAAACCTATGCCGAGGGTCTTGAAATTACGTGTATCGCCCTCTATGGCGGAGCCAATATGGCACGTCAGGCAAAAGAGCTAGGGGAGGGGGTTGATATCATCGTCGCCACGCCGGGACGTCTTATCGAACTCAACAAACAAGGGCATGTTCCCCTCTCACGCATTGAATATCTGGTTTTTGATGAAGCCGATACGATTTTTGACATGGGATTTATCCGTGAAGTGGGACAGATCATCGATCTTCTCCCGCTGAATCGTCAAAATATGCTTTTTTCGGCAACGATGACCCCTGCTGTAAAACAACTAAGCGAAAAGATTCTCAAAAAACCGCTATTGATTGAGATCGACAACCTCAAAGCGGCCGATATGACCCTTCGTCAAGTGGTTCATCCGGTTGAGAAAGAGCGCAAAAAAGAGTTGTTGTCATTCCTGATCGGCTCAAACAACTATCCGCAAGTCCTCGTCTTTACCCGAACCAAGGCTGAAGCGGATGAAGTGAGCAACGATCTCACCGCCAGCGGTTTGAAAAATGTCGTGATCCACGGTGACAAAAAACACGGTGCACGCGATCGCGCCCTCACAGAATTTCGAGAAGGCTCTGCCCGTATCCTCGTAGCGACCGACATCGCGGCACGCGGACTGGATATCGAGGGGCTGGATGTCGTGATCAACTACGATATTCCTCACATCAGTACCGATTATCTCCACCGTATAGGACGTACGGGACGTGCGGGAAATGACGGTCTTGCTATCACGCTTCTCTCCTCCGCTGAGCATATTTCGTGGTCAAAAATCATCACGATGCTCGGCAAAAACGTCGAGACGATCTTGGTTCCGGGATTTGAACCCCCAGCCGATAACGCACTGGTAAAAACACGCGGCAAAAGTCTTTCCAAAGAGGGTGAGAAGAAAGAAAAAACGGCAGGTGCATTCGGCAATAAGCGTAAAAAAGCTCCCGTTCAGCCGAAATTTGTCGGTAAACGCGGCCCTCGTGTCGCACGCGAAGAACTCCCCGGAAAAAGTAATTCGGCCAGAGACAGCGCCTTTGGCAATACGAAAAAGCCTTCCCCTAAAAAATCGGGCGGACGGGGGAGATAATTTCTCTCCTAGAAATCTGACATGCTGCAAATCTCCCACACCGTTAGTATTCCCGACTCTGAAATCGAGATAACTGCTATCCGTTCTCAGGGTTCTGGTGGGCAAAATGTCAACAAAGTCTCCACAGCGATCCATCTGCGCTTCGATATCAACGCCTCATCACTCCCCGATTTTTACAAAGAACGCCTCCTTGAGATCACCGACCACCGTATTACGAAAGATGGCGTTATCAACATCAAATCCCAAGAATCACGCTCTCAAGAAGAGAACAAAGAAGCGGCGATAGAGAGGCTCAAAGAACTCATCAAAAGCGTCACCATCGTTCAAAAAAAGCGCAGACCGACCAAACCGACCCGCAACTCACAGAAACGGCGGATGGACAGTAAGACGAAGCATGGGAATACTAAGAAGATGCGGGGGAAAGTGGATAAAGGGGAGGGGTGAATTAGGATGCGAAATAACTCTATGCTACAATCACACGAATAAAACCACCTCTACAGGATTTCTTATGAGCACTATCGATTTCTCTCTTTTACCCCATACTCCGTGTTATATCTGCGAAGAGGCTCTTTTAGAGAAAAACCTCCAAGTGATGGAGCGGGTACAGAGGGAATCGGGTGCGAAGATCATCCTTGCCCTCAAAGGGTTTGCGATGTGGTCGACGTTTCCCCTCGTGGCTCAATACCTTCAAGGGTGTACCGCCAGCGGATTGCATGAGGCCAAGCTTGCCCGTGAGAAGATGAACAAAGAGGTTCATACGTATTCACCTGCGTTTAAAGATGAAGATATTGACGAAATCGCTCGAATCTCCGATGATATCGTATTTAACTCGCCTGCGCAGTTTCACCGCTATTATGAGCGTGTTAAATCAATCAATCCGAATATTTCGGTATCACTCCGTATCAACCCTGAATATTCTTCTTCCCCTGTCGATCTCTACAACCCGTGCGGTCTTTATAGCCGTTTAGGAACAACCCTCGCAAATTTTGATGATTCGATTGTCTCAAAACTTGACGGGCTTAACTTTCATGCCCTTTGTGAACAAAACGTTGATGCGTTGGAAGGGGTACTCGAAGCATTTGAAGCGAAGTTCGGCCAGTATATCGATGGGATGAAGTATGTCAATTTCGGAGGAGGGCATCATATTACCCGCGTCGATTATGATGTGGATCGTTTGATCGAAGTGATTCGCACCTTCAAAAACCGCCATAATAATATCACCGTCTATCTCGAACCGGGTGAAGCGATAGGATGGCAAACGGGACCTTTGGTCGCATCGGTACTCGATATTGTCCATAACGGGATGGCTATTGCGATCCTCGATACCTCTGCGGAAGCGCACATGCCCGATACACTCGCGATGCCGTACCGTGCTATGATACGCGGTTCGGGTGAAGCGGGAGAGAAAGCGTATACCTATCGATTCGGCGGCAATACGTGTCTCGCTGGGGATATTATGGGGGATTATTCGTTCGATGAACCGCTCAACGTGGGGGATAAGATTATCTTCGAAGATCAGATTCATTATACGTTTGTTAAAAACACGACATTCAACGGAATTAAGCTCCCATCACTCGCGATCTGGACGAAAGAGGGAAAACTCGATATTGTCCATGAATTCGGCTACGAGGATTATCGTAACCGCCTCTCTTAGCGTTTGGTTAAGACTGTCGCTAAGGCTTCTGCAACGTTTTCATAGGTTTCTAAAATGGTAGCCATCTGCTCCAGCAATGTTTGCATAGATTTTTTCTCATAATCGAGCTTTCGCTGCCGTCGTGTAAGTTCGCTGATTTTATTGGCGATCTTGTTTTTACTGAGTTCAAGTTGATTGAGGGTCTTTTTTTTCAACTCAAAAAGCTCGGTTTGATGGTAATTAAGTCTATTAATCTGTGATTTCAAGGAGACGGTCTCTTCCGGCGTTGCTCCTGTTTTATTTTTGAGTCGTAGAATTGCCGCATCATTTTCAGAGATAGTTTCTTGAAAATCAGTCACTTTATCTGTGATGATGTCCTTATTGTTCTTTTCGACGGTTAACTCATTTTGAGCATCGTTGAACTCTTTTTCTGCGATAATTATGGCCTCTTTTTGGGTTGCAATTTTCAGTTTTACCTGTTTATATTGCATCATAATAGAGACGACAGCGCTAAAATTCCATTTTTGTTGTTTAGAATCGGTTATAGCATATTTTTGAATTTTGTTACCGTTGGCATCTATGACGATTTCATCCGAAAAATATTTGATAAAAGCTTCCGCATTTTTATCACGGTTTTCGACAAACTGCAAAAGATTTTTGGCCGTATAGAGAAAAATTCGGTGAAAATGCTCCCGTAATACATAGCCGGTAAACCCTTCGATTTTATTTCTATCCTCTTTTTTCAGAAATTCAAGCAAAAGAATTTCAATCATAGAACGAAAGACGGGTATGAATGTTTTAGTGAAAGTGAGATTGTCTATGATGCTAAAATTCAGTTTTTCTGCGATAACTTCACCCAAAATTGGTTCGATATGTTCCCATGCCCCTGTGGGGAAATAGGCATGATACATAGCCTCCATATCTTCCACCGATTCACCGCCGAAGCGTTTGTCAGCACCTTCAGCAAATTTTTTAGGGGGAGTGTAATGGCGTATAGTAATTCGTCCCCGTAAGAAAAAGATTATATCCCGCATGTCCAGAGTGAAGATTTGCTCAATTTGCCGTCTCGTCATTTGCCGCGCATTATCGAGGTCTTCATCAAATTTAAGAAAATTTTCTAATATAGGTTTTCGCATCTCTTCAGGTATGGAGATGAGATAGGGAAGCGGTGAAAAATCGGCTTTACGCTCAAAAATATCGATTAATAGGACATTGTTTTTATGGAGCATCCGATCATACGCTTCGGGTTTTGAAGGGTCGATAAATTGTTTTTTAAGGGCGAAAGATACTAAGGTAACCTGTACCTCTATTTCTTGAAAACTTTTAGCAAAATATTTGATAATCGCCTTTTGAATAGCCCCTTTTTTATCATTGAAAAGAGTTTCATTGTTGGTGATTGTGAGCTTTTCAAGCAGTGCTCTATACTGCTCGGTTGTGAAGTCGAGAGCATAGAGGTGTTTTGGTAAACTTTCTTCCAGCATAGTGACAATATCTAAAATAATACGGGGATTCAAGACTCACCCCTGTCTGTCGAAGTAAATCCTACCGCGGCTGTAACGGCATTTTTATAACTTAACAGTGACGCTTTATTTTGGTAAGCAATGTCAAAGGCGGTTCCATGATCAACAGAGGTACGAATAATCGGCAGACCTAAGGAAATATTGATCCCTTCATCGAAATAGAGGGCTTTGAGCGGAGCAAGACCTTGATCGTGATACATTGCCGCAATCATCGAGTAGCGTTCACGAAAACGGGGAGTAAAAGCAATGTCAGGGACGATAGGACCGACAAAAATCTCTTTGCCGATGGTCTGATTGGCTTGATTGATAGCGATTTCGATAAATCGTTCTTCATCTCCCAGCACACCATGATCTCCTGCGTGGGGATTGAGTCCCAGTACGGCAATAGGTTCATGGGCAGTTGTCTGATAGAGTTTGAGTAAAAAGGGGAGTAATGTGGCAGATGCGATATGAGAAGCCACTTCGCGCAGCGGGATATGTTCGGTATAGAGTGCGACATAAAGCTTCTCGCATCCGAGCATCATAATCGCATCGCTTTTGAAAATATCGCGTAGAGCATCCGTATGCCCTACATAGTTAATTCCCGCCATCATCCATGCTTCTTTATGGATGGGGAGGGTGACTATCCCATCGACATGATTGTTTTTTGCAAGTTCTACAGCGGCGATAAAGGAGTCATAACTGTATTGACCGCTTTGTGCAGATACTTTTCCGGCTTCAATGACAAATTCGCCGGAAACATTGAATATGTGAAAGTCGTTTGGAATTTGAGTATGCAATAAATTAGCTGCTTGATGTGCCATTGTATAACTAATACAATACAGTGGAACACAGAGCTGTTTAATGGTATTGTGGGCTTTTAGGATAATTTCGAACCCTACACCGTTAAGATCACCGACACTGATGGCTAGTCGTTTTAGCGCTGACATAATGCTTTCATATCACTTACTGCGGTAGCTAATCCGGTAAATACGGATCGGGCAATGATACTTTGACCGATATTGAGCTCTTCGATAGTATCGATGTTAACAATAGGTGCTATGTTTTGATAATTCAAACCATGCCCTGCTGCAACTTTGAGTCCGAGTGAACGGGCATAATTAGCCGCATCGACAAGTGCACCGTACGCATTTTCCAATAGACTGTCCAACTCACGTCGTGATAGGTTTAATGATTCAATCGCATGGTGGGTGTGTGGCAAGGCACTGTGGCGCATGGCATAGAGGTTTGCATAGCTTCCGGTATGGAGTTCCACCCACTGTGCACCTAGACGCTCTGAAGCTTCTATTGCTTCACGGGTTGGATCGATGAAGAGAGAAACCTCAACTTCAGCGGTGTTTAATTTCTTAATAGCATCTAATATTGATTGGTAATTCCCTGTAACGTCGAGTCCCCCTTCGGTGGTCACTTCTTCCCTTTTCTCAGGAACAAGTGTCGCACGATGAGGACGCAGAGCACAGACGATGTCGATAATGGAAGGTTCAATCGCACACTCTAGATTGACAGGAAGAGCCGATGCGGCAACGATACGGCGGGCATCTTCATCGTGGATGTGGCGGCGATCTTCTCGTAAGTGGATTGTGATTTGATCCGCACCGCTTTGGGCACAGATCGCGAGTGCCATAAGGGGATCGGGATCGTTGATTTTTCGAGCTTCCCGCAAGACCGCGATATGATCGATATTGACTCCAAGGGTCATTTTAGCTTTGGCGACGTGCATAAAAGTCCTTTTTGAATTCTACAAATTTCCCCGCAAGGATCGCTTCACGTGCTTGGCGTACCAGCCAGAGATAATAGTGAAGGTTATGGAGTGATGCGAGGCGAAAATAGGTAAGCTCTCGTGAACGGAACAAATGGTTCAGATAAGCACGGCTATAGCGACGGCATGTGTAGCATGTACACGCAGGATCGATCGGTTCCGAGTCAAATTTATAGCGAGCCCCTTTGATGTTCACTTTTCCAAACGTCGTAAACAATGTTCCGTTACGAGCATTACGAGTCGGCATAACGCAGTCGAACATATCGACGCCCCGTTCGATGTTCTCGACCAAATCCTCAGGCGTACCGACCCCCATCAAATAGCGGGGTTTGTCGCTCGGCATGAGCGGTGTCGTGTGCTCTACGGTATCGTACATCAGATTATTCGCTTCTCCGACGGAGAGTCCTCCGATGGCAAATCCGTCATAGTCCATTGCGCACAGCTCTTCAGCCGATTGGGTACGGAAATTAAAGTCCGTCCCCCCTTGGATGATGGCAAAGATATTTTGGTTGACACCGATCCCTTTGGTTTGGTTATTGCGATGGTAGTCGATCGACTGTTGCGCCCACTGGGTAGTTCTCTGAATCGAGGTTTTGATACGCTCCTGCGTTGCGGGCAACGCCACGAGATCATCGAGGATCATCATAATGTCGCTGTTCAGATTGTTTTGGATGTCGATCACTTTTTCAGGGGTGAAAAAGTGTTTGCTACCGTCGATGTGGCTGCGAAATTCGATCCCCGTCTCTGTCGGTTTGGAGATGTCGCTGAGACTAAATGCCTGAAAGCCGCCGCTGTCGGTCAAAAAGCTGTTAGGATAGGTGGTAAATTCGTGCAATCCCCCAAGCTTTGCGATGGTTTCATCACCGGGACGCAAATAGGTATGGTAAGTATTGGCTAAAATAATTTGGGTATCCAAAAGCTCTGTCATATCGGCCATATCGAGTGATTTGACACTTCCCACGGTTCCCACAGGCATAAAAATAGGGGTTTGTATCGTTGAATGAGCCGTGGTAATGGTGCACGCTCTGGCATTGCCGCACGTAGCATCGACATGAAATTGCATAAATGACCTTGCTTAATTGTTTTTGCTATTTTAGCGCATTACGAGCCGTTTGAACAACCCAATCTTTGCTATAATTGCGTAAAGATTATAAATTAGGATTATGAATGAGCATTGAACACTCCCTAGCAGCCTTTGAAAAAGCCCAACATCTTATCCCAGGGGGTGTAAACTCTCCCGTACGTGCCTTTAAAAGTGTCGGTGGAATTCCCCGTTTTATCGCACGGGGCGAGGGTGGATACTTGGTCGATATCGATGAGAACCGTTACGTCGATTATGTTCAGAGCTGGGGGCCGTTGATTTTCGGGCATCGTGATGAGTCTATCGAAAATGCGGTGATTGAAGCGGTTAAACACGGTCTTAGTTTCGGTGCGCCGACCGAAGCGGAATCGGAGCTTGCGGAGTTGATTATTTCTATTTATGACTCGATTGAAAAGATCCGTTTTGTCAGCAGCGGAACGGAAGCGGTGATGAGCGCGATCCGCCTTGCTCGTGGATTTACGGGTCGTGATGACATCGTTAAATTCACCGGATGCTACCACGGACACAGTGACGCACTTCTCGTTCAAGCGGGTTCGGGTGCGGCTACATTCGGAACTCCTAGCTCTCCGGGGGTACCTGCCGATTTTACGAAACATACGTTGCTGGCGGAATACAACAATATCGAGAGTGTAAAAGCGTGCTTCAAAGATAGTCCGGGGATCGCGTGTGTGATTATCGAGCCGATTGCGGGAAATATGGGACTCGTTCCCGCGACCAAAGATTTTCTCGCCGAATTACGCGCCGTGTGTGACGAATACGGCGCATTGCTGATTTTCGACGAAGTGATGAGCGGTTTTCGTGCCTGTTTGCATGGGGCGGAGAGCATTACGGGAACCAAACCCGACCTTGTAACCTTGGGTAAAGTGATCGGTGGCGGTATGCCTGTCGGTGCTTTCGGCGGTCGTCGTGAGATTATGGCACACCTCTCTCCTGAGGGGGGAGTCTATCAAGCGGGAACCCTCAGCGGGAATCCTGTCGCAATGGCTGCTGGTCTTGCTTCGATCAATAAACTCAAAACCAACGCACGTGTATTTAGTGTTCTCGAAGCACGTGCTGTACGTTTGATGAGTGGTTTTGCTGAAGCGGCAAAAAAACATAATATCGGATTACAAACCGATGTACGCGGTTCGATGTTCGGATTTTTCTTCTCAAACGAGTCAGTCGGTAATTTTGCGGAAGCGTTGAAAAGTGATACGGCACGCTTTGCCCGTTTTCATGCGGCAATGTTGGATGCGGGATTCTATTTTGCGTGCTCGCAGTTTGAGACAGGCTTTATCTCTACCGCTACGACCGATGCGATGATCGAAGAGACCATTGCTGCGGCGGATAAAATTTTTGGAGAGATACAATGAGTGCAGAAGAGGAAAAACCGAGACTAAAACCGATCATCGAGGGGGCTGAAACTCTTTCTCTCGGTATTTCGATGGTGGTTGCTATCTTGATCGGTGTCGCTATCGGATTGGGGCTTAAAAAACTTACAGGAATCACGTGGTTGCTGTGGATTGGTGTTGCTATAGGTATTTTAGCGGCAATTTTAAATGTCTATAAAGCCTACAGTAAGCAATACAAAGAGTTCGAAAAGTTAGCGAAAGACCCACGTTATAACATGGGAAAATCCCAAAAAGATGACGATGATGAGGATGAAGATTGATGGTCAGCAGTTTTCTAGTTGCGATGCTCTCGTCGATGCTTATCGTTACGGGATCACTCTATTCGTATCGAAACATGATCCAAAGCCGTGTCGAAAACAGCGAAATTGATGATTTCAAAGATGTAATTGATGAGATGGATGATCCGTATGATTTGTACGAAGAGGAACGTGAATCTGAGATCACTGATATCAAGCAGATGATCAAAGAGGAAAAAGCGCGTCAAAAGAGCAATATTATCGAAAATACGACCAAAAATGCATCGGCCATGGTTTCGCTCTATCGCTTACTACCGTACGCTTTTTTAATACTCGGCTTTATTGGATTGGAAAACAGCCGTACATTAGAAATTTTGCCGTATTTGGTAGGGCTTGCAGTGGGAATGCCGATGGGGTATCTAATCGCTAAAAAATTGTTTATTTCACAATCATAAGATATTGAATGTATTAACTGTGTGTTAACGCAAATAGATTTACAATGCGTATGTTATATTTATTAAAAAAAGTGATAAAAGGGTTAACATGCAGATTTCAAAATTAATCGTATCATCGGTACTTAGCGTAACACTGTTTGCTCAAGTGTCATGGGGGCAAATCGCTTCGACAGAATTGGTTTTAGGCTCTCCTTCGACGGTATCTTCACAAGCTAAAGTGTCTCAATTTGTTGCACGAGAGGATGTCGCTAAAGCATTTGAAGAGATGGGAGTAGACCCTAAAACGGTCGAACTGAAACTTGCATCATTGAGTGATGATGAAGTAAATACCATTGCATCAAATATTGATACGTTACCGGCCGGCGGTGACGGTGGAAGCATCATCGGTGCGATTGTCTTTATCTTTATCGTTTTATTGATTACCGATATTCTCGGATTAACAAAAGTGTTTAATTTTACCCGTTCAGTACGTTAGAAGTGGCAACGAGAGACTACCTTTTCTTTTTATGTGCAACTGCCGCTTTATTTATATTAAGCGGTTGTGTTGCTAAAGATCCTCTCCCTCAGGGGAAAGTGTATCCTTCAACTTCTATAAATGTCCCTTTTATTTCCCCACGTCAAGATTTATGCGGTTCAACATCCATTCAAATGGTTGCGCAGTATTGGCAGGCTAACAGCAATTATTCCCCTAAATTATCTCTGCAGGAACTTGATCAACGGACATTGCTTCCCCTCAAAGGAGGGACGTTGCAACTAGAACTGGTGAGTGCCGCGCGTGCAAACGGACTTATAGCCTATCCACTGGAGCCGAATTTTGATGCTTTATTGAGTGAGCTTGCCGCTCATCATCCGGTTATTGTTTTGATCAATCGGAGTTATTCGTGGTATCCCCTGTGGCATTATATTCCTGTGAACGGATACGACATAACGAGGAAGGAATTTTTAACCCATTTTTCAGATCAGCCGAACGAGCCGATAGGGATTAAAACTTTTGCCGAGTTGTGGAAACGGAGTGAGTATTGGGGGATTGTCCTTCTTCCTCCGGGAGAGATACCTGCATCGGCTACGTCAAAAAAATTCTTGCGATCCGTGTATGAATTGGAAAAAGTAGGTATGGTTGAGGAAGCAATCCGAAGCTATCAAAGTGCTCTTATACGGTGGCCGGAAGATTCGGATATCCATTTTATTTTAGGCAACAGTTATTACCGTGTGGATCGTCTTAGCGAAGCAGAGGAGAGTTATCGCCGTTTTTTGTTGAGTCATCCTACTCATCCGCTTGCTCTCAATAATTTGGCACTGCTTTTATCGAAAACAGGGAGAAAAACAGAAGGGTTAGCGTTGTTGGATAATGCAGCAAGCAAAGATCCTGAAATTCAAAAAATACTCCGAGATACACGTGAAGAAATTATGAAAAAATAATTATTTCACAATCATCGGAACATTGATTATTATTTTATTCTCTTTTATATCGACGAAGAGATTATTTTCTTCGGATAAATGAGTGATCTCAGGGAGAAACTTACGTATCATTTTATCGGATGATATTTCGATGGAAAAAAGTGAATATTTTTCCCCCTCAAATTTGATATGCTCTCCGACACGGAAAAATAACCGAGTTAGAATTTTTTCGTTTCCACCCATTGAGATGTAAATTTTATTGAGAAGTTTGATAAATATCTCAGTTTGGAGGCGAATTTCAGGGATAGTCGGATCGAGTTCTTTGAGATATTTTGTGGATGATCCGATTGAGTTGGAACTAATACATAAATCGATCAGAGTATAAACATTAATCAGCTGACCGTCCGGCTTTTGTGCTGTAAACTGAAAAGAGGGGAGTTGATAGAGTCGAATCCCGATTTGTTCTTCATCTTCATAGCCTACGGTGATACCGAAAAATTTAAAACGTCCGAATTCGAGTTCTAAAAAAGTGGTTTTGAATCCAAAGGATGAGTTCGCGTAGGTAGTAGCTATTTTATAGATAGCAGAGGCCTCTATCGCACCGAGAAGATATTGTGCCTCGGTGTTGAGAGATACGATTTTCCCTCCGGAATTAAAAAGGATAAATGGATTAAAGTCGTATTCAATCCACTGCTGATCAAACGTCATCAGTCCTCGATATAGTTTTTAAGTTTACGACCCACTTTAGGGTGTTTTAGTTTTTTGATCGCACTGCTTTCAATCTGACGGACACGCTCACGGGTAACATTGAGTTCTTTACCGATCTCTTCAAGGGTACGGTCACTCTCATCGTCCATAATTCCGAAACGCATTTTGATAACCGCTTTTTCACGCTCATTGAGCTGTTCTAAGACACTTTCGATTTGAACTTTTAAATCGTCTTTTAAAATGGCATCACTTGGGGAGAGTGACATTTTATCTTCGATGAAATCACCGAAACGACCATCCTCTTCATTCCCGATAGGGGCTTCAAGAGAGATAGGCTCTTTGGTAATTTTAATAACGTTTTTAACTTTCTCAACCGACAAGCCCACTTCTTCTGCGATGGTTTCGACATCCGGCTCTTTTCCGTGTTCTTGGAGATGTTTACGCATAATTTTATTAATACGGTTGATCGTCTCGATCATATGGATCGGAATACGGATGGTACGTGCCTGATCGGCAATTGCTCGGCTGATCGCCTGACGGATCCACCATGTCGCATAGGTCGAAAATTTATACCCTTTTTGGTATTCGAATTTATCGACTGCTTTCATCAACCCGATATTTCCCTCTTGGATCAAATCGAGGAATGGGAGACCACGGTTGGTATAGCGTTTCGCGATGGAGACAACGAGACGGAGGTTCGATTTCGCCATACGGGTTTTAGAAACTTCGGAGATGTTTTTACCCCGTTTGATCTGTTCCAAGATATCGGCAAGTTTATCGGGTTCCATGTTGAACCCACCTTTGGAAGCCTCTTTGGTCTGGATCAGTTTTTTGATCTCCATATAGGTGCTGACCATCGTTGCCTCAGGAACTTTGGTCGCAATCTCTTCTTTGGTCAAATCGCAAATTTTGTTCAAAATCAACGTGTGATTCTTTTTAAGCTGATCGTTGAAAAGGGGAAGTTTGTACTCAAGACGTTTCAACTCGCGATCAAATCCCTCATCACTGCGCAATGCCGTTTCCATTGAACGGACAAGCTCATTGATAAGTTTAGAGGTTGGCCCGAGATCCAACAATGCTTCTTTGAGCATTTTTTTCTTGAAGCTGACATTGAGGAAGAAAAGGACGTAATCGGCATCCATCTCTTCAATCGAGCACTCTTCCAACATTTTTTCAGTTGCTTTTACCCACTCTTTTTTCGCTTTTTCAAGCGCTTTAAAAGAGGTTACGACTTTTTCAACCCGTTTTTTATCTTTTACAGAAGGGGCTTTTTCATTTGTTTCCTCTTCATCAGCATCATCATCGCTATCGTCATCGCTCTCTTCTTCTTCTGCCTCTTCAAAACTTTTGAAAAGTTCTTTTACGCGGCGTTCACGGTTGATAAGCGGGTCTTTATAATCAAGGATAAAATCGATCAAATAAGGGACGGAACAGATTGCATCGATAATAATCCCTTCCCCCATCTCCATACGTTTGGAGATTTCAACTTCTTCTTCTTTGGTAAGAAGGGGAATTTGACCCATTTCACGAAGGTACATACGTACCGGTGAATCAGAACGTGACCACTCAAGAAGTTCGTGTTGTTTGAGAATATCAAACTCATCACCGCTTGCTTCTTCGATGTATTTAAGCTGAGCGGCACGTTTGGCGGCAGCTTCTTGTTGATTGAGCATTTTGGCATGTTCAGAAGAGGTAAAGAGGCAGATTTTATGTTTCTGAGCCAATTTAAGGATGTTTTTTGCTTGCGCAAGGGTAGGTTGCTTGTCAAATGGATCGACAATTGTTTCATAAGTGAGACAATTTTTAGATTTATGTTCGGCAAATAGGGTTTCGAGATGTTTATTTAGATCTTTGACACTCATACGAGGAGGACTCCCTTAACGTTAAAAAGAGGTGGATTATACCGAAATTTTTCTTAAATAGCTTTCCACTATTTTTATATTTCCTACTTTTACAGTATGGAACACTTGTTGCTCACTAAGTCTCAATACTCCACAAGGATGATAAATGCAGACCGGATATTATGCGGCAACAGGGGGAATGGTAGCGCAGTTTAATCGTATGGATACGATCGCTTCCAACCTTGCCAATGCCAATACTGCGGGATACAAACGGGATCAGTTGATAACGGGAGATTTTGCGCGTCTCTATAAAACGGTGCAAAGCGAGCTTCCGATTGCGAACAATACGGAAGAAGCGGCGCAGTACTTTAACCGTTCCCTTTCACGTGTCCCGCAAATAACCGATGCCTATACCGATCACAGTCTGGGTTCAATGCAGCGAACCGATAATACCTTTGATATGGCACTCTCAAAAGAGGGGCAGTTTTTTGCGGTTCGTACGCCGCAAGGGGTTCGTTTGACCCGTGATGGGATTTTCACCATTAATGATGAGGGGAAATTGGTCAACAAGCAAGGGCATGAAGTTCTCTCTGCCGATAAAACCCCGATTACATTCACCCCGCAAGACAGTGTTATCACCATTGATAAAAACGGCCAAGTTTCTACCAATGTCCCCGGAACCACTCAAATGGTAGCCAATAAGAAACTTTTGGTAATTGAACCGCAAAATATCCGAGCACTGAATAAAGAGGGTGAAAATCTCTATATTCCAGATCCTGCCGATCCGCTAGTGCCGTTAGCCGAAAGCGGAAGCGTTATGCAAGGGTTCGTAGAAAAAAGCAATGTGAACGCCGTCAATGAAATGATTGCTCTTGTTGAAGCAAACCGTCTTGTCGGTATGTATCAAAAAGCGATGGATTCACAAATGAACGATCTAAATAAAGACGCGATTGAAAAACTCGCAGTAACTCGTCGATAAGTTAAGGAGATAAAACTATGATGCAATCACTCTATACCAGCTCTACCGGGATGCTGGCTATGCAAACTCAGATCGATACGACGGCGAATAATATTGCCAACGTTAACACCATGGGATATAAAAAGTCCCGTGCCGAATTTGCCGATTTGATGTACAAGGTTATGACTTATGCGGGAACTTCTACCAGTGATACAACGAAGTCTCCGACAGGGATTGAAGTGGGTCTTGGGGTACGTCCGACCGCGATCAATAAAATCTTTACCGAGGGGAGTTTGAAGCAAACCGATAACACTCTCGATACGGCGATTACAGGAAAAGGTTTTTACAAACTTGAACTTCCAAACGGAACCGAAGTGTATACCCGTAACGGCTCTTTTAAAATTGATGAAAACGGTACAATCGTCAATTCAGACGGCTATAAATTGGTTCCGGAAGTCGTTATCCCTGAAGACGCTATCAATATCAGTATCGGAACCGACGGTATCGTCAGTGTTACCCAATCAGGTCAGGCACAAGCAACTCAAGTGGGACAGATTTCATTGACTAACTTTATTAATCCGGCGGGATTGCATGCGATGGGAGATAACCTTTTTGTGGAGACCGACAGTTCGGGTCAGCCGGTTGAGGGGACTCCTGGTGTTGATGGATTAGGGAATATCCGCCAAGGTTTTGTAGAGCTTTCAAACGTTCAATTGGTTGTCGAGCTTACCGATTTGATTACGGGTCAGCGCGCGTATGATGCCAACTCCAAAGTTATTACGACCAGTGATGAAATGTTGGCAACAACGAACAGCTTGAAACGTTAAATAGCACGTACTCTTAAATCCTTTTTCGGGGATTTAAAACTCTTTCAACACATCTTTGCTATAATCCAACCAATTTTACGTACCATAGGATTTTTGATGCAAAAAATTGAAGGGAAAGTTTGGAATTTCGGTAAAGATATCGATACAGACTTGATTATTGCTGCCCGCTATCTCAACACTTCAGACCCAAAAGAGCTTGCTAAGCACGTTATGGAGGATGCCGATCCGTCATTTGTAACTAAAATGACTCCGGGTGATATCATCGTCGCGGATGAAAACTTCGGATGCGGTTCGTCTCGCGAACACGCCCCGATCGCCCTTAAAGCGGCGGGAGTTGCAGCGGTTATCGCACCCACATTTGCCCGTATTTTTTACCGTAACGCTTTTAACATGGGACTACCGATTTTGGAACTTCCCGAAAGCTTAGAGATCAAAGAGGGTGAGTCCGTTAGCATCGATATGGATGCGGGAACGATTACCAATACAACCAACGGTAAAGTCTATAACTTTATCCCCATTCCGCCGTTTATGCAAGAACTTATTGCCGCAGGCGGTTTGATGAATTATGCAGAAGCGGAAATTGCCGCACAGGAGAAATAAGTGATGAAAAGTTACAACATTGCCTTGATAAAAGGGGACGGAATCGGTCCTGAGATTATTGATGAAGCGGTAAAAGTACTCGATGCGGTCGCAGCGTGTGAGAATTTAGAGTTTAACTACCAAGAAGCCCTTATGGGGGGATGCGCTTACGATGTGACAGGCGATCCGTTGCCGCAAGAGACGATTAATATCTCTTTAGCGAGCGATGCCGTACTTTTCGGTGCTATCGGCGGAACCAAATGGGATACCCTCCCGAGAGAAAAACGCCCTGAGAGCGGATTACTCCGTTTCCGTAAAGAACTCGGTGTATTCGCCAATCTCCGTCCTGCAAACGTCTATGATGAACTTGTCAATGCCAGCTCTCTCAAACCTGAAATCGTCAAAGGGGTCGATTTGATGGTCGTCCGTGAACTTATCGGCGGTATCTATTTCGGTGAACCGAAAGGGCGTGATGAGAATCGCGGATGGAACACGATGGTCTACACTCGTGATGAAGTGGTTCGTATCGCTCACGTCGCGTTTAAAATCGCGATGGATCGCTCAAAAAAAGTATGTTCGGTTGATAAAGCGAATGTTCTTGATGTCAGTCAGTTGTGGCGTGAAGTGGTCGAAGAGGTGGCAAAGGAATATCCTGAAGTAGAACTTTCCCATATGTATGTCGACAATGCGGCAATGCAGTTGATTCGTGATCCGAAACAATTTGACGTTATTTTGACCGGAAATATTTTCGGAGATATCCTCAGTGATGAAGCAAGTATGCTCTCAGGTTCTATCGGTTTGCTCCCTTCTGCTTCTGTCGGCGCTAAAATCGGCGTATATGAGCCGATTCACGGTTCGGCTCCTGACATCGCAGGGCAAGGGATTGCCAACCCGATTGCTACCATCGCAAGCGCATCTATGATGCTCCGATTTGCATTGGGCGAACACAAAGCGGCGGATCGTATTGATTACGGCATCAAGCAAGCACTTGCTGAAGGGTATCGAACTAAAGATATCGCCGGATTTGATGCAAAAGAAGTGTGTTCAACCAGCGAGATGGGTTCCATCATCGCTAATTTTGCTGCCAAATGCAAACTCTAACTCTCGCCAATATTTATGAACTTCAAGGGCTCAAAGAAGATGCTCTTGAAATCTATAAAGAGATTTTGAAAAAAGACCCTTCCAATGCAGATGCAAAAATCGCGATTCGACGCCTCTCCGGAATGCGAAAAAAGTTTTTAGGGGTTAATAACGAAATGAAAACTTTTTTTATACAGATGGAAGAAGAGGCAGAATTTATTCAATTTGAAAGGTGGTTGTTGCGCGCATGGAACTAAAAGATGTCATTTTATCCACATTAGCCGAAATTGAAGAGTTGTCGATACCTTCTGAAAGTGCAGAACAGGTTGCAGTGGTTAGAGAAGAAAAATTTATTTCTAAAGAAGAACCGCTCACTCATAAAGAACCGCTTATTGAGAGCGTTCAAACCGTGATAGAGACGGTTCATGCAGTTCGTGATGACGAAGCTCGGATGTTGGAGGGGATTAGAGAGCGTTTACTTGTCCTTTTTGAAGGATTTCAATCCCCTAATAATACGCAAATAGAAGCTAAAGTCGATTTGACACTTAATTTCTTCGAATATCTTTTAGCAACCATCGACAATCGCTTAGAGACGATTAAAGAGTCTTAAGCGCTCTCAAACAGAGGAAATAGAATGAATGAACACTATAGGGTATTAATCCATTGCAATGATGAAAAAGGGCTTGTATACAAAGTATCAAGTATCTTTTTTCATCGCAATCTTAATATTATTTCCAATAATGAATTTGTAGACAAAGCACACAATAAATTTTTTATGCGCAGTGTCGTCGCCGGTGAGATCGCTCCGGATGTACTTAAAAGTGAATTGGCTGCGATATTGCCTCATCATGCGCATCTCGAAGTGATAGCTCCCCGTAAAAAACGGGTTGTCTTAATGGCAACAAAAGAGTCTCATGCCTTGGGCGATATTTTAATTCGATACGAAGCGGGTGAACTGGATTGTCATATCGTCGGGGTAGTTTCCAACTATAACTTGCTTGAACCGTTAGTTTCAAAATTTGATATCCCTTTTTATACTGTATCGCATGAGGGGTGTGATCGGGATGAACATGAAAAGCGTGTTCTTGCACAGCTCTCAGAACTCGGTGACATCGACTATATCGTCCTTGCCAAATACATGCGTATTTTGACACCGCGATTTGTTGAGGCATACGAAGACAAAATTATTAATATCCACCATTCATTTTTACCTGCCTTTATCGGAGCAAATCCCTATAAGCAAGCATACGAACGTGGTGTGAAGATTATCGGTGCAACAGCCCATTTTGTCAACAATCATCTTGATGAAGGGCCGATTATAGCTCAGGATGTTATCCACGTCAATCATGCCTTCGGATGGGAAGAGATGCAACGATTGGGACGGGATGTGGAGAAAATCGTTTTATCTAAAGCATTAAAACTTGCATTGGAAGATCGAATATTTGTTCATACCAATAAAACGATCATTTTTTAAATGTTTAACATGGTTTTAGTTCATCCGCAAATTCCCAATAATACCGGTGCTATCGGGCGGCTTTGTGTGAATACAGGTTCCTCTCTTCATCTTATCAAACCGATCGGATTTGATATTGACGAGAAAGCGGTTCGCCGTGCAGGGCTCGATTATTGGCATAAAATCGATTTGCACGTTTGGGAGAGTCTGGAAGAGTTTATGGAAGCTCATCCGGATAGGAAGCGTTTTTTCTTTGCCACGACAAAAACCGATCATCCCTATTTTGAACACGAGTTTCAAGAGGGGGACTACCTCTTTTTCGGAAGTGAAACGGCAGGAATACCTTCTGAAGTTTTGGAAGCGTATCCAAATCAGACAATGACTATCCCTATGACAAAAGAGGGACGGAGTCTCAATCTTGCGATTAGTAGCGGAATAATCCTCTACGAGGCAATCAAACAAAATTTTAATTCGTACCGAAAGATGATGTAATGATGATGCAAATACTTGATACGGCAGTTATTGTACTGTTGGTTCTCTTTTTAGTTTATATCTTCCGTGGATATCATCTCTCACGACTTGAACGGGATAATAAAGAGGACTAAAACAGTCTCTCTGCCCACTCTCCCATTTTTGTCTCTAATTTATCCATCCAACCGTTTGCTTGAGTAATTACCTTTGCCATTGTCAACTCCTTGAATTATATTAGGCAAATAGTAAGTTATTTTAATGAATCTTCTAAAAAATATTTCATTTTGTCATATATTCTGAAAAACTATGTCATAATTCCTACAATACGCTATCGATATATCAAAAGGATTTCATAATGAAAACATTCAGTGATATTGTTGAGACGATTAAAGATATTGTCTCTTCCGACTTTCCAGAAAAAAAAGTATTTGATAAAGACGTAGCCGATTTGTTGGATATTACGCAGATGAATTTTGCTACAATGAAAAAACGGAATAAAATTCCCTTTAATGAATTACTCGATTTTTGTGCAAAACGCTCAATAGCAATCAACTGGCTTTTATATAATCAATCGCCCGAAAGTTTGATTGAACCGACCAACCGCTTTTACATGGTACGTTATTTCTCTTCGGTTAACGCCTCTGCAGGGGGAGGCGCCGATAATGAAGAGTTAGAATTTGAACCTCTGATGCTAGAAGATAATTTTGTCCTCTCTTTGGGTGGTGAAAAAGAGTTGCGTCACATTGAAGCGATTAATGTATCAGGTGATTCTATGGAACCCTCTTTTAGCTATAACGACATCATTTTTATAAATCGATCTAAAACCGATATTAGTCGTGGCGGTATATTTACTATTCGAACCGAACATGGCCTTTTTATCAAACGATTGCAAGTTCGGATTGATGGTAAACTTGATATTATTTCAGATAATAAAGACTATCCGACCTATGTTGCCCCTAAAGATGAAGTCGAAATCATCGGAAGAGTTGTCGGGCGCTTTGGCGGAGTTGAATAATATTGGATTGAATATGAATACGACAGTATGGATGGGTGGATTGTTATTGGTGTTGGGAGGGTGTAGTACCCATACACCAATCGCTGCACCTTCCTCTAAACCTCTTAACGTTATTCCGCAATTAGAGACAAATCAGAGTCAATTAGCCGATCCTTTTTGTTGTATGCTTCCTCAAGATCTTGGATTTAAACTTCCTGAATACGGTCCGAAAGTCAATGATTTAGAGCGATTTGAGCAATCTATAGCTCCTTATGTAGCGCGAAACGGATTGGATCGTGAGGATTTGCTTGAAGTACAAACGACCTTTGAAGGGCGTTATTTTTCTCCGTGGAACTACAGGGCTCCTCCTCAAAAAGTTCAGGAGGTGACATGGCCGCTTCGTGCCTACAAAGGTGGATATGGAAGCAATCTCAGACCGGTAGTTCCGGCATGGTTTGAATCCATAAAAAACACCAGCAATTTTGAGGCTTACGGATCACTAAACCAAAAAGCGATTGCCCTTAAACGGATGGATATACGTGCACTTCCAACCGATAAGCCTCTATACAAAGATCCTTCCCTTCCGGGTGAGGGGTATCCGTTCGATCTTCTCCAAAATAGCAGTGTCAATTACAATGAACCGATATTTGTTTCCCATAGAACTAAAGATGGTGCGTGGAGTTATATTTTTACAAACAATGCCTCAGGTTGGGTTCCATCTGATGGAATTACCTTAATCGATGATTCGACGGCTTTGTCGATCCAAAAGTCAGAAAAAGTTTTTATTATTGAAGATAACATTGCTTTAACCGACAGTGTAAAAGGATTTGTAGCCTATTCACGAATAGGGATGGTTTTACCATTGGATCGCGTGGAGGGTGATTATTATTATGTTAAAACGGTTGATAGCAATAGTTCAATCAAAACTTTATCCATACCCAAGCGTTCAGCACACGTCGGTGTGAGCCGATTAAATAAAAATGATATGATCGCTATCGGAACGGATATGCTCAAAAATACCTACGGTTGGGGCGGTATGTATGGAGAACGTGATTGCTCTTCTATGATACGTGACATGATGACCCCTTTTGGTATTTGGCTTCCTCGAAACTCTTCGTCGCAATCGAAAAAAGGGGAAGTTATCTCTTTTCTAGGACTTAACGATGATGAAAAACTCTCTCTGATCAAAGAAAAAGGGGTTCCTTTTGAGACAATTATTTATCTCAAAGGGCATGTTCTTCTTTATGTAGGAAGCTATCAAGAAAGTGTTATGGTGATGCATAATATTTGGGGTATTCGTACCATTGATAAAGCGGGAAACAAAGGAAGACATATTATAGGAAAAGCGGTTATCAGTACTCTGGAATTGGGTGCAGACCTAGAAAATTATGATCCTGAAATGAAACTACTGACGCGCGTTGAGAGTATGAATATTTTTACAAAAATTCCTCTAACTCTGGCGCGGGAAAATAAGAATAAGTCAAAGAAAAAACCTCTTTAAGGCTTTCTTATCCTCGAATGTCGAGAAGCGAACCGTACATTTCATCCTGCGTTTTGATAGCTTGAACATTGGTTTGTGTCGCTTTTTCAATAATCATTTGATCGGTCAGCTCTTTTGAAAGATCGGTTTGAGATTTTTCACTGCCGTTAGATGAAGACATTGAGGTATTGGCTTTTGTCCCGCCATTGCTTGTTTCACTGATTGTCGTATCTTGCGGAACAAACTTATCCGTATTTACATTTGCGACATTATTCGCATTATTATTCATCCACGTTTGGTGAGAAGCGATTGAAGAGACATTTGAGCTTATCATAGAGAGCTCCTTTGTTTAAATACCATCAGTATAGGTTCCATCACCTTAAACGGTGATAGAAAATAGAGATTAGTGCAGATCAGCATTAAGTTTGACTTCACGGGTTGAACGGCGGATGAGCAATTGACCCGTTGTTGAGTCTTGACGATAGTGAATTCCGTTCAGCGCTACAAGGTCTTTTCCTTTGAAACTTGTTCCGTTGAGTGTTTTTGACGGGTTGGCTTCTTGGATTTTGGAAAGTTCCTCAGCACTGACCGCAAACTTGGTTCCCGCCAATACGGCGATCCCTGCATCGACGATACATCCATCACCCAAAGCGATACCGGTAACTGAGTTTGCACCTAAAAGGGTGTTTTTTCCGATCGTAACAGGGATTCCGTCTGTTCCGCTGAGAACACCGAGGATCGAAGCCCCTCCGCCGACGTCTGAACCATCACCTACAACCGCAGAGCTAGAGATGCGTCCCTCAACCATGCTAACACCCGTAGTTCCCGCATTGAAGTTGACATAACTTGCGCCCGGCATGATGGTTGTCCCTGCATGGAGCTGTGCACCGAAGCGGACTTTTGAATCGTCCAATACGCGGGTATTGTTAGCAGGAATGATGTGTTGGAGGTAGCGAGGGAATTTATCGACGAAATCGACTTTCGGATATTCGTTGGCAAATTTGAGTTCGATCTCGTTTTCACGGAGCCATTCGAGCTCGATCGGCTGGCCGTCTGACCATGCGACGTTGTGCAATGCACCGAACGCACCGTTAAGATTGAGGGAGCGAAGAGCCGCTTTGGAGGTAGAGAGGGCGTAGAGTTTGAGGTAGGTTCCCTCGACGCTCGTGCAGGCAACATCGTTGAAAAGGATGACAAGTCGGAACTCGCCATCACGCATACCGCGCTCTTTAATTTGGTTATAGAGGGCGGAGATCACTTGGATATTTTTATGTGCATCACCGAATGCTTCATCAGAATAAGGGGTAAATGCGTTTAAACACCCTTCTAAAAATTTGAGGGTTACAGGGATAATTACTTCATCGGCGTTAAAATCGATTACAAATCCTTGCTCTTGTGCACTTTTGATAAAGATTGCCGCGCTGCCGAAGTTTTCGTTCCAGTTAATATGCGGATAGGTCGCTTGCAGGATTTTAGAACCATCAAGCTGACCGAAATCAACACGGCAGATACCGAATCCAAGAGGATTTTTATATCCTGAGGTGTTTTGAATCTCTTGAACACATGCTTTAAAAGCGGCTTCGGTCTCTAAAATTTCCATATTTTCTCTCTTGGTGTAAAATTAATAGAGAATTTTACCATAAGAGCCTATGTATGGGTTGAATGTTGCGTGTTATACTACGATCATATTTTTAAATGGATTTATTATGGAACAGTGGATTACCTTATTAAAAGCAAATGACTATCTCGGAATAAAAAAATACCTCGCAAGCGGGGGGAATCCGAATGCGGTAGAAGAGAACGGTGAATCGGTTATTTGTTTCGCGATGCGTTACCATTGTGACGGGGAGATTTTAGATATTTTGATCGAGAACGGTGCCGATTTGTATCAAATAGATAATGAGGGGGTGAGTGTTTTTGATGTAGCGGTCACCTATAATAATCTCTCTATCATTGAGCGACTGATTGAGAGCGGATTTGATGTCAATCATCCGACACGCCGTAGCGGATTTACTCCGTTGATGGGGGCTGTTTGTTATGGGCGAGTTGAAGTGATACAAAAACTGCTGGATAAAGGGGTGGATGTAACGGCCAGAGATCAACACGGGCTTAGTGCCATAGATTTTGCCCGTAAAATGCATAAAAAATCGATTTTAGCTCTGTTAGAAGGAGAAAAGAGTGGAACAGATTAAAACCTTTTTATTACTTGGTTCTCTCTCCGTTTTATTGGTATTTATCGGAGGCTATTTTGGGGGGCAGGGGGGAATGCTCATCGCTCTACTCATAGCGGGGGGGATGAATTTTTACGCCTACTATTTTTCGGATACGATGATATTGAAACATTATAATGCACAGGAAGTTGACCCGCGTGAGGCACCGATGCTCTATCGTGTTGTAGAGCGATTGGTTGAGCGTGCCGATATACCGATGCCGAAAGTCTATATTATTCACGATCATATCCCCAATGCGTTTGCGACAGGGCGCAATCCCTCTCATGCGGCGGTAGCGATAACGACGGGATTGCTTGAATTGCTGAATGAGGATGAAGTGGAGGGGGTAATGGCACATGAACTCTCTCACGTAGCCCATCGCGATATTCTGATTGCTACGGTTGCCGCAACAATCGCAGGTGCGGTAGCGTTTATCGCCAATATGTTGCAGTTTGGGGCAATGTTCGGCAGTCGTAATAATCGTGGAAATCCGATTTTGATGATCGCGATGGCTATTTTATTACCGATTGCGGCGAGTGTCATTCAAATGACTATCAGCCGTTCACGAGAGTTTATGGCGGATGCGGGGGCGGCACATCTTACGGGGCATCCGGAGTGGCTTCAAAATGCGCTAATTAAGCTCTCGAACTATAATACGCGAGGAGAAGTGCATGGGGCTACACCTGAGAATGCGCATATGTTTATTATTAGTCCGTTTGACGGCAAAAACTTTTCATTTTCCAATCTTTTTCGTACACATCCTACGACAGAACAGAGATTGGAGCGTTTGGAAGCTTTAAAAGAAGAATTATCAACTGCGAATGAACAAAATAAACTTTACGACCGCCATTACGTTTAATGTGCGTTATTATTCCGGCTCTATTTTAAGGGTAAAATGCGGTTTACGAGGCAACTTTTTCTTCGGTGTTTTCAAAAAAGTATGACGATAAACAATATAAACAATCAAACTGATTCCCAATCCGATAATTAAGAAACTCATTTTGCCCATCCCCTCTCCTTATTCCTTTATGCGAGTAAAATCGGCAGTTTTAAAAAAATGTTTATTTTTAATTATTTTTGATCATCTCGTAGGAAATTGATTTTGCTTTTAATGCCTCTATAAAGAGGTGAAAACTGTACTCACAAAGTTCCTCTTCCTCAGAGGCAACCGATATTTCAACCATAGGATTTCCTCCGTTTATCATCGGCAAGGAAGAGAAATCAACACGCGTATCCATTTTTTCCATGACATCAATCAGTGTATTTTCTGACGTTTGGGCGATTAGGGTGCGGCGATAGGTTTTAGTGGCTTGGGGGTAAAATTTTGTTAATGCCTCTTCCACCATCGGATGGGACATTTCGGGAAATCCCGGCATAAAAAAGTAGCGATCCTCTAGATAAAATCCTGACATATTATTGACAACATTAGGGAGGAGGAGAGAATTTTTTGGAAGATCAGCCATGTGGATACGGTGGGGATAGGCCGCGTCACCGAATCGTTCCATAATATCACGTGTAAATTGCTCATGGGGGACTAAAATCCCATCGCTAAAAACGTCGGCGGCGATTTGGCGTGTCAGATCATCAGGGGTGGAGCCGATTCCACCGAAGCTGAACATGACTGCATCGGAATCGTTTTTGATCATTGTAAAGGTATTATGGATCAAAAGAGGATCATCTTTGATTGTAAAAGAGGAGAAGAGGGTGTGTCCAAGACGCAGCAGTGCATCGCGAATATAGAGAAAGTGTTTGTCTTCACGACGGCCGTTTAGTATCTCAGAACCGATGATGACGGCATAAAAGTGGGGAGTTTTCATAAGAGGATTATAACACGAGATTCCCCGCTAAGGGGAGAAGGAAAATTATTTGAGTTTTTCCAAAATTTCTTTTTCAACTGCATCGATTTTTTGGGTTCCGTCGATGGTGATGTATTTGACGGTGCTATCAGCAGCGGCTACACCTTGGTAGTAGTTGACAAGCGGAGCGGTTTGCTCGTGGTAGACACGGAGACGGTCAAGTACCACTTCGGCTTTATCATCAGCACGTTGCACGAGTTCTTCACCCGTTTCGTCATCTTTATCTTCCACTTTCGGCGGATTGAAAACGACGTGATAGGTTCGGCCTGATGCAAGGTGGGCACGACGTCCTGACATACGCTCAACGATAACGCTGTCGGCTACATCGATTTCGATGACGGCATCGATAGCAACACCCGCTTCTTTGAGTGCGTCGGCTTGAGGAACGGTACGAGGGAAGCCGTCAAGGAGAAAACCGTTGCGGCAGTCATCTTCCAAAATCCGCTCTTTAACAAGACCGATAATGATCTCATCGGTAACAAGTTTGCCTGAATCCATAAACGATTTCGCCAATGTCCCCAGCTCAGTTCCCGCTTTAATTGCGGCACGGAGCATATCACCCGTAGAGATTTGCGGGATATCAAACGTTTTTGTCAAAAACTGTGCTTGTGTCCCTTTTCCGGCACCCGGAGCGCCTAAAAGAATAATTTTCATATTAATTCCTATTAATTAGATTTTGGATTCGATATAGAGCTCTAACTCATCCACAATAGCGTCGATGGAGCGTTCGCCGTCGATTTTTTTGAGAAGGTTTTTACCCTCATAAAAGCTTTGGATCACCGCTAACGGCTCTGTATAGACACTCATACGGTTGTTAAACACTTCGACTTTGTCATCGGCTCCGCGAGAGCGTCCGAGAACACGATCACGTGCTACCTCTTCACTCACAACGACCTCGATGACACTCACAAGTTCTACCTCGGTATCGGTAGCGAGAAATTTCTCGAGTTCATTCATTTGCTCAAATGAGCGAGGATAGCCGTCGAACAAAATAACATCAGCAGGGGCTGATTTGATTGCGCTAGTAATCGTGTCGATTGCGATCTCAATCGGAACAATAAGCCCTTTACTGATAAAGCTATCAATCAAATGACCCCGTTCACTGCCGCTGGAGACTTCTGCGCGGAGGAGATCACCGGTCGAGTAGTGGACGATTGCATCGTCGTTGCGTTCGGCTATAATCTCCGCATCAGTCGTTTTTCCTGAACCGGGAGCACCAATAATAAGGAAAAGTTTCTTCATTGCTTACTTGGCACTTTCGCGTAGGCGGATGTGAAGCTCGCGGAGTTGTGTCAACTCAACCGGACTTGGCGCCTGCGTCATAATACAAGAGGCTTTTTGGGTTTTCGGGAACGCGATAACGTCACGAATGGAATCTTTTTTAGATAACAACATCATGAAACGGTCAAACCCGATAGCGAATCCGCCGTGCGGCGGTGCTCCGAATTTGAGCGCATCGAGTAGAAAGCCGAATTTCTCCTGAGCCTCCTCTTCACCGATACCGAGAAGGGTGAAGATTTGCTCTTGGAGTGCTTGTTTGTGGATACGGATCGATCCGCCGCCGAGCTCAGTTCCGTTGAGAACGATATCGTAGGCAATCGATTCGATGTCTTCGAGATGCTCATGGTTCAAATCACGCGGCATCGTAAACGGATGGTGAAGTGCTTTGACACGTCCCTCTTCGATTTCGAACATCGGGAAGTCAACAACCCAGACAAATTCGAAGCGATCTTTGTCGATCAGGTTCATTTTTTCATGTTCGGCGATGAAGATACGGAAACGTCCCATATAATCCCACACGGTTTTTTTATCTCCCGCACCGAAGAAGACGACGTCGCCCACTTCCATTCCGGTACGTTCTATCAGGAGCTGTAAATCTTCAGGGGCGAAGAATTTTTCCAATGGTCCTTTGAGGCCGTCCTCTTTCATTTGGAAGTAACCGAGGCCTTTTGCCCCGAATTTGCGAACATAATCTTCGAAGCTTTTCATTTCACGTTTAGAGAATGCCAAATCGGCACCCGGAACGCGAAGCGCTTTGATACGGTTCATTTTAGGGTTAGCGGCGATCCCTGTGAAAATTTCGTTGTCACAGCGTGCGAAGATGTCGATCACATCAACCATCTTAAGATCATAACGGAGGTCGGGCTTGTCAGAGCCGTACCATTCCATTGCATCGGAGTATTTGATACGGTTGAACGGAGTGTGGACTTCGTGACCTGCGGCAGCAAACATTCCCGTAATCAACTCTTCGGCGACACGGATAACATCTTCTTGGTTACAGAAGCTCATTTCGACGTCGATTTGGGTGAATTCGGGTTGACGATCAGCACGCAAGTCTTCATCACGGAAACATTTCGCGATTTGGAAATAACGATCAAATCCTCCCACCATCAAGAGCTGTTTGAAAAGCTGAGGCGATTGAGGGAGGGCGTAGAATTCACCTTCGTGTACACGGCTCGGTACGAGATAGTCACGTGCACCCTCAGGGGTCGATTTGGTCAAAATCGGGGTTTCAACTTCCAAAAATCCAAGTTTGTCGAGTACGTTACGTGCTGCAATCGCCGCTTTTGAGCGGAGCATAAAGGTGTTGTACATCAATGGATTACGTAAATCGAGGTAGCGGTATTTCAGACGGATCTCTTCTCCGACATTGTTGTCGCCGATACCGAAAGGGACAGGCTCGGAGCGGTTTTCGATGATCAACTCTTCGACGACTACTTCGATAGCACCTGTTTTGAGACGCGGATTAACGAGACCTTCGCCACGGCTACGAACACGTCCGTGTGCGATCAAGACGAATTCGTCACGCACTTCGCTGGCAAGTTTATGCGCATGGGCATTGTCGGCAGGGTCACAAACGAGTTGAATCAGGCCGCTTTTATCGCGCAAGTCGATGAAAACAATTCCTCCGTGGTCGCGGTAGCTGTTCGACCAACCGCATAGGACGACGTTATCGCCTACGTTTGCTTCACTTAAATCGGTACAAAAATGACTTCTCAATGCAAAGTCCTTAGGTTATATTTTTCGCAATTATAGCGGGTAGAAACTTTTGGTTTGATAATAGTGTTGAGTACACGCCTAAAAGGGTGTACTGAAATTAGGCAGATTAGCTGGAAGGTGTATCGACGGCAGTGAAAAAAGTGTTGCTTTTAACCGTTGCGCGCGGGATTGGTTGAGTAAGAGCCGTTTCATCTTTTTCTCCCGTACGGATACGCTCGACTTCAAGTACCGGAGTGACCCACATTTTACCGGCACCGTGACCTAAATCCTGGGTATGGGCGCGGATCGCTTCCATTGTAACTTCTTTGGTTTTATCGTTGGATACGACGATGATGAGCATTACTTTCGGATACAAATCGGGAGCGTTGTTTTTTTCGGCAATACCGAGTGAACCTTTTCCGATGACATCGGTTACGGTTACCCCCTCGATTTCATTATCGAACAGTTCTCGAAGAACATCATTTAAACAGTGACGGTTGAATACAGCGGTAATTTGAACCATTTTGAACCCCTTTTATGGTTTTGATAGTGTCATTATAAATTGAATCGAGGTGAGCAATCACCACTAAGCTGATTATTAAATAAGCAACTCCTATCAAACCAACTGCATATTTAGTTCTCATACACCAATGTAACAAAAATGTAGTTCTTTGACTAGAACACCATTTGCAATTGTGGAGTTAATATCATCCATCAAGGAGCAATCATGGCACGAGACACACTGATCGGCGGAGCATTATGGGAAGAGTACTCAAGTGAAGTACAACGACGTATGAACGATCCGATCAATATGGGTGAGATTACTCAAGAAGAGGCCGATGCAGCAGAGAAACAATTGATTATTGCCGATTTCGGTGCGGAGAGCTGTGGGGATGCGGTACGACTCTATTGGATGATCGATCCGAAAAACGACGTTATCATTAAAAGCCGATTCAAGAGTTTCGGATGCGGTACGGCAATCGCCAGTTCGGATATGATGGCGGAACTTTGCATGGATAAAACGGTGGATGAAGCACTCAAAATCACCAACATCGATGTGGAAAAAGCGCTTCGTGATGAGGAAGATATTCCTGCGGTTCCGGGGCAGAAAATGCACTGTTCGGTTATGGCGTACGACGTAATTAAAAAAGCGGCATCGATCTATAAAGGGGTCGATATGTCCGAGTTCGAGACGGAATTTATCGTGTGTGAATGTGCCCGTGTCAGCCTCGATACCCTCAAAGAGGTGATCCGTCTTAACAAACTCGACTCTATCGAAAGTATCACTGATTACACGAAAGCTGGCGGTTTTTGTAAATCGTGTATTAAACCGGGTGGTCATGAAAAAAAAGATGTCTATCTCATTGATATGCTCGCAGAAGTGACCGCGGAGCTTCAAAAAGAGGCGATCAGCAAAAAAATCAAAGAGGCCAAAGGGGACGGAAACTTTAATGCGATGAGTTTGGTTCAAAAACTCCGCAGTATCGAATCGATTCTCGAAGAGTATATCCGTCCGACCCTCAAAGCCGACCATGGAGATGTCGAAGTGATCGATCTTAAAGAGGTAGAGGGAGAACACGAACTTTACATCCAGTACAAAGGTGAGTGTATGAGCTGTTCCATGAACACGACAACGACGCTTGCGGGAATGCAGGATATGCTCAACTTCAAACTTAAATCAAATTTGCGAGTGATGGTGGTCTAAAATGGGACACGCAACCAAAGAGGGGACCTTCGGATATCTCAAAAAATTCGGTAATTATTCGAAAGATTTTTACCGTTTTAACGGAGAACTCTTTTTTCCTTCGCTGGGTATCGGAACCTATAAAGCTGAACCCTACAAAGAAGATAATTATATTATCAACTATGCCGAGGCAATCAAAACGGCACTACGTCGAGGGATTAATCTGATCGACACGGCGATCAATTACCGTTATCAGATGAGTGAACGCGAAATTGCGGAAGCGTTGAATGAGATGATCCAATCGGGTGAGATTAAACGCGAAGAGGTTATTATCGCTTCTAAAGGGGGATTTATACCTCTTGATTTCCCCTTTCCCGATAATCCGTACGGTTGGATACAAGAAAATATGATTGATCAAGGGTTGGCCTCGAAAGAGGAGATTGTGATCGATCAGCACTGTATGACACCCGAATATCTACGCTGGAGCTGTGAGCAGTCACTCCGAAATCTTGAGATAGATACGATCGATATTTTCTATTTGCACAATCCTGAGACACAGTTGGGATATATCGATCAAGCAACGTTTTACGAGCGTATTGAAGCAGCTTTTGCTCTCTTTGAGGAACTGCGCAGTGAAAAAAAGATTGTGAGCTATGGAATCGCGGCGTGGAACGGGTTTTTATACGAAGCGGATCATCTGGAATACGTCTCTTTGGGAAAAGTCGCCGACATCGCCCAACGTGTCGGTGGGGAGAATCATGGCTTTAAATATATCCAAAGTCCGTTCAATCTCGCGAAACCGCATGCGTACGGATATGCAAATCAAGAGTGTGAAGACGGACTGTTTTATCCTCTAATGCATGCGTGTGCACGCTACGGACTAACCTATATCGGTTCATCTTCGCTATTGCAAACGAATCTTTTTAAGCGTCCGTTTGCTTCGAATGTAGCGGAACTGATGAAAACGGGTGAGTTGAGTGATGTGGCTAGCGCATTGCAGTTCGCCCGAAGTGCGGGAGGGATTTCTGCCTTATTCGGTGCTGTCGATCCTTCTCATGTCGTGGATAATGCCTTTTTGGGGTATCTCCCTGAGGCTTCGGTTGAGTCGGTAAATACGTTGATGCGAGGTGCTTATGCTGTATGATGTTATTGTAGTCGGGAGCGGAATATCAGGACTGTATGCGGCACTGTATGCACGCCGAGCAGGACTGAATGTCGCCCTGATCTGTAAAAGCAATCCTCTACGTTCCAACTCTGCCGTAGCTTCGGGTGGGATAAATGCCGTACTTAAAACAACACGACAAGATTCAATCCGTGAACATATTTCCGACACCCTCAAAGGTGCCGATAAATTAGGACGTTTTTCGGCTGTCAGCGCTATGGTTGCGGGTGCGGAAGAGATTGTTAACGAACTCCAAGCCATGGGTGTGGTGTTTGATACCACGGATGAGGGTACTATCGCTCAACGCCCTTTTGGCGGAACCAAAGCTTCGCGAACCTGTTACATTGCGGATAAAACGGGAGCCTCGATTACCCAAACGCTTCTCGTACAGTGTCGCAAAGAGGGGGTGAACATATTACAAAATCATGTGATGCTCTCTATCGCTACTTATAAAGATCAACTCTCAGGGATAACACTCTTGCGCCGACGCGATTCACAGGTGATAGCGTTTGCGTGTAAATCACTGATTTTGGCGGGGGGCGGATATGCGGGGATCTATCGCGGTCATTCGACTAACTCTCAAGAATCCAGCGGTGATGTGATTGCCATAGCACTGAGAGCCAAAATGCGTCTGTCCAATATGGAATTTGTACAGTTTCATCCGACAACATTGGCGAATAGCGGAACGCTGATAAGTGAAGCGGCACGCGGAGAGGGTGCTTACATAGTTGATGAAAACGGGGAACGCTTTACCGATGAACTTTTGACACGCGATAAACTTTCCCGCGATATCGTTAAACATCAGCTTGCAGGACACAGTGTTTATCTCGATTTTAGACATTTGGGGGAAGAGTTGATCGATAAAAAACTCCCCTCAGCCCGCAAGCATGCCCTAAACGGTGCCGGAATCGATATCCTTAGCGAACTTCTCCCTATCACCCCCTCAGCCCACTATACCATGGGTGGGATATGGGTAAGAGATAATACCTCTACCGATATACCTAATGTATTTGCATGTGGAGAGTGTGCCTATAGCGGTGTTCATGGGGCAAATCGTTTAGGGGGAAACAGTCTGCTTGAGGCTGCCTATTTTGGCAGACTTGCGGGTATTGAAGCTTCTCGTGCAGCGAAAAAAGGGGAGTTTCATCCGATCGACTATGCACTGGTCGATAAAGAGGCTCGCTATGTGGAGGCGATTTTGGAGGGTGAAAACCGATTTAACATCAACACGATGCGTCGTAACTTTGGAAACAATCTCTACAAAAATGCAGGGGTGTTTCGAACCCATGACTCACTCGCCCATGCACTAGAATATGTACACTATTTGATGAAAATGTCGTCAGGACTATGCTGTGTCAATAAAGAGCGCAGCGATAATGTTGAACTGATGTCGATTATCGAATTTCGTAATGCGCTCACGGTTGCTGAATCAATGGTGATGTCTGCATTGGCACGAGAAGAGAGCCGAGGTGTCCATTTCCGAGATGATTTTCCTACCTGCGATGGCCGTAATTATGAGGTCAATACGATCATTCGCCGCCTTGCAGGGACATTTCTACGGATCAGTTTCGAAGGTCATCTCTCATCGGATTGGTGGTATAGGATACGTCAGTTTTTTCATGCGTAAGTGCGCAGTGAATTCATACTATTAAATAATATTAAGGAGTTTGTTATGGCAAAGGTTATGTTACGTTACGATTCAAAGGGATCAATCTCATTTTATGTCGCCAAAAAAGATATGGAAGAGACAATAGTAAGCTCGGAGTTTGATAGCGAAGAAAAATGGGGCGGTGAAGTAAAGCTCTCTAACGGTGAAACGTGGTTTATCGAACCGGGTGCAAAAAAATTTCCATCTGAAGTTGTAGCTATTCGTCGGGGAGAATAATTCACCAATTATTATTTCTGTATATTTCTGTGCTATAATATTATAATTAAATTTTAAGTGGCGCATGAGGCTAAATGATTTCAGAAATATCAGCAGTAACCCATTCTACCGCTATTGGTCATTTATTTTCTGATCATCCTCCTTGCGGTGTGTTTGAGAGCGATGTTATAGTGCACAAAGTACTTGAATATTTTGCTTCTGACAGTGCTGATGCTGTAATAATTACCCAAAGTGGATTACCGATAGGGATACTGACAGTAAAAGATATCGTACGAGTACTTTATCATTGTGATAATTCAGGGCTTCCTGTCAAAGAATTTATGATAACTCCTGTGAATACTTTCGATGCCTCGAAAAAGATATCGGAAGTACTTGATGAAATGGAAAATACTCCCTATAATAAAATTGTCGCGGTAAAAGAAAATAGGGTTGTCGGTATTATCGATAAGCATCATCTTCTCTCTATCTGCTATGCCCAATTAACTCCTATGATTAAACACGAATATAATATGGTTCACTCTTTAATGGGGATGGTCGGTGAGGGTGAACGGGGTTTATTAAAAATGGCGACAACCGATGCGTTGACGGGGATCGGCAACAGACGTTTGTTTGAAGAGATTTTTCAAGCGCATCAAACACTTGGACGGGATTATGATGTTACCTTGTTTCTACTACTCTTTGATATTGATAATTTCAAAAGTATCAACGATACCTTCGGTCATAACGTCGGCGATTCCGTACTCAAAGAGTTAACTGCTCTCGTGGGTCGATCGATTAGGAAATCGGATATTTTTATTCGTTGGGGTGGGGAAGAGTTCGCTATTTTACTCCGTTATTCTGATCCGATTACGGTAATGAAAATTGCGGAACAAATTCGTCAGCGTATCGACAAAAATAGTTTTGAAACTATTGTTCATGTCACATGCAGTTTTGGTTTAACCTCTATTTTGCCTGGTGAGACGCTAGATGAGGTATTTGAACGGGCGGATAGAGCACTTTACCGAGCGAAATCGGATGGAAAAAATAGTGTACGGATGGAGATCCCTTAAATCTCAATACCGTATTGTTTAATTTTATATCCGATTTGACGTGCACTCATACCTAGCGCTCGTGCCGCTTTTGTTTGAATACCGTGTGAGTCAGACAGTGCTTGAAGTATTGCTTCACGTTCTAACTCTTGAAGCGTTTTTTTCGTCATCGGTCCGGATCCATATCCATCGTGCTGAGGCATCGGATGCGGAGTTGTTTGAACTGCACTGACCGCCACAGGAACGGGTTCGCTTTGCATATAGAGCTTTTGATAGTTGAACGGTAAAACATGGCTGAGCATCTCCGGTTGGATCTCACCGTCAGGACAGATGAGAACAATCCTCTCCATTGTATTTTGAAGTTCGCGGATATTCCCCGGCCACGGATAATCGAGGAGGAGTTCCATCGCCCCCTTGGTGAAGTGCATATTCTTGCGATGCTCTTTCATAAAACGGTGGAGATAGTGCTCTATGAGAAGTTTAACATCTTCATACCGTTCACGTAACGGCGGAAGATTGATCGGAATAACGTTGAGTCGATAAAAAAGATCCTCTCGAAATTCTCCCTTGCGTACCATCTCTTCTAAGTTACGGTTGGTCGCGGCAACGAGGCGAACATTGGTTTTAATCGTCTTATTTCCTCCGACCCGCTCAAACTCCTGTTCTTGCAAAATTCGCAGTAGCTTGACTTGAAGTGATGGGGTAATGTCTCCGATCTCATCGAGGAAGAGTGTTCCCCCATCTGCCAGTTCAAAACGCCCCTTTCTCATCTCTCTCGCATCGGTAAAGGCTCCCTTCTCGTGTCCGAAGAGTTCACTTTCCAGCAACGTTTCACTGATAGCGGCACAGTTGAGTTTGATAAACGGACCATTTTGTCGGCGGCTGAGGTTGTGTACCGCTGTAGCGATCAGCTCTTTACCCGTACCTGTCTCTCCGCGAATCAAAATAGTCGCATCGGTCGGTGCAACGGTGTTAATCATTCCGAATACCTGTTGCATTCGTGTAGAGCGTCCGACGATGTTTTCAAATTTGTAATCTTTTTGGAGCTCTTCTTTGTAGTAGGTCTTGAGTTCGCTAAGTGATTCTTTCTCTTTTGTAATGGTCTGTTGTGCTTTGAGTGCACCGACAAAAAGTGATCCGACGATGGTGAGCATCCGAACAATTTCGTCAAAATTTAGGGGACTATTTTTACCGATATTGGCGGAGATAACCCCGATTACATCTTCATCTTGTAAGAGGGGAACGGCAACATACGATACCATCTGCGTCGAAATATTTCCCATTTTGTTGAGATAATTGATGTTATTATGAATATTTTCGATGACGATCGGTTCACGGCTTTTAGCGGCTAAACCTGTCGCACCTTCCCCGAAGCGGTAGGTTGCCATCTTCTTTTGGTAGGGTTCAAGATCAATTGAACTTAGCAACTCCAGTTCATCGGCATCTTCTTTCTTTCGAAAGAGAGCACAACGTTCCAAATATCCGTGCTGTTTCAATTTACGCATCGCTTTTTCGACGCTATCCATGATCTCGGTGGTGCTGGTGAGCATCACCGCAATGTCATAGAGCAGATTGATCTCTTTATACGCAAAAGTGAGACTACAGGTATGACACTCTTCACGATTGGGGATGTTGGCTTCATAGGTCATCATTTTCTAATCTTTTGTATAAGTTGTCTAGCATTTTAATACAAAAATGTCCAATGAGTCAGTATTTGTATGTACAAAAAATAGGCAATAATGAGAACTAATTTTGCACTGTCATTATAAAAATATCCCTATTTAGGAGAGAATATGCAGATTACAGTACATGGGACACCGGTCAACTTGGAGGGAAAAGAGATGTCTATCTGGCGAGAAGCACCTGCTGCTCGTGTCACCAATCTGGACGGGAGTCAAAACGTTATCGGGATGATTGCTCCTACTGCACAGCTGCTTATTGCTATTCCGTCGCTTAAAACGGAAGTGTGTTCCTTGGGTGCTAAAAAGTTCAATGACCTCATCAAACAATTCAAAAAACTCAAAACGGTAATGGTAACAACCGATGATGCTGAATTTGTAAATGATTTTGTCACACGTGAGGGGATAGACAGTGCGGAACTAGTGATCGACACGAATCGCGATTTTGCTAAAAAGTTTGGACTTCTCATCACTGAGGGAAAACTAAAAGACCGTCTTGCTCGCGCGGTATTCGTCATCGATCAGGAAGGGATGATCAGCTATGTTGAAGTGGTACCTGAGATCACCGACGAAGTCGATTATGATAAATGTATTGAAGCGGTGGATAAAGCGGCCAACTTCAAGAAAAAAGGGCACGACCACGAAAATTGGATGGGTGTTTAAAAATTCTCCTAAGGGGTTTGTGATGGTCGAACAGTATATTATATGGCTACAAAGCCGCGGTTTTCACCCTGATGATCTTGAGTGCAGAGGATTGAACGGTAATACCCCGTTGCTCCTTGCCGCATTGGAGGGTAATGCGATGATGGTTGCACGATTGATCGAAGCGGGGGCTAATCTTTATGCAATCAATACTGATTATAACGGTGTCCTTTTTAATGCCTGTTATGCCTCCTCATCCGAAGTAATCCGTTTACTCGTCGAAGCGGGAGCCGATATAAACGATACCAACGAAGAAGGAACCACAGCCCTTATGTACGCCGCATCGGCTTCGCGTGTGGAATGTGTGAAGATGCTCCTATCCTTGGGCGCGGATACAACGCTTCATAATGAAGACGGCTTTAGTGCGATTGAGCTGACCAGTAATCGCGACGTATTTAACCAACTTCGCAGTGCGTGAACAAACCCTTCTAACCCGTGAATGGGTGGAAAATAAACAAACCTTTTTGGATTGGGATTCGCAGCCCGCCTCATTTAAACACTATCCCCATTTTTGCTATCGTATAAAGCTCTCCGATTTCCCTTCTCTACAATGGCTAGAAGAGACACGTTGTATTACCGATAAAGCGATTATTGCCCAAAGAGCGTATTATCGTCTTAATGTCCCCTCAGCCGGAAATCTTCACCCGATTGAGATGTATGTCCAGCTGCGCAATATGGAAGGGATTCTCAGTGGAATCTATCACCTTGATGCAGTGCATCGCGAGTTGGTGATGATTGCAGAGATCGCAGGGGAGGGGGTAGAACCCTATTTGGGATTGACGAGCCGTTTTGAGGGTGTATTGGTGATGATCTCATTGGTTCCGTTTCGCTCATCATGGAAATATTCCCTAAGAGCATGGAGATATCTCTACCTCGATTTGGGTCATCAGATCGGTGCGCTCGGTCTCTCAGCAGAATATTTTGGAGTGAAATTGACAAAAATGTCTCCGACTCAGCCTCTAAATAAGATTATGGGAATGAGTGAAGATGAGGTGATTGCGGCAGTGTATGGGATCGGCGAAATATCAGCACGGAGTGTGAGAGCGCTGAAAAAATCTCTGATGCGAGTACACCCTACCGATTACAGTGAAAGCGATGAGATGTTAGGACGGGAACTCGCAGAGAATCCACCCTATACCGCTCTTCCCGTGATGGAAAAATACGGAGATTTTTTAAAACTTAATGCGACACGTCGAAGCGGACGCGAATTTGATGCAGCAATGATGAGTGATGAGGTGATAAAGATACTGCTTGATCGTGCGCCACCCTCGAGATTAGAAATCGTCTCTATCGTATTACAGGCACAGTGTATGCATTTAGGTGTGTATCGAAGCGGAGTATGTACTGAGAAGGGGGAATTCATCTCTGAATGTGTCCGATTACTTTTGGATCAGAGATTTATTTCAGGGGCGAATATGGTACTATTTATCCATGCAGAGAATTTTTGCGCCTCTTCTCATATTGAAGCAGGGATAGTTACGCAGGAACTCTATATGGTGTGTGAAGAGCACAATGTTACGTGCAGCGGAATCGGAGCTTTTTATGATGAAGAGAGTTTTCGCTGGTCAACCAATCCACTAATATACGCAGTGGCTATAGGGGGAAAAAGATGATTATCGGTATTCCAAAAGAGATTAAAACGGATGAATTCCGGGTCGGTATGACCCCTTCGGGAGTGTTAGAACTGACGAAAGCAGGGCATAGTGTATTGGTTGAGCAAGGAGCAGGTGAGGGGAGCGGTTTTGACGATGCACTTTATGTGAGTGCGGGAGCCGTTATCTGGGAAAGTGCCGATGATATTTACGGCGGAGCAGAGATGATTATCAAGGTAAAAGAACCGATAGAGATTGAATACGATCGGTTGAAAGAGTCTCAAATACTTTTCACCTATCTGCATCTTGCCGCCGATAAACGACTCACTGAAATACTTTGTGCCAAACAAATTACTGCTTTTGCCTATGAGACGCTTCGTGTAGGGCGCAGGCTTCCTCTGTTAGAGCCGATGAGTGAGATTGCCGGACGGATGGCGACACTGTTCGGTGCTATTCATCTGGGACGCTATAACGGCGGAAGCGGTCGGTTATTAGGGGGAGCGGTCGGGGTAGAGCGTAATCGTGTTGTGGTTCTCGGTGCAGGGGTAGCAGGTAAATCGGCAGCGGATGCTGCTGCCGGTTTAGGTGCTGAAGTTACGATGCTTGATATCAACACCGAGCGGCTTACTTATTTGCGGGATGTTATGCCTGCAAATGTCACGATGCTTACATCAACGCATGCTTCTATATTAAATAGTATTAAAGAGGCTGATTTGATTATAGGAACGGTGCTGGTCGCCGGAGCCAAAGCACCTAAACTTATTACGAAAGATATGCTTGAAATCATGAAAAAAGGTTCAGTGATTGTAGATGTTTCTATCGATCAAGGGGGGTGCTTTGAAACCTCTCACGCCACTACCCACTCAGATCCGACATTCGAGGTAGGGGGGATCGTCCATTACTGTGTTGCCAACATGCCGGGGATGTATCCTCGCACTTCGACCATTGCTCTGACGAATGCAACACTTCCTTATGCGATTAAGATTGCTTCTACACCTCTGAATACACTGTTAAAAGATGAAATGTATTTGAGTGCATTGAACACGTATGACGGATATGTGACCAATGAGGCGGTAGCTCTTGCCCACTCTATCTCTTTCGGATCTTGCAAATGAGTGAACTGGACAAAGCTGAGGAAATATTGGCAATTTACCGTTTTTACAAAATGGACGGCAAACTCTATCACATAAATGACGATGAACGACTCGATGAGCTTTTTGACGCAGTCGTAATGGCAATTAATGATTGCGGTATTCTAAAACCGCTTCTTCCACTGGAGGAGTTTGTTGTACCGTGTCGGGGGATACTCAATCAAGAGAAAGCATGGCTTCAGCGGTTTGAGCATCAGGATACCCGCGCTTTTTTTTTGAGTGATATTTATGACTTTTTGAAGCTCTTTACGGGACGGACGAAGTTACGGGTGAATTGAGAGCCGTTCAAATCACAAAGGCCCCGTCTCTATAGATCACTTCATCCCCAAGCGAAAAGGTATGGGTATCGGCAAAAACATCGACGTGGTAGAGTCCGTCTCGACGTTTAAAACCCGGTTTGCCGTAAGTACCGTGTTTCGCCCCCAACGATATGTGAACCCCGCACATTCGCTCATAGGTTCCCGTGTCGGCAACGGTACGTGTCTTACTAAAGGCTCTATTGAGTCCGAATCCGAGTTCCCGTATCCAAACGACTCCCCCCTCATCTCGGCGTATATTAGATAATATTAGATCAAATGCAGGCGTCGAGTTTTCGCACGCTACGACTTTCCCCTCTTCGATGATAAGGGTGATAGGCGTTTCAGGGGTGTTGATTTTGTACGTCACGTCTCCGAAACAATAGATTTTCACCCGTCCGTGAACGGCTCTTAGATCTTGAGCTTCGGTAAACACTTCCCCTAGCGGGAACTGACCGCCCCAGTTAGGTAACCCCGTATAATCTCCGATATTGACTTTGGCAGACTCGAACGGTGAACCGTAGATTAACAGATCTCCGCCGCTGTCGAGTACCCCCATAGGAGCGCTGTCTATTTTAGACTGGAGCGCACGACCGAGAGGACGGTAATAGCCCTTATCGTATTCAAGCGAGTCGATGAAATACGATGCCTCATCGTCCGACATACGGCTGAGATGGGGATGTTCAATTACTTTTAATTTGAGTTTAAATAACTCGACACGCAAGCGAAACGCATCGAGACGAAAGTTGGTCGATTGGATCAATACGACCAAATCTGAGGGGTTTAGAGCTTCTAACTGTGATCGAACCTCTTCAGGAGAGTGTGCATCAAAATCGATTAATCGTGCATGGGGGAGGGCGCGTTTATACCCCTCCATCAAAAGTGTTGCTATCAGACACCGTGTGTCATACACCACGACGGCATTCTCTGCATCAGTGTGATGAAATGCCTCACGTAAAAGAGTGCTTAAGTGTCGTTGCGTCTTTTCAATCAATGCTTCGGTATCCATTCTTCCTCACGATCTATAATTGGTATTAATCTTATACGCGAATTATAGCTTACCCGCTTAAGAAAACACTACACTTGCATACCCTACAACTCTAGAAGTATCTCCGCTTGCATCGGCACTGGTGCGGTAATCGAGGATAGTACTCTGCAAATTTCTCTTTTTGGCTACGTTTAACATCGCTTCTACCCCTATCATTCCGCACGCTTCACACCCTTGATGCAGCGCATGGGGATTTTCATCCCGTATCGCTTCCAAACAGATGGAATCGAGCTGTTTTGCCCTATCGAGCGAGTAGTAATGGCTCAGATCGGTACTTATGACGACGGCGGTGTCCCTCAGAGCTAAACAGCGCTCTATGATGGGTTCCAGCATCGAGGGCTCAGCATAGGCGTAGACAAGCTCTATGACTTTAGCCTGCGGGAAATAGTGTTTGATAAAAGGGATCTGCACTTCGGTACTGTGCTCGTGATGAGCCCCAACGATACAGGGGAGGGCGAATCGTTGCATCAATTCTTTTACCCCCGCATGATCTATCTCTACATCCCCCAGAGGTGTTTCATAAAAGTGTGCATCGGAAATACTTACCCCCTCAAAGCCGATGCGGTGGGAGGGGCCGATGACGACAAACGTTTTTGGAGGAGAAGCACTCAAAACACGAAACGCGATATTGGCGGTAAAACCTGAATAGATCCATCCGGCATGGGGGACTATAACGGCATTTCCATGTAGTGCAGTAAACTTTTTAAGTGCATCGGGGTGGGATTCAAGAATAGCGTTAAAATGCTCTATCATATTCTCAATCTCGCGCGCAGACGAGGGATAAAAACTACCCGCAACACTCATTGTACGTTTAGGCATGGGATTGCTCCTCATATTTTTGAACCTGATAGGTATAAATCTCGGGATGATACGAGAGGGGATCATTACCGATTCCCGCTTTCATTCCCAAATGTGAAAAAAACGACTCAAAATCACTGAGTTCATCCCACACTTGAGGTAAAAAAGTAGCCTGATACTTCCCTAGACGCAAGATGACACCATCAACATAGGGACGAATGATGCGCGCAAGGTCGACTCTATCACCGTATTCTACCGGCTCGGGATGGGTTAATAGGGATACTTCTATCGATAGTTGAGAAAATTCCTCTTTACTCAATGGGGGAAAACGGGGATCATGAAATGCTGCTGATCGGGCATTCGATATCAAATCATCTAGGAGGCTTTGATGGGCAATAATCGACCCGATACATCCTCGTAAGCGGTTATTGAGCGTTAAGGTAACAAAGGACGCTTTCTCTTGTGAGAGTTCAGGATACGTTGAGAGATAGAAATCCCTATCAATACTAGTCCCCTCATAATGTTCTTGAATGGCATTTCTTGCAATTTGAGTATAAATCGAACCGTTCATCTTTCGCCTCCAGTAGAGTTTTTAGAAAAAAATCCTGTTAAGAACAATTTTACACCATTTTTTTAGGAAGATTCTTTCAAAATCAGGTAAGATTGTACGATATAGAGATTAAGATTTAGTGAACAAAGAAACACAATGGACAGAAGATCGTTTTTATCGCTAGCTGTTGCTTGCAGCAGTACACTGGTTCTGGGTGCGAATCAAGAGGTTATCCCTTCTGCTGTTACAACAAAAAATAGTTCTCTTATGGTTAAGAATTTATTGGATAAGTTGAATACGGTCCAAAACCATGTTGGGTATGTTCGATTTAATACCATGAGTTTTGATGAAATGTTAAAGACGGCAGTTCATTGTAATAAACCATTGACTCCGTATGAAGTTGGATATGTTGAAACCATTTTTTACGGTGATCCCCGTCGCTACGGATTTTACGGGGAGAGAACGGTACCGAGACTGACCGCTATTACCTCTGAAAAAGATCTTGTCTACATTAAAAAATCGGGGCATTTCCTTCTAAGAGGTGCCGCAACCGAAAAATATGCAACGATCAAAAAGTTGATAGGTAATGAACTGATATTGACATCCGGTGTTCGTGCTCCCGTTAAGCAGCTCCATCTTTTTTTAAAAAAAATAGTGAGTGAGGGGGGAGATTTGCGTCTGGCATCTACCTCTATCGCCCCTCCCGGATTCACCTTTCACAGTGTCGGAGATTTTGATATCGGTAAAGTGGGCTACGGGCATGGAAATTTCAGTACAAAATTTCAAGAGACCGATGTCTTTAAAAAGCTCTACGATGGCGGGTACATTACAATACGCTATACGAAAGGGAACCCTTACGGTGTCCGCTATGAACCGTGGCATATCAAAGTAACGGGCGGGAATGAAACAGCCTAATATTCTGCCATGAATTCGAGGAGAGTCTGTCGATGAAATTATCGGGAATCGCTGCATTTGTACTCGTCGTACTCTCATCGCATGCTCAAGATGATACGTGGTTTGGAAAAGTTCAAGGTCAAATTCGTATTTTTACGATGATGGAAGACAATCAAGAACCCTTGAATGATTATGAAGCGACTGCGGTTGGGGGGAAACTTCTTTATCTTACACCCAACTGGAACCGATTCCAAGGGGCTGTTGGCCTTTATACGACACACTTTATCAAAGATAATATCTCCTCCGGGAATGTTGAACCCTTAGCCTCCAATAAAAATTCCCGCTATGCCGTCGGCTTGGTCGATTCAATCAATTATGATGCTTCAAGCGTCACCAATATAGGTGAAGCCTATGTGCGTTACCACTATGAAAAAAATTCTATTACACTGGGGCGGATGAAGCTGGATACCCCCTTTGTAAATCCGCAAGATGGCCGTATGATTCCGACATTTGAGCAAGGAGTATGGATTACTTCCGCTTTCTCAAATAAATGGAGTGCACAAGCCGGCTATATCAATGCTTTTTGGAACCGAAATACTCCTGAATGGAAAAGCGTCGAAGATTCCTTGGGCTACGGATATGAAATGGGAAATAGTTCCCTCGAAACAACGGTTGCCGGAAATTATCGCGGTAATACGTCATCGGATGGCCTTTTTATAGCCAATATACGTTATGGCATTCCTAAAGAATTTACTATTGATGTATGGGATTACTATTTGGAAAATGTTTTTAATCTCTCTTATGCCGATGTGAGCTATACCCATCCCTACGGCTCTGTTGAGCTTTCGTACGGTGCTCAATATGTTTACCAGCGTCAATCGGGTGATGGAGGAAATGGTGAAGATAATAGTGTATCAACCAATGCGATCAAAGCAAAATCGTACATGCAAGAGGGAGAAAAGAGTACAACTTACGGAGTTAAAACAGCCATTAAGTATCGGAGTTCAAAGCTGACATTTGCCTACAATCAGACAACGGACGATGGGCGATTTTTATTTCCGAGAGAGTGGGGGAAAGAACCTCTTTATACCTTTCAAAAACGCGAACGCAGTGATGGAAGCGGTAACTCTCATGCATGGCTTACGAGCGTTGAACATAATTTTGCCGCTCAGGGGTTGAGTGGATTGGATGTGATGGCAGGTTATGGAGAATACAAAAAAACGGACGCCAAAGAGTGGAAATACAATAAATACGGCCATCCAAGCTATGCTCAATGGAATATTGATGTTTTTTATCGATTCGGAGGCGCACTAAAAGGGCTTCGTGCGGAATACCTTTTGGCACGCAAAGTAGCTCGAGGTGAGACATATCAAATTCCCGGAGCTTCGGAATACAATTTTATTTTCCGAAAAAACGGAATAACGCAGCAGAACTTTATACTCAATTATGATTTTTGAGAATCTGTTTCGTGACAGTTATACTTTTGGCTGGGGTTCACTTAAATAATAACCCTGAATATAATCAATTCTAAGCTCTTTACATTCATCATAAATTGAGGCGGTAGAGACAAATTCGGCAATGGTTCGGATATTAAGACGATTGGCGAATTCGACAATGGTACGTACAATGTCTTGTGCACTCAGATCGATATCTAGGTTTTTGATAAGCGATCCATCTATTTTAATAAAATCAATATTTAAACGCATTAAATAGGCAAAATTTGAGTAACCGCTACCAAAATCATCAATGGCTATTTTACATCCATAGCTTTTGACGTGAGCAATAAAATTTGAAACTTCGTCGAAATTTTCAATACCCTCGCTTTCTAAAATTTCAAAAATAAGACGATTCCCGACATCTGATTCTTTTAAATGGTTATAAATAAGATTTTGCGTCTCTTGATTTAGAATATCGTCTAAAGAGAGATTAATCGAATAGGTGTGAGGCGTATTATGGAGTTGTGTAAAAATTTCATTAACGACGAAATGGGTGATATGACGATAAAGACGTGATTTTTTGGCAATATCCAAAAACATTGCAGGAGAAATAATCGAGCCGTCTTTATCGATTATCCGAATTAACGCCTCATATTCAATAATGGACTGCGTTGAACTCTCATGTACCCCTTGGTAGTAAAGGGCAAAACGGTGTTCATCAATTGCATCTTTCAGTTTTTTACTCCATAAGATATTATTGGAATATTCTTCTTTGATATGGAGTTCATCGTGGTATTTCACAAACGAAACTCCCCGTTTTTTTGCTGTTTTGAGTGCCATATCGGCTCTTCCGATCAAATCGCATCCGTCTTCGAAACAAATATCGGCGCCCATTCCGAGTGTGACGAAAATACTAATTCCGTCAATATCGTAATGTCCTTCATTGAGTGTATGTAAAATTTCATGACACAGATGAGTAAACTTATGTTCGGATAAGGGTTCTGTCAGAGCCAATGCGTATTCATCGGCGTGCATTTTATAGACAGCCAGCGGATGATCTATGACTGCCTCTTGAAGAGTAGTGCCAATAGCAGATAAAATTTTATCTCCGATTTCATGTCCGTATAAGTCATTCATCTCTTTAAAATTGTCAATATTGAGAAGCATAACTCCCCGATAATAGTTATGGGAAAGATCTTCAAAAAGAGCTTTACGGTTGGGTAGTCGTGTAAGGGAATCATTGTAAAGTTGGTAATGAAGTTGCTTGCTATGTTTGGTTGAGAGATCGTGAATACGATCAATTAACGCTTTAAACCCGAAATGCAAAACAATACTTAACAAAATGAGGACTAAGAGACTGACGACGATCAACTCCCGTATTTCTCGTTTGTATATGATTTCATCTTCAGTTACATCAAGAGCACATACGATTTTCGCCAAAGATTTATTGGCATACGTATGCAACTCTTCGGGAGCAATCATATAGGTTCTGCCATTATAGGCAATACGATAAGAATCTTTTAACGTGTATTCTTTTGGCAAGTATTCGAACAGCGGGTTATTATAGGAAATCAGTGAATATTTACCATATTCTTTTAAATGTTTGTCAGGAAGAAGTGTATTAAGTGTTTGAGAATCAAAAGCCAAGGCACTTTTAATTCCGGAGTGAACATCAAGATGTTCTTGTATACGATTGATTTTAACCGATGCTTGAAAGAGGCCTAGAAAACTGTTGTCTTTAAAAATAGGGATGAGCGTTACTAAAGATATATTATAAAGGGTAACATCCAAGGATACTATGGGCTGGCGTGTTCGAATTGCCTCTTCAATCATAGGGCGTTTTTTTGCAATGTTATCACCAAATTTTTGAGGGTCGGTAAGACGTAAAAAATGGATACCGTCATTGTGAATAAAGCCTGTTAAATCGACTTCTCCGCGGGCATAGGCTTTATTAAAATAAGGAAGTGCCAATCGGTATAGCGTCTCTCGATCGCGTGATGCGAAAGCATTAACGATCTTTTGATCGGTCAGTATCTGAAATCCGAGATAATTGAGAGATTTTTCGGCATCAAAGACAGAAAGTTTGTAAGCGTTTTGGAGAAGTTCATGATGCTCTTGCATCTTATCGTTTAAGGTGCGTTTTTTACTCTCAAGAGCATTAAAAAGAAAATAGCTTATAAGTAACAGGACAATCAATATCGAAAGCAATGTTGCCTTGATCCGTATTCTGTCCATCTTCAACCTTATCTGTATTGTAATTAAATTATAGCACACGAATAAGATACTGTAGGGCTTTTAAAGAAAAGAAAATTTTTATAAGGGAGGTTAAAGTGGTGACCCCAACGAGATTCGAACTCGTATGGCCAGAATGAAAATCTGGAATCCTAACCATTAGATGATGGGGCCGTATTGAAAAGATCAGGTGAACCTGAGCTGAAATTATACAAATCAATTGCTGAAAAAAAGCTAAATTTACAGATTGTTTTCCCGCAAAGCGGGAAGAGGGGAGATTAGCTGTTGTAAAAAGAGCGAAGAGCGCGGATAATGACCGCATTTTTAGAGATACTTTCTGCTTTTGCGTTATCGTCAACCAGCTCATAGACATCAAGCGGCAATGAGATCGAGAACGTTTTAGTTTCGATTTTTTTACGTTTTGCAACAAGACTGGTGATGTTTTGAAGCATCTCAAGGATCTTTTTAGTATCGATCGGTTTTTGGATAAAGCTGTTTACCCCTACTTCGATTGATTCAGAGATTTTTTGGATATCGTTGCTCGCAGAGATAACGATGATAATTTGTGAAGGGTTGATTGATCGGATACGGCGAGCAAGCTCAATACCGTCGATTTCAGGCATGATGATGTCAACAAAAATGATATCCGGATTGATTTTTTCATACATACGAAGCGCTTCAGCTCCATTATAAGCAGAAGTGACTTCAGCAAAAAAGTTTTTGAACGTTGAACTCAAAAGATCATTGGCAACTACTTCGTCTTCAACGACCATTGCCGTGAGTTTTTTAGTTTGTTCGGTAAGCTGGATTAAATCGACGTTTGATGACATGGTACGATCCTTTTTTGTTAATGACATGTTAAATAATGTCATTGTGTTAAATTGTTGTAATTATAGATAATATTTTTTAGCATTACCTTAAAAAAACAAATTTAGATTGATATTTTACAGTAACGGTTTTCGTTATTAAAATAGGGGAGGTCAATATTGTTTAAATTGTTCAAGCCATTCGATGTTTGCTTCGTTGGTTTTTTCTTGCTGTCTGAGAATAGAGTCTATAATACTAAGAAGAGTCTGGCGGTCTAGGAACTGTAATAGTTCAGGATTGATGTGTGTCGGCTTGACTTCATCATAGCGGTTTAGTAGGTTTTCGATATCGGCAATGAGTTTTTCTTTTGTAGATTCCATTCTGTAAGTCTAACTTATCTCAACTGAATTTTATTTGGTTAACATAATATATATTATATTTAAAAATCCTTATGTACAGAAAGCCGTATAAAGCATAACTATATTTTGCGACAAACTTGCAACACTAAAGGGAAATAATAGTGTATTCCAACAGTTTGGGGGTAAATACAATGTCATTAGAATACTCATCCTTACATGCCCTTAGAAGCATTGTAGCTTCTACTATAAATGAGACAGGTGTTGTAGTTATTGATTCCACCCCAACTATTTATCGCTACTCATCCCAAGGGCAATATATAAAACATGCAAATATGAAAGGGGTCGAATCCTATCCCAACCGTTATGGGAGTACAGTCACGATTACCAATGACGGTAAATTCGGCTTAGTGTGTGACCGTGCAAATGAACGTGTTATTTTTCTCTCTCTTGAACCGGTAAAACTTCTTTCTATGATTCCTATGAGCAAACCTGATGTTGTCCTTTTCAGTGATGATAATCTTTTTTTTGCGATTGGAAGCAACTCCGGCAGATTGGATATCTACAAAACACTCACATATGAGCGTCTATGTGAAGTTCATCTTTCAGATTCAATCGTGTGTGCGGCATTTTCTAAAGACGGATCAAAAATTGCAATTTCGACAATGGATAAAAAAATACATTTGCTCCGTATCGATACCCATAAAGTCATTCAGGTTTTTCGTATAGATGAAATCGCTGAAGCAGTTACGTTTGCAGCCGATAACAACAAGATTATTGGATTTACACGTGCAGGGACGACATACGTATATAACCTATTATTAAATCAGCAGTTTTTGGGAGATCCGTCATTGGAATGGCCGACCCATATTGCTTCAGGCTTCAATGAAAATGTGATTTTATTGGGTTCACGGAGTAATCAGTTAATGATTTACAACAATTCTGACGGCGTCAAATTGGGGTGTGTCAATTTTGATTTTTGGGGAATTACCTCCATCAGCGTCTCAGGTGAGAAAATTTTTGTCGGCTTTTCAGATGGAAACGGTGTTGTCATCGATCTTCATTCGACACTTCAAGAAGCGTATAGCGCCATCGAAACAGGTAATATCGCTAATCTCTCCCTTCTAGCGGGAGAATTTCCTTTGATATTTGTCAATAAAGATATATGTGCAAAACTTGAGAAACAGTATGAATCGATCTTTAAATTTAATCCTTCTAACTCTGATGAGAGAAAAGGCCATGAGGCTATGGTTTCGCTCATCGTTGCCGATGGGGCGATCCGTAAAGAATTGATGCACTCTCTTTATTCTTCTGAAGAGATTGTTCCGTTTATGGAGAAAATTTCTCTTGGAAATGCGCAAGGAGCTTGTGTATCCGTTCGTAATTCACCGCAATTACGACAATTACGTGAGTTTCATGAAGTCCGTACCGGTTGCTTGAAAGCGTTAATGTATGAAATTAAACTTTTAGAGATTGATCCGGAAAAATTTAACGAATATATTGAATCCGCTCCCGGAGGATGCACTAAATGTGTGCATAGCCTTATACCAAGACCTGAAGTACTTGAAGAAAATTATAAAAAACTCCTTTCCAGTGCGTCAACAAGAAATTTTACAGCTTTGAGCGATATAGGTGAAAAGCATGAGATGTTGCGTCAAACAAAAGTATATCGCCGCTTTATGAGCTACGGTGAAGCTTTGATTGACAAAACACTGGCACTGATGGCTGAGGGAAAAATGGATCAAGCCGATGAATATGCTTCAAAGCTAACGAGAATAAAACCTTTTTCTCTTACCGGAAATGATTTTAAAAATCAGATCAAAGCTTTTGACGCATTCAATAATGCTTCTAAAACCAATAATCTGATACAACTATTTACCCTCGCTTGCGAGTACCCTGCCCTGCGAACAACGCAAATATTTAAGAATCAAGTTGATGCCTACAAAAAAAATATTATATCGACAGCCAATATTCTTGCAAAAAAAGGGGATGTTTCTAAAGTCATAGCACTAATAGCCCCCTACTCCACGATCGACTACTTTGAAGAAAAAAATCTTTCTCTACTCAAAAAAGCGCTGATTCATGAAATCGAATTCTATGCCCCTTCTGGTGAAGAAAGCACTCTAATGGAGCGTTATCACAGTTGTTTTGGATGGGATAAAGAATATGCACGGGTTTGTTTATCCTTAAAAGTCTCACCAAATCATATGAAAAAGATGGAGGATGTAGTTCCGGAATGCAAAAATGTTAGCTCATTATTAACGGGAGAAAAAATATTGAGAACTCTACAAAACAAAGAAATGAGCTAATTTATACAACTTTGTCTTTTGCAACATATTTGCGACACTAAAAAGAAATAATTGTGCAACAGGATTATTTTTACTAATAATTCTCTGAGAATCGTAATAGGAGTCGCCTTATCATGGTTTATAACGAATCATCCTCAATAGTTAAAAATCTTAAAGAGATTGCATACGATATGAAATTGCTTCTGGTTGAGGATGATAGTGATTTGCGCGTGCAGTTAAAAATATTTTTAGGACGTTTTTTCGGTTGTATTCATACCGCTGAAAACGGTATAGAAGCCCTCAAAATGTATAAGGAAGAATCGTATGATTTGGTACTTACCGATTTAACAATGCCCTTGATGGGCGGTCTTGAACTTGCTGAAAAAATACGTATGCAAAATAGTGAACAAAACATTCTTATTTTATCGGGACACTCGGAGAGCGATAAGCTGATTACCCTTATTAATCTTGGTATTGACGGTTTCTTGCTCAAACCGGTTGATTTGAGCCGCGTTCTTACACAGCTTAATAAAAGTGCTCAAGCCATTTATGATCATAAAATGTTTGATTATTTCAGTACTACGCTCGAAGAGACGAATCAAGAATTGCGAAAAAGCAATGCAGAGCTTCACAAAGCACTTGCTGAAATCAAGCGTATGAAACAATCTGAACCACTAAATATGCCACACGAACAACTCAGCGGAAGAGAACTTAATGATGATGAAAAAATGATGCTCTACACCCGTAGTGAAAAAATGTCTGCGGCAGAGTTCCATAGTGTTCATCCTTTTGAGTTGGACAAAACCAATGAAGATCTTGAGATATTAGAAGATAATTTTAATGTTTTACTGGTCAGTGCGGAACGGAATATCAATCAAGAGACATTATCCGTATTGAGCAGAATCGTTCACTCTTATGCCAAAGAGTTGGAGATGATTCCGCAATTCAGTGCACTTTCGTATGGAATTCAGCAGTTGGCCACTACCTTCGACTCAATTGAAGATGTCAGTAAGATCCCCTCCATTATGCCGATGCTCACCTCCTTGTTTGACAATCTCGAACAATGGAGGCGGGGAATTTTCTTTTACCGCAATGTTGAAGATATCCACTATATGGATAATTCATTGATCAGTGATGCTCTGAGTTTACAGGGGATGCTAAGCAATCAGCATCATACATCATCTGACTCGGACATCGAGCTTTTTTAACAGTTAATAATAAGGAATAGAGATGAAAAAATGGTTACAAAAGATATCCGTAGCGAAAAAACTCGGTTTCATGATGATCTTGACATCGATAGCTGTCGGGATGGGAACTCTACTTGCCATAGGGGCTATGACATCACTTAATACAGAGTTTGATACATTTGAAGCTCAAAGTTTTAAAGGGGTGAAAGCCGTTTTGGAAACCGAAAAAGAGCTCAATTATTTTAGCCGTATTACCCGTGAAATTATGCTTGGAGGAAATTTGAATGAAAATCTTGCCAAACTAGAGGAGACACGAAAAAAAATTGAGGCACATTTTAAAGAGGTTGAAGCCGCATGTATTGATCCTTCTCAACAAAGGCTCCAACAACAGGCTCAGAAAGACGCTCTGGTTTTTGTAGCCGCATCCTCTGATTTAATGAATACGCTCAAAGGGCAAAATCGAAGTACCACCGACATCTATCACTATTATCATCAAAATTTTTCACCTATGGCAAAAGCATCGCGAAAGTCGATGGAAAAACTGGTTGATTCAAAAACAAAAGAAGCTGCCGTAATGCAGGAGACCTTTAAACAACATATCGTAACGTGGAGTATCTATGCCGGAATCGGCGGAGTTGTGTTGATTATTGTATTGGGGATCGTCATGTTACAGATCGTATCTCAGATTAAAGATTCTTTGTCCAAAACACAAAATGGGCTCACCTCTTTTTTCCAATTTCTGGGCGGTGAACAAGAGAGTACCCTTCCCCTGCCCGATCTAGGGAAGGATGAATTCGGAAAATTAGCGGTAGAAATCAATCGGAACATCGCGATCTTAGATAAAAAATTTGCTGAGCAGAGACAAAGTATTGTTGATTTCGGAACCGTTTCCGATTTTATTGGCAAAGGGCTTTTGTACAATCGAATTCAGACTCATTACAGCGATCCGAGTTTGAATGCGTTGGCTCATTCGCTTAATAAAATGGTGGATGAGATCGAGCGTACTTTTGCAAATTTGATCGCTGTTATGACTAAAATGGCCAATGGAGATTATTCGGTATCACTCTCGGATACCGGGACGACTATCGGGGGGTCATTTGCCTCGATCCAAAATGCAGCCAGTTCCATGGCGACGAGTAACAGTGAAATTTTTGCCATGATTGCAAAATTTTCTCAAGAATTTAACAAGGAAGCGAGTGCATTGAGCTCATCGGGTGATGAACTCAGTACCAGCGCTAATCAGCAGGCTTCAAGTTTGGAAGAGACTGCCGCCGCGATCGAAGAGCTAACATCGAATGTTGCGGCTAATACTTCTAAAGCTGAAGCAATGACACATGTCGCACAAGAGGCAAAAATAGCTGCTGAGAAAGGCAACACTATCGCTCATGCGAGTCTAGATGCCATGGGGGAAATTGTCAGTGCAGCCGAAGCGATCAACAATGCCGTTGATATTATCGATAATATTGCTTTTCAAACTAATATTCTGAGCCTCAACGCCGCTGTTGAAGCGGCGACTGCCGGAGATGCAGGAAAAGGGTTTGCCGTTGTAGCTCAAGAGGTTCGGAATCTTGCCAATCGCAGTGCCGAAGCGGCAAAACAAATCCAAGAACTTGCTCGCTCAGCACGTGAAAAATCGCGCGGAGGGTTGGAAACATCCCAAAATATGATGGACAGTTTTTCTCTTATCTCCCAAAAAATTATCCAAACCGATGATATGGTGCGTGATGTCGCGAATGCCAGCCGTGAACAAATGGCCGGTATCAATCAAATAAACGATGCGGTTTCTCAGCTCGATCAGATGACCCAGCAAAATGCAAAAACAGCCAATAATGTGGCTGAAATTGCCAGTGACATCCTCTCTAAAACTGAGCAGTTCGAGTTGATGCTATCTCGAATTCAATATGAGGAGGCGCACAAAGCGCACACGTGCGATACACAGCTTCTTTTCGATATGGCAAAACTCAAACTTGATCATATTATTTTCAAAGAGACCAATTACGGAAAACTCAAATTTGCACATGAGCCTTGGCGTGTTACCGGCCACCATGATTGTGCATTAGGAAAATGGATCGATGAGCATAAGCACATGCCTTATGCTCAAACACCGCAATGGCAAGCAATGCTTAGTGAACATGAGATGGTGCATAACGGGGTTCAATCTTTGATCGATGCCGATTTAAAACACGAGTCAAATGAAAAAATATATGCATTAAGCACTCAAATCGAAAAAGCGACATTAGGTGTATTTAAAGGGTTAGATCACATCAAATATGTTAATTGTTCACATCAACAGGAGAAATAAAATGAGTAAACACTATAAGAGCGCAGAAAAAATCGATCAGATCGATGCAGAGATGCAGGAGATAATGGTTGAATTAGAGAATTTGATTTCTCAAAAATACGAGCAAATGGATTATGAACAAAAATCGATAAATTCGGAAGCTTTTTTACAATTTTTCGATCGTGTTATGGTGCAGATAAGTAAAGAGTAAAAGATGTGTGTTGCAACATATTTGCAACACTAAACCAATAGAATCCTACTTATATTTTGCTCTTCTATTATGAGAGCTATCAAAAGGATTTACCATGCCACTTAAAGCTTTGCTCTGCGGACTTATATTTACGGCTTACGCATTTGCATCAGCCCCAAGTTCTACAATCGATAAAATCTTTTTTGTAGGAAACGTTAAAGTACCGACAAAAAAGCTTCTTAAAGTTGCAAACCCTTATATGGGAACTCCGTTGGACATTCAACACTCCTGTGCAATTGCTAAAGAGATAGAAGCTTATTACCATAGAAATAACTATGTTCTCACTTATGCATCTGTTGATAAAATGGATCAAGAGGAGAAAAGTCTCCTTATCCGCATCGGTAAATATGCCGATTTTGACGCACAAGCGATCGGAGAGATGAAACGCCGTGATATCAAACCGAATGTCATCAATAAAATCTTTTTTGACGGAAACGAAAAAATATCGACACAACGTCTTATGAATCTTGTACGCCCTTCATTAGGGTTAGAAAAGAATTCTAAAAATATCGATGCAATCGCACTGAGTGTTCAAGAGTACTATCGCAGCCATCGCTATGAATTGGCGTATACCGAAGTTTCTAAAGTTGATGAGAACGGTACGATTATCATCAGTATCAAAAAATATCCAACGTTTAAAGCACGCTATGCACGTGAGGGGAAAATCTAATTATTTTCACTAGAATTTCCTCTTTGAGTAGATTTGCATCTCTCGCGTTTAATTACTTTTTTACACACAGAAGCTTTTAATATCTAAAAAACATCACTCTTCTTAACGTCTGCTTTATTTTGCAACATACTTGCAACTCAAAAATATTACGATGCATCTGAAAGATATATAGCAATAATAAAAGAGGTATAACGTATGGCAGAAATCGAAATGGACCACAGTTCTCTGATCATCTCTGAAACCGATGCAAAAGGGGTTATCACTTTTGCTAATGATGATTTTATTCGCTACAGCGGATACAGTTGGGAAGAACTGCTCGGACAACCGCACAATATTTTGCGACATCAGGATATGCCAAAAGTCGCTTTTGCAGATTTGTGGAAAACGATCAAAGAGGGAAAAACATGGAATGGTTTTGTAAAAAATAAAACCAAACGGGGAGATTTTTACTGGGTCTATGCCACCGTATCTCCTATTACTTTTGAAAATGGCGAAACACGCTACCTCTCACTGCGTCGTAAACCGACACGTGCAGAAATTAATAAATATGACGCACTCTACAAAACAATAAAATAAGGATTCGTATATATGTTTGATATCAGAAAAAAAGATTATCTATTACTCAAAGAAGCTATTCAAAATTGTCGAGATTTTGTTTTTGAAACCGTAAATGAAACCACTATCGAAGAGGAGAGCTCGAGAGCGTTAATCAATGATTTACTCAGCGATCTCAGCCATTTTGCCAATGACTATAAAATGGTACGTGATGCAAACTATATCCAAGCCGGAATGCTCGCACTGACGGTTTTTCGTGCCAAGACGGGAGAATTAACCAATGTCTCTATGGCGGAGTGTACCGTAAACGGAAGTACGGTACTTAAAGAAACGACTATTTTTTATAACGGACTGATGAGCCGTCTCAAAGAGCTGTTTTGTGAAATTGAAGATGGATTTACCCGTATCAGCCACAACGATTTACGAATGCCGTTTAAATCCGACGGATGGGAAAAAGATATCAAAAAGCTTAATCTCCATATCAATGAACTTCAAGATATTATTGCGGATCAATATGGCCAACAGCTCACCAATTCTCTCTCCCTTCGACGTAATACTTTTGATCTTAGTCACTATTCCGATGAACTCAGCAGCAGTTCGAATGAACAAGCATCCAGTCTCGAAGAGACTGCTGCAGCTATTGAAGAACTTACGGCAAACGTCTCGGCCAGTGCGGCAAAAGCACAAGAGATGACGGCTCTCGCTCAAGAAGCAAAAATTGCGGCTGAACGCGGCAATAGTGTTGCACGCGAGAGCTTGAACGCTATGAGTGAAATGGTCAGTGCAACCGAAGCAATCAATCAGGCCGTTGAGATTATCGGCAATATCGCGTTTCAAACCAATATCCTCAGCCTCAATGCCGCCGTTGAAGCGGCAACTGCAGGAGATGCGGGGAGAGGATTTGCCGTTGTTGCTCAAGAAGTACGCAATCTTGCCAATCGCAGTGCGGAAGCTGCCAAAAATATTCAAGAAGTTGCCAAAACTGCACGTGAAAAATCACACGGTGGATTGGAAACATCTAAAAATATGATGGACAGTTTTCTTGTGATAACTCAAAAAATTGCTCAAACGGATGATATGGTACGTGATGTAGCCAATGCCAATCGTGAACAAATGGCTGGAATCAGCCAAATCAACGGTGCCGTAGGACAGTTGGATCAATTGACTCAGCAAAATGCAAAAACAGCCGCCAATGTCTCTTCATTATCTGCGATTGTCCAAAATCTGTCGGATCAAATGTATAGCGAAATTAGTCAAAAAGAGTTTTCCGGAAAAGAGGAAATCCTCCATTCTGCGACACAAATGCAACACTAAATCGTCATTATTGCATCATACATATTTCTAAGGATAATGAATGAATATATTCATCTCAAAAGGCGCAGAGCGTGTTCTCACCGAAAAAGCCTTTTTGGTTTCGGAAACAGATGAAAAAGGGATTATCATTTTTGCAAACGATGATTTTTGTGAGGCTGCGGGGTACCGTGTGGATGATCTAATCGGAAAGCCCCATAATATTGTCCGTCATCCTGATATGCCGCGTGCCGCGTTTAAAGATTTATGGGACACCGTAAAAACAGGGAAAATCTGGACAGGATTTGTCAAAAACAGTGTTAATGGCGGGAATCAGTTTTACTGGGTATATGCTACCGTTTACCCGATTATGCGAGAGGGAAAACGCCACTATATTTCATGCAGACGTTACGTAACAGACGATGAGATCGCAACAGCAACCGCACTTTATAAGACACTCTAAGGAAACCAAATGTTTGGAATAAAATCTACCGATGCCCAACTGCTCGAAGAAATCATGCACGAAGTGCTTGATGTGATAGAGGGAAAACGTAACCGCTACCGTTATGCAAACGCGAGTTTTTCAGATCGAAAAATTCAGCACATCGCCGATACCGCCCATCTTCGTCTCCAATCTATCGTTGAAGCAAAACAAAAAGATATGCTTGCTATGGGTGAGTTGATTTTGGCACTTGATCAAATGAAATCGGGATTGTTTAAGCCAACCCAAATCGAGGGAGATGGGACAGAGGTGAGTGTTATTGCTAATTCGTTTAACGCGTTTACCCTCTTGCTGAGCAAACAGTTCGCGCAAATCGTTCAAACGCTTCACGCGTATGCGTCGAATGATTTCACTTCCGAGATTGCTAAAAATAATCAACGGGGTGAAATGGCCGCACTCATCGACGGTGTTAATAATCTAGCACAAGAGATCACCGTGATGCTTACGACGAATCTCCAAAACGGTCTTAATCTCCGAAGCGAAGCGTCGTTTCTAAAACAGGCGATGGAATCCCTCTCCACGGCGAGCAACCAACAAGCGGCAAGCTTGGAAGAGACAGCAGCGGCAATGGAAGAGATGACGAGCAATGTTCAACAGAATGCCCAGAAAGCAAACGATATGGCATCTATGGCGGCACAAACCGATGCAAGTGCTAAAGAAGGTGCAGAACTGGCACAACGTACCGCTACGGCCATGACAGAGATACAAGTAGCCACTAACTCTATCAATAATGCCGTTGCTATTATCGAGAATATCGCATTCCAAACCAATATCCTTTCTCTTAACGCTGCTGTCGAAGCGGCAACAGCGGGAGATGCAGGTAAAGGATTTGCGGTAGTTGCCCAAGAAGTTCGTAACCTAGCGAATCGTTCAGCCGATGCGGCTAAAGAGATCAAAGCAATGGCAGAACAAGCAGCT
>NZ_JAUYFF010000017.1 GCF_030691015.1 Sulfuricurvum sp.
AGAACAAGCAGCTACTAAATCCAATGAAGGTATGTCAATCGCTACCGAACTGACTCGTGGTTTTGAAGTGATAGCAGGTAAGATCGAACAAACCACTATGCTCGTTCAAGATGTCAGCAATGCATCCCGTGAACAGATGCAGGGTATCGGTCAGATCAATACCGCTGTTACTCAACTCGATCAAATGACACAAGAGAATGCGAAAGTTGCCTCGAACGTCTCTCAAACTTCGGATGTGATTCAAGAACTCTCCGAAGAGATCAATCGAGAAATTGAAAGTAAAAGTTTTAGAGGAAAAGCTGAACTTTTGCGTCAAGGCTAAGAGGGATACTTCCCTCAAACCCTTTTACAATAATTAAAAATGAATGTAAATTCATTTTACTATTACCCCAACTTATACTGCAACAAAACTGCAACAGATAAAAACTACAATTCTGCATCTTAAACGCCCCTAATAAGGACTACTCTATGCTAGACAACCTAACGATCAAACAAAAATTACGGCTAATTCCGATTAGCGCTGTTTTTTTGATGATTATTTCTGCCGTAGTTTTTGCTATTTATCCGAGATTCGCTTTGGTGACTTTTATCGGTACTATTGGTTTATTGTTGATATTTGCAAGAACAATATCATTGACAATATTAAAGAGTATTAATGAATTTCACAAAGGGTTTGAAATCATTAACAGCTCTAGTAACACTGAGCACCGATTAGATATCAGCGGTAACGATGAAATCGTAGAGGTATCGAAACTATTTAACACGTATATGGAAAAACTCGACACCATTGCGAACAAAGATAAAGAAGCTATCGAGGATATCGCCAATGTTGCCAAAATGATGGCAGTGGGCTTCGTCTCCGTACGTATTAAATCAGAAGCAGGAAGTCCCGGATTGCAGCAGGCCGTAGAAGGGTTTAATACCGCTCTAGGGGAAATGGAAAAAGCGACTATTGAAATTTCTCGGGTGATGTCGGCACTGGGAACCAGTAATTATGCGGTTGAGTTTGAAACCGGAAAGTATTCGGGAGAACTTGGCGGTATGATGACGAGCTTGCAAGGACTCAGTGAAAGTGTCGGTGATTTTATGGCACTTCTCTCTATCAACGGATTGGCACTTAATCAAGGTGCTTCTACCCTCTCAAATGCGAGTAATGACCTTTCTGCTTCGAGCAATACGCAAGCTTCAAGTCTCGAAGAGACCGCCGCCGCTATCGAAGAGCTGACGAGTAATATCGCCGCTAACAGCCAAAAAGCGACCGAAATGGCATCTTTAGCTCGTGAAACGCAAACGGCGGCAAATGACGGAAAAGCGCTTGCCGATACAACAGTTTCAGCGATGCACGAGATCAGCCGCGCAACACAGTCTATCAATGATGCGGTCAATATTATCGAAAATATCGCCTTTCAAACCAATATCCTTAGCCTCAATGCCGCCGTCGAAGCGGCAACTGCAGGAGATGCGGGTAAAGGGTTTGCCGTCGTCGCCCAAGAGGTACGCAACCTCGCCAACCGCTCAGCCGATGCGGCTCAGCAGATCAAACTTCTAGCAGAACTTGCCAACACCAAATCGACGGATGGATTGCAGGTGAGTGAAAACATGATGAAAGGGTTAGACGTTATCAACCAAAAAATTATGATGACAACTCAGCTCGTCCAAGACGTTGCCAACGGAAGCCGTGAACAGATGGCAGGCATCAACCAGATCAACTCTGCCGTGGCACAGCTCGATCAAATGACACAGCAAAATGCCTCATTGGCAAATGATGTCAGCCATTTGAGTGAAGATATACTCGGAATGTCACAGTCATTGAGCGATACGGCGGCGAAAACAAAATACCGTACAGAGTCGGAGAATCGCGTGTGCCGAATTGATATGATGTTTGAAACGAATAAACTAAAATTTGACCATGTCAATTTTAAAAATAACAATTTCGGAAAGCTCAAAGAGAGTATCAGCGCATGGACAGTCACCAACGAGACCCAATGTGACCTAGGTAAATGGATTCAAGCCCATAACAATGAGAGCTATGCAAAAGGACCCGAGTGGAAAGATCTTCTGACTCACCATGCCCATGTTCACCAAAAAGTTCAAGAGTTCATCAACCGTGAAAAAAGCGGCGGACGTCCTGAGGAGCTTGAACGAATCGCCAAAGAGATCGAAACCGATACGACAAAAGTATTTGCATCCCTCAATAAAGTTCGCGTTGCGGCTTGTATGGAAGATCAGCAGATCATTCCAACAAAAAATGTCCATACTCATGCACCACGACATACAGCGATCGTTTCCAAGCAGTCGACATTCTCGACTCCAAAATCGTCTTTCAAAAAAGATGACACTATTTGGGAAAATTTCTAAACCTGCCCTCCTCGCCTCTTTCGTCAGAAGCCATGACACTTTATTGAAAGTACCTTGCACAGACAACCTCTTCTGAGGAGGTACATGGAGGGCACTCCAAAACAATCTAAAAGGATAATAATGAAAGGTATTTTGTTTCTGTCGGCTACGGCACTCGCATCACTACTAATGACTGGATGCGCAGGAAAAAGCGGTAATGAAACTTTAGGACGGATGGAGAAGAGTCAAATCGATTCCACAATCGTAAAAGGGAAATCGACCAGAGAAGATGTTAAAACACTTATGGGCGACCCAAGTAAGACAGACTTCGACAATAACGGTCTCGAAAAATGGTCATACGTGCACGTCCGAAAAGACCTTAAGGCGGTTAACTACATCCCTGTCGCCAACTGGTTTGTTAACGGTACAAACGACACGACAAAAACACTTGTCGTTTTGTTTGACGACAAAGGAATTGTTAAAAACTTTATCAGCGCTGACGCCAAAGGCGAGACAAAAGGTGGACTTTTTCAATAATTCCATCCACACCCTTCCCTTAAGGAGGGGCTGTTAAAGAATAAATAGTAAAACTAAAACTCAGGCATTGATAGTCAATGATGATTACTTAATAATCAGTATTGACTATCAATGCAACAAATATGCAACACTAACGCTATAAGATGCTTAAAAATTAATACTCTAATGTTAGAGAAAAGGTAAATATGCGTAATTTAAGCGTTAAATCTAAATTATCACTACTAGTCGGTTTAGCTATTTCAGGATTATTTGTTATCGTAGTAGTTTCTTTTATGGTAATAAATTCGGTCAAAATAAAAGGCGATGCCTATAGCAGTATTATATTATCAAAAGATTTATTGGCGGATATCTTACCTCCACCTGAATATATAATTGAATCTCGTCTTGTTACATCCGATATGCTTCGCGCAAATCCTGCTGAGTTTAAAGAGCTAAAGGATAAATTAATTCAGTTAGAAAAAGATTATGAAACACGTCAAACGTATTGGTCAGATGATAGCTATGCATCTTCGTATCTGAAAGTTAATCCAGAAGTAAGAACCTTAATCCTAGAAAAATCAAAAACTCCGGCAAGGGAGTATTTTAAGATTGCTATCAATGAATTTATTCCTGCTCTAGAGAGCGGTGATACTTTAAGAGCACAAGTTTTATTTGACGGTAAATTAAAAGGATTCTATGCGGAACATCGTAGCGCGATTGATGAATTGGTTCCCATAACGACACAAGTTGCAGTGAATGATGAACAATCAGCAGTAGAGCTTGTGTCCGATGGAAATATGTACATCATCAGTGCAATTATTATTGTGACAGCCCTTTTGATTTTTCTTTCTGTGATGATTATTCAGGTATTGACGGGTTCTCTTGTAATGATTCAATCAGGTCTCCTTTCCTTCTTTCGCTTCCTAAATCGAGAGAGTACAAAAGCAGAAACGATTGATTTGAAATCAGAAGACGAATTTGGACAAATGGCAAAAGTAATCAATGAGAATATTGCTCTTATCGAAAAAGGTCTTGTAGCC
>NZ_JAUYFF010000002.1 GCF_030691015.1 Sulfuricurvum sp.
TTCCTTTCTGAGTGTTCAGGTGGCTATAGAGAGGGGGAAACGCCCGGTCCCATTCCGAACCCGGAAGCTAAGACCCTCATCGCTCATAATACTGCATCTTTCAGGTGTGGAAACGTAGGTCGCCGCCTGGCCTCAGATTTAACCTTCTAACTCTATCTTTCATAACAAAAATCACAAATTTTTTACTCATTGTCAAAATCAACCTCTTAGTATTGCTACTGTATACTTTCATTTATGAAACCAACACTCTATTTCCTCAGATCCTCTGAACAAAAAATTCTTACCGATATGCTCCATTATGCGATGCGCTTAGACGATGTCAATAAATCACTCTCCGATATTCCTAAACTGGCTATTTATAACGAGTTCTACGGCTTTACCAGTAAAGACTTAGGTCTTTATGCCCTTGTAGATAATAAACTTGCAGGAGCCGTATGGATACGGCGTTTAAATGCCGATCACGGCTCAAACGGCTACATTGATGACAATACCCCTGTTTTGACTATAGCGGTACTTCCTGAGTTTCGAGGGAAGGAGATAGGATCACAGATGATTGAGCAGCTGTTTATCGAAGCGGGAGCTTTGTATGAGCACATAAGTACCAGTATTGTCCATAACTCTCAGGCAATGAGTTTTTATGAGCGCCATGGCTTTGTTCTAGATGATAGTAATTCAGGTAAGAAAAGTCCTGTAGATGGAGCTGATGTTGTTACGATGATAAAAAGATTACAGAAAGCGGAAGTAATACGTCCAACAGACGGATATGATCCAAGACGATGGATGGATTAATAAAGAAGTAATTTGGGTATTTAGAAGAGGTAAAAAAGGGAATAAAGTATGCCGGCAGAGTGCCGACACGCTAGGGCTTAACGAATATCTTCGAAAGGAGCGCCAGCGATCACTTTACGTGATACTGTGTATGGGATCAACGCAGCAGCGCGTGATTGTTTGATTGCGATTGTAACCATATCTTGGTGACGTTTACAGTTACCTGTAAGACGACGAGGCATGATTTTGAAACGCTCAGAGAGTGAATATTTCAATGACTGTACATCTTTGTAGTCAATGAAATCAACTTTTTGCTCGCAGTATTTGCAATAACGTTTTTTGTATTTTCTTTTTTCTGACATGGTTCTATCCTTGTGCTTATTCTAAAACGGAATTTCGTCTTCGTTTATATCAATCTCTGGGAGATTGTTTTCCGGCATTCTGGCCGGTGCGGGTTTAGAATACGACGGTGGCGGTGTATAAGCTTTTTGAGCCGGAGCATCATAGCCCCCGCCGTAATTACTTCCGCCATCGCTCTCTTCGTTATAACCGCCCTGAGAACCACCCTCGCCGCGTGAATCGAGCATTTGCATCGTTTCGACGATAACGGAGTGTTTAGAGCGCTTTTGGCCACTGGTTTGGTCAACCCATTGTTCAAAACTAAGTCTCCCCTCAACAAGGATTTTAGAACCCTTGCGAAGGTATTGGTTGGCTACCTCACCCGAGCGGCCGAAAAAAGTGATGTCGACAAAACATGTCTCCTCTTTTTTCTCACCGTTTACCGTAAATTTACGGCTGGTTGCAATAGCGGTTTTGGCAATTGCCGAACCGTTTTGTGAATATCGAAGTTCGATATCTCGAGTAAGATTTCCAACCAAAATGACTTTGTTATACATAGGTTTTCCTTGTAATGACTTAAGAAGCTACTTCTTCTTTTTTCTCAGCAACAGCAGCAGTCGGAGCAGGTTTTTTGGTTTTTTCAACCATACCGTTCCAAGCTGCAATTTCACGTTTACTATCGTATTTCATTGTTACGAAACGCAAAATTTCTTCGTTGATACGAAAACGACGTTCAATTTCAGCAATCGCAGCAGGTGCAGATTTGTAATACATAACGTAGAAATAACCGCGAGCGTTTTTCTCGATCGGGTAAGCTAATTTTTTCATTCCCATTGCGTCGCGAGCAACGATCTCACCGCCGTTTGCAGTGATCACTTCTTCAACGAGAGCGATGGTGTTTTTAATCTCTTCTTCTGTAAGAGTAGGTTTTACGATTACTAGGTTTTCGTAATGTCTCATAGCGTATGTCTCCTTATGGTGTTCGCCCCTTATGGTTGTTATACAGCACGACAGTCGTGTTGCAAAGAGCAAGGAACGCGCGGATTATACTGAAAAATAGCTTAATATTAGTTTTGGTTAAAGGATTGCTTGCAGTTTCAGCAATGCCGAAAGAAGCAGTGATTCTTGATCCGGCGAGCCTGTCGATTTCATTTTTAGTTCGGTATCGAGGAGGAGATTAATCCCCCGTTTATACCCCTCAGGCGAGATTTTGATCGAGAGGGCAGCACGCTCTTTTTCGACAAATCCCGGAAGTTTGTATCCTAATACGAGGGCCGAATCGGCGACCCCGTGAATTTTGATGGCACTGTTAAAGAGATAAAGCTGTGTCAAAAATCCGCTGATGGCGGTGAGGAGCTGGATCTCGTTTTCTCCCGATTCGAGGAGGTGGCGAAGGGAGGGGAGGAACTCTTTTTTCTCGATGACACGGGCGATGAAGTGATCGAGTTTGATTTCGCTCAGACCGAAGACGTGCTCGTCGATCTCTTTCATCCCGATCGGCTTGCCTAAAATGGAGAGTTTGGAGAGTTCGTTGCAGGCGAGGGCGAGATCGTTGTTGTGGATGTCGAGGAGGTGAAATGCCGCTTGATTATCGAGTTGAACCCCTGAGTTTTGCGCTTCTTGCATCACGATGGCGCGTGCTTCGGCGGCAAAGGGGTGGAAGAAACGAACCGAACCCGTATGAGCACCTTTGAACGCGGTGTCGGCTCCTTTGACATCGTCACCGTAGTAACAGTAGATAAAGGTGTTGTCACTGTTTTTTCCGACGAGTTCCACGAGGGTATCGAGTTCGGCTTTGGGGAGCTTTTTTTCGTGTTTGACAATAAGGAGATTTTGGTCGCCGAAGAGAGAACCTTGGGAAAGGTGGGCTTTGGCGGTGTTGAAATCGTATTCGTCATGATAGAGGCTCAGAACGGATGCCCCTTCGATTTGGGCAAGTCTATGGGCATAGCGGTCGATGAGAAAGTGGCTCTCGCCGAAGAGTGCCATCGCTCGTGGTGCTGAATGATTTTGGAGATGGCGATCAAGCTCTTGTCTATTCATCCGTTTCCTTCTCTATCCGACTCACAAACGAAGCGGTGATTTTCGCGGTGGCGAGGTTGGCGGTTTCGATTTTAACGATAATGTCATCGAAGAGCATCAGACCAAATTGTGAGGAAATCTGTACTTTTGCCCCAGTGATAGTGTCGTGAATCTCGGCGATGAACGGCTCTTCAGCGCGCATGATACGGGCTTTGAACTCCTGACCGATGACGGTGGCTGCCCAACGGGCGAATTTGCGCTCTTGGAAGCGGATCTCGATGTCGCTCGCTTCACGCTCTTTTTCACTGATGGAGGTACAAAGAGACTCGATGTTTCGTAATACATACGATCCCTCTTCGGTATCTCCTGCGGCAATCGCTTTGAGGAGGCGGTGGACGATCAGATCGCTGTAACGGCGGATCGGAGAGGTGAAGTGGGTATAGCGATCAAATCCCAACCCGAAATGTCCCATATTGTAGGGGGCGTAACGTGCTTGCATTTGGGCGCGGATGATGAGGGTATCGACTTCGCTGATGAGATCGCGTCGCTCCGCCTCGGCTTGGATCGCCATGATCGTCTCTTTGATAGAGCCTTGGGACTCGACAAAAATACCGATGCTCGCCAACTCGGTGTAGAGGCTTTGTAGTTTCATCGGGCTAGGGGATTCGTGGATACGAAACACTCCCCGCTCGTACAGTGATGCCGCCGCTTTGTTGGCGAGGAGCATACAATCTTCGATGAGGGCATGCGACGGTGTCTCGACGGCAAACTCGGTGGAGACGATGTTTTGCTCTTCGTCGATACGCATCTCCAACTCGCTGGAGCGGAAGTTGTACCCTTTTTTCATCCGTTCTTCACGGAGTTTATAGGTGAGATCATTGAGCAGAGGGATATAGGCTAATACCTTCGCCTCTTTTTCGGTTTTGGCTTCGAGATTTCCTTCAAAAAAGGCATCGATCTCTTCGTAGCTGAAGCGTCGGTGAGAGTGGATGATCGACTCATACAGGGTATGGGAATCCATCTCATAGGTTACGGGGTCGATGTGCATCTCAAAGGTATAGGCGAGACGATCGACGAGAGGCTGGAGCGAGCAGAGAGTTTCGCTGAGTTCTCGAGGGAGCATCGGGATGGAACGGTGGGGGAGATAGATCGAGAAACTGCGGTAAATCGCCTCGGCATCGATCGCACCGAAGGGGTGGACGTATTCGCTGACATCGGCAATGGCGACGTAGAGGGTGGACGTTTCGGGGATATAACAGATGGCGTCATCGAAGTCTTTGGCGGTGACGGGGTCGATGGTGCAAAACGGCAAGTGGCGCAGATCACGGCGGTGGGGATACAGCGAGGCATCGACCTCTTTTGGAAATTCGCGTGCCATGGCTAACACGTCATCTTCGAACGCATCGTGTTTGTTGTAAAGGGCGAGGACGATTTTCTCATCCACTTTAGGATCACTCAGGTTGCCTAAATAGGCGGCTATCGTTCCGCTTTGGTTGTTGATTTGATAGAGTGAGCCTTCGGCGGTTTCGGGTAAATCGTTCAGAGCAAAACCTGCGGGGTGATCGGTTCGGATGTCTTGGAGGCTCAAATAGCCGTTTTTCATCGTGACGACGGCGACGCTGAAGGTTTCACTCCGTCCAGCGATGACGACGACTTTGGCTTGCGGACCACCCCGTTTTCCTAATAGCCGTTGGGCGATGACTAAATCGCCGCTTTTTGCCCCCATAAGGTTATTGGTTTCGATAAAGTGGTCGCGGATACTCTCTCCGAGTGTTTGCAGATAGGCTCCGCTCTCGGAAGCCAAAGAGATGATACCGGCGCGGTATTGAGACGCGAGTTGATATTTGTTCTCTTCATGCGTTAAAAGTTTCCGTGTAAGCCATTCATTAATAGACTCACGTTCTTCGGGTGCGATATCTTGGTCATAAAGACCGTGGGTAAGACGGATTAGGAGTGATTTCATGCAGATATTATAATCAATAAATACTTCTATGTTAGAATAACCTCTTTAATTTTACAAAGGAACACTCTAATGACACACGAAGCGATTTTAAATCAACTTGGATACACCCCTAATGAGGCATTGAGCCTCCAACTTGCCCGCATCGAAGATAATACACAGGGGTATGAAAAAATTATCAAACATATTTTGGATTTGCACGAAGCGTTGAAAACGGATGAATCGTATGTAGCGATGTCCAACAGCAACGACTATTTTAAAATCAAGATCGATGCGACGGGGGAAATCAGTGCCAGTGACGCGATGGAAAAAATCAACCATTTCGCGGATAAGTACAAAGTGAATCTCCAAAAAGTGGAGGGGAAACCGACCTATTATATCCTCGGATTTGCGGCGTAGAGGTATTAGTCAGAGATATCGGTTGAAGCGGATGAATGCATCGCTTCAATGGATTGCTCTAATATCTCTTCCGCATTCAAACATGAATCTATTTGCACTATTCCCATCAAAATATTTTGATGTTTCTGGGTTGACTCTGGCTCAAATAAAATAGATTTTGATATCAGACGATAAAAACGTTCCGCTGCAATTTCCGCATGTTCATCACTCGTATGGCGTAATAAAATTGAAAAAACCCCATCCCCGTAATAAGCTATCGAATCACTTCGACGCAAGGCATTTGAAAGGGTTTTTGCTAGCTCGCGTATCAGGTTTGCATGAGCTTTTTTATTTTCAACTTCTATCGTTTCGATGACTAATGAGACAGCCATTAAAGCGCTTTCGTACGAAGAGTTAATGCATGATTCACGTTCTTTCTCAAGAAGGGTAATAAAATATTTTTTATTGAAAACCCCTAAACTTGCATTGTATAAGCTTGTCCGTTTTGCATTTTTGATGGAACTGGCTGCGGTTCCGTATAATTCTTTAATAATCGTTGATTGTTTTTCCAACGATACTAAAAACCTATCCAATACACTCTCTACCGAAGCGGTAACCTCCAATAAAGTTTCTTGATTCTTATTCGCAATCACAGAATCTTTTTTATTTTGTATGATTTTCTTTAAAAGAGTTGTGTTCTTATAGACACTTGAACCTTGTTTTAAAATCAACTTAACGGCTTTTGTACCTTGGTTTAGTGACCGCTCATACTCAAATTCATTATGGAGTTTTTCATCAAAACGGGGGCTAATGGAAGTGATTTTATGACGTAAAGCATCATTTTTAGTCTCTAAGAGCTTATCAAAATAAAACCTGAAATTTTCAGGTATGGGCGGTAAGTTATTGTGTTTTAGCTCTTGGATGATTTCATCGACAAGAGCATAAAGGTCTTTATTAATATTTTCCATTTTAGAATTATTTCATTTTAGAGTTGCAAATTCGTTGCGTTTTGGAGAGGGACTTGGAGTTAAACGAGATAATAGCGATTATTTATGCTCCAAAGCAAGTTGATATACGATATATTTTCTAGAATAAAAGAATGAATGATCATTAAAAATAGATGTATGGAAGAGAATGAATTAATGAGTCAAAATGAACCGATGACACCTAGAGGGTATGATGAACTCCTGCGAGAGTTCAAATATCTCAAAGATGTCGAAAAACCCCGTGTCAATGTCGAAAAACAGCGTGCGGCGGAACTGGGAGATCGAAGTGAAAATGCGGAGTATCATGCGGCTAAAGAGAAATTGCGTCATATCGATAAGCGCCTCTTTTATCTTAATTCGATGATTCAAAAAGCCCAAATGATTGACCCATCACACCTCGATCACTCCCGCGCTCATTTCGGTGCAACGATCACGATTATGGATGTGAACACGGAAGAGGAATTTTCCTATAGTATTTGCGGGACGTTGGAGAGTGAGCCAGAAAACGGACTTATTTCAGTTCACTCACCACTGGCGCGTGCAATGCTCGGAAAAGAGGAAGGGGATGAGTTTAGCGTCCACCTCCCTCATGGAAAAAAGAGCTACGAAGTGAGTGCGATCACCTATATCGATATTTTTTCTCTCAAAAAAAATATCCGTACCGAGAAAGAATATAGTTTTCACTGACCTTATTTAATCTCAATTTTTTTAGATACCTTTTTCCCTGTTTTAGGAACGGTGATCTTTAGTACGCCGTTAGTGGATGTGGCACTGATCGCTTCGAGGTTGGCATCATCAGGGAGTGAAAAACTCTGATTGAATCGCCGATACGATTTTTTCGACCCCTCTTTACTCTCTGATTCTTCTTTCCGTTCTCCCGAAATCATTAATCTATTTCCTGATGTTTCGATCGAAATATCTTTTTTATCCATCCCCGGCAGATCGATACTGATGAGGTAGGCTTTGTTACTCTCTTTCATCCTTGCAGCACTGTACATACTGCTCATGCGCGGAATCGGGCGGTTAAAAAAGTTTTCCATCTCTTCTATCTCCCAAAACGGACAGCCGAACTCACACTTTTGAGGTGTTGAAGCCGAAGCGTTTGAGGCAAACAATGAAGCGGCAGAAAATCCGACTGCCAGTAATGATGAGATAAAAATTTTCATCCCATTCATCATAATCTCCTTATTTGATTTCAATTTTTTTAGATTCTTTGGGGGCTGATTTGGGAATCATAATATTGAGAACACCATTTTCTGTCGTTGCATCAATGTGATCCATATCCGCATCGTCAGGGACGGTGAAACTGCGTTGAAATTTTCCGTAGAAACTTTCCAATTTATAAAAGTCTTTTTCATTCACCTCTTTTTTGTGTTTACGTTCTCCCGATAAAGTCAGAACATTGTCTTTGAGATCAATATGTATATCTTCTTTTGCTACTCCCGGTAAATCGGCATGGATATGATATCCCTGCTCATCTTCGCGTGTATTGACAGCCGGACTGAAACTGGTAACATTTGCCGCTTCTTTTGTATCGGCAGGTAAATAACCGTTAAAGCGTCTTTCAAACTCTCTAAACGGATCAAAACGTGTTAGCAACATGGGATGCTCCTTAAGGATAATTTGATTCCATTTTAAAATTTAAAATGGTAGAAAAATTATATAACTTGAGCCTTTATATGTCAAGTATGTTTAGTTAATAAACGGTAACAATGGTAATATTGAAGGAAGTATTTGAAATTATAGTAGCTTTAAGATGGATGAATATTCCCCTTTGATATAATCGCGTTACTATTACTATTTTAAGGAATTTGCCGTGAGCACTCCCCTTCCAGATATCGAAAAAGTTCTAAAACAGCATAAACTTTCACTTGGAGATTATGATCACATCAAAAAAATCCTCGGACGTGAACCAAATCTCGTTGAGATCGGAATTTTTTCGGCAATGTGGAGTGAACACTGCAGTTATAAATCGTCTAAAAAACATTTGAGCGGTTTTCCGACTAAAGCACCGTGGGTTATCCAAGGGCCGGGTGAAAATGCGGGAGTTATCGATATCGGCGGCGGGTATGCGGCGGTTTTTAAAATGGAGAGCCATAACCACCCGAGTTTTATTGAACCGTATCAAGGGGCAGCGACGGGAGTCGGCGGAATTATGCGTGACGTATTTACGATGGGCGCACGCCCTATCGCCAATCTTAATGCGCTACGCTTCGGTAATGTATTGAACAAAGACGATATCAGTGCTCATCAACGCTATTTAGTACGCGGTGTCGTCTCGGGTATCGGCGGATACGGTAACTGTATGGGAGTTCCGACTATCGGTGGGGAGACGAGTTTCGATGAGTGTTACAACGGTAATATCCTTGTTAATGCGTTTACTCTCGGGTTAGCGAAAAGCGATGAGATTTTTTACGGAAAAGCAGAGGGGATCGGCAATCCGGTTATCTATGTCGGGTCTAAAACAGGACGTGATGGTCTCGGCGGTGCGGTTATGAGCTCGGACAGCTTTACCGAAGCATCCAAAGGGCTTCGTCCGACAGTTCAAGTGGGTGATCCGTTTACCGAAAAACTTCTCCTCGAAGCGTGTTTGGAACTCTTCAAAACCGATTACGTTGTCGGTATCCAAGATATGGGTGCGGCGGGACTAACGTCGAGTTCATTTGAGATGGCGGGACGCTCAGGTAGCGGTATGATTATGCATCTTGATAAGGTTCCTGCTCGTGAAGAGGGGATGATGCCGTATGAGTTTATGCTCTCTGAATCTCAAGAGCGTATGTTGATTTGTGCGCGTAAAGGGACTGAGCAGGCGATCATCGATATTTTCGAAAAATGGGATCTCGACTGCGCGGTTATCGGTGAAGTAACGGCGACGGGGAACATGGAGCTTTTCTGGCACGGTGAAAAATGTGCGGAAGTACCTGTTGATCCGGTGAGCGAAGAGGCTCCGATCTTGGATCGTCCTATGTCTCGTCCGGCTTATCTTGATGAGATCGCAAAGGTTAAACTTTCTGATTTCGAGGCGGTAGATAATCAGAGCGCATTTGAAAAACTGATCAGTTCAATGGAAGTGGTCGATAAACATTGGATTTATCAGCAGTACGATTCAATGGTACAAACCAATACGGTCAAAAAGGGTGGCGAACTCGATGCTTCCGTTATTCGGATCAAAGAGAACGGTGTAGCGTTGGCGATGAGTGCCGACTGTAACGTCCGTTACTGCTACATCGACCCGAAAGCAGGAGCGGCGGCAGCGGTTATCGAGAGCGGTCGTAACGTCGCGATGAGCGGTGCAACTCCCAAAGCGATCACCGATTGTCTCAACTACGGAAACCCTGAGAACCCTGAAGTAATGTGGCAGTTCGGCCAAGGGTGTTTGGGAATTAAAGAGGCGTGTGCTGAACTTAATACCCCTGTTATCGGCGGGAACGTATCGCTTTATAATGAAACCAACGGCAAGTCGGTATTCCCAACCCCATCGATCGCGATGGTCGGAGTGAATGAAGATCAAAACAAAGTATTGATGTCTGCGTTCCAAAAAGAGGGAAATACATTGTATCTTGTCGGTGAAAGCCGTTCGGAATTCGGCGGATCACTTTACATGAAAGAGCTTTACAACGTCGTAGCGGGAACCATCCCGGCCATCGATTACGATAAAGAGCGGGCATTATGGAACCTCGTTATCGAAGCGAATAAAAAAGGGCTTCTTTCAGCGGCAAAAGATTGTAGTTCGGGCGGTGTCGCGATTGCACTCGCCAAAATGGCATGTGTGAGTGATAAAGGGGTAGAAGCGACAATCTCTGTAACCGATTCTCGTGATATTTTTGCTGAGAGTATGTCTCGCGCCATTATCGAAGTTGCACCTGAAAACTGTGCTGCGTTCGAAGCGATGGTAGGTACGCTAGCGTGTGCGAAAATCGGTAGCGTAGGTGGAAAAGTATTTGCGGTGAATGATGTGAAAATGGATCTTGCCGAGATGCAAAATGTCTATTACGGTACGTTCCAAAAAGTGATCGAGGGGGATCTTTAAGATCCCATTTCATTTTTACTCTTTTAATCTCTCAATTTTTGCGCCCAATGCGCGTAATTTTCCTTCTAAGTCTTCATATCCGCGATCAAGGTGATAGATACGGTGGACATTTGTTGTCCCCTCTGCTGCCATAGCGGCAAGTACGAGTGCGCTCGAAGCGCGCAAGTCGGTTGCCATGACATCGGCACCTGCAAGTTCACACGGCCCGATAACGGTGGCAGTATGACCGCTGAGTTTGATCTCGGCTCCAAGACGTTGCAATTCACTGACATGCATAAAGCGGTTTTCGAATAATCGCTCTTCGATGGTGCTGGCTCCCTTGGCAATCGTAGCAAGAGCTAAAAATTGTGCTTGCATATCGGTCGGGAATGCCGGATACTCTTGGGTGATAATATCGACGTGCTTGAGTTCGGTTGCGGGATGAATCGTCATCGTATTTTCTCCGCACTCGACGCGGCATCCCATTTGCTCTAACTTTGCCGTGACGGCATCGAGGTGATCGGGGCGTACACGCTCTAGCGTAATCGTAGAATTGGTGATAGCACCTGCACAGAGATAGGTTCCTGCTTCGATACGATCAGGGATAACTTCAAAATCAACCATCTCGATGGTTTTGCCCCCTGTACCGATGATGGTAAGTTCAGGTGTCCCGATTCCGTTGATGTCGATACCGCTATCACGGAGAATTTCGCACAGTTGAACCACTTCAGGCTCTTTAGCACAGTTGACAAGGACGGTTTTACCGTGAGCTAGTGCCGCCGCCATAACGATGTTGGCCGTTCCGGTAACGGTGATTTTATCGAAGATGATATGGGCACCTTTGAGACCTTCAGGGGCTACGGCATGGACGTATCCTGCATGGATCGTGATCTGTGCTCCCATTTGCTCTAGTGCTTTAAGATGAAGGTCGATCGGGCGTTGACCGATGGCGCAGCCACCCGGAAGAGAGACTTCACAATGTCCAAAACGGGCAAGGAGCGGTCCAAGGACGAGAATAGAGGCGCGCATCGTTTTAACGATATCGTAGTTTGCCATCGTGTGGCTAACGGTGGAGGTGTCTACATTGAGGACATGGTTCTCTAATGAACAGCTGGCACCGAGGTTTTGGAGAAGTTTTAGCAGGGTTTTAATATCGGCTACTTCGGGCATATTGGTGACTTTTAGCGGATTATGGGCTAAAAGTGCCAAGGTAATAAGTGGTAATGCGGCATTTTTTGCGCCGGAGATGGTAACGGTACCGCTAAGTTTAGTCGGCCCTTGAATTCGTAAATAGTCCATTAAATTCCCACAAGTATAAAAGTTTGATATTATAAGTCAACATAGGTTAAAATTATCAAAATATAGCGATACTCGAAGGAGAAAATGTGAGTTCGGCACTCGATCGTCTGAAAAACCTGACGGCACAGATCTCCAGCTATGAGTTAGAACGCAAAAGCAACCTCAAATCACTCGAAGAGCTGTACCTAAAACTGGGGATTCATACCAAAGTCGGAGAGTTTGATGCGTTGTTTGAGTTTAAAGCGATTAACCTCTCGGGATTATCGCTAGGCGATGATGATTTAGGGGGCATTAAAGAGGGTAAATACGCGCAAATCATTGCGATTATCTACGATAAAGAGGCTAAAGTCAAAAATAAAAATATTTCACTGGCCTATTACGGACGTGCCGAAAAACTGAGTGCACCCTTGAAGAGAGATATTATCGCGTTTGTATTGGGGTGGCGTTTTGAAAAAAGCTTCCGTACGTTAGAGCACTATCATAATCTAATGGCGACACTTAAATCTTTTCCGACCGAGTAGAACGTGATTTTTCTCGATACGGAAACAACAGGGTTAGAGGTCAAAGACAGAATCTGCGCTCTGGGGATTATTGAGGGGAAATCCACCCATTTTGAGTTGATCAATCCCGGAAAAAAAATCCCTCCCGCCGCTTCGGCGATCCATCAAATCACGAATGAGATGGTGAGTGATGCTCCCTCATTTTCCCAATCCTTTAGTGCCGAACAACTCAAAAGCTTCAATACTCCTGAGAATATTTTAGTGTCGCATAATGCCCCGTTTGAACTTTCGATGCTCCAAAAAGAGGGAGTGACATGGCAGGGGAGCGTTATCGATACCCTTAAATGTTCCAAATCGCTGATGGATGATTTGGAGGGGTATAGTCTTCAATTTTTACGGTATGAGCTGAGACTCTATCGTGAGGAGGGGAGGGTGTTTCAAGAGCATGGGGTATCGCTCGTTCCTCATCATGCTCTAAGTGACGCGCTCCATACGAAAATGGTCTTGGAGTATCTTCTCGATTTGGCGGATATTGAGAAGCTGATCGAGATATCCAAAAGCCATGTTCTTCTGAGCCGTTTGCCGTTTGGGAAATACGCCAAAAAGAGGATCGAAGAGATCGCCCTCAAAGACCCCGCCTATCTGAAGTGGATGCTGGAGAGTGTGATGGATATGGACGAAGATCTTCGCTACAGTATCGAGCACTATTTATTGCAGTCGTAATTATTTAAACGCAACACCGCTATAGCGATCATGCACCCATTCCGCAACGGCTTGGCGCTCCTCTTCGCTGAGTTTCCCTTTTAACGAGGGCATAATCCCGAATTTTTCAATTGCCATCGGATGGCACATGCTGTATTGGACGCTCGGGTTTTCGATGTAGTCTTTTATAAATGCGATAATAACACGCCGTTTGACATCGTCATCATCGTCGCTGATAACGATATTTTCTTTGAGGCGATTGGAGACTTCGACCATCGGGGGAGCTTTGAGGGTGTGAAGCACTCTCATCACCTCTTTTTTCTCCATTATTTCGACATGGCATTGCATACAGTGTTTCTGGTAGACGCTGTATCCCTCGGCTCCGTATACCCCAAGTGCCGTGAAAAGTATGATCAACAGTTTATTCATTCGGCTTCTCTTTGATCGCTTATACGTGTTTGTATAAGGCGGGGATCTTCTGCAAAATCGATCAGAATCGTTTTTACCCGCTCTTGCCATGCGGATCGAAACAATTCGGATATCTGCTCATCTGCTTGATTTGAGAGTGTCATTTGGAGCCAAGATGCCATTTGCGGATCAATGGGGACAATGGTCGGATTGTAGGTTAATACAACACGTTTACCGCTGTCAAGACGCTCTAATACCATATCTTCTATCATCTCTGGTCCAAAAAAGAGGAGGTTGCGACGATCGAATTTTCCGCCCAATCCGTGAAATCCTCCCGTATCTGTTGCACCCGTAATCATGGAAGCTACATTGGCGATGACCCCTACGACACCCTCTCCGAGATTCCCTTTGATCGTGACACGAATCTCACCTCGAACGGGAGTTTTATCACCGTATAAAAGAGTTAGTCCTTTGAGAAGCATGAGATATGCTCCCGCAACTGTTGGGCAGGAGTGTCCGGCTAATTTGACAACATCGCCATATTCGTAGTGCACTATCCCTTTTTGTGCAGCTCCGAGCATCTCGGAGAGCGGGTCATAAAGAGTTATTTTGGGGACAGATTGAAAAAATAACGGACTTGAATGCATCATGTATCCTTTAAAATGGATCGAAAATATAATTTTTATATTATAGAAATTTTAGGGAGCAATTCTCTTGACATAAATCAATGATTTGAAAACGGTGTATGCGTTATACTCTGATAATTTTAAGATGCCTGCAGAATCACAAATTTTGACAAGTTATTTACACTTTTTTTAGACAAAAGGATAGACGTGAGTGAAAAAAGATTAAATAAACGTGAGCGGCATAAAGCTTCCCTTTCCCCCTTTGAGTATTATCCACAAATAGAAGCACTCGATTTTAACGCTATCAGCGAGGGAGACAGCTTTTATCTGCAGGACTTCGGTATCTTTAATAATCCGTTGGCGGATGAAGAATATACCCTTCGACTACGTATTACTGCCGGTCGGATTAGTACGGCGCAATTGATAGCTATCGCCGAGATCGTTAAAAGTCATGCGCTTGAGATCATTCTGACGGCACGCTCCGGGATACAGTTGCATGGGTTGAGCAGTGAAAATGTCCTTAGCGTTTATAAACAGATTAATGCACTGGGGATCTCTACGTGGCAAACGTTTGGGGATAATGTTCGCAATATCGTTACCGATGTTTATGACGGACAAGGCCGCTTTAGTGTGATTGAGACATATCCTCTGATTATGCAAATGGAGAAGTATTTTTTAAAAACGCCTCATCTTGTGGGAATGTTGCCGCGCAGATTGTCTACCGGTATCTCGGGAACTTCAGCAAATGTTAGCTCGTTTTTTGCCAACGATCTCTATTTTGCATTAGCAAAGAAAGAGGATCGATTCGGTTTTAATGTCTACATGGGGGGAAAAAATACCGAGGTTGCCCGCAGTGCTGATATTTTTTTGCCCCCTGAAGCGGTTGTCTCTTTTTTTAGTGCATTTGTTGAAACATTTAACAAACACGGATCACGGTTCACCCGCTCCCGTACCCGTCTTTTTTATCTTCTTGGAGATATCGGATTGGATACGTTTAAAGAGCATATCGCGCAGGTGTATCAAACATCGTGGGAATCTGAAGGAACTTTGGTACTCCAAAAGAGGGAATTTAGTCAGTATGAGAGGCTCAACAACGGAAGCTATGCGTTTTGTTACGAAACCGATTTTGGACGTATCACTCCTGAAGAGCTCTTGAATATTGCAGCGTTTGTCGACGCATGCGGGGGAGAAGTGCGTTTGAGTACGGATCATAACCTCTACCTAATAGGTCTTCCTGAACCTACGGTGCCTTTTGGCTCTCTCAAAGAGAGTGAAACGGTTGTTGCGTGTGCCGGAAGTCATTATTGTCCTTATTCCTTTTGGAATATCAAAGACGAAGCCGCGCTGCTTCCTCTGAAAGCCATTAAAAAACATCGTATTCAAGTCGGTATATCAGGGTGTGCAAAAGGGTGCAGCCGGCATCAGCATTGCGATATCGGGCTGATCGGATTGCGTACCGGAAATTTTGGTGAGGCAGATAAAGGGGTTCGTATCTATATCGGAGCCGAACATACCCATGGCACAGGCGTCGGGCGAGAACTTTTTGAAATGGTTCCGTTGGAACATCTTTCAGCAGTGCTGGAACTTATCATACGAGAATATGAGATGAGCGGATATGAGAATTTTGAATTATTTTCAATGCACAGGCTAAATCGTTATACCATAGAGTTTTTGTCGTTATGGTTTTTGGCACAATTGGATACAGGTTCGACCCTTTCTCTTTCTGATGTGACTCTTCCACAATGCAGCGTGGAAGAAGAGGTGTTTAACGGAGAAAAAGAGCTGTTTGAAGAGTGTTTTATGCATGAGCCGTTTTTGTCTCTTATCGAGGATGACTTTAAGGATGCCATCCGTTATATGAGTAAAAAAGTATGGGTAGTCAGTACAACGGAGAGTGCAATCGCTCCTCAAATCAAGAGGTTGCTAACCGCTACAAAATACTGGGAACGTTAGCGGATCATATTGAGGAGTTGGGTCAAACAGTACAGTGCTTTGAATCGAAGCTAGATGAAGGAGGTCATTTTTGCTGTACTGTTTGAACCAACCCCTGATGGGGGAAGGTTTTTTTATGGTACGACAATTATAGATGTTTGTGAGGGTAATGTCTTTGATATAGGTCAAAGATCTGAATGATTATTCAAGAGCATAGCGTGCATATCATCTTTGGATAAAGGTTTTGAAAATAAATACCCTTGATAATGAATACCGCCGATAGATTGGAGGATCGTATGTTGTTCCGATAGTTCAACCCCTTCGGCTACAATCTCCAATCCAAGGACTTCCGCCATGGTAATGATGGCACGGACGAGCGCAGAAGCATGCGAATCATTGTTCATATTTCGGATAAACGACTGATCGATCTTTAATTCATCAAAAGGAAAACTGTTCAGATAGGATAAGGATGAATAGCCTGTTCCGAAATCATCAAGAGAAAATGTAAATCCATGTGATTTAAGACGATGCATAATGTTCTGAATTTTTTCAATATCATTGATCAGCAATGACTCTGTCACTTCCAAACGAAGGCGCGAAGGAGAGACTGAGTAGGTAGTTACATTCTCTAATAATACGGTCGTAAACGATTCGTCCAAAAATTGTTTCGGGCTGATATTGATCGACAAAGTCCAATTTTTTTGGTGAGAATCATGACTCCACTCTTGGAGCGTTCTGCATGCTTCGGCTATAATCCACTTTCCTATTTCCGTTATAAAACCGTTTTCTTCGGCAATCGGGATAAATTCGGTGGGGGAGATGATCCCTCTCTCCGGATGAAACCATCGAATGAGCGCTTCTGCTCCGCTTACTTCGTTTTGATGGTTGTATTGAAGCTGATAAAAGAGTTGAAACTGGTTCTCTTCCAGTGCATTAAAGAGTACTTTTTCGCACTCTAATTTTTTCAACATTTTTTGCTGAAGTGCGGAATCGAAGAAACGAAACGTATTTTTCCCCGACTCTTTGGCACTATACATGGCCGTATCCGCCTGCGCTAAAATCTCATTTACGGTCTGTTTGTAATCATGTAAAATTGCAATCCCGATGCTTCCAGTGATGAAAAATAGCTCTTCGTGTATTTCGAACGGTTTTTGAAGTGAGAGAGATATTTTGCTCCCGATATCGGATGCGATTTTGAAAGCATGATCGCGAGAAGAGCCTAAATCTTCAATCAAAATAACAAACTCATCCCCCCCTAAACGGGCTACGGTATCCTCACCACGTGTCGCTTCGAGGAGACGGTTTCCCGCTTCTTTTAATAAGTCATCGCCTACGAGATGTCCTTTGGTATCGTTAACAATTTTAAAATTGTCCAAATCGATAAACGCCACCATACTGTAGGTTTGATTTCTTTCATTTTTTAGGAGAGCATGTTCCAAACGTTCCAGAAGCAATCGGCGGTTGGGGAGCTGTGTCAGGGGATCGTAAAAGGCCAATCGATAGATTCGCTCTTCATTCTCTTTTTTAGCCGTTATATCGGAAAAAATGCCTACATAATGGGTGATTTTTCGATATTCGTCTCGTACGGCGGAGATGCTTAAATATTCCGGATAAATTTCTCCGTTCTTACGACGATTGTAGATTTCCCCGTTCCAAAATCCTTTGTTAATGAGCGAATTCCACATATCTTTATAAAACTGGTTATTGTTAAGCCCTGATTTTAAGAGTGCCGGAGTGAGGCCCAAAACTTCCGATTCGCTGTAGCCGCTGATTGCCTCAAATGCCGGATTGACCCGAATGATTTTTCCGTTTATATCGGCAACCAATACCCCTTCATTGGAGTCAAAAACGACCGAAGATATTCGCAAGGTATTGATCATGGCAAACATTTGCTGAACTAAATAAATTGCCCCTAAAAGCATAAAAAATCCGTACGTAAAAGAGCCGACTAAAAAAATTTCATGTTTCAAAAGCGTTTTTTTCTCTAATTGGGATAAATCCTCTTCGAGCAGCTGATCAAATTTTTCATGCAGTGTTTTTAAGTGATCGATATTAACCGTCATATGGTTAAACCATTTTGTGGCTCCCATCGAAAAATTACCGCTGAGGGCTTGTTCATAAATGCGATGAGAATCTTGGAATAATTTATGGGAAAAAAAAGCATTGTATAACGTCCGTTCGTTATTGGATGCTTTGTCAAAGAACGATTGCTTACAACTTTGATGGATGGCATGCACCGAAATCGCTTTTTCGTACATACCGGGATCAAATCGTTTGGCTGCAAAAACATTGGCGAGAGTACCTCGCTCGATGGCTGCTTTTTCTGTACATTCTACGAGCAAGGTGTTGTCGTATAAGCGCAGTGCAATCTCACGGGTCGGTGCTGATTTGGCCGATAATGGGAGTAATCCTAGAAAATTTGCATTCAATTCGGTATAGAAATCGATCTCCTCGGAGGCAGTGATCTCAAGATTGATGACCTGTTCACGGATATCACCGAGTTGCCTTTGTTTGTCGATAGATGTTTTAATGGATTGATGGAACTTCTCCGGTAAAGAGTAGCGGCTTAAGGTTCTTATTCTCTGAAGGAGTGCTAAAAACTTTTTATCACTGATAAGCCGCTGTTTCATCAAACTCGATTTAAACTGCATATCTCCATTTGATCCAAGGTATGCGGCACTTAACCCCCGCTCTTTTTGAGATTCATGGACGAAATCACCTACACTTTGTGAAAACTGAATCAATGCGCGTGTTTGAGAGTAAGAGCGTTTTGTCTCATGATAGGCTACCCATTCGATCCCTAAAATGTAAAAATTCCATATACCGATGACAACACCCAATAAAATCAAACCTATTCTGATATGAAATTTATTCATACTATTTTATCCTCCGGTACGGTAAAAAGCACGGGAAGAAACCTCATTTGTATCAACTCCCCAGAGATTTTTTTCAGGCTTGTTATCGACGACTGCCGCCAAAATTTTGGCTGCTTCTCGGGTGTCTCCGCACCGAATAGCCTCTTTAATATTTTTGGCTCCCTCGAAATAGAGGCATCCGATCAGATCGCCTTCCGCACTTAGGCGAAGACGATCACATGTCGCACAAAAGTCGTGACGATGCGGCTCAATCGTTCCGAAACGGTAGCCGTCCGATGTTTCATAAAGATTGGCCGGCCCTGACTTTATACTTGAGACGGAGGTAAAGGGTGTATGGCGCGAAAGAGTTTCGAGAATTTTATCACTGCGCAGTCCCGAAATGGTATTGGAGGCATAGCTGTTTTCCATATATTCAATGTAGCGTATTTGTGCGCCGATCTCTTTGGCATAATCAAACAACGTTGTGATTTCATGCTCATTAATGCCCCGTAAAATGACACTGTTGATTTTCACGGAGAGTCCTGCTGAAACGGCCGCTTCAATCCCTTTTAGTACCTGAGATAGAACATCTTTTTGGGCAATATAATGAAGGGTTTCCGTTTCCAGTGAATCGAGGGAGATATTTATCCTCTTTAATCCCGCACGTTTGAGTTTATGGGCAATCGCGGGGAGGAGATAGCCGTTGCTCGTGAGACCGATATCGACTTCGGGAGCATACGTGTGAATCATCGAAATCAATTCATCGAGATTTTCTCTCGTTGTCGGTTCTCCGCCGGTTATACGGATTTTGCGGATACCGCTGTCGATACCGATCTTAATGAAGGCAAAGAGCTCCTCATAGCTGAGAAGATTCTCTTTGGGAACCCAGCTAAAGGGTTTCTCAGCCATACAATAGCGACAACGGAAGTTGCACCGCTCGGTAACGGATACTCGCAAATAGGTCACTTCTCTACCGAAGGGGTCTCGTAACATAATTTGAACCTTTTTAGAGAACTTTAGAATTCAATAGTAACGTATCGTACTGCCCAAAGCACTTGATATAAATCAAGCCGATAGGGGTAGCCTTGTGCTACTATAATTTAAAATAATAAAAAGGGGAATGCGGTATGCTGTTAACAGAGCGGCTCCATTTTTTTGATCACAGTGACCCCGCCTCATTGATCCTATTAAATAATACGGCTAAGTATAAATTATACGGGGCATCCGAAATTTTGGTGTATGAAGAAGATGATCTTAATCGAGTCTATTTTTTAATACACGGTGAGGCTAAGTTTTACAAAGTAGACCGATTCGAGAGTGAAATTTTTCTCTATTCTTTATCCGATCAAACGTTATTAACTAATATAGGTTCGCTAAAATGCGATAGTATCAGCTGTTTTAGTAATATAGAATTTATGGTTCAGAGTGAAGTGATCTCTTTTGATTTAAAACTTTTTAAAGAAGTGGTTCAAAAAGAGAATCAATTGCTCATCAATTTGGTGAATCTTTTAGCCGATCAAAAGCAGATGGTAGATTGTATGATCAGTATGGGGATGGTGTATGACGTTACCGCCAAAGTAGCTAAAATGCTCCATGATCATTTGCCCCTCTATAACAGTCTTAAAAAACAGGAGATATCCTACCGCCTGAATATTCAGCCCGCCACACTTTCACGTGTTTTGGCAAAATTTATCCGTTTAGGGTTGATTTCTGAAGAAAACCAGAAAACAATCGTATTAAAAAAAGAGGATTTATCCCACTACTTCAAGGAGGCTATATAATGCAATCGATATCCACTAAAATTCGATGGATGGTCGCTATTTTATCTATCAATCTTATCACTATTATATTAGTCGATATTTGGCTTAACTCCAGCCAAAAACTGGATGCGAAAGTGATCAATACCGCCGGAAAACAAAGAATGCTCTCGCAGCGTACCGTACTGGAGCTTCATCGTCTGCTGGTAGATGAAGAGGGGGCGTATGAGCGTCTTGAAAGTGCCCGTGCCGAGTTTGATAATAATTTCAAGCAACTCAATATGGCAGCATCGGATTATCGCGGATTTTCAAATGATGAGATTGATAAAACGATGATGGAAGTGCATGCCCATTGGAACCGAATGGGGGGATTGATCGACCGCTATTTACAGGGAGATCACAACCTGTTTGATTTAAAAACCATCTATGATAATGGAGATCAAACCTTGTCATTAATGGATAAGGCCGTGAGCCAATACGAAGATGCTATGATGGGAAAACGTCTGTTGGCGCATCGTATTCAGATTTTCTTAGCGTTTATATCGTTTGGTATTATCCTTTATATGGCTCGTACGACATTGGAAATCCAACGAAATTTTGACAAATTCTTGGATCATTCACAAATGATAAGCGGTGTAAAAAATTTAGAGTGTCGGGGAAATGAACTCGATGTCGCGTGTTCCCATATTGAGTATTTTTTACGGAATGTTGAAGAAGCACTCCAAAGCGCTGCCGATGCCGTAGAAAAAAGTGAAGCCGCTACGTTGGTTTTAGTGGGCTCCACTCCCGAAGCCGAAGCGATATTGGAGCAAAATGAAGATGTGATGATCCAAGTAAGCGAAGAGTTGCATCAAACCTCCATGCGTCTTAAAAAACTGAAAAACAACCTCGAAAAAGCTAATTCTATTCGAAATGCCTAATCGGCATTTCACCGCTCACTTTTCTTGACCTAAGTCAATATCTTTCCTTTTAAATATCTTTATAATGGTTGAAGTGCATGAGTTATATCATAGCATCAAGGTAACGTTAGTTGTTCATAAATAACTATGGATAACAGTGATTCCACTAAGGAGGCTTTTATGTCATTGGATAGAAGAGAATTTTTAAAAAGTGCCGCTGCGGCATCCGCCGCAACAGCAATAGGAATGGCAGTTCCTGCCAAGGTAGAAGCGGCAGCGCTCCAAGGGCAAGCCGGATGGCGTTGGGATAAAGCAGCATGCCGCTTTTGCGGAACGGGATGCGGAATTATGATGGCAACCAAAGATGACCGCATCGTCGCGGTCAAAGGGGACCCGTTGGCTCCGGTCAATCGCGGGCTTAACTGTATCAAAGGGTACTTTAACGCCAAGATCATGTACGGTGCCGATCGTCTCACGCAGCCGTTGTTGCGTATGAATGATAAAGGTGAGTTTGATAAGAAGGGTAAATTTAAACCGATCAGCTGGCAGCGTGCGTTTGATGAGATGGAAATACACATCAAATCAGCTCTCAAAGAGAAAGGGCCGACCGGTATCGCGATGTTCAGCTCCGGTCAGCAAACGGCGATGGAAGGGCATGCCGCACTCAAATTGATGAAAGCGGGTTTCCGTACTAATAACATCGATCCGAATGCCCGCCTTTGTATGGCTTCTGCCGTTACGGGATTCATGAACGTATTTGGAGCGGATGAGCCATCAGGCTGTTATGAGGATATTGAACTCGCCGAAACAATCGTCGCATTCGGCTCAAACATGGCGGAGATGCATCCTATTCTTTGGTCACGTGTCAGTGATCGTAAACTCAGCAATCCCGATAAAGTACAGGTAGTCGTTCTTTCAACCTACAAACACCGCACAATGGACCTTGCCGATGTTGAAATCATTTTTAAGCCGAATACCGACTTGGCAATCTGGAATTACATCGCACGTGAAATTGTCTACAATCATCCCGAAGCGATGGACAAAGAATTTTTGGATAAAAATATCGTCTTTGCAACGGGTCCTGTAGATATCGGATACGGTCTTCGAGAAGATATCAATCATCCGAAATACGGTAAAAAAGAGCTCGATACGGCAGCGAAACAAAAATCCAAAGTACTCACCGCCGATGAGGGGGTTAGTTTAGGGTATTTGGGTTACAAAGAGGGCGATACGCTGGAGATGAAAAACACCGGTGATGCGAACAAACATTGGAAAATCACCTTTGAAGAGTTTAAAAAAGGGCTTGCACCGTACACTCTCGATTACGTCGCCAAAGTTTCGAAAGGGGATGCGGATGAAAGTCTTGCCGATTACAAAGCAAAACTTCAAAAAATGGCCGATCTCTATATCGAGAAAAAACGTAAATGTTTGACGTTCTGGACGATGGGATTCAATCAGCATACGCGCGGAACATGGGTTAATGAACAAGCCTATATGGTTCACTTCCTCCTTGGAAAACAAGCAAAACCGGGCAATGGAGCATTCTCCCTTACAGGTCAGCCATCTGCGTGCGGAACGGCGCGTGAAGTAGGAACTTTTGCTCACCGTCTTCCTGCGGATATGGTCGTTATGAACCCGGCACACCGAAAAATGGCAGAGGGTATTTGGACGATTCCCGATGGCACCATTAATCCAAAAGCGGGATCGCACTTTACACAAATCCACCGTGATCTCGAAGACGGTAAAGTAAAATTTGCATGGGTCAGCGTCTGTAATCCGTATCAGGATACGGGAAATGCGGATCACTGGATTAAAGCGGCGCGCACGATGGACAATTTCATTGTTACTTCCGACGGCTATCCGGGAATTTCGGCAAAAGTATCCGATTTGATTTTACCGAGTGCCATGATGTATGAGAAGTGGGGAGCCTACGGTAATGCGGAACGCCGCACGCAGCATTGGAGACAACAAGTCACTCCAATGGGGGATGCGATGTCCGATACCTGGCAGTTTGTTGAACTCTCCAAACGCTTTACGATCAAAGAGGTATGGGGAGCACAAAAAATTCCGGGTCTTGATGGCGGCTTGCCTGACGTGATGGATAAAGCCAAAGCGATGGGATACAAAGAGAGCACAACACTGTATGAAGTGCTCTTCGCCAATAATCGTGCAAAAGCGTTCAAATGGCCTGATCCGGTAGGAAAAGGGTATCAAAACTCTGAAGTTGAGGGCGATAAACGTAATGTCGTCGGGAGTGACGGTAAAGTGTTCAAAGGGTATGGATTCTTTATTCAAAAATATCTGTGGGAAGAGTATCGTAAATTCGGTGACGGGCATGGGCACGATTATGCCGATTTCGATACGTACCACCGTGTCCGCGGTCTGAAATGGCCGGTAGTGGATGGTAAAGAGACCTTCTGGCGTTACAACGCGAAATACGATCCGTATGCGAAAAAAGCCGCTAACGGTGCCTTTGCGTTTTACGGTCATGCGTTCAAGGATATTCCAACCGGAAATCTGCAAGGGGTTACAAACAGTGCGAAAGTGAATTTGGATAACAAAGCCAAAATCTTCTTCCGTCCGTATATGGAGCCGACCGAAGTACCGGATAAAAACTATGACATCTGGTTATGTACGGGTCGTGTACTTGAGCATTGGCACAGCGGAACGATGACGATGCGTGTTCCTGAACTTTATCGCGCTGTTCCTGAGGCGTTGTGTTATATGCACCCTTCCGATGCTGAAAAGCGCGGTGTCAAACGGGGTGAAATGGTGTGGGTAGAATCGCGTCGAGGCAAAGTAAAAGCGCATGTTGAAACACGCGGCCGTAACCGACCTCCTCGTGGACTCGTATTTGTCCCGTGGTTTGATGAAAAAGTATTTATCAATAAAGTGTGTTTGGATCATACGTGCCCGATTTCCAAACAGATCGACCATAAAAAATGTGCAGTCAAAATTTATAAAGCGTAACGACGATGAAAACTGAAACTCCTAATGAACGTCGCCGTTTTCTCCTCTCTATCGCTAGAGGGATTGGGCTTAGTGCGATGGGGGCTTTGGTCTGGAGCGCTTATGTGGGTGAAGTGAAAGCGGCGCCTCTCGTTTTGCGTCCTCCTGGGGCATTGGATGAAGCGGAATTTATTAAAAACTGTATCAAATGCGGTTTGTGCGTGGAAGCGTGTCCTTACGATACTCTTATTTTGGCACGCCCGGGAGACAATCTTCCGATGGGGACTCCTTATTTTACGCCAAGAAGTGTTCCGTGTTACATGTGTACCGATATTCCCTGTGTTCCTGTATGTCCGAGCGGTGCGCTCAATGAGCTCTCCGTTACCAGCTATGTAAAAAACAAAGCCGTTTTGGACATCAACAAAGCACATATGGGTTTGGCGGTTGTCGATGAGAACTCATGTATCGCAACATGGGGGATTCAGTGTGATGCGTGCTATCGTGCCTGTCCGCTTTTAGGAGAGGCGATTACGATCGAACACTCCAAGAACGACCGTACCGGGAAGCATGCCTTTTTAAAACCCGTTGTTCATCCGGATCAGTGTACGGGATGCGGGCTGTGCGAACATGCTTGTGTTACCCAGATTGCCGCGATTCATATTCTCCCTAGAGCGTTGGCCATGGGGAAAGTGGGAGACCACTACATCAAAGGATGGGATAAAGAGGATGAAAAACGGTTAGAGGGTGCCTCTATCGAGGTGACCAAAACAAAAATAAGTGAAAAGAGCGCGCTCGATTCACTGAATGATGAAGGGGGCTTGTAATGAAAAACTATCGCTACTTACTCCTTCGTCGATTAACGCAAATATCCCTTTTGGTTCTTTATGTAGGAGCCAATATATGGGGATGGAAAGTGCTTCAAGGTAACTTAAGCAGCTCATCGGTGCTGGGTGTTGTTCCCCTGAGTGATCCTTATGCCGTGATGCAAATAGCCGTTACGGGTGCAAGTCTGGGGATAGATATATTACTGGGTGCGTTAATTGTGACTCTGTTTTACGGGGTTATCGGGGGGCGTGCTTTTTGCAGCTGGGTTTGTCCTATCAATATGATTACCGACACTGCGGCATGGTTACGTCGAGTTTTGAAATTTTCCGAAGTGCAAAAGCGATTTTATATGAATCGTTCTTTGCGCTATTGGATTCTGGGTCTGAGTTTAATCCTCTCCGCCCTTATGGGTGTGGCGGTATTCGAACTTATTAGCCCTATTTCGATGGCGCATCGAGGTCTTATCTTCGGTATGGGTATGGGTGGCGGCGCACTGGCCGTAATCTTTTTATTTGATTTGCTGGTGCATGAAAACGGATGGTGCGGGTATGTGTGTCCCCTTGGGGCTACCCATTCGCTTATCGGGAAATTTTCTTTAATTCGTGTTTGGCACGATGCAGCAAAATGTACTGATTGCCGCAGTTGTATTACGGTGTGCCCTGAAAAAGAGGTGCTTCATATGATCAACCGCAGCAGTGAGAGTGTACTTATGGGCGAGTGTACCAATTGCGGCAGATGTGTAGATGTCTGCCAAGAAGATGCTCTGCGATTTTCTATTCGAAGTTTTACAAAACAACCAAAGGATGAGGAATGAAAGCTAAACTACTAATCGGCAGCTTAGTCGCTGCGTCACTGATCATTAGCAGTCTCTATGCTGTTAATACAGAGGTGGATGAAACACAATTGGGATTACGTAAAGTCGATATTTATACCGAAGATACGGCACTCCCTAACGGTACCAACTACAATAAAGAGGCTCCGGGGACATCGAAACTGTTTGACCGTGCGTATACCAATGCACCCCCTATGATCCCCCACGATATCGATGATTTGGGGGAAATCGACAAAAACAATAACTCATGTCTCGGGTGTCATATGCCTGAGATCGCCAAAGATATGGGGGCGACTCCGATCCCTAAGAGTCACTTTACCAGTTTTAGACCGGCGGTATCGGTCGATGATGATGATAACCTCAAAGCAGAAAGCGATGAGCAAATCATTAAGAAAGATTTGAAAGGGCAGCTGTGGCAAGGTCGTTATAACTGTTCAGCATGTCACGCTCCGCAGACAAAAGGGGATTTAAAAGTGGCGAATACCTTTAAACCTGCCTATACCGATAAAAAAGGGCAAAAGCATAAAAACAAATCGTATCTTCTTGATGAACTCGACATCGGTGTCAAAGTCGGAAACGGTTTGTAAAGATGGAACACGAAGCACGTCGGGGTTTTTTCGGTGCCATTGCCTCTCTCTTTAAAGAGGAAGCGCAGTATATCGTCCGTCCCCCTTACGTGATGGAGGGTACGACATTTAATGAATGTCTTGCCTGTAATGGCATGTGTGTAAGCGCATGCGAAGAGAAGATTATTGATCGTGATACGCAAGGGATCCCTTTTTTGAATTTCAAAATCTCGGGATGCAGTGATTGCCATAAATGTTTGGAGGCCTGTATCCCTACAGTACTCAGCGATCCGACGAAATTTATCCAAGGACATGCAAAAATTACGATGATGAACTGCATGTCACATCACGGGACGATTTGTTTTTCGTGCAAAGAACCCTGTCTGGAAAATGCGATTGTGTTTAAAGGGATGTTGAATCCTATAATTCTTCCCGAAAGATGTACCGGTTGCGGCTATTGTATCGGTGTATGCCCCAGTGGAGCAATAGAGGTGGTAGCGTGAAATTTTTATCTCTCTTTTTCCTTTTTATAGTTCAAGCGGTTGCAACGGTAACACCTCCTGCAGCAATTCTAAAAACCGACGGATTGATTAGTGACATGGTGGTTCGGGAGGGGAAAATCTATGCCTCTACCGATACCGGTGTCGTCAATGTGTTTGATCTCTCTTCACGGCGTAAACTCTCCTCAATATCTCTTCCGAGCGTCCATAGCAGTTCCGGAAAAATATTTGTACCGAAAATCTATTCGGTGGATCATTTTGCGGGGTCAACCGTAATGGTCTCTGAGAGCGGCGAATCGTTTCGTAACGTCTATCTGTGGCGTGAGAATAGACTGGTGAAGGTAATCGGCAACGCGAGCGGATTGTTGATCAAAAAAGTCCGATTTGTGGACGCCAATCATCTTCTATTCGGACTCTCCGGCGATGCCGTCGTTTTGATGGATGTGAAGACGAGAAAACGACTTTATGAAGTTCAAGCAGGCGGCGGAGTATTCGGAGATATGGCACTGAGTCCCAATCGTTCTCTTGTTGCCGTAGGGGATGAGAGCGGTGAAATCGTTCAGATAGAGGCACGAAGCGGCAAAGTACTTAAGACGCTCAGCGGAATCAATCTCGATGCGATTAATCGACTTGCATACCAAAACAATACGATTATCAGCGGCGGACATGACCGAAGGGTCGGGGTGTATAAGGCGCATGGGAGTTATTTCATCGAAACAAATTTCTTCGTCTACGCCGTAGGGCTGAGTCCCTCATCCTCAATCGGGGTGTATACGGACGGAGATGAAAATGAGTTGCAAGTCTTTGAGCTGGAAACCCAAAACAAAATCGGGCGGCTCAAAGGGGGAGAGAGCTTGTATGATACGCTGATCTTTTTGGATGAGCATACCCTTATAGGTTCCGGAGAAGAAAATAAAATTTACTATTGGAGAATACCGTGAATATTTCAAGCATAGTGGTGCAAACCAATCCAAAGTTTACCGATGAGGTGGTCGAAATTTTCAAATCGTCCGATTTCTGCGATTACCATTTTCACGATGAAAAAGGGCGCATTATTGTCACTATCGAGGGGAGCGGTGTCGAAGAAGAGATTGTAAAGCTGGTAAAGATACAAGAGATGGAACACGTGATTTCAGCCGATATGTCATTTGCCTACAGTGAAGATGAACTCAATGCGGAACGCGATAAACTTGAAGCGGTCGGTAATGATTTACCGCAATGGCTGAATGATGAAAACGCGACAAAACGGGATATTAAATACAACGGCGATCTGAAAGACCGTTTTTAAAAGATGGATCACCCCTTGCGGGGGGAGAGTATTATTTGGAGATGTGTGCGGCGATAGCCGTAATCTGAGCATCGTTTAAAGATGCAACTTGACCTTTCATAAGCCCTTTCGAAACTCCGCCGTAACTGCCGTCTTTGTATCCTTTGAGGGCAGTGATGATTTCTGCCGAACTCATATCTTTAATTATTTTGCTTTTACCCAATGCCGCTTTTTCACCCTGCATTCCATGACAAACAGAACATTTTTTGTAAAGCGCCGCACCGTCTTCCGCCGCAAAAGCTGTTGACCCTAATCCAACCAATACTGCCAATACCATTACACTTTTTTTCATCGTAAACTCCTAGTATAAAGAATACATTATTATAAAATATTATGGTATCCATCCCTTTGACCTGAGTCAATTTCTCATGCAAATGGTATCAATCAGCAGCGATAAATCGCTCAGTTGGTGCATGGGGGCCAACGCTCCTATGGTTTCGACTCCGTTTCGAAAAGGTTGCACATAGTAGGGGGCGTCATAGCCGGAAGCTTTGAGCTTTTGTGCCATCTCTATCAGCTCTTTTGCTTCCAGTAAATCGCTATGCCATGTTGTGCGTACTTCATACGCGAGTGAGCTTTGGCGGAGGATATCAAAGCTCTCCCAAAACCGTTTTTCACTTCCGCCGCCGCAGATATCGGTCATTTTGGATGCGGGTGCTTTGTAATCCAATGCGGCGTAATCGATCAGATTCTCACGAATTAGCGCACGAATCACATCGGGACGCATGGCGTTGGTATCGAGTTTTATTTTAAATCCAAGCGCTTTGATCGAGCGGCAAAAAGGGATCAGGTTAGGGTAGAGAGTACACTCTCCGCCGCTTAGAACTACCCCCTCGAGCAATCCGCACCGTGAGGATAAAAACGCCAGGGCTTCCTCTTCGCTCAGTTTTCCTTGGCCGAAAACAATATCGGGGTTATAACAGTAGGTGCATCGCAGGTTGCATCCCGCAAACCAAAAAATGGCGGCAGGGATATCGGGGTAGTCTAGAAGGGTAAAGCGGGTGATATCATAAAGCGGCAACATGACGTTTAGAGGATTCATGAAAGCAGGTTCGCTCTTTATGCTCCCCTTTTTTACCGAGATTAAAACTCTCTACCGGGCGGTGGTATCCCATCACACGGGTATAGACCATGCAACGTGTACGCAAGCTCTTGCTTACTTCTAAAATATCATGGGACTTCATACGTTTTCCTTGTGTTGGTGTTGACTCACTATTTGCTCATCGCATTTCGGACAAAATTCATATTCTCCGCTCAAATAGCCATGGTGCGGACAAATTGAAAATGTCGGGGTTACGGTGATGTAGGGGAGACGGAAATTGGTGATGACATTTTTCACCATAGCCCGGCACGCTTCGCCTGAACTCAGCCGCTCATTCATATACAAATGGAGCACGGTTCCCCCCGTATAACGGCATTGAAGCTCATCTTGGAGCGTCAGTGCTTCGAAAGGGTCATCGGTATAATCGACGGGGAGTTGAGAACTGTTTGTGTAATAAATATTTTCCCCCTCACCCGCTTGCAATATATCGGGGTAGCGTTTTTTGTCTTCTTTGGCGAAGCGATACGTCGTCCCCTCTGCCGGCGTTGCTTCAAGGTTGTAGAGATTGCCGCTTAATTCTTGAAATTCGCGCATCCGTTCCCGTAAATGATCAAGGATATTTTGTGCCATCTCTATCCCGTACGGCAATGAAATATCTTGATCATTTTCGCTAAAGTTGCGAATCATTTCATTGAGTCCGTTCACTCCGATGGTCGAAAAATGGTTTCGAAATCCTTTGAGGTAACGGGCGGTATAAGGGTAAAGCCCCCGATCAAACATATCTTGTACAAAAAGACGCTTTTTCTCCAAGGTCGAATACGCAATATCGAGCAATGTGTCCAAGGCGCTCATCAACCCCTTATAATCATTTTTATAAAGGTATCCCAATCGGGCCATATTGATCGTCACGACACCGATACTTCCCGTCATCTCCGCGCTTCCGAAAAGTCCGTTCCCCCGTTTGAGCAATTCGCGTAAATCGAGTTGAAGTCTGCAACACATGCTTCGTACCGCACCGGGTTTGTACGCATGGGGATTTTCTATCAGATCGCCTGATTCATTGCGGATATATTGGCTGCCGATAAAATTTTGAAAATAGCTGGAACCGATTTTAGCCGTATTTTCAAACAGAACATCGGTGTTCTCTCCATACCAGTCGAAATCCTCGGTGATATTGACGGTAGGGATCGGAAAGGTAAAGGGCTGTCCGCCGCTGTCTCCTTCGGTCATTACCTCATAAAATGCGCGATTGATGATATTCATTTCCGTTTGAAAGTCACCGTAGGTGAGCTCTTTAAGTACCCGTTTGCCCCGCTCATAAAGTTTGCGTTGATGATGTGCCGTTTCACTAATCTCTTCAAAAAGATGGTGGTCACGGTAGGTTGGAAACTGCTCTTTTAAATCTTCGGGAACCACCCAGTCAATCGTCACATTTGTAAACGGCGATTGCCCCCAGCGTGCGGGGACGTTGAGATTATAGACAAATCCCCGTATCGCTTTTTTCACCTCTTTATAGGGGAGGGCATCGATAAATACATAAGGGGCGAGATAGGTATCAAACGAACTGAATGCTTGCGCACCTGCCCATTCCGATTGCAATATTCCTAAAAAATTGGCCATTTGTCCCAGTGCTTCGCGTAAATGGCGAGGCGGAGCGCTCTCTACCCGTCCGCGTACTCCGTTAAACCCTTCATTCAAGAGGGCTCTTAGACTCCATCCTGCGCAGTAGCCCGTGAGGCAATCGAGATCGTGGATGTGGATATCGCCGTTTCGGTGGGCGGCACCCTCATGAGGAGAATAGACTTTGTCAAGCCAGAAATTGGCGATCACTTTTCCCGCGAGGTTGTTCACCAGTCCTGCATTGGAATAGCCGGTATTGGCATTGGCATTGACCCGCCAATCGGACTTGTGAATATACTCTTCGACGCTTTGGGTGCTGTTGATATACGTCGTGTCTTCTCCCAGCCCCAAAATATGTTCGCGCTGCATTTTGTGTAGAAAGCGGTAGGTTACAAACGATTTCATCACCTCAAAATAGTGCGCATCGAATAAAGAGCGTTCGATAAGGTCTTGAATTGCTTCGACTTCAAAAATATGTTCGAGCAGGACGCGATTTAAAATGGTTTCAATAACACTCTCATCCGGGGATGCATGGACACTTTGAAAGGCTTTGCGAATAGCATCTTCGATCTTAAAAGGGTAAAAAGGCTCTGCAGAGCCGTCTCGTTTGATAACGCGTTGAATCGTCTGCATTAGTGTATCTCCGGATGATGGTAGGGGGATCTTTATTTATAAAAGTGATTGTAATGCATTACGCAAGAGAAGTCTTTGACCTGAATCAATTTATCGAAGAAGAGAGGGATCCGAGAGTGACGAATTCTCGGAAAAAGCTTAGTATTGTAGTTATTGCAATCGATCCATCGATTGAAGAAGCTCTTCCATTTTGTCATCGACACTCCCGACATAGGTTGTCAGATCCATCATCTCATCCATATTTTTGTTGAGAGAGTCGCTGTTGTCGTTGATCGCTTGGATCAGGATGTTAATCGTAGCGGCCGTTTCAGCGAGACTTTTTTGGGTACGTTCGGCGAGTTTGCGCACTTCATCGGCAACTACGGCAAAACCGCGTCCGTGTTCACCTGCACGTGCCGCTTCGATTGCCGCATTGAGTGCAAGAAGATTGGTCTGATCGGCGATATCCCCGATGGTGGTCAAAATCTGTTTGGTCTCTTGGGCATTGCCGGCAAGGGTTTGGAGATTGTCGGAGAGTTCATGCTCTTTATTTGCTACTCTTTGAATCCGCTCTACGGTGGTGTTGATCATCCCGTTGAGTTCGACAAACTCTTTTGAACGGAGGCTTTCAATCGTATTTTTAAGCTGTTGGGTATTGTTGTTGAGTACCGCTTTAGCGTCGTTGTTTTCCTGCTCCATCGATTGCAGTGCCACACCCAAAGCATTGATTTTCTCAAGCATTTGCGCCATTTTTCCCTCGACGGTGACATTGGCACGGGTAGAAAACTTTCCTTCACTCAACGACTCTAGAACTTTGATCGCTTGATCGAGATTTTTTTCGGTCGAATCGAGCATCGCATTCATCGTTTTACGAAGCAGATGGATGTGTGGGGATTTGGAATCACTGGCGACACGGCACATAAAGTGTCCGCGACTTACTTTATCGGCGAGGAGAACCATCTCTCCGGCTACTTTGATATCCTGTTCCAAAATACCCTCATGCGTTTGTGCAAGACGGTTTAGTTTTTCTTCGATACTGTTCGCTTCCGCAGGGATATCTTTTAGCTGATTGCGTTTAAACTGGATCAGCTCTTGGAAATCGATTAAGTGCTGAGTGAATGTATCAGACCCCGAACTCGAAGCAGTGCTGAGGGCTATCGCCGTTCCCATAAGGAGGACGATCACTCCCGATGTCATCCAAACCGAGCTGATCGTGATGGTCAGAACCAAACCTAAAATCCCTAATACCGATAAAATAATTATTTTTGTCGTGTTGTTCATGGTTGCTTTGCCCTTTGGTTATCGCATTGTTTTATAGAGTTCTTCTGCCGCTTTGATCTCAGCAGGTGAAGCTTTTCGTCGACATGACATATAGCCCCCTTGTCCTTCTCCGCATTCGATATTCGGATAGACAGTGGCAAATACCCAGTAAAAACCGCCGTTTTTGGTGGCATTTTTGACATACCCTTTCCATACTTTGCCCGCTTTCACGGTGTCCCATAAATCTTTAAAGGCAGCATGGGGCATATCACGGTGGCGGACGATATTATGAGGCTGGCCGATAAGCTCCTCAAGGGTATATCCCGCTATCTTGCAAAAATCCTCATTGGCAAAAATAATTTTCCCTTTTGAATCGGTTTGTGATACCAAAAAATCGGTATCGTTGAGTGTGTATTCCACTTTTGCCCCTTATTACAGTGTTGAATCATCTAATTTCAGATATTCGCATAACTAATTGCTTGTATAGTAGCTTGGCAGGGTTATTTTTTGGTTATTTTATGCTCAGAAGATAGACTTAGCTTAGAAGGGAGATTTTATACCCCAAATTTTTAACGGTTTCTATGGCGTCTTCACCGATTTTAGAACGCAATTTTTTGACAAGAGTTTTAACACTGCTCTCGGAAATAACCTCCCCACTCCATAATAGGTACTCGATCTGGGTCTTACTTAGAACCGAGTGTCTATTTTTAATCAGCAAAGAGAGCAATTCAAACTCTTTTTTCGTCAATAACAGCATTGTACCCTCATGGCTGACTACCTTATGGGTTAAATCAACGTGAACACCGTTGTTGAGTTGATAGAGATGTTTTGCCGTATGCTGTTCCTCGGAGAGGGCCGCTTTTTTCTTGAGCAGTACATGGCATAGACTTAGAACTTTTTCGATTTGGATCGGTTTGACCAAATAATCGGTAATGTTTAACGGAATAACTCTAAGAAGGGTTTTTGAATCCGTATGTGCTGACATAAATATGACCGGTACATTAAGATCAAATTCTCTCAGTTGTTCGATAAAATCAGCACCGTCTTGATAGGGCATACGCATATCGGTGAGGATGATATCGACTTTTTGAGATAATGCGTTGTCATACGCTTCATAGCCGTTCGTTGCGGTAATGACATTTTTAAAATAGCGTTTTAAAATATTGACGAGAGAATTTAATGCGATGGGATCGTCTTCGGCGATTAAAATAGAATATTTTTTAAAAAGATCATACGTTTCCACTCTATTGTTTCCCTTTTACAGCTGATGTCTCATCTATTATAACCATTTGTTTTCTGATAGAAACATTAAAAACGGGGAAGTGTAAGGGTAAAAGTGGATATCCCTTTTTTTGTGTGGGGCTGGAGAATAAGATCCCCTTTTAAATGTCGTTTTGCAAGGGTATGGGCAATGGTAAGTCCCAACCCCGTCCCCATCTCTTTTGTAGTGTAATAGGGTTCAAATATCCGTTTGGCGGTAAGGGCATTGATCCCTCCTGCACTGTCGCTGACATCGATACGAAGCGTGTCATCGTAGGCAAAAAGGGTGAGGGTGATAGTGCAATCCGCGGAGCGACGTTTGAGCGAGTGATCCAGTGCCTCTTTGGCATTGGTAATAAGATTGAGGAGAATTTGTTTAATGAGGGCAGGATGACTGCTCAGATTAAATCGCTCCGGCACTGATTCGTCTTGGCATGGATGCAATAGTTCATTTCCCTTCGCGCATACCGTTTCCAGCGTAATTCCATGTGTCGTAAGCTGCGTTAGGTAAAGTGTTCGAATCTCAGTGACGATTTCGACTAAATTACACAGCTCTTCTTTTTTTTCATCGACAAAAAAGTTCCGAAAGGCATCGATCGTCTGAGACATGAATTGCAGCTGCTCCATGACCCCTTTCTCAGAAGTTTTTAAATACTCTTTATTGAGTTCGCTGTGGTTGAATGCACTCACTAAATCTTGCATAATCAGCCCTATCGAGTTAAGCGGCTGTCGCCATTGATGGGCGATCGCTCCGAGCATATCTCCCATCGCTTCAAGTTTAGACTGATGGGTAAGCATAATCTTGTTTTTTGTCCTCTCTTCTTCGAAACGATGAAGATTGAACCGAATCATACCTACGAGCGGAACAACTATGAGGAGCAGTGATAAAAGGATAATCAATCCGAATTGGACAAGTCTGCGGATCAAAATATCATTGGGAGATACTTTCGGCTGATAAAGGGCTAAAAGTTTTTGACCGTTCAGATCGAGGGAGAAGGCAACGGTATCAGCGTTGATCCACCGATACTCACTTTCGTTAAGGAGAGAAAAATGCGATTCTGAGAGCTGGAAATACTCAACGGCGCTTTTAGCGGGAGATCGGTATTTTGACCATGACCAAGTCGGTTCGGGATGAATTAAAAAATAGCCGTCTTGATCAATGAGAAAAAAAGTCGAGTCGTTGTTGCTTTTGAGGTGTTGTATCCACTCTTGCATATAGTAGTTGATAACGATGATTCCAATTTTTACGCCGTTTTCATATACGGCTATTCCAGCACGCAGAGTAGGGTTAAACGGCGTATCAAGCTTGCCGTGTTCCATGTTAAGATCCAACTCGGAAAAGTCAACGACGTTTTCTGAGAGTACGGCAAATTGTTTAAAATAGTAGCGATCCGCTTTGTTTTGGAGTTTATCAGCCGAGGTTTGACGGATACTCCCATCACGAAGACGATCGAATCGTATCTTCTCATCCCCCTTTAAATCGATAAACCGTATTTGCATAATGTGCGTGTCGGCTTTGAGAAAATGATAGAATAAAGAGGGGTCAATATGTTCAGAAAGGGATCTAAGAATTTGAGATTGCGTTTGCTGAAATTCATTTATACGGGACTGATTTATCGTATGCTGCTGTTTTAGCCTCTCCAGTGCTCGAGATTGAATATCGCTGTGAATAACCCATATTCCTGATCCTAATACCAATATTGAGAGCGCTATTCCGACCCATAGATTAGTCCAAACAAAATTTAATCGGCTCTTTTTGTAAAAAAGGTTCATTGTGTATAACTTTATAGTAGTATAAGTTTTATTCGGCACCATTTTAACGCAATTCAAGAGAGGAGTGTGCTAAAATACCTTTATATAATAATCGAATATTTTGTACAAGGCAAACGGCGTGAAAGTAGCTATTCAGTGTGATTCTCCATTACTGCAACGTTCCTTGGAACTTTTTTTAGAAGGGCATCTGAGCTCACTTCGCCAGTGCGATATTCTGATCCGTGACAAAAATATCCATGATGATCAGTATCCCACCTTCGTTGTCGGGGTAGGGGAATCTTCCGATCTGATTAAACCGTTTTCAAAAGCACAATTGCTCCATGCATTGAATCAAAAATTCGAATCTGAAAAATATGCCCCCGTCGCGATTGAAGAGGAGACATTCCCCTCCAGTGAAGAGGGGGTGAGCTTTGATATTCTGGAGCGTCATATTGATAAACTGACGCGGGAGTACAAAGAGAACATTTTAAAAGCGATACGGGCATTTTATGAAAAATAATCCAACTATTACCAAAAAAATTATTGCCGGAAAATACAAAGGCAAAACGCTCAAACTCCCCTCCAAAGAGACGACACGCAGCTCGAAGGGGATTGTCTTGGAGTCGTTTTTCAATACGTTACAGTTTGATATTATCGATGCTGTTTTAGTAGAAGTGTTCAGCGGAAGCGGTTCCATCGGGCTTGAAGCACTCAGTCGCGGAGCCAAAAAAATTATTTTTATGGAAAAAGACCGTGATGCGATACGAACGCTCCGTGAGAATATCGCCCAAACCGATCCATCGGCTTGCGAAATTGTCGAAGGGGATAGTTTTAGTAACATGGCTCACGTAAAAAAGCGTCTTGCCTCGTTGGGCGAGAGTGCTTTTATCTACGTTGATCCCCCTTTTTCAATCCGCGAGGGGATGGAAGAGATTTACGATAAAACGATTGATATGATCGCCTCTCTTCCTCTTGAAATGGCGACTTTGATTATTATCGAGCACATGAGTACCCTCGAATTGCCCGATGCCATCGGTCATTTTAACCGCCTCAAATCCAAACGTTTCGGGAAAACTTCACTCACGTATTACGCCTAAGCCATTTTTGGAATAGCCTTTGCTTTATCCTTTGGAATAAAAGGATGGGCATGAGAATTTTCGTATTACTTTTTTGTTTGTTAACCCTCTCCGAAGCGGCACGTATCAGCGAAGTCGCTAACATCGTCGGCGTTCGTGATAACCAAATTATCGGTTACTCTCTCGTTGTCGGTTTGAAGAAGACGGGTGACGGTACGACCTCAAAATTTACCCTCCAATCGATCGCGAACATGCTTAAAGCGATGAATATCGATATGAATCCGGTTGATATCAAATCCAAAAACGTTGCCGCTGTCGTTGTTACGGCAAAATTTGCCCCCTTCGCACGCCAAGGGGATGCGTTTGACGTTACCGTCTCTTCCATCGGAGATGCGAAATCGCTTGAGGGGGGGACATTGTTAATGACTCCTCTCAAAGGGGTTGACGGCAAAATCTATGCGCTTGCGCAAGGTTCGATCAGTATCGGCGGTAAAAATGAAAAAGGTGCCGGTGCCGAGTCTCACCCGACGGTCGGAATGGTTTACGGCGGTGGTTTGGTAGAGCGTGAAATTAACCAAGACCTCTCTCATCAGCAAAATGCGACCCTTTCACTAAAAGCATCTAATTTTGCCAACTCCGTCGCGATCCAAAAGGCTATTAATGCAAAGTATCGCGATAACATCGCTTCCGCAGTTGATTCAAGAACGATTATGCTACAGCTTCCTAAAAACAGATCAATGGTGGAGTTTTTAGCCGAGGTGCAAAGTCTCGATATCGATTACGCACAAGAACAAAAGATCATTATCAATGAACGGACGGGGACGATCGTTGCCGGTATCGATGTCGAGGTCAAACCGGTGGTCATAACACAAGGGGACATCACCGTCAAAATTCTTTCTCAAAACAATGTCTCCAAACCTGCAGGTAGTGTAGCTATGGACAAAAGTCTTGTAATCGGATTGAATGAAAATGAAGTCTACACCGAAAAAGGGACGACGACGGTTGCCAACATAGCACGATCTCTCCAAAAGCTGGGTGCAAGTCCCAAAGAGATGATTTCGATTCTGCAAGCGATGAAAAGTGCCGGAGCTATCTCGGTTGATTTGGAGATCATCTAATGGATATCACGAGCGTACAGCACCAAAGAGCGATTCCTACCATCGGAACCAAAGAGGGTGATAAAGTGCTTCGGGAGAAAACCGATCAGTTTGAAGCGATTATTGTGAAAATGATGCTCGATGAAGCGATGAAAGACGAAAAAAATGTTTTTACCAGCTCCAACGATCCGGGAGACAAGATTTTTAAATCAATGTATCGTGAAGAGTTATCCAACGCGAGTGCAGGGGGATTCGGGTTTTCTCAAATGCTTTTTGAACACCTTAGTCAAAAGGGTGAAAAAACAGAGAAATAGACTAAATTAATAATGGTTTTTGCCGATATGGTAAGTACATATCATAAACGGATAACAAGGATTCACCATGATCTCAAGTGTGAACGGGTCGTTGCTTAAAGCGACATATCAAGAACCGGCATTAAAAACCAAAGAGCAGGAGAAATCCATGCAATCTATTACCAAACAAGGTGACACAAGCCGAATCGAAGAGCTAAAAGCTTCTATCGAAAAAGGGGAATACCGTGTCGATATCGAAGCGTTAGCCAAGCGAATTGCGCAAGAGCTGACCTAACCGTATAGGAGTTTATGATGTTGTCTTATCAGTTACAGAGTGCTATCAAAGATCTTGAGACGCTCATATCTTTATCGCGAGATGATATCAATGATATCAAAGAGGCAAAGCACAATCCTCAGTTTGACCGTTTGTCAATCAAAGAGGAAAAGATAAAAAGCTTTGAACAGAAAAAAGCGATGATCGATCGTGAAATCTCAAAACTGATGACGCAACATCCAGCACGTCCTCTCTCTGAACTTTTAGATAATGAACAACATCAACAACTCGATTCCCTTAAAGAACACCTCTCTCTTTTACGTGAAGTCAACCAGCAATACGCAAAAATGGTTTTGAGTGTAGGATCATTTTACAATACTCTGTTAGAGCGTTTGGTTCCGACGCAAATGCAGGGATATCAAAAAGTGGCGACCTCGGAAGCCTCATTTTTGGAAATACGAGCATAATATGGCATCAATTTTTAACGCTTTGCACATCGGTTACAGCGGTTTAAACGCAGCACAAATCGGTATCGATACGACCGGTCATAACATTGCTAATGCCGAAACCGAAGGGTATTCTCGTCAGCGTGTTGTTACCGCTGCGGCAAAACCGCTGAGTGTGGACCCGGGACAACGGGGCGGCGGAACTCAGATTACCGAAATAGTGCGCGTATTTGATGAATTTGTCTTTGGACGGTTATCCAATGCAACTCAAAACAAAGAAAATTCCGATATTCTGAAAAAAAATCTTGAAGAGCTTTCAACCTATTTTCCCGAAATCGATGATGTCGGTATAAAAAATGATTTGCAAAACTATTTTGATATGTGGCAATCTCTTGCCAACAACCCTAGTAATACGGCACTTAAAGTAGCATTGGCACAGCAAGCGCAAACGATGGCTCAGCATGTTCAAGAGACACGTGCGCAAGTATCGGGTTTGCAAAGTTCTTTGAATGATCAGGTTAAAGTCAACGTTGATGAAGTCAACCGAATTGCCAAAGAGATTTCAAAAATAAATATAGAGATTAATAAAGCTGAAGCCGGCGGAGCTAATAATGCCAACGATTTGCGAGATCAGCGTAATCAACTTGAAATAACGTTGACAAAGCTTGTTAATGCGAAAGTGTTGGTAGGTCAAGTAGAAACGAATAACGTTATTGACAGTAATATTGCACTTAAACAAGGAAGCTACACGATACAAATCGGCGGTTTCAATATCGTTGACGGTGGTTCATTTCACCCGATTGGAATGGATAGCGAATCGAATCCGAACGGCTATAATGATCTGTATTATGAGCGTCAAGACGGAGTTAAAATTCCCTATGCCGATCGTATCACCGGAGGAAAAATCGGCGCTCTCTTGGAATTAAGAGGCTCAACCATCGGGACAAACGGAGAATTCGAAGACGGATTTTTACAAGAGACCATAAACAACCTCGATGCCTTTGCAAAAGGGTTGATAGAAGCTACGAATAACGTCTATGCGCAGAGTGCGACGACGTCAATGGTCTCTAATCCTCTCAGTTTTTCAAATAATCAATCTTTGATGAGTACCGACGAAAATTTTGCATCGGGTACATTTGACATCGTAGTGTATGATATAGACGGAAATGCGGTCGGCCGACGTACTATAAATATCGATGAGGGGACACTTATCGATGATTCCCCTATGACGTTGAACAGTATTACCGGGCAGATCAACAATTCACAAGATGATAATCAAGACGGCAATGCGCTGAATGACATTGATGATATGTTACTGGCGACGTTTAACACAAATCAAAAAGTATTTCAGATCGATTTAAAAGCATCATTACTTGAGCAAGGGTATACCTTTGCGATTGAAGATAAAGGAACCAACTTCGCCGGAGTAACGGGCCTTAATCGCTTTTTAGACGGATCGGATGCGAAAAGTATTGCCCTAAACCGTGAGTTAAAAGAGGATACGAGTAAAATAAAAGGGTTTAAATCTCCTGCAAACGGGGATAATCAAACTGCATTGGCTATGGTCGAATTGCAGTTCTCGTCCGTTACCTTCGGGAATGGATTCGCTAAAACAACAGACACGATATACGGCTATTTTGATACCTTAGTCACCAAAGTCGGAACAAGAACGAATTCAGCCATATTAGCGAATGATTCACTTACGGCGCAATACAATTCTATTAAGCAGGAATACGATTCGGTCAGTAAAGTGAGTATTGATGAAGAGTTGGCCAATCTGATCCGCTATCAAACATCCTACGGTGCCGCCGCCAAAGTTATCACGACGATCGATCAAATGATGACGACCCTTTTAGGTATCAAGGCATAATGCCTTTTTTTAGTATTGCCGCGCTGGTCGGGGTGATTTTCTTCTCTTTTTTCGGACCGTTTTTTTATACTCTCGATCCGCTCCTTTTAGATTCTAAAGCTATTTTAGCTGAGCCTTCTCTCAGTCATTGGTTCGGCACAGACCGTTTAGGGCGTGATTTGTTGGTGCGGTTGATGGAGGGGGGACAGGTATCGCTGTTGATCGGCTTTGCAAGTGCTCTTATTTCTACTCTCGTCGGATTGCTTTATGGGGTAAGTGCCGCATTATTGCGTGGCGGATATGACAAACTTTTTATTGTAGTAGTCGATCTCTTTTTGACCTTTCCAACCCTCTTTTTGCTTTTAACACTGGTCAGTTACGTCAATGCATCGATTTGGGTATTAGTGCTGATTATCTCTATTACGGGATGGATGGGGACGGCACGGCTGATCCGTTCCGAGAGTTTTGCGATCGCTTCGAAGCCTTATATCCGTATATTACATATCGCAAAGGTGCATCCACTGAAGATTATTTTTAAATATTATGCACCGCTTTTAGCTCCGATTGTGCTGGTTAGTTTTACGTTTGGAGTTGGTGGGGCGATTTTGGCAGAATCAGGACTCTCGTTTTTGGGTCTTGGAATTGTAGCGCCGCAAATGAGCTGGGGAAGTATTCTCAGCGGCGGTAAAGAGGTGATTGACATAGCGTGGTGGGTGAGTTTTTTCCCGGGGCTTTTAATCTTTATCGTCACTTTTTCTCTGATGAATATATCGAATGCTTTGCAAGGACGACTGAATCAAAAAGAGATGCGATAGGGGAAAAGCGTTATTGCACCATTCTCGCAATTTCCAGAAGGCTGTCAGGGAATGAAAAACGGTTGTTTCGAAGTGCTTTTGCATTGATTAGAATAATAGGAGTTCTCTCCATCCGAATCGAAAGTAACAAACCGTCGTCGGCTAGTTTATCCGCATCGTAGAGAGCGGTTATTGCACCTGTTGAGCCGACGGCATTATGGACTTTACTGAGCTGTGACAAGCTCGCTTTGAGAGCATAGATAAAGTGATACGACGTTGTTCCGTCAAGTTTATCAAACGGAAGTGCCGTTGCATTGATCGGACGACCGTTAAGACGGCCGTTAAATTTAGACATCAATATTTTGATACATGAGGCGGCGGTATCATCATCTCCTCTGTCGTAGGCGATCAAAATTTTGATAGGTGTTTTGACGTTAGAGGAGAGGATATTTTTTTCCAATACGGCGATTTTAGGTAGCAAAGAGAGCTGAGTTTCCAACAAAAATGGATCATAGGTGGCACTCCACCCTGTGGTCGCAATAAAAAGACTTATTAGGAGACGTTTCAAAATGTCCCCCTAAAAGTAAGTAGGAAGGTACGACCTGTTGAAGGGTAGTCCCCATCATAGGTGTTTGTTGGGCTAGGGTAAAACTCATTTTTATCGAAAAGATTTTTAGCCGTTAGCTGAACTTCACTCTGGAATTGTGGAATTTTATATCCAATAGAGGTATCGACGATACCGATGGCTTTCATATCGCTACGCTGATCAGTGGTTGCTCTAGGTGTTGCACTTTGCCACCGTCCGGCAAGAGAGGCGTACCAGTTGGTATCGAGGGTATGCGTCATAAATCCTCGTGCTGTGTTGCTTGGAGCATTGGGCAATGTAGCACCTTGAGCGTCTTCAGCCCAGATATGGGTAAATGCTCCGTAAAAAGAGGTCTCATCATAACGTTTGCGCCATTCGGCTTCAAATCCACGAATTTTGCTTTTTGAACCGTTAATATACTCGTATCGTAAGAATGTACTATTGTATTGAGGATAAATTTGATCTTCATTGTTGAGTTGGAAAAAGTTTACCGATAAAGTGTGATCCGTTTCAAATCGATGAATCAACTGGGTTTCGTAGGCTACTACGGTTTCGGGAATGAGGTTGGGGTTTCCCCATCGGGCTCTGTTATTGAGGGTATACATCTCTTGCCAAGAGGGATTTCTATGGGCACGGGAGATTGAAAACTTGATCAGATTGTCGGGATTAAACGTATATAAGAGTGCGGCACGAGGATCTACTTGGGCGGATAAATTGTTTCGTTTATCTATCGTCAAGGAAGCATAGCCGCTTAGTGAGGAGGATAAAACCCGCTCATACGTCAGGTAGGTTGTTAGATTGTTAATCGATCCATTCGGACTGAAAAAAGGGAGTATGGTTGAATAATCGGTCATTTCCGTTCCGCTGTCACGGTCGGTTGTTATCGTTTTTTCAGAGTTAACACTGCTCCAAGATTTACCGATTCCAAATGTTGCTTCTCCTCCTAATACGGTGCCGCGGAGGGTGTTGTTAACTCGGTAGGTCCGTATAATCGCTTCGTGTTCACCGTAAAAACCGTCCAGATAGGTGACAATACTCGTAGGCGGAGTCAGCGAAGGGAGCCGTAAGCCTGCGGGTGCAAGAAGCTGATGGCTGATAAAACTGTCTTGTACGATAGATGCTTGGAATGTTCCGGTAAAATCTTCCAGATTGTAGTGGGTACCGGCACGAAGCTGCCATTGATCGATATTGTAGTGATCCTCTCCAGAAGCAAGGGCATAGTTAATGCCTCCACCTGAACCGTGGCGGTAGGAGGAGATACGGCCGTCGGAAAAAAAGTCCCCTTTAGCGAGAGAAAATGAAAACATGGTGGCATCGGTAGAAGAGGGTGCGTTGCCGGATCGAGAGAGAGGTGCATTGGCTACACCTAAAAGATTATTTGAAAGGCCGTCTTGACCATAAGGGAGTGAAAGATTGTCGTGTACGGTGTAGAGATCTGCGGCAAAAGAAAAGTCATTGTCTCTCATCGCATACGAAGCACCTGCTTTGTAGGTATTGTGCGTACCGGCAGAGGTGAACCAGCGGCCATTTTTTTCTGTATCGGGTTCTTTTTTATAGGTTGTTACAATAATCGATCCGGCATACCCCCAGTGTCCGTCACTGTAGCTTCCTGGGCCTCTTACAATTTCGATTCGCTTGATCATATCGATCGGCATACTCAGATACGCCGTATAACCGTCGAAGAATAGATCGTTAACCTCGACACCGTCAAGGATGAGCTTGCTTTGTCCGTAGGCGACAGGATTTGAACCTCGGATGACCGGATTAAACAAGGAAAGGTTATCGCTGGCCATATTGACGCCGGCAGCGAGGGAGAGAGCCTCTTTAAGTGAAGATGCACCGGCACGGGAAAGTTCTTCGCCCTCAAATACCGTCATTATGTAGGGGAGGTAGTCAATGTTTGAGCGTTGGGTTTTTGCTGTTTGAGCAATAGTGTTCATCTCATCGGCGAGAGTATTAAAAAGGTTTTGATCCGATTTTGTTTCGGTCGCTAAAAGCGAAAGCGGGAGCAGTAACAGAGCACAAGAGAAGCGGGTTTTCATCAGTATTCTTTCCTAGAGACGGCATAATCTCGTATTGTTAAAATGACGGGGTATCGATCTGCGCCGATCATGTGTTGGAGCGGCCCGATTGGAACATACGGAAGCGCGGAGTGTTGTAGCAGACGGAGAAAGCTGGGTTCAACGGCACCGACCCATTGCATAATATTGTAATCGGAAGCGATTCGATAGAGCTCTTTTTGCATAATTTTCATAATCTTGATGGTATTTTTGAAAGTTCGGTGTGCAGCTGCAACCGTAATACGTGAAATTTCAGCTGTTATCTGGTCACTTTGCAGTTTATTGGTATCAATGATCATACTGTTGAGTGTCGGTAATCCGAAGGTAGTATTGGGGAGAACAAGGCGGCAGGAAGCTATTAAGTTCTCTTTCTCCCACACACCCAATAGAAGAGAATGCTCATCATATCGGTCATATTCAATCTTATCAGACTCATCATGAGGTTCAAAAAAATGGAATTCTTCAACGAAAATCGCATAACGCTGCTGCAAAATTGCATTTTTTTCAGCTACTGTCGATGCGACTTGGCATTTCACCGATTTCATCCTTTGAGTTAATATTTAAATATAGTACTAAAACCGTTAATAACAGCTGAATAAAGATAGATTAAATAAAGTTGATTGTATATTATGCAGTTAAAATTCTTATTTCACTTTAATATAGTTACAGTGCAAAGATTGCATGATTTTTAGAATAATCTTTTATCATTAGAAGGCTTAAAAATGTATCGTTCACGAAGTCGTCTTTCTTATAAAGTTGTCGGTTCTTTAATACTTGTTTTTTTACTGATGTTTATTACGTTCGGTATTCTTATTAGTATTACTTTTGAAAATACGAAATTGGCTTCGGAAAAACAAAAAGCTGATTTACTCTTGCAAACGATTGAAAAATCACTACAGATGGCCCTTTATCTGAAATTTAATGAGCAAATCGCTGAAAAGGTTTCTCCTGTTGTATCGGTTCCCGGTGTTATAGAACTTTCGGTTCGTGATAATAATGGCAAATTGTTGTATCTGTACACTACCGAGAAAGAGAAGCCGCTAAACATACACAATGCGATTTCAGCTACGCATAAAATACAAGAGCCGACATCAGGTCATTTTATGGGTTCCATTACGTTGTATTACAATGATTTGGCGTATGATGAAACACGTCAGGCTATGTATAATGTTTTTTACGGGGTAGGGATAAGTATCGCACTGATTTTCTTTTTTGCCGTGTGGTGGGTGCGCTATCTTCTCTCCCCATTAAGTCAAATTGCGCAAAAAGTTCGTGACTATCGACCGGGTGACCAGATGGTACTAGAAGAAGAAGGTAGTGTAGAGATTGAACAAATTGTGACTGCCTTTAATGCGATGCAGGGGACAACGTACCGTTATTTGAGACAAATGGAAGCGATGAATATGTCTCTTGAGGGGGCAGTGAAAGAAAAAACGCTTGAGCTGGAAAATCAATATTACAGTGATCGATTGACCGGTTTGCCGAATCGGTTTAGACTGCAGGAAAAATTGCTTCAAGGAGAGATAACGGCTCTGGCAATTGTCAACGTGGATGATTTTAAAGAGATCAATGATTTTTTCGGAATTGAGATCGGGGATGAAATGCTGATACAAATCGGTGCCTGGCTCAATGTACTATCGGGCTCATGTTATCGTTTGGGGAGTGACGAATTTGTATTGACTTTTTCAGATACCCTTAGTTCGACTGAACTGGAACATCGATTGATAACTCTTATGAAACTTTTAGATGAGAAGACGTTTACCATCAAAGATGAGAGTTTAAATATTAGAGTGACAATCGGTGTCGCTTTAGGTACCGAAAATGTATTAACGCGTGCCGATATCGCATTACACTATGCCAAAGAGAATAAAAAGCAGATTGCATTTTACAATCAAGAAGAGAGAGTTGAAGAACAATACCGCTCTAATTTAACGATGGCTTCGGATGTTCGAAGAGCCCTTTTTGAACATCGTATTCTGTGCCATTATCAGCCGATTGTTGACTTCAAAACAGGTGAAATCCACAAATATGAAACATTGGTTCGGATGATTGACGACGCCGGTAATATGATACCGCCGATGGAGTTTTTACCTATCGCAAAACAAACCAAACTTTATCCGCAAATCACATTAGAGGTACTTTATCAAGCGTGCACCCTTTTCGCTACGCGCAGTGAGGAGTTCTCTATTAACCTCTCCGACAGTGATATACGTAATTCCCATACGGTGAGTGAGATTATCAGAACGATTACCGAAACCGGTACCGCACCTCGAATCGTCTTTGAGATTTTAGAATCGGAGGGGATCGAAAGTTATGAGGAAGTGACACAATTTATTACCAAAGTCAAAGCATTGGGGGCAAAAATTGCGATTGATGATTTCGGGACGGGTTATTCGAATTTTGAAAACATACTTAAATTGAGTGTCGATTACATCAAAATAGACGGTTCGTTGATTCGGGAAATCAGCAGTAATCCGCGTCACCATATTATTGTCGAGACGATTATCGATTTTGCACGAAAAATCGGTGCAAAGACGATTGCGGAATTTGTTTCGGATGAAGAGATTTACAACACCCTCAAAAACTTGGATGTTGATTATTCACAAGGATATTTTACCGGTAAACCGATATCGTTATCGTAAAACATGCCCCACAAATTTTGACATATTGCCTAGAATTTTTCCGCCGCGACGGAAACCTAAGCCACACGCTTCATACGCAAAAAAGACTCCTGCTTGATAGCTGTTGCCGTTAGTGTCTTTCGGGAATTCAACGTACTCTTGGTAGATCGGTTTGAAGTTCCCGTACGGGCCGTCGTTTGCTTCGATCACAGAGCCTGAGGCGTCCATAATCCGTACATTCGCACCTTCACGACCAAACATCCGTTTCTCGACCTGCTGGAGCCCTTTAAGAGGCTCATATGAGGTTTTAAGAAGGTATGGAGAATCAGGGAAGAGATCACAAAGAATTTTCATCATCCCTTTGGATTGAAAGAGTAACGTATAGGCAGGATTGAGGATAATCGCTTTTTGATTGTTCATAATACTACTGAGCTGTGTCGCTAGTTCCGGCTCTTCGATGGCGATATCTTCCCAAGGGTAGAGCTTGAACCAATACTCATACGGCTCTTCTGCGCTGTCATAGATCCCTTCATCGTCAAACTTCACACCCCCTAGAGGTTCGAATCCGCTCTCGAATCCGGCATCGATTGCCATTTGCTGTAGGAGACGGGTTGTTTGTTCCTCTTCGATATTGCCGCTGATCGAGCTGAAAAGAATTTTCCATCCGTCGTAATGTTTTTCAAATGTTTCGGGATCATCGAAAAGGGTAACAAGACGACGGAAGTTATCGCGGATCGCCTCATAGACGTTGTTGAATTGTCGCTCTTCGTCCATTTTGTTATGTTTAAGTAATGCCCACTGCAAGATAGCCGTTTCGAAAAGAGAGGTCGGGGTGTCGGCATTGAATTCGATCAGTTTTATCGCAGAGCCGCCGATCCCCCCTGCGAGATCAAATCTGCCGTAGAGATGCCAATGGACATCGTTTTCCCAGCTTTTTTTGATTGCGTCGATCAGGTTAAACGGAATGCCGAGATCAAAAAAGAGGTTATTGTCGATGACATGTTGTGCGGCAGTGGCGTACATATCATACAACTCATTGACCGCTTCATAGTATGCTTCTGCTTCACGATCCGAGACCACAACCAACTCATCGGCTATGTATTTACTTGCGTCGCTGTCGGTGTGCCAGCCGAATCCGAATTGCTCTAATGTCTGATCATCAATCGGCGTGATTTTTTGGAGAGAGACCATACTCATCCTCCGAAACTGCTGCTGGAAGAGGTACTTCTGGACGCGGAATTGCCGAAGAAACTTTTCTTTTGGCTATTGGAAGCGGCTGAGTTACTGCCGCCTGCGGATGAGCGATGGTACGCCGAACGATTCGATGCATCTTGATTTTTGCGGAAATTTGAGTTATTCATAAGGGCATTTCCGATCATATTTCCCAGTAATGCTCCCCCAGCAGCAGCGAGAATGGTTCCGGCAAGCCCCATCCCTTCTCCCTTAGGTTCAGCGTTGAGCTCTGATTTCCCCTCTTGCATTTTTTTGTACTCTTGATCCGCGAGCTCTTTCATCTCCGCTTCGCTCATAATCCGTTCAGTGACCGTACCGTTTTCATCGGTCTCTTTGATAATCGCACGGCTTGGGCCTGTGGTCGGCATCTCTTCAATTACAACGTATTTACCGTTAGGCTGCTGTTCGACAACGATAAACTTGTTTTGTGCTTCAGCCGCTTGTTCTTCCGGTGCGCTTTGGCACCCGCTGAGGGCACTGAGTACGGCAAGGCCGATGGTGCCGGTCATAATAGTATTTGCAGTCGTAAAATGTTTCATGAGCGTTTCCTATCGTAATTGTTTTAAATGTGATGGTGTAAGGCGAAAAATCTTTGAGGCACTTTGTTCACTGAGGCCGCGATGATCTTCGATGATAATATCACTGACTGCGCGACAAAATGTTTCATCAAAGCTTTTCCCGCTTTCGTTGGCTGAGGTGGAATAGAGCCATCGGTATGGCTTAATAAGAGCCGCGTGTTCAGGGGTGCTGACATAGCGGAACGCTTGATTTTTGACGACAAAGGTTGTTTTTTTGCTATGACGAACACGGTGTTTATGGAGGGGTGGGATACGGATATCACGGCTGAGGTTTTTAAGCTCGGCATAGACTTTGAGAAAAGGTTTATCTCCTGAGCGCATTTTTATCTCTTCTAAGCGCTTAGCATTTTGTGAGAGAAAACCGACGGTGGTGTCGGTTTGGGCGAGGAGAATTTTATTCATAAATTAAGGGATAAGATAATCTTGGAGGGCATGAGGTTCCATCCAACTGTCATCATTCATGTGCCCCATCGCTTCGATAGCAGCACGCGCCGCGCTGAGTGTTGTAAAATAAGGGGTTCCCATACGTAAAACGATTTGACGGATCAATTCTGCGTCTTTTTTCGATGTTTTATTATCGGAGGTGTTGATGGCGAGAGAGATCTCTCCGTTTTTCATGACATCTTCGATATTCGGACGTCCCTCAGAGATTTTAAGAACCGCTTCACACGGGATTCCCGCTTCTTCGATCACTTTTTGGGTGCCGCGAGTCGCTACGAGCTTGAACCCTTGGTTGTGTAGTCCGCGTGCGATTTCAGGAGCGTGCATTTTATCCATTTCGATGAACGAGAGGAAACACGTTCCAGAGGTCGGGATTTTGTTTCCGGCTGCGAGTTGGCTTTTGGCGAAGCTGACTCCGAAGTTTTGGCTGATACCCATTACTTCTCCGGTCGATTTCATCTCTGGAGAGAGAACCAAATCGGCACCGTAGAGTTTGTTGAACGGGAATACTGCCTCTTTGATCGCAACGTGTCCTTTTAGACGCGGTTTGAGAAGACCATCGGCTTCCATAACAACATTGTAGTTATCGTAGAATTTGAGAGCATTACGGAGGGTATCACCCACCATGACACGGGTTGCGACTTTTGCGAGTGGCATTCCGGTTGCTTTTGAGACAAACGGGACGGTACGAGATGCACGAGGGTTGACCTCGATCAAATAAACTTCGTTTTGGTAGATCGCGTATTGGATATTAAGTAGACCGATAACACCGAGACCTAATGCGATTTTTTTGGTTTGTTGTTCAACCTGTGCTTGGAGTTCAGCACTGAGGCTTACCGGAGGGAGTGAACATGCACTGTCTCCGGAGTGAATCCCTGCCTCTTCGATGTGCTGCATAACGGAGCCGATATAGACATCAGTGCCATCACTGATCGCATCGACATCCAGCTCAACCGCTTGGTCGAGGAATTTATCAACCAAAACAGGAGAATCGTTGCTCACGGATACCGCAACATCCATATAGGTACGGAGTTCATCTTCGTTGTAGACGATACGCATAGCACGCCCGCCCAAAACATACGAAGGGCGAACGAGTACAGGGTAACCGAGTTCTTCAGCCACTTTAAATGCCTGCTCTTTCGTCATAGCGATACCGTTTTCAGGCTGTTTGAGCCCTTGTTCAACAACGAAAGCGGAGAATTTTTCACGGTTTTCTGCCAAGTCGATTACTTCCGCAGAGGTTCCTGCGATTTTGGCACCGATAGCATGAAGTCCGTTTGCCAGTTTAAGAGGGGTTTGTCCTCCGAAATGGACGATGATCCCATCAGGCTGTTCCGCATCGACGATAGAGCGGACGTGTTCGAAATCGATTGGTTCAAAATAGAGGACATCGGAGGTATCGTAGTCAGTTGAGACGGTTTCAGGGTTACAGTTGACCATGATCGTCTCGATTCCCATCTCTTTGAGGGCGAATGAGGCGTGAACACAACAATAGTCAAATTCAATCCCCTGACCGATACGGTTAGGTCCTCCACCGAGAATCATCACTTTTTTCTTATCGCTTACGCGCGGTGCTTGAAGTCCGAGGCGTGTGATGTTGGTGGTTGAGTACAGATATGGGGTCAATGAACCGAACTCTGCCGCGCAGGTATCGACTTCGTTGTATTCAAACATGATCTTAAGAGCTTTGCGCGCTTCGTAGACATCATTCTCTTTTGCACTTCCGCCGTTTAGAGTGATAAGACGTGCAATGTTTTTATCGGAGAACCCTTCCGTTTTAAGACGGCGAAGTTGAGGCTCATCTGTGAGGGTTGCCGTTGTGATCAGTTTTTCTTGGGCAATGATCTCTTCGATTTGGGTTAGGAACCACGGATCGATTTTAGAGAGTTCAAATACTTCGGCTTTGGATAATCCCATACGGAACCCTTGTCCTACGTAGAGGATACGCTCTGCATTCGGGCGGCGGATTTCGTGTTTGACGAATTCGAGATCACCGTCGATTGGATCGAAACCGCTAAGTCCTGTTTCCAGTGAGCAGAGGGCTTTTTGAACCGATTCTTTGAAAGTACGACCGATTGCCATTGCTTCACCGACCGATTTCATACTGGTGGTGAGGGTCGATTCCGCTTCGGGGAATTTCTCGAACGTAAAGCGCGGAACTTTGGTCACGATATAGTCGATAACCGGCTCAAACGCCGCAGGAGTTCCCGTAATGTCGTTGGTGATCTCATCGAGGGTAAAGCCGACTGCGAGGAGGGTTGCCACTTTAGCAATCGGGTATCCGGTCGCTTTGGAAGCGAGTGCAGATGAACGCGATACACGAGGGTTCATCTCGATAACGATCATACGTCCTGTTTCTGGATTGACAGAGAATTGTACGTTTGATCCCCCTGTGTCAACGCCGATTTCACGTAAAATCGCGAACGATGCGTCACGCATACGTTGGTACTCTTTATCGGTCAATGTCAGGGCAGGGGCAATCGTGATAGAGTCACCCGTATGGACACCCATCGGGTCGAAGTTTTCGATAGAACAGACGATGATACAGTTATCGTTACGATCCCGGATAACTTCCATCTCATACTCTTTCCATCCAAGAAGAGATTCTTCGATCAGGATTTCAGTAATCGGAGACTCATCGAGTCCGCGTTGAGCGAGCATTTTAAATTCATCGATGTTATACGCAACACCGCTTCCGCCACCGGCGAGAGTGTACGATGCACGGATGATGATCGGAAAACCGATTGCTTCAGCTGCCGCCATCGCTTCTTCCATATTGTAAGCGTAACGGGAAATCGGCAAGTCCATTCCGATTTTTACCATACACTCTTTGAACGCTTGTCGGTCTTCCCCTTTTTTGATAGCACTTGGGTTGGCACCGAGAAATTCAATCCCCTCTAACATTCCCAATTCATGCATTTTCATCGCGGCGTTAAGAGCAGTTTGACCCCCCATAGTAGGAAGAATAGCGTCAACTTTCTCTTTTTTGATGATTTCAGCAATGATTTCAGGTTTGATAGGTTCGATGTAGGTGCGATCGGCAAATTCAGGGTCGGTCATAATGGTTGCCGGATTCGAGTTAATCAAAACTACGCGGTAGCCAAGCTCTTTGAGCGTCTTGACCGCTTGTGTTCCTGAATAGTCAAATTCACAGGCTTGACCGATGACGATCGGGCCTGATCCGATGAGTAATATCGTTTTGATGTCGTCGCGTTTTGGCATTGAGACCCCTCGTCATAAAAATTTTATTATTATAGACGAGAAGCACTTAAAATCCGATTACAACCTTCATCTTACCTTGGTAATAACGTGAAAATAGGCAGGATTTTTACCGTAAAAGTAAGGTTCGATGACGGCACTTTGATAACCGCTGGCTTTAGTGATTGAGATCACTTTTCCCACTTTCAGCCCTGCCATAAAGATACGGTCGAGCCCTGAAGTGAGTACTTCATCTCCAACCTTTATAGGAATCCATGTCGGGATAAATTCGACTATCAAACGGCGTGAATTATTTCCCCTTACAATCCCCGGTGCCATAGAAACTCCTACATTAACGGCATAGGAGCTTTTGACGTCACCGTTTAAGAGGGCAATAGGACGTTTATTTTTAGAGACAACTATCCCTGCCGCATAACCGCGATAGAGGAGTCCGTAAACCCGTTTCGGATCAAATTTTTCCATCTCAATCCATACTCGGTGAGGATCTCCGAAACGGACATAGGAGAGGGTTCGAACCAAACTGGTATCAGGGGTGATACGGAAACTGCTGTTGTGTTCTTGAAGAAGTTTTTGATATTCATCGGCGACTTGATGAAGATTCAGTAACTCTTGTTCGTAAAAACGATTTTTTTGACGCAGATCGATAATGGTTCTTTGCTGGTTAAAATGCTCATCAACGGCGCGTTGAATACTCTCAACACCATCCAAATACGATGATTTAATTGCAAGGTTTAATCGCAGTATAGGGGATTGTAAAAAATTAGTAAAATAGAGTACTCCCCCTACCAAAACACTAAGGAGTACAGCGATTGTTAACGCTTGTTTATTCATTATCGAAGAGTTCGTGGAGTTGGTCGATCTCTTCTAATGCGCGTCCGGTTCCGCGTGCAACACACAAGAGCGGCTCATCGGCTACGTACACCGGAATTTTGATAATTTCAGAGAGGTATTTATCGAGTTGGCGGATAAGCGCCCCACCACCTGTGAGGATAACACCGTTGTTGACGATATCCCCTGCCAAATCCGGCGGCATATTTTCAAGTACGTCACGTAGCGCTTCGAGAATCTCTTTGAGCGGCTCACGCATCGCTTCGCGGGCATCTTCGCTGGAGAGTTCGATCGACGTAAGAAGACCCTCAACTTGGTCACGCCCGTTGATGATCATTTTCAGCTCTTGAGCAAGAGGCATTGCGGTACCGATATTGATTTTAATATCTTCCGCGATACGCTCGCCGATGAGGAGATTGTATTTACGTTTAATATAGTCCATGATAGCACGGTCGATTTTATCCCCTGCAACACGGATAGATCGGCAAAGAACGAGTCCTCCGAGTGAGATAACACCGATTTCAGTGGTACCCCCTCCGATATCGACGATTATATTTCCTTTAGGTTCACGGATATCGATTCCCGCACCGATCGCTGCCGCCATTGGCTCATCGATTAGGTACACTTCACGTGCTCCCGCACTCATTGCCGATTCACGAACCGCTTTACGCTCTACCTGAGTCAGGCCGTAAGGGATACAGATAATGATACGAGGGCTGATGAGGGTAGTACGACCGTGCGCTTTTTCGATAAATTTACGGATCATTTTCTCAGTCATATCGAAATCGGCGATAACACCGTCTCTCATCGGGCGGATAGCTTTGATATTCCCCGGAGTTTTTCCTACCATCTCTTTGGCTTCGCGCCCTACGGCGAGGACACGTTGTTGACCGTATTTTTCAGTTTTTACTGCAACGACAGAAGGCTCATTGATGATTATCCCTCTCCCTTTTGAAATAACGAGGGTATTTGCTGTCCCTAAATCGATAGAGAGATCGTTTGAGAACATTCCGATAAGTTTATTAAATAGCATTGACTCTCCTATGCACTTTTTTGCGTTGATTTTTTGATATATACAGGGGAAACTTTTTCCTCGACTACCTCTTTGGTAATGAGCACTTCATAACCGCTGTACTCCGGGAGTTCATACATTGTATCTCCCATAGTCTCTTCCATAATGGCACGAAGTCCGCGTGCTCCCGTTTTTCGAGCCAATGCTTTGGCTGCGATCGCATTTAACGCCTCATTATCAAATGTCAGCTCGACATCATCGATGGCAAAAAGTTTGGTGTATTGTTTTACCAGAGAGTTTTTCGGTTCGGTCAAGATACGAACCATCTCCTCTTCGGTGATTTTATTGAGTGACGCAATAATCGGTAAACGTCCGATCAGCTCAGGAATAAGGCCGTAGCTGACCAAATCATCCGGTTCGACATTTTCGAAACTGTCATCGATATCGGTAGTACTTCGTTTGTCGTGACCGAAGCCCATGACATTGGCTCCCTTTTTCCGCTCTAAAATCTGTCCGAGACCGTCAAATGCACCGCCGCAGATGAAAAGGATACCGGAAGTATCGATTTGGATGAAGTCTTGATTCGGGTGTTTACGACCCCCCTTAGGAGGGATGTTGACCACGGCACCTTCGATAATTTTAAGGAGTGCCTGTTGTACTCCCTCACCCGAAACGTCACGGGTGATAGAGCGATTTTCACTCATTCTGGAAATTTTATCGATCTCGTCAATAAAGACAATCCCCTGCTGCGCCCGCTCAACATCACCATCAGCCGCTTGGAGGAGCTTAGTCAGGATGTTTTCGACATCTTCTCCGACGTATCCCGCTTCGGTGAGGCTGGTGGCATCGGCAATAGCGATCGGGACGTTGAGGACGCGGGCAATCGTTTGTGCCATTAATGTTTTACCGCTTCCGGTCGGTCCGATAAGGAGGACATTCGATTTGGCAATTTCGGTTTCATCTTCGACAAGGGTATGTTTGAAAATACGCTTGTAGTGATTATAAACCGCGACAGAGAGGAGCTTACGCGCCCGCTGTTGTCCGATAATGTATTGCCCCAAAAAGGTATTAAGCTCTTTCGGAGTTAGAAGCTCGGTACTTTTGTGCTCATGGGTAGTTGTATTTTCTCCCTCCGTATCACCAAACATGATCTTATAGGCTGAAAAGACACAGTTTTTACAAATATAGACATTTGTTCCGGCAATAAGCGGGTTGTGATCGCTCTCTGCCGCGTCACAGAAACTGCAATGGCGATGAATCATGATTGATTCCTTTCATAGGGGATACCCCGTTTGGTATTGACAATAAAAGTACAAAGATTTTTAACGAGTTCACTCGTTGCCTCTTGGAGCAAAGCGCTTGCTTGTTCTTGAAGAGGTTTGCCCGATTCAAATAATTCACGATAGGCTGAACGAAGGGCATCAATATCGGCACGTTCGACATGACGGCGTAATCCGTTGAGATTAAGACCGCGAAGAACCGCGCGATTTCCCTCCGCCAAACAATACGGAGGTACGTCTTGAGAGAGCGCGGATGCCCCTGCGATCATAGCGTAATCACCGATTTTGACGAACTGATGTACAGGTGTCATTCCGCCGATAACGGCGTAGTTCCCCATCTCAACATGTCCGGCCAGAGTTGCGGCATTGGCAAGGATGCAGTGGTCTCCAATAATGACGTCATGCCCTAAATGGACATATCCCATAAAGAGATTGTCGTTTCCGACAACAGTTTTGCCGCCGCCGCCTGCTGTTCCCGGATTGAAAAGGGTAAACTCGCGGATTTTGTTGCGATCACCGATGATGAGTTCAACTTCTTCTCCGGCATATTTCAAATCTTGTGGGATTGAACCCAATACGGCATGGGAAAAAATATCGTTGTATTCACCGATGGTGGTGTTGCCGTAGATGCAGGCACTTGCGGCGATTTTTGTTCCCCGTCCGATTTTGGCTTTACCCGAGATAAAGCAAAACGGACCGATTTCGACATCCTCGCCGATAACTGCACCCTCTTCGATAATGGCGTGTGGTGAAATCAAGCTCATACGACCTACTTATCTACGATCATTGCTTTGAGTTCAGCCTCACTGACAAGTGCATCGTCAACGTAAGCTTTCCCCTCAAGCACCCAAATCGATCCTTTGTGTTTAACGACGCTCATTCGGTATTCCAAACGATCTCCCGGACGGACTGGGGCGCGAAATTTTGCACCGTCGATACTCATAAAGTAGACCACTTTGTGCGCCGCTTCTTCTTCGGTCATATCCATGCTCTGGAAAGCGAGGATTCCGCCGGCTTGTGCCATACCTTCTAAGATCATAACACCCGGATAGATCGGGTGACCCGGAAAATGTCCTTCGAAAATTTGCTCGCCGATCGTAACATTTTTGAATCCGATAAGGGATTCATTCGGAGTAAGAGAAGTAACACGGTCAACCAGTAAAAAAGGGAATCTGTGGGGTAAAATTTTTTGAATTTGAACAACATCTATCATATTTTGGGACACCTTGGGTAAAAAATCTCCCAATTTTACCGAAAAAATGGTTAATCAGTGATAATAAGTTTTCAAACCTTTAGCATCTACTTTTTAAAGGCTCGTTGTACCAGTAAATCCGCTACTTCAAAGCTGGCATCCACAAACTCCAATTCCGGCAGATCCCGCATACTTTTTCGCTCTTCGACACTGTCGATTTTGACGATAATATTGGCCTCTTTGTCATAGCCTAGTACCGCTTCACTGATAAGACGACGGTTTTGTTCGCTGCTCATCGTGATGATAATCGCCTGAGCTTCTTTCACCCTCAACGATTCCAAAACGGGGAGTTTGTTTAAGTGGCCGAAGTAGGCCATATATCCCAGCTTTCTAGCGTGTAAAACGTGTTTGAGGTTATCAGAGATGATAATGAAATTGGCTCCCTTGGATTGCAGTGATGCGGCGACAATCTTCCCCAGCATTGCAAACCCTGCAACGATAATATGCTCTTTGCGCTCGATGGGGGTAATGACGTCCGATTCGTAAAACTCTTTTTCAAAATAAGAGGAGAGTTTATAGATGTTTCCGATAATAAACGGGGTGAGAATCATCGAGATAACACTCACAAGTATCAGAAAACTTGCCATCTCTTCGCTGATCAGTTTTTCTGCCCCCGCCAAAGCAAAAATAGCAAAAGAGAATTCTCCGATCTGTGCGAGGGAGAGGGCTGTTTTTGCTGAGGTATTTTTATCGGAGTTGCGTCTTATAATCGCGTAGATGACGAGTGCTTTAAAGAGCATGGCAAAGGCAAAAATAAAAATGATAATATGGATATTTTCGGCAAAATAGAGCATATCGATTTTCGTCCCCACCCCGAAGAAAAAGGCACCTAAGAGGAGGTCTTTATAGCTGGCAATATCCGATTCGACTTTAACGTTGTAACGGGTATCGGCGATAATCATCCCTGCGATAAATGCCCCAAGCGAATAGGTAAAACCCATACTGTGAGCGAGAAGTGCCGCACCGATGAGGATAGAAAAAACCGAACCTAAAAAAAGCTCTTCAAGCTCGGTTTTAGCGGAAAATTGCAAGAGGGAATTAACGATTTTATCCCCTATCGTAAACATAAAGACGACGACGAAGAGGGCAGAAAGAATCGTTTTTATCAGTACTTCACCTAGTGAGAGAGTGTCGTTGGACAAAAAGGTAATAAGCAATAAAATAGGGATAACGGCGAGGTCTTGAAAGATCAAAATCCCCATCGATTTTTGCCCGTAGGGTGTGTGGATGTCCTTGGACTCTTTGAGATAGGTTAGGACAATGGCGGTGGAGGAGAGGGAAAACGCCAGTGAGATGATGAGTGAGGTGTTGAAATTTAGATGAAATAGATAGTGGGAAAGTAAAAAGATCACGACGACACTCAGGAGCACTTGCAATGCTCCGTTGGTAAGAAGGATCTCTTTCATCTTTTTGATTTTATCCAGACTCAGCTCCAGTCCGATAGTAAACATCAAAAAGACAATCCCGAATTCCCCGATAAAATCGAGTGAATCGTTTGCGGAACCGTTGAACCCGAAAAGGGTACTGATAATCGTCCCCGTCGCAATGTAGCCGATGATATGCGAGATGCCGAACCGTTTTAGGATGATGTTGAGGACGGTTGCGATGGCAACAGTCAAAAAGATTGATAAGAGTAACTTTTCCATATGGATATTATAGTGCAAGGTTCGTGCTAAGGGTGGTTAAAAAGTGGGCGGTTGTCTAATTGTCACTCAGTAATAATGAGACGCTCCCTCGTATCATCATACGTTTTTGTCTCTAAAACGAGAGTGATTTTAGCGGTCGGGATCTCATCCAAGACGATAATTGCTGAGGTATTGTAAGGGTTTTTTGTTAGTTGACTACGTAAAGCTATTTCAGTCTCAATAGAGGGTGCATTAAACATTAACTCTTTTGTATTTTTATACGACGATGAGGTAAGGGTATTGAATGTATCCAGCGTGATAAAGCGTACCTCTTCGCGGGTGAGGAAAAATTGCCCGTCAATTTCAAAATCAATTTTTCCCTCGGTGGAGGTGCGGTTGATGGTGGAGTAGAAGAGGGGGTAAGAGGGGACGATTTCGGTGCCGACCTTTACCGAAGATCGAATCAGGCGGTAGTTTAAAAACCGTTCTTTGAGTATGCGATACGGTGTCCCTGTATTTTCCAACTCATTGCGGCGGGTATAGAGTTCCAAACGCTCTTCAATCGATGCAGGGAGAATCTGTTTTGAAATAGGGGAGAACATTTCGTCCATCAATCTATGCTGTTGATCGCGTTGCATAGAGAGTCCATAGAGACAGCCGCAATAGTCTTGACGGTAGAGCTGTTGTTCACGGCTGACACGTCCCTGGTCGGCGGTTCCGTTATTTTTACGGTAATCAAACGGGATAAATTTGACGCCGTGAGACGCTTCAAATGCTTCGCCGCTGCGGATCAGCTGTTCTTGGGATTTTTTGGGGCTGACGAGAAGGGTGGTGGTCATTGTCTGCTCACCCAATTCGATCGCTTTGTGAGCGCTTACTTCGAAACGGCGATCAAAGCATACTTCACAACGTGATCCCTTCTCAGGTTCGCTCTCCAAGCCGCGGACGGCGTCCATCCAGTTCTCATAATCGTATTCACCTTCTATCAGCTCAATACCCAGTTTTTGACAGCTTCGTTCAACATCGAGGAGACGGAGGCGGTATTCGCTGTAAGGATGGATATTGGGATCATAGAAGAACCCGATGAGTTTTTCATCGGGGAATTCCTGCTGTAGCTTCTCGATAAAAAAGTGAGAATCGACACTACAGCAGATATGGACTAACATAATTAGTCGCGTGCCGCCAAAATTTCTACTTTTTCGATGGCGTCGCGCATAGCGATAGAATCAAGAACCGCCATAGACTCTTTATCATCCGCTTCGATACCGCCGAAAACGGTATGAACACCGTCAAGGTGAGGGGTGCTGACGAAACAGATGAAGAATTGGCTTCCTCCTGTGTTCGGTCCAGCATGCGCCATAGAGAGAGAGCCTTTGACGTGCTTGTGTTTGTTAAGAGCTGTTTCACACGGAATAGCCCAACCCGGTCCGCCTGTACCTGTGCCGTGAGGACAACCGCCCTGAGCCATAAAGCCTGGGATTACGCGGTGGAAGTTAAGTCCGTTGTAGTAGCCGTCATTCACGAGTGCCGCGAAGTTAGCAACGGTGTTAGGAGTCTCGTCGTTATAGAGTTTGATCCACATAACCCCTTTAGCGGTGGTCATTTTAGCCCATTGATAGCTTGCCATCTCTTCGGGAGTAACGGTATAGGTTTTGAGTTCTTTGCGTCCGAACATGTGTCATGATCCTTGAGGGAATTTTTGAAATTATAGTAGAACAATCTTAACTATCAAAAGGGAATCGGTTATAATGAACGAAATTAATTTGGGTGATGGTGAGCAGTGGAATCTTGGTTGCAACGTCGGTTGAACAGTATCTCATTACGGGATCTTAATTTCTATACTATTGTATTTATCCTTTTTTTCACCGTTATTTTTTCATCATTGGTCATTTATGATGAGTATCGCGAATTTGCCAAAATTTCGAATGATTCGAGTTTTAATATGCATATTGCCGAGGGGCAGCTCCACGGTCTAAAAGGGCGGCTCATCAAAGTGATGGTGGAGATCGCTACTCTTGCTTTGATCTTATTCGGTTTTATTATCGGTATCTCCAAAATCCTTAACAGCATGATCGCACGGGATATGGAGCGGTTTATGAAGTTTTTTGAATCAGCGCATGAGAAAACGGAATTGATTCAACCCGATGAGCTTTATTTCAATGAGTTTAAACGTATGTCGGGATATGCCAACGAAATGGCGCAGACGATTCAAGAGCAAAAAGAATCTTTGCAAACCCTCAATGCCGGATTGGAAGAGAGGGTGCGATTTAAAACACAGGCGCTGCAAATCAAAAACGATGCCCTTGAAGAGGAGCAAAAATTTTCGAGAGGATTGCTGGAATCGCACAAGCAGTTTATCCGCTATGCCATCCATGAAACCCACACACCGTTGTCGGTGATTATGGCCAATATAGAGCTGTTTTCTATGAATGAAGGGCGTAATCGATATCTGGCAAAGATTGAAGCGGCAGTCAAAAATATTTTTAGTATTTATGATGATTTGAGCTATTTAGTTAAAAAAGATCAGATTGAGTATCCCAAAAAAGCGATTGACTTGGATGAATATGTTGAAAAACGGCTGGAGTTTTTCGATGAGGTTGCCCATTTCTCGAATCTTTCTTTTAATTATTTAAGACCTGAATTTCCTGCGTGGATACAGTTTAATGAAACGAAACTGCAGCGTGTGATCGATAATAATCTTACCAATGCGATCAAATATACCAAAAACGGTGAAGAGATTCGAGTCGGTGTGGAGTGTGATACGCAGGGGTGCAGGTTTTGGGTAGAGAGCCGCTCTCAAAAGATTCATGACCCGCAAAAGATTTTTGAGGCATACTATCGGGAACGGAAAAAAACAGATGGATTTGGGCTGGGGCTTAGTCTCGTCAAATCGATTTGCGATGAAGACGGTGTTGAAATCACAACCCTATCGGATAGTGAATTGACCCGTTTTGAATATCACTTTAAAAAGGGTAATCTTGAAAATACTCCTTCTTGAAGATGAACAGATGCTCAGTGAAGCGATCACGGAGTATTTGGTTTCATCGGGACATCAGGTTACCTTTTATTATGACGGTTCAGATGCTCTTGATGCACTGCAAAAAGAGACATTTGATCTGCTGATACTCGATATTAACGTTCCGGGGATCGACGGACTGGAACTTCTCGAAGAGCTTCACAAACAAAAAATCCGCCCACCCGCTATTTACATCAGCGCCCTTGTCGATATCGAGGGGATCAGCCGTGCGTATGATCTGGGATGTTACGATTATCTCAAAAAGCCGTTTCATCTCAAAGAGCTTGCCCTTCGTATCGATAAAGTGATGCAAAGCTGTGCGATTCCCCAAAGTCATTTGCGTCTTTCGAAGAGTTATGCGTACGATGCGTCAACCTCGACATTGCTGTGTGATAACGTAACACAGCCCCTCAGCAAGCGACAGCTTCAGATTATCGATCTTTTAGCGCGCAATAGAGGGCGTGTGGTCGATTTTGACCAGTTTCGTAACTATGTTTGGGATGAAGAATACGTGGATAACGCGACTATACGGGCTGAAGTGAGCCGTTTAAAAAAGTCACTTAAAGAAGATTTCATCCAAAATATACGGGCATTAGGTTACATGATCGATATTCCCCGTTCCCATTAGTGCTACTTTTTTACACATCTATTCTTACTATCGAGTATTTTTAACGATAATTTTTTCTAATTTAACGATTGCTACGTTCATGCTACGTTTCGTTTTCATAATGACACTGATAAAAACTTGAAGGAGTGAGAATGAGACATACAGTACGTCTTTCGCTTTTGGCCTCAATGATGGTCTTAAGCGCTTCAGCAGCCGATGATTTGGCTGGAATGTTTAATGAAGGAAAAGTAAGCGGACAATTCCGTGAATTTTCGATCAGCAGAGAGGTTGATGATACCCGTCCTGCGGCAAACAATGATTATACCCGCAGAGCAAACGCAGTCGGTGGGTATATCAAATACGAAACCAGTGCTTGGAGCGGGGTGAGCTTAGGTGCTGCGGCATACGGAACATTCGGTCTTTTTTTGGGTGATCGTACCAATGTCAATGATGTAGATCCTACTTTGTTAGGCAGAGATAATAAAAATGATGTTTATCTTGGAGAAGGGTATCTTCAATATAAGAATGGAAATACAGCCTTTAAAGCAGGGCGTCAAAAACTTGATACTCCGATGGCTGGAAGTGATGATGCTAGGATGCTTCCGAATCTTTTTGAAGCATACGTTCTTAGCAATACGGATGTAAAAGATACGACATTGATCGCGGCGCATGTAACACGATTTGCTCAAGGGACATTTGGCCGTGCATATACGAATGGAGTATTAAGTGTTACTTCTGGATATTCGTTGGTCGATTCTCGTAATCAAACGGGTGATTTCACCGATATGGGTAAATATGCGATCGGTCAAAATACAGATGGCGTTAGTGCTGTAGCAGCAATTTATTCAGGAATACCTGGCTTGAAACTTCAAGTGTGGGATTATTATGCTCATGATATCCTCAATGCAATCTATGCAGAGGCAAACTACGGTTGGTCATACGCAAGCGGTGTAGCACCGTATGTGTCGGCACAATGGATCAATGAACGCGATGTCGGATCAAACTCTGTTGCTGCTGTTCAAAAAGTTGAAAGTGACTTTATCGCGGCAAAACTTGGTGTGAAAGTAGCGAGTTTTGATGTTTCGGTTGCAGCTTCTCACAACACTAAAGATTCTGATGCGGATAACGGAACACACGGAGGAACTATTTCTCCATGGGGCGGTATGCCGGCATATACGCAGGGGATGGTAACACGTCACCAATTTATGGCAGGAACGGATGCCCTAAAAGTCGCAGCAAGCTATGACTGGAAAACTTTCGGAATCAATTTAAATACGGGTGTTTACTATACTGAGTTTGACATGGATAAACTAAATGGTTACTCTGCTAACTATGCATGGACAGCTAAAGAATCAGGATTTGATATTATTTTCAATCCTCAGACATTTAAAAATCTTCAGCTTCGCCTTCGTGCCAACTATGCGGATGATTTTTATCAGTCGTCAACCGGCTCAGTTAGCTGGGACGAATATCGCTTTATCGCAAACTATAACTTTTAAAGGAGGTTAAATTATGAAACAAGAGATGGTTGATCGTATTAAAAACGATCCAGATTTTTTACAGCTTACACGTGTACGCAGCAAGTTTGCATGGACATTGACGATCGTTATGTTGGTGATTTATTTCGGATTTGTATTGGTTATCGCTTTTGATCCGTCACTTCTGGGGACTCCGTTATCGGAAGGTTCAGTAACAACGGTCGGGATTCCGGTCGGTGTCGGTGTTATCATCAGTGCATTTATTTTGACGGGGATTTATGTCCGTCGTGCAAACGGTGAATTCGATGAACTTACCGCTAAAATCAAAGCTAAAGCAAAGGGAGAGTGATGAAAACATTACTATTAGTACTTCTTACTAGCTTTGCGGCGTTCGCAGGCGAGGCGTTAACTGGAGAAGTTGAAAAACAAGCGTTAAACATGTCAGCGATTATCATGTTCTTGATTTTCGTAGGGGCGACATTGGGAATCACCTATTGGGCGGCAAAACGTACCAAAACGGCAAAAGATTTCTATACTGCCGGCGGAGGGATCACAGGATTCCAAAACGGTATGGCGATCGCGGGAGACTATATGTCTGCAGCTTCGTTCTTGGGTATTTCTGCCCTCGTTTATGCGAAAGGGTATGATGGTCTAATCTACTCTATCGGATTCTTGGTCGGTTGGCCGATTATCTTGTTTATGGTGGCAGAGCAGCTCCGTAACCTTGGTAAATATACGTTTGCGGACGTTGCATCGTATCGTTTGCGTCAAACCCCTATCCGTACTTTGGCGGCAGTCGGTTCGATCTTGACGGTTGTATTGTATTTGATCGCTCAAATGGTTGGAGCGGGAAAATTGATCCAACTTCTTTTCGGTCTTGATTATGAGATCGCGGTTGTTTTAGTCGGTGTACTCATGATCCTTTACGTAACGTTCGGGGGAATGCTAGCAACGACTTGGGTTCAAATCATTAAAGCATTCTTGCTCCTCTCAGGTGCGACGTTTATGGCGATTGCGGTTATGGCTCACTATAACTTTAACTTCGAAACCTTGTTTGCGACTGCGGTACAGATGAAAGAGACGACCTCAATCATGGCGCCTGGCGGCTTGGTTTCGGATCCGGTTTCAGCAATTTCACTCGGAATAGCGTTGATGTTCGGTACAGCGGGTCTTCCGCATATCCTTATGCGCTTTTTCACGGTTAGCGATGCAAAAGAAGCACGTAAATCGGTTTTCTATGCGACAGGTTTTATCGGGTATTTCTATATCTTGACGTTCATCATCGGTTTCGGTGCGATCGTTATGGTATTCCAAAACCCGCAATATCTTGACCTTGCTAAGCAAGCAGTTGACGGCGGCGCTCCGATCCTCGGCGGTGATAACATGGCGGCAATCCACTTGTCACATGCGGTTGGTGGAGACTTCTTCCTCGGGTTTATCTCAGCTGTTGCGTTTGCAACCATCCTTGCGGTTGTTTCCGGTCTTACATTGGCCGGAGCATCAGCGATTTCACACGACCTTTATGCGAGTGTTATCCGTAAAGGTAAAGCGGATGGAATGATGGAGATGAAAGTTTCTAAAGTCTCAACGGTTATTTTGGGTATCGTAGCAATTTACCTCGGTATTGCATTCGAAGATCAAAATATTGCGTTCATGGTCGGATTGGCGTTTGCGATCGCGGCAAGTGCGAACTTCCCGATTTTGTTCCTCTCTATGTATTGGTCAAAACTCACTACTCGCGGTGCATTGTTCGGTGGATCATTAGGTCTATTGACAGCGGCAGTTCTTGTGGTACTTGGGCCGACCGTATGGGTGGATGTATTGAAAAATGCTGAAGCAATTTTCCCTTACAAATATCCGGCTCTTTTCTCTGTGAGTGCAGCGTTTATTGGAATCTGGTTCTTCTCGATTACCGATAGAAGTGAAAACTCAGAAAAAGAGAAAGAGGCATATGAAGCACAATTTATCCGAAGTCAAACGGGTATCGGTGCAGAAGGTGCTGTAGAGCACTAAATCTAAATCTTGCTCCATTCGGGGCAGATTTTTTTCAATGTATTAGGAGTTTTCTTTGAGTCTGTTTGACCAAAAAGCACTATTGATGTCGATCCATCCTTTTGACCTTCTCGGTGAGAGGATGATTGAGCAACTGATGACTCAGATGGATATTGCCTATTACCCGAAGGAGACAGTTTTAATCGCTCCTCGGGTGAGGGCGGAATCCCTCTACATCATTATCAAAGGTATTGTCAACGAAACCATCGAGGGTGAACTCCAAAATGTGTATGGGGAGCGCGACAGCTTTGACGCGAACTCCCTCATATACGGAAATACCCAAAGCACCTTTAGCGTCGCCGAAGATCTCATCTGCTATGAACTCCCCAAAGAATCTTTTCTCAATCTCCTCCAAGATGTCGAACCGTTTCAAAACTACTTTATGCAAGATTTCATCACTAAACACCAAAACCTCAAAGAACGACAGCACCAAAATGAGCTGACCCCGTTTATGGTCTCCCGTGTCGATGAAATTTATCTCCATATTCCGTGTTTTGTTGAAGCCCATACGCCGATACGCGAAGCCCTCGTGAAAATGACGGATCAAAGCGCTAATGTTATTTTGGTTCGAGACGGGGAATCGGTCGGTATCGTAACCGATACGAATCTTCGTGAGAAAGTTTTGTTGGCGGATAAAAGCAGCAGTGATCCAATCGGCGACATCGCAACGTATGGTTTGATTTGTATTGAGCAAAGCGATTTTCTTTTTAATGCGCTGCTGCTGTTTACAAAACACGGAGTGAAACGGTTGGTTGTAACCGACGGTGAAAAGATTGTCGGGATTTTAGAACAGCTTGATCTTCTCAGCCATTTTGCCAATCATACTCATCTTATCGCCGCATCAATCGATCGTGCGGTGAGTATCGATGAACTTCAAAATGCACAGCGCTCCCTTACCCATTTGGTGCGTTCGCTTACGAACAAAGGGGTACGGGTTCGGTATGTTTCCAAACTCGTCAGCGAACTTAACGCCAAAGTGTATCGCAAAGTCTTCGAGATGGTTGTCCCTGAATCGTTTCAAGACAAATGTGCACTGATCGTTATGGGCTCAGAAGGGCGAGGTGAACAGATTCTTCGTACCGATCAGGACAATGCTCTGATCATTCGCGACGGTGAAAGTATGGAGACGTATGAGCCGTATATGATGCAGCTCAATGAGTATCTTCTTCAGCTCGGATTCCCAAAATGCAACGGTAATGTGATGGTTTCAAATCCGTATTGGCGCCGCAGTGTATCAGGGTATCAAAAACTGATTGAAGGTTGGATCGGCACTTTGAATGAAGAGTCATTGATGGGATTGTCTATTTTTCTGGATGCTCAGTGTGTTGCGGGAGACGAGAAACTGCTAGAAGCGTGCCGAGATTCGTTGTTTGGACAATTTGAAGGTCGGAGTGATATGTTGGCGCATTTGGCAAAAGCCGCGTTGGCATTTGAAACACCGTTGAGTATGTTTTCAGGGTTTGTTTTGGGACGTGCCGAGCATGAAAGTGAATTTGATATTAAAAAAGGGGGGATTTTTGCGATGGTTCACGGCATCCGAATCCTCTCTTTGGAGCATAAGATTACGCAGACCAATACGACGGAGCGGATCAAAGAGCTTAATAATATCGGATTGTTTGACAAGCGCTTTGCGAGTGAATTGATTGAAGCGTATGATACGCTTTTGAGCATTCGCCTTCGCTTTTTCCTTTCCCAAAAGCCGGGAAATGATGAAAAAAATTATATCAATCCAAAAATGCTGACAAAACCCGAGCGAGATTTACTCAAAGATGCTTTTAAAGTCGTTAATACCTTTAAAAAATTTCTGACGTACCATTTCCATTTAGGTATGGTGGTGTGATGTTCAATTCTCTCAAACGCTCATGGAACCGTCGCGGATTGAACGATGAAAGTTATGCGTGGATGTTTGAACCCTACTGTGGAGATGAAGTGGTCGTATTTGACACGGAAACAACAGGCCTCAATACGAAAAAAGATGCTGTGCTGAGTATCGGTGCGGTGAAGGTCAAAGGGGATCGTATACTGACGTCGGAAAGCTTTGAAGTTTTTTTAAAACCTTCTAACGAAATCAGTGTTGAAAGCATTAAAATTCACCATATTAGACCGTGTGATTTGGAAAATGGACTTGAACCGCAAGAAGGGGCAAAAAAGTTTCTTGATTTTATTGGAAATCGCCCCTTGGTTGGGTATTATTTGGAGTTTGATATGGCAATGATAAATCGTCTCATCAAGCCGTGGTTAGGGATAACTCTTCCCAATAAACAAATTGAAGTTTCAGGGCTCTATTTTGATAAAAAAATTGAGCTGATCCCTCAAGGAAATATTGATTTGCGCTTCGATACAATCCTACGGGATTTAAGAATCCCGAGGATGGGACAGCACAACGCATTGAACGATGCGATTATGACCGCAATGGTCTACATTAAATTAAAAAATACACTTAAACTACACTAAGGAGCCTTAACTATGAGTGATATCGTAAAACCGACTTTTCAACCGAACCGCGAGTTTGCTAAGAATGCCCGCATCAAAAATATGTGTGAATACCATGATCTTCAAACATGGGCAAATGAGGACTATGAAGGATTTTGGGCTCACTTTGCAAATGAAAAAATTGACTGGTTTCAACCCTACACTCAAGTGCTCGATGAGAGCAATGCACCGTTTTACAAATGGTTCGTGAACGGAAAACTGAACGTTGCTCACCAATGTATCGACCGTCATCTCAGCTCACGCAAAAACAAAGCGGCGATCATCTTCGAAGGGGATCGCGGTGATAAACAAATCATTACGTACCTTGAACTCTATTACAACGTCAATAAATTTGCAAACCTTCTGAAAAATGAATTTCATGTCAAAAAAGGGGATCGTGTCGTCATCTATATGCCGATGATCCCTGAAGCGGCGTACGCGATGCTCGCGTGTGCTCGTATCGGTGCGATCCACTCAATCGTTTTCGGCGGATTCTCGTCTGAAGCGTTGAAAGACCGTATCGAAGATGCAGAAGCAAAATTGGTCATCACGGCTGATGGTGCATACCGTAAAGATAAACCGTACATGCTCAAACCGGTAGTTGACCAAGCGATCGATGAAAAATCTCCGGTTGAAAAAGTCCTCGTGGTTGAGCGTAATAACGAAGATGTCACATGGGTAGCGGGACGCGACTATTCGTACAACGAACTGATCAAATCCCAATCAAGCGTATGTGAAGCCGAAGTTATGGATGCGGAAGACCCTCTTTTCCTCCTCTACACTTCAGGTTCTACCGGAAAACCAAAAGGGGTTCAGCACAACTCAGCCGGGTATATCCTCTGGGCGCAAATGACGATGGAATGGGTATTTGACGTCAAAGAAAACGACACCTACTGGTGTACGGCTGACGTCGGCTGGATTACCGGACATACCTATATCGTCTATGGTCCATTAGCCATGGGTGCAACGACAATCATGTTCGAAGGTGTACCGACTTATCCTGACGCAGGACGTCCGTGGAAAATGGTCGAAGAGTACAAAATCAACCAATTCTACACCGCTCCGACCGCGATCCGCGTATTGCACAAAATGGGTGAAGATGAGCCGGCTAAATACGATCTCAGCTCTCTTAAAGTCTTAGGAACCGTCGGTGAGCCGATCGATCCTCCGGCATGGAAATGGTACTATGAGGCAGTCGGCGGAAGCAAATGTGCGATCGTCGATACGTACTGGCAAACGGAAACGGGAGGACATATCGTCTCTCCATTGCCGGGTGCAACGCCGATCAAACCTGCGTGTGCGACATTCCCGCTTCCGGGTATCATCGCCGAAATCCTTGATCCTCAAACGGGTATCAAAGTCGAAGCAGGTGAGGCGGGTTATATGTGTGTAACCCGTCCTTGGCCGTCAATGATTCGCGGAATCTGGGGCGATCCTGAGCGTTTCGTGAAATCGTATTTCGGTGATGTCAAAAAAGACGGACAGCCGGTATACTTCACGGGTGACGGTGCAATCTACGACGAAGACGGATACATCACCATCACAGGACGTACCGATGACGTTATCAACGTCTCAGGTCACCGTATGGGAACCGCAGAAGTTGAAGCGGCTTGTAAAAAACACCCGAACGTTGCGGAAGTAGCCGTAGTCGGTAAACCGCACGATATCAAAGGTGAGGGAATCTTCGCCTACATCGTTCTCAAAAGCGATGACACCGTCGGTGAAGAGATGGAGATGGTCAAAGAGATCAACAAAGTGATCATGAAAGAGATCGGTAACATTGCTATCTGTGATGATATCGTTTTCGTACCGGGCTTGCCGAAAACCCGTTCAGGAAAAATCATGCGCCGCATCCTTCGCTCTATCGCGAAAGGTGAAGCGATCACTCAGGATATCTCGACTCTCGAAGATCCAAGTATCGTTGCTACTATCGAAGCAAAAGTTAAAGGGTAAGTTTTACCCGCTCTCCCGTCATCCCGCACTTGATGCGGGATCTATCCCTAAAAAAATATTTGCTAAACGTTTTTATTTTTGCACGGCAGCACTATACCCTGTCTGTGCCACAGCATCCTGCATCATCCGAAGCGTAACTTTATCATCTGCTATAACTATCGCACTCTCGTTTTTGAAATTCACTTTCGCCTCTTGAACTCCTGAGACACCCATTAGCGCTTTTTTGACCGCCAGTGTGCAGGCGATGCAGTGCATTCCGTTGATATGGAGCTTCCACTCTTTGGCATACGCTAGAGACGCTAACAGAAGCAATCCTAAGACTATTCTCCCCATATCAATACCTCATAATAGGGATAGAAGAGGGCGGCAAGGCTAAAGAGAAACAATCCCCAAAAAAGGATCAGTAGGATTTTGGAGGTGAGGCTCGGGACACAATCGCATTCGATCTGTTTTTTGATCACCATTTGATAAAATCCGATACTCAGCATCAAGACGGCAAAGGCGGTAAATAGCCACCGATAACTGTTGAGTTCAGGAACATTGATAACCCCGGCGAAGGAGATCCCGAAGACCATAAAAAGGGTCGGAATGATGCAACATGAGGCGGATAGAAGCGCCGTGATAAGTGCGCCGAACAGTACGAATACCGCACTGCGTCTCTCTTGTTGCATCATTACATCGACGGGGTTCTCCTCATCGTTCTCAACGTATCCTCTCCCTTTAACGACAGTGAGGCGTGTCGCTCCATCATTGAGAGTCTCTTCGGTAAAGGTGCAGTGCTGTGAGAGGGCGAACCGTTTGCAGTTTTCCCGTCCGCTGAGGGTGTTCACCTCTACGGCGAGGGTCGCATCTTCAGGGAGGGCATCGAGAGCTTTCTTCGTCTCCAGTACGGGACGCGGGCAATCCATATTACGGCAATCGAGGATCATTTAGCCTCTTTTGTGGAGCGGATGGTATAACGATAGCTTTTCGGCTCAAAAGGGTCGAGGTATTCTCCGTCCACTTCGGCGTACGGGTAGCCGAATGAGTCGAGAGTGCCTTGGGTATTGGCGGGGTAGAGGTCAAAGTCGCGGGCGTGGTTGAGTGCCATCCAGTTGTTCTCCCAAAAGCCGAAGAATTTGTTTGCCAGTTCAATCGCGCGGGGGGAGTTTTTATCAATCCCCTCTTTGAGTACCAGTTTGGTGATATCGGCGGGATCGCACGGTATCCACCCCATATTCGGGATAAAAAATTCTACTTTGCAGTGTTGCGCTTTGGTGATATCTTCGCTTGCCCCGAATGCAGGAGAGAGGCGTGAGGCTCCGACACGAATCCCCATCACTTCCCGTGCGGGGATACCAGAGGCGCGCATCAGCGCGACGCAGAGAGCCGACATATCGAGGCATTTACCTCCCATGCGACCATCCCGTTCGAGTTGGGAGAGCATAGCGTTGGGGCTTCCGACACCGCACCCGTGGACATTTTCATCACGGTAGCTGTTCTCCACAATCCAGTCATAGATTTTACGGGCTTTTTTGAGAGGATTTTTTTCTCCTCCGACGATGAGCTTGGCAACTTTGGCAACGGCTCCGTCGGTAGGGATATGGGCGGAGGGGGCTAAAAATGCTTTGGCATTTTCCATTTCATCAGGACAAATACGTTTAGGACGGAAATCGCATTGACGATCCCTCAGTGCTACGTTCATTGAGAGTTCGAGTGTTTTACTCACGGCACTCTTCTCCCAAAGGGCATAAAAGGTACGGGCGCCGTAACGGTTGTGGTCGCTCTCGAAATGGGTCTCTGCCTCGGTTGAATCTCCTAGCTCGATAAGGCGCTGAAATCCGCTGATATCAGAGGGGAGGGGAACCCATAGGGCGCACGCATTGGCGCTGTGGTGGGAGAGATCAAATTTCCAGCTGAGTTTATATACCGAAAGTCCCTCTTTGAGCGTCAGTGTCGAAGAGGCGGTGAGAAAAGAGGGAGTAAGGCATATCGCCCCTGAAACAGCGGTAATTTTAATGAATTCGCGTCGGTGCATGGTCTTATCCTACAATAATATCGGTATCGGTTTTAGCGATAACCTGTGCGACAATCGCTGAGGGTATCCCTTCGTTAAGAGAACGTTCTACAATACGGCGGGCATTTTCAGGAGTCGCAGCGATCAAAAGTCCCCCTGATGTTTGCGCATCAAAAAGGATCATCTCCAGATCGGCTCCAATTTCACGTTTAAAGTATACCTTGGATTCCAGATATTCTTTGTTAGCATAACTTCCCGCGGGGATAATTCCCATCGATGCCATCGGCAACGCTTCGGCGAAAAACGGGACGGCGGAACTCTCCACCTCGATCGATTTTGTCCCTCCGCTCATCTCCGCTAAATGACCTAAAAAGCCGAATCCCGTCACGTCGGTACACGCGTGAGCATCAAACTCCCGTGCTATAAGGGAGGCTTTATAGTTGAGGGTACGCATCGTCTCGGCGACCTTCATCACGGTAGGCTCATCCAAGAGGTCAGCTTTGATTGCAGTGATCAGAATCCCCAGACCCAACGGTTTGGTGAGGACGATCAAATCCCCTACATGGGCTGTGTTGTTACGGAGGATTTTATCGGGATGGACGAATCCGGTGCATGAGAGACCATAGAGCATCTCAGGGGTTTCGATCGTATGCCCCCCCACGATCACCGCTCCGCACTCTTGCGCTTTGCTTTGCCCACCTCTGAGAATCTCGGTTAGCACTTCAGTGGGGTGGTTTTTGCCGTCAAATCCGACGAGGTTGAGGGCGGTTTTCGCATCGCCCCCCATCGCGAACACGTCGCTCAGAGAATTGGCCGCCGCGATTTGACCGTAGATGAAGGGGTCATCCACGACGGGGGTGATAAAATCGACCGTCTGTACCATCGCGAGGCTCTCGTTGATCCGATAAACCCCCGCATCCTCATTCCCCTCAAATCCGACGAGAAGATCTTTGTGAAACGATTTCAGATGGCAGGTGACGTTTTCGAGCGAGCCGGGGGAGAGTTTGGCGGCGCATCCCGAAGCACGAACGAATTTTGTAAGCTTAGCGCTGTTGTTCATCTTGAATTCCTCTCAGAATGTCGAGTGTTTTGAGCGGGTCATCGTTATGGATGCTCATATCGGGTTTGATCGTCACTTTGTAGACTTTGTCGTAATACTGTGTCAGCAATATTTCAGAAACACGGGGGAGATCACCGTTTAGAAATGCGGCGATAGCGGAACCTTTATCGTCACGGCTGATGTAGGGGGAGATGCGCTCCATACGTTCCATAAAAAAAGGCTCATCCATCGTGTCGTACATCCGCATGATCCGCTCTACTCGTTGTTCTATGGGTGCTGTGATCTCAACGCGAAACCCCGACTCCATCTGTTTGTAAAGGGGCGCGGGGAGCATAATCTTTCCGATCCGTTTGCTTTCGGCTTCGACAAAAGCACTTTGAGTTCGATTTAGAGAAAGAAAGGCGTGCATTAGCCGATTTTGGAACTCTTTTTGGGTGGGTTGCGCCCCGTTGACATCGCCGAATACCGAACCGTAATGGTTGGCCATTTTTTCAAGATCGATCACGTTGTCCAGTTCATTCAAGAGGTCGCTTTTCCCGCATCCCGTATTTCCGCCAAGGGTAATAAAATTGAGGGGAGGGAGGTCTTCCAAATATCCGGTTACAAAGGTTCGATAGGATTTGTACCCACCGATAACACGGTCAATCCGGTACCCTATATCGGATAAAATCGTTCCGAGGGATGAGGAACGCATACCTCCGCGCGCGCAATAGATCGCTATTTTTGAGTTTGGGGTAAATGTCGGATAGATAGCATGTATATGACGGGCGGCGTTGAGGCAGACAAACGATGCCCCCTGTACCCGTGCTTCAAAAGGGGAGATTTGTTTATAAGTGGTTCCCACTCGGTGATGTTCTTCGTCGCTGAGCGCATAAAAATTTTGCGCTAAGGGAATATGAGATTCATCGTATTCATGAGGGCTTCTGGCATCTATGATGAGGTCATAGCCATGTATGGATTCTAAAAAGGTTTCAATCGGTATGGTTTGTATCATTTCGGATTTTACCATTTATCCGCTAATAGCTCCATTATAAGCCCCCTTATGCCATAATCCCACACTTACAAGGGAGTTCACATGGCGGCAGGTTCAACGATCTATAAAGTACAACTTAGTATCGCCGATATGGATCGCAACTACTATGAAACCCATGAGATCACGATAGCCCAGCACCCCTCCGAGACCGATGAGCGACTGATGATCCGTCTCGCGGCCTTTGCCCTTAACGCCTCCGAGCGACTGGTCATCACCAAAGGGATCGGCGGAGACGACGAACCCGAACTATGGGAGAAAGATTACAGCGGTGACATCGTGCTGTGGATCGATTTGGGACAGATGGATGAGAAACGGTTGCGTAAAGCGTGCGGACGAGCGGAAAATGTGATCGTCTACACCTATAACCTCAAAAGCGCTACCGCGTGGTGGAGACAATACGGCGCGGCGTATGAGCGGTTTAAAAATCTCCGTGTGATCCATTTGCACTCCGAGGAGATCGAGAAACTGTGTGAGCGCTCCATGCGTCTGCAATGTAATATCAGTGATGGAGAGCTCAGCTTTCACAGTGAACAAGGAGATGTTACGATAACGCAAGAGGAGTGGCAATAATACGTCACAATTCTCTACATCCGATGCTCCTTTAACTCTAAATCTGTTACCTTTAGCTATACTTATCCTACTATTATTTCACCTTTACGGATAAACCAATGAAACGAAAAATCGGAAAATTTAAAAGTTCTATCGCGACTCTCGAACTGCAAGATCGTGTATTATGCGAGAATACCCTCATTTTGGCGGAGCCGGGTTCAGGAAAAACTCATTTGGCAAATAAAATTCGTGAATTTGTCATTGACAGCGGTATTCCGACCCTCTATCTTGACTTTTCCAATCCGACACCGGATCAGGTAGAAGAAAAATTCAAAACCAGCAGCGATTTTTACTATATGTGTTTTAATGAAACGGATGAGTTTAACAGTGCACTGGATCAGGCTATAGCAGAGCGCAAAAATATTTATATGGCGGTAAGTCCTTCGTTTTTTGCGAGCAAACGGGATGTCAAAAGCAAGCTTTCCCAAATGATGCAAAAACGGGAACTTTTGGATAACTATTACTATATTATGCAAGAAATTGCCAGTCTGGAAGGATTTTACACCAAATTCGAAGACTTTATTTTTTACATTTTTGATCTCGTCAATCTCAAAAAATTCGGCCTTACCTTTTTGGCACAGCCTCATGAGATGTTTGAAAACCCGCGTATCAAGCTTTTGTTCTCGTTCCTCTTCGTCGGACGTTGTTCAAACGCGTATTACTACAACACGACAATGCTGCGCTCAATGGCTACCAACAGCTTTTTGTATCAGCACCGTGTTGATAACCGCTCTCTTTTGTTCAACAACATTCAAAGCGATATTGTCTTTATCGACGAGTAACTCTTTAACACTACGAAACGTTAAAATGCATATTTGTCTCTAAACTCTTTAAAAGCTTTTTTGGGGAGAGGTTTGGAAAAATAGTACCCCTGTATCTCATCGCATTTTTCTTCACGAAGATAGTTGAGCTGAGCAATCGTCTCTACTCCTTCGGCAATAGTTTGTAATCCGAGACTTTTTGACATACTGATGATAGCGGAAACAATCGCTTTATCTTCGGGATCGATATTGATATCTCGGACGAATGATTGATCGATTTTTAGTTTGTAAATTTTAAATTTTTTGAGATAGCTTAACGAAGAGTGCCCCGTTCCGAAGTCATCGATGGACATTCGTATCCCTTTGGTATGAAGTTCATTCATTGTATTGATTGCTTTTTGAGGATCATCCATCGCGATACTTTCGGTCAACTCAAGTTCTAAATACTCCGGCGGCAATCCCACATCTTCAAGGATAGCGGCAATTAGAGCAGGTAAGTTCGAGGAGCGAAACTGTACCGCTGAGAGGTTCACCGCCATAATGAGCGGTGAATATCCTCCATCCATCCACTCTTTCGCCACTTTGATTGCGGTGTGCAGTACCCACTCTCCTATCGATAAAATCATTCCGTTTTCTTCGGCAATCGGAATAAATTCTGAGGGAGATATGCTTCCGAGTTCAGAATGATTCCAGCGTAATAGCGCTTCAGCGCCGATCACGGTACCTTTTTGGGTTGAAAATTGAGGTTGATAGTGGAGTTCAAGCTGGTTGCGCTCTAGTGCATATCGGAGTGCATTGCTAAGTTCAAGATTTCGGACAGAGTGGCGCTGCATCTCCATCGTGAAGAAACAAAATCTGTTTCTACCCTCTTTTTTTGCTCTGTACATGGCGGTATCGGCATTTTTATAGAGGGTTTCAAAATCATTTCCGTCATTCGGATAAAGGGCAATACCGATAGAGCTGCTGATGCAGAGTTCATGTTCATTGATAGGGAACGGTTCTTGGAAGGTATTCAAAAGTTTCTGGGCGACTTGGGTTGCTCCATCAACTCCGATATTAGGAAGTAAAATAATAAATTCATCTCCTCCGAAGCGGGCGATGGTATCTTCTTCTCTCAGGATCATTTTGAGCCGTTTGGAGGCTTCGATCAGTAAGCTGTCTCCACAGCTATGCCCTAACGTGTCATTGATCGTTTTGAAATGATCGAGATCGAGAAACATAACCGTGAAGGCAATCTCATTTCGTTTCGCCAAACTTAGCAGATATTGGATTCGATTGTCGAGTTTTAAACGGTTTGGAAGACCGGTAAGTTCATCATAGTTAGCTAGATATTGAATTTGCTTTTCTGCTTTCACACGTGCCATCTCTTTTGAAAACAGCTCCAATGCAAAACTGATGTCCATTGCCATCTCTTCTAGGAGTTTTTGTGCGGCGTCATCAAAGGCATTTTTCTCTTGTGCATACAGGGAGAAAACACCTACGACTTTTCCTTCACGTGTTAGCGGCAGTGCGGCTGAAGAACCCCACCCGTACTGTTTCCCCCTCTCATGCCATGGGGCTGTTGTAGGATCATTTTGAAAATCTTGACACCAGAACGGACGATTTTCATGGAATGCACCTCCTGTCGGACCGTGCGTCTTAGTAATATCCGTCGAATCGGTTGAGATGGTGAACCCTTCGAGATAATCGGTTCCCTCCCCATGACAACTGACAGATTTGAGAGAGTTGGATGATGGATCGAGCATACCGATCCAGGCCATTTTCATCCCTCCAAAATCGATGGCATCGCGACAGATGAGAGGGAAAAGTTCTGCTTCACTGCTTGAACGGACGATCGCTTGATTGCATTGACTAAGAGCCGCATAGAGATTTTTTAACCGTTCATTTGTCGTGAGTAGCTCTTTGAGCTTTTGTTGTGTTTCGCTTAGCCATCCCAAAATACTCTCTTGGCTTCCGTATTTTAGAGTAATGGGGTGTGAAAAGTCTCCACTGCCGATATGCATTATATGGGCATGTACATCTTCGAGAGAGCTTCCCAGTGTTGTTTGCAATGTTTTGTGGAGGCGCCAGAGCATAATGAATAAGAATATCCCCATAAGGATAAAAATGATTCGTAAAATGAAAGCGGTCGTTTCAGCCGAATGAACCGCTGCTGAGGTACGAGCATTCATTAAATCGTAAAACTCTCCGATCGGAGACATAATAGTGAGTTTCGCTCGGTGATACGCCGCATCATGAAGGAGTGCAAAAGCTTTTTCCGCATGGTTCGATTCAATGAGCTTCATTGCTCTGAATTCGGTTTGTGTGAGTGCATCCGAATTGTTTTTGGCTTCGGAGAGTTTGGCAAATTCGGCTTCGGTAAATCCTGCTTGACGCATCATCTCTATTAGGGGAATCGATTGGGTACTAAGCGGTCGTGGGCGGGTATTATTCAAGCCGACTAGATCCCAGTAGATATTTTGATAAGTGAGAGGACGGGGCTTTTTACCGTTGCGGATATCGAGAATCTCTTCGTAGTGTTTTTTGTACAGAGGATTTCCGGTAGCAGCATAGGTGCGGATCATTCGGGTAAGATCATCCGATGATTGGCGAAGTTCATCGGCAAGGAGAAAAGAGTGTAATCGCATTTCATTGGCTCGATCGATCCGTTTTTCGGCAGCAACATAGATAACGAATGAGATAATCGTAAGTATCAAAATAGCAACACTCTGCCATAGATTTTGTCTAAAAGGAGATGCAATATAGGTTGGAGAGGACATATCCACCTCTGTCTGTTATGGATTTTAGTGTTATTCTTATAGGATAGCATAATTTCAAATAAACATCGTTGTACAGTGGAGTATGAGTTGTCTAAATCGTGCAAAGAGGCTATAATTCGACAATTTTTTAAGTTGATGTGAGGGAGCATACCGTATGGGAAGAGCGTTTGAATATCGTAAAGCGGCAAAAATGAAGCGCTGGGGGAATATGTCACGCGTATTTCCAAAATTGGGGAAAATTATCACGATGGCGGCAAAGGAGGGCGGGGAAGATCCCGATATGAACCCGAAACTCCGTAGTGCGATTTTGACGGCAAAAGCGCAAAATATGCCAAAAGATAATATTGATGCAGCGATCAAACGCGCCAGCGGTAAAGATGCTATTTCATTAGCGGAGATGAATATCGAGGGGAAAGGGCCGCATGGAGTACTCTTTTTTGTAGAGTGTGCTACCGATAATAACGCACGAACCATTTCCAATGTCCGTACGATTTTCGGCCGTGCCAAAGGGGAAACTCTTAATAACGGCTCCCTCGAATTTATGTTCAGCCGTAAAGCGGTGTTCCGATTTCCAAAACCTGCCATGGATTTGGAAGAGCTTGAATTCGCACTCATAGATGCCGGAATCGACAGTATCGAAGAAGAAGAGGGCGAAGTGAGTGTATACGGTGAATATACCGCATTCGGAGCGTTGTCTGCTGAACTTGAAAAGATGGGGATTATACCTGATAGTGCCGCGTTAGAGCGTATTGCGAACTCTCCGGTAGAGTTTAGCGATGAGCAAATGGCCGATATCGAAAAACTGATCGATAAACTCGAAGAGGACGATGACGTCCAAGCTGTTTATACGAATATCGGATAATCACGACTTCTTGCCTCTTCGAGGTAGGAAATGTTTAAACTATTCTCCTCTTATTTCTTCATCCTTTTTTGAATAATGAATTTTTGCATCCAATAGAAGTGTTTTGGCAAAATGGGCTTTTGCTCCTGAGGGGAAATGGGGATCTTTGAGCAAAACAGACATTTTTTTGCTTCCATTTTTTTGAATCATACGATGTAGTGTCCCCTCTCCCATCGCATACGCAAAATCAGCTAAATACCAGTTTCCAAACTCATTTTTAAGGTATTTTATATAGCGAATGGCTGCCTCTGTGGAGCGATCGATGTTTAGTCTCTCATCCTTCTTTTTCGTCACACTAAGACCAAAATTACGTGCGCTTTGTTTGCTAAATTGCCATAATCCTGCCGTACCGTATCCATGGGATGAGGGGTTGAATTTGGACTCAGCATAGGGGATGAGGGCAAAAAACGGAGGGATTCCCGCATCTGCAAATTTGGCTTTGATACGCTCTAACTCTTCTGTCGTTACTTGATAGCGTTTATAAAGCGGAGAGATCGTTCCCCGATACCGATCGAGCGTATTATCTAATACTGCCGTATCGAGAAGGGACTCTTCACTTTGGAGCGATTGCAAAGAGAGATTGATCGCTTCTACGTCACTGCGTCCAAAGAGCTCTATAGAAAAGAATACAATAAATAAATAGAGGATACGTATCATGTTGCACCTTTTTACATAAAGGGAACATTGTAGCATGCTCGCGTTAATGAGACAAATAACGGTGTATAATACATTTTATACGATCGGTATGGTATATTCGCTTTATGATGAATGTTCGAGAAGAGGTACATAATAATGCAGGGAACGAGAAAAAAAATCATTAGATTTGCGCTAGATTATGATATTGAGGATATTAATACCTATGCAGGCTATAAGGGTGATTTAGTCGTTAAAATCGTCTCTAAAGATATCGATACTATTGCCGAAATACAACGTTACGCAAACGAATCGGATATTTTGGATGTTGTAGTAAAACATAATCCGCACCTTATGGTCTATGAACTCTTTTGTGTCACCGAAGATAAAGAGGCTTATCATCTAAAAGATGAAAAGTTTCAACACAAAGAACATAGCAAGCATGATGTATGGGATAAAACCAGAAATAATTAATCAATTTAGCAATAATCCACCCAAATCACGGAGTGAATCGATACGATAGGTCGCGGTACTAAAATCATGGCTTGCCGTAAAATTATTTTTGACGATCACACAGTCGATTCCGGCTCTCACCGCCGCCGTTAGTCCCCGCTGTGAATCTTCAACGACGATCGCTTCACCTGTGTGAGCACCAAAGAGTTCCAGCCCTTTGAGATAAGGATCGGGATGGGGCTTTGCCCTCGGATAATCTTCTTCACAGAGGATAAAATCCATATAGCGGGTGAGCTTTTTTTTGTGATGAATCAGCTCGAAATCGACCCGTCGAGAGGTGGTGACAATCCCCATGCGGTAATCTTTCGAGAGTTCACGGATCACCTCTTCAACCCCCTCTATGTAGATATCTTCAGTACGGAGATAGTGCTGATAATAGCGGCTTCGACGTTCTCTGGCACGGTTAATCTCTTCTAATGTCACACCCCTCTGTTGCGCGAGTTCCCACCAGTTCCCCCCGTGTTTCATCAACTCCAGATAATACTCCAGCTCCAGAGTGACCCCCAGTTCTTTCATCGCTTTCTCATTGGCACGAAAATACCAAAGTTCTGTTTCGACGAGTACGCCGTCATTGTCAAAGAGGATAAACTGCTTCATAGTCCGATTTTTGTCGCTGTGAGGAAGAGATAATCTTTTCCCGTTACCGTTGCTCTGAACTTCTTTTGCTGCAAATATTTTTTGCAGTAGTAGATATCTTTGATGAGGATCGACATCTCCGAATAGGGATAGTTCGGTGCTTTGGCACCATAGATCATCTCTCCGCTCATCCATCGGCAATTCGGGAATCCCAAAATCATTGCTCCATCGGGGGTGAGATACTCTTGTACCAGCGAAGCAAAGAGGGGTTTAAACTCTAAGCCGCTGCTTTGGAGGGTTCCGATCGTGATGATGAGGTCATATCGTCCCAGATTCAGTGAGGCGAGATCGTTGATGTCGTGGGCATAAAAAGTGGCATTCCCTTCACTGAATCGCTCTTGAGCCACCGAAATGGCACTCTGCGAGTGGTCGATCCCGACAAGTTCAATATTCAGATATTCATCACGAGGCACAAGCGTTCGGATGAGGTCAAACTCATCCCCCGTATTGATCCCAAGATTGAGTATCCGTTGACGTTCTCCCACTTTGACACTTTGAAGTGCTCGTACATAGGGACTCAAAAATGCGGGCTCTTCATTTTTATGGATGGCTGCAAAACGAGACGTCGTGCCGTACTTCTCCTCTTTCTCCTCAGAATGGTGGAAGGAGTCGCTGAGGTCGAGTTTTTCGTAGGTGATTTGCACCGTGTATTCCGAGAGCGACTTCGGGGTCAGCATTCGGCAAAACAGCAGTTCACCCAAATCGCTCCACGCTTTGTAGCTGCGGTAGAGATAGTCGGTATCGCCGTAGGAGAGGATCTCTCCTGCATAGCGTCCGCGCCCGAGATCGGGGTTGAGTACTTCGAAGGTGATTGTATTGGATTCTATGAGAGCTTCGTGAGCCCATGCGAGGATAGTACTGAGAGGTTCAGAGGTAAATTGCTTCACATTATTCCATCATAAAAAGGTTGTTACTGCGATCGCTTAAATCGATAAAGAGCCCTTTTAGCTCTCTATCAAACGTCATGACGTACACATCGGCATTTTTGAGGTTGAGTTGTTTGAAATGATCCAGAAGCACTCCATCCGCCACATTTTTACCGTGATCGCATTTGGTAAAGTTGAACGATTTGAGGGTTTTACCGTAATCGTAGAGGTTGGCTTCCCACTCATCTTTAAAGAGATAAAGAGAGTCAGGGTTGGCGGCAATGTAGATATGGTGATCGGGGATGGCGTATTTGTCGATCAGGTCGTTAAAGATCGGACCGATATTGGAAAAATTCTCAATATCCCAAAACAGGTAGGTGTCAGTGGCAGAACTTTTTTTCTCTTTATTAACGAGGGTAAGGCGCTTGGCGATGTTAAAATGGTTGTGGGCAATGTCATTGGTGAGTTCGATACTGTTTTTGAGTTTGAGGGCATCTTCGGTGTTGAATCGGAGTATTTTTCCCAGCTCGATATAGAGTTCCAAATCTTCGAGCTCCTGACGTGATCCCCCTTTTTGATAATAGCCCAATGCTCTGAGTTTGGAAGGAGAAAAGAGGAGGGTGATTTTAATCTGTCGTCTGGATGCAAATGCTTTGGTGACACACTCATACACTCTAAGTGCCGCTTTGGTCTGGGGCATCTCTATCGAGCCGTATTCACGGCCGTTTATACTGATTTTTTGCATCCATACCCTTTTGTCCCTATTGGCTGCCATTTTACCGATTGGAGCTTAGAGTCTACTTCTATAAAATTTTTAGAGAACGATTTTTGCTTGTCAAAAGTATTACTTATTTAGCAGGAGATTATTATGAACGTAGCCTCTGTTTCCAGCTTATCGTTTGGTGGCGTGTCTGACGTTACCAAAGATGAGAGCGTCAACCAAGATTATATGGCGTTGATTGCGCAGTTTTACCACGCCGAAGAGTACAAAAGCCGTGATGAAGTGAATGCCGAAGATGGTGAACTCGGAAAGTTCAAAGATGATCTTCTGACTAAAGGTGCCGCTGTTTTTCTCAAAGAGCTTAACGAAGAGAAGATTGAAGCGCTGGTTGAAGAGTACCGTCAAAAACTTCTCAAAGAAAAAGCTGAGAATCCCGATAAACCGATGGATATTAACCAGATGGTGAGCGATTTTAAAAAACAGCTGCTTGAAGAGCTGATGGAAGCGCAAAAAACCGAAGAACAGAATAAACCGGCTCAGAATACCTCCTTGATGAGCAGTGATATTCTCAAAAATATTCAAGCTACACGCAACGATGAACAAACAACTGAGTTGGCAGAGATCGGATTTTTGGAGCAAATGTTAAGTTCATCCAATACGCAGGCGAAGAAAAACGGCGAAAAAATCTAATCGGTTTTGAGATTAGGCAATTTTACTCGGAAGGACACTGAGGTGTGAGACCCAATGATCTCTGTTTTTAGGCATGAGGTGTACTTGTGTCAGATCGGGAGTAATATTCTTACGCTGTGCTTTTTTGAGTAAATTACGCAGTTCCGTATCGATACCGAACAGATCACAATAGGTGAAAACTCCCGAAGAAAAAGTTTCCGGATCTGTTTTGAGGAGTCTTTTTAGCTGGACATGATACGCCGTTCGTAAAATATCGCCCAGTCGTCCTTGACGCTGCGGAAGAGTTATAAGGCCTGAGAACTCTTTTTTGAGAAAGGTGATGTTTCCTTTGATCGCATAGTGTTCTGCTTGGGAGAGTTTTTCATTCCACCTTGTGTTAAGTTCTTCTCCCCATGGAAGTATTAAGAGTTCAGGATGGGAATCGATGAGTCGATAAGCCGAACGCCAATGCTCATTTGAAATAGCATGGTTTAGATTTTTTGCCAAGGTAAAAAGTTTTTTGAGTTGGGCATATTCGGATTCGTAGTGAACCATCTCTTTTAATTCGTTCAAAAGCAATTCAGCCTCTTCCAATGAGCGTTCATTCAAAGCTCTGGCGACAGCAGTGACAATTTCTCCGGTATTTTTGATAAGGTTAAGGTAGGAGGGAAATTTTCGAAGCAGAGGGAAGTTTTGAGTAATAGTTTTGAGCTGAAAGTAGTTTTTTGTCTGAATCGCTTTGGAATAGCTTATGAGGATAGCCGAATTTTGCAGGAGTAACAGGATAAAGGGTCGTTTAGAACTGACGGAAGAGAAGAGATGCAGTTCCTCTTGGATCTCTTTCATTTTATTGAGAAACATCAGCTTTTGAGCTTTTGAAAATTTCTCTGTCCAAAGTTTTTCCACTTGAGCGTAAAGGGTCGTCTCTTGTAGAAGGGGGTACTGCTCCGCATGACCATAGAACGCCGATAACTTTTTTTGCTGAAAAAGGAGGGTAAAACGATCCATAAAAGAGTAGGCTTTAAAGAGTTCCGCGATCTCTTTTGTTTTTGCGGCGTTGAACGGTTCTAAAACACGTTTGGCCTCTTCGGTCATTTTTTTATTTAAGAACTCTTTTGCTTTTTTCATGTGTTCGGCATAAATTCGCTCAAGCACTTGGTAAAGATCACTGTGAATCAATAACGGTTCATTTGCGCAACAAAGATAGGCTGAGGCATACCTTTTGGCTCTAATCAACTCTTCAAGGTGATCAAACGGCTGAAGATCGAATTTCAACAACTCTTTGTTTTTATTTCCGCTCAAAAGATAATCATTAATAACGCACAACGAAGTAAGGGGAGATTTGAGTTCTCGGTACCGTTCTTGAATGACTTTAAAGGTATCGCCGTTGATAAGGGTTATATAGGGTAAATCGGAAGCGACGATGATAAAGGGTTCAGGCCCTATTCGGCGCACATATCGGATGTTTTTATGGGATGTTCCGAGGCGTTGGTTAGGGAGGAGTCCGTTTCGATCGATCTTAATCAGCGTTCCTTCCTGATTCCCCACAATTACTGAACTGTTATAAAGCAGTAGAGCCGTATTTTTTAAATATCCGGGAGTAAAGCGTTTCATAACATTCTGAGTACGATAGTCCGTCACGACGATACTTCCGCCGTATCCCGATGTGGCTAACGTCATCCCCTCAAACGTTAAGGCCGAGACATAATTTGTTTTGGGTTTCGAATACATAGCACTGTACTCGGGAAAAGAGTGGAGTCTGGCAATCAGCGTACTGGAATCGCTTCGCCACATCAATACTCTCCCCTGATCGGTTCCGCAGACGCAATAAAGGCCATCAGGCGAGAAAGAGATAATCGTAGGAGACTGCTGGTCAAGATCAAACTGCATAAGCACTTTTTTCTCATTTAAATCTATCAGATTAAGAGAATGCGCCTTATCGCTTCCAAAGAGGAGACGATCGTGTTGAGGGTCAAACGCGCAGTAGAGGGTATCATTTTCGGGGATATTCGGACGAAAGATTCGGGTTGACTCTTTGCTGGAGAGATTGTACATATAAATAGTGTTATCTTGCGTAACAAGACCGACATTGGGATACTGTAGCGGTTGTATCAAAACAATCGGAGAATCAAACTGCGCCAAACACGTTTTTTGAGGCATCCCTATGAGCCTTTACAATCAATTTATACTAGAGTATAACATATTTAGTGGTGAATATCAGGTTAATCCGAAATGCTCATTTGCAGCTTTTGCGTAATCCACTATGGTCTCATCTGTGGAACCGTTTTCGATAATTTTGAGCGTATCGTTGAGGAGAATTTTGCGTCCTTTTGGTGTTTGGATAACGGCAAGCTTCTTTTGGGTGAAAATAGTATCGGGGTGCGTCGCGTTGAAATAGTTGGCGAGGCTAAACTCGATCCACTCCTGAGCGGCGAGAGAAAACCCGTATTGAAGCGACCATTCATCATTGACCCAAGAACTCAAAACGTATTCATTGTTGCTCAGTTCCAAGCGGAACCGATCCCCGTTCTGCTCGGCTATTTCTCCGTTTTGAATGTGAATCGGTTGACGCAGACCGTATCCTCCAAACCCGCTGTCACAGAGATAATGTTCGCCATCGATAGTGACGATGACGACGAGGTGGGTTTTAGGACGACGCGAGGGGTAGAACATCGGACGCGCCCCCGCGAAATACCACTCATATCCGATCGCCGTGAGTGCCATGGCAAAGAGTCCGTTGACTTCGTAGCAGTACCCTCCGCGCCCGTGAGTAACGATTTTAGTCGTGATCTCTTCAGGCACCATCGAGGGGATTCTACCCGCTTGCACCTCGGTATTCTCAAACGGAACCGATTGGAGCTGTGCGCTCATAATCGCCGTGAGGGTTGCGAGGTCGGGACGGGTTTCACCGCTGTAGCCGATGCGGCGGAGGTAGTCGGGGAGGGAGAAATTGGATGCGGTCATGGATGAGCCTTTCACATTATTGTGTATTGAGTAATGAATCGCTGTAATAGGGGACTTTTCCGGAGGGGACATCTTGGGATGCACTGTCGAGATGAACATCCTGATCGTCAAAAAAGATATGGGGTTTGAACGCTTTTAGCACACGGCTCTTTTCGACTCCGCCGAGAAAAAACGCTTCATCTACGTAGACACCCCATTCACGCAATGTTTTGATTACCCGCATTTCCGCAGGAGAGTTGCGTGCGGTGACAATGGCAATACGAATAGGGGAATATTCGACGCGAATGGGGAGACGGTCTTGCAAGCGTGAAAGTTTTTTAAGCAGTGTGGCATAAGGGCCTTCTCCCAATGGAGTATTTTGTGCCGCATCTTCGGCGGCATGAAACGCTTCGATACCGTGCTGTTTGTAGAGGAGTTCACTGCTTTCATCAAACAGTACCGCATCTCCGTCGAAAGCAATACGTACTTGACCTTCGGGGATTGAACCCATGTGTTTGGGCGGTGCTTTAACGACAGCGGCGGCACACGTTCGGCTATCGATCACTTGCTGTGCATCGGCACTATCGGTTGTGAGGAAAAGATCGACATCAAATGCATCGAGATAATCGACAACGGTTTCCCCCGCCGTAAATGCCGAGCGTGAGATCGGCAGGTTCATCTCTCTTACGGTATGGAGCACCCGTAAACCTGTTTCAGGGCTGTTGCGTGACATGATAACCACTTCGACGAGCGGGGTATCTCCCGATTTCCGATAACGGTTGAGTTCAAGGAGTGCTTTGACAAGAGGAAATCCCGTCCCTACTTTCAGCGGAATATTTTCCCGCTCCGACATGTATTGACGGTAGACTTCGATTGCGCTGTCGGGATCATTTTCATACTGTATTTTGAAGACTCGATCTTCTTCCGAGAGATCGAACAATGCCGTTGCGGTGATACCGACGACGAGGGTATCGGAGAGATCAAGTGCCATAGAAAATTCCTGCAACTATTTTAGGAGATTGTATCCAATATTATTGTGATTCGGTGGAGATATCGAAACAGTACGTTAATCGTTACCTCTCACTAATAGAGATATCAAACAAAAGTACCTGTGAGTTCTGTAATGCTTCGATAGTGTATGTTCCCTCCTGAGTGATTTGTATCTCATCCCGACGGTTTAGCACGGTGCCGTCTATGGTGATTTGACCCTCGATGACGAGGAGTAACAGCCCCCGATTTTTTTCCATCTTTGGAGTCTCTAGTTTTTCTCCGTTCTCTAATGAAGCGATAGAAATTTGGGCGCTTTGACGGATTTGGATTGAATGATCCCTCCCATCACCCGAAACCAGCGTATGCCATCCTTTGGTGTTAGTGAGTGATCTGAAATCACGTTGTTCATAGCGTGGCGCATATCCTTGTTTATCCGGGTGAATCCAGATTTGAAAGAGCTCGGTATCTTCTGTATCCGTCGCGTGTTCGGAATGATATATGCCTGTACCTGCCGACATATACTGTATCTCTCCGGCATGGATGATTCCGTGATTTTCTTCTGAATCGCGGTGCTCGAGTGCCCCTTTGGTGACAAGTGTAACGATTTCCATATCACGGTGCTGATGCATACCAAAACCTGTTCCGGCTTGGACACGGTCATCATTGATCACCCGCAGGACACCAAATCCCATCCGTTCACGGTTATGATAGTCGGCAAATGAAAAGCTAAAACGGCTAGAGAGCCATCCAAGTTCTGAGATACCGCGCTCATCGGCACGATGAATGATAGGTGACACGAGGAGACCTTTTTAAAGATAGGTTTTAGCTCTAAAATATACGCCAAGTTAGTAATAATGTCAAGTGAAATTTATTTCATCCCTCTCAAAGCCAAAAAGTAGCACAATCACGCCATGAAAAAAGAAGCTTCTAATATCTATTTGATCGGTATGATTGTCGCGATGCTCTTTTGGGGGTTTGCGTGGACAGCGGGGAAAGTTGCGGCGGAACACTCCAATGCCGAAGTCGCCGCTTTTTGGCGTTATGCGATTTCGTTTATCAGCATCATCCCTATCATTTGGTATTTAAAAACACCCCTCAAAACCGATAGAGCAGGTCTGATGTATATGGTGATTGCGGGGGTATTAACATCGCTCTTTAATTATCTCTTTTTCGCGGGACTTTCGCACGGCGATGCGGGCTACGGTGGGACGATGGTAACGTCGCTCGCCCCGATCATCACCTATATCCTCGCTATCTCGTTTTTGGGAACCAAGGTATCCATGCGCCAAATCGGCGCACTCTCTATCGGTATTTTCGGAGCGTTGATACTGCTTCGCGTACCGTTTGACGGGTTTGCGTTCTTGAATGTCGATAGTGCTTATTTTCTTGGATGTGCGGTTGTGTGGGCGCTGGTGACGGTGGTCTCACAAAAAGCGGCGGATCGTGCGCATCTGATGTTTTACACGTTGGTCGTTTTCGGTATCACGACGTTTATCAATATGCTTTTTGCTCTGCCGCACCATCCATTTGATTTTGGTGCATACGATGAGGTGTTTTGGTGGACGATCCTCTTTATCGGGGTTATTCCGGGGACGTTTAGCACGGCGCTTTATTTCGTTTCGGCAGGGAAAGTAGGGGCGCACCGAACGGGGGTATTTATGTTTATCGTCCCCGTGGGGGCTATCGTGTCGAGCTGGGTCGTATATGGCGAGACATTGGCTATTTCGACACTTTTTGGATGTTTGTTGGCGTTTGCGGCGGTGATGCTGTTTAATATGAGAAAAGCGAAAGGAGCTACGTGAGTATTTATGCTTTGCAATCTCCGGCAGGCGGGTTTTTGGATGAAGATCTAAATCATTTTAATAAAGTTTTTGATGATTGGTGCGTACAGTTTGATAATTTTGAGGATGCTGCCACCATTGCGAGTACATTGGATAAGAAAAGATATTCTGATGTCGTCGAAATCACTCCTCTGAGTTATCCTAAGTATTTTTTTCATAATTTACAAGGGATAATACATGCGACACGTGAAGTAGAGGGGAATATTGTCTGCATTGTGGAACCTTTTATGGGATCGAATTTTCGTATTGCGGTTTGTAATTTGGAAACAAAAACGGTGAGATTAACGGCAACAAAGTATAAAAATACGATGAGCGTCGAAGGTGCATTTGCGAACTTTACGATCAAAGATGACAAGGATTCTGAAATCTAGATCAAGATCGGGTCATCAAATAGGAGAATTTGCTGGTTTGTATGCTTTCAAACAGACTTTGAAGATTGAATACCTGACCCCTAATCTTCCTTTTTTAATTTAACAAGATGTTTTCGAAATTTCGGCATCTTCGATAATCTTTAGTAAATCGCTAGCAACAGCTATTCTATCAAACGCAGCTACAAAATCCAATGCAATATCGCGATGTGAACTTGAGTTTCGATAAAAACTAAATGCTCCTGTAATGTAATTAAGTAAAGCATTTTTTTCTGATTTTGGTAGTTTATGATTAGTTAGAATACCATCATCAGGATTGAAAGCTTTTTTTAATAATCGTTCACCAAATATGTCAGACGATGCCCCAATTTTTTCCCGTGTAATGACTTCAATTGCTTTGAATGCTTGCATAACTGCACTATCAAACTCGCCACTTTGTAAAAGTGAGAAGCACTTTTTAACAATCAAAGGATGTATGTAACTTTCTGGCATTACAGCATATTTTTCTATAACCTTGCGAAACTCACGTTCAGGAATTCTAAAACCTGTTTTCGTTGGAAAAAATTGTTCTTCTCCTTCCTCATCATAACCACGTTGAAATTGTCTAATATCTATATGAGCAGTTGGACTCGCTTTGTATTTTACACGTGAAAATCTAACTGACTTATAGCCAGAGCTAGTTTCACCAATTACTTTTTGGAATTCAATTTTTGCTTCTATTTCTGTGTTTGCCATTCTTTTTATTTCTTTGCTGTAACGTATTTTTAAGAGAGGTATAGAATTGATAGATTTTACACCATTTCTCTTAAAAGATTTCCGCAAACGCTTTAATGGCAGGTTCGATTTCCTCCATCTCGAATCCACCGAACCCCATCCGCATCACATCCCATTCTCCTCCTGAATATTCTTTTGCAAAATAGAGTTTGATCCCCGCTTGTAGAGGGGCTAAATTTACCGAAAGAGCGGTACGATACTCTTATCAAAAACATAGAAGAGCAAAACGATTCAGCTGATATGAGGACAATAAATATGAGTGTTTATGTTATAGGGCAAATCCGTATCGCCGATCAGGAAAAGTGGAATGACTATAAAAGCCAAGTGCAGTCAACGCTTGTACCTTATGGTGGAAAGGTTCTAGTGAGGGGAACCTGTATCAATTCATTCGTGGGTACTACGGACTATCCTGATGTAGTAGCCATTGAATTTGATTCCATCGAAAAAGCAAAAGAATGGTATCACTCTTCCGCCTATCAGAGCATAGTCCCGATCCGTGAAAAAGGGGCGGAAATCATTTTGCACGTGTATGGATGATCCTTATAAAAAAAACAGGAGAAAATGAATGTTGATTACCTACCAAATAACCCCCAACCTATCAACTGAAGATTTTATCGACATCCTCAACCGTTCCACATTGGGCGAACGCAGACCTGTCGATGATATGGAGTGTATCGAGAGTATGATCAAAAATGCCGACATCATTGTTACGGCGGTTTTGGATGAGAAAATCGTAGGGGTGGCACGTGCCGTTACCGACTTTAGCTACTGCTGCTATCTGTCAGATTTAGCAGTCGATGCGAGCTTTCAACATCAGGGGATCGGTAAAAAACTCATCCAAAAAGTACGCGAACAGTTAGGGGCTAAATGCAAACTGATTTTGCTCTCTGCACCTGCAGCGGCAGAATATTATCCCAAAATCGGTTTTACTCAACACCCCTCGGCGTGGGTGTTGGAGAGTACGAAAGAAATTTTATAAAATAGGGATAGTTATGTTTATCATCTCACTCACCTACATTAAATAGTCTCGTATGAGATCACGAAATTCACTCCGATTTGAAAGAATAACTAAGATTGATAGTCTATAATGTAGCCCTAAAATTTTTACGAATTAAAGGACATTAATGGCACATATAGCATTACCCGAATTTGAAGAGATGTCTCCTTCGATTCAAGATAAAGCCCGACCTATTTTAGAGAAAACCGGTAAACTCGGTGAAATTTTTAAACTCTTGGCATTGGATGAAAATATCTATTTGGCAACAGATGGGATGGTTCAACGTTTTTTACTGAATGAAACACATCTCTCCTACGATATCAAAGAGTCAATAGCCCTTTTGATATCCAAAGAGAACGGGTGCAAAATGTGTGTCGATGTCCATAAAGGGATCGCTAAAATGCTTGGACTCTCCGAACAGCGGATCGAAGAGGTGCTTGAGGGGGTAGAGGCTATTACGACGAGTGATGCCGAAAAAGCACTTCTCAATTTCTGTATCAAAGCATCCAAAAAAGAGAACTATAAAATTCTCAAAGAAGAGATTGATGCGCTTAAAGCCTTAGGATACACGGACGTACAGATCGTCGAAGCCGTCTCTATTACCGGATATTTTAACTATATTAATACCCTTTCCAACGTTTTCGCTCTGGGGCAATAACCCTAGAGAGCGAATTTTTCTTCTAACTCCAACAAAAACTTTTTTTTCTCTATTCCTCCGCTGTATCCGCCGAGTCCGCCGCCGCTGGCGATAACACGGTGGCAGGGGATGAGGATTGCGATAGGGTTTCGTCCGTTGGCATTGGCAACGGCGCGGATCGCTTTTGGATGTCCGAATCTTTGCGCTTCATTAGCATAGGAGATTCTCTCTCCATAGGGAATTGTGCATAGCGTTTCCCAAACCCCCTTTTGAAACGGTGTCCCCTTCGGAGAGAGGGGGAGGGTGAAAGTTATCCGTTTCCCTGTGAAGTATTCGTGCAATTCTTCTTCCAATCGGATCAGGAGTGGCGTATCGGAGTTTTGGATTAGCTCGGACTCGTTAGTGAAGTCTAGCGAGGTGATTGCATTCTCATCGGCAGCAGCTATCATTTTGCCGATGGGGGTATGAATGAGACGAATATAGTTTTTCATTCGTAAATTATAGTGATGTTTTGTCAATACGAGGAGAGTATTTCATTTCGCCATAAAAAAGGGTTGTTGCACTGTTTATGCTATGATATTTTCAATGGAAAGAGTGGAGATAATAATGTCTGTTTCACGTTGCGGATGGGTTAAATTGAGTGATCCTGTTTATGTCGCCTATCACGATGAAGAGTGGGGCAAACCTTTGCATAATGATCGGGATCTTTTTGAACTTTTTTGTTTGGAAACACAGTCGGCAGGTTTGAGTTGGCTGACGGTACTGAAAAAACGAGAAGGGTATCGGGAAGCGTTTGATGGATTTGATCTCTCATCAGTAGCTTTGTATACCGATGCGGATATCGATCGTATTCTAAGGAACGGAGGCGTCATTAAAAGCCGTCCGAAAATCGAAGCGATAGTCTCCAATGCCAAAGGGTTTTTAGAGATTCAAAAAGAGTTCGGCTCTTTGGATAACTATTTTTGGGGAAAAGTCGACGGGAATCCGATAATGAATAATGTTCCTGATTATAAAACGGCAGCATGTAGGTCAGAGATTTCTGACAGGGTGACTAAAGAGCTCAAAAAACGGGGCTTCAAATTTATAGGCTCAACTACTCTCTATGCGTTTATGCAAGCGAGCGGGATGGTCAATGATCATGAGAACGGATGTGTATGCAAGAACGGATAAATTCGATAGTTTTTTTTGAAAATGTGGAGCTTCGGTACGATAATCTCCCTGTCCTTACAAATATTTCACTCAAGATTGAGCAAGGGGAACACTGTGTCATTTTAGGGGCAAACGGTTCTGGGAAATCGACCCTCATTAAGCTCATAAATTGTGAACTTTATCCCTCAATTATCCATGAGCCCTTTAGACGAGAGATATTGGGCGAAGAGCGATGGGTCGTATCCGAACTGCGAAAATCTCTGGGAGTTGTGACGAACGAGCTGCATACGCGCTTTGCGTTTGAGAGAGGGGAATTAAACGGTTTTGAGACGGTCATCAGCGGTTTTTTCGGGACGTTAGGACTGTTCGATCATTTATCGATCGATTCGGATCAGATAGCGGCGGCTGAACGCGCTATGGAGCGATTGGGAATCCAACATCTGCATGCGAAGCGTTTGAGTGAGATGTCGACCGGAGAATTGCGCAAATGTATCGTTGCTCGGGCGCTGGTACATCCGGTCAAAGCTATACTGCTGGATGAACCTACCGTGGGACTGGATATCAAAGCACAGCTTGATTTTATAGAGATGATGCGTTCCCTTGCTAAGGGTGGCACAACAGTGATTTTGGTAACACACCATATCGAAGAGGTATTTGAAGAGATAGGAAAAGCAGTGTTGATCAAAGAAGGGAGTATCTACGCATCGGGAAAGAAAGATGAGGTGCTAAATAGCGTAAATTTGTCGGAAATATTCAATACATCGCTGGAAGTACAAAAGGAACGGGGGCGTTATTCGATACGTCCAAAATAAATATGGATACAAAGGTTGTTTCATGAATCCCTCAAAAGTGACCCGAGAAAATGTTGAAAAACTGACCGACCTTCCCAATATCGGCAAAACGGTTGCTGCTGATCTTGCCCGCATCGGCATCATCTCCCCCGATCAGCTCAAAGGGGAAGACCCTTATGCTCTGTATGTTCGCTTTTGCGAAGCGTTCGGCGAGAGACAAGACCCGTGCATGCTTGACGTGCTGATGTCGATCACCGATTTTATGGACGGCGGAGAGGCGCGTGTGTGGTGGGATTATACACCCGAGCGCAAAGTGCGCTACGGGGAGAGGATCAGACTTTAGGCGTTTCGAAGTATTTCGGCAATTGTTGCGGAAGAATATTCTTCCCCCATTCCCCATAATACGGCTAATCCATGCGCATTCTCGGCAATGTCATCGATACGTTCACGCGAAATATTTGCTGCGGACAAGGTGATCGGTGCACCGATAGAGTTAAACCAGTTTTCCAAGGCTGTGATCCCCTCATCCGCAGTATCAAGGGCAAATACTTCTTTGGCAAAGCGTTCAAATTGAGTTGGATTTTGCCCTTTATACCATTTCATCCATGCCGGAATAACAATGGCTAAACCCGCACCGTGAGCGATATTAAAGAGTGCGGAGAGGGCATGTTCGATCATGTGGTTCGGGAAACTCCCCCCTCCTGTTCCGGAGTTTGTCAAGCCGTTTAGCGCTTGGGTGGAAGCCCATGCAAACTCGGCACGTGCATCGTAATTGAGCGGATCTTTGAGGAGGATTTCAGTCGTTTCGATAACCGTTTTGATGATGGATTCGACAAGTCGGGATTGAAAATGGGGATGATCACTGGCGGTAAAATAGACTTCGATCGTATGGGCGATAATGTCGGTTGCCGAATAGGCGAGATATTCCGGGGTGACGCTCATCATGAGTTCGGGATTGATAATTGATATTTTCGGATTGACGAGTACGGAGGCAATGGAGTATTTTTGTTTGGTGGTGTCATTCATGACAACCGAGTTGCCGTTCATCTCACTGGCGGTTGCTGCGAGCGTCATGATTGCATAGACGGGGAGGGCAGCGGTGATAGAGGCTTTTTGAATGAAAAAATCCCATACGTCACCCTCATACAGCGCTCCTGCCGCGATTGCTTTGGCTGAATCGACGACCGAGCCGCCGCCGACGCCGAGAACGGCTTCGAGATTATGGGTTTTTACTATTTCGATCCCGTCATGGACGCGGGAGAGAAGCGGATTGCTCACAACACCATCCAACTCTTCATAATCAATTCCCGCTGCTGCGAGACTCGCGATGACCCGTTCGTACAAACCGTTTTTCTTGATAGAACCGGTTCCGTAGACGAGAAGGAGACGTTTGATCCCTTGTTCGGCAATCATGGCTCCGATATTATTTTCTTTACCGCGTCCGAATTCGATACGGGTAGGGTTGTAATAGGTAAATGTGTTCATAAATTTCCTTGTTAGATATAGGTTACAAGTTTGCTAAACTGGTTGGTTGTTCATTGACACAATAGCCAAACGGAAACAATAAAGCAATACTGTAGGTATTCGTATCTATACCCATGATATTTTTACAGGATTATGGTTAAATCCTTAGAAATTTATCGATGCATTTTGATAAAAATATCGACGAAATGTTCATCAAACTGGCTGCTCATTTCCCGTTTCATTATATGCAATGCTTCAAAACTGGTGTAGCTTTTCCGAAAGCTTCGTTTGGTCGTTAATGCATCAAAGACATCACACATACTCAGTATTCGGGCACCTTTTGGGATAATTTTTCCTCGAAGTCCCTCAGGGTAACCTGAACCGTCTAGTTTTTCATGATGGTACTTGACCCCATTTAAAATATTTGGGGCTAAAATCCCGTTCATTTTCAAAATCTCATATCCATATAACGAATGATTTTTGATGAGTTCGTATTCATCCTCTTCCAAACGGGAAGGCTTTGCCAAGAGGGTGCTACTGATTCGCTTCTTTCCAATGTCATGGACTAATCCTGCGTATGTCAGTTCAATTAATTCTTTACGGCTCATATGAATCGTTTTTCCTATGATCGAGGCAAAAAAAGCGACATTAGTACTGTGCTGATAGACAGAATATTCATCAGGCAGCATCTGTAGAACCAACGGCATAACATTAACATCGGTTTGAAGCGTATCAACAATCTCCGTTGAGCATTGATTCAATGCCTCGGAATTAAGTTTCTCGCCATCGCTATTGAAAAAATAACGCATCAATTTTGCACTGGTCGAATAGACGAATAGGAGTTTTTCTTCCAAAGCAGTGATGGATGAATTTTTTTCTTTGATTGATAATGCGTCTGATATCGGATCAGTTATATCGTGAATAGCATCGGAAAGATTGATCGTGCTGTGGAGCGAACGATAATCGTTTAGTTTGTCTGAATGGTTTTTAAAAACAAAAATTTGATCTTGTTTCATCAATTTTTCTATAAGGGTCTCATCTAAGAGTGTTCCGGCTTTAATGATGACAACGAAGTCATTGTAACGTTTGATATGGATATCAAACGGGACGATTTCTCCTATTACAAGTATGTCGGGAGTGATGGGACTATAGGAATGGGTGAGGGGTAGACGTATTATTTTTTTCATGGATTCTTATTCTAAAATATCTTGATATGTTTCATTAATGGCTAAAAATTTATCAACATTGACTAAAAGAAGCTCCACTAATTTCGGATCAAACTGCTTGGCGCTTTGTTCTTTGAAATAATTCAAAATTTCATCAATCTCCCATCCTCGCTTGTAAACCCTTTTGGCCCCCAATGCATCGAATACATCGGCTATGGCGGTAATGCGTCCGAATATATGGATATCTTCTCCTGCAATCCCTCTGGGATATCCTAAACCGTCCCACCGTTCATGATGCTCATGGGCAACGATAGCTGCCGCTTGTAATAAGCGGCGTGAAGAGTTTTTGAAGAATGAATAGCCCGTTTCGGCATGCGTTTTCATGATGGCAAACTCTTCGTCGCTCAATTTGCCCGGTTTGTTTAAAATATGATCGGGAATTCCTACTTTGCCGATATCGTGCATCGTGGCGGTTGACCATAGGATTTCACATTCAGATGGGCTTAATCCGTACGCAACGGCTAAGATTTTGGCGTATTCGGCGACGCGTCGGACATGTGCCGCCGTCTCTTTGGAGCGGTTTTCCCCCACATTTCCAAGCATCAAGATCAGTTCTTTCTGGGTTGCTTCAATCTCCTCTTTTAATTCGATGAGAGGGGTGATGTCTTTTCGAAGGCTGATGTATTCGATTATTTCATCTTTACTGTTGAGAATAGGGCTGACGACGGCATCAACCACATAGATTTTCCCCTCTTTGGTAATGTTTTTGACAATCCCTCTCCATGGCTGTTTTTGTTGAATTGTTGCCCACATATCTTTATAGAAGGAGGAGGGTACTTCGGGATGGCGAACGATATTATGAGATTTTCCGAGCAGTTCATTATGCGTGTAGCCGCTGATGGCGCAAAAATTATCGTTGGCGTAGATGATACGGCCGCTGGGATCGCTTTTGGTCACAATTGAGCTGAGATCGACAATCTCTTTATACTGTTTGAGGAGTTCTTTGTTTTCGTAGAGCTCGGAAGAGAGCTCTTTTTGGGCTAAGCGCAAATGGAGATGGGTGGTGACACGGGCGATGAGTTCGCGGCGTAAAAACGGTTTTGAGACATAATCGACCGCTCCCGCATCAAAAGCTTTTATAAGACTCTCTTCATCGTTTTTTGCCGTCAAAAAGATGACGGGGATCGCGCTATAACGAGGATCGGCTTTCAACCGTTTACATGTCTCCAATCCATCAAGCAGCGGCATCATCATATCAAGGAGGATAAGATCGATATCATTTTTTTCGACCCTCTGTAATGCCTGCTCACCGTTTGTTGCATATAAAATATGGTAATCATCGATCTCTTTTAGGACATTGGAGACGACTTGAATATTGCGCGGTTCGTCATCGACGACCAATAAGGTCGGTATTACTTTATTGCTCATATTTGGCTCCATTTTTTTTGATTCTTAGGATACTGTTGTAAAGAGTTTTCGACACTTCCGATATTGAAACTTTCGCAATCTTCCCTTAGTGCGGATGCATACTTGATGATTGCCGCAATGTCGAATTCAGACCCTGTTTGTAGCAGTTCATCGGCGAACGCTTCAGCTAATTCGATATCTCCGGATTCTAAAATGGTATTTATTCGGTCTTTAAAGCTTTCAAGTCTATTATTTAGCTCCGCTTGCTGCTGTGGTGAAAGTGAAGAGGAATTGGATAAGCTCTCTTCTTCCTCTTTTTGTTCGTGTTGCGTATTCGGTAAAAAGCGCTGTAGCGTAGAGATTAGTAACGATTTGTTGACCGGTTTTTCGATGATCCCTTCAAATGCATTCAGCAAATGTTCGTAGTCCTCTTTCATAACCGATGCCGTGACGGCGATGATGGGAACGGTATGATTGTCTAGTTCGTTCCGAATATACCGTATCGCTTCACACCCGTCCATACGGGGCATTCTGATGTCCATCAGGATGAGATCGTAGGTCGCTTCTCTGATCATATCGGTCGCTTCAAGGCCATCTTTGGCTTCTTCGATTTCAAATCCGAATTCATGCAAAAATTCACAAAGCAAAATCCGATTTTCTGTTATATCGTCGACAATCAAGATTTTGGCAGGGGAGAAGAGAACCGTATTTTTGCCAAATGTCTCTTCTCCCTCCACGAACAGTGCCTCCGATATTTCGATATCGGCGAGTTTTAGGGTAAATTCGCTCCCCTCATTAAGGCGGCTTGAAAGTGTAATGTCTCCGCCCATCAGCTGTGCCAATTTACGGCAGATAGCAAGCCCCAAACCGGTACCGCCGTATTGTCGGCTGTCTTGCCCCTCGTTTTGGACAAAAGCATCAAAAATTTTCATCTGATTTTTCGGGGTGATACCGATTCCGGTATCTTTGATTATGAATACGAGTTCAATGATTCCTTCTTTAGCTGAAGGGATAGAAAGTACGTGTAGAGTGATCGACCCTTTTGCGGTAAATTTGATAGCATTGGAGATGAGATTAAATAAAATCTGTCGGATTCGAATCTCATCGACAATAACCCATTCAGGAAGATTCTTTGCAATGTCGCAGCTGATTTCGAGCCCTTTTTTCTTTCCGGGTTCGATAAATATAGTCATAATATCCCGAAGAAACGGCTTTAGATGCAACGGGTGCAATTCCACTTTCATATGTCCCGATTCAATTTTTGAAAGGTCTAAAATATTGTTGATCAGAGAGAGAAGGGTTTTTCCGCCATTTTTGATGGCATGAAGATATTGCACCTGTTTGGGTTCTTTAACCTCCTGTTCCAATAACTCCGAAAAACCGATAACGGCGTTGAGAGGGGTGCGGATTTCATGGCTCATGTTGGCTAAAAATTCTGATTTTAGTTGATTTGCCGAGTCAGCTTCTTCTTTAGCTGTTTTGAGATCTTCGGCCATTCCGATCTGTTTGTGAAGGGCTGTTTCCAATTCGCCGGTACGAGAGCGTACCTCCTCTTCCAATGTGATATTAAATCGGCTCAGCCGTTTATTGGAATTATTAAGTGCCTCTTTGGTACGAATCACTTCGATAAACTGCTGGGTTGCATTTTTGATGATATAGGTGAGGATTATTGCTTCAGCAATGACCATTACACCGTGCAAAATGACATATTCTATTCCGCATCCGTAGCTGAAAACCATTACCGGAGTCGTTCCGAATACAATTTGGATCGATTGCATCCAATTGAATACTATATGGTGCGCGAGAATCGCGGCAGCGGCTATGAACATGGGGAGGACATCTTTGTAAATGGTCAAAATAGCCAAACCGATAAAAACGTGAAAGTGCATCTCTATTCGACCCAGATGCTGCTGAATATAGAGGGCGGAAAAGAGGATAATCGCAACGGCTGCGATCAAACGAAACCACAGCGTCCCCCGCAATAACATAAACGCTGCGCCGCATAGAGCCATAATAACGGCACTTCCGGACACTCCGAGCCAGTACGCATCGTAATATCGGGAGGTTATGAAAACAGCGACCAATGCGTGAATAATTAAAATCCACATCATCAATTTGTCGGCTTCGTAATAATGCGATTGAAGCAAGAGGTGTTCTTTCTTATCTAGCAAGGTAAAAGGGATCATAGTTTTAAGATTTCCAAATCGTTGATTATTTGTTGTTCAGGGTAGGGGTGGGTTATATAGATCCGTTTCAAAACATAGTGATTATGTTCTCGGACCAGTAAAAAGAGATTGGATGAGTGGGACATCTCCTCGTTATCTGAAGTAACGGCAAGATTGAAATCACGCTCAAGTTGTTCAACTTCGGTTTTGGTCGCATAAATGCCGTGAAATAGCGGATGAAAACTTTTCGCAAACGGTTCGACCCATTCTCTCGGCTGTGTCGGATTGAGATTGACGAAATAAAAAGGGATATCGGGAGCGTGTTTTTGTATTCGGCGATACATAGGGGCAAAGTCATTGAGGGTCGGGACACAGATGGTTGTACATCCTACGTACCCGAAATAGACGAAAACCGCTTTGGCTTTCTCGTGTTCTAAAAACGGAACGGAAATATCACTCTTATCTATTTTTACAGAATGCCCCTTATCTCCGAAAAGGTGAGCCGTTAACGGGAAAAATATCAATAATGAGAGGATCACTAAAAGGAGGATAACACCTGCGATTTTTTGTTTCAATAGGGACCTTTTACTGTATTTGTAAAAGTGTAGTATAGAAATGTTGGGTCAATGTTGGAGAGAGGTAATCGGTATCTCTTTAGTGAACTGATCCGCTTTTGTCGAGTTTTCGAAGACGGTAACCGACGCCTCGGACGTTGACGATCATCCCGCTTTTGAGTTTTTTCATCAAACGGTGTATCCAATAGCGGATAGTTGAGGGTGCTACCTCTTCATTGTTCCATACATAGTCTTGTATGACATCCGAGCTGACAACATTGCCGATATTTTGAATCAGGATACGCAGTAACAGAGATTCGATTCGAGTCAGTTCGATAGGGGAGTCGTGATAATAGAGTTCACCGCTGATCAGTGAGTAGGTATACCCCTGTGAAAGGAGAAGATAATCATCCTTCCGTTCCGGATTGGAGAGGCGTAGGGCATTATGTATTCGGATGACGAGTTCTTCCATATCGAAAGGTTTTTTGAGATAGTCGTGGCATCCAAGTGCAAACGCTTTTTTGAGGTATTCGATTTCCGCATGGGTTGTGATGATGATAACAGGGGTATTTATAGAGCGTTCCCGAATATATTTCAGAACTTCGAAGCCGTTAAAAGTGGGAACATTGATATCGATTAGGTAGAGGTCGTGCTGCTTCATATAGACGGCGTTTATAGCGCATTCCCCTTCGAAACACGAATCGACCGAAAAACCGAGCCGCATCAACTCTTCAGCAATAAGGGTATTGAAGGCATAATCGTCTTCTAGAAGCAACGCTCTCATAGTGGGTTCCTTTAACTCTCTTGTTGAAGTATAGCTTCTGAATGTTTGATGAGCGTTTATTGGATGAGCGATGGTGGAAAACGGTAGATAAAAGAGCTTCCTTTCCCTTTAATACTTTCAACATGGATAGAGATTCCATTGGCATCGCAGATATCTTTTATAATACTCATTCCAAGCCCCAACCCCTGATGATGGGCATTACCCCGATAGTAAACTTCGAAAAGTCTATTTTGGTCTTCTTCGGACATACCGATCCCGTTATCTTTGAAAGTCAATAGAAGTCCGTTTGATTCTTGAGAGATGACGATGATGATAATTTCTCCGTGCTGTTGCGTATATTTGACGGCATTGGAGAGATTGTTATCGATGAGCCTTTGCAATTCGGTACGGCTCATATGGACCTCATACCCCTCATCGATCTCCATTTCGATCACGATCTCCTTTACGGAGAGCATGGCATCAAAATAGAGAATACGGTCGGCGATAAACTCTTCGATATTGATCCACTCCGCAACGGGACAGAGATATTCTTTACGGGATAAAAATGCGATATCGTCGTAGATGGTTGTGAGAATACGGGCTGAACTTTTTATCATTTCAAGGTTGCGCACATTAGGGTAGTCGCGGATTAATACGGAAATATTGAGTTCAATGGCACTCAGAGGTGTGCTCATTTCATGCACCATTTTTCGGATAAAAAAGTCCTGTTGTTCCTGTAAAATATCCCGCTCTTCCAATGCACGCTGTTTTTGGGTAACTTCTTTTTTCAGTCGACGATTCCAATAGAGTAACATTCCGATCAAGAGAAGAATGATACTGATCGTTAAAAGCGGTAGATCCAATTCAATCCTTTAGTATGATTTCCATGCGTTAGTATACACCCAACATTCATCAAACATATCTATTTTATACTTGCAATATAACGGAGTGCTAGTTAAAAAACGTTTATTAATTCATAAAAACAAAAGTACTTAATGATTGAGGATAGAATAAATGATGAGAAATATACATGAACAGCATGTTTGTATTAGTGAAAAAATTAAAATTAAAATTCAACCGCTCAAAGTAGTCTTTCCCTCATATTACGGGAAACTGTATGCTGAAGAGGCTCATGCACTCAATGTTGAACTGCAGCCTGACGAACTTCTAGATGCTGAAATGTTGAATGAAAATGTTGTCAATCATGTACTTCGATTATCCAACTGTGCAGAGCAGGCGATTGAAGCGATTGAGTCTGAAGATAAAAAAAAGCTCTCTGCCGTTTTGGAAGAGACAAAAGCGTTGCGTGATGAGATTCAAACGCTCCAGCAAATCATATATGAAGATGCCCTGACTAAAAGCTATAACCGCAAATGGTTTGAAGACCATTATTTGAATAGCGATAAACAAAGCATGCGTGATAATGGGGCGATGGTGATGATTGATCTGAATAAGTTTAAAGAAATCAACGATACCTACGGACATATTGTCGGTGACAAAGTACTGGTCCATATCGCAAAAAAACTCAAAGAGATGGGGGGAGATGTCATTCGGTTCGGCGGTGATGAGTTTTTGGTTATGTTCAGCAGCGGCGAGTCGGTAGCTAAGATCGAAGAAAAAATTGATTATATGCTTGTGAACTGCGCAAAAAAAATATTTAAAGTGGATGAGAATACTTTTAAAGTGAGCTTTGCATACGGGATAGCAGCGTTTGAACAAGGCTCTGAACTCAGTTTCGTCATTGATACTGCCGATAAATCAATGTATCGTCATAAAAGATTGGTGCAATAGGTTTCTTTCCTAAAAACCAGATTTTTAAGACTTCGCTCTTCCTCGATTTCGGGGAAACTCTCTAAGTTCTTCAGTCTCTCGACATACCGAAATTCAGGGGCATTTTCACGGAAAAGGGTTTTAATAAACTCACTCTCCAGCTCAGGAGCGTTGAGTGCCGATAAAACGATACACTCCTCTGATGTAAACTCATGGAGTCGGCGGATAATTTTTTCATAATCGCTTGTTGCGGCAAACGACCCTTTTTGAAAGCTAGGGGGATCGATGATGATCAGATCATAGGGACCGCTTTTACGTATACGGCTCCACGATTTGAGGATATTGTAGGGCATAAACTCCACTTGTTTCGTATCAAGGCCGTTGAGGCGGTGGTTATCTCGTCCGATGGTGAGGACGTTTTTATTCATATCGACATTGACGACGGCGTTTGCACCGGCTGCCATAGCCACAACGGAAAACGAGCAGGTGTAGGAGAAGAGATTGAGGATATTTTTTCCCTTTGAATGTTCACGGATAAATTCTCTCCCGATTTTCATATCGGGGAAAAATCCGATGTTTTGGGCACTTTGAAAATTGATACGGTATTTGAGGGTATTTTCGATGGCAAACGTCTCTTGCGGGAGAACTCCCGCAATGAGGGTAGAAGGTGCTGAGGGGAGGTAACGCTGTTGGATAATGAGTGCTTCCCATTTTCCCTTAGCAGTATAGAGATCACGTAACATAGCGATAATAGCCTCTTCTTCATTGTCCGCATCGAAGAGTACGGCAAACAGCACTTTGTCCACGCTGTCAATAGTGAGAAATCGGTAGGCTCCATAGGTATTGCCCCGTCCGTGAAACAAACGGGTATACTCTTCGGTTACGGTGTGTGAAGCGGTGATTAATAGCTGTCGGAGATCGTCTAAACGCATTGGGTTTAGACTTTGAGGTCGAGTAAATTTCCCCGTTTCTCTTTGTCCATATCCAGAGAAGAGGGGTTGAGTGTAAGATATTCTTGCAGCGCTTTAAGAGAGTTTTCCTCTTCCTTGGAATCGGGTGGATAGAGCTTTGTTAAATCTCTAGAGAGTGATTCACCCGAGAGAGTATTTCCGTCGCTGTCGTGATAAACACCTGCCGCACGCATAAATCCGATCGTCACGATCCCTTTCGCGGCTTGATAATTTTCAGAGCTGAGGAAGGTATTATAAAGTTTCCGTTCAGCTGGATTCAGCTCTTGGGAAATCAGACTAAAATCATCTTTGAGCTGGTCTATTTCTCCCGTTTGTGATATCTCTTTATAAGAGGGGGGAGACGAATATGAGGATGAGGCAAAAGGGTTTGAAAATGGATAGGAGTTGTTCGTTTGAACCTGCATTTGCACTCCTTATAGTTATATTACAAGGTTAATAGCAAAAAACAGTCCAAAATAGGAATCTATAGTTGTGTAGGAGGATATTTAAATAGTTTGAGTATCTCTAAAATGGTACACGCGGTTTTTACCCTCTTTTTTAGCGTGATACATTGCCTGATCCGCTTGTTCAAAAAGCATCTCTTTACTCATCCCCGTATCATGCTTTGATAGGCCTATACTAATCGTTACTTGAGGAATCTCACCGTAAGTTGAGGAGGCTACTGTTATGCGGATACGTTCAGCAAACATCTGTATGGAGTGATCATTCTCAGAAATACTCATAATAATAAACTCTTCTCCTCCCCAGCGGATCAGTATATCTTCAGGACGAATAGCCTCTTGGACAAGGGATGCAATCTTTTTAAGGACACTGTCTCCTTGATGGTGACCGAATGTATCATTGATATGTTTAAAATTATCGATGTCGAATAGAAGTAGATAAAGGTTATGTTCTTTATCGATTCTTTCAATCAAGTTCTCATAAAAAAGATCACATTGATTTCGATTAAAAACATTCGTGAGTTTGTCTTTTGTAGCCAGTTCACGAAGAGCATTCTCCATCGCTTTTCTTTGGGTTATGTCTCGACCCGTAGAGAGATAGTTGGTAACTTCCCCTTCGTCATTTTTGATAGAACTGATTGTTTTTTCTTCATGATAGAGAATGCCGCTTTTATTTTTATTGACAAAATCGCCATGAAACTGTTTTCCGTTCTCTAGCGTCTTCCATAATCCGTCATAGAAGGTATTATCGTGAAAACCTGAACGCATGATCGATGTTTTTTGCCCGATAAGTTCGTTTTGCTTGTACTTAGAAAGTTCTTCGAATGCCGGATTGACATATTCAATAATACCGCTTTTATCCGTAATACATACCGCATCGCCTGTCTGCATCAGTGCATTGGAATATTTTTTGAGTTGTTGATCGACTGCATGGCGTTTCATAGCATTGATGATCATTTGAGCGGCGAACATAAGGATTAGAAGTTCATCGTGGTGAAATTCCTGTGTCGAAAAAGTTTGAAAACAGATAAAACCTTCGAGTATTTCTCGCGAAAACATCGGAAGGATAAGAATACATCCATTCTTTACGTTGAACATTTTGATTAAGTGCTGATCCGAATCTTCATTTTGACAAAAAAACAAGCTTTGTTTGTGTTGCAACTTGTCGTTTAAGTAGGCCGTATCTTCTTGAGTAATCGTATCGGGGAGAAGTAAAGGATATTTATCATTTTTGATGTAACGGTGGTATTGTCGATACAATGTATTGTTTAATTCGTATATGGCTCCGACAGAAATGTCGTTAAAGGCATCTGAAGCAACTTTCAAAACTGATTCGAGCTTTTTGTCGAATTCATGGTCAATATTATCGATAAACTGATTGGAAAGATGGAGCATCGATTCTTCCAGTTTCTTTTGACGTATAAAAACCGCTTCAATCGGGCGTAATACGAAGTGGTAGATAAAGGGAGTACTTAATAACGCGAGTAAAAATACATCAACAACTAGTTCTATAAACGGCGGGAGTAACACAAGAAAGTGGAATGACGTCATCAAGATAAACTCTATCGTGGCGACTATGATTATTAATTTTACAAAAATTGTTTTAAAACTCATATTGTGTTCTTTTTCTCTGTCAAAATGGGGAAACAGTTATAATTTTTTAGAATATGATTATAGAATATTGTAGCAGATTGTAGTGGTGAAAGTTCTTAAAAATGGGGCTAATCATACAATATTAAAAATGGTCCCATGGCTGATTCCAAACGTCGAGTTGCGTTTTACACGCATCACTGAGAAATCGATCCCCCTCATCGGGAGGTAAAACAAAACTGAACTCTTCATCGTTCAAACGAAAACGGAGTGCATAAGCGTGCAGATACCCCCTCTCTTCTTTGCGTGCTTCATCGCATGCCGCGTAGCGTTCATCACCCGCGATAGGAGAGCCGAGGCTTTTGAGTGCGACGCGGATTTGATGGGTTTTCCCCGTATGGGGTTTGATGAGAAAAAACCGCTCATGAGTGCGCAGGGCACAGCTGATAAACTGGGTGATCGCGGGATTTTCCATCGTGGTGAGGAGTTTATAGTCCCCCCGCCTTGCACTTGCCATGTCCCCTTTGATCCACCCCATTTTTTTCTTCGGTTTGCGCATTGAGAGTGCGAGATAATATTTTTCGATTTCGCGATTTTCAAACATCTTCCCAAACTGTGCGGCGGTTTCGGAGTTTTTGGCGAGGATGACAAGCCCTGAGGTCATCTTGTCGAGTCGGTGAACAGGGAAGAGGGGGATGCCGAGCTGTTGGGAGACTTGCACGACAAATCCCGCTTCTTCTTCGGAGTGGAAGTTGACACCTGCGGGTTTAGAGGCGATGATGAAGACATCATTTTCAAAAATAAGGGCAATTTTTTCCATGTGAGAGTTTATCCAATCTACCCTTTTGCTCAAGCAGATCAGGGGAATATTTTTTGCTTAAAAGGAGAAACACATCAAGCGGAGTATCTAACAATGCGGATATTTACCAATAGAACCATGATTTTGATCCATGCTAGACGTGATACTATACAAGAGAAAGTGATTGTGGATTTTGTAAATCGTCACTTCAAATACAAGGTTCAGGGCGAATCAGGTATTTTCATCCATCACTGCAACGAAGAATTCATCAACAAAAAAAGGTTCTTTCATTGGCTATATTGGAACTATCAACAGATGCAAGGCAAAGACCCTCGCGATTTAAGAGCAGAAATCGAATCAAAACCGCAGCGCCCGATAAAGATCAATTGGATAGAAAAAGCCAATATTATTACGAATATTCCGATTTCAATCGAGGTTATCAACACTATTTATTTAAAATTTACTTTTAAACAAGAGAATGCTGCAACGTATATGCATAACTTTTTACGCGGTTATTTTAGAACCCATATCATTAGCCTTGAGGAGAATAGAGATCACTATCTCGTTAAAGTTGATAATGAGATTGTTAAGGAAAAACTTCTCGCACTTTTAAAGCGTACCCGCATCATGCAGTATTACGTCAGTTTTACCTATAATCAACAGCAAATCTCACAACTCCTTGCAGCTAATAATCCCTTTATTCCTCAAAAAGAGAGTGAACAAATAAAAATAGATAAGGCCTATAAACTGCTGAATGTCTCACCTGAGGAAGATCTTTCAGAGATCAAAAAAAGATTTAAAAAGCTTCTCTACAAATATCATCCCGATAGAGTTTATAACCAAGGTCAAGCGCTTATCGAGAAATACACGATGACTTTTCAATCGATCCAGAGTGCATTTGAAACTATCCAAGCGGATAAAAACGCTCAAATAACTCTTAGAGCATCGTAAGGCGGTATTCCCCCTCTTTTAAACCTTCCAGTCTCAATTCCCCAAACGACGAGCGGTGCAGTGCCGTGACATGATTTCCTACCGCTGCGAACATCCGACGTACCTGATGGTATCGCCCCTCGGTGATTTCTAATGTCACGTGTGTCTCATCGATTATGGTAAGTTTGGCAGGGAGGCAGGGGCTTTTTTCACCGTTTAACATCAATGTTCCCGAAGTGAATATTTCTCCTTCATTTCCTTTTAGCGGCCGATCTAGAGTTGCTTCATATACTTTGGGTACTTTGTGTTTGGGGGAGGTGAGGCGGTGGAGTAACGCTCCATCGTCGGTGAGGAGGAGCAATCCGCTCGTCTCTTTGTCGAGCCGTCCGATGGTGGAGATTTTCGGATCACGTAGTCTCCATCGCGCTGGGAGGAGATCGTAAACAAGTCTCCCTTCCCCCTCATCGTGGGAGCAGACAAGTCCGAGCGGTTTATTCATTAATATCACGATCCCTGTAGGCGGATCAAGCGGTTCGCCCTCATACAGAATTTCCTCATGAGAGACTTTGGTATCGCTTTTTAAGGGGAGATTAAGGGTATGGGTAATGACACCATCGCGTAAAAGAGCGGAAACCTCTTTGCGTACGCAATATCCCAGCGAGCCGAGGAGTTTGTCGAGGCGGACTTTAGAGGGTTTCGAGTTTTTCATCGGTCTCTTGGGTAATTCGCTCAAATTCATTCGTAGCGATTTCGAGCCGCTCAAATAGCTCTTCGATCATCTTCTCATCGCTTGCGACTTGTTTAGATACGTCCATCAGTTTACCGCTTTCCCCTTGGTTAGAATAGACGATGAGCTGCTCATGTGCCGTTTTCACTTTATCCTCAAGACTCATAATCGTATTCTCGCAGTAATCGATCTCTTTTTTGAGAGGATTAAGGAGACGGGAACGCTCTTGAATCAGTTCGGCACGCTGCTGTTTCTGCTCTTTTTTATTACTATTTTGGGTCACTTTTGGAGGTTTTGGGGCGTCGGATATCTCTTCGTCCCATCCGATTTTCTCCAAAAAGTCATCGTAGTTTCCATCAAAAAATTCCGCTCCCCCCTCTCGGAAGATGATGAGTTGATCGGCTAACTCACGCAATAGCATTTCGGAGTGGGTGACGATGACGACGGAACCCTCGAACCGTTTGACTGCGTCACACAGCGAGTCAATGGACTGCATATCGAGGTGGTTGGTCGGCTCATCGAGGAAGAGGAGGTTGGCAGGGGTCGCGATAATCTTCCCCAGCATAACGCGGCTGCGCTCTCCCCCTGAGAGGATAGAGATTTTTTTATCGGCATCGTCGCCGCTGAACATCATCGTTCCGCAGATGCCTCGAATACGAACATTTTGAAGCGTATTGTCGGCACTTTGTATCTCTTCGCTGATGGTACGATTTTTATCAAGACGATCGATGTTCGTTTGACCGAAATGGGCAATGGCGGTGGCGGGGTGGGTCAGTATTTCACCCTCGGGCGTCAGTAACCCTGCGAGAGTGTTCAGGAGGGTTGATTTTCCTTTACCGTTTTTCCCGATGATGGCAAGGCATTTGTTTTTTTCCAAAACAAAGGAGAGCTTTTCAAACAGCGGTTCATTGGGACGGTAGCCAAACGATAGGTTTTTGACTTCCATCGTGATTTTAGAGGGGGTAGGGCGGTAGGAGAAGGAAAAACTTAAATCTTTTTCACCTTCCAGCGACTCCATGATCCCCATTTTATCCAGCTCTTTTTGTTTGGATTGTGCCATGACTGCCGTGGAAGCACGGGCTTTATTTCGGGCGACAAAATCGATAAGTTCTTCACGTTTTTTGTCGTGATTTATTTTAGTTTTGAGGTAAAGTTCATCTTCACTCTCCATCATCTCATAATATTTATGGCTATTGCCTTTTATGATAGAGATACCTCGGCGGCGTAATCCCATCGTATGGGTAGTGACCGAATCCATAAAATCACGATCGTGGGTGATGAGGATCACTTCTCCCTCAAACGATCTTATAAACGATGCCAGCCAGCGCAGAGAGACGATATCGAGGTAGTTGGTCGGCTCATCCAGTAAGAGGAGATTCGGTTCGGTGACGAGGAGTTTGACGAGGTTGAGGCGGATTTGATACCCTCCTGAGAAACTGAGGGGATCTTTTTCCAAATCGTCCTGTGTAAATCCCAGACCGAAAAGGATTTTCTCAACGCGATAGACCTCATGCTCCATGTCCCCCGTGAGAACTGAGGCACACTCTTCGCGTACCGTTTTATGGGTGAAGTGGAGGTGTTGACGGAGCGTACCTATGCGGTAATTTTTCGGGATGATGATTTCGCCGCTATCATAAGGCTCTTCATCAAGAATGATCTTAAAGAGGGTTGATTTACCGCTTCCGTTACGTCCGACAAAACCGACTTTGTTTCCGGCATTGAGTTTGAGGGTGAGATCCTCAAAGAGGATTCGGGTGCCGTAGCTTTTGGTGAGGTTATTGATTTGAATCATAGAATAAAAATTATCCCTCTATTTTGTGGGGGAGTTTACCGGGCATCGCCTCTTTATTGGAGAGCATATCTTCAATTTGACGTTTCACTTTATCGTAGCGAAATTGCTCTTTGAACCCTTGGATTCGTCCGCCCGCCGCGTTCGGATGACCTCCGCCGTTGGCCCATTCTCCTGACATCATTGCTACATCGACTTTGTCATGACCGCGCAAGCTCATCGTTCCGCGTGTGCTTACATCAACGATAAAATCAAAATCAGGAAATGCGGTGAGAAATCCGTTGCCGATAATCGAAGTATTTCCGAGTCCGTAGCTCAAAAATCCTCTCCACCCTTTGTAATAGATCGTCATAGTCGAGCGTTTGGTTCCCAGCAGTGCCACGATGTATTTGGTCGAAAGATTATCGAGAGTATTGTTGGCCTCGTCTTTAAAGAACTCTTTTTTCATTTTATGAAGTGATTCATCCAAGACGATGTTCGCTTCGGGGAGAAATCGCATCGTTGCCGCCTCTTCGAGCATGGCGAGTTTGTAGGCGCGATCTTCATCACCGAACATGACGCGGCTAAGCTCTTTGGCGTCGGAGATGAGACGCATACACACTTTTCCGTATTCGAAATCATCCTCTTCATCTTGGTGCCAGAGATCGACGGCATTGACCACTTTGACAAACGCCTCTAACCATCCTCCGCCATGTAATCCGTAATGCTCCATTGCATACTCATAGACGATTTTAGTGGCGCATCGTTCGGTATCGAGGAAATACCACGGGTATTGGGCCGCCGTATCTTTACCGCTTCCATGGTGATCGAGGAGGGTGATAGTGATCTCCCATCCGCCCTCATTGAGACGGTTGACTTCGTTGTTGAGCCATCTGGCTTCATCGGGATAGAGGTTTAGATCGGTGATAAGGATAGTCGCGGTTTGTTTGCTTTTTTTGATCGTATCGATAATCTCTTCGAGGCGATCCATTACTTCGGCACCGTAGTTGGCGTTGTAGCTGAACATGGTGTGGGGCGTTTGTGCCATGACGAGTTGGCAGCTGTAACCGTCGAGATCGATGTGAGAGAGGTGGTAAAACGTTGTGGTCATGAATATATCCTATTTAGTATCTAATGTGATGGAACCGAGTACTTCGAACTTCGCATTCGAATCGATTTCGGCGTGGGAGAGGGTGACGATATCGAGGCTGAATCGCTCATAAATCTCCGCCAACGGACGACGGAGTTTCGGATCGACGATAACGATGATAGGGGATATCCCTTTTTGGAGAAGTTCGGTTGCTTTGAGGCTTGTCGCTTGGATAAGGCCGTTGATCTCTCCGACATTGAGGAGGAGTTGGCGTGTGCCGTCACGCTCTTGCGATTTCTCCAGCATCATCTGCTCGCTCATCGTATCAAACGTCAACAGTTTGATAATACCGTCAGGGCTAGTATAGAGTTGGGTAATGATACGGGAGAGTTTAGCACGGACGTGTTCGGTGATGATATCGACACTTTTGGTATATTCCGCGACATCGGCCATCGTTTCGAGAATCGTGATCATATCTTTAAGAGGGACACGTTCGTGTAAAAGTGCTTTGAAAACACGTTGAATAAGACCGATATTGGCCACTTTAAGAAGATCATCCACCACAACCGGATAGTCGTTTTTGATTTTCTCGATAAGTGCTTGGGTCTCTTGACGGGTAAGAAGCTCTTCAGCGTGGCGTTTGATGAGTTCACTCATGTGAGTTGAGATGACGGTAGCCGGATCGACGACGGTATAACCGTTGATAATGGCATCCTCTTTGAGAGAAGGATCGATCCACAGTGCATCCAGACCAAATGCCGGCTCTTTCGTCGCTTCCCCTTCGATTTCCCCCATTGCCATACCGCTGTCCATCGCGAGATAGCGATCGGGCTGGATGAGACCGTCCCCGATATTGACCCCTTTGAGAAGGATCTCATACTGCGTCGGTTTGAGATGAAGGTTGTCACGGATACGCACCTGAGGCATCAAAAAGCCGAAATCGGAGGCGATTTTGCGGCGCATGGATCGGATACGCTCTAACAAATCTCCCCCCTGTGCACTGTCGGCCAGACGGATAAGCTGATATCCGAGGGTGAGCTCAAGCATCTCAATTTTGAGAATATCTTCAAGTGCCGCTTCTTCCTCTTTTGCGATCTCTTCGTTTGATTTTTTACGCGGTGCGGATGAGGAACCACCTTCTGACGTTCCTGAATCTCCCGTAGCAGGAGAACCGGGTTTGTTAATGAGCGGAGCGGAGGTGAGGACGAGATCCCCTTTTTCGTATTTATACAGAGCGTATCCCAATCCGGCAAAGATAAGCCCTACAAATCCTAACGAGAAGGTCGGTAATCCCGGAACCGCAGCGAAAAGGAGCATAATGAATCCGACGATGATCATAACGCGGGCATTCCCCATCAACTGGTTGATACTGCCCTCGGCGAAGTTTCCGCCCGTATCGCTTGAACCGCGCGTGATCATAATACCCGTTGCGGTAGAGATGATCAACGCAGGTACTTGTGATACGAGACCGTCTCCGATAGTGAGAATGGTATAGGTATGCGCACTCGCACCTACATCGAGATCGAATTGGAAGATTCCGATCAAAAATCCGCCGATAATGTTGATGAGGGTAATGATGATCCCTGCGACGGCATCCCCTTTGATAAACTTGCTCGATCCGTCCATGGCTCCGTAGAAGTTGGCATCTTGCAAAATCTCCGCACGGCGTCGTTTAGCTTCGGCTTCTTCGATAAGACCGCTGTTGAGATCGGCATCAATCGCCATTTGTTTTCCGGGCATTGCATCGAGGGTAAAGCGCGCTGCAACTTCGGCGACGCGTCCTGAACCTTTGGTGATAACCATAAAGTTGATCAAGACCAAGATGGTAAAGACGATAACCCCTATGACCATATTCCCGCCGACAACGAAGTTTCCGAAACTGGTAACGATATCACTGACCGCTTCGGGTCCCTCGTGACCGTGACTTAAAATCATACGGGTCGTTGCGATATTAAGAGCCAGTCGAAAGAGGGTAATAACGAGCAAAAGGGTCGGAAAAGTGGTCAAATCGGTCGGTTTTGGGATGTAAAGAGAGATTAATAATATGAGAACCGACAAGGCAATAACCACTGCAAGGAGAAAATCGAGCATTCCGCTTGGGAGCGGGACAATGATAATCGCCAAAATAGCCATAACAAAAAAGACGACACTAAGGTCGCGTGAGGCGAAAATGGCCGATAATACCGTTTTGATGTCAGGGGTTCTATTCTTTGCTTTTGCCAAACATTACTCTTCTAAAATAGCTTCGAGGGTCAGAATACCTAAAAAAGCGTCCACTTTTCCCTGCAATCGGTTCAGAAACGGCCATAAACCGCAACTCATCGCTTTGTTTGAGGGACAATCTTCTTGGGAGGGGGAACAGCTAAATACCGCAGGACTTTTCCCCTCCGCCGCTTCCATCACTTCCAATACGGTAATATCACGGCTGTGACGGGCAAGTTCAAATCCTCCGTTAACCCCTTTGTAGGAGTTGAGAATCCCTTGACGTGCAAGGGATTGGAGGATTTTTGCCAAAAAGCTTTTGGAGATATCGAGTTCGCGAGAGAGGGTATCCGCATCGAGAGGATGACCCGCTTTGGCTAAAACGATCAGTGACAACAGTGCGTATTCACTCGCTTTAGTCATAAGCATCTAAAACATCCTCCGGTATTAAAAAGGTTATTATAGCTAAAAATAATTAGAGGCTACTGCTAGATAAATTTAGCGTAAAATAGAAAAAATTCCGCTATAATTCCGACCCTGCTTGAACGAATCGTCTTTCAAGTAAATTAACTACCCATCAGGAGGCTATTATGGCTTTAGATACGGCGAACAAAACGCAAATTATCAAACAATACCAAAGAACTGAAGGTGATACCGGTTCAAGTGAAGTGCAAATTGCACTTCTTTCAACTCGTATTGCAGCTCTTACAGAGCACTTGAAAATTTTCAAAAAAGACCATTCATCACGTCTTGGTCTTTTAAAATTGGTTGGTCAACGTCGTCGTTTGATGCGTTATTTGAAACGTACAAACCGCGAAAGCTACAACAAATTAGTTACTGATCTCGGTATCCGCGACAATATCTAAGTTTTTCTTCGATTCTTTCCCCATTCGGGGAAATCCTCTTTAATCTTCCATTTTTATATTTTCTTCTCTATAAAAGATATACGATACAATAATTATATCCGTTACATTTTCCAATCAAAGGAGAGGACAAATGATAGACGACAATCAAACACCTAAAAAGTCTAAATTCCCTATTTTGATACTGTTTAGTGTGATTACTATAACGGTTATAGCCGCGTTGCTGGTCTATTCAGAGTTTGAGAAAAGAGAGACGAAAGAGATGCAGGGGCTTTATCATACAAAAATTCAAACGATAAAAACCTATCTGAACGAAGGCAATTGTACCCAAGCCGCTTTTGAATACGCTGAGGCTAAAGTGATGCGAGAAGATATTGTAAGCAGAGGGCTCTATTACAGTATAAAATCTCACGCGAAGCAGGCGTATGAGATAGAGATCGCAGAGTGCTTTGCCAATCGTAAAGAGTTTGAGAACGCGATAGGGATGCTCCATATCGAAGAGAACAATGACCCTGATTATCTCTTAAGAGCTTCCGTCATTTTTAAAAACTCAGGGGATTTATCCACAGCCCAGAAAGCAAAATCAAAAGCAGAAGAGTATACTCATTAAACGTCGTGATGATAGTGTTCTAATACTCTCTTGTACTCTTCATAGACTTGTTTTGGGGTCAGTGAGCTTTTATACATTTTCAGGATTTGACGGATAAAGTCGATAGGGTATTCGATCGACAACCCTGCATTGCGCGCATAAATTTTGGCCAATGTTTCGTACATCCCCTCATAGACTTCAGGCTCTTCTTTTTTGAGACGCTCCAAATTCTCTTCGGCTTGGATCAGTTTTGCGTCGTTGAATTCGCCCCGTTCGTTGATTGTTTTGCGAACTTCCACATACTCTTTGAGACTTTTGCGGTTGAGAACATAGTCGGTAAAAGTTTCGATGAGTGACATAATTACTCCTTTAAAAACATAATCGATGCAATTATTGTACGCTTTATGCGTAGCATCAGTGTAGCATAGAGAAAATCAAACCCCGAAAATCTTCTTCGCCCGCTCCAAATCTTCCACCGTGTCGATCCCGAATCCCGCACTCGCCACTTTTACCATCGAGATTTTTTTACCGTGGTAGAGGGCGCGGAGTTGTTCGAGTTTTTCGATGTCCTCCAGCGGTGCTTCACCGAGGGCGCAGAAATCGTGGAGGGACTTTTTCGTAAAGCCATAAATACCAATGTGTCCGAAATAGTTTGCCTCTCCGCTGCGGTTAAACGGGATAGGAGAGCGGGAGAAATAGATCGCGTTGTGTTCACTGTCGGTAATCACTTTTACCAAATTAGGGTCTTGTGCCGATTCGGTATTAATCGCGTTATAACAGCTTCCCATGATGAACGGGGCGTTCTGTGCTTTGAGGGTATTGAGACGCTCAATCAGGAGTTCAAGCACTTCCGTTTCGATAAACGGCTCATCGGCTTGGACGTTGATGATCAGTTCATCATCAGGAACATCGATGATCTGAGCGCACTCGTTGATACGGTCGGTTCCGCTTTTATGAGTAGTCGAGGTGAGGCGCGCTTCGACACCGAAAGCGGCACAAATCTCCAAGATTTTTTCATCGTCACACGCGACAACGACACGGTCGATCGATGCAACCCGTTTGGCGGTACGGATCACCATCGGCAAACCGCCGATATCGGCTAAAACTTTTTCGGGAAAGCGGGTGGAGGCGAGACGGGCAGGGATGATAATCATAGTTAAACCTGATATGAAGTGATATAATTAAACAATTATATCCCAAAGGGTGAAAGATTGGGTGGTTTGGATAGGGAGGGTCAATTTATCAATGAGCTATAAACCGCCCTATACAATCAGTGGGAAGTCCCTAAATCTTGTTATCGAGATTACGAAGCTCATTGCAAAAGTTGATGCAAACCGTAAAAGTGATGTTCAACTTAGAAAAAAGAATCGTATCAAAACGATTGTTGGAACCCTCGCCATTGAGGGCAACACGCTCGAAGCCAAACATGTGACGGCTTTGCTAGAGGGTCAAAGGGTTTTAGGCTCCCCAAAAGAGATTCAAGAAGTGAAATCGGCTTTGGATGCGTATGAACAGATGGAACGTCTCGACCCTTATGTACTTGATGATCTGCTTAAAGCGCATGGGGTAATGATGAATGATCTTGTTTCTGATGCGGGACATTTTAGGGCGGTAAAGGTCGCGGTCAAAGGCGATGAAGTAATCCATGTCGCACCGCCTCCATCACAAGTTCCTACTTTGATGGATCAGCTTTTCGGGTGGTTGAAGGATTCGAAGGTTAATCCGCTTATTTCGAGTGCTGTCTTTCATTATGAGTTTGAGTTTATACACCCGTTTAGTGACGGTAATGGTCGCATGGGACGTTTTTGGCAAACATTGATACTCAGTCATTATCACTCTTCATTCGCTTTTTTTCCTATCGAAAGTATCATCAAAGAACGCCAAGAAACCTACTATAAGACACTATCAGCATGTGATACAGAGGGTGAATGTACACGTTTTATCGAGTTTATTCTGGAATGTATTTTAGAAGCCGTTGGTTCGGTGATAAGTTCGGTAAAAAGTTCGGAGAATACCGACGAAGCTATCCTCCGTTATCTGTCAAAATATCCTAAAGCGACGATCCGAATACTCGCTGATGAACTGGATTTAAGTACCAGAGCCATCGAAAAACAGCTCGCTAACCTCAAAAAAGAGGGACGATTACAACGTATCGGAAGCGCTAAAAAAGGCTCATGGGTGCTGATGTGATGAATGATCAGGAGAGATAAATTAATGAAAGAGTTATATGGGAAAAATTAAACAGTAGAGAAATAAAAATAGTAAAATTTACGCATAGGTTCAGACCTATGTTAAAAAAACAACAAAATTTACACATTACACAAAAAGGTATCTAAATGCTCCTTTATCAACCCGACGGAGGCTATTGTTACAACAGCGATTCGATATTGTTGTACGGATTTATCTCCCGTTTTGCCCCTCGGGGAAAAATGCTTGATGTCGGTGCGGGATGCGGGATCGTCGGATTGCTGGTAGGGCGCGATTTTCCTGCCGTGAATCTTGAAGCGGTTGAGAAACAGCCGTTGTATGCTGAGTTTGCCCGTCGTAATGCGCAGATAAACGGGATCGGATATACACTGTATGAGGGGGATTTCTTGGAACTGGGCGGTCATGGAAGCTATGATTGGATCGTCTCCAATCCTCCGTTTTATCATGAAGGCTCAGCCCGCTCGGAAAACCCGATTCTCCATCAAGCCCGCTACAACGTCCATCTCCCGATCGAGGCGTTTGTCACCAAAATATCGAAACTTCTGAAATCCTCAGGCGAAGCGGCAATCTGCTACGATGCGCGTCAGTTTGCTGAGCTATGCAGTGCATTTGAGAGTAGAGGATTAAGAGTCGTTGAGGTACAATTCGTCCATTCTAAAGTGGATCGTCCCAGTATATTGGTACTGATCCATGTCAAAAAAAATAGCAAATCGGCGCTCACCGTTTTACCTCCGCTTATTACGGAGGAAGAGGGTGCGTATACCCCAGCGGTAGCGGCGATTTACGATAAAGCAAAGGCGCACAGTATCAAATGTCCGATTACATGACACAAGAAGGTTTCAGCTATGCGTTTAACCCCTCCGCCTGTGCCTCGTGCGGCGGAAACTGCTGTACGGGAGAGAGCGGTAATATTTTTGTCTCTGTCACGGAGATAGTGGCAATCGCGAAACTGCTGGAGATGGATGAGGGGGAGTTTCGTCGTACGTTCTTGCGCAAAGAGGGATTTCGGTTTTCCCTCAAAGAGAAGATACTAAAGGGCTCATTTGATTGTGTGTTTTTTGATCGTTCACTAAATGGGTGTAGTATTTACGCCGCCCGCCCATTGCAGTGTCGAACGTTTCCGTTTTGGGATTACTTTCGCCACCGTATCGATGAACTCAAAGCGGAGTGCCCGGGGATCATCCATGATTAAATATTTATATGCCATTATTTTAACCGTATCCGTGGCAAGTGCCGCGCCCAAAAGTGTCCATAACGGCAATTTATTGGAAGATACCTTTTCTCTCTATGCACTTGATGCACAGATGCGCCAGAAACACCATCAAGCCTCCGGTTTTTTTGCCGAGCTCTATAAACAGACCTCAAAAAAAGAGTACCTTTATCAATCCTTACGGATGCTGGAACAATCCAACGACATAAAATCACTCTCTAAAATAACATCGGAAGCGCTTGCGAAAGATCCCCAAGATGAGATATTAAACCGATTTGAGATTATTGTTTTGCTGAGGGAGGGTAAGTTTGCCGAAGCATCGCAAAAAGCCTTTCTTCAGAGTGAAAAAAGTAAAACATCACCCGATTATCTTTTGTACGCCGAAGCACGGTTAAAACTCGGTGACTACGCGGGAGCCGTCGGAGCACTTAAAAAATCGTATGCGCTTAACTACGATGAAACAACGGCGGAGCGGATAGCTCTGATTCAATACGCGCAACTGGATGAAAAATCCGAAGCGATAGCATTTTTAAAAGAGCATATCGGAACGCACGGCAACTCTCAGAATCTCGGTAAGCGTTTGGGGAGTTTGTATGCGGATAAGGGTGCATTGGAAGATGCGGCGAAGATGTATGAGCAGACGTATGACAGTTTTAAAGATCCTTCCACTGCAGAAGAGGCACTTAAAATCTATTTGTACCGCCAAGATATCTCTAAAATGACGGCATTGCTTGAAAAATCGCACATGAATGATCCCCTTTTACTCGATCTTTACGTCAGAGTCAAAGCCTTTGACAAGGCTTCCGCTCTTGCTCAAAACCTGTATGAACGCGAAGACAATCCGCTCTATTTGGCACAAAGCTCCGTATTCAAATACGAAGGGGCTTCGAATCGTAATGATCCTGCGTTGATCTCCGAGGTTGTTGATGGGCTCAAAAGAGCCAACACCGATTTACAAGAGCCTCTGTACCTCAATTATTTGGGGTATCTGATGATCGATCATGACCTTAACGTGACTGAGGGGATGGGATATGTCAAGCGTGCTTTGGAAAAACAGCCCGATTCTCCGTTTTACATCGATTCACTGGCATGGGGACATTATAAATTGAATGAGTGCGTTGAAGCGCTTCGTCTTATTAAACAGGTCGAATCGATGATCGGCAGCGATGAACAAGAGGTAAAAGATCATCTCAAAGCGATTGAAAAATGTAAAACCAAGGAGAAAAATTAATGATTTTAGACGACATTATCAAAAAAACCAAAGAAGATCTCATCGAGCGGGAAGCCAAGTTCAGTATGGAGTGGCTCGGACGCTCGCTAGCCTTTAATGCCCGTGCTCCACGTGACGTCCGCCCTTATCTCACCGCTACCCCTGAAGAGCCGTATCGTATTATTTCCGAAGTGAAAAAAGCTTCTCCCTCGCGCGGCATCATCCGTGAGGATTTTGATCCCGTCGCAATTGCACAGGCGTATGAGCGCGGCGGAGCAAACGCTATTTCTATCCTTACCGAGCCGCACTTTTTTCAGGGGAATCTCGATTATCTCGCGGAGATTCGCCGTTATGTGGGTATTCCTCTTCTGCGCAAAGATTTCATTATCTCCAAATATCAGCTTCTCGAAGCACTTGTCTACGGAGCCGATTTTGTCCTCCTGATCGCGGCGGCACTGAGCAGGGACGAACTCAAAGAGCTATTGAACTATACCCGTCATCTTGGGATGGAAGCCCTTGTTGAGATTCACGATAAATCCGAACTCACCAAGGCGATCTACGCGGGTGCCGACATTATCGGGATCAATCATCGTAATTTACAGACGTTTGAGATGAATATGAATCTCTCTTATGAGCTTATCCCATTGATCCCTAACGGGAAAATCATCGTTGCCGAAAGCGGTATCTACGAACACGGACAACTCGAAGATTTGAGCAAAGCGGGCGTCGATGCATTTCTTGTCGGTGAGTCTTTGATGCGTCAGGATGATGTTGAATCTGCCCTAAAAATATTAAAAAACGGATAATTTTTTATATACAATGAAGTTTTAACTTAGGAAGAGAGTATTACAATTTTGTATATCACCATTTGAACCAAAGGTCATTGAGATGAAAGCAGGGATGAAAACCTTTTCGGGTATTGCTTTGATTTTTTTGGCGTTTGGGTTGATAGTGAGTTTAGCATTTCCGGCATTGAGTGATTCAGCACATGCAGGAAGAAGCGAAGATCGAAGAAGTGTTGATTTCCCTTTTTTAAAAGGGGAACGCTCAGATGTTGTATTGGTCTATTTCGGCTATGTCGGGTGTAGTCGTGTTTGTACCCCTGCACTGAACGATTTAGCAGACATTTACAAAGAAGCGAGAGTACGTGAGTTTAAACCTACTCTCTCTGTCTGGTTTGTAAATATGACGCCGCAGATGGATCCTTTATCGGTGCAAAGCTGGGCTGAGCATTTCGATAAAGGGTTTAAATCGTATGCTCCGAATGAAGCTGAGCTGCAAAAAATGGTACATACTCTGAATTTGGTTTATACCCGTATAGGGGTTGAAGCCGAGCATATGCCCTATGCGTATTTGCTTCAAAAAAAAGGGAAGGGATATGAATTGGTCTATATTTATACCTCTTCCCCTTACAATCGAGACGTAATTCTACAAGATATAGGAGCCTTCCAATGAACCTCACTTTTCTTTTTCCTGCACAAGATTCTTCTTTAAGTCCTGAAATAAAAGAACGCTTGCACGCTGATTTTGTTAAAGCCGATAAATTCATGCTTATTATCGGTATCCTCTCTTTTCTCACTGTTGCGTTTATCACGTCTGTCCGTTATTCGACTTATCAGTTCGGGATGGTTAACGGTGCCGTTGCATTAGCCCTTATTGTGATTGCCTATTTAGGATTTCGGGGGACTTTGCTCGGGCGTAGCATTATCGGGATTGCCCTTTCGATCTTCCCGATGATTATGATCCAGCAGCAGCTGGGGATGATTGAAATGCACTTTGGTTTATTTGTTATAGCGGCATTTTTAGCGATCTATAAAGATATCATCCCTATTTTGCTTGCGACGGTTGCAGTAGCGTTTCATCATATACTCTTTTTTGTCCTTCAGTTAAACCACGCAACGATGTTCGGTTTGGATGTCATTGTCTTTTCGAGTGGCTGTGATGTGTGGATTTTATTGACCCATATCGCAATGTTTGCAACTCAGGTTATAGGACTCGTTTATATCATTGTGATGACATCTCATCAGTTTATTAAAAGCAATCAGCTTCAAATTCAAGCCGATAATAATGTCAAAATTTTGGAAAAAGGGATTCAAGAAGACGCTATGATGGTAAATGAAGCTGTGAGTATCGTAGCGGAAGTCTCTAAAGGGACAATAGCGCGAACGTTGGTTTCAATTCCTTCGAATACACAGTTGAAAGAGCTTCGTGAAGTCTTTAACAGTATGCTCGGCGCACTGCGTGAAATGGTAGGAGAAGATATCCGCGAGATTACCCGAGTAGTCGAATCGTACGGGCAACTTGATTTTACACAGCGCATTAATCAAAGCACCGGCAAAATTGAACAATTGGTGAATCAGTTGGGTGATGATATTACCGCGATGCTCCGTACCAGTCTTTCAAACGGAATCGCTATGGATGAGAGTGCGCAACGGCTTAAAAACAATGTGGATGAGTTAGATAATTCCTCTCAAAAACAGGCACAGGAGATTCAAAAAACCTCACAGGAAGTTGAGCGTATGACGCAAAGTGTTGCTGATGTTCTTCAAAAAACACAAGAGGTAATACGACAATCGGATGATATCAAAATGATTATCACCGTTATCGGAGACATTGCCGATCAAACAAACCTTCTCGCACTTAATGCAGCCATCGAAGCGGCACGTGCCGGTGAACACGGTCGTGGATTTGCCGTTGTTGCCGATGAGGTTCGCAAACTTGCCGAGCGTACCCAAAAATCACTCTCGGAAATCAATGCCAATGTGGGTATTTTGGTACAATCGATCAGTGATATCGGTGATGCGATTGAAGGTCAGTCCAAAGGGATTGTGGAGATTAATCAAATTGTTTCAGGGTTTGAGGTAGAGACTCAGAATAATGCAGATATTGCACGAAACACCGATTCTATTGCCAATGAAGTTTTTGTAATGGCCGATCGTGTCTTGAGCGAAGTGAAAGCGAAAAAGTTTTAGAGGGGCAGTTTCTCGGGCTTGTTTGCTTAAGAATAAACCAATATAATAGTTTTAATTTAGAAATCCAATGTTATAATTATTTAAATTATCGTCAGGGATATTGAATGGAATCTTACACAACCTACAAACGGCTTATTGCTAAGACGGTTATCATCTCGTTATTAACCAGTTTAGCCGTTGCTTTTGTGTACGGTATCTTTATCAAAAAACGGGCAATTGACGATCTCGCCCGTGTTGATGCCCGTAAGACGAGTCGATTGGCATTTGAGGCTTTGTATTCTGCTATGGAAAAAGGGTGGAGCAAAGAGGAATTGGATGCGATTATTGTTCGCTTGAATAAAGTTGAGCCGAATATGCGAATCAATGCCTATCGCAGTCCGATTGTTGCGGAGTTGTTCGGTGATCATAACAATGACAAGCAGATTCGAGAACACGATCCTATGGTTGCCAGTGCGATGAAGGGTGAAGAGATCTTAGCGGGTGATGAAGAGATTCGCTATCTCTATCCGATTGTTGTTAAGCAAGAGTGCCTCAGCTGCCATTCCAATGCTAAAATAGGGGACATTAACGGCGTTATTGATGTCCGTTTTCCGGTTGCCAACCTCAAAATTTCACTCACAACGATGATTAACTCCTTTATTATCTTTTTTGTCACTTTTACCATTATCATTTTTGCTATTTTATACTACAAACTTAATGCACTTTTGGTTCAGCCTATTAAACAGTTTATCGTGATGATTCAAGATATCATCAGCAATAATGACATGGCCAAACGGATAAGTCTTAAAACAAAAATTCTGGAAGTTAAAAATATTGAAAATTATTTCAATAAAATGTTGGATTCGATTCAAGATTATTATGAAAAACTCCAAGAACTTTCCGATCGCGACTATCTGACCGGACTTTATAATCGCCGAAAATTTGAAGAATTTTTGACGTATGAAGTGATGCGCTCGGTTCGTCATCACCATAAATTTACTGTTTTGATGATCGATTTAGATAATTTTAAATACATCAATGACACGTACGGTCACGCATCGGGGGATTTGGTACTCAAAGAGGTAACCAATATTTTTGAATCAAATCTCCGTAATGCTGATATTTTGGCCCGTATCGGAGGGGATGAATTCGCGGTCATTCTCCCTGAAACGCCGTATGAAAACGGGTATGCGGTAGTCGAAAAACTTCGTTCATCCCTCGAAATGACCCCTATTTCGTTGATGTTTGATCACGTATCCTTGACGGCAAGTTTCGGAATAGCCGAATATCCGGAACAGGGTGAAAACATCACAGCGCTTTTGACAGGATCGGATTTGGCAATGTATAAGGCCAAACGTGCCGGCAAAAATACGATTGCACGTGCCGATCAAAGCGATCAGGAGATGGCGAGTGAGATTCAGAAAAAAGGGGAATTCTTACGTCGTGCTATCGACGAAGATCGGGTAGAGCCTTTTGTCCAACCGATTTACGATGTGCAAAGCGGAGAGATTTTCGGATATGAGGTTCTCGCTCGTATTCGTGACGGTCAACGTTATATGGCGGCGGGGCAGTTTATTGAAGTAGCTGAGAGCTTAGGTTTCGCACCAAAAATCGATCAAATAATTTTAACCAAAGGATTGTTGGCGCGTGAGGAACGTGGGCTATGGGACAAACGCTTTTTCTTTAATCTTTCCACGAAAAGTCTCTTTGGCGGAGATTATGTTGACGTGATTAAAGCGCATGGTGAACGAAATCCTCATCCGACTTCCAGTACGGGGGTTACGATTGAAATTTTAGAGCGTGAAGCGATTCATAACGTCAACGGGTTGATGGATATTATAGAAGAACTGAAACAAAAAGGGATCAGTTTCGCGCTGGATGATTTCGGTTCAGGGTTTTCATCGTTTGTCTATCTTAAATATTTTGATACCGACTATGTAAAAATTGACGGTGAATTTGTCAAAAATATTGTTGTTAATGAGAAAGACCGTATTTTTGTAAAACATATTCATCAAATTGCGAAAGAGTTCGGGAAGGAAACCATTGCAGAGTATGTGGAAGATATTGAGACACTTAATATTCTAAAAGAGATCGGTGTCGATTATGCGCAGGGCTTCCATTTAGGTCGCCCACACCAGTTGTAAGGGCTCTTAGCCCAATATCTTTTTAGCGCATTCGTTGATCCGTTTTCCATCAGCCTGAGCACCGAGTACTTTGGACGCCGCTCCCATGACTCGTCCGATATCTTTGATCGATTCTGCCCCTGTTTCGGCGATAATAGTGCGTAATGCAGACTCTAGCTCTTCATCACTGAGCTGTGCAGGTAAATAGGTTTCAAAAATTGCCGCTTCGGAAGCCTCTTTTTCATACAAATCTTCACGTCCCGCATCACGGTATTGGCTCATAGCGTCGTTGCGCTGTTTGACCTGCTTTTGGATGATCTTAATGATATCATCATCACTGAGCTCTTTGCGCTCATCGACTTCGATTTGCTTCATAGCACTGCTGAGAAGTCTGAGTGCATCGCGCAACGCTACATTTTTCTCTTTCATAGCTGTTTTGATGTCATTGCTTATTTGTTCTTTTAAACTCATATCTACCCCTTGGAACTATTTTTGCTTATTATAGCTAAATATGACTCGGATGGAATAATGCGCATACCACTCTACTTATCGATATTGTCGGCGTCATTGTTACTTAGCGGTTGTAGTGCGCGTCTTACTGAGCCTGAAATAGCCTTTACACCGCCAAAATATGTTGAAGAGATGCCCTCACGGGAAGAAGAAAACAGTTTTGTGGCACGCGGAAGTTTGTTTGGGCAAGGGGATAGCCCCCTCTTTTCCGATCATAAAGCGATGCATGTCAATGATATTGTGACGGTCGTTATTTCAGAAACCGCAACCAGCTCGAATAAAGCAAGCAAAGCATTGACGGAAGCGGATACGTTGGGGCTAAACGGCGGTCTCTTCAGCTCTGCTGGGAATAATTCAGCCGTCAATTCGGCAGTAGGAAAACTAAACGGTTTAGCCAATATCGGCTTTAGTGCCGGATCAAGTTCCGATTACTCCGGATCAGGAAGTGCGACTAAAAATGCCTCATTCTCGACAACGGTATCTGCCCGAATTGTTAAAATGATGGCAAACGGAAACTATTTTATCACCGGACGACGTGAGATCATGGTCGATGATCAAAAGCAGATTATGCAGCTTAGCGGCGTTATCCGCCCGTATGATATCGACCAAAACAATCAAATTAACTCATCAAAAATCTCTGATGCTAAGATACTTTATGCGAATGAAGGGGATGTTGATCGCTCGATCAATCAAGGTTGGGCAAGTAAAATGGTCGGAGCCGTCTGGCCATTTTGACTATTTGAACGCAATCGGAACTAAGTCCCGATTTGCTACGCTAACGCTGAGTTCTCTTTAGCGGATCATTTGCATCGGGTCGATATGTGCGTTACGCTGCGTTACCTGAAACATCAACTCTCTTCCTACACGTCCGATAATCGAACCTTGTTTAAGCCGTTTTCCCACTTCAACCGTAGGGGCGATTTTGTCCAAATGGGCATAGATCGTATGAAGACCGTTATCGTGTTCGATAATAACAACGTTTTCGAGCATCGCGGTCGGTTTGGCGAGGATAACTTTTCCGTTGAGTACCGATTTGACTTTGGCATCGGCTTCGCTCGGACGTAGAGAGACGGAGTCATTAAAGATTTTTATCCCGTAAATCGGATCGGTATAAGGGCCGAATCGTTTTGTTACGACATAGCCATCCAACGGAGCAATCGTCCGTTCACCCGAATATCCCGCAACATTAGAGGGGCTGTATTGGGCAACGGCGCGTTTGACGTCTTCGGGTACAGGCTTGGAACCCGGTCTTTGGGCTACTAAAGAAGGAGGTGCCTTTTTAGGTTTAAGCGATTCACGTTTGATAATATTGAGATTAGCAAGGGTGTTTTGGAGTGAACGCTGCTGATTGAGGATTTTGTCTAACGATTTTTTATACTGGTTTTTCTCTTTTTCGAGCAATGCTATCGCTTTTTCATTCTCTTTTTTTGTTTCTAATACTTTGTTTTTTTGCTGATCAATGACGGCAATCGATTTTTTAAGTACGGTGGTTTGGGAAGAGAGTCCCGAAATTTTTTCGGCATTTTCAGAAAAAATGAAATTAAGCTCTTTAATCTCTTGCTGAATCTGTTTGAGATGCAGTTTGAGCGCCTCTTCAAGGATTATTGAGTTGGCCTCTTTTGCACGATCGTCGTTGATAAGCAAAGAGATAGAGGTATTGCGGGCTATGGCGAATACGAGGCGCTGCTCGATATCGTTTTGGGTTTTGATCAAAAGAGCTTGCTGTGTTTCCAATCCATGCAACGTCGTTTTATTGGATTGATAGACGCTCTCTTTGGATTTCAACTCTTCGACGAGGGTGTTGATATGTTGTTGCTGTGTCCCTACAATTTGGCGCTGCTGAATAATTTTGGAGGCGGTCGCTTCGAGTTTAGCGTTGAGACTCGAGAATGTTTGCTTGGTCTGATTTAACTGCTTTGAGGTGTTTTGTATTTTCTCGTCTATTTTGGCGGCAGGAAGTGAAACCGCCAAAATAGAGATTAAGAGTAGGGAGAAGGGGGTTCGCATCTATTCCTCTTCTTCATTTCCGATGACGATAGTCAGGGTGAGGACGATAGAGACCCCGAGGGCTATCAGAAGCGAACGTACCCCGTCATTGATAAAATCGAACAGTTCGATACTGATACCGACCGTACGGAGCAATAGATCCATCCATCCGTATTGTTCAATCAGAAAAAAAGCAAGACACAGTACGATGGTCGCAATAATCGCATCAACGATGGCAAGGCGAAACAGCACGGCGGAGCGGAGCCATACGGGTGCCCCGAAAAGAGCCATGATCGACATCCGATCGGCATGTTGAAACTGCCATAAACGCATCTCTTTAAGGATGAGGAGCGAGGTGACTGCGGCGATAGCAATAGAGAAAATTTGGACGACGTCCTTAAATAAAAGCATCAGTTTATAGACGGTGTCATGCGTTTGAGCATACCCTTCAACCCGCTCGATTGCAGAGTGTTTTTCAAGCCGTTTTTGCAGTTTGGATATCTCTTGAGGCGTTGGAAAACGGCTCAAATAGAGGCGATAGAATTTAGGGAGGGTGAGTTTGAGCAAATCAAGATTCTTTTTCGTCATTTCACCCTTAAGACGCTCTAACACCTGATCGGTAGCAATAGACTCGCTTCGCTCAATCAGGGAATCCATTGCTTTAAATTCAGCGGGGGTAAGCGCTTTGTGAGAAACAACGATGATAGAGTAATCATTTTTGAGACGATTTTCGTACGCTTCAATAGTGCGGTCGACGGCAACATAGATTTGAACCGAAAATAAAACGGTAAAGAGGGCTATGATGAGTGAGATATGATTTTTAAGAGATTTCATGAATATTCCCCATCTCGATATGAAAATGTTTGTATGGAATAGTAATGCTGGAAGGGATATGATGTGTTACGACGACGATCGTCGTTTTGAGCTGCGTATTTGCCCCCTCCAAGAGATTCCAGATCACTTGCGACGAGTATTCATCCAAATTTCCGGTAGGTTCGTCCGCTAAAATCAAAATAGGGTTGTGAGCGAGTGCACGCGCCATGGCAACACGCTGCTGCTCTCCGCCGGAGAGTTCGGGGGGATATTTTCCTGCTTGATGGATCAGTTTGACGTGACCGAGAAGTTTTTGCACCTGAGGTCCGCTTACCTCTTTCGTATACCCTGAAATGATGAGGGGGAGCATAACATTTTTCTCAATCGTCCACTCTTTGATCAGTTTGTAGTCTTGAAAAACGATACCGATGTGGCGGCGGAGAAAATTGAGTCGGGAGGTGCTGATCCGGTTCATTTTGACACCACCCACCATAAGTCCTCCTGCTCGGGGCTCAATTGCACCGTAGAACGATTTAAGAAGGGTCGATTTGCCGCTTCCGCTGGCTCCTGTTATAAACACAAAGCTTCCCGCATCGATGGAAAAACTGGCTTTGCTGATGATAGTTTCGAACTCTTTGTACGACAGTGAGAGGTTTTCGGCAATAATGACTTTATCCATGAAGTAGCTCGTCTAGTAAGATGTGGGCTTTGAGGTTTGCACTTGAGCGAACGGGGAGAGAGGGGTAATAGCGTGCCGCGCCGTTTTCGAGGAGTACATAGGTACTCTCAGGGCGGTCAAAACTTCCCATAGAGAGGCGGATCATACTTCCCTCTTTCCCGATGCTAAACATACGTTCGACATGAATAAATCCCCAGTCACGCTTATAGGTATCTTTGGAGAGGCGATAGAGCGCATCGGCATCAATATTTCCCTCTGAAAAAGTAAAATCACCGATCATGTCAGGCTCAGGAGATTCTATATCACAGGTAAAGGTGACGTCGTAGATGTTTTTCTCTTGTTTTTTCCAACGGTCTTCGTATTTGCTGACGATAGCGATCTCTTGGTTTTTACGCACATCAAAGCGGCTTACAGCGGGCGAGCTGAATGTTTCAAGGGCAAAACGGTAGTAGTTTTCGCTATCGGTACGAAGTTCCAGTGTTCCGCCGACACGCAATGCCCTCTCCGACTCTTTTAAAAAGGCTTCGGAGATAACGCGGCGGTGAGGTTTTTTATCCCATGGCACGGGAAAATGGACGTAAACTTTACCGACGATGTTGGAGGGGACAAACTCCAAAAATAATCGTGCATCGTAATCGAGAATCATAATATTGGAGAGATTTTGGATGACGATTTGTTTGAGTGCCTGCTCGATTGAGGGTTTATGAATCTCCAACCCTATAAACAAGACATCGGGATTGGCGGAGGCTTGGTGGAGAAGATGGCGGGCTGAACCGAATCCGACTTCGATACGTACTTCCCGATCTTTTGGGAAATGATCGGCAAAAAACTGGATCGATTTGAGGGCATCATGGGTTTTGAGATGGGCGTTTTCAGGGGCGTTATCGACATTGGAATCGAGGATCGGAGAACCGGAACACTCCGCATAGGCTGATAAGGCGTGTTTGAGTATAAAGTTAGGAGAAGGGCGGGTAACCTTATCCCCTTTGAGGAGTTTTTTTGCACCGTTTTTGTAGACCAAAAAGAATTCACGTCCTTTGTATCGGGTAGCGATGAGGGCACCCTCATCAGGGTTTTTATAATCGGCTTGAAAAAGAAACTCCACCTCACCGCTGTGAGCGGGAAAGGTAAGGGGGTTAAACGATTCGAGGTTTAAATGCGGCATTCTCTATTTGGCCTCGTAACGTAATTCGATCGCTTCGGTAGGAAGTGAACGGATACCGTTTTTATCGACACTCAAAATCTCATAGAGGTAACCGGTGTCAGGTTTGATATCGCTATCACGGAAAGTTGTCTCCGTAATATTATTGATATCGATGCTCTCACGGGTGATCCAGCTTGTTTTCGTCGTTTTTACAACCGTATAAGAGACGGTGCGCGGATCACTGTTTTTCCATTGAAGTTCAGCCGTTTTGTTAACAACTTTTCCCTCATAGGCGATCGGTGTTTGCGGTTTTGATAGGGTTGAACCCTGCGTTGCGACAGAGGATTGGAGACTCTCAAGGCCGTCTTTATCCACGGCGGTAATTTTGTAGAAGTAGAACTTGCCGTCTTCCGTAATGGTATCGGTAAAACTGGTAGATTCGAGTTTGACATGATACTCAAATGAACCGTTCGGTGTGGATGAGCGATAGATGTTGTAATGGCTCAGATCACTGATTGTGCTTGCTTCCCATCCCAATGTGATAGCACGAGGGAGATTGTTGGTCGAGGTGATATTACGAATCTCAGGAGGCAACGGCTTGGTGATCACTTTGCTCACTTCGCTCGGCTCCGTGGTCAGTTTGTCAAACGTTGTCGCTTTGATGCGGTAGTGATAAACTTGGCTGTCTTTGAGGTCACGATCGATGTACTCGGCATTCAAACGACCCGTAATGGTAGCAATAGCGACCCATTTTTGATCCGTTGCTTCTTGACGCTCGATCACATAACCGTTAATTTTTCCGTTAGGATGCGGACGCCAGAGAAGTTTGGCACTGCGGGGCATATTCCCGACACTTTGGAAAAAACTGATCGGTGCGATCATCGGCTGAGTCGCCACAAGCATGGTCTCGCTGGCAACCGATTCGCTCCCCTCTTTGGTAATAGCCGAAAAGCGGTATTGGTACTCACTTCCGGGTTTGAGATCACTGTCTACGAAATGGGTTGCAAATCGGCTGTCGATCGTTGCGATACGCTGGAGTTTTTGATCCTCGGCGCCGGGAGTGTTACGATAAACATAATAGCCGCTGACTCTCGGATCTTCAAGGGGTTTCCACTCGAACGCGATCGAGGTGATATCGGCGATAAACCCGTTCAACGACGGAGTCGGAAGTGTCGAGTCAATCGTGACGGCCTTAGGGGCTACGGGCTGAGGTACACAGCCGCTAAAGCTAAAGAGACTCAGAACTAAAGAGGCGCTCAATGCGTATCGGATCGATGAGTTCATGCAATTCCTTTGAATCAAAATGTTTTTGTAAATAATCTTCTACCACATTCCCCAACGGCGCGGTGAAATTCACCCGTTTTTGGGTCGTCGGATGGGTAAAATAGAGGTTATAAGCGTGAAGCAAGATACGTTCCATTTTATCGCTTTTTGCCGAGGTTCCATAGAGATGATCGCCGATGATATGGCGGCTGATCGACTCAAGATGAACCCGAATCTGATGGGTACGTCCGGTAAAAAGTTTGCACGCGATCAGCTCTTCAGTTTCATCGTGACTTGGTAAGAGTTTGGCAAAGGCAGTTTTGGCACTTTTGCCGCTCTCGCTGATCGCCATTTTAAGGCGATTGTGGGCGCTTCGTCCGATAGGACGGTCGATCACGGTGATTTCCTCTTTCATCGCAGGGGTAACGACGGCGAGATAAAAACGTCCCATACTTTTATCTTGAAGTTGTAAGGAGAGCGCTTCGTGGGCTTCGTTGTTTTTGGCGATTACCATGGCACCGCTGGTTCCTCGGTCGAGTCGGTGGACGATTCCGTGACGCTCTTCGCCGCTGAGGGTCGAGAGGGCGATCCCTTTATGTTTAAGCCAATCAACGAGAGTTGGTTCTTTCACGCTTGGAGCAGGGTGGACGGTGAGGGAGCTTGGTTTGTTGATAACGAGGATATCGTCATCTTCAAATAAAATCTCGACATCAAAATCGATTTTTTGTGCGGGGGTTGATTTTTGCTCGGGAAAGCGGATAGTGACTTTTTGAGAAGGTTTGAGTTTTAACCCTGCTTTAGCGGTCGCTTTGCCGTCTACAGTGACACATTCCTGCTCTATAAGCTGTGCGATTTGGTTGCGTGTCTGACCTAGCTGTTGGGTTAAAAAAACGTCTAAACGAACCGCTTCGTCTGTCGTAAATGTAGATTCTTCTTGTGTCAAAATGGGATGCCTTTTGGTATTGGGTCTGTGTACGTTAAAATAAAGTTATAAGCCCGCTATGCTACAATTAGCAAAAAAATAAGGATCGTAGTGCTTAATATTGATCGCCGAATTTTAGCACATTTTGATTTCATAACGGTTATCTTATTGATTCCGCTCATATTTACTTCAGGTTGGCTCATTTACGAGATCCATCCTACACTCGGTCAAAAGCATACGGTTTACGTGTTTGTCGGGATCGGTGTCTTTATTTCCCTTTTTCTTCTCCCTATCCGTCGGTTGCTTTGGATGATCCCGATAGCCTATTGGACGAGTGTATTGCTTCTTATCGCCGTAGAGTTTGTAGGGCACAGCCGTCTGGGGGCAAAGCGATGGATCGAGATACCGTTTATCCATTTTACGATTCAGCCCTCAGAGCTTCTCAAGCCCGCATTTGTATTGATGCTCGCGTATTTGATCAACCGTAATCCGCCGCCGCGTGATGGGTACCGACTCAAAGAATTTTTGAAACTCTCGTTTTTCATCATTATGCCGTTTTTGCTCATCGCCAAAGAACCCGATTTGGGAACGGCTACCGTTTTGGCGTTGCTGGGATTCGGTATCTTGTTTATCGTCGGTGTCCATTGGAAAGTATGGATCGGTTTGGCAGTTACCTTTGTCATTTCACTGCCGCTCATCTACACGCAGTTGCACGATTACCAAAAACAGCGCTTATATGATTTTGTCGGTGAAAAACCGAGCTACCACGTCGAGCAGTCGATTATCGCCGTCGGATCGGGGGGCTTTTTCGGTAAAAACAAAGAAGATGCGACCCAAACGCAGATGAAGTTTCTCCCCATCGCATCGAGTGACTTTATTTTCGCCTACGTGGTGGAGCGTTTCGGATTTTTCGGGGCATTTTTACTCATCACTCTCTATGCCGCGCTGATTATCCATCTGCTCATGATCGCCTTTTGGACGGAGGACTACTATATAAAAGTCGTCGCAGGGGGGTTATCGCTCCTCTTTTTCATTTATATGGCGGTTAACATCGCCATGACGATCGGATTCGCCCCCGTCGTCGGGGTACCTCTGCCGATGTTTAGCTACGGAGGGAGCAGTTTTGTGAACTTTATGGTCATTTTGGCGATTTTGGAAAACCTCTTAGCCTATCGATTCCGATATCTTTACGGAGATACGGGTAAAAAAAGCTTCGTCTAATCAAAGAGCGTTTATAATTGCGCTCTTTCAAAAACGGGTCAATAGTTCAGTGGTTAGAGCCCCCCGCTCATAACGGGGTTGTCGCAGGTTCAAATCCTGCTTGACCCACCACCTTTAAATCTCCTATATAACGCACTTTTATAGCTACTTCTTGATATTGATAAATAATAGTATTTTAATGCGGGTACCGAGTTGGGTACCGACTAATAGCTTTTAATGGGTCAATAGTTCAATGGTTAGAGCCCGCCGCTCATAACGGCGTAGTTGCAGGTTCAAGTCCTGCTTGACCCACCATCTTGCATTTCAATATCATCCAATACACTCAATAAAATCTTTAAAAATCTCTAAAATAGTTGAATTTTGAATAGACGCACTTTAATGGGTACTGGTTATCTTCAAAGTCATTTAAATGTGTAGATATTCGCCTATAAATATTCAGCCTCTTTGAGTATAATCATTTAACAAAGAAGCATCAAGGTTGATTATAAATGAGTTTTTCTTCTACAGCGGCGTTTATCTGGTCAGTTGCCGACCTCCTTCGAGGTGACTACAAGCAATCTGACTATGGCAAGGTTATCTTGCCTTTCACTCTTTTACGTCGTTTGGAATGTGTTTTGGAACCGACACGCGAAGCAGTTCTCGCTGAATATGAGGCTCGCAAAACTATGGGTATTCCTCTGGAAGTGTTTCTCACCAAAAAATCGAATCAGAGCTTTTACAACACCTCCAAGTTTTCCCTCTCGACGCTAATGGGAGACGCAGCGAACCTTCGCCACAACCTGGAAACCTACATTGCCGACTTTAGCCCTAACACCCGTGAGGTTTTCGAGCGATACAAGTTCACCGAACAGCTTGCCTATCTCGATGAATCGAATCTTCTCTATAAAATCGTTGAGAAATTTGCTACCGTCGATCTCCACCCGGATGTCATCAGTAATCACCAAATGGGATTAGTGTTCGAAGAACTTATCCGCCGATTCGCGGAAGCCTCGAATGAAACGGCAGGGGAACACTTCACTCCTCGTGATATTGTGCGCCTCACTACCTCATTACTCTTTATCGGGGATGATTCGATTCTTACCAAAGCTGGGATCGTTCGCAGTCTTTATGACCCTACCGCCGGTACGGGTGGATTTCTCTCCTCTGGGAGTGAATACGTTTATGAGATGAATCCCGATGCTAAGCTCGTCACATTTGGACAAGAACTTAACCCTGAATCGTATGCTATTTGTAAAGCTGATATGCTGATTAAAGGGCAAGCAGTCGAAAATATCAAATACGGCAATACTCTCAGTGATGATCAGCTCTATGACAAGAAATTTGACTACATGCTCTCCAATCCCCCATTTGGTGTCGAGTGGAAGAAGGTCGAGAAAGAAGTTAAAAAAGAGCATTTAGAAAAGGGCTTCGGTGGTCGTTTCGGTCCCGGATTGCCTCGTGTAAGTGATGGGTCATTACTATTTCTTCTCCATCTTATCTCCAAAATGCGTCCAAAAGAAGAAGGGGGAAGCCGTATAGGAATCATCCTCAATGGTTCACCGCTCTTTACCGGTGGAGCGGGTTCGGGTGAGAGTGAGATACGCCGTTACATCTTAGAGAATGATCTGTTAGAGGGTATTGTTGCTATGCCTACAGATATGTTCTTCAATACCGGTATCGCGACTTATATCTGGATTCTCTCTAACCACAAAGCTCCTGAACGAAAAGGCAAAGTTCAACTGGTTAATGCGTCTAATTTTGGTGAGAGTATGCGCAAAAATCTGGGGAGCAAGCGTAAACAGCTCAGTGATTCGAGTATAGATGAAATTACCCGTATCTACGGTGTATTTGAAGAGTCTAAAATTAGCAAGATTTTCGATACCACTGATTTTGGATACCGCCGTATCACGGTTGAGCGTCCGCTGATCGAAGACGGCAAAGTAGTAATAAGCAAAGGGAAGTCAAAACCCGATACAGCTTTGCGCGATAATGAAAACATCCCTCTTAAAGAAGACATCTACGAGTATTTTAAACGTGAAGTGTTCCCCCATGTACCTGATGCGTGGATCAGCGAGGATAAAAAGCACTGCGACACAAAAGACGGGGAAATCGGTATCGTAGGGTACGAGATTCCATTCAATCGTCATTTCTATGAATACACACCGCCACGAAGTCTGAGTGAGATTGATACAGAGCTGGATAGTATTACCAAAGAGATCCTTGGCCTACTCAACGAGGTACATTCGTGAGTCGTTACCAACCCTATCCGAGCTACAACGATAGCGGCGTTGAGTGGTTGGGAGAAGTACCAGAGCATTGGAAAGTCTTTCCTATTAAAAGATTATCGCCAGTACAAAGAGGAGCTTCACCGCGTCCTATTGATAATGCAAAATATTTTGATGATGAAGGCGAATATGCTTGGGTAAGAATTACAGATGTTTCAGCTTCAAATGGATTGTTAACCGAAACAATTCAACAGTTATCTGATCTTGGGAGCTCTTTGAGTGTCAAAATTCAACCAGGAAGCTTATTTGTTAGTATTGCTGGATCCGTTGGAAAACCATGTATCGCTGGGCTAAAAGCATGTATTCATGACGGATTTGTTTATTTTCCATTGCTTAAAATTGATCCAAAGTATTTATACCGAATTTTCGAGGCTGGTACCTGTTATCTTGGTCTTGGAAAAATGGGAACCCAACTTAATTTGAATACAGAAACTGTAGGGGGTATATACATTGCATTGCCTCCAGAAGATGAGTTAAAGAATATTTTATCTTTCCTCGACATCCAAACCGCCAAAATTGATACCCTCATCGCTAAACAACAACGGATGATTGAGCTACTAAAAGAAAAACGTTCTGCTTTGATCTCTCACGCCGTTACTAAAGGGCTTGACTCAAATGTGAAGATGAAAGATAGCGGGGTTGAGTGGCTGGGGGAAGTGCCAGAGCATTGGGAAATAAAGAAAATGAAGCATGTAATCAAAAAAATTGAGTCTGGAACGAGTGTCAATGCTTCAAATGAGCCTGCATCTGTAACTGAATTTGGTGTCCTCAAAACTAGTTGTGTTTATACTGGGCAATTTGATCCAAATGAAAACAAAACAGTTATTCCTGAAGAAATCATGCGATTATCATGTCCATTACAAGAAAATACATTGATTGTAAGTAGAATGAATACTCCAGATCTTGTTGGTGCTGCTGGTTTGGTAACATTCGCACCTAAAAATATTTATTTGCCTGATCGATTATGGCAGGTCAGTTTTGATTTTGCTGTTCCTGCTTTTATTCATTATTTAACACTCACAGGCGTTTACAGAAGTTATATCCAAACTGTTTGCGCTGGAACAAGCGCTAGCATGCAAAATCTATCTCAAGATAATTTTAGAGATTTCACTTTTGCCTTACCGGATAATCAAGAGCAGCGAGTCATTGCTGATTATCTATGCACTCAAACTGCGAAAATTGATATCCTTATCGCTAAAGCCCGTCAAGCAATAGAGCTGATGAAAGAACGGCGAACGGCTTTGATCTCTGCGGCGATTACGGGGAAAATTGATGTGAGGGGAGTCTACAGTTGAGTCAAGAAATGTGTTCGTATTATGCAGATGGGTGTGGATTGCCAAAATTTGATGGATATCAAGAATGCATACTTCATTGCCCTAAAAATAAAATAATACGTGACAACAAATTGCATTTTGCAGAACTCAACAGCTTTTACTTAGAACTTTGCAAGCATATAGTTAATCAAATTTTTAAGGGTACTACGGAAACAACTTTTTTTAGTAAAAGTATCGTGACATCTATTTTAAAAAGGGAATCATTACACCCAGATATACAGAATAATATTCAGCATATTCGCGAGCGATTACAAAATAAAACTATTGTATTGAACCATATTGCATTTCCAAAATACGATAGTAGAGAGCCTTTTGATTATATGCCTATATTGCAACAACTTGGAAAAATACATTTCAATTACTGTCAATTTTATGTGGGACGAATAGCACTGCCATCTACAGAATGCTTCTTCCAAGATTGTGAGTTTTTCGAGCATTGGTCTCTTTATGATTATCCAGTTTTAAAAAATATTGACAATGTAGTCTATCAACAATGTCGTTTTCACAATAGTGTCTCTGCCGCTGGTACTGAGAATGATGATGAACGATTTCAACTAACTCATCAGCAGTTTAATAATTGTCATTTTGATAAAGAACTTGCTTTTGAATACATTGATGCCAAAGAACCGATTTTTGCAAATTCGGATGAATTACGATCAAACATTAAAAAGCTGAAGGTATATCACAGTAATTTTGAAAAAGGATTCGTTCTCAATGACTATATAATCGAGTCAGCTTATTTCGAAAACAGTGTATTTGATGAGAAGTTTGAGTTCAAATATAATAGAGTGAATGCTTTCGAAATAGATGATTGTAATTTCAAAAAGATCGCTGATTTTTTTGAAAGCACTTTTGAAAAATTCAAAATACATAAGAGTATTTTTGATAACTTTACCGGTTTTGAATTATGCCAATTTGGCAAAGAAATAGACCCAAAGAATAGAGACTATATCGCCCTTTTTGAATATGTGACTTTTTCAAATTTCGTCAATTTTCGTAATACACATTTTTATTCAGGTTTAGACATCGACAATATTAATTTGAAAGATTCCCCCAATTTTTTAAATACTGAAATAGGTTTTTCAAACACGACACGAGAAACATTTCGGATAGTCAAAAACTCTTTTGACAAAATCGGGAATCATATTGATGCCAATCACTTTTTTGCTTTGGAGATGCGGAAACATAAAGAAGATCTTTTGAAAGAAGATGGCAAAAAAACTGAAAAGCTTGTATTTTGGTTCAATGAGTCAATTTCAGAATTTGGCCAAAACTATCTGAGACCAATCTGTATTTTTGTAGCTTTGAGTTTACTATTTTACTTACTGAGCATTGGATATGAGCGAGAATGGTTATATATATTCAATGAACCAGTAAATCATATATTAGGATCGATCGCTGGGTTTTTTAATGGTCTCGCGAAATCCCTTTTACCTTTTGATAGCAAGCTGCTCAAAAAAGGAATGGAATTTATAAGTCTATGGTTCTATATTGCATTTTCGGTGTTAATGTGGCAAATTATAGTTGCTGTTAAGCGGCATACGAAAAGGGAGTAGAATGACCAATCAACAAAGAAATATTCTCGAAATAATAAATATCTATTTGAAGGGAATTGTATGAGTGATCCTCTTTTATCTTTACCACAACCATCTGCAACCATTCAAAAACCTTTTGATGGCGATAAGTTCAGTAGAAAACAGCTTGCAGAGCAGTTAACGGCTTATCTTTATCGGCTTTCTTCTGGTGCGGTACTCGCTATCGACGCTCCATGGGGTGAAGGGAAAACATGGTTTGGAAAAAACTGGGCAGAGCATCTTAAAAACGATTCATATAAAGTTATTTATATCGATGCTTTTGAACAGGACTATATCGAAGATCCCTTTATGCTCATTAGTGCTGAAATAATGGAGATTATCGATGATGGTATTGTAGAGGATTTCAAACAAAGCAGTTTGAATGTCACCAAAGCGTTGCTTCCGATTGCAGTTAAAGCTTTATTCAATGTAAGTGGCAGAGTTTTATTAGGCACCAGTAATATCACAGAAGAAGTAAGTGCAGCGCTGAGTGAAAGCATAGATGAGTCTGGCAATCTTATGAGTGAATGGATCAAAAATAATCTCGAAAGCCATACACAAAACAAAATGGCAATGCGTCAATTTAAAGAATCTCTGGCCGATTTCGCACAATCACAGGATAGACCAGTTGTTATTTTCATTGATGAACTGGATCGTTGTCAGCCGACCTTTGCAGTAAAATTAATCGAACGTATCAAGCATTTCTTCGACGTACCCAATCTCGTATTTGTTCTTCTTCTCAATCGAGAGCAACTTGAAAAAGCAGTACGCGGTGTGTATGGAAATGATACGGATGCGGCAACCTATTTGGGTAAATTTGTCAATTTCTTTTTCCAATTGCCAAAGCCAGATGGTTTGGATAGCCATTATGCGGAACAAAAATATACTTCTTTTATAGAGCATACTTTTTCTCGTTATCAATTTTCCGTTGATGAAAACTGTAATACATTTATAAGATATTTAGTCTTTTGGGCGATAGAATATAAGCTTTCATTGAGAGATATTGAAAAAATCATTGCTTATTATGCATTTGCTTACCCGGTACATAAACTGAATTATCTAATGGTGTATGTCATTATGCTAAAACTCAAACATAATGACCTTTTCCTGAGTTTAAAACAGAATGACCATCAAGCTCATGAGATTGCAAAAAAACAAATTGAAGACTTGATAAGAAAAGCAGAAAAAAATGAGAACTCAACCGCGCAACGGGTTCTTGCTATGGTTAAAGAATGGCATGAAGCTCATATCAATGACTTCAAAGAAGTGGGTGAAAATTTCAAGGCAATTGAACGTGATCTTTTTGCTACAGGAACGGATTTAAGTGGTATTTTTAAATATCTTGCTAAAAAAATTGAGTTGACGATGGGAGTGCAGTGATGGGAGAAGAACTAAAAAATTCTATCAAAGCAAAGCTGTATGATTTTGCTTATACGCCATTTATGAGCTCCTATGTTATCTCATGGATTTTATTCAACCACAAATATTTATTGGTTTATTTTGGCACCAGTATGCTTGATCATAAACTTCTTTATTTGGGAGAATGTCATGTGGAATTTTTATTTCCATTATATTTCGCATTGATTTATGTGTTCGTATATCCGGCAATCGGACTAGTGTTTTACTATGTGACATTATGGTACAACAAAAAGTCAATGAAAATAAAGCAACAAATTGAAGATGAAACTCCAATAACACAGGAACAAGCACGAGAAATTAGACGTGAACATTACAAATTGGCTGATGAGAGAGATCAGGCGCTTGAAAAACTCAAAGAAAGCCAAAAAGAGCATACTCAAGCGCTTGCAAATACACTGAAGCCCCTACAAGAACAGATTGAATCTTATTACTCCACTCAAAAAGTGTCAGATGAACTGATACAGAAGTTGGAAGCTGAAAATGAATCGTTGAAAAAATCCTTGGAAAATCTACCTGCTATCACAGCAGAACGAGATGAACTCAAAGAGAAATTCGGCAATATAAAGCGTGTAGATTTAAAAACTCGTACAGTTAGCGATGCATTTTCTGAAACGGATATTACAAAAGAAGAAGATGTTATTGTAGAAGATGATCGTACAAAAGTTTTGAGATATTTTTATGAGGGGAATTATAAAACGACAACTGAAACTACTGCGATTGATCAGATAGTTAATTTCACGAAATTGGCACGTCCAAAAATAAAATTGATATATGATCAGTTGTTATCAGAGAGAATTTTGAATAAAAGTGATCGAGGCTATGTTAGTATAACTGATAGTGGAAATAAAATGTTAGTTGAGCTTTTTGATCATGAGTAAAAATGCACTAATGCTTATGGAGTCAAGATATGAGTAAACACAAAGAGATTACTTTCGAAACCGAGATCGTCGAGTATCTAACGAATCATCAATGGATAGAAGGTTCCAGTGATGGCTACGATAAATCTCTTGCCCTCTACCCCGAAGATCTTATCACCTATATTCAAACCACTCAGCCCTCTGAATACGAAAAGTTTTCCAAACGTCATCAAAGCAATACAGATGTAGCCCTATGCCGCCATGTCGCCTCGATGATGGATAAACAAGGCTCACTCTATTTCCTCCGGCACGAGCTAAAAGAGATTAATGCCCGTTTCAAACTCTGTCAGTTCAAACCTGACCTGCATTCCGAAAAGCTCCAAGCCGATTATGACGCCAATATCCTCCGTGTAGTACGTCAAGTCTACTATTCTGAGCATAATCGCAATAGCATCGATTTGGTTCTTTTTCTTAACGGTATCCCGGTTGCTACTATCGAGTTAAAAACCGATTTTACTCAGAACGTCCAAGATGCCATTAATCAGTACAAATATGACCGCAACCCAAAAGATCCCGCCACGAAGCACGAAGAACCGCTATTGGCTTTTAAACGACGCTCACTGGTACATTTTGCGGTGAGTACCGATGAAGTGTATATGACGAGCCAGCTCAAAGGGAAAGATACGTTTTTCTTACCGTTTAACAAAGGCAATGATGGAGCGGCCGGCAACCCTCATAATCCTAACGGGTATGCGACATCGTATCTGTGGGAAGAAGTATTCTCCAAAGATACGTGGTTAAAGATCATCGGCCGCTATATCCACCTCGAAGTCAAAGAGAAAGAGGACTTCACTGGGAAAAAATACAAAAGCGAAAGCATCATCTTTCCTCGCTATCACCAGTTGGATGTCGTTACGGCACTTATTGAGGATTCCAAAGTTAACGGTGCCGGTCAGCGTTATCTGATTCAACACAGTGCCGGTAGCGGGAAATCAAACTCGATCGCATGGCTAGCTCATCAGCTTTCATCACTACACAGTGAGACCAGTGCGCGGATTTTTAACTCGGTCATCGTAATCACCGATCGAACGGTTCTTGATTCTCAGCTCCAAGAGACTATCTCTCAGTTCGAACATAAAAATGGCGTAGTGGTTGCAATTAATAGAGAAGATGGAGAAGGGAGTAAATCCGAACAATTGGTAAATGCTCTTGAACGAGGAGCAGCGATCATTATTGTAACTATCCAAACCTTCCCGTTTGTCATCGATGCGATACGTGAAAGAACTACGCTAAAAGGGAAAACCTACGCTATTATCGCCGATGAAGCGCACTCCTCACAAACCGGTGCAACGGCTAAAAAGCTTCGTGAAGTTTTGACAACACAACAGATCGAAGAGGATGAAGAGATTAGTGCGGAAGATGTTATTGCTGCTGCACTCACTGCGCGATCTGAGAGTGACAATATCAGTTATTTCGCTTTTACCGCTACTCCGAAGAGTAAAACGCTTCAAATGTTCGGAACGCTTCCTGACCCGACCCGTCCGGCGGCATCCGATAATATCCCTCTTCCGTTTCACTCGTATACTATGCGTCAGGCGATCGAAGAAGGATTTATTATCGATGTACTGAAATCCTACACAACGTATGATCTTGCCTACAAGCTTGCAACTGCTGAAGGCGAGCGAGAAGTGGACGCAAAAAAAGCGAAAGTGCAACTGGCGAAATGGGTCAAACTACACCCTTATAACATCTCTCAAAAAATCCAGATCATTATCGAGCATTTTCGTACCCATATAGCGCATCTCCTCGATGGTCAAGCCAAGGCAATGGTTGTCACCGGTTCACGTAAAGAGGCGGTACGGTATAAACTGGCGTTTGATAAATACATCCATGAGAATAGCTACCCCAACATTGCAGCCATGGTTGCTTTTTCTGGGAGTGTGATCGATGATGTTGAAGGAATAACCAACGAATACACCGAAGCAAATATGAATCCGAATCTCAAAGGGCGTGATATGCGCAAAGCCTTTGATAGTGACGATTATCAGGTGATGATCGTTGCCAACAAATTTCAAACCGGCTTCGATCAGCCCAAATTGTGTGCCATGTATGTGGACAAGAAACTGAGCGGTGTCGAAGCGGTACAAACTCTCTCACGTCTCAACCGTACCTATCCGGGGAAAGATGTGGTCTTTATCCTCGATTTTTTCAATAAAGCCGATGAGATTAAAGAGGCATTTGATCCTTACTATACCACCGCTGCTTTGACCGATGTGAGTGATCCGAATATCGTGCATGAGATCGAAATGAAACTAAGCGCATTTGGAATTTATACTCAAAACGAGGTAGAACAATTCGCACAAGCCTACTTCGATCCCAAAGGGAAACAAGAGGCAATGTCCGCCGCAGTTAAGCCGGCAAGTGAACGCTATAAGACACGCTATAAAGCAGCACTGGAAGCAATTAATTCAGCCAATATCGCACTCACTCATGCGAAAGAAAACAAAGATGAAGCGGGTATTCATAATGCCGAGCGTGATATTACCTCTGCGAAAGAAGATAAAGATGCACTCGATCTTTTCAAAAAAGACCTTGGAACCTTTATTCGAATGTATGAATTTCTCTCACAGATTGTTGACTATGAAGATGCCGATCTTGAAAAACTATGCGCGTATGCGCGGGGACTTCTTCCGAATCTCAAAGTCATTGATATCACCCCACCTATCGATATTGGCAATGTTGAAATGACACACTACAGTCTACGAAATAAAAAAGTACAGTCTATTAATCTGGATAATGGAACGATTAAACCTGATGGTCCCGGTGGTGGCGTTGCCCGTGATCCTGAAACAGATACGATAGAGCATATTGTCGAAAAGATGAATGAACTCTTTGCCGGTGAACTGACAGATGATGATAAACTCAACTACGCACGTACTATCAAAGATAAAGTGATGGAGAACTCGAAAGTAGTCGAACAATTCCGTACCAATTCAAGAGAACAAGCCATGCTAGGTGATTTCCCTACGGTGATGCTCGATGCCATCATTGGCAGTATGGGTGCACATGAGAATATGGCCAAACAGGTACTGACCGAAGAGAAAGTTCAAAGCGGATTTGCGAGACTGCTATTGGACATGATTTATAATGATATTAGAAGTTCAAAAACTGATATTATTTGAATCGGCACAAAGGATGTGATTGGATAACAAGCGGAGCGTGGTTAGAGAATAGGGAAAATTCGTCCGTGGCAGCCTTTATCGTCCTCCCTTACTTAGTGAGGAGAGTCCTGAGTTGCGGGAGTGAGTTTCACTCTCTTGGGTCAGCTTTGTACCCTTATAAAAATACAAGTCTAAAGAGTTATGATTGAGATTGGATTACAAAAAGCAGTGTTGCTGCCTCGTATAACTTCCCTTGTAATGAGGGGGAAAGTTAGTTTTTATTTCATAAATTTTTTTATTTCGTCGGCTTGTTCTCTGTACATTGCAACTATTCCTGTAAGTGTATCTTTAAATTTTTGTAGCATTGTAAGGTTGCCATATTTAGCTACGTATATGTAAGCTTCTTCAATTTCTCCAGCTGTTTGAATAGCATCAAATTCAAGGCCCTCTTCTAAATTTGATTTTGGCAGCCTTGGTATAATGGAACCAACCGCGTTAGTGTGATCATTATTTCGAAAGGCGATTAAAACTTTTGCGAGATCTGGCATCAATACAGGTTTAAATACACTGTTTAAATCGACATCTTTTTTCAGTAGAAAAATAATTATTGGTTCATATTGAAAAGAGTTACGTGCAATCCAGTTTGTTAATGCACCATACTTGACACCAATCTCTTCAGCTAATTGTTTATCTGTTTTTATTCCGGTTTTTTCTTTGATAGTGTCGAGTAAAAGTCTTGTATTCATCTTTTTACCTTGTGTCTTCATTATATGTAACTATATCACAAAGATATTTAAATTAATTGATTGACATACATATATCATATAGATATAATAAAATGTATCATATTGTTTAAAATGATAATATTAAAAGGAAAAATACTATGAACAGAAAAGATCTTTTGCAAAGACTTGAGGAACTCTTCAAAGCCCGTTCTAGAACATTGGCAGAAATACTGCAACAGATCAGCGAGCTAAATAAAAAAGATGACGAAAATGGCGGCAACGGATCTTCTGATAGTTTGGGATCTGCAACGATGAACATGAAAATACTTGAGCTGCAGTTTATTGCATCGATCCAATACTTTCAAGATCTTGAAGATCCGGACAAAGAAGCAGTAGAAATTTTGAATCAACTTGCAAAGGTAGTTGATCTTTTGGAGGAGGATAATGATTTAGAAGCTTATCATCTTATACATAAAGCCGTTGATCAAGCGAGTATTTATAAGCTCAACCATACGGGCGAGGAATTTGAACTCGACCACAAAAAAATGATGGGCATAATCAAAGAATTTGTCGTTGATTCTGGCAATGGTAAGTCGTCAAAAAACCTAATGGAAGCTTTGGCCGAACTGAAAAAAAAGCATCCAAAAAAATCGTCTGATTTTAAACTTTAATCCATTTTCTCCCTATCATCCCTAGTTTAGCTTGCGAAGTGGGGATGATCTTAAATTGTACCGATAGTGGTGCAATTACAACGTAGAACTCTGAAGGGGTGCGTAGTTGCAACTACGCACCATAAATGGTACTACGTTGTTCCCTTGTCTCGCAAGCTCATCATGGAAGGAGAAAAAAATGCCAAGATCTGCCACCTTTTCAGTTACAGCCGCCGGTGCTCATTCGTCGGCTCATAACAGTAGGGAAGAAAAACCGAAGTATCTTATTGGTACTTCCCCTGGATCGGAGAACCTCTACGATCTCCGTCATTCCGATGCTGATTTTTTGGCACTGGCGGAAGCGAAGTACAAAGAGACGACCGGCCAAAAAATGCAGCAAAAACAAAAAGACGCACTCATCAAAGAGACCGTCCTTTCCCTGGAAACTCACCATACCGCTGCTGATGTTCAAAAAGTGTTTGATGAGCTATCAACCAAGTATGGGGGCCACTACATCACCGAGCTCTCTATCCATCGAGATGAGGGACACTTCGAGGATGAGAACGGGATCACCTACTACCCGACCAAAGACATACTCCAAAAGGGGGATGAATGGTACAGCGTCCCACTGGCCGAATCGATCACCCATGCACCGGACTATCGACCAAAGGCCGAGGAGTTTAGCGAAAAGGTCGATATCAAGGATTTTAAACCGGTACACAACCATCATGCTCATGTCAAATTCTCGATGTTCGATCCAAGAACCGGTAAAACTGGCCGGATGCAGCACAAGGATCTGAATGATCGGATCAATACGGCGGCTAGAGTCTTAAAGCTTGAATATAAGCCGGAAAAAAAGAGCGACAAACGTTCAACAGTTGCCGAGATTAAGGTACAACATAAAGCGGTCCGGAATGAAAAAGTAACCAATTATCTCGAGCACGGTCTGACAATCCAGGCTAAAAACCGGGAAATTGTCCGACTTGAGTATAACTTCCGAGAAGCGCAAAAACGGATTTCCGCGATGGAAGCCCTCGATGTTGAACAGAAAAAAGAGCTTCACCGGCTTAATACTGAGATCAACAAAACCAAAGACGACGAAGCAAAAGCCAAAATGATTGAAGAGCTTGAAAATAGGCTCACAGAAAGCACAAAAATAGTCATAGAAGCTCAAAATGCACTTTCAGAGGCTCAGAATACTATCGAAGCTCAAAAACGCGAAATAGAGCGTTTAAAAGCTGAAAACGTCGAAAAAGACAAAGTGGTTATGGAAGCCGCGGTCAAAGTCGGTGCGTTTTCGTCCACCTCCCCGACGTTCCGCTCAGAACTGATCGCCCCGAAGATCGCCGAGGTAGTTGAGCAGATCACAGCCAAAGCAAAACATCATTCCGATCATCTCGTCGATATGATTGCAGAGATTCACAGTGCAGTTGAGCATCAAGATCCGGATATTTCAAAGATCGTACATCGTCAACGGGAAGTATTGAACTATAAACGAAATACGGCAGAACCTTATAAAACGGCTATAGAGCGGCGTAATAACGCATATAAGGCGAGATTGGAACAAAATAGGTCTACATTAAATGCTTCTAAAAACGACATATACGAAGTTCTTACCAAGATAGAACAATACAATGCACAGCATGAAAAACCAAAAGGACTGACAATCAAGGGACCTTTTTAGGTGAAGCTACATACATGAAGCAATGCTGCTTCTCATTAATTTTTCACTGGTTTCTCTTTGATAAAATCCGACAAAAGTCTTGTGTTCATCTTCTTACATTAGTATGTTTAGTGATATGTAACTGTATTACGAAGAGAATTAAATCAATCCCTTGACATATATATATCACATTGATATAATTAAACTATATCAATATGTTTAATTTGAGGGGAAGTGAGATGTCTTCTAAAAAGTACTATTGGCTTAAATTGAAAGATGATTTTTTTCGCGACCCGAAAATAAAAAAACTGCGAAAGATAGCCGGTGGTGACACTTATACTATCATCTTGCAAAAAATCATGCTGCTTTCTATTAGTGAAGGAGGTGTGATCAAATTTCAAGGATTAGAGAAATCTCTTCAAGAAGAGCTAGCCCTAATCCTCGACGAGGATGTCTCTAACATCGAAATTGCACTTTCATTTATGAATTCTACGGGGCTCATTGAACCATTATCTGACAAAGAATTTTTATTGCCATCCGTACCTACACTAATTGGAAAAGAAGGTGACTCTGCCGAAAGAATGCGTAAACTGCGGGAAAAGAACAAAGCTCCTAATCAGTTACCGTCACATTGTGACGGCACAGTGACAAAAAGTGACACAGAGAAAAGAGAGAAGAGAAAAGAGTTAGAGAAAGATATGGGGGGTAACGCGCGCGAGGAATATTTGTATTTCAGAATGGCAGGGGAGGGGATTAAAAATCCGATCGCTTTCAAAAAGACAATCATGAGCGAAATGCAAGATCCAAGATCAGATGAATCCAAAAATTTTGTGAATTGGCAAGACCTTATGACTACGTGGCCAAAGTCACTGAATGATCTCTATCAAGATTTTTGCAGCTTTGGACATAAAAATCGAAAAAAATGCAAAGAAATTGCGACTGATCATGTCAAAGATTTTGGGATCAATATAACGCCTATGTTGTTCGAAATTGCTTTTTATGAATCTTGCAAACTACAGCAAGGTAAGGGGGTTGCATGAGCCCTTCACAAAAACGCTTCCTCACCCCCGATGAACTCCTCGAAGAGTATGGCTTCGGTAAAAAATGGCAGGACAAAATGAGATCGAAGAAGCTGATTCCCTACAAGAAACTTGGGGGATATGTGCGATATGATCGCCTCGAAATTGATGCCTGGATCGAGAAGCATTCTGTTGTGTCTGAAGAGTCGGCGTAATGAGATATAATTATTTCCAAGTGAATACAGATAAACATATTAAACGTTAGGCAAAAAATGAAGTTCTACTTAGGCGATTACGAATACCCTACGAAAAGTGAATTTATCCGTGAAATATCAAGCTATCTGAAGACTGCAAAAAGTCATATCATCACAAATCAAGAAATGACAGAAAAACTTTCGCTATTGCTCCATATGCACCCTTCATCCGAAAGGAAAATTGGTCCCGGAATAAAGCACTTCAAGGTCGAGAAAAACACTCAAGGATCAGGAAGCAGTTTCGTTGCTGTCCGCATCGATGGTACCGAAGAACGCTTCTCATACAAAACGTGTATTACAGGCCAAATTCAAACGAAAAGAAGTGAGGTCCTTGAAGCACTAAGATTCGCAGTTCGGGATCAACTTTTTGCTTTTCGCAAAACACTTACCCTTCCGATTAAATGTGCTCTTTCAGGAAATGAAATTGAAAAAAATGAGGACTTACATATAGACCATAAAACACCTTTTTCAGAATTAGTCCGTGAATTCTTGGAACTTGAAAGCACTACCCTTGAAAAACTGAATACATGTGGGAATGGTGAAAACCTTGAGCTAGCTGATAAAGATTTGGAATCCAGGTTTAAAAAATTTCATGAAAACAATGCGGAACTGCAACCTTCTCTAATGAAAGAAAATATTAGAAAAGGAAATGATCTTAACCGCATGCCGGTATTATAATTTTTTAATTTCTCTTCATTTTTTAATTGGATTTAGAAATGGTGAGAGTTGATCGCTGCAAGGTCGAGAAACATTCGGTTGTTTTGGAAGAATCGGCTTAATGGGATATAATTGATTTTAAAAAAGAAAGGTAGGAACTGAATGGTTACAAGATTGAAAGCATCTATTTTATTGTCAACATTCTTTATTGCATGCACATCCTCATACGCGATTGAACAAGGAAATGCCATTTTTACAACTGGATCATCTGAAATGATGTTTTATGAAGAGAGCCCCATCAGTCTAAAGATCACTTCCGGTCAATATGATGGATGTTTCATAGTAGGAACTGTTTATCCTGACCATGGCAGAGGCTATCTTAAAGATGCACAAATATCTTGTATATTTGAAAAAAATCAGCATTTTAATAGACAAATGAAAAATATCATTATCAACGATTTAGATAAAGGAGGAGGAATACCTATGGTTCACAAAGAAGTATCCGAAGATACTCTCAAACTACTCAAATTATCTTGTGAAAATAATCATAATGAAATAGCATGTAAAGCTTATATAGCCTCTCCACTTGGAAAAGATCAAGTACAACGATATACTCCAATCATAATGTATTGGGAGAATGTAGAAAACTGATGAGATCCAGCATCTTCAAATCTTGCTTCATTTTCGAATTGGATGGATCTACCTAATTAAGGTTGATTCGGGTTCAATAGATCTGGCATTTTTTTTGCTATAATGCTAAAATTTCAAAATTCCGTCACGAAAAGGGTGTTATGACACACAAATCCTCTGATGCGGCCGCAAATTGCGGCGAGGTAGAAAAAATGACTCCATTCGTCATCCCAGCCCACGCTCATGCCGAAGGTGCGGCAGTTATTCCTTATGACCGCTACGCTGAGGGTGTTGCCATGCGGGCCAGTATGAAAAAAGAAGGGTGGTTCCTCAATAAGGGTGTCGAATACGCCAAGGTCTGCGTCAAAGAGCTGGTCCTTAATACTAAAAACACTCTCTATATCTTTAATCAGAGAATGGACGAAGCCGTCGCCGATACAAACGATGTTTATGACGCACTCCAAGACGCGGCTTACCGTGGCGTCGAAATACGATTGCTGCTTGAAGAACCGTACTGCGCCGAGAACATACAAAATTCCAAAGCACTTCATTTCCTTGAGTTTGCAAAAGCCGCGGGTGGGAATGTTGATATCAAAACAGCCTCTGGAAGCGAAATTGAAAAAATCAAAGAAATTCTCGGTTCCGATTATCATTTCATGGTTGGTGACGAGAGCATGGTACGGATTGAGCTGGGTAAGATTGATTATCGGGCTATAGTCAGCTACAACGAAACAGCTTACGCCAAACAATTGCACAGCCTTGTAGAAACGGCATTTTCAAACCACACATTCTCTAATTAAGGGGGGTGCGCTATGCCTTCCCCTGAACACTACGTTTTTTATTCTTTTGTGACACTTATCATGTTTTGCACCACATTACTTTTGGGGCTTTCTATCGATAAATTCATAAATGAAATTATCGGGACTTTCGACAGACGGCTAAACTCCATTATTGATGAAAAAGTGGAGATGTTGAATAAAGTCATTGCCGACCTTGCTGTCGAACAAGAATCGCTGATAAACTTCATCGGCGAAAAGCATAATGAATCACTTACTAAGCGGCATCAAAAAGTCTTTTTTGCCATCAACAGCGGTGCGGCCAAAGCCAAAGAGATGCAAAAGGAGCTTGCGCAGAAGAGCGGCAACCTTCTCAGTCAGGAGTTGCGTCCGTGTGTCGAAGTCGCCATGCTTGCGGCACTGCTCGGGTTCATTTTTATTGTTATTGGCGGAATCGAGCATGCAGGCTATCTTTTCGGGTATTACTTCTTCTATATTTTCTCATTCACTCTGATTGCTCTATGGCTCTTTATCTACTTCATCAAAAAGACCAGGGTAAGTAACCATACGGAGAACAGCAAATTTGAAATTTTTGGCCGTGCCGCCACAATACTCGGATATATTGTAGTTTTGACCGCAATAACCTTTGCAATTTATCAGATAGTTGGGTTTTTTGATGTGATTGCATGGCTTATAACATCTTATCCAAACGTGGCCAAGGTCGCATTGACTGTTCTTGCCGTCGGCTCATTTCCATTATTAGCAACGCTCACAGGGTTTTCCATCCTAATTACTCCGCTCATTCTTATTGGCCTCAAACTGAAAAATCACCACAAAAGTATGCAGGCGAGCGCTAAAAGCATATTAGAAGACAAGGCTCTCCTTAAAGCCGAGGAAGAAGAGGTCGAGCTTTCTTTGGCTATTGGCAAATTAACTGATGCAAACGGGGTCCTTGAAATATTAAGCAATGAGTCGCAGGAAGAGGAAGAAGGGGATCCGGCGGCTACAACGTGATTATCTGATTGCGTCTCCTGCTCTCCGGCGGGCGACAACCAGAAATTTTTTTGCTGTATATTAGTGTCTAGGCAGCTACGATTCGACGCTTAAGTTTTAAGCGGTAAAAGAGCGGAAATTTACCACTTTTTAATGATCCCCCTAATTTTTAGCCTTCTCCACAATAATATCAATAACATCACTTGCCATTTCGGAACTTTTTAGATAATTCATCGTTAAATACTTTTTGATCGTATTTGGATCATTGTGTCCAAGAGCACCAGATAGGTGCATACTCTCCAACCCTTGCTCTGCCATCGCCGACACCATTACGTTCCGGAGATAGTGAACTCCAAATTTAGGATCTCCAAGCCGTGTTTTCATTCGATCTGTAACGCGTCGTATATCGACAAGGTGAGTACCGGTTCGGCGAGATTGAAACACCCAGCCCTCATTTTCTTTGAATTGGTTGAGTAACTCTTTAATCCGTTCTGGCAAAAAAATCTTTTGCTCTTCATTGTTCTTTGTTTTGCGTAGGACGTAATAGTTTGCATCAAAGTTGAGATCTTCCCATCGTAGGGTGATAATTTCGCCTCTACGTCTTCCTTGCAGTGCAAAAAGGAAGAGAGCGTGGTAGAAAGGATCTCCTTTGAATTCTTCTTCAATGGCCGTGTGAATCTTATTTAGCGTTAACGTTGCATTAACTACGATCTTTTTGGTCGGAGGGAGTTTGATTTTAATGCCATCGCATGGATTGAATTGAATCATGCGGTTTGCAATGGCTTTTTTCATTGCCGGATTCAAAACTTCCATTGTTTGCTTGCGTGTGCGAGGCAATAGGTTGGCTTCTTCTTGTTTTTTCAGTGCATCTTCAATGTGCTTTTGACGAAGATCAACAAGCTTTTTCATTCCAATATGGGGCTTCACATGTCGATCGTAGTGACTTTCTCTGATCGATTTGTATTTTCCTGCCGGTACATTCTTCCAGTATTCATCCATATAAGCTGCAAGTGTAATTTCTGTATTGAAAATAGAATCACGTTTATCGTTCTTGATTCGAACCAGTTCGCCTTTAGCGAATGTGATTCGATCTTTCTTTCCCCAGGCTGATTTGTCAGCTAAATCGATTAGCCCGCTGTACTCTTTTTTTTCATACATAAAGCGGTATAAAAAGATTGTGTAATCATTATTTGCGCTTAGACCAGTCTCTATTTTGTTGGGATAATCTTTTCTATTTATGGCCATGGTTTAAATACACTTTCGTTGAAAATGGGTACCGAATTAGGTACCGACTTTTGATATAACAGTATAGTTTTACTTAGATTAAAATAGAGTTACATTAACGTAGAATAGGGCTTTGTAGAGCTGAATATTATATAAGATAATTATGTACGTTTGGCTCATAACGGGGTTGTCGCAGGTTCAAATCCTGCTTGACCCACCACACATTCATCACACAACTCCTCAATTAAATCATTCACACCTAAATTCAAATACTCTAAACCGTGTTATAATTTTCTCAATACATTAAAAAGGGGACGTTATGACAATACGAGTAAACGACCTTTATGCTGAGGAAGCGTTAAAACTCCTCAGTGCTCTGCCAGAAGAAGCGATTACAATCGACCCGAAACCGTGGTATGCCGATGAAGTTAAACGCCGCATTGAAGAGTATAAAAGTGGAAAAATGGAGACCATTCCTTGGAATGAGGGTTGGGAAGAGATAGAAGAGTTTCTAAACGGATTAGATGAGCGTGCGAGTTAATCGAAGTAAACGTTTCAACCAAGAGCTTTTAGTCATTACGAAGTTTATCGCTATCAGCAATCCTAAGAATGCACGGAGCTTTTACGAAGATGTTAAAACTTTCGTCGAAACTTTGATCGATAATCCCCGCAAAGGACGACCAACTGAGGATGGTAACCGTGAATTAATCCACAAAGGTTACACCATCCCGTATTTGATTGATGGCGAGGATATTGTTATTTTGGGTATTTTTAATCAAAATGAGTGGAGTAGAGAAGGGGATTAAGTACCTTTTTCCTTAGCTATATTTTACAAATGCAAAGGTTCTAGCATGGAGTTTTTATTATCTACAGTTGTTTCTTCAATAATGATAAGTTGCGTACTTTGGCTTATGAAAAATTGGTTACTAACTCGTATAAGTCTTGGAATAAAGCATGAGTATGATGAGAAGTTAGAAGAACTAAGAAGTGATTTAAAAGCTAAAGAAACACAAATTGAAGCTATTAGACGAGGGGCGTTAAATGGCATCGCAGACAAACAAAAAATATTACATGAATATAGAGTAAAAGCAGCTGAAGAACTATGGGCAAGTGTGTTAGCATTGGCTCCAGCCAAACAAACTTCTGGATTAATAAGTGTTGTTAAGTACGAGCAGATTTTAGAATATTCTAAAGATGATCCGAGAGTTAAAGATATGTTTACAATGCTAGATAAAAATGACAATTTAGATTATTGGAAAGAAAGCAAAGCCTTCAAAACAAGATTATTTTTGTCTGAACTTTCATGGGCGTTATATTTTGCTTATTCATCAATATTGGGAATTTCTGTATTACGAATGCAAACATTAAAAATTGGTTTAAGTGAAGATTTTACTAAAGGTGCTTCTATTTTACAAGTTGTAAAGAAAGTGCTACCGCATCAAGAAGAATTTATAAATCAACATGGGATTAATGGATTACACTATTTGCTTGAAGAATTAGAATTGAGTATTTTAAATGAATTAAAAAGTGTATTAGATGGAAAAGACACCGACAAAGAAAGTATTTTAAGAGCTTCTGAAATAATAGCAGAAACAGAAAAATTAATGAAGAATGTTTAAGATTAGGAAAAAAGGAAAAAGATAAAAAAGAGGAGAAGCTACTTTTTTAGCAATCTCTCGTCAAGCGGTCATAGATGTCGTAGGAAAAAGGGGACAGGCTAGTTTTCCACTTTTATGACATAGTTTTTATGTCACTTGATATAAAAATCATGTCACCGATGTTTTTTCGGAAAATCAAACCCGATTATGTCAGCCGAATTTGCCCCTATACTTTCCCAACTCTCATGTTTCAACCGCATCGTCACAACACCGCAGGTGGGAATGTTGTCGATATCACCGTCCGTCAGGAGGTTGGCACATTCGGTGAATTCTGGATTATGACCGAACACAAAAAGGGTATCGATACTCACAGGTACGTCTCGGATGAGGGAGAGGATGGTTTCGACATCGGAGGCGTAGAGGGCATGGTCGTAGCGGATCGACTCCGATGGATACGAGAGGGCTTCGGCAAACGCTATCGCGGTGGTTTTGGCGCGTAGAGCAGGGCTGGAGAGGATGAGACCCGGGCGGATGCCGTCGTTTGAGAGTATCGAACCCATAAACGGAGCATCTTTCATCCCCCGATGACTCAAAGGGCGATCATAATCGCTCAAGCTAGGGTCGTTCCGGTCTGATTTGGCGTGACGGATGAGGTAGAGTGTTTTCATGTTCATAAGCTCCTAGAGAGAGGTAAAAAATGATCCTTAACTCCGTATAATACTCTTATGAATTACCTTATTGCAATACTTATTATCCTAAATCTCCTCTCTTTAGTAACATTCGGAATCGACAAGTACCTTGCAATCCATAAAAAACGACGTGTCAGCGAAAACAGACTCCTTCTCCTCACGATTCTCGGCGGGAGTGTCGGCTCTTTGGCGGGACAGAAACTGTTTAACCATAAAACGCGAAAGTTCAAAGGGGTACTGTGGGTAGCACTCCTAATCCATATCCTCGTATTCGGTGCGATAATAGGGAGCGGTTATTAAAATCGTACAACCTTATGCTAAAATGTTTCAATGATTAAAACGGCTGGGTCTTTAATGTATCGATATCTCTTTCTCTTAACTTTTTGCTTCTTCTCTTCTCTTTACGCCGATATCGATATAGAAGAACTCTCCAAACTCAATGTGGAAGCACTGCTCGTCAAAGATCTGACTACGCGTGAGGTTATCTACTCCAAAGAGGCACTAAAGCGGGTCGCACCTGCGAGTCTCACCAAGATTATGACGGCGATGCTCGCAATCGAACAAGGGGGATTAAACCGTCCTGTACTCATCACCTCTGAGATGATTCGGGTCGAACCTACGGTTGCGGGGTACAAAGAGGGGGAACTCATTCTCCTCGAAGACCTGATTAAAGCGACAATGATCAAATCCGATAATGATGCGGCGATGGCGATTGCGTATGCTGTTGGAGGAAATGTTAAAAACTTCGCAGTGATGATGAACGAAAAAGCTAAAAAGATAGGGATGCGCAATACCCATTTTACCAACCCGTGCGGCTACGACATCGGGAGTCACTACTCTACCCCTAAAGACCTTCTTAAACTCGCGGAGTATGCGATTAAAAATCCGATTTTTAACGATATTACGCGACAAAATCAATTTGTTTATTACGGGCTTAATACGAATCGTAAATATGTCGCCAAAACCCATAATCAACTTTTAAACCGCTATGAGTACGCTGTGGGGGTCAAAACGGGGTATACCTCAAAGGCGGGTCCTTGTCTCATAGCCCGTGCGAAAAAAGATGGAAACGATTGTCTGATTGTGATGTTGAATTCAAAAGCAAACCGCTGGGTAGTTGCCCAACAGATATTTGAGCAGATATTTGTTCAACGCGTGAATACATTGGTGGAAGCGCTCTAAGACTACAGCCTCTATAGGGGCTGTAAGTCAGGCTTTAATGTCGAGTTTTTGTCCGAGTCCTGTCAGGTCGGCTCCGGAAGCAGTGTTTGATTGTGCGGAAGCAGATGATGTACTTTCCAGCACTTTGAGAATTCCTTGACTTTGAACGTCTATCGCTTTTTTCATTGCGTAAAGTTCAGGTCCCATTCCCATGTTCGAGTTGATCGAATCCATGTATTTGTACTCCTTTTTATGAAGTCGTATCTATATCGGCAGATATTGAATCCTCTGAACCGTTTACTACTTCTATTCTATTTCTTCCGTTTGCTTTTGCACTATAGAGTGCTTGGTCGGCACGTTCGATCACCGTTTTAAAGGATTCCCCCTCTAAAAGGAGGGTCGCTCCCAGACTCGCCGTTATGGAGGGGATAGATTCAAAAACGATCTCACTGACACTGCGGCGGATATGCTCGGAAATCGAGATAAGCTGGCTTTTTTTAGCCGTATTGATCAAAAGTATAAACTCTTCACCCCCCCATCGGATAAGGGTATCATCATTACGGATCGAATTTTGGATACTTTCGGCAACCTGTTTGAGTACGTCATCTCCAATACCGTGACCGTAGGTGTCGTTGATCTTTTTGAAATAATCCAAATCGATCATGATGATCCCTAATGAGGTGATATTTTGACGGTTCTCATCATAATAATCGTAGAAATATTGACGATTGAGGGCACCGGTGAGCGGATCATGGTAGGCTTTATTTTTTAGGAAAAGCTCTCTCAGGAGAGACTGGCTGATATCGTTTAACGTAATAATATAACGATCACTGACGAGTTCTTTGACCGCGAGGCTAAAAAAACGTTTCTCGTTTGAGGGTGATTTCATCGCTACGATCCGTTTGGACTTTTCCAAGGCCAGTATCTCGTGAATCCACATTTTCCCCTCGATGGAAGAGGGGGTAAAGGTGAGATCGGTTTGTAAAAAACGGCCGCAGATACACGAGTCATGCTGTAAAAAGTCTTCCAATGAGGCAACGGCAAAAAAATCGAAAAAAGGCTGATTGGCATAGATGATAGAGCTGTTTTCGGTGACGTATACGATGTTCTCTTGAGCATCAAGAATGGATTGAATGTAGAGTGCTTGTTTGGCAAGTTTCTCTTCATTTTGTTTTTGGTGACTGATATCGTGTTGGACACCGATAAAGTATTTTAGTTTGTTGTTGGTATCAAACATCGGGGTAATGTTGAGAAGATTATGAAATAGTTTTCCCTCTTTCGTGAAGTTGCGAAGTTCGACTTCACAGGACTTAGCATTTTTAAGAGCTTCATAAACAGCACCGAGTGCAGGTTGCTGCGGTTCAGGTTCACGCAAAAAACGGCAGTTACGCCCTAGTGCATCCTCAGCACTGTACCCTGTTGTTTCAGTAAAGGCACGGTTGACGTAGATGAGTGGATTATCAGGAAGTGAAGGATCGGTAATCGTAATACCGGTATCGACGACATCGACGAGATGTTTGAAAAGCGCCGCCTCATCGTAAGCATTTTTTCGATCGGTGACATCACTGAAAAATAGCAGTGCGATCGGATCTTCTCCCTCTTCGGCAATAAGTGAGCCGTTTATATCGGCCCATTTGAGCGTCCCGTCGCTTGATCTGATCCCGACGAGTTGATCAACAAGGTTTTGATGGGAATGAAGAAGTTTTTGTATCGGATAGTCGTTGATGCTTAAGGGTTCGAGCTTTTCATCGGTAAAATTCCATACCGGATCGGCTGCATTTTTCCCGATAATTTGATCCAACGGCAGCCCGAGAATCTCAGATACGGCTTTATTGGCATACAAAATAGTTGTATCGCACCGATGGATCACAACCCCCTCATTGAGGCGATCGAGGAGGGATAAAAAAGAGATGCCGTAATGGTTTATTAGCTGTTGCATTCGGTACCTCTCTTTTTTTAATAATATTATAAACAGTTTTTAATAAAGAAGTCCCCAGCCGTTCTAATGTAATTCAAATAAAAGGTATCACAATTTATTTTTTAGGCCTATAATAGTGTATCTGGACATTAGAGGAGCATAGTATGTTAAAAGAGTTGCTATACACAGGAATGGGCGGAGCATTGTTGCTCAAAGAGAGAGTCGAAGAGGAATTGAAAAAGCTTGAAGAGAAAGGAAAACTCAATACCAGCGATACCAAAAGTTTTCTCGAGAGTCTTAAAACCAAAGGGGAAGACGAAGAAAAACGTCTCAAAGAGGAGCTGAAGGCGGCCATTAAAGAGGTAATTGAAGAGCTCGGAATTGCGACGAAAAAGGATATTGAAGCGCTACGATCGTGAGTTCATTGTATTCACCGAGACGTCTTTGGAGCGTTTTTCGTCTTTTGCTTTCGTTTTATCTGCTGATAAAAAAAAGAGAGACATTTTTAGGGGTTTCCTCTCTTAGCCCCGATAAACTTGCCTCGACTATCACGGAGCTAGGGGCGAGTTTTATCAAACTGGCGCAGGTATTGGCCACCCGTAACGATTTTTTCGATGAGTCATATCTAAGCGCATTGAAAACTCTTCACGATGATCTCCCCCCTATGAGCCAAGCCGCGTATGAGCGGGTAATGGCAAAAGCCTTTCCTACCGTAGTATTTATCCGTTTTGATAGTGTTCCTATCGCTTCGGCATCGATCGGTCAAGTACACGCCGCATGGGTTGATGAGACGACGAAAGTAGCCGTGAAACTGCGACGTGAGGGGATCGAAAAGCGGGTTCGTGCCGATATCCGCATACTATCCCTTTTTAACGGCTTTTTTCGACCCCTTTTCTCCCATACTACCCGTCACTCAATCGAATCGGTAATTGCGGAATTTTCATCGATGATTGTCCAAGAGTGCAGTTTGAATCATGAACGGAGCAATCTGGAGAAGTTTTCGTCGCTCTACAAAGACTCGGGGATAGTGTTTCCTATTTGCTATCCCTCTTTAAGTTGCGATGATGCTCTGGTGATGAGTTTCGAGGAGGGGTGGCGGTTTGATAATCGTGACGCTATCCTCTCGCATGGGCTCGATATAAAACCGCTGATCGATCAACTGGTCCGTTTTTATACCGATCAAATGTTGGTTAAGGGGTTCTTTCATGCCGATCCTCATCCGGGAAATTTGCTGGTAAACGGTGAGGGAAAACTTGTACTGCTTGATTTCGGGATGGTAAAGAGGGTTCCTAACGATACTCGTATTGCCATTATCGAGCTAATAAAAGCGGCAAACGAGCGTGATTTTGAGGGGTATGTGAGTGCGGCGAAACGTCTGGGGACGGTAGCATACGATGCCCCCTCCGCTGAGCTTGCCGAGTTTACGGAGCGGATGTTCGATATTTTCGGTAATGACGCTCTCGATAGCGGCAGTATGCAGAAATTGGCGTTCGAGGTGCTGGAGCAGACGCGAAATCTCCCCTTTAAACTACCCCAAGAGGCAATTTATATTTTGCGGGTCAGTGCCATCATAGAGGGGCTAGGGACCACTTATATCGAAAATTTTAACGGGATCAAAGATATCCTCCCGATTCTCCAAAAGAATATCCCAAGAGCATTGGGGATGAAAGATTCGATCCTTGAAACCTTGATCGATGAGATTAAACGTATCCCCGGAGATATCAGTGCGTTTCGTCGTATGATTGAGCGTGCAAGCAAGGGGGAATTGAGTGTGGAGCTTTCAGCGCAGCAGTATGAGATGATTAAAAAAGAGTTTCGTGCTGCGATGGCACCTCTTTCTACGGCACTGATTTTGGCTCTGGGGGCTATGGGATTTTGGATGGCGGAAATCGATGAGGTCGCTTATGCTCTTTTAGGTGCGGCGATGATGCGGCTGTGGTACCGGTAACCGTCTATTTTAACGGCATTAAAGTGAGGATAGGGTAGTATTACTTATTCAAATAAAAAGTGCCTAAGTATGAATAGATTGATCCCTTTCTTAGCAGTATTCCTATTTTTTATCTCCGCATCGGCTAAAGATGAGATCAAATTCGGTGTTTTCGCTTATATGGGACATGAAAAGACCCGTGCCAAATACCAGCCGTTGGTCGATTATCTGAATGCAAAACTCGATAATCGGGTTGTTTTGGAAGTTCTTACCCAAGAGGAGATGGACGATAAAATCGCCAAAAATCAGCTTGATATTGCCACTACCAATCCCACCCACTTTCTCGTAGTTCGTCAGCAATATGCCCTTAGCGGTGCCTTCGCGACACTGATCAGTGCCAATGATTCTGGAAAGCCTGCCAGTCATCTCGGCGGTGTCATTATTGTTCGTCCTGAGAGTACGATTGAACATTTGGAGGATATTAAAGGCAAATCAATCTCAACTCCCAGTATTAAACACATGGGCGGATACCGAGCTCAGGTATACGAACTCCATCAGCATGAGATTGATATTAACAGGTACAATAATAAGATCATCGAGACCCATAACTCCCATCAAGATGTGGTTCGAGATATTTTAATGCGTCGAGCCGAAGTCGGATTTATCCGTGATGGGATTTTGGAAGAGATGATTGCAAGCGGTGATATCAAAGCAGGGGATATCCGAATCATTAATGAAAAAAAAATGGCGGGGCATCCTTACAAAGTATCGACACAGCTCTATCCTGAATGGCCTGTATTTGCGCTTCCTCATGCTAAAGAGAGAGATATCAAGCTTTTTATTGCGGCTCTCTTTTCGCTTCAACCGACCAATGAAGTGATTAATAAAGCGGGGATTTACGGTTATACGCTTCCTGCCGATTATCTGGAAGTTGAAGAACTTTCCCGCCATTTGCGTCTCCCTCCGTTTGATCAAGTACCCGAAATCACGTTTGCCGATATCTGGGCACATTACAAAACGGTCATTATTGTATCGATAGTGGCTTTGCTCCTTGTTCTGATCTATTATTCACGAGAGCAGCGGAGGAAAAAACTGTTCGAATCACTCCTTTTCAACATCGGAGACGGTGTATACGGCGTCAATGAAGAGGGGAAATGTACCTGGATTAACGATCAAGCATTGAAGATGACGGGATTCACTGAAAAAGAGGTTCTTGATAAAGATCAGCATGTCCTTTTTCACCACCATAGAGAGACCCATGAGGTATATGATGAATCGGAATGTCCGATTTACATGACGTTAAATGATCGTAAAACCCGCAGTACTGAAGAGTATTTAATTCGACATGACGGTACCTACTTTCCGGTCAGTCTGACCGTAGCTCCTGCGGATGAGGGCGCTATTATCGTTTTTCGAGATATTACAGAGCAAAAACTACTGCATGAAACACTGGAACGAAGTGAAGTGAGCCTTAAAAAAGCCCAAGCTATAGCGCACCTAGGGAGTTGGGAACTTGATCTGAGTAGCAATGTGTTGTATTGGTCGGATGAAATTTTCCGTATTTTCGAGATCAATAGTCTCCGCTTTGAAGCCTCATATGACGCTTTTTTAAACGGTATTCATCCGGATGATCGAGAGAGTGTGAACCGAGCCTATCAATATTCACTGAAAACGAGACAAAAGTATACGATCGATCACCGTCTTTTGATGAGTGATGGGAGAATCAAGTGGGTTCGTGAGGTGGGAGATACCGAATATGATTCCGAGGGGGTTCCAACCATCTCCAGAGGGACCGTACAGGATATTACCGAGCAGGTCGTGATTAATCAAGAGTTACGAGAGACGAAATCAAAGCTCGAAGAGGCAAATAGTGCCCTGAAACTCAAAAATGATCAGCTCAAAGAGCTTGCAATGATTGATGGTCTTACCCATATTGCGAACCGCCGGTTTTTTGATGAAATGTATGAGAAAAATTACAAAGAGGCTTTCCGAGATAAAAAAACGCTCTCCGTACTGATGATTGACGTCGATCATTTCAAACATTACAACGACCATTACGGTCATGCTCAAGGGGATGTATGTTTGATTGCAATAGCCAAAGCCCTCAAGAATGCCCTCAAGCGTCCCAGCGATCTTATTGCCCGTTATGGGGGAGAAGAGTTTATTGTTTTACTCAAAGATATTGATTTTGAGGGCTCAGAGCGAGTCTCCGAGAGTTTGGCACAAGCGGTTGAAGCATTACAATTACCTCATGAATATTCATCGACGGCCGATCATGTGAGTGTCAGTATTGGAATGGCTTTTAAAGCGATAGAGGAGAATGTGACGAAAGAAGATCTTCTGAAGCGAGCAGATGACGCACTCTATAATGCCAAAGCTACCGGAAGAAACAGGGTCAGTACCCTTTAAGAATATCGGAGTTATCATTTATATAATCTATATTGTACGAAAATTAGGGAAGTATGCAGGCTCAAGAACTTAAATCGAGTTTCACCAAGCGCTATATTATCGCGATTTTATTGATTGCATTACTCTCAAGCGGTGCGTATTACGTTTTGAAACTTGCACTCAAAGCGAGTGACTCAACAGCTCTTGTGGTCAATATTTCGGGAAAACAGCGAATGCTCTCGCAACGAATCGCTTCGTATTCCCAACAGTATTATCTCCGTGTTTATGCGAAAGGGACCCATTCGGACAGTGAAGCGATACGGGTGAAACTGCTTGCTGCTATTAATGAAATGGCGCTTGCGAACCGTGCTCTTTCCTCGGGAAATTTGAAAGAGGGGGTACGTGTTGAGCTATCACCGGCGATTTACTCCCTTTACTATGGAGATACACTGCTAAAAGCGCGTGTTGAAGAGTATCTTGTGCTGGCACGACATTTGAGTAGTGAACAATCTCAACATGAAGCAATCAATCTTTTAGGACAAATTTTAGAACTCTCCGATCCGCTATTGAATGATTTAAATACGGCAGTCATACAGTACCAAAAAGAGGGCGAAGAAAATATATCTGCGATCAACCATTTGGAATCGATGGTATGGTTGGTTACACTTATGACTCTTCTTCTCGAAGTGATTTTTATTTTTCAGCCGATGGCGAATAAGATCAAAGAGTTATTTCAAGAGGTGATGTGGGAACAGGAAAATCTTGAACAGCAAATTTCTATGCGAACGATGAGCTTGGAACATAGCAATTTAAAATTGATGCAACTGGCGTCACATGATCCGTTGACAGGGCTTAAAAATCGGCTCAATATGGAGCGTGATCTCGAAGAGTTGATTCTTCAATACGAGAAGAATCATCTCCCGTATGCCGTTTTGATGCTCGATATCGACTGGTTTAAAAAAATTAATGATAACTACGGACATGATGCCGGTGATTTTGTTTTATGCGAGATTTCGAAAATCATGCTTGAGAGTGTACGGATTCAGGACAGTGTCTACCGTGCCGGAGGTGAAGAGTTTGTTATAATCTTTAACCGTATTACGCGAGAACAGGCTATCGAAAAGGCCGAAACTATCCGCTTGGGAGTCCAAAATCACCTTTTTATATTTAGCGATGAAGAGGTGCAATGCACGATCAGCGGAGGGCTTTACCATCCCGATATTCTGAAATCTTCCAGTGTGCAAGGGGTGCTTAAACTTGCCGATAATGCCCTGTATGAAGCGAAACATTCAGGACGCAATACTATAGTCGAAGCGATTTATAAAAAAGTTGAACAGAAAGAGTAATTTCAAATGATAAATAAAACAATAGTTGAACGTATTTTGTTGGTGGATGATAGTAAAACATTGGCAAAGTTGATCAGTTTAAAAGTAAAAAGTGAATTGAAAATAGAGATAGATGTGGCGTATTCGCTCTCAGAAGCAGAGCTTTTTAGTAAAAAATATAGCTATACCTTAGCGATTCTTGATCTCAATCTTCCCGATGCTCCCAATGGGGAAGTGGTTGATGTAATGCTCAAAAAAAACATCCCCTCCATCGTTTTGACGGGGAGTGTCGATAAAGAGTTTCGTAAAGTGATGCTTAAAAAAGATATTATCGATTACATTTATAAGGGGGGAATCCATGATATCGACTACCTAATCGATATTATAAAAAGACTCCTCAAAAATCGTCACCATAAAGTGATGGTGGTGGACGATTCATCGGTTTTTCGAAATCAGATGAAAAAAATGGTGGGAAATCTCTTTTTTCAAGTGTATGCACTCGCTCATGGAGAAGAGGCTCTCTTGATTTTGGAAGAGAATCCCGATATTAAAATCATTATCACCGATTACAATATGCCGGTGATGGACGGACTGGAACTTACCAAAGCGGTTCGTAAAAAGTATACAAAAAATCAACTCTCTATTTTTGTCCTCTCCTCGACGGAAGACTCTGATGTATCCGCTATGTTTCTTAAACAAGGGGCAAACGATTTTATCAACAAACCGTTCAGTAAAGAGGAGTTTTCGTGTCGGTTGAACAATGCGATCGAAGCGTTGGAGAATATCGATACGATTACCCATTACTCCAGCCGCGATTTTTTGACCGGATTGTACAATCGGCGCCACTTTTTTACGGTGATGGAACCCTATTTCGTAGAAGCGGTCAATCGAGATGAAGAGTTTATGACGGCGATGATCGATATTGATAATTTTAAAAGTATCAATGAAAGTTACGGACACGATATTGGAGATCAGATGATCATTCACGTTTCTGAACTACTTCGCTCAAACGTACAGTATCAAGATGTCGTTTCACGTTTTACAGGAGATGAATTTTGTCTTGTCTTAAAAGAAACGACCCGTGAAAAATCGATTGAAATTTTAGAACGTATTCGACAAAGAATAGCATTGACCCCTCTTGTACTTGCATCGGGAGAAGAGGTGTTTTTGACAGTTTCTATCGGGGCGGCGTTGGAACATGATAATTCTTTAAACGATACGATGAGCGAAGCCGATGCACAGATGCATCATGCTAAAACTACCGGAAAAAATAAGGTATGTTCGGTCTAAATTCAAACGGCAGCTTGGGGTAAGAAAAAAGTAAACTGTTGACGTCCTGCCTCTTTAGAGGTGTACATAGCGACATCGGCATGATGGAGAAGCGATTCAACGGTTTGTCCGTCTTGGGGAAAAATACTGATCCCGATACTGCATGCGCTGAAAATCTCTTTTTCTTGGATGAGAAAAGGGGCTTCGAAAAGTTTCAATATTTTTTCGGCTACGGTCGTAAAATGGCTTTTTGATACTCCGTCATCGATGAGAAGGACAAATTCATCTCCTCCGTTACGTGCGATCGTATCTCCTTTACGGGTCATTGTTCGTATCCGTTTGGCTACCTGAATCAAAAGCTGGTCACCGATCAAATGCCCTAACGTATCATTAACCTCTTTGAAATGGTCTAAGTCAATAAAAAAGATTGCGAACTCTCCGCCGGAACGTGTTTTTCGCTCAATAGCGTGATCAATTCGATCGGCAAGAAGACGGCGGTTAGGTAAATGAGTCAACGAGTCATGCATGGAAATATGGGTAAGCTTTTTTGTTTTGTGAAGTAATTTATTTTGGATATCGAGATAGTTACTGATATCGTGGCGAATTTCAAGGTAGGCTATGACTATTCCATCGGCATCAAATATTGGTCGAGCAGCAACGTCAATATGGTGTTTTTTCCCTTTTTTATCGGTATGCACATGGCGTTGAGTAGAGGGTTTTTTCGTTTTATAAACATGCTCTATCGGACAGAGAGGGGAACCTTCTGCACAGGCACCGCTTGTATTATTAGATATTTTATAACATTTGGGAAGTAGTGCATTGACATCTTCTCCCCCTAGCTCTTTTGCCGCTTTGTTCATCATACTGACACTGAAATCAAGTTCAATGTACATGATAGGATCGGGTATTTCATCGATGATCGTCTGCATCATCGTATGTGAGCGTACCAGCGATTTCTCGAGATTCAACACGCGAGCCACTTTTTCAAAAGCTTGGAGTAACAAGTGTGGATCGGTCGGTTTTAAAATATAATCATCGACATGCAGAGTGATACTTTTGAGGAGTAAATGGGTATCACTAAAGGCTGAGTTGATAATGATCGGCAGATTGGGAGATATTTCGCGCATCCGTGCAATCATTTCCAATCCACCCATTTTAGGCATTTGAAGGTCGGTTAGGACGATGTCGGGGTGGGAAGTTTCAAAGAGAGCAAGCCCCTCTTCACCGTTGCGAGCGACAAAAATGGTTTTGAAATATTCCTGAAATGCTCCGATAAAAGCATCAATCGTTGCGTCGTTATCTTCTACATAGAGAAGGGTGAATTTTTTAAGCATACGGTACCGTGCGTAAAGAAATTTTTGTCATCATCCCACCTTCAAACGGCAGCATCTGGATTGATCCTCCCATACTGTTTTCTATAATCATTTTTGACATATACAATCCGATTCCTGTCCCCTCTTTTTTCTCTTTAGTCGTAAAATAGGGTTCAAATACCCTTGCAATTACCTCTGTAGATGCCCCTCCACCGTTATCGGTGATAAGAATATTGATGATCTCAGCTTCTTGTTCAAAGGTTATTTTTATGCTCCCCTCCGGGGTATTGTTTTTGATTAACGCATCTTTTGAATTGTTGAAAATATTGAGTAATACCTGTGCAAATTCATTTTCAAATCCATGAATCTGCGCATCATTCTGATGGTCATTTTGAATGGTGATGCCGTGATGATCAAAGGTGTCTTTGACAAAAAAGATTGTTTTTTCAATCACATCGTGGAGCGAGAAAATCTTTTTCGATTTGTTGGGACTGAAAAAATCTCTAAAATCATCGATGGTGGAGGACATGTGCTGAATGTTCTTTTGAGACTCTTCGACAAAGGTGTTAAACGAGCTCTCATCGATACTATGGTTTTCGAATTTTTTTTGTATTCCGAAAAGATTTAAGGCAAGGGTATTGAGCGGTTGACGCCATTGGTGGGCGATATTACCAATCATCTCTCCCATGCTGGCGAGCTTGGATTGCTGGAACATCAGCTCTTGGTTGCGGATTATGTCGGTTTTGTCGGTAAAGCTTATGATGACGCCGTAATCGTCGTTGGAGAGATTGATCCGTTTGATTTGGAACCAGTATATCCGGTGATCGATGGTCAAGTCATACTGAACTTCGTTGGTGTTTTGTACGACACTTTTAATGTTTTCAAAAAGATTCGGTATCGGAAAATGTTCATGGATAATGATTTCACTGAGATTGATCCGGTTGGTATAATTGATCTCAAAAAACTTCTCAACCCCTTTGGTATGGAGGAAAAGATCGAGATTTTTGTCCAAGATCAACACGTCGGTATTAATGACCTCTACCACTTTATTCAAGGCTTCGTTGACAAAAGCGAGCTCATTATTCTTGTGCTCGAACTCATCATTAACGGTACGTAACTCTTCATTGGTACTTTGAAGCTCCTCATTTGAGGTTTCCAGCTCTTCATTCGTAGATTGTAATTCTTCATTCGTGGACTGCAACTCTTCGTTGGTACTTTGGAGTTCTTCGTTGGATGTTTCGAGCTCTTCTATGGTAATTTGAAGCCGCTCTTTGAGGGCGGAGAGTTCGTTTTCGAGGATATTGAAATCATACCCGTCTACGGTTTGGGGCTGATAGGTGAGAAGCGGTGAACTCTCTTTTTCATTGATATCATCAAAGGTGATAAAAAAACTGTTTTCCGAGAGCTTGTTGCGCCCCAACGGAAAGACAGTGATGATTACGTAGTTGCGTTCATCTGCAAGAGGGAGAATTCGGATTTTTTTAGAAGCGACAACTTGTTCGTTTCGGATCGCTTCACTGAGTGTTGCCCGTAGATCCAAACGTAAAAAATCAGATGTCTGCCGATAGACATCATTGGTGACAAGCCCTTGCGGATTGGAGATGTATTTATTCTCACCCTTGAAAAATAAAATAGTACCGTTGGTATCCACGACAATCCCGTTAACGGCGAAAAAAGAGGTGACTGCGGCGTTGATCGAGCTATTGACATCCAGACTGTTAACTTCATCCCGTAATTTTTTCGATCCCCGTTTGAACTCTTTTTTTTGAAAATAGGCAAGGGCTTCGATATCGACAACTCCGGTGTCGTTGGATTTACGATAAATTTTATATTTGTTATCGATGATTGAAAAGAGATTGGTCAATGTGCCGATTGTTTCAGAGGAACCTAAAAACATGAGCCCCTGATAGCGCAGTGCGTAATAAAAAATACTTTGTACCCGTTGTTGAAGGTCGGGATTAAAATAGATGAGGAGATTGCGGCAGCTGACAAGATCAAGATTTAAAAACGGAGGGTCTTTAATCACATCGTGTTTGGAGAAGACGATCATGTCCCGTATCGCTTTGGTGGGGGTATAGCGGTGATTTTTTTCGACAAAATAGAGTTTAATCAACTCAGGGTCGATGTGGCCCATTTCCTCTTCACTAAAACTTCGGCTTCGAGCTTCATCGATTGCCTCTTCACTGACATCGGTGGCAAAAATAGTCACTTTTTTAGTGAGCTCCATTTTTTTAAGGAGTTCGGTGATGACAATAGCGATGGAGTAGGCTTCGTCTCCGGTAGCACACCCCGCAACCCATATTCGGACCGTATTGTCGAGTTTGCTGATGAGCATTTTTTCCAAATGGACATCGATTGCGGTAAATGCCTCTTTATCACGAAACAAGGAAGTGACGATGATGAGGAGCTCTTTTTTCAGATTCAGTATTTCAGCCGGAGAGCGTTGCAACAAAGCGATGTATTCGTCCACACTTTCCGATTTAGTCTCCGTGATTCTACGCTCAAGACGGCGATGAATGGTCGCCTCTTTGTAGTCGCTGAAATCAACTTCCCCTTTTTGGTTGAGTAGGCTGAAAACTTTGTCAATGTTGTCCAAGACATCAAAATGACGATCAAAATAGGTGGGATCGTCGATGGCGTAGATAATCCCTTGTGCTAGGAGTTCAGGAGGGAGTACCGCATCGACGGCTTGGGTATCGATAGCGGCTTTCGGCATTGAAAAATATTTCGCTTTTTCATTTTGGGCGAGGGCAATTCCGCCGCTTTGTTTAATCGCTACAATCCCCTCGGCTCCGTCACTTCCCGTACCGCTTAAGATAATGCCGATTGCTTTTTCTTTCTTCTCTAAGGCGAGTGATTTAAAAAAGCGGTTGACCGAGGGTTTAGGGTAGGGTTTTAGGGGTGGAACCATGAGAAAAAATTGGCTATTCTCGATAACAAGGTCAAAATTAGGGGGGCAAAAATAGATAATATTGCCCAACGGCTCCATAGTATCGGTAATCTCAATGATAGGGATTTTGGAATATTTTTGGAGCAGCGATCCCAACATGGTTGGTTGTTTGGGGTCGAGATGCTGTGTAATGACATATGAAATACTCTCGGAAGGTTCAATATTTTGGATAAATTTTAAGAGGGCTTCAAATCCTCCCGCACTTGCACCGATTCCGACAATGGTTAAACTTTTATACGCATCGGTGGGACGTTTCTTTTTTGCCATAGGGTTAGACCATCCCTTTTATCTGCTGTATCAATTGTTGAATTGCGGTAACATCTTTTTGTACCCCGAGATAATATTTTAGCTTTTGTGTTTTTTTATCGAAGATAGGGCTGATCGTCACTTCGTTGTAGATAAGCTTTCCCGATTTGTGATAATTGCGAAGGGTGACGGTGACATCTTTTTGGGCATTCATAGCTTGGCGTATCTCTTCAAGTGCCGACTGATCACGATCATCCCCCTGTAAAAAACGGCAATTTCTTCCGATGACCTCTTCGGGTAAATATCCAAACGCGTCTGCAAAGGCGTGATTGATGTAAATGACAGGGTTGTCGTTTTGGTTGGGATCGGATATCGTGATGCCGTTTTTGGCTTGATCGAGAATCTCAATCAAATGATCGGTAAATAGAGGATGGCTCTCACGATTTTTTTTCAGCATATAGCTTCCGCCGTAATAGTTGATGATCGAAAGACAGGGGAGACGTTTGCGCAAATTACTGATTAAGTTACGGACATTTCTCGGTTTATACTCATTTTCAAAGTTCTCCCATATATGAAAAAATATGTCAATACTGCTGATTGGCTTATTGTAATTGGTAATGAGGAGTTTCAAAACTTTTGTCATGTTAGATGTTAATGAGACGATTTCATTATGCAATTTTACAGTTTCAGTAGTGCTATCCCAATAGCATCGGTCGCAAAGCTTAATTATGTGATGAGTATTCATGGTGGCTATTGTAATCAAAAAGTGTCTTCAAAGTGTCTTTTTTATCCAATAATCTTCATAAATACCCTTTTTATATTCGAATTGAATATTGGTGGTGAACACGTTATAATCTTAAAAGGAGTATATAATGATTAAATTTACAAAATTATTTATTTTATTATTATCGCTTACGGGAGCAGCCATGCTCTATGCAGAACCAAAAACTGTTGCCTTTGCCCAAGATACAATGGGAAATGATTTTCGTAAAGCGCAAGTGTATGAGGTACGTGATGCAGCGGCCAAACATTCTGAATTGACATTTGTTTACTCGGATGCCAAAGGGCAAACCTCATTGCTTATCCGTCATATCAACGGCTTTATCGATGCGAAAGTCGATTTGATCGTTGTGGGAACCAATGATGAAAAAGCGGTCGTTCCGGTGATTCTCAAGGCAGTGAAAAGCAAAATTGCGGTGATCATCCTTGATCGCGGTATTCAAGGGGATGGGTATACCACTTTTATTAACTCTAACAATATCAAAATCGGAGAGATGGGGGCAAAATACATCGCTGAGCGCTTAAGAGGAAAAGGGAAAGTTCTCCTTTTTGAAGGGTTGCAAAAAGCCGATGTTACGAAATTGCGTTCCAAAGGGTTTATGGATGAGATCGCTAAACACAAGGGGATTCGTGTGATCAAACGAACGGGAAACTATCTTCGTAAAGATGCTATTTTGGAGATGGAGAAGCTGATTGCTTCAGGGGAAAAGGTGGACGCTATTTTTTCTGAGAGTGACAGCATGCTCAGTGGAGCACGCTCAGCGATGCTCCGTCATACCATAGATCCCTCATCCATTATTACTATCGGGTGTGATTATACCTCTGAAGCGCGTGATGCTATCCGTAAAGGGACTCAGAGCGGCTCGGTTCTTTTTCCGTTGGGGGGAAAAAAAACGGTTGAGACCGCTTTGAAAATTTTTAAAGGGGAGAGCGTTCCCAAACATATAGTCATACCGGTAAAACTTATTACGAAAGAAAATGTTGAGAAAGAAGCCCCGATTTTTTAATGATAACAACACTCTTCAGGTTATTTAACCTTAAAACGAAACTAGCACTTATATTGGTCGCTTCAACGGCCGTGATGTTTCTTGTGTCAGGGGTCTATTTTGACTATTTTTTACGCGAAAATTTTGTTAAAACCGCCCATCAGAGAATCGAATATGCGTTTCATCGTCTGAAGGTCGATCTTGGCGGTGTGGAATCAGATCTGAAAAAAGGGATTGCTTTTATCAAAGATGACGAGTCGTTTCTCGCATCGGTCGAGCTTATAAATACCTATCAGGATAAAATGCATTACGATACCGTCTTATTGGATGAAGAAAAAAAGAGGCTCGCAGAAGAGCTACTCAATCGGGTGAAAATATCGCTCAATAACGATATCGCTTTGTACGATGCCCATGAAGATCTTATAGCGTATGTTACGAAAAGAGCACATGGATATTACCTGACATTCGTCTCATTTGAAGAGGGAAAACCGGTATTTTACAGCCGTTATGAAAACGAGTATGACTATGTTAAACGCCCTCTCGGAGATTTGCCGGATAAACATATTTCGTATTACAAATACAACGATCTTGTCAAGGGGGGTGTGATAACGTATCACCGATACCAAAACGATCTTGTTATCAAGTCCCATGAAAGCCTGTTTGTAAAAGACAGCAATCAAACTATCACCCATATCGAGATGTCAAGATATATATCAAAACCTTATTTTCAGGCATTATCCCGTGATTTAGGAATTGAAATCTGGAGTCAGAAAAATTCAAATTTGCGTTCCTTAAAAAAGGAAAAACTGACAATAATCGAAGAAGAGAATCGCTTTTTAGGTTCCGTAAGTATGGCAACGTTGGAAGGGGATATCGTTATTTCTGCCGCATTGGATAAGTCATCTCTGGAAACAGCACTTCAGGAAAACAGAATAGCTTTTTTTACCCTCATTACGACACTGACTCTGCTGACACTTTTATTTTTGCAAAGACTTTTCAAACGGAGTATCGCTCAGCCTCTGAATTCGCTTATGAATCAGATCGAAAAGATTGAACGCCAAGACTACTCCGATATGCAGGTGATTCATACGGGTGATGAGCTTGAGAGTATTTCCAAAAATGTTAATCGCCTTGCATTAAGTGTCCAAGAGCGGGAGAATGCACTGATAGCATCTCAAAAAAAGCTTGAAGATCTCTCCAATACCGATCCGCTTACCAGCCTTCCGAACCGTCGATTGTTTAATACGATGGTACAGCACGGCATCGATATGGCGAGACGTAACGGAGATAAATTCGGGATTATCTTTTTGGATCTGGACCAGTTTAAGCAGATCAATGATGCTCTTGGACATGATGTCGGGGATTTGCTGTTGCAGGCAGTTGCGGCACGATTGAGTAAGATACTTCGAAATGCGGACACGCTCGCACGGATCGGAGGAGATGAATTTAATATCCTCATCGAAGGGTTTTATGAGATTTCAGCCGTCGAGCCGATCGTGCAAAAAATCATGGATGCGTTTCAGCTCCCGTTTGCATGCGGAATCCATGAAATCCGTACAACGGCCAGTATCGGGGTAGCGTTCTTTCCGGATGATGGAGAAACGATTTCTGCATTGCTGAAAAATGCCGATCTGGCAATGTACCGCTCAAAAGATACCGGACGCAACCGCTATTGCTTTTTTACGGAGGAACTTGCCCATATTGTTGAAGATCGGACACAGAGACTTCATGCCCTTAAAACTGCGGTTGAGAGGGGAGATGAATTTACCCTTGTGTATCAACCTAAAGTCTCTGCTTCAAGCGGAAAAATAGTGGCCGTTGAGGCATTGATTCGATGGAACAGTGCTCTTATCGGATGGGTGAGTCCTGATCGTTTTATCCATTTGGCGGAAGAGACGGGGCTGATCATTCCGATCGGTTCATGGGTTTTGCAACAAGCGTGTGAAGATTTTATGCTATTGCGTCAAGAAGGGTATCTCCTCCCTTATTTTGCGTTCAATGTCTCGTCACTACAGCTGCAAAACAGTAAATTTTTTGACATTCTTTCTTCAATAATCGAACAAACACATATTGATCCGGAATGGATTGAAATAGAGATCACGGAGAGTTATCTCGCAACAAATGCGAGTGAAGCTTTTGCAACTTTGAGTAAACTGCGTGCTATAAAGATTAAAATTGCGATTGATGATTTCGGAACAGGCTACTCTTCTCTAAGCTATCTTAAAAAACTTCCCGTTGACCGGCTTAAAATTGATAAATCGTTCATTGACGATCTCCCGGGCTCTCTTGAGGGGATCGCGATTACACGTGCGATTATCGCATTGGCAAAAACATTCGGTCTCTCTGTTACTGCCGAGGGGGTAGAGAGCAAAGAACAACTTGAATTTTTACAGCAAGAGGGGTGTGATGAAATACAGGGGTATTATTACGCGAAGCCTTTAAAAATAGAGGAGCTAAAGCAGTTTATGCTAAATCAAAAGTGAGAGTTTTAATCGATTTTACAGTTAATACGGATAGAATAAGATAGATACAGAGTGTCTATCTAATTAAGAAAAACAAATAATAATGATTTAGGATTATTAAATGACCGCTTATAGCTATTTAAAAAAATCATTACATGCCGTTATCCGTTTAGGTAATTTACTAGAAAATCGTATTTGCAATGCCGGTATGTCACCTAAACCGATACTGCGTCGATTGATGATCATTCTGTCGGTGATGGTTTTGGTATTGATCGTAAGTGCAGGGGTACTCATAGGGGAACAACACTCCCGTTATTTAGAGGATATTGTTGTCGGCCAACTCAATGAGGTCTCGGAGGATTTTCAGGGGACGCTTGATCAGCAAGCTTCCGGATTGGCCATGGCGCTGCAACCTATCGTCAGTAATAAAGCCGTGAAAGAAGCGCTTCGAGAAGGGGATAGTGAACGTCTTTTGAGGGATTGGGAACGTGTATTCGAGACGATGAAAAAAGAGAATCATCTCACCCATTTTTATTTTTTAGATAAAAACAGAGTATGTCTGTTGAGGGTACATAATCCAGCCAAACGCGGGGATCTCATCAATAGATTCACCGCACTAAAAGCCGAGTGGACCCATAAAGCGTCATCCGGTATTGAAATCGGCCCCTTAGGTACATTTACCCTGCGAGTGATACAGCCTGTGTTTGAGGGCGATAGATTGATAGGCTATGTAGAGCTCGGTAAAGAGATTGAGGATGTTCTCCAAAACCTTCATATTCAAAGCGGCAATGAGATTGCGGTGGTTATCCGAAAAGAGTATCTGAAGCGTCAGACATGGGAAGAAGGGATGCGTATGTTGGGGCGAAAGGCTGATTGGAATCAGCTCCCTAACGATGCCGTTATTTATACGTCGAAAGAGAGATTGACAAATGTTCTGAGTTTAATGGAACATCATCATGATATGGAGCGCTTATCCCATCAGGATATTAATCATGAAGTAGCTGAGGATAGTAAAAAATGGCGGGTTTCGATTATTCCCGTACGAGATGTTTCTGACAAAGAGATCGGCGATATGATTATTATGAAAGATATTGCTCATGAGAAATCGGAGCTGCTTGGTTTTATCACTGTTAATGCTTTGAGCGGAGTTATTTTAATAGGGGTGGTTTTAGGCTTTATCTTTTTGGTATTGCGCCGAACCGATAAAAATATTCGTCATCAACAAGCCAATCTGCTAGAAGCTGAAGAGCGTTTTGAACAACTTGCCGAGCAGAGTCGAACCTTTGTATGGGAGATTGATGCTCAAGGAATGTATACCTATGTAAGCAATGCCGTAGAACAGGTGCTGGGATATCGAAGTGATCAGCTTGTCGGCCAAAAATATTTTTATGAGCTTTATCCGCAAGAGGGTAGAGAAGCATGTAGAAGAAAAATCTTTGAAATTTTTGAGCGCCATGAATCGTATGAAAAGATTCAAAACCTTGCGGTTAAGCATGATGGGCGCACGGTTTGGCTCTCTAGCAATGCAATCGCTATGGTAAGCCATGAGGGACTTTTACTCGGTTACCGAGGGAGTGATACCGATATCAGTGAGCATAAGCTCTCCGAAGAAAAAATCAATTTATTGGCTTTTTTTGATCAGCTCACGGGACTTCCCAACCGGATTTTGTTACTGGATCGATTGAAGCAAGCTCTGATGGGAAGTTCACGCAGCGGCAATTACGGGGCATTATTATTTATTGATCTGGATAATTTTAAAACGCTCAACGATACGCTAGGACATGATATGGGGGATAAACTTTTGAAACAGGCTGCCCGTCGCATCAGCCTGTGTGTTCGTGAAGGAGATACCGTATCACGATTCGGCGGGGATGAATTTGTGGTGATTCTATCCGGACTCAGCAGCAATGAAACCGATGCGGCAACTGCGAGTGAAGGAGTTGCAGAAAAAATTCTTGCCGCCTTGAACCAACCTTATCTTTTAGGTGAGATTCAACATCGTAGCAGTGCGAGTATCGGGGTGACACTTTACAAAAGTGACGATACTTCTATCGACGATCTGATGAAACAGGCAGATTTGGCAATGTATAAATCTAAAGAAGCGGGGCGTAACGGTTTGAGCTTTTTTGATCCGAATATGGAATCTGCCTTGAGGGAGCGTGCCGGGTTAGAGGAGGATCTTCGCAGAGGGATCGAGGAGAAACAATTTATCCTCTATTATCAGTCCCAAGTTGACACTCACGGATTGATCAGCGGTGTCGAAGCTCTTGTACGTTGGATGCATCCGCAGCGCGGTATGGTATCTCCGGCCGATTTTATTCCGGTAGCCGAAGAGACGGCTCTTATTCTTCCTCTCGGTGATTGGATTTTAAATACGGCGTGTGAACAGTTGGCAGTATGGTCACATCTTCCCGAAATGGAAACGATGAGCATTGCGGTCAATGTCAGCGCGAAACAGTTCAGCCAAAGCAATTTTGTATCTCAGGTATTGTTAGCACTAAAGCAAAGCGGTGCCAATGCAAAGCGATTGAAGCTGGAGCTTACCGAGAGTATTTTGGTACAAAACGTGGAAGATGTAATTGAAAAAATGGCGGCATTAAAAAATGCAGGGGTAGGATTCTCTCTGGATGATTTCGGTACCGGCTACTCGTCGCTGTCGTATCTGAAACGTCTCCCTCTGGATCAGTTAAAAATTGACCAAAGTTTCGTTCGTGATCTTTTAGTAGACCCCAACGATGCTATTATCTGCAAATCAACTATAGCATTGGCGGAGAGTATGGGGCTTTCGGTCATTGCAGAGGGGGTAGAGACACTACAGCAACGTAATGCCCTCTCCGAAATAGGGTGCAATGCGTATCAGGGCTACTGGTTTAGCCGCCCGTTGCCGTTAGCGGAGTTTGAAGCACTTTACAAGATCACAATGACCAAGGAAAAAGCATGAGTTTAAAAACTAAAATATTGCTTCTTCTGAGTTCTGTTATCCTCGGGGTAGCTACGATTGTAGCCACGTACAGTATCTTGCATGATAAAGACCAGTATGAGGCTCGGATGAGCGATATTTATCAAAGCGTCCGTCTTAATTACGAAGAAACGCTTCACGATATCGTCCGTTTCTATGTATCACGCGCAGATGCCAATATGAAAACGGAAGGGGTTTTAAACGCGTTTCGATCGAAAAATCATGATGCACTCTACCCTTTGATTGCACCGCGATGGGAAGTGATGCGTCAAGAGAATCCGATGCTCACTATCATGCAGTTTCACAATGCCGATGGAACATCACTTCTTCGGATGCACCAGCCCGAAGTTTACGGTGATCCTATTGCCTCTCAACGTTCTATGGTAGCACATATTCACCGAGAGCATAAAACGGTTTACGGATTTGAAGAGGGACGGCAGGGATTGGCATTTCGTATCCTCACTCCGGTGATTGAAGATGGAGTTTATTTGGGGGCTGTTGAATTTGGGATTGAAGCCTCTTACATTACCGATAAAATAAACCGCTATACCGGCTATCAGTCTTTTTTTATGATCCAAGAAAATAATGTGGGGGTTTTAAGCGGTATCAGCAACTTCCTCCAAATCGGTGATATGTTAGCGATCAATGTATCCTCTAAGCTTCTCCCTTTGATCGAAAGTTATAAAAATCAGCATCAAATTCTTGAAAACAGTGTTATCAACTATGCGAATCAAACCTATGCTATGAAAGCTATTATCGTCAACAATTATCTAAACCAGCCGATCGGAGCTGTCATTTTTGTTCAAGCGGTTGCTGATTTTTCAAATCATGTTTTTCAGATGATTATAGCTACGGCATTGATCACGCTGGTGTTGATTTTTATTTTATGGATGATTGTCAGTCGGGTGTACGATACGGTTGCTGAAAAAATGAGTTTTCAAGAAGCCTACAATCAAACCATTCTCGATGCCATCCCCTCACCTGTTATTGTTACGGACGGTCATCAGCTTATTGCCGCAAATAAAACGTTTCTAGCCTATTTTCACTATACAAATGTCGCCGCATTTAAGCGTGAGCATCAATGTGTATGTGAATATTTTGAAGAGGGAGATACCGAGGAATACCTTCTGCCGATGGTGAATGATCAGCGTTGGAGCGAATATATTTCCGATCATCCGTATGTCCATCATAAAGCTAAAATTACCATAGAGGGGAAAACGACCATTTTTGAGGTTAAACTCTCTGTATTGCGATTTCATCAAGAGAAGCGGTATGTTGTTATTTTTACCGATATTTCATCGATACAAGCGCGCTCTATGACGGACCCGCTGACCGGGGTCGCCAATAGACTTCATTTTACAATGGTGTTTCAACATACCATTAATATGGCTCTTCGCGATCAAAAATCGTTGGGAGTCATCTTCTTTGATATTGACCATTTTAAAGAAGTAAACGACTTATACGGACATCTGATTGGAGATGAGGCATTAAAACATATTGCCGCACTGGTGAAACAGCGGCTTCGAAAAAGTGATATTATCGCCCGTTGGGGAGGAGAAGAATTTATTATACTTTTACCGGATAGTTCATTGGAAGAGACGTTGAGTGTTGCCGAAATCCTTCGAAAAACGATTGAACTTGAAAATTTTGAAAGAGTGGGGCGAATTACCTGTTCGTTCGGGGTTGCGGCACTGAAGAATGATGAATCATCCGAAGAACTCCTCAACCGTTTAGATAAACTGTTATATAAAGCAAAAGAGAGCGGCCGTAATCGTGTCGTTTATTAAAAACTGAGTTTCAATGCACTTAAAATGGCTTGTTTCTCTTTTGCGGGATTTTCAAAGTACCGCTCTCTGATATCATCTTCCAAAATGGAAATGTCATCGAAGAGTTCGGCATCATCTTTTTCAGGGAAATAGCGGTTTACTTCCTTTGCTACCTCTTCGAAGTACACTTCTGAGGCGTCCTCATCATTGAACAGCCCGATACGGTTGCCATGCTCGATGCTTGAGAGGGCTCGGAGCAGATAGAGCTGATCACATCGATCATCGTTGGCTTCGCTGTAGATCCATGTGTTGATCTGGGTAATCTCCGCGCGGTAAAGCTCGGTGGACTCTTTGATAATTTGTTTTTGAGTTTCCGTTAACGGCATAGGGTGTTCCTTATTTAAATACTAAGATGTAATACGTCGTGCAGGAGAACATCAAGATCTTCTCGGGTAGCTCCTGCGAAAGCGTTTTCTAAAAATCGGTTGATCCCTTTATTCTCATGTTGAACCAGAGGGACAATTTTGATCCCTGTTATTTCAGACATAAAATGGGACTCATCCCCTTCTTCATAGGCATGCAATAAAATGGAGCGGGCAAAGTTGTTGAGAATATGGTAGTAAATATGCAAAAACTCTGCTTCCAGTACTTTTAGCCCATACAAATGGGTAACGATGCGACTCTCATGCGAAGCGATCGGGTCAATCTGTGAGGGTTTGATCGTGATACCTACCTCCTCTTTGATCTCTCTGACCAGAGCATCCATGAGGGTTTCATTCTTATCTACCGTTCCACCGGGAAACCCCATCCGTCCGTCCCACCGATCGATCATAATGAGAGCGGGGCATTTGAGATGCTGCATATCGTCTTTAAAGTATTTCCACGGCGAAATTGATTCGACATAGATAGCTAAAAAGACGGCATTTTTTTTATCATGGTCGATGAAGCCAAAGGGTACTCTTCGTGTATGCATAAGGATACTCTTTTTTTACTGGGTGACGGGTAGCCCTTGGGCTTTCCATTCGGTAATTCCCCCTTTGATGTTGAGGGGTGTAAAGCCGTTTTCAACGAGGAGTCGTGAAGCGGCAATACTTCGGTTTCCGCTGTGACAATAGACAAGAATCTTTTGATTTTTAACATTGGCGATTAGGGCGAGATTATTACTAAGGGTCTGTAACGGAATAAGAATTGAGCCGTCAATATGTTCTTTCGTAAATTCATCGGGTGTCCGTACATCGAGCAGGGTTACTTTTTCCCCTTTTTGGATCATCTCTTGTGCTTGCGCAGGGGAGATCGATTCAAAGTTGGTGAGAATCCACCCTTTTGTGTAGGCGGCGTAGCCGAGAATTCCGATAAAGAGTATCCAATACCCGAGATTAAGCAGTCGTTTTTTGTCCATATAATTCCTTTACATTCCGCGCGATTTTTTGATCATCTCATAGGCGGCATTGATATCTTGTACCTTTTCCGTCGCCTCTTTGAGATACTCATCCGAAGCCCCTTGCGATTTGATAATATCGGGGTGATATTCGCGAACGAGGGCTCGGTACGCTTTTTTGACTTCATCGTTTGTAGCTTGTGCCGTGAGTCCCAAGAGGATATACGCTTGATCGATTGAACTCTCTTTGACACTGTGGCGGTGATGTGAGCCGAAACGCTCCAGCATAGAGGCAAAATCTGCTTCGCTAAAGTGCAAATGCTTGGCAATCGCTCGAAGCATCTCCTCTTCCGCATGGCTGAGGGTTCCGTCGATATAGCTGAGATGAACCAAAAACTCCATCATCTTTTGACGTTTATGAAGATCGTTTTCTAACGCTTTATAGAGCGCTTGTGCTACCGGATCGATATTGTGCGGAGCATTTTTCTCTTCATCGAAAATATCTTTGAGCATTTTTTTGGTTGCTTCGGGATTAGGGAAAAGGGCGCTGATGTCACTGAACATATTGCTGACGAGTTCCGCTTCGAGTTCATCGACCCGACCGTCTGCTTTGGCCACTTTGGCACTGAGGGCGACAAAAAGACCCAGTTCGCTGTAGGCAAGGTTCTCTTTAGTGAGTTTAAACCCCGAAAACTGGCTTTTGGAGTAGGTATGCTGGTTTTGGGAAAAGCTTCGCGAAAGCCAATAAAAAAGGGCGATAACGACTACTAAGATGATAATTTGAGTCACAGAGTATCCTGACATAAAAAGTAAGCGACAGTGTACCCGTAAAAAGTAACTGTGAGAAGTTTTTAGGTAAGTTATAATGGTGAAAATATGAGTTAAAGAAGGCACGATATGAAGATACCTCCCCTCATCTACGGCACGGCATGGAAAAAAGAGCAGACGGCAGATTTGGTAGAGACGGCGATTAGGAGCGGATTTAGAGGGATCGATACGGCGTGCCAGCCCAAACACTACCATGAAGCGGGGGTAGGGGAAGCCTTGATGCGATTGAAATCTCTAGGGATAGAGCGTGAAGAGCTGTTTGTACAGACGAAATTTACCCCTCTCTCAGGGCAAGATCCCGCGCGTATTCCCTATGATCCAAAAGCCCCTTTGGAACTGCAGGTAGAGCAATCGTTTTCCGCCTCACGGCGTAATCTTCAGAGTGAATACGTCGATTCTCTGGTGCTCCACTCACCGCTGTTTCCGTATGCCAATCTCCTCAAAGTATGGGGTGCGATGGAGAAGATCGCTCATAGCGGTACAGCAGGTCAGATCGGCATCAGCAACTGTTATGATCTGGAATTACTCAAACGGCTCTATAGCGATGCGGAGGTAAAACCCTCTGTGGTGCAAAATCGTTTTTACGCTGATAGCGGATACGATATCGGATTGCGACACTGGTGTGATGAGATGGGGATTATCTATCAGAGCTTTTGGTCTTTGACCGCCAACCCCCATATTCTGGGAAGCCGAGAGTTTTTCGCATTGACCCAAGAGTACAACAAAACCGAAGCACAGATACTCTATCGCTACCTTAATCAGATGGGGATCGTTCCGTTGATCGGATCGACGTCAAAAGTGCATATTGCGGAAGATTTGGATATTTTCAGTTTCGAACTGCGCTTTGATGAGATCGCGAGTATCAGTGCCCTTTTGTTATAATCACACAATGAAACATATTTTTTTAATCCTCGCAATCGTATCACAGATAGCGAGTGCTAAAGTCATTAGTGCAACCTATGAGGTCTCCTATGGGATATTTCAGGCGATGGGGATTGCCGATGCACGTTTCGAGATCAAAGAGGATCAAACCTACGCTATCCGTATTGAAGCCCGCACTACCGGAATAGCCAAACTCCTTACTAACAATCGGATCGAAACCTACGAAAGTCACGGATCACTCGTCGATGGAGTGTTGATTCCTCAAAAATACATCAAAATCAGACGAACCGATTCGAAAAAGACGACCAAAATTTATACGTTTGACCACGTGAATAAAATCGTCTGGAGAGAGAATATCCAAAGCGATGAATGGGATAAGGTCAAAAATGAATTTTATGCGAGCGAAGATGTCCTCAGCCTCTTTTTTAATTTCAAAAATTATATGAAAGTACGGAAAGATCGCCCTTTTTATGTTATCGGAGGCAATAAAAAAGACGGTCGGATCGATATCAATTTTCCCCGCGATGAAGCCCTGACACAGATGCAAGAGAAACTCGACATCAAGCAGGGTGATTTTGTAAAAGTGGTATTGAATGACCGTATTTTCAGCAGTGCGCAGGGGGAATTGCTAATTAATCTCGATGAACAGGGATTGTGCGAAAAAGCGATTTTGGAGGATGTACTGCTGTTTGGGGATATTGTCGGCAAGCGGATAAAATAAGTTTTAAGCCAAGAGGTGTTATCATTCCCTCAGTGATGCGGGAATAGCTCAGTTGGCTAGAGCGTCAGCCTTCCAAGCTGAATGTCGCGAGTTCGAGTCTCGTTTCCCGCTCCACTTCTCTCTTTTTAAACAATCCTTTTTTACTTTCATACCGCACATTGTTCAAATGCAATAATTTTTTTCCATTGCTATCTTTTCCGCTATAATCTAAAAAAACAAAAAATCAATGTATAGGTTTTTATGATGGAACAGTATGGTATTGATAATATGAAGAGAATATGATGAACAAATATGAATTTTTACAAGAAAATGATTTATTTACTGCATACAAAAAAACCAAGTGTGAACTCTTTAATGATAAAGCGAGTATTGCATCAGTCAATATGTTGGTATTTGAAAGCGACTTAGATCAAGAGATCAAAAAACTTTTCAAAAAGCTTCAAAAATATGGACTCAAAAAGATCCAATGTAGTGATTATTGGGAAGTACCTAAATCTTTAAAATTATCCGAAGAAGAAAATTTAGATATACATTTTTTTTCCACTTCTCTTGAACATAATAAAAAAGCTACAAAAATTGAAAAACTACAATTTAGAAAAGTAATTAATTGTGGAATTGATTTACATATTATTTCGGCATTATGGGTCAATAAAATCGGTCACTATATAGATGCAGCATTTGGTAAAAATATTTATGGTTCTAGATTGACAAGAATTCAACCAATAAATCCATCATCATGCGAGTTTGATGGAGAGATTAAAGCATATAATATTGAATCACCAAGAATTTTTCAGCCATATCAATATCTCTATCAAAACTGGCGTAATAAAAGCTTTGATACAATAAAAGAATTGCATAAGACGACCTCAGTCATTACTATAACTATGGATATATCAAGCTTTTTTCATAGCATCAAGCTTAATGATTTTACGACTCCTGAATTTTATAAAGAATTTAATCTTGATAGCATTTTTTCAGAAGATGAAACACTAAAGATATTTCATGAAGATTTTGTTGCATTGCTGGCTAAATGGAATGAAAATGTGAATATGGATACTGGTGTACCTGTTGGGTTGTCAGCATCACCAATTTTGGCAAATGCAGTTATGAAAAACTTTGATGAAGAAGTTGAACATTACCTTTCTCCAGCTTATTATGGTCGATATGTTGATGATATTTTACTTGTATTATCAGACCCTGGAAATGTTGCATGTGGCAATGATGTTATAGATTGGCTAGTAAGTAAAAAAATACCATCGCTGGTTGATGATGGTGATGGACTATTGTTTAGGAATCGATCACAAGAATTGAGATTTAAAAAAAGTAAGCAAAAAATATTTTTTCTAGATAAAAAAGCTGATTTAAGTCTATTGGAAGCAATGGAAGCAGAAATTCATGCAGTTTCTAGTGAATGGAGATTTCTGCCCGACATAGCTTGTGATAATTCTACGTTACTACGAAAAGTTATTGGATTTTATTCTGATGGCAAAGAATTCAATGACGCTTTGAGAAAAATTGATGCAATTACTATGAAGCGCTTAGGATTGTCTCTTTTATTAAGTCATGCACATGCTCTTAATGAATATATATCTCCATCAGAATGGAAAAATAAACGTATAGAGATTTATAAGCTACTGAATAATCATATTTTTGTTCCAAAAAATTTCTTTGATAATTATTTATTTGTGCATCGCATTTTTAGACTTATGATTCACAGTGGTGATGGTGAAGAAGCACTTTGCTTTTTAAAAGAGGTACAAAATACGTTTGACCAACTTAAAAATAATAGTGAAAGTGATAGTGAACGTGAATCTTCATTGGAATCTGAAATGAATTGGGAAAAGTTTGGAGCTTTTCATCAAACAATGTTCCAAGAAATTTTTATTGAGTCATTTTCTGTTGACAATAAAATGTCAAAAAAATATGCACAAAAAATTATTGATGAATTATTTCTTGATGGTACTTTTTTAAATGATCTAATAATGGATTATCTCGAAGTAAAAAAAATAAAAATTGATAGTGAAAATGAAGATGAAGAAAGTGATTTTATTATTGCTGATGATATTGATATAGAAAAAAAGAAATCTCCCATAGAAATTATGGAAGAATTCAATCAAGATTTGTTTTTTCATGATCTTTCCTTTGATGGATATGCATCTATATCAACTAGGGCAATGTTAATTGGTAATAAGAAGTCATTGTTTGAAAAATTATCAAAGAATAGAAAGTTATTCATACAAGAATTATCTTCATCTAACCCAGTATTAGATAATTTTATAGAAAAGGTTGCAGAATCCAAATCTATTTTAAAACTAGATTTATTTCCTCTTGTATTTCCGACAAGAATGTTTTCTCCTCTAGATGTTTCGATTGTTTATCCATTTGAAAATACAAAGGAATATTTGGAGAATTTTTATGACTTTATTGATGCTTTGAGAGGTACACATTCAAAAGATGATCAAAAAAAAGAAAACTTTGATAAAGAAATCATAGATGTGCCATATAGTCTCTTGAAGCAAACTGCTTTAAAAAAAATAGGAATCACAAACTACCAAGTTGATGACAATGAATGGTATGACGCTGTAAAAAACAAACACGATAAAAGCTTAAGTCGTTACTGTAAATTGGAACAGATAGTGAATGAAGCCGTTAAGAAAAAACCACATTATTTGGTTTTACCAGAACTTTCTATACCAAGAGATTGGGCATGGCTAATCTCAAGAAAACTTATAGTGAATGGAATATCCTTAATAACTGGCGTTGAGTATTTGCATAACACAATTAAGGGTAATAAATTTGTTCGTAATTCATTGATGATGTTTTTGACAACTGATGAATATGGATATAAAAGTGCACGTATGTTTAGACAAGATAAAGTTGAAGGTGCTCATCGTGAGTCTATTGAGATCAGAAATATTGTAGGTGCTTCATTAAAAGCAGACCGAAAATTTGAAAAAAAATACATTTACAATCATGGAGATTTTCACTTTGCTGGTTTGATATGTAATGAACTAACCGATGTTTCACATCGTCAATTTTTCAAAGGTAAAATTGATAATTTATTTATTGTTGAATGGAATCAAGATATAAAATCTTTTAATTCTCTCGTAGAAGCCTCTGCTTTAGATATTCATTGTTATATTTCTCAGGTAAACAATAGAAAATATGGTGATAGCCGAATTCGTGCACCGTATAAAGAAGATTATGAAAAAGATGTAGTGAGAATATTCGGTGGGAATCATGATTACTTGGTTGTTGGTGAAATTGACATAAAAAAATTACGTGAGTTTCAATCATATAAAATATCTCCTACATCACCATTTAAACCTGTTCCCGCAGGATTTATTTTACACTCAAGTAGAGAAAAATGGGGAACCGGAAGCTTTGAATGTAGAGAGGAAGATGAAGAAGAAAATTAAAATAGCTAAAACGTAGACAGGCTAAATGTCTCACGTCATTCCATACTTCTTGGGTAGATACGGAATCTAAGATGCTGAATCGAGTTCAGCATGACAAAACGACTTGAACGTAAAATGGGAATGATCCATGAAGATGATTTTAACGAGTTAAAAATGAGACTGAAAGAATTGATGAAGTTGTGAATTGTTCCCCTTGGGTTGCCCCAAGAGTAGTCCCGAAGGAAATTTGTAAAAAAATTATAGCATAAATAGCAAATAATTAGTGTTACCCCATATTCTTTTTCAATACATCCATCGGCGTGACAAACATCGCTTTAAAGAGCGGCGATATACGTGTTGTTTTATCATCGATCACTTCGAGTGCGCTGAAACTAAATCCCTCTCCGTCTGCACTGTTCGTCGGTGTGACCGTAAAGGTGAGCGGTTTGAGGGTGCGGATCATGTTGAGGATATTTTTGTGTCGTTTGTCTTCGGAGGAGAGGAGAATATTGCCGTCTTTCGTCCGTACTTTTGCCGATTCGACCAAGAGTCTCCAGTTATCGGCATGGAGGGTTTTATTCCATGTCATCGTCCCGCTGGAGTAGTTGATTTGTTTTTTTTCACCTACGATGATCCCTTCTCGGGTGGTGCGTATGGTTTCGGCGAGGGTGAGAAAAAAGTTTTTTCCTCCGATGGCCTCTGCGCAATCTCGTAACTGTTCTGCTAATGTTTGTTCTGTGCTATCCATAAATTATCCTTTATCTTTTGCTCATCATATCCAAATAACGCTCCGAATGGGCGATTTTAATCCCAAATATGCTATTTTTCTACTATGAAACAACAAGAAACTATCCCTTTTTGGGAAACGAAAACGCTCGAAGAATTAAATCCGCAGGAGTGGGAAGCTTTATGTGACGGATGCGGTCTGTGCTGTCTGAACCGTTTGCAGGATGAGGAAGATGATAATGCCCCTATCTATCTGACTCGTGTCGCATGCCATTGTTATGATATCAATGCGGCACAATGCAGTGATTATCACAACCGCTTTGAGAGAGTAGACGGATGTATGGGGCTAAGCATTGATCGGGTAGCTGAGTACGACTGGCTCCCTGAGACATGCGCGTATCGTCTGCGCCACCACGGAAAACCTCTCCCCTCTTGGCATCCGCTGATTACCAAAGATCGCCATTCAGTACGTCCGTATGGGATGCATGCACTCGATCCTGTGCTGGAAACTGAGACGATTGATTTGGAAGATTATATTGTCGAAGAGTCTGTTTTTAAGTCATTTTAAAAATAAATTTTATTGATTGATGATGAAATATGCATTTTTATCGATCTCGCTATTCTCGTGCTATACTTAAGTCTTATAATTCGCGTAATATAGTGCAATCTTTGTAGAAAAAGGGAGTAGTGATGGATAATATAACGATAAAAACTAAATTGATGTTGGTTTCGCTGTTGGTCTCTTTGGCGTTAATGGTGGCGGCGGTTGATTCGTTGCTTTCAACGAAAAAAGGGCTGATGGATGCCAAAAAGACGATGCTTACCACTCAAATAGACACGGTAACCTCTCTACTTGCGTATTATCAGAATGAAGTGAGTGAAGGGCGCATGAGTTTAGAAAAAGCTCAGGATGCGGCAAAGGAACATATCAAAACACTTCGCTATAACGAGAAAGAGTATTTTTTTATTCTAAACGATAAAGTTCAGGGTGTTATGCATCCGATCAAACCTGCATTGGATAATACCGACCTCTCCGACATTAAAGATCCGGAAGGAAAACACCTTTTTGTCGAATTTGCAAAAGTAGCCAAAGAGGAAAAAGAGGGGTACGTCACTTATATGTGGCCGAAGCCTGATACAGAGACACCGTTACCGAAGTTGACATTTGTTCGTGCTTTTCCTGCATGGGGATGGATTGTCGGAAGCGGAGTCTATGTCGATGACGTTGATAATGAATTTTTGGATTTAGTTATTCAAAAAGGGATCATAATTACCGTTTTAGTTACATTATTGTTGATGCTGCTGATTGCGATACAGCGTTCGATCGGGCATAAGCTCTCTACCATGCAGTTAATGGCGGAAGAACTGGCCAGCGGTAACGGGGATTTGACGAAGCGTCTGGGGATTACCGGAGCGGATGAACCGGCACGTGCTGCCGGATCGATCAACTCCTTTATCGCCGTAATCCAGACTATGGTTCAAAATGCTAAACGTGCATCGGATGAGAATGCCTCAGTGGCGACGGAACTCTCCCAAACTTCTATAGCAATCGGACGCCGCATGGAAGATGAATCGAATCAAATGGATGCGATTTACCGCAGTACGGAACAGATTATTGCCCACCTAGCCCTCTCTAAACGTGATAATGAAACAACGTGTAAAGAGGTGGTAGAAGCCAGTGAAATGCTTCGAATATCGCGTGATGAGTTAATGGCGATGATTAAGATGATTCATCACAGCGTGGAAGTGGAAGCCGATTTCGCGATCAAAATCCGTGAGCTGACGAACAATGCACGCCAAATTCGAGAGGTTCTCTCCGTTATCGGTGATATCGCCGATCAAACCAATTTGTTGGCACTCAATGCGGCTATCGAAGCGGCACGGGCAGGGGAACATGGACGAGGTTTTGCCGTTGTTGCCGATGAGGTACGAAAGCTCGCCGAGCGGACACAGGGGAGTCTCACCCAAACCGACGTCACGATCTCCCTCATCGTCTCCGCTATCGAAGAGGCATCGGTACAAATGGAACAAAATGCCAAAAGCATTGAAAAACTAGGAGAAAAATCACAGTTGGTCGGTGAGAGAATTGAGCAGACCTCCGGCGTTGTGAATCAAACGAGCGAAGCGATTAAAAAATTGGTTGTGGATGCCGATACCAGCACAAAAGAGGTTGAAGGAATTTCACAAAGACTCGCGGCGATGAACGATCTCTCCCGTGCGAATGCACGAAGTGTGGAAGAGATTGCAACGACGGCGGAACACCTCTTTAAAGTAGCGGACGGGCTGAATCAGAATCTTGGACGGTTTCACGCGTAATTCTAGTGACGGGTTGTGATCTTATAAATAAAACTAAATACTTCAGCAACTGCGAGATAGAGCTTTTCCGGGACCTCTCGGTCTAGTTCCACTTTGCTGAGCAACTCTACCAAATCTTCGTCTTTATGGATGGGAAGGTTATGGAGCTGCGCAATTTTAATGATATTCTCCGCACTTTCACCTTTTCCTTTAGCGATGACACGGGGGGCATTTTCTTTCTCTCTGTCATAACGCATTGCCACCGCTTTTTTCATACTTTTACCTCAAATCCGAGATCTGATCCTTCTGCGGAGGTGTAACTTTCGTTGAGGGGAGTTTTGGTTTCGTTCATCTCGAAAACCCGAATCGATCTTGGAGTAAGACCTGATTTAATAAGCAGTGAGCGCAGATCAGCAATATGCTCGTGGATCAGCGCTTTGAGCTCAGGTTTTTCGGTGTGGGCTTGGATTTCGAGCTGATTCTCATCATAAAGTCCCATCATAAGATTCAGTTCTCCGTACTCTTTGAGTTTCAGATTGATTTCACAGTAAAATTTTTTATCGGTCGTTTTTTTAAACGTCAGTGATCCTTCTTGGAGCTGATCCCATACAAAAGGGAAATAGATGGAGTTGGACGAACTGAGATGGGAGAGGAGCTGATGGTAGTCGATTTGGGTTAGGAGCTTCTCGGTCTGTTCAAGTATTTTTTGAGATGACGGGTCGTTGGAGGATATAAGCTCTTCGTGTAACAAGAGGAGATTAGATTTCAAATCATTTGCCATCGACTCTTGCAGAAATGTTTCGGTGACGAGCTCTTTGGGGGTGATAAATTCACTCAGCTTACTCAACAAAGAGGAGAGCTCTTTGGAGGTATCTCCCTCATTTATAGCACTTTGGAGCTGATGGCTAAATGCTTTGATATCTTCAGAGGGGGAATTACCGATATTTTTGAGGAGTTTTTCGATCGAGTCGAGGAGGTCGTTGGTATCAGGGGCGTTACTGGAGAGGAGCGAGCCATAAAGCTGGGAAAGGGTCGTTTTTAACTCTTGAATACCGTTTGATTGATCTAGCTTCTGCGCTAGGACTGCAACCTCACCGGCGTAGAGGGGGTCACTTTTGGAGAGAAGTTTTTGAAGTGATTCAGAAATTTTCTTTACTCCATCGGCAAGTTGCGTTGCATTCTCAAGAGTTAGGCTTGCTTTTGAGAAATTCGGAGTATCTAAAAGGGCACTGATTTGAGCGTGGATGCTTTTAGCCTCATTCTGCGGCATTTTAGAGAGAACCGCTTTGAGCTGTTCAAGGTTCTGGATTAGATCGGGAAGTTTTTGTAAAGCGGCAGCAAATTTAGACTCCATAAATACACCGCTGGAAGCGATTTGGCTTTTGAGGTTGTTAGCATCGAGGAGGGTTACATTTTTAAGAAATTTTTCCAATACAGCGGTTTTCGGATTTAGTTCAGAAGAGTTTTTTAAGTCGTTTACCAGTGATTGCAGTGCGTCACTGAAACTTCCCATTGTTTTAAATGCCGTAGAGTTTTTAAGGAGATCGAGAAGGACGTGATCCGATTTGGAAGCGGTGGTTTTATCCTGAAAAACGGAGGTGAGAAGAGATTTGATATCTTTCCCCTCTTTAAGCGTTTCGAGCTGTTCAGGGGTGGCATTTTTGACGGCGTCGGAGAGGGCTTTGTTCGTATTGGGGAGGATAATACTGAGCCGTGCTTCGGGTGATAAATGTATCATAATAAAAATGATAACACAGTGGGACAAAAAAACTGATTTCTTCTCAAAGGGATTCGTAGTCATGGTATAATCGGTATCTATACAGATGGGAAGGCAGTTTTGATGCGTTATTTTCTTTTTCTTTTTTTACACTCTTTTTTTGTGACTCTTTTATTCGCAAAAACGTTAACTTTTGGTGTTGTTCCTCAGCAAAGTCCAATGGAACTTGTTAAAGATTGGCAACCGATAGTCAGTTATCTTGAAAAAGCTACGGGAGAAAAAATAATACTCAAAGTAGAACGTTCAATACCTGAATTTGAAAAAGTGCTCTACAGCGGCGGATACGATATCGCTTATATGAACCCCTATCATTACGTGGTGGCACATAAACGCCAAGGGTATAGTGCCGGCGTGCGTGATATGAAAAATATTGTCGGAATTTTAGTTAGCCGCAAAGATAGCTCCCTTACCGATGCTTCTATGTTGAGGGGCAAATCGTTTCTATTTCCCGCCCCCGATGCATTTGCCGCAACCCTTCTGACTAAATATGAGTTATTAAAAAAATACAATATTAACGTCAACAAAGAAAAAAACTATCGGTATGTCAACTCTCACGATTCCGTCTATAAAGGAATTTCACGAAATATCGGTGATGTGGGGGGCGGTATTGAGCGGACGTTTAATAATTTGGATGATAAAGAGACCAAAGAGTCTCTGGTTATTATCTATAAAACTAAAGCCTATCCCAGCCACCCTTTTGCCTTTCATCCATCAATCTCTGAGAGTTTAAAAGAAAAAATCGCTAAAGCAATCATTGAAATGCCCGAACAGTTTGTCACAATCTTAAGTATGAAGCGTCTTCAAGAGACAAATGATGCAGAATTTGATTCGGTTCGGGATATCGCAGTAGCACTTCCCTCAACGCAAGATTAAGTATGAAATTATCTTTCCGTTACCGTTTTATCCTCTCTTTTTTGAGTATTGAGATACTTTTCATATCGTTGATTGTATTTTTTAACTTTACGTCCCTTTCAAAACTTTCACACTCTCTGATCGAAGAAAAAATCGAAACAGGAACTACATTATTTACCGAAATGATGAAAACACCGCTGATTATTTATGATTTGGGGACATTGGATAATCAAGCGGAGAGTTTTGTAAAATTAAAAAATATTGCAGCCGTTAAAGTCTTTGATAAAGAGCATCGCCTCTTGAGTAACGCGAGTGCAGATTCCCAAATCAAAATGGATCGTTTTGAGGAGACATCCGGAGATATAGAGGAGAATGGGCGCACTTTTAGGCTTATAGAGGCCTCTATCAAAATGGATGATGAGACTATAGGGTATGCGAAGATTTTGTTTGAGATCAGTGAAAGCTTGGAGATCATCGAGGACAATCGAAGATTGACTTTTCTATTGGTCCTCATTGAGATCACGATCAGTACCTTTATCGCGTACATTATAGGAAATAGGCTGACTAGAGCTTTAAATCGACTTACCCTCTCAGCGGAGCGTATTGCTGAAGATGAGGAAACACAGATCCCCTCAGTCGGAGCCAATGGGGACGAGATCACTATCCTTTCCGATGCGTTACAACTGATGCAAGAGCGTATCCGAGAACGTAACGGCAAGCTTAACAATGCAATGGCGGAATTAAAAGAGGATATCCTCAAGCGTAATGAGCTTGAAAGTAAATTGATATTTGAAAAAAGTATTAATAAAACATTGGTCGAGAGTGCGAATGCCATTATCGCAATTATGGACAAGGACGGGGTTATGATCAATATCAACCCCTACGGTGAACGTTTTACGGGATACACCCAAAAAGAGATTGCTTCCGAACCGTATTTTTGGGCGAGATTTCTGCAACCGCACATGCAAGATAAAGTAGTCGGTATTATAAAAAATGCAAGAGAAGGAAATATCACCAAAAGTTTTCAAAACGCCTGGATATCGATAGAGGGTGAAGAGAGGATATTTGAATGGTCTAATGCCTTGGTCCTTGATGAGAAAGGGCAAATGCAGTATGTCACCACAATCGGAATTGATATTACGGAGCAAAAAGAGCGTGAATTGGAACTTGAAAAAGCCAAAGAAGCGGCTGAAACGGCAGCAAAAGCTAAATCCGACTTTTTGGCCAATATGTCTCATGAAATCCGAACACCGCTTAACGGTATTATCGGATTGACCGAATTGGTTCTTAAGAGTGATTTGAACGCAAGACAGCGCGATTTTCTTGAAAAATCAAATCTCTCTTCCCATGCTTTATTGGATGTTATTAATGATATTCTTGATTATTCCAAAATTGAGGCGGGAAAATTTGATTTGGAGAATAAACCCTTTGAACTTAACAGTGTACTGAATAATATCATGAGCCTTTTTGAATTTCAGGCAATTCAAAAAGGGGTATCAATCACATTGGATATCCATTTAAATGAGAGTGTTATGATCGGTGATGCTCTCCGTCTAACACAGATTTTGACTAATTTAGTCGGTAACGCGATCAAATTTACCGACTCGGGGAGTATTGTGGTCCACGTCGTTTCAACGAATGAAGATGACGATAGTGTTTGCTTACAATTTAGTATCAAAGATACCGGGATAGGGATGAATAGCAAGGCACAGAAAAAACTGTTTCAAGAGTTTTCACAGGCGGATACCTCTATTACGCGTAAATACGGCGGAACAGGGCTTGGACTTGCCATCTCCAAACAGCTGGTGCAGATGATGGGAGGCGATATACGTGTAGAGAGTGAAGAGGGGATGGGGAGCACCTTTATCTTCACGGCGGTTTTTGGAAAAATGAAATCGTTTGCACTCCAGTCCACGGTAGAAAAAATAGTGATCTCTAGAGAGAGTTTGGATGCAATCAAAGGTGCTCGAATCCTCCTTGCGGAAGATAATACGATTAACCAGATTGTTGTTGTGGAACTGCTCGAAGAGTTAGAGATGATCGTAGATATCGCAGCCAACGGAAAAGAGGCGGTTGCATTGGCTGGAATGATTCTGTATGACTTGATCTTGATGGATTTACAAATGCCCGTTATGGACGGATTTGAAGCCACAAAAGAGATAAGAATGATTCCCGAATATAAAGAGGTTCCTATCATCGCTCTGAGTGCCGCCGTGATGCAAAAAGACAAAGAGCTCACTTCTGCGGTAGGGATGAACGCCCATCTTAGCAAACCTATCGACTATGCTGCGCTGACGGATACATTGGTTCGATGGATTCGCCCTTTGAGAACCGTTTCAAAATCTACGGTAGAAGAGAAAAAAGAGGCTGCTCCGTCTGAAGTCTTTGGGACGATAGAGGGGATTGACCTAAAGGCATTACGTGATCTAGTCGGAAACAATTCTGAGAAGATCAAGCGCTATTTACTCTATTTTTGCGATGAATTTGAGATGATTGATTCTATGCTTGATCTCACAAACGTACAAAGCGATTCTTTTAAACATCTGATCCATACCCTTAAAGGGACGGGCGGGAACCTTTCGATAACCAAAGTGTATGCACTGGCCGGTGCGATCGAAGCATCCGATGACGTGAGTGAAATCGAAACGTTGAGTTCTCAACTGATTAACGCGGTCAAAGAGGTAATCGAGGCAATACGCTCTTTTTATCAAGAAGAGAAGAAGGATGAGGTTACTGCATCGCACAGTATAGAAAGCGTTAGGGAATTTATAAACGCCATTATTGCGGATCTAGCTCAGTCGACGGTGATTGAGCAGGGGCGAATAGGGCTACTTGAAGAGATGTTGCAAGGAGTTTCTCATGATGATTTACGTAAAGAAGTGATAGAATATATACATACGTATCAATACGATAATGCCTTAGCCGTACTCCAAAAAATTGTAGGCTCGATGAAATGAAATACACTAACAGACAAAAAATATTAATCGTAGATGATGAACCTATAAATATTTCTATTGTGGCTGAAATTTTGCGTGACGAGTATGATCTTTTGGTCGCAACCAACGGAGAAAAAGTGCTACAAATAGTCTCCTCTGACCCGAAACCGGATTTGATATTACTCGATATTATGATGCCGGGAATGAATGGTTTTGAAGTGGCGAAAGTGCTAAAGAAGAACCCTGACACCGTCAATATCCCTATTATATTTTTAACCGCAAAGCATGACAATGAAAGTATCGTAAAAGGATTTGAACTCGGAGCGGTTGATTTTGTGTCCAAGCCGTTTCAAAAAGAGGAGCTTCTCGCACGACTCAAAAATACATTGCAGATATTTAATTTGAGAAATGCCCTCAACCGCGCATTGGAAAAAAGCCAGCAGTATGCTAAAACGATTGAGAGTCAAATGAGACTTATCGATAAAAATATCATTATCTCTTCTACCGATTTGGAAGGGAAAATCATCGAAGTTTCAGATGCTTTTTGCAAAATATCGGGATACTCAAAAGAGAAGCTGATAGGGAAGATGCATAGAATTCTACGACATCCTGATATGCCCTCGTCGTTGTTTGTGAAACTGTGGGAAACGATCACCAACGGGGAAACATGGCATGGAGAGATAAAAAACAAGACTAAAAACGGATCGTTTTATTGGCTTGATATCTTGATATATCCGATAGTCGATGATTTGGGAAATAAGAGCGGATATACCGCTATCAGTCAGAATATTACCGATAAAAAGCGGGTTGAGGAACTATCCGTAACCGATCAGTTGACGCAGCTGCACAACCGAATGTATCTAGAAAATAATTTTAGTAAAGAGATTAAACGTGCCAAACGGTACAATCACTCTTTTGCCGTCATAATGGTCGATATCGACCATTTTAAAGAGGTAAATGATACCTACGGACACGATGTGGGAGATAATGTTTTAGTCGGTATTTCAAAAATATTATCGGAACATATTCGAGAGACCGATATCTTAGGGCGCTGGGGGGGAGAAGAATTTCTCATTATTTGTCCGCATACGTCTACTTCGGAGGCATATGCTTTGGCTGAAAAACTGAGAGTTTCAATCGAAACGCATCCGATCGACGTTATCGGGCACAAGTGCTGCAGTTTCGGAGTATCGGCATTTGATGTAAAAGATGAGACCTACAAAGAGGTTGTAAAGCACGCCGATGAAGCACTCTACACAGCCAAAAATAATGGGCGCAATCAGGTGATTGAATACACACTATAAATCCTATCTAGAGCTGTTTTGTTGCCGTGATAAAGATCAGATTATCGAGGATGTCGATGGTCTCTCCGGGATGTTTTTGTTCGATTTCGGCTATCCCCTCTTCGATCTCTTGATCACTGAAGACACCTAAATCAGACATGAAACGGTGTCTGAGCATAGTGTACCAATCCTTTTTTGCTAATGTAAACGAATGGCTTCGCTGATGGGATGTGATAAAAAATCCTCCGTGACGTAATTGTGTTTCCAGTACCTCTTGGGAGGGTTGGTTCCATGAAAATTCGATTTTTGCCGCCTCTTCACACATGGCAGAGGAGGGTTCAATACAGTACTCACGCAAGAGATGTGCTTCATTCGCCAAGCGGCTGTCGCTTCACAGGGCGTTACTTCCTACTAGAAAAATCTGAAGAAAGTATGACGTAAAAAAAATAGATTGATGTAGAAGTTGCAGTTTTGAAGAGTATTAATATTTATTTTAGTGTTCCTTTAAGACGATTTTTGTTACCCTATGTCATATTATGAAGGAAAAATAATGGTTGATCCGAATGTGCTTAAGCAGGTGCGCGCCAGTTTGCACTCGTATTCCCTTCTTTATGTAGAAGATAATGAAGGATTAAATACTCAAGCCACCACCTTATTTAAAAAATTCTTCGATACCGTCTTATCTGCTCATGATGGGGAAGAGGGATTGGAATTTTTTAAACTTCATCGCCCCCAAATCGTTATCACCGATATCAATATGCCGAAAATGGACGGCTTGCGTATGGCTGAAGCAATCCATAAAATCGACACTGATGTCCTTATTATCATCACGACGGCACATGATGAAATTGAGTTCCTTCACCGTTCTATAAAAATCGGTATTTTCGATTATCTTATCAAACCTCTTAAAATCGATAACCTTGTGGAAACATTCACCCGATGTGCTCATATACTCACCGAAGCATTGCATCGTAAAATTTTTAATACCAATCTTCATGCCGTATTTAATTATCAAAACAATCTGGTGTTGCTTTTGCATGAGCGTAATGTGGTGATTGCGAATCAGCCATGTCTCGATTTTTTCGGTGTTTCCAATATTGAGGCACTTCGTAAACGGTTTGCCTCTTTTGGAGAGATTTTGCTAGAGCATAAAAGTTTTGTTTACAACCACGACGAGATGGAATGGTTTAAACATATTTCCTCTCATCCGGGGAGATTGTTTAACGTTAAGATCAAAGATTTAGAAGAGGTTTCACACCATTTTATCCTTAATTTTCAGAGCGTTCCGGAGAAAGAGGGGTATGCCGTCCTCTCTTTAAATGATGTGACAGAATTGGGTCTTTTAAAACTCTATGATACCAATGCCGCAGAACGCGAAGAGTTGGCGAAAGATGAAAAAATGGTGCGAGGGTTGCTTGAGATGGCAATGCGAAGCGGTGCGAAGATCAAAGTGCATAATCTTTATAAAGGGTTGAGTATTTCAAATGACGGATTGGTGATAAATATCGAGGGGAAATGTGTGACGCTCAAGTCCCCCTATGTTCAGCTCAAAGCGATGCAGCACGAGGATATATTTTACCTTACCTCAGAGCTTTTTCCGATGACGATTATGGCGGATGGGATCAAGCGGATTGATTTTGATGACCAAAGTGTTTTATTTGAGCACTATCAGCTTGTTGAAAGCTCTCCTACCCGTCGGGACACGATACGGGTTCCCCCTGATGAAAATATACGGGTGACGGTACTCTACGAAGGACGTAAATTTGACGCTGATTTGGAGATATTGGATATTTCACTGCGTGGCATCAGGATAAATTTTCCTTCCTTACCCGCCGGATTTGCAATAAAACATCTGGTCGTTTTGGATATTGTTATCACTATAGGGGCACGCCCGGCTATTATCAATACACAAGCCGAGGTGCTTCGTATCACGGAAGGAAATCGCCATTTCGAAGTTGTTTTTATCTTCAACTTAAGTTCTCACGGACAAAAGAATATTATCGATTATATCGCTAAACGACAAATGGTTTTAATCCGCGAATTTAAGGGGATTCAATATGAAAAATGAAACACTCCTTTATGATGATGGCAGTCACAAATGTATTATGTTCAGTCTTGAAGATGAAGAACATCAAGATTATTCGTTGTCGGTTAATCAATTTTTGATTATTCAGCATGAGAGTGCCGTTTTGATAGATCCGGGAAGCGAAGGGATATTCAGCGAACTGTATGATGCGGTATCGGCTCATATTAATCCGCAAAAAATCAAATATATCTTTTTCTCTCATCAAGATCCCGATGTTGCGGGTGCGATCAACCAGTGGAGTGTCGCTACTTCGGCCAAACTTGTCATATCTCAGCTGTGGGTGAGATTTATGGGCCATTTCGGTTTGATGGACATGGATAGAATTATAGGGCTGGAAGATCATGGGGCTAGGATAAAATTCGGGAACGATTTTTTGCAGTTTATCCCTGCCCATTTTTTACATTCACCGGGAAATTTTTCCCTCTACGACAGTCGTTCAAAAATCCTCTTTTCGGGTGACATCGGTGCCGCAATCGCATCCCCTCAAAATCTGAATAAGCGGGTTGATGATTTTGAGGAGCATCGTCCGTTTTTGGAAGGGTTTCATAGCCGCTATATGGCGTCAAACCGTTTTTGCCGCGCATGGGTTGAATGTGTACGCGCGTATGACGTTTCAACTATCGCTCCACAGCATGGATCGCTCTTTCAGGGGGAAAACGCTACTCGATTTCTTGAATGGTTTGAAGCGGTTCAAGGGGGCGAAGAGCGTTGCCATGAACTTTATGGATTGAAAAAATGAGTTCTCTGAATACCTCTGATCAGCTTAAATTACTCCGTGAAATGGGATTAGATATCACGGTTTTATATGTCGAAGATGATCTCAAACTGCGTGAGGAAATGAAGCAGTATCTTGGAAAAATTTTTCCCCATTTGGTGGTGTGCTCCGATGGTTTGGAGGGGCTAGAGGCCTATAAAAACGGTAACTATGATATTGTCATAACCGATATTATGATGCCGAAAATGACCGGAATCGAGATGCTTGGCGAGATCAAAAATATCAATCCGCTCCAAGAGATGATGATCACCTCCGCGTATACGGAGAGCGAATACTTGCTGGAGGCGATTAAGCTGGGGATTGATGCGTATATTCTTAAGCCGATTCAACATGCTCAAATTATTGAAGTGTTGTACAAAACAGTTTCTAAAATTATGCAGGCGCGAGAAAATGAAGAGTATCGCCAGAATCTTGAACTATTGGTCGATATGAAAGTCAAAGCATGCACGCTTTTGGAAGAGGAAAAAATTGCCTACTACGAAAAAACGCTTCTAGGTCTTATCAAGATGGTCGAGAGCCGTGACAGTTACACGGCGGGACACTCTCAACGGGTTGCCGAGTATTCGAAATTAATTGCCGTTGAAATGAAATATTCTGCCGAACAATGTGATTTAATCTATCGTGCCGGATTGCTTCACGATATCGGAAAAATAGCCACTCCGGACAGTATTTTGCTCAAACCAAGCCATCTAGATTCTCTTGAGAGGGAATTGATTAAAGAACATGTCAATGTCGGAGTTGACATGTTGAGTGAAATCCCGATGTTTGATACAATCGTACCGATCATCAAAAGTCATCATGAACGGTATGACGGGGAGGGGTATCCCCAAAAACTCCGAGGCTCGGAGATTCATGAATTGGGAAAAATTATGATTGTTGCCGATGCTTTTGATGCGATGACAACCAGTCGTATTTATAAAGGTCGAAAAAATGTTGAAGAAGCGTTAGCAGAGATCGAATCACTCAGCGGCAGTCAGTTTGATCCCGAGATCGTCCCCTATGCACGGAAAGCGTTTCAAAATCTGCAAGTGCAGGAACACATCACACAATTTCCAATCAACACGCTAGAAGAGGAACGGTTCGCCTATTTTTATAAAGATCCGGTAACCGGTTTTTACAACCAGCGCTATCTTGATCTCATACTGTTAAAAAACAGTTACAGCCACTTGTATCAATGTATCAATGTCATCTCTTTGCACCATTTTAGAGAGTATAACGATGCCCACGGATGGGATAAGGGAAATAAACTTTTAGCAGATGTCGCAGAAGCAATACGGGAAAGTTTTCCGGGGCTTACTTTTTTTCGGCTGCATGCGAATGATTTTGTGATATTGGGAAAAGAAGATTTTGAATTTCCGGAAGGTACTTATGAACAATCGGAGCTTTTGACTCAAAACGGGTTGACATGTTCCCACTTTCATTTTGATCTTACAACCGAGAATGTGATCAGCCTTTCTGATTTAGAACAAAGAATGCGGGATGAACGGCATAGACGGAATCAATAGCGTAGAGCTCACGGTCGGTGATTAAAAGAAGTTTATTGTTTGAAGATGGAATGTAGTATAGGTATGATAAAATACGGTTAAATATTTGTGCCTACGGTTGGCACTGCTTACGAACTTGCTCTTAATTGCACTTTCCATATTCTATTTTTCCCCTTGCCTAAAACCGTCCTGAGTTACGACTTTGGTTGGGCCTAACCACCAAAGGAACCCTTTTATGACATTTACCGATTTAAATCTAAACGCGTCGTTGCTCAAAGCAATTTCTGATCAAGGCTACACTACCCCTACACCGGTTCAAGCACAAGCCATCCCTTTTATCTTAGAAGGGCGTGATATGCTCGCAGGTGCACAAACCGGTACCGGTAAAACAGCCGGCTTTACCTTGCCGATGCTCCAAATCTTGAGTGATAAAAAAACCTCAAAACCGCATCGTAAAATTCGTGCCCTGATCCTCACCCCGACGCGCGAACTTGCGGCACAGGTAGCCGAGAGTGTAAAAATTTACGGCAAATATCTTCCCCTTAAAAGTGCCGTTATTTTCGGCGGAGTAGGGATTAACCCTCAAATCACGATGTTACGTAACGGAATCGATATCCTTATTGCCACTCCGGGACGTTTACTCGACCATGTAGGGCAGGGGACGGTTGATTTGAGCGCCGTTGAATTTTTCATCCTTGATGAAGCGGACAGAATGCTCGATATGGGATTTATCCGTGATATCCGCCGTGTCATTACGATTCTCCCGAAAGCGAGACAAAATCTCCTCTTCTCTGCAACCTATTCGGATGATATCAAAACATTGGCAAGCACGTTGCTCCGCAATCCTGCCGAGGTTGAAGTGGCACGCCGCAATACCTCCAGCGAACTTGTGAAACAAAGCGTTATCCTTGTTGATTGTAAACGCAAAAGTGCCCTTTTGGGAGAGATGATCGGTAAAAACAAATGGGAACAGGTTCTCGTCTTTACCCGTACCAAACATGGTGCGAACAAACTCACCGAATACCTCCAAAAAATCGGTATCACTGCAGCCGCTATCCATGGAAATAAAAGCCAAGCGGCTCGTACCAAAGCGCTGAATGATTTTAAATGTAGCAGTGTCAGAGTTCTCGTTGCGACCGATATTGCGGCGCGCGGTATCGATATCGATGCACTTCCTCATGTTGTGAACTTTGAACTTCCTAATATTGCGGAGGACTATGTTCACCGAATCGGGAGAACCGGACGTGCGGGATGCGAAGGGGAAGCGATCTCTCTCGTGTGTGTTGATGAAGCCGATTATTTACGCGGAATTGAAAAACTGATCAATAAAAAGCTTGATAGCACTATTATTGAAGGGTACGAGCCTGATCCTTCTATCAAAGCTGAACCGATTCAACGCGGTCGCGGCGGAGCAGGCGGCGGCGGTGGAAACCGTGGCGGAAACGGCGGCGGTGATAGAGGTGGAAAGCCGACTCAAAAACGCGATAGCGGCCGTCATGAGCCAAAGCGACGCGATAACGATCGACGTCATTAAGATAAATTTTTTCGATAAAACAGTGTACAATATAATATAGACTGTTTGGAAAGCCTTTGATGATACGATTTTTTATCCTCTTTTTTGCATTGATTAGCACTGTATTTGGGGCTAATCTCGAGAAAATATCGGTTCAGCTCGATTGGAAATATCAATTTGAGTATGCCGGATACATTGCTGCAAAAGAGAAAGGATATTATCGTGAAGCGGGGCTTGATGTCGAACTGCGTGAATATCGTGCCGGAATCGATGTTGTTAGTGATGTACTACGCCGCAAATCCACATACGGTATCTATAACAGCAGTATTGTGATCGAAAAGGGCCGCATTCAGCCCATTGTTCTGATGGCAACCTATCTTCAACACTCTCCATTGGTTTTTGTAACCCAAAAAGGGATCAATAAGCCTGCCGATTTAATCGGTAAGACGATAATGGGGACAAATAACGAATTTAAGCACAGCTCTTTATCCCTCTTGTTGACTCATTTTGATATTACCGCTGACAATAGCCATTTTGTAGATCAAACCTTCAGTATTAATCCCTTTATTCAGCATAAAGTTGATGCAATGAGTGTGTACCGTTCTAATCAGCTGTATGAACTTGATCGACTTAAAATACCTTATAATCTTATTGATCCGGTAGAGTATGGATTTGTTGTTAATGCGGGAAATCTTTTTACTTCTCACCAAGAGGCGATTGAGCATTCCCAGCGGGGACAAAAGTTTATTGAAGCAACAAATCGGGGTTGGAAATACGCGATAGATCATCCAGATGAAATAATAACCATTCTAAAACAAAAATACGGAGTGAAAAAGTCTCATGATGCGTTAATGTATGAAGCGAAAGTAATTGAAAAGCTGATGATGAGTGATTTGTATAAAATCGGTGAAACAAACAGTGAATTCACTCATCGTCTGTATAAACAGATTCTTCATGCCGGAATGATTCAGGGAGATCAGAAAATTAGGCAGTTTTTATTTCAGGATATTATTGATAGTGCTAAAAACGATCAACTGACTGAGTCTGAAAAAAGTTATCTTAATCAAAAGAAAAAAATTACGATGTGTGTTGATCCCGAGTGGTATCCGCTGGAAGCAATTCGCAACGGGAAACATATCGGTATCGCTTCAGATATTATGAAAAGTTTTGAGTCTAAAATCGGTATTCCTATCGAGTTAATACCTACGGCTACGTGGAACGAATCACTGTTGCGTGTGCAAAATCGACAATGCGATATTTTATCAATGGCATCAAAAACGCTCGATCGTGAGAGCTATTTATATTTTACGTCAGCCTATATGTCGCTGCCATATGTAATGGTGACAACGAAAGAGAAACCTTTTACCGAAAGTATAGACGCACTTAATGGTATGAAAATAGGAATTGTCAAAGGATATGAGATATTTGATCGTATAAAGAAACTTTATCCAGATCTAAATATTATTGAAGTCGAATCGATTAGTGACGGATTAAAAAAAGTTGAAAATGGTCAACTCTACGGGTATATCGATAATCTTGTTGTTGCTTCATCTTATATACAAAAAGAGTATGCCGGAAGTCTGAAAGTTTCATCACGTCTTCAAGAAAAAGATGAATTGCGTGTTGCGGTACGTAATGATAATCCTGTTTTGTATGGTGTTTTTGAAAAAATGGTGGTACAGCTGGATGATGAAACCATGCAAAAAAGTTATAACCGATGGACCTCTACGATTGAACAGGTGGCGTGGTTTGACCGTTCTTTAATCGGTAAAGCACTGCTTGTCATTTTTCTTTTATTGGTTGCTTTTTTATGGCGCTATATTCTTTTAAAACGGTATAACACCCGTTTACTTGTTCTCTCAACGACGGATAAATTGACAGGGCTTTACAATCGTCAAAAAATCGATGAAAAACTGAATGAAGAGCAGCATAAAGTTAATCGGTATAAAAATTATCATTGCAGTATTATGATGATCGATGTTGATTTTTTCAAGAATATTAACGATACTTTAGGGCATCAAGAGGGAGATAACGTATTGCGAAAATTGGCTGATGTGATGAAAAAAACATTACGCCAAACTGATGTAATTGGACGATGGGGAGGCGAAGAATTTATTGTTATATTATCCCATACCTCTTTGGAAGAAGTAGAGAACGTAGCAGATCACCTTCGAAAATGTGTATCTGAATATCCGTTTGAGTCAATTGGATTTGTAACCATCAGCATCGGAGTAGGAGAATTCATCTATGATGAAGAGGTTCACGAATGTGTCAAAAGAGTAGATGCCGCACTCTACAAAGCAAAAGAAAGCGGCCGCAATAGAGTTATCTCATCACTTCACGTCTGACAGACAAACTTAATCAAAATTTAATCAATAGAATAATAGTATTTGCTTTATAAAACATATAAGGTTAAAAAATGCTAAAAAGTAGTTTGCGACTAAAAGTAATTGCGGCAACACTGTTTATTGCAACGATGGCAAGCTTGCTGTTTATGCTCTTTATCTATACGGAACAAAAAAATCTCTATATGGAGAGTGTCGATACGAAACTTCAAATCGCATCTCAAGCGGGTGCCCTCTATCTCGGTAACGATTTAGTCGATAAATATGATATGAGCCGCCCAATGGAGGATGCTGAACATTTGAAACTGGTGAGGGCACTGAGTAAGTATGCGCAAGAAAACGGTTTTGAATATATTTATCTGATGGTGAAGGAAGGGGATAAAATTCATACGGTAGTAAGCAGTGCTACAGAGGATGAACTCAAAGCGAATGAGTATGATCCATTTTATACCGAATATGACGCCAGTGAAGGGATTCGAAAAGGGTTTCAAGAGGGGCACCGATTTTACGAAAATACTTCCGATAAATACGGAAATTTCCGCTCTTACTTGCAGATAAATAAATCCGACGGCGGAAAACTTTATATGATCGGTGCTGATATGGCGATTGATCATATTAGTATTGCGCTAAATGCATTATTGATGAAAAGTTTATTTATATTTTTCGTGGCATTGTTGATTGCAGGGATCATTTCATGGTGGATTTCAGCCCTCATTACTCATCGTCTCAGTCATTTGACATTGCAGGTGGAAAATCTCTCTGAGACGCTTGATTTGACAACCTCATTTGATCAAAAAGGGAATGATGAGATTGCACGCTTGTCCCATTCATTGAAATATTTTCTCTCGACTATCCGAACCGTTATTTTCCAAGCGGTGAATGTATCTAAAGAGAACGTAGCTCTTAGTGCAGAAACTGTTGGGGATGCTAACAACGTAATGCACAAGGTCACGAATACCAGAACTCTGGTACAGAAAAATATTGAAGTTATAAGTTCTATCAGCACGCAATTGCATACGATGTCAGGTTTGACACACAGTGTTGTTGATTCATTACACAAAGCCGACGATGAACTTGAAATGACGAAAAAAAGTATTCATACGGTTGCAGGAAATGCAAAAGAGAGTGCGGCAGAGGGAGAGATCATATCCCAAAAACTTCGCGCACTCGAACAAGAAGTGGCTCAAATCCGTTCTATTCTCTCTATTATCGGAGATATTGCCGATCAAACGAATCTTCTTGCCCTTAATGCCGCTATCGAAGCGGCGCGTGCAGGTGAACACGGACGCGGGTTTGCCGTGGTGGCTGATGAAGTACGTAAGTTGGCAGAGAAGACGCAATCAAGTTTGACCGAGATACGAGCTACTACTGAAATTATTATCCAATCGGTGGGTGATATAGCGGACAGTACCGTGAGCAGTTCAGAGGCAATTGCATCACTCTCAAAAACCTCAGAAACCTCCGAAGCACTCATCGGTGAGGCTACTGCAGCGATGCGAGAGGCGATTAGAGCTATGACGGAAGCACAAGAGAGCTACGAACTGCTTCAAAAACATGGAGAAACCGCATCAGAACAGATGACTCATATTGATTCTGATTCGCTGTCGAATATTGAGATTATGGAGCGGATGGATCAAAAAATCAGCCGACTAAATTCATTATCGTATGAACTTGGTGAAAAACTTAATTTTTGTAGGGGGCAATCGAATACGTAGGGTTTGTTAGAAGTTCCCCAATCACTTGGGGAAACGGACGAGATTTTATGTTCGAAAAACAGAAATTTGAGCGGTGAGCTGTTCCGTCATTTGATGCAAATGCTCAGCTGCTGCGGCAATCTCTTCGACACTGCGGGCATTAGAGGTAGAAAGTTCATTGATATTGCCGATTTTTTGGATAATCGATTCGGTGGTGGCCGCATTGTTTTGTGTATCATGCGAGAGTTTTTCGATAGCGGTGACCGTATCGGCTAACGCTAAGACAGCAGTTTCTGTGTGATCATTGACATCCGCAGAAGCTTGAACCAAGGTTTCGATACGCTTCGTGTTATGGTTCATTTGATCGGTGATATCATTGATCGATTGGACGATGACATTGACGGTAGCATTGGTCTCTACGAGGCTTTTCTGGGTTCGCTCGGCAAGTTTACGTACTTCGTCGGCTACTACGGCAAATCCGCGTCCGTGTTCACCGGCACGCGCCGCTTCGATAGCGGCATTAAGGGCAAGAAGATTTGTTTGATCGGCAATATCAGCGATAACCGTAAGGACTTGTTTGACTTGGGATGCTTCTTGGGAGAGGGAGTTGAGACGATCATTAATCTCTCCTTCCATTTGCACCGTATGTGAGAGCTGCTCAATTGTGTTGTGCAACGCCGATTGTGCTTCTTGGAGGTTTTCGCGTGCGCCAAGCGCTTTTTCACGTACGCTTTGAGCTTCAAGTGCTGAAGATTTCATCGCCTCTTTCATTTTATCTGATTCGACCGTTGTCTGTGTAACGATTTTTGCCTCTTCTTCTGCCGCTCTACCGATAGCGAGAGTTGTAGCGGAGAGTTCAGCCGAAACGGAGAGGTTCTCACTGGAAGCGGAACGAATACCTTGGAACGCTTGGCGGAGAGTGTTGACGAGTCCATCGAGTTTTTGGCTCATGATGGCAAGTTCATCACCCCCTTCGATACGGACAGAACGGGTAAAATCTCGGTTTTGAGAAACAGTTTCGATGCTCACTTCGAGCCGAGAGATGGAACCAATAATATTTTGGATGATAAAGTAAAAAATTATCATCATGGCCGTTGCACTGATTCCGATAATAATTTCAATCGTAAGGGCATTAGAATCGAGAGTAGCAAGATTTTTTTCTTGCATCGATTTGACTAACTCTTCTTGCTCTTCGGTAAATTTATGATAAAGAGCTGTTGATTCTTTTGTGATTTCTTTGAGTTTTTTGCCATCTTCTGTTGAACTGAATTCGAAGCTGTGAATTTCATTTTCATTTTCCCCGATAATTTTGATTCGGGGTTCATTCAGTTTTATCCACTCTTGGTGATCTGAAATCATTGTATTTAAGCGTTTTTTATTCTCTTCTGAACGGGTAATTTTCAAAAGCTTATGAATAGAATCATCAAGTTTTTGATTGGCAGCATGGTAGCGATCTAAAACTTCTGCCGTATAAAGCAGCTGATATCCGCGAAGCTCTACGGCTGTTTCATTGGTGTTTGAACGGATTTCTCCGAGAAGTACCATCCTCTCAGCAGTTTTTTTAGCATCTTTATTATTAGCGTATGACAAATATCCAAGTGCCGCGTAGATCATGAAACTAAGCGCCACCAATGCAATTAGTTTCCCTCTAATCGTGGTTAAATTAACCATTATATATCCTTATTATTACAATTATGTTGCAATTCTATCACAAAACAATATAAGAATTTTTGAAATACGCCAATGCGTCTTGCGCACTCTTTTTATGTTGAACGATGGGAGGAGGATAATCGTTTAAATGTAAGGCGGACAAAGAGGCTTCATTATAGAGAGTTTTAGTGGAAACGGCTGCCAACTGCGGAAGCCATTGTCGGATATATATCCCTTCAGAATCGAATTTTGTTGTTTGTGTATAGGGGTTGAAAATTCGAAAATAAGGTTGCGGATCGACTCCTGTTCCCGCACTCCATTGCCAAGAGAGGATATTGCTCGCCGCGTCATAATCGTTCAGATGAGCGGCAAAGAAAGCTTCGCCCCACTGCCAGGGTAAAAGGAGGTTTTTGGTAAAGAAGGATGCGACAATCATCCGTACGCGATTGTGCATCTCTCCGCTTTTCAGCAGTTCACGTATTCCCGCATCGACGATGGGGACTCCCGTTCGTGCCGTACAAAATGCTTCAAAATATGCTTCATTGGGAATTCCATGAAACGAATAACGGAAATTTCGTTCGCTTAAGTGGGGGAAGTGGACTAAAAGCATCGCGTAAAATTCTCGAAATATCAGCTGTCTGAAAAACGCTTCGGTATCGATTCCCCGTTTTTTTTGCAGCACACTCCATCGTAGTAGACTCCGAATCGAGAGTGTCCCGAATCGCAAATCGGTACTCAGTCCCGATGTGGAGTTGAGGGCCATATAGTCTCGGTTATGTGAGTAGTTTTCAATTTTTTCGGCAAAAAGGTCAAGTTTGTCTTCAGGTGAGAGGCGTTGCATTGGAGTGAGCGGTTGAGGAATAAAACCGATCGATTCAAGGGCAATCGGTTTTATCGAGTGACCCGTTTCTGAAATAGTGTGTAAAAAGTGATATTCAAATTCTATCCGTTGTTGTTGCGCGTGCGGGTATTCAACCATGTGGTGGGGGGTAAAGAGTAATTTTGCACGATTGTAATAGGGGGTAAAAACCAGATAGGGGGTTCCGTCGCTTTTGAGGACTTCATCAGGAGCGAAGATATAGGTGTCACGTAGGCGGTTAAAGGGGAGAAGATGCGATACATTGCGATCACGCGTTATAGCATAGGTATCGTAGTCTCCAGAGGCACATACTTCATCATATGTGTTTTGCGATAAAAGCCATTTAAAAACTTCAAGAGGTTTTCCATAAAAAATGGCTAAATCAAGACCCCGTTCTTGAAGAGATGATTTTAGTTTTACTAGTGCATTAAAAATTAGGGTGACACGCCGATCATCCGCTTTGAGAGAAGCGAGAATATCCGTATCGAAAATAAAGATAGGCAGTACCTCCCCCTCCAAAGAGAGAAGGGGATTATCGTTCGTCCGCAGATCACGGCGAAACCATAAAATTCGTCGCATTGTTATTTTCCCGCATCGATATGAGAACGCAGTGCCAGCGTTTTAGGATAGGGATTAAGAAACGTTTGCTCGAGCAGGTAGGTCGTATTGTATTTTTGTGCATAAAGGGAAATCGTCGAGAGGGGGACAATCAGCGGGATGATCTTATCGGCGAAATCACTAATATGAGAGTGCAAAATCTTTTTCTCCTCTTTCGTAAGCTCACTTTTGAAAAATCCTGTCAAATGCTCTAAAACATTACGAGTTTTTTTGATGGAGCTTTTACGCGAAATAGCCGTTTTAAATCCAAGTTCATACATGGCCAAGAGAATTTCAAAGCTGAGCTTATCGTGATTGGCTACGATATTACCGAGTTCTCGATAGAGCTTCTCGTCTTTGGCTTGGAGCATAAATTTATAAGCGGTGTGAAACTGGACAAGCTCTTTTACGGTCGGGTTAGAGGTTTTGAATTGCTCATAGGCATCGTAGGCAAAAAGCTGCATTACAAAATTTTCTCTCAACCAAGCATCTTGGAGACGTCCCTCCTCTTCCATCGGAAGCAACGGGTAGCGTTCACGGCACATTGCGGCAAAAATACCGTCCTCTTTTCCCTCGCAGAAGCCGTTATCGAGATAGGTTTTGGCACTATTCAGGCCGCAACTGGGCGATTTGGATTTAAAAATAATCCCGCAGAGGGGTTCATTTGAAATTTTGGAGAGTTCATTACGGCTTGTTTCGAGAAGACGTTGGGTGAGGTCAACTTGATCTTTATTGGATTGAACAATGAGTTGATTTTCAGATCTTAGAAGCCGAATAGAAGGGCGCGGTGTACCAAAGGCTAAGTGTTCAGGACAAAAAGGGACGAACTCGGCAAAACGCCCCAGCTCATCCGTTACAAAGTGATCATGCTTATGCCCGCCGTCAAAGCGGATTTTTTCACCTAATAAACACGAAGAAACAGCTATTTTCATGGAGACTCCTATTTCTTATAGTATAGGATAATTAAAATTATTTACTAGGAGGATTCTGTTTATCTAAAAGATGTTGCTGTTCCGGCGGACGTTTCGTTTGACTCTCTTTATAGGCTTTTGAGAGTTTCTGAAGTTCGGAATCCATAGTTTTTGGAGGAGTTTTTGGGGAACTGATAGGGAGAATGAAAGCGAGGAGAATAAAGACTAAGCTAAAAATTACACCGCTAAGAAGCGCCAAAACAACTTTTAGTTTTTCATCATCCATAAAAACCTCCGAATCTTTATCGGAGTATTATAGCTTAAAAATTATGACAGCTTACCGGAGGTGATGAGGTGGTTGACCAAATCCATGTTTTTCATAACACGGTTGTAGTAGGGGCGGTTTGTCGTCCCTCCGTTGTAACCGCTGATAGCATAAAAATGATCAAGCCGTTGATTTTGTAATAATACGAGATAATGGGTTGCAATTTTTGCAGAAAGTCTAATATCGCCTAATAAACGTCCTGCCAGCTGTACATCACTAAGATTATTGAGCCAGCGGAGTTTTTTGACGTTTTTGGAAACATGCCGTGCGGTAGCAACTTGAATTTGCATAGGGCCTAAAGAGGCTTTGGTAAACGATTTCTTGTGTTTGAAATCACCGATAACATATTTGCCTGCGCTGCTTTCGGTTAGACAAATCGCACTGAGTGTATTCTCATAGGTATTGCCGTTTTTATCAGGAATTGATTTTGCGACATCACGTACGGTTTGTAATACATGGAGTTGTTTAGGGGTCATTGCATCAGCGAAAAGGGATAAAGCAAACAGTAGTATCAGGGAAAGAAATCTCAAAAGTTACACCTCGGAAATGGAATGTGAAATTTTAGGGTACTGGGAAGGATATAACAATGGTGTGGCCTTTCTAAATGAATCAGTTAAGAAAAAGTAATAGAAAAGGGGTGTATGCTACCACACAGCGGGAAAGCATCGATTAAGTTTCGGAGACATAATGGGTTAATAGTGTTGTATAATGTTGCAAATACAGATGTTACTTTAAGTTTCAAGGTAAAAAGTTTTCTAAAAGTAGTAAAAAAAAGGGTAAAAAAGTATCCCATGAGTAAAAATGAAACATTTTTTGTCCGATTATTCGGACTATTGATTTGTATGGTACCGTTGTATGGTGAAATTACGGTCGGACTTCTCACATCGATCGAGAATAATAGCAAAATGAAGCTATTGTATAAAAATATTCCTGTTCCGTGTGAACCGTTCGGGGTTATACCGTTGGAAAAAATGATCTTGAGCGGTGTCAATCCGCAAGAGTGTAAGAATGCGATTGATACGTATTATAAAGCTCATCCGCGTGATAAGAATTTTGCGCGTGACTATTTACATATTCAACAGTCGTACCATTTTGAGACGATTAAAGGGGGATGTGTCCTTTATGCCAACGGAACTGAAACCTACAGTGAAATGTTGCTACGGATGGGATTGGCGGTTATTGATCCGGCATTTGATAACACTGAGTGGAACGGAAAATTAAAGCGCTCACGTCAAGGTGCCCAAATGCAAAAAAGCGGATTGTACGACACACAGATTAGAGCGTTTTGTATTAAGGAAGAAAATTAGCGTTGAGGATGCTCATCATTGGAGGTAAGATAAACCCAGTACTCTTTGTGGCTTTTCCCTCGATCAAGAAAATAGAGCTGTAAAATAGCAACACGATAAAGGGTGATAGCCATTTTCGCATAAGGGACGGCGAGCGAGAGGGCAAGCCACCAAGGCTGCTCACGTTCACCTTTGGAAATCATCATCTCTTCGACTCCGATATTTTTACTTAAATACAAACCAAATGCGATAGAAAAGACAAAATTCAATATTAATCCGAAAATCGCATAGGCAAAAAAATCAGGAGAGTCGAAATCGATCATAGCTCATTACTCTTTATAGTTTTTGATAGCGTCTTCAAGGATTTTAGCAGCGGATGCTTTATTTTCAAACCCTTTTACTTTTACCCATTTATTAGGCTCTAACATTTTATAGGTTTCGAAGAAGTTTTTGATTTTAGCCAAGGTATGTTTTGGAATATCTTCAAGGTCTTGGATCTCTTCGAAAGTAGGATCAATTTTTGATGTCGGAACAGCAAGCAATTTTTCATCGATACCGCTTTCGTCTTCCATAATAAGAACACCGACAAGACGGCAGTTAGTTACACACCCCTCAACCATAGGATATTCGGTAAGAATCAAGATATCAGCCGGATCGCCGTCTTGAGAAAGTGTTTTATTGACAAATCCGTAGTTTGCAGGATAGTACATGGCAGAGTGCATAACACGATCCAGTACAAGTGCACCGCTTTCTTTTTCAACTTCATATTTGATGTTTGATCCGCATGCAATCTCAATAATTGCTTTGACTTTATCCGGATTTTCGCCGTAACCGATTTTGCTTAGATCCATGAGGCACCTCTGTGTATAAAATAATGAGGCGGATTGTAACGAAAGAAACTAAAAGGTTCATTGAAACAGGACACAGTAAATCTTTTTTAATGAACTTTATACTAGAATCACGCATCGTGTAAAGATTACGCGTGCAAATTTAATAGAGGGTAGCGAATGGCATTACTAAATAAAGTAATGAAATATTTGACAATGTTTCAATCCAAGAATGCCCCGGAATCTCAGAACTTTGCAAGTGACGCATCACATGATCGTACACAAGGTGCCAAAGTAGCGGCGATTGCAGCGGCATTGCACCACCATGATTTGGAAAACAGCGATGTAAGAGCAAAAGTCGCTGCTATTGCAGCCGCACTCCACCATCATGAAACACAAAATTCTCAAAATGGTGGAATGCTCGGAATCGCAGCACTGGTAGCTGCAATTCACCACCGCAACAATATAAAAAAGTAGGGATTACGTAAATGGCAAAAAAATACATCGATGTGATGGACACTACGTTCCGTGACGGCTTTCAGTCGGTATTCGGCGGGCGGGTGTTGATGGAAGATTTCTTCCCTGCGCTCGAAGCGGCCAAAGAGGCGGGAATCCGACATTTCGAATTTGGAGGCGGTGCCCGTTTCCAAAGCCTTTTTTTCTATCTAAATGAAAATGCGTTTGACATGATGGATCGTTTTCGCGCCATCGTCGGACCGGATGCAAATCTTCAAACCCTTGCACGCGGGGTTAATACGGTTATGCTCGATACGGGCAGCCGTGAAATGGTCGATTTGCATGCCAAAATGTTTAAAAAACACGGAACGACAACCATCCGTAATTTTGACGCTCTTAATGATGTCGAAAATCTTAAATATTCCGGTGAGCGTATTGCCCATCATGGATTAAAACACGAAATCGTTGTAACGATGATGGATCTTCCTCCGGGATGCGTCGGAGCTCATGACGTTGCATTTTATGAAAAAACGCTTCGTGAAATTTTGGATTCGGGTATTCCGTATGATTCAATCTGTTTTAAAGATGCCAGCGGAACGTCGAGCCCTCACAAAATCCATGAAACCATTAAAATGGCACGTCGTCTTGTTCCTGAGGGGACTCATTTACGCCTACATACCCATGAAACTGCGGGTGTGAGTGTTGCGGCTTATCTCGCGGCACTTGATGCGGGAGTAGACGGTATTGATATGGCGGCGGCTCCTGTGAGCGGCGGTACATCACAACCGGATATCTTGACGATGCTTCATGCGACCAAGGGGATGAATTACGATCTCGGCGGACTTGAACTCGAAAAAATCCTCAAATACGAAGAGGTATTGGGCGATTGTTTGAGCGATTATTTCATGCCGCCGGAAGCGACACAGGTTTCACCTCTCATTCCGTTCTCTCCTATGCCGGGAGGTGCACTGACTGCTAATACCCAGATGATGCGTGATAACAACATGTTGGATCGTTATCCGGAAGTGATACATGCGATGCGTGAAGTAGTTGAACGGGGAGGATACGGTACGTCGGTAACACCGGTTTCTCAGTTTTACTTCCAGCAAGCGCTGAACAATGCTCTTTTGGGGCCATGGAAAAAAATTGCTCCGGGTTATGGGAAAATGGTTTTAGGTTATTTCGGCAAAACGCCGGTTGAACCTGACCCTATGGTAGTTGCTATTGCACAAGAGCAACTTAAACTCGAACCGACTACCGATCATGCAATCGACATCGCCGATCGTGATGAGACAAAATCAATCGCCTATTGGACTCAAAAATTGAGTAACGAAGGTATTGAAGCAACGGATGAGAATATTTTCATCGCTGCGTCATGTGATGTAAAAGGGATCGCTTTCCTTAAAGGGGAAGCAACGATCAATGTTCGAAAAAATAGCCCGAAAACGGCAGAATCAAAACAACAAACACTAAAACAGGAGAATTTCACAATGGCAAATGGAACGTACACAGTAATCGTAGACGGACAACAATATAACGTACAAATCGTAGATGGTAACGCAAATGTTCAATCAGTATCAGTAGCAGCACCGGTTGCGGCTCCAGTCGCAGCACCTGTAGCAGCACCGGTTGCAGCAGCACCTGTAGCAAATGCAAACGCGATTTGTGCGGAACTTCCGGGTTCAGTATTTAAACTTGTTGCAGCAGTTGGTGATAGTGTCAATGCAGGCGATAAAATTATGATTTTAGAAGCGATGAAAATGGAAATCGATGTAGTCGCACCACGAAATGGAAAAGTAACATCAATCAATGTAAATGTGAATGATAAAATCGAAGCTGGCCAAGTATTGGCAGTAGTAGAATAACTCTTTTTTCTTCTCTCCCTTATCTAGGGAGAAGCTTTGTACTTACCTCTCCCATTTTTTCAATAATAAGCGCTAAAATATTTTCACTTTTTGTTTTGTCGATAAATCCGTCAGCCCCTAAAGAAGCCGCTTCGCGCTTGTTATTTTCACCTGTCATAGAACTGTTTACAATAATGGGAATAGCTTTGGTTTCGGCTTTAGCTTTGAGATGTTGAATAACGGTAAAGCCTGACATTTCCGGCATTTCGATGTCCGTGATGATTGCCGGGATGGAAGAAGGATTTGGATGTCTCATAATAAAATCAACCAAGTCTTTTCCGTTGTTAAACATTTGATACCCGATATGGGCATGTTCAAAAATTTGTCGTAGATGACGTTGTGCTGTTTTCGAGTCTTCGGCGATGAGGACGACACCGTTTTTAAGTTTATCGGGAATTGTAACGTTTCGGAGTGCCTTGGTCGCATTTTCGACATTAACCATGGCTTGCGGAATGACATCGGCTAAAAGCTTTTCATAATCAAGAATTAAACAGAGGCTGCCGTCATCGAGTCGTGTGTCATTAATGATGAGACCGTCTTCTCCAAGGCGGTAACTGTCCGGGGAATGCATCTCGTTCCAGTTCTTTTTAATAACACGGTAGGCGAACATAATACGGATACCGATAATGATTCCGTTAAAGTCACAAATGAGTAGATTGGATGCTTTCTTTTTCGAATCTTCTAACTCAATACCGAGCCATTTTGGAAGATTCAAAATCGGTATTTGAAGTTCACGTAAAACTATCGTCCCCTCCAGAAGGGGATGCGCGCCTGGGATCTGTGTCAGATGATGGCGTTTGGCTTCGACGACTTCGCGGGTTTTAAAAACATTTATAGCATAATAGGGAGATTCCTCAGCAATATCAATTTTAAAAACTAAAAGTTGTACTTCATTGTTTTTGGCTAAGTTGGTTGCGGCGTCGACGTGTTCTAAAAGAGACATAGTGACCTCAAATTATTTATATTCTTTAATGATATCCAATTCGTCAGCTTTTTTTACTAAAACCTAAAGGGTGTGGAGTGTAAAATACTCTAAAGACGTTAAATTTTTTTCGTGTATGTACTATTTATGAATATAAAGTTGATAGAATGAACAAAACAACAGCCTGTCCCCTCGATTGTTATGACGCATGCCGTGTTGTGGTCAATGAGGATGGAAAGCTAAAGGGTGATAAATCTCATCCTGTAACACGAGGTTATTTGTGTCCTCATCTCAATCATTTCACAGAACAAGAACGATTACTTCTTCCGAGGCTGCGAGGTGAAGAAATCTCTATGGATAAAGCCATCGGTACACTGATTGAGGTATTGAAAACCGCAAAGAGTGATCAAATCCTGTACTATCGGGGGAGCGGCAATGTCGGATTGATGCAGCGTGCGCCCGAACATTTTTTTGGTTCTGTTAAAGCGGTCGGAACGTCAGGTACATTGTGTGACGGTGCCGGTGAGGCAGGTGTTTTGCTAGGGCGAGGGGCGAATGAAGTTGTGCCGCCGCAGATGATAGAAGAGAGTGAAGTAATCGTTTTCTGGGGACGTAATCCTCATACGACCCACTCCCACCTCTTGCCGTATTTAGAGGGAAAGACGATCATTGTTATTGACCCTATCAAGACCGAGATAGCACAAAAGGCTGATTTGCATATCCAAATCAAGCCCCATTGTGATCTGCACTTAGCATTACTTTTAAGCCGATTCGCGATTATCGAAGGGGTACACGATGTCGATTTTTTAGAAAATCATGCAAGCGAATATAACGATTTTTATGAACTGACTCAAACGGTAAGGATTAAAGCAACGCTCGATGCCATAGAGGTGAGTCTAGGGGAAGTCGGGGCTATATTAGAGCTAATGAAAGGGAAAAAAAGCATTATCTTCGTCGGTGTCGGTGTTCAAAAATACCGAGACGGTGCAGATATTCTCCGGTGCATTGATGGATTCGGAGCTATTATGGGGCTTTTTGGAAAGAGGGGATGCGGAGTGAGTTATCTCGGTAATTCTCTTAGCGGTATGAGAATACCGTTCATGTCAGTGTCTCATCGAGTAAGTAAGCCGACTGTTGATTTTTCGAAGTATAATTGTGTTTTCATTCAAGGTGCCAATCCTTTGGCTCAAATGCCTGACTCTGTCAGGGTAAAAAGCGGATTTTCTTCGGCTGGTTTGAGTGTCTATTTTGGATTGTATGAGAATGAGACCTCTCAAGAAGCTGATTTGGTGATACCGGCAAAAACATTTTTGGAAAAAAACGATTTTCGCAGTTCGTACGGTGATTACACTCTCCAAGAGATGGCTCAAATGGTTGAAAGTGAGATCGGTATCAGTGAATACGATCTCACTCGTCAGTTGTGCGAAGCATTTGGTATAGAGTTAGAGAGTGAACTGTTTTATTTAGATTGCTTCAGGAATCAAATGGATATTCGCGAGGGTGTCGGATATCGCCGAAACTCTCCTGAGATTCCGTATGAAGAGGGTTTTGCAAACGGCGAGTTTGAATTTTTGGACACCGTTGATTTGGAGATTGATAAGAGTGAAGGGTTTTATCTCATTACCTCTAAGTACCCTAAAGGGCTAAATTCTCAGTTTAAGCGTCCTGATGGGGTCTATTTCCATCCCGATGCAGGGTTTGAAGCGGATGAGAGGGTTCAACTCTCCTCCCCCTCGGGAGAAGTTACTATGATAGTTAAGCATGATGAGCGCTTAAGGGTTGATTGTCTGCTGATCTATTCAGGTACTGCGGATGTGAATGTATTGACACCTCCGCACCTTAGTTATGAGGGGGAGAGTGCCGTGTATCAAGAAAATAAAATAAAGGTAACAAAAAAATGACTAAAAATTTTGATAAATATATATTGCCTACCTACGGACGTCAAAATGTCAGTTTTACGGCAGGGAAGAACGCTGTTTTAGTTGACAGCGAGGGAAAAGAATATATCGATTTTGCTGCGGGAATTGCCGTGTGCAGTGTAGGGCATGCCAATGAGCGCCTCACCAAGGCGATATGCGATCAAGTGAGCAAAGTGATCCATGTATCCAACCTCTATTACATCGAGCCTCAAGCCGAATGCGCACGCCGTATCGTACAACTCAGCGGCTACGATATGAAATGTTTTTTCGGCAACAGCGGAGCGGAAGCGAATGAGGGGGCGATTAAAATTGCTCGAAAGTACGGCGAGAGCGACGGAATGCCTAAACGCTATAAAATCATCACGTTGGATCATTCGTTCCACGGACGTACCATTACTGCTCTCAAAGCAACGGGTCAGGAATCGATGCACAACTATTTCGGCCCTTTCCCCGATGGGTTTGTGTATGCCAAGAATATCGACGAGATTGAATCGCTGATTGATGAGCATACGATTGCGGTTATGATCGAGCTGGTACAAGGTGAAGGCGGTGTTCAGCCGCAAGATCGCGCTAAAGTCCAAGCATTGGCCGCAATGCTCAAATCCCGTGATGTTTTGCTGATGGTGGATGAAGTACAGACGGGAATCTATCGCACGGGTGAGTTTTTAGCCTCTAACCTTTATGAGATTGAACCTGATGTCATTACCTTGGCAAAAGGGCTCGGCGGAGGAGTTCCTATCGGTGTCGTAATGACAAGCAAAAAAGATATTTTCGCCCCCGGCGATCACGGATCGACATTTGGGGGGAATTATCTCTCTACGGCGGCAGCGAATAGTGTCCTTGATATCCTTGAAGAGATTAAAGAGAGCGGAGAGTTGGATGAACATCTTCTCTATTTTGAAACGTCGTTGGCAAAGCTAGCAAAAGCCCATCCGGCGATTTTTTTAGAGCACGTCGGTTTGGGGATGATGCGCGGACTTCGTGTTGTGGATGCGGATACCTTGGGTAAAATTATCAATGCTGCACGTGAAGCGGGGGTGATCGTCCTCAAAGCAGGGCGTAATACTCTCCGTTTCCTTCCGCCGCTCACGATTACCAAGGGTGAAATTGATGAGGGGTTTGTGCGTCTTGAAAAAGCGATTGCAACCCTCTAAGGTAGCACGTGCGTTTTAGTAATTATATGAACGATTGGCTCTACGGAGCCGAGGGGTACTATGCCTCGTATCGCCCGATCGGTAAGAGCGGTGACTTTTATACGGCGGTGAGTACCTCGAAATTTTTCGGCGGAACGATAGCGAAGCATATCATCAAACGTCTCGATGAGGGGTTTTTGCGTCCCGATTCGCTGATCTGTGAAATTGGTGCCCATCATGGCTATTTGTTGGCGGATATTATCGAATTCCTTCATACGCTTCGTCCACAGTTATTGCAAACTCTACGATTTGGGATTGTGGAGCGATTTGAGAACCTTCGCACTGCTCAAAAATCGTATTTTGACGAATCGTTCGGCAATGCGGTTACGTTAGAGCACTACAGTAATTTATCTGAGCTTCATGAAGAGACCACTTTTTTTATTGCAAATGAAATTTTTGATGCATTTCCTTGTGAACTTTTTTACAAAGGGAAAATAGGACGCGTCTTGAACCATGAGATACTTTTTGATCTTGAGGATTCTAAAATAACGGCATTGGCTGAAAAATATAAGCAAGATCGCGGCGAGATCGCACTAGGATACGAATCGTTTGCTAGCGCAATGAGTGAGAGTTCCAAACGGTTTGAATTTATGAGTTTTGACTACGGTGAGTTGGAAGCACGGAGCGATTTTTCGATTCGTGTCTATCAAGAGCATCAGACGTTTCCCCTTTTTGATGAAGTGCTTAACCGTTTCGAAGCATTCGGAAAAACCGATATCACCTATGATGTCAATTTCACCCACGTTAAAGAGGCGTTTGAAACTCAGGGGATTATGTGTGCTCAGTATGCTACTCAGCTTGTTGCCTTGGTAGAGATGGGAATTTTAGATCTATTGGCAATACTTAAAGAACATGCCGGAGATGAGATTTATGCACAAGAACTCGAAAAAGTGAAGATTTTGATTACTCCCTCCCTCATGGGAGAGCGATTCAAGATGATTCGATTTGTCAAGGAGTAGTAGATGCGTTTTTTAATGACTTCGTGTGTCGTAACCAGTGTTCTCTTCGGCGGAGTTTTACACGATGGAGCGTTCGAAGGCGATATCGGAAAAATTAAAAATCATCTGCGTACCCACAAAAACGTTGACGAACAAAACAAAGCGGGATTGAGCGCATTGCATGTCGCGATCAAAATGGGCGATTTAAAAATAGCACAACTTTTGCTCGACAACGGTGCCGATATCAATGCACAAGACTTTCAGGGAAATACCCCCCTTATTTTAGCGGTTAAGAAAAAAGATTTGGAACTTGTGAGCTTTGTCGTGATGCATGGTGCGGATATAAATCTCGCGAATAACGACGGGATTACACCGTTGCATCAAGCAGCGTTCAGCTCTAATGAGAAAGTGGTCGATTTTTTACTGAAAGCGAAGGCCGATCCGAATCTGAAAAATAATGACGGAGCAACACCGTACGATTTTGCAATGGCAAAGAAAAATTTTGCCATTGCACAACTTATTAAAATGTCGATGTAGGAGATACTATGCAGGTAAAAGTAAACGGTGAAATACGAGACGTGAATGAAGGCTCTACAATGCTTGATCTTATCCGCTCTTTGGGGGTAGAGGAGCGTGTAATGGCCTCAGCTCTTAATATGGAGATTGTAAAACAAGATGCGTGGGGGAATGCGGTTTTAAAAGAGGGTGATACGATAGAACTGCTTGATTTCGTCGGGGGAGGGTGAATTACCCTTCCAACATTTCAACCATCTTTTGGTATTTTGTTTTGAGGATTAGATACTCTTTATGAAGTGCTTCATACTCTTTTTTATAATCGATTTCGATTTCTTCAGTATCATCACTACGCACTTCGTTTTGCGGCTGAGCTGCTGAGGGATTCATAACGATATAGGTTACCTCTTTGCCGTTCTCTTCTTTAACAACGGTCGGCAATTCCCCGTTCATTGTTTTTTTAATGACGCTAAAAATACTGATATGGTGACGTGCCGCATATTTTTGGATAGTGATAAGTTCAGAAGATTGCATGGTTGACCTTGGTTATTTTGAGGATTTTTCTAGTGCTACGACGGCGATTGCATACTCGCCGTCATGAGTGATGGATACCGAGAGATCGGTAATCCCGAAACGTTTACATACTTCAGGCGAAAGGTCGATTAGCGGAGCACCTTTGGGAGTTTTAGAGAGGATAATATCGTGGAAACCGCATTCGGCTCCGATACCGCAGCCGAGAGCTTTGGCACATGCCTCTTTGGCTGCCCAGAAACCTGCGGCATTGCGGTAATTTTTAACGAAGATAATTTCATTGCCAGATAAAAATTTATGAAGTCCCCGATCGCCGAAACGCTCCAAGAAGCGTTTCATTCGATCAAGCTTGATAAGGTCGATGCCGATCATTGCACCACGAAGTCGGTGAAGTAGACGTTTTTGACTTTACCGTCTTTGAGACGCATATTCAAATCATTGACGATTTGTTCTTTCAGTTTCTCTTTCCCTTTGATGGTAGAGATCTCTTCAAGTGATTTCGAACTCAAAATTCGGATAATAATATCGCGGAAGATCGGTTTTTTAGTCTCAAGTTCAGGAGAGAGTTCTTCCCCTTCAATTTCGAGATTTATTTCACATTTAAGATAACGGCGGCCGCTTTCACTTAAAAGATTGACGGTAAAGGTATCGAGTGGAAACATAAGTCCCACTTCTGTAATCGCTTCGCCTCCGACATGGGTTTCACCTCCGGTTGCCTCATTTGCTGCTTCCCCTTCAGTGCCGTGCGCATCTGCAGCAACTTCTGTTTTAGCCGCATGTCCCGCTTCCGCTTCGGCATCATGATTACCCATCATTAATGCGGCGACGACCCCTCCGATTACTAAAATAAGTACTAATACGGAAATGATAATAATCAAGAGCATATTGCTCGATTTTTTCTTTCCTTCTTCCTCTGTTGCGTGTTCGTCTTTCTCTTTTTCAGCCATCCATAGCTCCTGGGTCAAAGTTAATTCTTTATTGTAGCGAGAAACTTATGAAATTTGCCACGTTCCCTAACCTAAATTTTGGTAAACTTAGCAGATGAAAAGAAGGAAAACTTGATGGTAGAGACGCTTTTAGGCTATATAGGCCGCCCTTTTGTCCACGCTTTTATGACGATTGAGCGCTTTGGCTTGTTTATTTTATTCCAAGCAAAACTTTTTAAACTTTACCCCCTTGCTATCAAGCGGTATAAAATCGTGTTGGCACAGATCGATGTCATCGGATTGGGATGTATGGGAGTCGTTACCCTTACCGCACTCTTTACGGGGATGGTTTTGGCAATACAACTCTATAACGGGTTTCATCAATTCGGTGCCGAAAACTTTATAGGATACACCGTATTTTTCTCTATTAGCCGAGAGCTTGGCCCTGTTTTTGCGTCATTGATGCTTATTTCACGTTCTATCAGTGCAATGGCGGCTGAACTTGGGACGATGAGGGTGAGTGAACAGATTGATGCAATTGATATTTTGGGGGTTAATTCGAAAGAGTATCTCATTACTCCCCGCATTATTGCAACGGTGATTTCACTGCCGTTATTGGTGATTTGGTTCGATTTTATCGCTATAGGATCGGGGTATTTTATTTCGACAGGTGTTTTAGGGATTAATCCGATCAGCTATCAAGAGACATTACTGCGCCTAGGTGAATTCGATGATATTTTGACCGGTATCATTAAAGCGGCAATTTTTGGATTTATTGTCAGTTCGATCGGAACCTATATCGGATATCACACAAACGGAGGAGCACGCGGAGTAGGGGAGTCAACGATTTATGCGGTCGTCTATTCGGCAGTAGCAATTTTTATTACTAACTATTTTCTCTCAGCGCTATTTTTGTACTTAGATATGTAACGACAAAGGGAAAAATTAATCCCCTAATTCGCTGAGCGGACGAAATTGGTAGGTATCGGGATCGTAGTATTCGATAGCCCCTGTTTCAATATCATAATACCATCCGTGGATAAAGAGTTTCTCTTCTTCGACCAATTTTTTTACATACGGGTAGGTGAGAAGATTTTCGATCTGAGTTACAATGGAGAGTTGTTCGGTTGCACGGAGCAGCTCTTCACGCGGAGCGTTCTCTCCTAATGCAAGCATCGCCATCGACTTAGCCTTTTCCCCAAGGGTAAGCCATTTTGCCGTGTGGATCATCGAGGTATCGCATGAAGATTTGTAAAGTGCTTCGATAGCACCGCAATGGGAGTGTCCGCAAATAATCACTTCGGATACTTCCAATACCAATACGGCATATTCTATCCCTGCAGCGGTGGAGTGAAAATCTTCATCGGGTTTATAGGGAGCGACGAAATTGCCGACATTACGAACGACAAACAGATCCCCAGGACTCGATTGGATAATGAGATCGGGAATGACGCGGGAATCAGAACATCCGATAAAAAGGGCTCTTGGATTTTGTCCCTCTTTGACGAGATTGAGCAATTGCGCTTCATGTTTTTTAAAATAGGTTTGTTGAAACGTTTCATTGCCGTCCGCAAACTCTTTGAGACGTTGGACGCTTAGATCCACAGCATTTTTGCTTAACGGCACTCTTCAATCCCTAAATATTTAATAATAGCATCATACACTTTTCCACCCTCTCGGTCACAATCATCATTGTATTCGATGGTGATCATTCTTTTTCCCTCTGTGACGGAACCGCCGTAAATATTAGGCTGGATGGAACATAGAGGAGTACACTCTGCGATGGCTTTTTCAATTATTTGGTGTTCTTCTTCCGTTGAATAGGCAAGTGAGAGTTTAGTGTATCGCTCTTCAGATTTGTGATCGGCAACAATAGAACATACTGGCATAAAATATCCTTGGTATATGATTCGTTTATTATACGAAAATTTAGGTTAAAACCATTCCAATAGTTTACTTACTTCGTCAATTTCGTAACATTTTATGGTTGTTTTTTCGATCGGTTTTTTTGGAATCAGCGCTTTGGTGATTTGCTGAGAGGCCGCCTCTTTGAGCCGCTGGTCGAGTTGATAGACTTCTCGAATATCCCCGACTAGGGAGACCTCACCGATAAACACGGTCTCCTTGGAGATGGCACGGTTTCGAAAACTGCTGATAATAGCGGCGAGAATCGCCAAATCGGCGGAGGTTTCGGTGATCTTGATACCCCCCGTAATGTTAATGAAGACATCGTAACTGTTCAGAGGGATTTCGAGTTTGCGCTCTAGTAGGGCAAGGAGCATATTGAGACGGTTGTTTTCAAATCCCGTTGCCTGACGTTTTGGATTAGGGGCGTGGGTATCGCTGACTAGGGCTTGTACTTCAAGGACGATAGGTCGTGAACCCTCCATAATTACCGTAAGGGCAGAACCGCTTTGGGACTTCGTACGGTTGAAAAAGCGCGACGAGAGATCTTTTGCCGATACGAGACCGTCATGCCGCATCTCAAAGACACCGATTTCGCTCGTAGGGCCGAAACGGTTTTTAAACCCTCTTAAAATACGGAGTTCATGAGAACTGTCCCCTTCGAAATAGAGGACAACGTCTACCATGTGTTCCAATACACGCGGTCCCGCGATGGAACCCTCTTTGGTGATATGTCCGATGATAAAGATGGCGATACGGCGCTCTTTGGCGATTCGCATCAGATCAAAGGTGATCTGTCGTACTTGTGTCACCGATCCGGGGGCAGAGGCAATGGTTTCGGAGTAGAGAGTTTGAATCGAGTCGATGATAATACACTCGTAAGCGCGTTCATGGAGTTCAGCGAGTACCTGCTCCAACCGTATTTCGGCGAGAAGGTAGAGGTTATCGACATTGGCTCCCAGACGGTTGGCGCGGAGTTTGATCTGCCCTTCGCTCTCTTCACCTGATACGTAGAGGACATTGCGGCGCTGTTTTGCGAGATTTGAGCCGATTTTCAGAAGCAGGGTCGATTTCCCCACCCCCGGACTTCCGCCGATGAGGACGAGTGAGCCGGGGACGACACCGCCGCCTAGCACCATATCGAGTTCGGCATCATCGCTCGTGAATCGCTCGGTATTTTCCTCGACGATCTGGGTGATCTCTTTTGCCTTGACATTGCCTGATGGGGAGGAAGTAGAGGTGAGCTTAATCACCTCCTGCTGCTGTTCGCTCAATTCGACAAAGCTATCCCATCCGCCGCAGTTGGTACATTTTCCCATCCACTTCGGGGTGGTGAATCCGCAGTTTTGACATTCGAAGAGGACGTTTTTTTTCTTGGCCATTATTTGCTGGATTCTTCCCCAAAAATCGCATCCAAAATACCGTCCACAAATTCATATTTGTTAAACGGTATCAAATGCTCTGGCTGTTCCCCGACACCGATGTAGAGGATCGGAAGCGATAGGGCATAGGCGATAGAGAATACCGATCCCCCTTTGGCCGTACCGTCGAGTTTGGTTATGATGATTCCATCCACCCCTACCATCTCGTTAAACGCTTTGGCTTGGGCAATTGCCGAAGAGCCCTGCGTTCCGTCAAGGATGAGAATTTTACGGTGCGGTGAGCCTGTGTGGGCTTTATCGCAGATACGGACTATTTTTTTCAGCTCATTTCCGAGATTGGTTTGGGTATGGAGCCGTCCTGCCGTGTCGATTATGACCTGTTCAAACCCGCGTGCTTTAGCCGATTCGATGGTGTCGTAAGCGACGGCGCTGGGATCATGCCCTTGGCGGGAAGAGACGATAGGAATTTCGAGTTTGTCCGCCCAGCGGGTGAGCTGTTCAATAGCGGCGGCACGGAAGGTATCGCCCGCACCGAGGATAACCCTCTCACCGTTGTTCAGATGGTGTTGTGCCAGTTTGGCGATGGTGGTCGTTTTTCCTGCACCGTTAACACCGATGATAAGACTCACTGTCGGTTTATTAGGATTATCAGGGAGGGTGTTTTGGGCAAAACTCAGCGTTGCGAGGAGTTTGGATCGAAGCTGATCGCGGGTTATGTCGTTTTGGTACAGTTCTCTGAGGATGATTTCGACCAGATCGTATTCGACATCGGCTTCGAGGAGAATATTTTCGAGCTCATCTTTGCTGATAGTTGCTTTTTTCTCAGGAATAATCGCACTAATCGCTTCAACGGTTTTTTGAAGCCCTTTTTTGATGAATGAAAACATACTTATTTTCCTAATGCCAGAGCGATGTCACGATCGATAATCTCTTCTTGGGTTGCTCCGGCGTAGTGGGTGACGTATTCTCCGTTATGATAAAGGACCATAAGGGGAATAGGGAACTGCTGCCCCACACCGATGGTTGAAGCAATGGAACGGGCTAATGCCTGATTGTCGGCTTTATTAGCAATGAGGTAATCTCCCCCTTTGAACTTTTCACGAAAAGCTTCGAGTTCGGCGTTGCTTTTATCCTCTTCGATAGTGACTCCCATAATGATGAGGTCGTCTCCGTATTTTTTCTGTAAATTTCCGAGGTGCATCACTTCTGCTTGACACGGAGGACACCATGTAGCGAAGATATCGAAAAGGACAACTTTATCATCTCCCGCATCAAGGGTGAAATTGGTTCCTTTTTTTTCAACACTATAGCTTTTGCCTTGGGTATCCATGAGGGTAAAGTTAGCAGTTGAAACCATGGCTTCATTTTCGGACTCTTCGCTGCATCCTTGAAAAAGAAGGGTTAATGAGAGTAAAGGGATTAGGAGGGTTGAAAAACGCATACAAAACCTTTTTTTAGATAAAATAATGAAGATTATAACGAAGCAAAGGTAAAAAGTGTCCAAAAGTGATTTTAGAGCTCATTGTTTAAATCGGCTCAAGTCTCTCTCCCCTAGCACTAAAAAGGTTCGTGACGCAACCGTTAACAAACAATTACAACAGGTCATAAAAGCTTTGGATGGAAAACGGATACTGCTCTATTGGCCGATCGGTTTTGAAGCCGATATTCGTAAAACAATTCAATCGCTACGGCGGGACAAAAAGGTATTTTTGCCGTTTATGGATGGCGTCAGTTTCAAAATGGTACCATTTAGGCACCCGTTGGAATGTAAAGCTTTTGGGATTTATGAGCCGCGGAATTCGTATAGAAAATATAATTTAATAGATGTAGCTATTGTCCCTGTAGTAGGGGTAGACGGGTCACTGCGCCGAGTAGGTTTCGGTAAAGGGATGTATGATCGATTTTTTCCGACCCTGAAAACGAAACCGTTTACGATTTTTATTCAATCATGCGCGTGTCAAACGACGCAAAATGTATGTGATGATTACGACGTGCAAGGAGACCTGCTCATTACCCCATACGGGGCTCAGGGCATGAGGAAAACCAATGTTAAACGAACTACTCGTAGGGGGCGCAGTTGCCCTCATCAGCGGGTTAGTCGGATTTTTAATTTCAAAAAAGATTACCGCCTCACATTTTGATCTCTATTTAGAGCAGGCGAAAGCAAAATCCAAAGCGATTGAAAATGAAGCACACCTGATTTTAGAGCGTGCTTCACTACGATCGCGTGAGATCGAAAAAGAGGCTCAAAAGCGGTACGATGAGACGTCTGAGCAAGTCAAAAAAGATTTCTCTTTTCGTGAAGAAAAGATGGAACGTGCTGAACGTGAGTTTGAAACTCTTCGACACAGTGAAGAAGAAAAGATTGCCCATGAGCGGAATACGATCGAAAACAGACGGCTTAATTTAGAACGCAATGAACGTGCTTTAGAGAAATTAAAAGAAGACTACCGCCAAAAAAGTGAACAGTTAAGGGCGATTGTAGAGCAGCGTTCCGGGTTATCGGCACACGAAGCAAAAGCAATTTTATTAGACCAAATGCGCGACAGTGAGCGTTTGGAACTGGCGCGTCAAATGCGTGAAATGGAAGAGCAATCCAAAGAGCAGCTTAAACGTAAAGCCAACTATATTTTGGCACAGGCAACGTCACGGTTTGCCGGAGAGTATGCGGCAGAGCGACTGATCAGTGTTATTCAGCTCGATGATGATGAACTCAAAGGGCGTATCATCGGTAAAGAGGGGCGTAATATCAAAACCCTTGAAATGGTGAGCGGAGTCGATATCATCATCGATGAGACACCGAACGCGATTATCGTCAGCAGTTTTAATCTTTATCGCCGTGCAATTGCTGTGAAAACGATAGAACTTTTGATTCAAGACGGCCGTATTCAGCCCGCACGGATTGAAGAAGTGTACCAAAAAGTATGCGATGAATTTGAAGAAGCGACAACCCGTGAAGGGGAAGAGGTCGTTTTCGAGTTGGGACTGCAAGGTATCCATCCTGAGCTGATGAAACTTATCGGAAGACTCAAATACCGCTCCAGTTACGGGCAAAATGCACTTGCTCATACATTAGAGGTCGCTCATTTAGCAGGGATTATGGCAGCTGAGATGGGGGGAGATACCAAACTTGCAAGGCGTGCGGGACTATTGCACGATATCGGTAAAACATTGACGCAAGATAACGGCGGCAATCACGTCGATATCGGTGCTGAGCTATGCCGACGCTATAGCGAAGACCCGGTGGTTCTTAATGCTATCTATGCCCATCACGGTCACGAAGATATTAAAAGTATCGAGTGTGCGGCGGTGTGTGCGGCCGATACCCTCTCTGCCGCCCGTCCGGGTGCGCGGCGGGAAGTATTGGAGAGCTTTTTACGCCGAGTAAGTGAGATCGAAGAGATCGCAACCCAAAAAGCGGGGGTTAAACAAGCCTATGCGATTAATGCGGGTCGTGAAGTAAGGGTTATTGTCAGTGCGATGAGTGTCAATGATGATGAAACGGTATTGATCGCCCGTGAGATTGCCGATGAAATTTCTCAAAAAGTGCAGTTTCCGGGTGAAATCAAAGTGAGCGTTATTCGCGAAAGCAGAGTTATCGAATACGCACGTTAACCTCTTTGTCTCACTTTGAGGCAAAGAATTCTTTAATCTGTATGATCCACGTCAGAATCATCATACGGATCGAGATGGATAAGGGCGTAAACATTGTTGTCAGGGAAAAGATTTTTCAGACCAAGCTCGATTCGATCTCCTACCAAATGGGCATCATACAAAGAAGTACTGATGCTAAAGACGACATGAACACTCAGATAAATTTCGCTTCCTGATTGGCGGGTACGCAAATCATGATAGCTACTGATATCGAGTTGAGAGTTTAAAAGTTTTGTGATTTTGGTCACACTCTCTTGATCGAGTGCCGCATCAAGGAGCATAAGAATCCCTTCTTTGATGAGAGGAAAAGCAGAATAAATCATATAAATACTGATTCCGATCCCGAGTAGCGGATCGATAAACGTGTATTCGGTAAAAGAGATAAAGACGAGCGAGACTAAAACCGCTCCATTACTGAGCAAATCGGTTTTGTAATGGAGTGCATCGGCTTGTATAACCATGTTACCTGTTTTTTTGGCAACATTATTAAGAAAGAAGACCAACCCTGCCGTGATGAGCAGGGATGCTACCATTACCCCGATGGAGATATCCAAATGCTCTATGACACTCCCCTGAACCATTTTTGAGATGGCGGTATAGAGGATAAAGAGGGCTGAGAGACTTATAATCGTCCCCTCTATGACGGCGGCGAGAGGCTCAAGTTTACGGCGGCCGAAGTTGAAATGCTCATCCGGTTCTTTGTCGGAATTATGAAGAGCGAAATAGTTAAAGAGTGATACGACCATATCGAGTAATGAATCGATAGCAGAGGCTAATACAGCAACGGAACCGCTGATAATGCCGACAGTGAGTTTAAATGTCACCAACAAAAAGGCGACAATAGTGGAAATAAGGGTGGCTTTTTTTTCTATTCGCATGGGGGCATTTTAGCCAAAAACGGATAAAATTTCAGGACAAATGTGAGGAGTCACGATGGATTTAAATACGGTTCGGCAAGAGCGCTCAAAATGGATGACATGGAAAAATATCGCTCCGCTGCGTGAAGCGTTACAGAAGCTTCCGAAGATTGAATCTACTGTCGAACTCGGCAATACTGTAAAAGTAACGACCAAAGAGACGGTAGATATCGCAGAACTTGAACGTGTTGCCCGCCTTATGATGCCATGGCGAAAAGGGCCGTTTGATCTGTTCGGTCTTTTTATCGATACCGAATGGCGCTCAGACCTTAAATACAATTTTCTCCGTCCCCATTTTAATCTAGCGGGTAAAAAAGTAGCCGATATCGGGTGCAACAACGGCTATTATATGTTCCGTTTTCTCGAAGATGCACCCGCCAAAGTGGTTGGATTTGACCCCTCAGCCCTCTTTCAATCGCAGTTTGATCTCATCAACCACTACGTCAAAAGTGATATTGTCTATGAACTCCTCGGAGTGGAGCATCTGCCCTATTATGAAGAAAAATTTGACGTTATCTTTTGTCTGGGTGTACTCTATCACCGAAGCGATCCGGTTGCAATGCTCAAAGCTCTTGCTCAAGGTTTGGCAGAGGGGGGAGAGATTTATCTCGATACGTTTATCATTGACGGAGACGAGCCGTATGCCCTTTGCCCGAGCGGGAGTTATTCAAAAATCACCAACGTCTATTTTGTTCCGACCCTTAAAGCTCTTGAAAACTGGTGTATTCGTGCCGGATTTACCTCCGTTGAAGTGTTGGGTACGGTACTCACGACATCGGATGAACAGCGTAAAACCGATTGGATCGAATCGCAAAGCCTTGAAGATTTTCTCGATCCTGCCGATAGTAGTAAAACAATAGAGGGCTACCCTGCACCCAAGCGGGGATACATACGGATTAAAAGAGGGTAATTTTGGCTAAAGAGCAAGCGACAGATATTATGAATGAGATGATTCAAGTAGCGATCAGTCCGCAAACGGCACTGAATACGCATGAGAGAATCAATACCGTTTACAGCGGAGAGATTATTAAGTTGGAAAGCGGGTACGCAAAAGTAGTTTTGGATACGACAGAAGTTATGCGTGCCGATGACGTGGGGCTGGTACATGGCGGATTTATTTTCAGTGCAGCTGATTTCGCCGCTATGGTAGCCGTGAATGAACCCAATGTCGTCTTAGCCTCATGTAACTGCCTCTTTTTAGCGCCTGTGAGAGTCGGAGACAGTGTTACGTTTGAAGCGACCGAACATCAAAAAGAGGGTCGAAAGCGTAACGTCACGGTTCGCGGCTTCGTTCATGAGATTAAAGTGTTTGAAGGGGAGTTTAAAACGGTCGTTACGGAGCGTCATGTTCTCCGTCTAGACCTTTTGAAAAATATCGACACTTAAATCGAGCGAATCCAATACGCGACATGCTGCTGTTCCGCATAGACGCTTGTTGCTTCCCCATGTCCTGGGTAAAGCGTTTTATCCTCCCTCATCTGTGAAAACTTCTTCAAGCTCTCTTTCATCGCTTCTGGATCCGAGTAGGGGAAATCAACCCGCCCGATTGAGTTTTTGAATAAAAAATCCCCGCTAAACATTACATCACCGATCTCAATCATGGAACAGCCGGGGCAATGGCCGGGAAAATGGTGAAATTTTACTTCGATATCGCTGATGTCGAATGTTTGGTCACCGTCTACTTCGATATCGGGAGTTGATGGGGGAAGTCCCGGCATCCATGTGCTGTTTAAGAGCAGCATCACATCCCCTTTGGGAGTGTAGAGGGGGATATTCAGTTTCTTTTGGAGTTCACTGTTACTCCAGACATGGTCGAAATGGCCGTGGGTATTGAGGATCGCTGCGGGATTCTTTACATTTGCCATAACCCACTCAGTCGCCCCCATCCCCGGATCGATGATGATCTCTTTGTCGTCGATTTTAACAATATAACAGTTGGTTTGATAGTCGCCCATCGGGCGCTTTAAGATTTCCATAATGTGTTCTTTTTTAGTGGGATTGTAGCATAAATGGAGGAAGGGATTGTCCTTTGCTATAATAGCTTTATTTTAAAAATGAAGATGAGTTAGTGATTGTGGAGGAAAATAATTTTGAACGTTTATAAGTATCGAAGTGGTTCAGTTAGGGATATTGAAGCATTAATGAATAACCAGTTTTATTCAGCGAGTCTAGAATCATTAAATGACATACAAGAAGCTAAAATTCAAATCAATGAAGCACAAATTAATTTATTTGATTCATTGGTAAAAAAGATGTCTCCTCTTGTACAAGATGAGTCGTTTCAAAGCATCTTGAATACTTTTATAATCGAAGCCAAGAAGTTTGGTATTTATTCTTTGAGTAAAAATTATGATAATGAACTTTTATGGGCATATTATTCAAATTCACATCAAGGTTTTTGCATCGAATATGATTTAGATATTTTAAAGCAGTTTCAACTGAATGATGAGTTTTTTAGTGACGTAGAATACAAAGAATATCTTCCAATCATCAGTTTGGAAGATATTCAACACGATCATTTTGTGACAAAAAAACTTTTAGCTACCAAAAGCATTTCATGGAAACATGAAGAAGAGTTTAGAATCGTAACAGGCGTAAGTGGCTTATACCATTTTTATAATCGATCTGTTAAATCAATTTATTTTGGATATAGAACACCCGACAATACTATTAAACTAATCATGAAAATACTAAAAGGAAGAGGAATTAAATATTACAAAATGAATCACAAAAATGATTTATATGAATTAGAACGTAATGAAATAGAAGATTTGTATAAAGACGATTCTATTTATTTTAATAAAACAAATAAGTTCATTCCCGAATTGTTTGAAGAGACAAAACCTTATGAAGATTTACTAAAGAAGGCAATTATTATTTTAGAACAGGAGCCAATGTGTGAAAACGTCACTTATGTTGGATTGAGTACATCGAAAGGCACAAAAGAAAACCCTGTATTTTTTTTAAGTTATGACAATAAATTAGATAGTACCCCCACACTAAATTATTTTATTAGTAAAGAAGAAATTGAGAGTATTTTTGGATAAAGTATGAAGAAATTGAATTTAAATGTTAATTATACAATCGAAAATTTGGCATTTTTCAGTTCTTCGGGTTTATTTCTTTTCATATCGTATATCCCTTCAAACGAATGGGGAAACTGGCCGTTGAATTCACCGATTTTAGCCCCCTCAGAAGTAGTTTCGGCATAGTAGAAGTTTTTTCCCTCTATGTTAAGTTTGGCACTTAGAAAGGGGAGGTCGTCGGTATCACTTAGGTGGACAACGACAAAAACATGATGAGGCACATAGACAAAGCGATACTCGTACCCTTTTTCGTTCAATAATGAGGCGAAGAGGTTGGATTTATCATCACAATCACCCCAGTTACTCTCTACCACTTTTTTGGCATTACGGCTGGTATAGTCAGTTTTATAAGGGATATTAGTGACATAGTCAAACATTTTTTGAACTTCACATCCTTGATCGTTGTTGCAACCTTTGCTCAGTTCATTGGCGAGGGTGGAGAGTTCCCCTTTTTCGGCAAGATTGGTTTTGATCACCATCCCCTCCAGCTCAATGACACCACGGTCAAACAAACTCACCATCTGAGGGGAGTTTTTAGGGATAATGGGACGTAAATCACGTGTTTCGATCCACGTCATTGACATCCCTAGGTACGTGAAAGCTCCTACCAAAGTACCTACCATTACAAGGCTCATAAAACTTGCTTTTACTTTTTGGACAGGGCGTTCATGATGCTGTGCTGCTGATTTGAGGATTTCGCGGTAAACCAATGCCGCTATGAGGAGAAGGAGTACAATTTTTATCCACAGATCCATAATGCCTCTTTCTGTGAGCGTTTCATCCGTTTGATAGCGAGTTCCCGTTTGAGTGCACTGCTTTTATCGGGGCACATTTCGCTGTACATCAGGGTAACAGGACGGCGGTAGCGGGTATATTTGGCTCCCTTCTCCGATGTGTTGTGATCATTCAGCCGTTTTTCTAAATCGACGGCAATCCCCGTATAGTAGGTATCGTCACTGCATTTGAGGATATAGAGGGTGTAGGCTTTTTCGGATGATTTCATAATTGAGAGTATACGATATAATGGCTTTTATGGAACTCTATAGCACTTTAGAAACCCTTTTAACCACCTCTGCTCCACGTGAAAAAATAGACCTCTTTCGAGAGTTTTACGATGCCTATCGTTGCGGCGATGTTACACGCGATAGCGCAGCTGAACCCACTGTTTTTAGCTACCCCTCTTACCTCGAACATTGTACGATCATCGATCCCAAAGAGGTTCCCCGACGGACGAAACTTAATACCCCTCATGGACAAATTCTCCTTCTCCACGCGATTGCCCATATCGAATACAGTGCCATTGATTTGGCTCTCGATGCAGTGTACCGTTTCCGTGATTGTGGCGAAAAATTTGAGATGGATTGGCTCGTTGTGGCGGACGATGAGGTGCGCCATTTCGAGATGATTGAATCATTACTCAAAGAACTGGGAAGTTATTACGGTGAGTATCCTGTGCATGATGCACTGTTTGAAGCATCCATGCGTACATTGGATTTACATGAGCGGATGGCGGTAGTACCACGCTATCTCGAAGCCAACGGATTGGATGCGACTCCCCTTATTTTACGTAAATTACAGCCTCATGCGTCTGATTCGATGATACAAAAGATTATTGCGGCGCTGCATGTAATTTTAGACGAAGAGATCGATCATGTCCGTAAAGGGGATGTGTGGTTTGAATATGCTTGTCAGTGCGAGGGGAAAGGCACTTCCAGCTATTTCGAGATTATTGAAAAGCACTATCCCAACAGCTTTCCCCGTAAAATAGATATCAACTGTGCCGCGAGAATAAAGGCCGGATTTGACAAGGATGAATTGGCACGCATTTCGTTAACCGAATGTTGACTTCTTTGATTATAGAATTAGTTATAATACAAATAGTTAATACCAAAATAAGGTTAAGTGGTGGGTAAATACGAGCTGATCAGCCGATATTTGAGTGAATTTCTGAGTCAGGAAGTCCGTAAAACAGGTCTACGTAAAGTGGTTGTGGGTCTGAGCGGAGGGATCGATTCTGCGGTCGTAGCGGTGTTAGCGCATCGTGCGTTCGGTGATGATCTCCTCTGTATCAAAATGCCCTCACACTATTCATCCCAAAACTCACTCGATGATGCGGAAGAACTATGCAACGTGTTTGGACTACGATCCGAAACACACAGTATAGAACCGATGCTTCGTGCGTATGAATCCACCGATATGTCACCGCTGCGGATCGGCAACCTCTCTGCTCGGTTACGAATGGTAACATTATTTGATATTTCTGCACGCGAAAGGGCTTTGGTATTGGGTACCAGCAACAAGAGTGAACTGATGCTCGGATACGGAACGCTGTATGGAGATTTGGCAAGTGCTCTGAATCCGATCGGCGATCTGTATAAAACAGAAGTGTTCGAGTTGGCTCGCTATTTAGGGGTTCCTGAGACGATTATCGACAAACCCCCTTCGGCAGATTTGTGGGCAGGGCAGAGTGATGAGGAAGAAATCGGCTATCCGTATGCACAGCTTGATCGTGTCTTAAAGCACTATGTTGAAGAGCGTCATAGCGTTGAAGAGATGATTTCGGATGGAGAAAACCCTCAATTAGTCGATATGATAGTGAAAAGAATTTACAAGAATCAGTTTAAACGGCGTATGCCGGTAATCGCAAAATTGACGTCACGGACGCTCAACCATGATTTTAATTATCCCAGAGATATTACCCTATAAAAAAGGAAGAGAATATGAGTATTCCATTTTACCGTGTCGAAGTCGGCGGAGATGAACGTGAGAAGATTGACGAAGTGTTCGACGGGGAAGCACCGAATATTGTCGAAGATTTAGAAGCGGCATTTGAATCGTATGTCGGAGCAACGTATGCTCTAGCAACGTCGCACGGTACGGCAGCACTTCATTTGGCAATGTTGGCGATTGATTTGAAACGGGGCGATAAAGTTCTTTGTTCCATCAATGCCTACCCTTCCGTCCCTGAAGTTGTTCGCCATTTTGATGCGGAACCGATTTTTATCGATATCAATCCTGATACGTTTACGATCGATTTGGATAAACTCGAAGCTTACTTGGCTGAAAACAAATCCAAAAAACTCAAAGCGGTTATTGTCTCTCATATCGCAGGTCAAAGTGTCGAGTTGGATCGCTTGTATGCGATGGCAAAACAATACGATGTTAAAATCGTTGAAGATGCTTCGGATGCTTTAGGTGCAACCTACAAAGGGCAAAAAATCGGCTCTACCGGTGCCGATATCACCTGTTTTGATTTCAGCCCCCATTTACGTCGCAACGTTTGTAACGGCGGGATGTTGGTGTGTGATGATGAAGATATTATGGAGCGCGCGCGCTCACTTCGCAATCACGCGATGGTAATCGAAGATGAAGGATTGGGCTACATCTATGATGTCGTCGATATCGGAAGCCAATATATGATGAGTCCTCTTGATGCGGCTACCATATTGATTCAGCTTGAGAAACAAGATGAGAATATCGAACGTCAGCGCTCAATTGCTGAACTCTTTAATGAGCGTTTGGCGGATGCTCCCCATATCAGACTTCCACTTGCAAATGATGAACACCCTTATTCGTTGTATATCATCAAGGTAGACAAAAACCGTGACTCCTTTGCACGAGAGCTCTCAGCTCGTGGGATCGAGTGCGGGTTGCATTACATACCGCTTCATCTACTCAGTTATTATAAATCGAAATATTCATTGCGTGTCAATGATTTCCCGGTAGCGCTGCGCAACTATCAACAGGTACTTTCGATCCCGAATTACGCGGCACTCAGTGATGATCAGGTCGAAGAGATCTGTGACGCAATTTTGGATGTAGCTTCTACACGCGTTTGAAACGTTTTTGGGTCTTATGGGGTGAACGGTATCTGTACAACCCCTCGCTGATCCAAAAAATCCTCTCTTTACTGCTTTTACCGCTCAGTTGGATCTACTGTTTACTGGCATATATTCGCTATCGACGAAGTGTTCCGAAATCGCTTGGAATACCGATTGTCAGTATCGGTAATCTCACCGTGGGAGGGAGCGGTAAAACTCCCGTCGTTATCGAATTGGCTAAACATTTTGAAAAACCGGCGATTGTATTGCGCGGATACGGACGACAAAGTAGCGGAATGGTTGTCGTCAAAGACAAATCAACGATATTGTGCGATGTGATTCGAAGCGGCGATGAAGCGATGCTCTATGCAGAGACTCTTCCCAGTGCTACGGTAATTGTCAGTGAGATCAGAGAGCGGGGTATCGCAGAGGCGAAAGCTATGGGATGTGAAGTGGTATTGCTCGATGACGGGTACGGGAAACACTCTATCGAAAAGCTCGATCTACTAATCGCGGTGCCTACTCCAAACCCTTTTTGCCTCCCTTCCGGTGCGTATCGAGAACAGCTGTGGAGTGGGAAAGATACGATTGTTTTGATGGAAAAAGTAGCTTTTCAACGTTCTGTCAGCATAAAAAAACCAACCGAAAAAATGGTATTGGTAACGGCGATTGCACGCCCTGAGCGGCTTGATCCCTATTTGCCTGAGGTAATAGAGAAAATTTATTTTGAAGATCACCATTTCTTTACCCAAGGGGAGCTTGAAATGATCGTAGAGCGTACGGGAGCGACAAGTCTCTTGGTAACTTCCAAAGACTTGGTTAAAATGTCGTCTTATAAAAAACTCAACCTTTCCGTTTTGGAGCTCTCCATAACGTTGGATGAGACGTTAATAACTACTGTGAAGGATTATGTAAATGCAGCGAAAAATTGATACCGTCAAAACCTTGATGGACGCGATGCCGTTCATCAAAGAGTTTCGTGATGAGATCGTTGTCATTAAATACGGCGGGTCGGCTCAAACCTCTGATGAACTCAAAGCTAAATTTGCTCAGGATATCGTATTGCTTCACCTTGTCGGGGTGAAAGTGGTGATCGTACATGGCGGCGGCAGCCGTATCTCTCAGCTCCTTAGTGATCTGAAAATTCCGACCGAGTTTATTGACGGTGAGCGGGTCAGTACCCCAGAAGTGATGCGGATCGTCGAGATGGTACTCAGCGGCGAGATCAACAAAGAGATCACGTCATTGCTCAACTCCTACGGAGCCAAAGCTATCGGTATCAGCGGCAAAGATGCCCATTTCTTGCGAGCCAAGCCCAAAGACGAAGCGAAGTTCGGTCTTACGGGGCGGGTTGAGAGTGTGAACGGCTCGGTCATCCATAATCTTTTGCAAGAGGGTTTCATCCCCGTCATCGCCCCTATCGGGTGTGATCCTATCGTGGGTCATCCGGGATACAATATCAACGCCGACCTTGCCGCATCGGCTATCGCGGCGGCTATCGGTGCATGCAAAGTGATCTTTATGACGGATACTTCGGGAGTGCTCAACAAAGATAAAGAGCTTTTCTCAACCCTCACCGAAGCTCAGGTCGAAGCGCTCAAAGCCGACGGTACGATTAGCGGCGGTATGGTTCCTAAAGTCGATTCATGTCTCGAAGCAGTCGATGCAGGAGTTCAAAAAGCCCACATCATCGACGGACGGATCGAACACGCGATCTTGCTCGAACTCTTCACCTCTGAAGGCGTTGGGACACAGATTACTCTGTAGTCTTTAACCCTTTTTTTGTTTTAACTTCACAATTATTACTCCGGCAACGAATAAAGTGGCTATCGCTATCATAAGTAAAATATCGGGGATATCCCATCCACCCTCCAAAAGTATCATCGTCACAACCGCTCCTGAGACCATAAAGAGGGCATTGAGGATATTGTTGGCGGCGATAATACGGGAGCGTGAGTGCGCTTCGCTTCGTCTTTGCATCAGGGCATAAAGGGGAACGCTGTAAAGTCCGCCGAACACCCCGATGAGCGTTAAATCAAAGAGGATATGGAAAAATTGCGGGTTGGCGTTAATCTCTCCTACCGCAGTGAAATATTGTGCGGTGAGGGCAAAATCGATCCCCGATAGTCCCATCCCGATTGCTCCGATAACGACAAGCGAGGGACGTATGGAGTGATGACTAAGCCGTTCACAAAGGATGGAACCCGCACCGATCCCGACGGTAAAAAGACTCAACAGGATCGTCACCGTCGTTTCATCCCCCATCAATACCGTTTGAACGAACGAAGGGAACTGGGAGAGCAGCAGCGCCCCATAAAGCCAAAACCACGAGATGGCAAGGATAGCGAGAAATACGATCCTATTTTGGTAGGCTAAGCGAAGGGTATTGAATGTTTGAGCAAAAAGATTCAATGAAAACGGCATCTGCGGCGAGAGGGACGGGGCAGAGGGGATATAGCGGCTAAAAATGTACCCGATAAGTGCGACCCCGATTGCGGCTATTCCGGCGATTACTCCGCCGTTGGGGATTCCCGATACTATCCCCCCCATCAATGTCCCCAGCAAGATCGCGGCAAATGTCCCCGATTCGACGAGAGCGTTGGCGCTGATTAGCTCGTTTTCCCCCATGTGTTGAGGGATGATCGAGTATTTGATGGGGCCAAACAGTGTCGAGTGCATCCCCATACCGAATACGACGATGAGGAGTGTCGTAAACGAATGGGTCGCAAACCCCACCGTAGCGATTACCATCAAAAAAATCTCCCACACTTTGACGATACGAGATAGTCGTGCTTTATCGTATTTATCGGCCAACTCCCCCGCCAACCCCGAAAAGAGGAAAAACGGGAGGATAAATATCGCGCCGATCAGTGGGGCAAGGAGTGCAGAGGAGAGGCTCGTCCACTCAGCGGCTTGGAAGGTGAGGATGACCGCAAGGGTATTTTTAAAAAGGTTGTCGTTAAACGCCCCTAAAAACTGAGTCCCAAAGAGGGGGGCAAAACGGCGGGTTTTGAGGAGGTAGATCGGACTGCTCATGCGTCTTCCGCCATTGATTTGAGGGTGACATAATCGGTTTTACCTGTTCCCAATACTGGGATGGTATCGATATAGAGGATTTTTTTAGGAACGGCGATTTCAGGGTAGCCCCCTGTGCGTGCAGCGTGTTGGAGGAGATCGCGTTTAAGCTCTTTATCGGTTGTAAAGATGACGAGTGCTTCCCCTCTGGCTTCATCACTTTGTGATGATGCAGCATGAACGTATGCAGGTGAAGCAGTGAGGGCGAGTTTCTCGACCGATTCGAGCGAGATCATCTCCCCCGCGATTTTAGCGAACCGTTTTACCCGTCCCGCGATGCGGATAAATCCCTCATGATCGATCGTGACGATATCCCCCGTATCGTACCATCCCTCTCCCGCCTCAGAGGTTGGTTTTTCCAAAAATCCGGGATGCTCAGCACGTAAATAACCGCTCATGACATTGGCACCTTTGACGTGCAGAATTCCCCCCGCATCGATCCCCGGAACACTTATGAGTTTCGCTTCGATCCCCGGTAAAATCTGCCCTACGGTGCCGCTTCGATATGCCATAGGGGTATTGACGGCGATGACGGGAGCCGTTTCGGTAGCCCCGTATCCTTCGAAAATCCGTATTCCGAATTTTTCAAACCATAGCTCTTTGACGCTCGCAGAGAGTTTTTCAGCTCCTGAAACGACGTAGCGAAGACGGTAAAAGTCGTACGGATGGGCGTGTAAGCCATAATGGTTCAAAAAGGTACTGGTTCCGAACAAAATAGTGCACGATCGATCGTATGCTATCTCAGGGATAACGCGGTAATGTAGAGGTGACGGATACAAAAAGAGGCGTATCCCGCCCAAAATCGGCAACAGTGTCCCTGCGGTCAGTCCGAATGAGTGAAAAATCGGCAACGCGTTAAGCACCTTATCCTCGGTTGAGAAATCAACGATGGCGCGTATTTGGGCGATATTCGCCAAAATCGCCTCGTGCGAGAGGACTACCCCTTTGGGTTTCCCCTCAGAGCCTGAGGTAAAGAGGATGATGCACGGTGTCTTAGGATCGGATTTGACCCGTACACGGTTGGGGAAATAGCGGGCATACCCCATCAACCAGAGCTTATCCATTAACCCCATCTCCTCTTTTAGATCTTCGAGGTAGAGGAGACGGACGTTTTTCAATGCACCCAGTTTCGCTTCGAGTTTGGCTTGTTCCACAAACGCTTTGGAGGTGATGATCGTATTGATCACGGCTCCCTCACACGCGCTTTGTAATCCATCTACTCCGGCAGTAAAGTTGAGCATCGCAGGAGTTCGCCCAAACGCACTAAGTCCTAAAATCAGAGCCAAAGTCGGAACAGCGGTCGGCATCAACACTCCGATCGCCTCACCTGCCATGCTGTGACGTGAGATCAACCGTCCCATCCCAAGCGTCATCGTAAGGAGCTGACCATAAGTGTATTCGATCTGTTTCGTATCTTCGATAATTTCGCGAGAACTTCCATAGATGGATATCGCATCGAGAAATGCCCCGTAGAGATCGTTCGGACGGCGTGATTCAAAAAGACATTTTTGCAAGAGTGTTCGCATCGCTTCACCCGACTTGGTACGTCTCTCGTGAGCACTCCCCCCCTCGCTGATGACTAGCCGTGTCGGGGTACAGTAGGTGAGGGTAATACGGGGAAACCACCGGGTCGGATGGTCGCTTCCCATACGCGATAGGGTACTGAACGTCGCCCCCTCGATAATCACGGGGTGGATGGTTGCTTCGGTTTTGAGGGTGACAAATGCCGAACCCTCATAGATCTTCATTAAACTCCCCGTCGTAGTGATCCGCCCCTCAGGGAAGATCACCACAGGTCGTCCACTCTCGACGAGACGGATAATCTGTTTGATCGCCATCGGATTGGAGGGATCGACGGCAAGGTACTCACCCAGAGAGAGAAATAGCCGTACCAATGGACGTTTGGCGATTGCGGTATTGACGACGAATACGGGAGATATCGGGAGAAATAACCCCAAAATCAACCCGTCCAAAAACGATTGATGGTTGGCGATGATCACGGTGTGGTTCTCTTCGCGCTGAAACTCACCGACCACTTTTACCCGAAACAGCACTCGGATGATTACATATAAAATCGCTTTAATCATTCGTTTTTCCTTGATAATGGACAATTGCTGCATTTTACTCAAAATGTTCTGAAGCTTCTAAGGGTTACGTGATAGCCTCTTTGCTATAATCACGAAAATTTTATAAAGTGAACCCATGAAATTTATAGAAACACGCGGAAATGACGGAATTCATCCAGAGCAGGTTACCTTTTCAGAGGCGATATTAAGCCCGATTGCCTCGTTTGGCGGTTTATACGTTCCTACTGAACTTCCAAATTTGGGAGAAGCGTTTCTTACGAAGCATTTGGGTTCTTCATATAAAGAGTTAGCAAAAGATTTGTTGACAACTCTTGCGATTGATATTGAGCCATCCGTTATCGATGAAGCGCTATCCCTCTATGACAAATTTGATGATCCGACCAATCCCGTGCCGGTTGTCAAAGTGCGTGATGATTTGTATGTGAGTGAACTTTATCACGGGCCGACCCGTGCGTTCAAAGATATGGCGTTACAGCCTTTCGGCGTCGTTCTAAGTTCAATTGCTCAAAAACGGGGTGAAGAGTATCTCATCTTGGCGGCAACGAGCGGTGATACAGGTCCTGCAGCGTTAGAGACGTTTAAAAACAGAGCGAACGTTCGTGTCGCGTGTCTCTATCCCGATGGGGGAACCTCAGACGTTCAGCGTCTTCAAATGGTGACCGAAGATGCGGCTAATCTCAAAGTCATCGGGATCAAAGGGGATTTTGACGATGCCCAAAGTGCCCTTAAACGCCTTCTCGCCTCTCAAACGTTTAAAGATGCGCTGAAAGCAAAAAATATCTCCCTTTCCGCCGCCAACTCGGTGAATTTCGGACGGATTATTTTTCAAATCATCTACCATATCCACAGTTATCTTGAATTGGTTCGAAAAAACATTATTACACTGGGTGAAAAAATTTATCTTGATGTCCCAAGCGGGAATTTCGGGAATGCCCTCGGGGGATATTACGCGTATAAAATGGGACTTCCTGTTGAGAAAATTATTATCGCTTCGAACGAAAATAATGTCCTAACTCGTCTCATTAATACAGGGCGTTATGACTTGCGCGGCGAGCATGTCGTAGCAACGACTTCTCCGGCTATGGATATTCTTATCTCCAGCAATGTGGAGCGTATTTTATTTGATTTCTTCGGAAATGAGCGTACGAAAGAGTTGATGGCGGGTCTCGAAGCGGAGCGTTTTTATGCATTGAGTGATGATGAGACGATGAAAATTCAGAACCTTTTTGCAGCAGATTATTGTAACGGAGCAGAAGGGAAGGGGTATATCAAAGAGGCGTATGATGCGGGCTATTTGATGGATCCCCATACGGCGACCTGTTTCAAAGCGTATGATTGTTGTGCCACTAAGCCTCTAAAAACGATTGTCTATTCAACTGCAGAGTGGACGAAGTTTTCTCCGACGATTGCAAATGCCCTTAGCGGAGAGAAAGACGCAAATGATATCGACGCTCTTGAATCCATCTCAAAAACGGCCAAGACACCGATCCCTCCGATGATAAAAGGGCTATTCTCTAAACCGATCACACAAGACACCGTAATCGATAAAGAGAACATTGAAAAAGAGATTTTAAACTTTCTTAACTAAATATTTTTAGCTTTCAGCTTCCCTTGGTGGAGTGCCGTCTCCATCAATTTAATCTCTTCGTCGCCCCAAATCAAAATTTTCTTCGATATGCTCAAATCAGGCTGTTTCGCTGAAGCGTACTGAACTCCCGATAAAATATGCTTAATACAGTTAATCCGGGCTTTTTTCTTGTTATCGGAACGGATAATGACCCAAGGAGACGTTCCGGTATGAGAGGCTCGGAGCATAGAGTATTTCATCTCCGTATACTTGTCCCATAAATCTTGTGACTTGGCATCGACGGGTGAGAGTTTAAACTGCTTGAGTGGATCGGTTTTACGCTCTTTGAACCGTTTGGCTTGTTCATCTTTGGAGACGGAAAAGTAAAATTTAAAGAGAATAATTCCGGAACTGACCAGCATATGTTCAAATTCACTGACTTGATTTAAAAACACCTGATGTTCCTCGGGAGTACAAAACCCCATAACCGGTTCAACACCGCCTCGATTGTACCAGCTTCGGTCAAAGAGGACGATTTCTCCTGCACTCGGTAGATGCTCAGTATAGCGCTGAAAGTACCATTGTGTCTTTTCAACATCGGATGGCTTATCGAGTGCGACGACACGTGCACCTCGGGGGTTAAGGTGTTCGGTAATCCTCTTTATCGTACCCCCTTTGCCCGCAGCATCACGCCCTTCAAAAATCATTAGGATTTTAAGCCCTTTATCCTTGACATGGTTTTGAAGTTTGAGAAGCTCAATCTGGAGCTCTTTTAACTCTTTTTCGTACTCTAAAACTGATTTTTTTACCCAGACGGGAAGTCTCTCTTCGATGTTGCTTTTGCTTCGACGCTCTTGTTCGTTCTCTTCTTTTGATTTTCGTCTATCATCATGAATAACATCTTCAATTTTTTGAGCTTCACTTATTTCGGTTTTTGCCATTGCACTTGTTGCACCCATTAATAGCTCCTAATTTTTTTAATTATAACGTTGAAGAGATTAAATCATCAAGTTTTGTGATCTCTTTCGTAGCTGAAAAGCAAGAAGTTTCACCGCAGATCGTCAATTCATCAAGCAACTCATCATTTTTTAGAAGAACAAACGGGTAACTGAAAGAGGTTGTAATCTGAGCTAAAGTGTCAGATTTACCCTTGATAAGACGTTCTCCTCTTAAATGGCGTATCACTTCTTCGGTGAGGGTAGGATAGTAGATCGGTGTTTTCATCAGTTTAACGGAGACATATTCGAGACTTTTAAAGGCAAAATGGGTGTATTTCGAATCAACCAACATCCCAAGGCTAAAGAGTACATTCACCATAATTCCAAGTGCACTGGGGTAGGTACCATCATCCAACTCTGCCACGGTGGTAAAAGCTCCTCGGCTGAAATACCATTTTCCTTTGTCATAAAAAAGTTCTAGCGCTTTGTTCGCAAAACGTTGTCCTTGAATGAGGTATCGCTCATCCAGCGTCGATTGATACCCTTCGATATAGGCACGGCAGAGATAGGCATAATCTTCTAAAAACGCCTCTATTTTAGGTGCTTTGTGGATCAGGGTCGAGTGTTTAAGCTGCTCCTCTATAAACATGGCGGTTTCGAGCTTTTCTAAAGAGCGCAGTGCTTGTATTTTATAGGTTGTATCGCTTCTTCCCAAAACAAACAGGGCGTGTATCATCATCGCATTCCATGCCGTAATCACTTTTTTGTCGATAAAGGGGTAGATGCGGCTCTGACGCAGTATACGCAGTTCTTCTCTGAAAGGTTCAAACCACTCAGGGCGCTCATGAGAGGAGAAGCGGATGATGCAGTGCCCCTCGAAATTTCCCTCCGGCGTTGCACCGATCAGACGTGCCGCCTCAAGGGGGTTGGCAACAGAGCATTTCTCCAGTGCCATTATGATTTCGTTATAGCTATAGACGAAGTATTTCCCCTCTTCCCCTTCACTGTCAGCATCGCTAGCACTGTAAAAGAGGTCGTCTTCCATCATGAAATTCATCATAAAATCGGCACATTCACGGGCAATACGAAGATAATACTCATTGTTGTAGAGGATTCCTACTTCGGCATACACTCCGCAGAGGAGGGCATTATCATAGGTCATTTTCTCGAAATGGGGAACCAGCCACTCAGAGTCGGTACTGTAGCGGCAAAAACCGCCGTCAACGTGATCATACATCCCTCCCAAAGCCATTGAATCGAGGGTATGGGTAAGGATCGTTTTAATTTTTTCATCACTTTGCAGTCTATTAATAGTGAGGAGTGTTTTGAGGGTAGAGACATGAGGAAATTTCGGTGATTTTGAAAAACCGCCGTTGATCTCATCATAATTATGGAGTGATTGCTGAGTAAATTGGGTGATGATTTTTTCAGTTAGAACCGTTGCCTGAACACTCTCATTTTTCGGTCGCATAAACGCGGTGATTTCATCGGCATTTTGAAACAGTTTTTCGTCATTTTGTGCTACTTTTTCGGCGATGATAGCAGTCAACTCGCTAAAGCCCATCATCCGTTCGCGATTGAACGGAGGGATGTAGGTGGCGGCATAAAACGGTTTGTTTTCAGGAGTACAAAAGATAGAGAGAGGCCATCCTCCTGCGCGCCGATTGAGGAGGTTATGGAGCTCTTGGTAGTGTTTATCGATATCGGGACGCTCTTCACGATCTACTTTGATGCAGACGAAGTGCTGATTGACGAATTCGGCAATATCGGTGTTTTCAAACACCTCATGTTCCATCACATGGCACCAGTGACAACTGCTGTATCCGATACTTATGAAGATAGTTTTGTGTTCTGATGAAGCTTTTTCAAACGCTTCGTCACACCATGGATACCATTCTATGGGATTATCTTTATGCTGTTGTAAATAAGGGGAATCTTCTCGTGCAAGACGGTTGGACATAAAAGGCTCCGTGTAAAGTTACGGGTAGTGTAGCATTTACGGCTATGTCTAAGCTGAAAAATATTAACAATGTTTCTCCCTACGTTTCATTACAGCTAATTGTGATAAAATGGAGATGAATTTTTAAGAAGGTTATTTATGCGTTTACTATTATTTTTACTTTTTTCATTGAATGTATGGGCGGTTGGATTTTTACAGCCCGATGAGGCATTTAAACCTAAAATCAGCGTCATTGATGACAATACAGTCGGTATTGAAATTGAGCTTGGCGAGATGATTTACCTGTATGAAAATAAACTTAAAGTAGAAGATGCCAATCCTAAAGACGGGATCGATTTTGCTTCCGTAACAATGAATAAAGCAGTCGATCACGAAGGGGAGCGTGTTTTTGAGACCTCTCCGGCAATTCGGGTTAAACTCTCTAAAAGTACAGATGTCAGCGGTGAACAAACTATCGGTGTAAAACTCTCCTATCAAGGATGCTCATCCGCAGGATTATGTTATGAACCCATCGAAACCGTACTAAAGATTACTATTGATACGGCTAAATTGACCGAAGAGAGTGCTCCTGGCGGCTCTATTTTAAAAGCTCCGGCAGTTGAGACGGCAAAAATGGAGGTGAGTGCTTCTAAAGGGGAACCCAAAACTTCTGAAACGGATCGAATTGCGGATGTGATTCAGGGGGGAAGCCTCTGGTTCATTATTCTGAGTTTTTTTGGGTTCGGTCTATTGTTGGCATTAACACCGTGTGTATTCCCTATGATTCCGATTATCTCATCGGTCATTGTGGCACAAGGGGCAGGATTAGGGACTAAAAAAGCATTCTGGCTCTCTGTGGTGTATGTTCTTTCGATGGCGGTTGCGTATACAATAGCCGGTATTTTGGCAGGACTTTTCGGTGCAAACCTTCAAGCGGCATTTCAGACCCCTTGGATCATTACCCTGTTCTCCCTTGTATTTGTCGTATTGGCGATGTCGATGTTCGATTTGTTTGAGCTACAAATCCCTAATGCCGTTCAATCGCGCATTACACAACTCAGCGGCAAACGTAGCGGGATCGTCGGTGTAGCTATTATGGGGTTCCTCTCTGCCCTTATTGTCGGGCCGTGTGTTGCGGCACCGTTGGCAGGAGCATTGATTTATATCGGTCAAACGGGGGATGCACTTCTTGGCGGTGTTGCCCTTTTTGCGCTTAGTATCGGAATGGGTATCCCTTTGGTAGCAGTGGGAACAAGTGCCGGTAAATTTATGCCTCGTCCCGGAGTTTGGATGGACAGTGTCAAATCGATCTTTGGGATTATGCTCATCGGCGTATCGATTTGGATGATCAGCCGTATCATCGATGAAAATATTTCCATGATGCTATGGGGCGCTTTGGCCGTCTTTGTTGCGATTAACATTGGAGCACTTGAACCGATTAGCGGTAATTGTATCCGATGTCCTCAAGCCAACAAAAAAGCATTGGGGATTATTATTTTGCTTTACGGTATGTCATTATTGCTAGGCGGTATGAGCGGCGCAAAAGATCCCCTTCATCCGCTCGATCCGTTTTTACCGAATAAAGAAGTAGCGGTATCTGTGGCGCAAAATCAACACAAAACATTTGAACGCATCACCTCTATCGAAGAGTTGGAGGCTATATTGGCCGAAAACAAAGGGCAAAAAGTTTTGGTAGACTTTTATGCAGATTGGTGCACTGCGTGTAAAGAACTAGAAGAGAAAACATTTAGTGATGAGAGTGTCAAAACGGCAATGGACAGTTATGTTTTGGTTCAAGTTGATTTGACCGCTAACGATGATGCGGCAAAAGCGATCAGCTCTAAATACGGTATATTCGGCCCTCCCGCAATTTTGTTTTTTGACGAGAATAGCGCACGTATCAAAAGTGCCGATATCGTCGGATTTAAAGAACCGCAAGAGTTTCTAAAACATTTAGGAGAGATCAAATGAGTAAAATTATTTTAGCATTGGCTGTAATGGCAAGTTGTGCCTTTGCCGAACTTAAATGGGCAGTGTCGTATGACGCCGCATTGGTTCAAGCGGCAAAAGAGAAGAAAAAGGTGATGGTGATGCTTTCCAAAGAGAATTGCCCGGCATGTGAGTATATGAATGATGTCGTATTTGAAGAAAATGCGGTAGCCAATGAAATTCATAAGAACTTTGTTCCCGTTCATATCGATATCCATAAAGATTTTATCCCTGAGGGATTAGGGTATATCGGAACACCGACATTCCATTTTTTGGATGCAAAAGGGAAAAAAATAGGGCGTCATGACGGCGGAGCGAATGTTCCAACCTTTATGGGTGTTTTGGGAAAATATAAAAAGTAGAGTTCTGCGTAGAGTAGAACGATAATTGAATACCTTTATAAAAAAGGTTCTCAATGTCCCCTTTACCGGAAGCTCTAAAAGTCGGCATAGACTCGATTGACCAACGGCATGAAGAGTTCTATGTGTTGTATGATACACTCAAAAATGCCACGGATAAAGACTTTTTAGAGGCATTTGATGCGGTAATCCTCCATACTCAGGGACATTTTGCCGAAGAAGAAGCGGATATGGGTAGCGTTGTTTATCCGAACAAAACCGAACATAAACAAGAGCACCAAAAAGCACTTGATGAGATGAATTATTTTAGAGAGAAAGCTTCAAGCGGCAAACTGATGTTTGCCAAAGCGTATGTGAAGGATCGATTGGGAGATTGGTTTCGTACTCACTTGCTCAATATGGATAGCGATTTGGCTAGGGTAATCACCCTAAGCTGCTAGATATTTATTTTTTCATCTCCACGAGACGATCTAAAATATAAAGCTGCATATTTTTATGCGGTATCTCTTTTTCCAATGCTTCCGAATAAATCTTCGCTACCTCTTTGGTATGTAATGTGTAGTCGAAATGGGGGAAATGATTTTCCCATGCCGTTTTGATAATCTTTAATGCGACCGTATCGATCAGATACTCTTTAAAAATGGCATAGGTAGCAAAAAACATCCCCGTAAAGAGTATCGCCATTAAAATCAAAAGATGACAATCGATTTTTGCTAAAACAGTATGTAAAAGTGCCGATGAGGGAAGTAAAATCAGATGCCAAAGGGCGATGAAGACGAGGTAGCTTCTCCCGATGCTGAGACGAAATCCTGGAATTTTTCCCTCCAGTTTCAGCCCCTCTTGATACATTTTATTGGTTTTCAAAAGGTCGCGAAACAGCATGGGATCATCACTGAGGGCAAAGGTATAGGGGATGATTTTATCATCGGTAAAGTGACGTATTTTAGTTTTCATCCATGAAAAAATTCTAAACATTGTTATCCTTGATAAGTGTACTGACTCGATGGGCGCTTCCATGCTGCAAAAGCTCACGTAGTTTGAGTGCATCATTAAAAAAAGCGGTTTTGTCCATTTGTTGATAAGCATTATACAGATTTTGAGCATTGACTTCGTTTTGGATGAATTCAGGATGCAAAGATCTGCCGTATTTGTGTGAAAACAAGATGTTCCCTAACCCTACAAAATCCAGTTTTACTAACCTTTTAGCAATGGCGTAATCGAGCGATTTGGCTATGTAGGTGAGTATAAACGGTGTACCGATAAGAGCTGCTTCTAACGTTGCTGTTCCGCTGCAGATAAAGGCAAAGTCGGATTCGGCAAGAGTTTTATGTGCTTCGTGCGTTATTTCAAAGCTTGAGATATCGCCGTAGAGTTCTGAAATTTGCTCACTCGTGAAATGAGAAGGGATAACGATGTAGGCGCGAGAATCTAACATTGCTCGCACCTCCCTAAAAATCGGCATTAGCCTTTTTATCTCTCCAGGGCGACTTCCGGGCATAAAGGTTATTTTTCCGGTAGGGTCGAGTGATCTTTTTCGGATAGTAATTTCATCGAGAAGAGGATGCCCGACGTATTCGATAGGGGCGTCCTTGGAATAATAAGAAGGCTCAAAAGGGAGGATGGAACAAAGTTTTGTAATGGTTTTTTCCAGAACAGGTATCCGTTTTTTCTTCCATGCCCATGCTTGGGGGAGAATGTAATAGATGATCTCTTTTTCAGGATAGCGTTTACGGATCGCTTTGGCCAAAGGGAGATTAAATCCCGATGAATCGATCAGAAGCACTTTGTCTGCTGACGCGGCCAGTTCGACCATTTGATCTTTCAGTCGGAAGAAAAAAGGGAGCTTTTTGATCGCATCGACGAATCCCATGATGGAGGTGGAGCGTAAATCGACAATGCTCTCTCCAAGAGAGTTGTCAAATATTCCGCTTAAAACGATCTCTTCACCCAGCTCTTTGAGTAGATAGGAGAGGTGGACATTGGCAGAGTGCTCTAATGCACTGACGAGTAGTTTCATGATCCTCCGTCTCCTCGGGTACTTAAATCAGGTTTGTAATTGCTTTTGTTTTCGTTGTAATCGCTTAAAAATGTGGTTATTGCATCAATCTCTTTATCGCTAAGCTCCATGGCGAAAGGGATCATTAGCTGGGATTGCTGGGTAGTTCCTTGTTTGGCACGGTACGATTTTAGTTTAGAGATTAAAAACGGTTTGCGCCGATAGGCAAGCGCAGGGTAAAGATTTGTTCCGCTCGCCGATATCCCATGACAGCCGTTACACCCTTTGGCAAAATAGAGATTTTTGCCCATTTTGTACATATCCTGAGTGCCATAGAGGAATAAAGGGAGTAAAAACAGAATGAACTTGAGCACGTTAGAGGTACCTTTAACATTTCTTGGACTAAAATACCGTAATTATACCTACAAAAGAGCAATGGGAGCGTTTATATGATCATTAGGGGCGCAATTATCTGTGATATCAATGGAGAACGTCGCAGTGATGTTCAGATTGAAGAGGGGGTAATTACCCAGATCGGAGAAAATCTTGACGGTGATGAGATCATCAAGGCGGATGGGTGTTATTTGCTCCCCGGATTGATTGACACCGATGTGCGTCTCAAAGACTCTCAACTGAGCAGAACGAATCTAGAAAAACTTTCATACCGCGCTCTAAGCGGCGGAGTTACGACTGTGGTTTTAGCAAGTGATTCGATTCCTCGCATCGATAATGAAATTACATTAGAGTTTGTTCAGCAACATCGCAGTTTAAAAAGCGGTGCGACTATAGAGACAGCTGTTAGTGCGTTGAGCGATTCAGGTGCCCTGAGCAATATTGCCATTATGCTAAAAAAAGGGTGTGTCGCGGTTCATACATCGACTATCCAAGATTACAATCTGATAAACCGTATCGCACAGTATTTAAAAATGGCGGATAAAGCATTGTTCTATAAAGCTGAAGATAAAAGTCTCTTTGAGAGCGGTGTGATGTCTGACGGTGCTGTTGCCTCTCAGTTGGGATTACCGGGAATATCACCGATGTCTGAAGTGGTTCATATTGCTTCGATGATTGAAATCGCCCGTCATTTCGGGATTAAGATCGTCTTTAAAAGCGTTAGTGAACCTCGATCGATAGAATTGATCGCTCAAGCACGTAAAGAGGGGATCGCGGTAGAGTGTGAAGTAGCGATTCATCATTTATTTAAAAACGATACGGCTTGTCTCGGGTTTGATACCGATGCGAAAATCAATCCGCCTTTGATCAATGAGTCAAAGCGGCTTGCCCTTCTTGAAGCGCTGAAGCGAGGAGATATCCATTCTCTAACATCACTTCATCAACCGAACTCCGATGTACACAAAGATATCACATTTTACGATGCCAATGTAGGGACAACTTCTATCGCAGAATATCTCTCTTTGGTCTATACGTATCTGATTAAAAACGAAATTATCGATATGGCTAAATTTATTGATTTGGCTTCACGTGCTCCCGCAGAGTATATCGGGAGAAAATCCGGGACTATTGCGGTAGGAACTATTGTCGATTGTATTCTTTTCAATCCTTCAGCGATGACACCGGTAACGCATCATCATAGTCTCTATAAGAATGAAATATTAGATGGAAAAGTGATAATGGCACTTTGCCGCGGCGAAGTGACGCGGTTCTAAAGTGATTTCGCGTTGCGAAATTCCGAAATCTCTGCTTCGACCATCGCATCAATCATAATTTTGTAAAGGGTGGTGAGGAGGTTTGGAGAGACGCCAAACTCCATCGCGCGGGTACGGACACGGTCCATTACCGCTTCGAGACGCTCATTGGCTTTTATCTCTTCAATGGAGTGTTTAAAATTTGCTGCTTGTTTGACATAGCTGTTGCGAGCAGCGATAAGTTCGACGATTTGGTCGTCTAAACGGTCGATATGGTTACGAACTTCCGCAAGGGAATGGCACTCTTCAATTTTCATTCAAAATCTCCCTTTCATACATAGCGATATGATACCATATAATAGTATTTCTCTCAATGTATCACATTTGTATCACACAAAAACGTATAATATTATCTTATTTCGATTTTTTTTACATATTTCACTATTTCTTATAAATATTTAAGAGTAAGCGGATTATTATGTCCACAGCGATAATTTAGATTTCGCAATCGATATTGCATACGATGAAGGAGACTCATTATGAACATTTCAAGACGTGACTTACTCAAATTTGCCGGACTAAGCGCAGCAGCAGCTGCCGTTACCGGTTGTACGGCCGCTACAGGCGCAACTCCTGGTGCACAAGGTGCAGTTGGTAAAATGCTTGGTAAGCATCAAGTTGTTATTATCGGCGGTGGTTTCGGCGGTTTGACCGTTGCCAAAGAATTGAAAAAAATTGATCCTAAATTCGATGTTGCGATTATCGAAAAAAATGATAGCTTTATGTCGTGCCCGTTTTCAAACTGTAATCTTGGTGGTATCAAAGGGGTTAGTCTTAGTACATTGACTCATGACTATTCACAAGCGGTAGAGAAAAATGGTTATGGTATGTTAACTGCAGTAGTTACAGGAATTGACCGTGCCAATAAAGTAGTATATACGTCTAAAGGTAGCGTGGGTTACGATATCTTGGTTCTTGCACCGGGAATCGATTATAACTATAAAGGGCAGTTCCCTACATGGTCAGATGCAAAAATTGCAAAAGCACGTCGTGCGGCTCCTGCGGCGTTGGTTCCGGGCGGCGAACACGTAGCGCTTGATCGTATGGTTAAAAACATGGAAGACGGTGATGTTGTTATCACGGTTCCGGCAGGTAAATACCGTTGTCCTCCGGCTCCTTTTGAGCGTGCAAGTATGATTGCAAACTTCATGAAAAATGAAGGGCTTAAAGGAAAAGTCATTATTTTGAATGAAACAGCTGAAGTTGCTAAAGGGGCTGCGTTTAAAGAGACATGGAAAGAGTTGTATCCGGATGTCGTTGTTCATCAAGACAATTGTAAAATTGTTGATGTCGATTTTGACAAAAAAGAGATTACCTACGTTCAAACAGTATTCGCTAATAAAGAAGATACTGAAGGCGTTAAAACGACTAAAACATTACCATATGGTATTTTCAACTTTATTCCTCACAATATGTCAAACCCGGTCATTGAGATGTCAGGTGTTGCGACGACTCCGGACGGATTCAAAAAAGTTAAAATGGCGACTAGCCCTGAAAAACCGGTTTCATTCCAAACAGCAACCGATGCAAGTGTTTATGCCGTCGGTGACGTTGTCGGACACGCTATCCCTCCAAGCGGTCAATCGGCTATCTGGTCAGGTAAAGAGTGTGCAAAAGAGGTCGCTCACGTTCTTCACGGTAAATCGTACAGTGTTGCATCGGCACTTCCGTACAAAAGTGCAAACGTGTGTTACTCTATGGTTAACGGAAACCCTGAAGAAGCGATTATGGTTAATCATGAGTTTATGGTTGCAGGTCCGGTTATCGGTTCTAAAGGAAGTGTTCCAAAAGGTGATGAAGCGAATAATAAATTCCGCTCAAGCGGTCTTGCAAAAGCAACACACGATTGGTATAAAGGCGCAATGCGCGATTTGTTTAACTAATACCGGTTATCTTACTCTCCACTCGGAGAGTAAAAGAAAAATCTGCTACACTTACTACGTAAAATCATTCACACGGAAAACATTATGGATAGAAGAAATTTTTTAAAAGTGGTTGCTGCAAGTGCAACAGTAATGGCTGTAAGCCCTTCGATGATTCGGGGAAATCTGTATGCAGCAGATGGAACGTTATACAAAGCGTATGACAAAGTTCAGCTTGTAGATGCTGCAGGAAAACCGATCAAAGCTTCGGCTTTGGCAAAAGAGGTCACTTATATTTTCAACTACCCTCATGCTTCAACCCCTTGTATGTTGATTAACTTGCCTAAGGCAACTTCTAAAGAGGTAGAGTTAACATCGGAGAACGGAGAAAAATACGTCTGGAAAAGCGGTGTCGGAAAAGAGGGCACTGTTGTTGCGTATGTAGCAATCTGTACCCATCAGATGACGCATCCGACTCCGAATGACAGTTTCATTACCTATGTCCCTACTGCTAAAAAAACGATGGCGTATGATAAAAGCGGAATTATCGTCTGCTCTTCACACCTTTCTGCTTTTGACGCGGGTGCGGGTGCCAAAGTATTAGGCGGTGCGGCAACACAACCGCTGAATTCAGTTGTTCTTGAACACGCTGCTGATGATACTCTCTGGGCAGTCGGTATTTTAGGGTCTGATAAATTTCAAGATTATTTCAAAAGTTTCCGTCCTGAGCTAAAAGAGTTTTACGGTGGACCTGCGGAAGCTAAAAAACTGGTTTCAATCTCGGCTAAAACGGTTAAGATTACTGAATTTTCCAAAGAAATTATCCAATACTAAAAGGGGTTGCTATGAAAAAAAGTTTTACATTATTGGCTCTTTCATTTTTGCTCGCAGGGTCGCTCAATGCTGCGGGTACGGATCATAGAACTATGCTTATGAAAGATATGCGTACGATGTTGGACGCTATGGAGGATATCCAGCGCGGAGGCTTATACAGCTCAACTGAGGATATGAAAGCGGGGATTAAAAAGCTTCAAGGAACGCTTAAAACACTTGAGAGCGAAGAGATTAAATTTATTCTCCCTAAAGATCAGGTATATGCGTACAAATTTGCTCAAAAAACAGCACATATGCTTCGTCTCTATTCGGATGATATGATCGTTGCGATTGAAGCAGGACGTATGGATGAGGCGTTGGAAGATTACAGTCAACTCCTTAAGCAATGTACATCATGTCATATCCGTATTCGTAACTGGTAACTCTTCTTCATCTATCTTTTCCCCAAGCAAAGGCTTGGGAAAATCTATAATTATTTATTAACTAATCATTTCTTTTTCTAATCTATACTGCGTCTAACTTCACGGGTGTTACATAAATGGTGCTTTTTATCACAATTTTGTCTCACACTCCTACAAATTTGTCTATTTATTAAAAAACGCTATAAATCTAAAGATATGTTTAAGAATTAATTGTTATGATTGTTGCATGATTCGGAATAAGTAAATCTTATTACGGACGGTTTCTTGAAGGAGAATGAATGAAATTAGGAAAACTTAGTCTAGTCGCTGTAATGGCTCTTGGAACAAGCGCGTTCGCTATCGATAACGTAAAAGTAAACGGTGAAGCAAAAGTATGGTATCAAACATCTGAGTACAGTGGAGCAGGTGCTGGAACAGGTGTTGGATCTCAATCAGAGCAAGATTTCTTTGATAATAGTACTAACTCAGTAGCTGAAGTTAAATTAAGTGTTGGTGCTACAGCTGATTTGCTTCAAAACTTAAGCGCAGGTATTAAAGTTACTGCACTTAGCACACTTGGTCTTGAAAACAATATGGTTGGAGCTGTTCCGGCTGCAAAATACAACAATGACGGTACTACTGCAGGTGCAGCGCAACTTGATGACCAATCATGGACTGAAGAATTGTATTTAGCGTACACTATGGGCAAAACAACGGCTAAAATCGGTCGCCAAGCATTAAGTACTCCATTAGCGTTTACTGAAAACTGGAATGTTGTTGACAATACATTTGAAGCAGCCGTTCTTTTAAATAACGACCTTCCTGATACAACATTGGTTGCTGCCTATGTTGGTAAGCACAATGGTGTCGGATTGCTTCAAGCAAGTGCAACTGCTGCTACACACGGTGGAAGAGGTTCTACTGTTGCACAAGGCGGTACATTTAGCAATTTCGGAACTGAAGGTGCGTATGCTGCCGGTGCTATCAATAAATCTGTACCGAATACAACACTTCAAGCATGGTATTACAATGTAAGTGCGATTGCTGATGCATATTGGTTGCAAGCGGATGCTAAACTTATGGATATGGTAACGATCGGTGTACAATATGCCGGTATGGATCCAAAACTTTCACGTGCTACAGTAATTGCGGCAGGATATGTGGCTGGTAATGAAGATTTGGCAGTAGTCAAAAAATCTTCAGATGCATTTGCAGTTAAAGCAGCGGTAGATGTTGCAGGTGTAAACCTTTATGCAGCGTACTCAGAAGTAAGTGATGGTACTCTTGGATTTGCAAATACTGCAACGGGTGATAAATCAAGCCTATATACTGCACTCGGAAGTGTTTATATGGACGGTGAAATCGCTGCTGCACCAGATACTGATACATGGAAAATCGGTGCATCAACAAAAATGATTCCTGGTGTAACTCTTTCTGCAAGTTATGCAGAAGCAGAAGTTGGAGCTAATGCTAATGCACTTGCTGCTGTTGGTGGAGCTTATACTATTAATACTGATTTCACAGCATGGGATGTTATTGCTGCAACGAAAGTTGGACCGGTTGATTTGACAGCTATCTATACTCAGTTTGATAAAGATGTAAAAGCTACAGATACAACTGATAAAACGACTGATACTATCCGTATCATCGCTTCTTTGAAATTCTAATTCCCTCTCGGGTCTTAGAACTATTTTCAATTCAGGGTCTTCGGGCCCTAAACATTCTCCTTATGTTAAGCTTTCCGCCTGAGAATTCGTCACTCTCAGGCACCCTCAACACTTCTTTTTAAACTAAATTCTTTTTGCTTGCCGTTTCGGTGTAACTGTATTTGTATCTTTTGTTTTTTTCTCTTGAGTCGATTGTCGTAGAAAAAAGGGAATGGTTTTTTCAGGCCGTTGTGCTAAATCATGGCTTAATGCCGCTTCGACGACTTCTTTATCATGATGCTCACATAAATACGCATGAATCAATCCGATTTGCCGATCCAGCGAGATTTTCCATGTGGAGAGAGTTTGAGTGTAAATCCATTCGCTAAAGGCATAGAACCCCTCAAATACGCTCCCCTCATTCCAAAGGAGCGGAACTGTTTTCGTAAAACTACCGCTGTTGTAAAAAATATCCCAAAAGCGTGCAAATCGCTTCATCTTTTGTATCTGTTCAAAACTCAATAAATTGTTTTGGAGAATGTCATAAGGCGGTGTATCGGAGTAGATCATTCCGTGCGCTTTATCGTGGCGTGATAGAGTGGTACCGGAGAGGTTTTTTAGGATTCCTATCTGAATCTCGCTGTGAGTGAGAGAAACGAGTGTATCAAGATTTCGGCCAAACCCCTCAATGCTCTCTCCCGGTAATCCGACGATAAGGTCAAGGTGCATATGGGCAGAGGTCTCATTTTCCAAAAATCGGAGATTGTCGAATATTTTATCAACTTTTAGCGGTCGATTGATCCCTTTTGCGATGATGGGATCAAGGGTTTGGATACCGATTTCGAGCTGCAACGATCCTGCGGGAAATTGAGCAATTTTTGCTTTGAGCACATCGGGGAAATGGTCGGGAATCACTTCAAAATGGGCAAAGTAGGGTGGCTCTTTGGAGAGGAAGAAATCGAGGATACGGTTGGCGAAGGTCATATTGAGATTAAAGGTACGGTCAATGAATTTAAAACTTCGAGCACCTCTTTGCCAAAGGGTTTCAAACTCTTCGAGGAGCTGATCGAGGGGAAAGTTACGTACTTTCTCATCGATAGAGGAGAGGCAAAACTCACATTCGAACGGACATCCTCGTGAGGCTTCGACGTAGATGTATCGGTGTTCTACATCTTCATCATTAAAAGCAGAGTAGGGGAGACTAATCGCTTTAAGGTCGGGAAGAGAAGCTTTAATAAACTTCTCTTCTGGCAAATCATTGGCAAAGATTTTTTTGCACAACTCATAAAACGCCACCTCACCTTCACCGCTGATGATGAAATCGGCTTTGCTAAAATCGACACGATGCGGCAAATATCCCGCTTCGGGGCCGCCGAGGACGATGATCGTCTCAGGAGAGACTTTTTTAAGAGTTTGTATCAGTTCCGCACTCTGCGCGGCATTCCAGATATAGACACCGATTCCGATAATTTTCGGAGAGTGTTTTAATAAATCTTCGACAATACTCTGTATCTGTTCGTTCATCGTAAACTCGATGATTTTTGCCTCGGATTGCAGCTCGTGCAGGTTGGCATAGAGATAGCGCAAACCTAGTGCAGTGTGGGCGTAGCGGGCATTGAGAGTGGTCAGTAAAATTGTGTGCATTAGTGTTCCGATAAAAGATAAACGTATTATATGGTATTCTACAGATACTACGCCCTAAAGGGAGATATTATGCATTATATTCGCCGCTTGGATTCATTAGGAATCAATGATATTGCATTGGTCGGAGGGAAAAATGCCTCTTTGGGAGAGATGATCGGTTCTCTCAAAGTTCTGGGGGTAAAAGTTCCCGAAGGATTTGCCGTAACGGCGGAAGGGTATCGTCTCTTTATAGCTCATAATGGCTTTGAACCGAAAATACGTCAGTTTTTTAACGGTGTCGATCTGAGTGATATTGAAGCGTTGAACCGATGCGGGGATGCGATACGTTCTCTCATGCTCAGCGGTGAAGTGCCACAAGTGTTAAAAACCGAAATTGCCGAGAGTTATCGTGCTATGGAGGAGGAGTATGGCACGGCGTCGGTAGATGTGGCGGTACGCTCCTCCGCAACGGCCGAAGATTTGCCCGATGCGAGCTTCGCAGGGCAACAGGAGAGTTACCTGAACGTTCGCGGTGAGACGATGCTCATCGAACACGTTAAGCGTTGTTTTGCCTCACTCTTTACCGACCGTGCGATCAGTTACCGCAACAGTCGCGGGTATGACCATTTTGCCGTTGCCCTCTCGGTGGGGGTGCAGAAAATGGTGCGCAGCGATTTGGCTTCCAGCGGGGTGATGTTCACCATCGATACCGAAAACGGCTCGGAAAATCTGATCCTCATCAACTCGATTTGGGGACTAGGGGAGAACATCGTCGGCGGACGGGTCAATCCTGATGAATTTTTTCTTTTTAAACCAACCCTCAAAGAGGGAAAAGTCTCTATCCTCAAACGCCAGCTCGGCTCTAAAGCCCTCACAATGACCTATGATGAGCGTCACCACACGATGAACCTCTCCACACCGAAAGAGCTACAGGAACAATTTTCGATTAACGACGATGAGGTTGCGACGCTGGCTCGTTATGCTTTGATTATCGAAGAGCATTACAGCGCAATGGCCGGGGAATACCGTCCTATGGATATCGAATGGGCGAAAGATGGTCTCACGGGTGAGCTTTTTATCGTTCAAGCTCGCCCTGAAACGGTGCAAAGCCGTAAAATGAGTGACACGACGCTGGAACAGTACCGCTTTAAAGGGGAAGTGAGTGCGAAAATACTCCTTAGCGGCAAAGCGATCGGCGATAAGATCGGATCAGGAAATGTCAAAATCATCCACTCACCTGCTGAAGGGGAGTCTTTCCTCACAGGGGATGTTCTTGTCGCTGATATCACCGATCCCGATTGGGAACCGATTATGAAAAAAGCCTCCGCCGTTATCACCAATCGTGGAGGTCGGACGTGTCACGCGGCCATTGTCGCACGTGAGATCGGTGTTCCTGCTATCGTCGGGACGATCAATGCGACCGACGCATTGCACGATGGTGATGCGGTAACGGTGAGTTGTGCGGAGGGGGAAAACGGAGTGGTTTATGAGGGGTCGGTTCCGTATGAGATTACCCAAATCGATTTGGGCAATCTTACTCCGACGAAGACAAAACTCTATATGAACGTCGGTAATCCCGATATCGCCTTTAAAGTGGCAAAACTCCCTAATGACGGAGTTGGGCTGGCGCGGATGGAGTTTATCATCTCCAACACCGTCAAAGCGCACCCTATGGCACTGGTGGAACTTTCCCGTGGGAAAAAGATTCGTGAGCACAAAGCGATTAGAGCCGCGATGTTGGGGTATGATGATCCCAAGAAGTTTTTTGTTCACAAGATTTCCGAGGGGGTAGGGATGATTGCGGCAGCATTTTATCCCCGTCCTGTCATTGTCCGTACCAGTGATTTTAAATCCAATGAGTATAAACACATGGTCGGCGGCGCGGCGTATGAGTCGGATGAAGAGAACCCGATGATCGGATTTCGCGGGGCAAGCCGCTATTACTCACGGCAATACAAAGAGGCATTCGAGTGGGAGTGCGAAGCGTTGAAACGGGTACGGGATGATATGGGGCTTAGTAATGTCAAAGTAATGCTCCCCTTTGTCCGCACTCCCGAAGAGGGGCGCAAAGCCATTGCCGTGATGAATGAAGCAAACTTGGTGCAAGGGGAAAACGGCTTGGAGATATACGCAATGTGCGAAATCCCTTCCAACGTCATACTCGCCGATCAGTTTTTGGAAATATTCGACGGCTACAGTATCGGCTCTAATGACCTCACCCAGCTCACCCTCGGAGTCGATCGAGACAGTACCCTTGTCGCGGCGGTGTTCGATGAGCGTAACGAGGCGGTGACGCGTATGCTCTCTATGGCGATACGCGCGTGTAAAGAGCGGGGAAAATACATCGGTATATGCGGTCAGGCACCTTCGGATTATCCTGAAATCACCCGATTTTTAGTGGAGGAGGGGATCGATTCGATCTCCCTCAATCCCGATTCGCTCCTAAAAATGCGGCAGGTCGTGAGTGAGTTTGAGGCTAAATAATAAATTTTTAAATTAATTTAATTTTATATTGTTGTATTTACCAACTTGGACTAAAGTATCTGTAACGTAATAGAAGCAGGAATGTATGCAACAATTTAGCGAGGAAGAGCTTCGAGAATACAACGGTCGGGATGGTATGCCTGCCTATATCGCCTATAAGGGGCAAGTATACGATGTCATTTCGTCGAAGTTTTGGAAAGAGGGGAGCCACTTTAAAAAGCATTTTGCGGGGTGTGACCTGAGCGCTGAAATGGCAAATGCACCTCACAGCGATGAGGTATTTGCAAATTATCCGTGTGTCGGCGTATTCATCTCCTCTCCTGCAATAACTACGATAGATAAAAAAGAGCGCTACCGTCTATGGTATGCCAAATATCATCCTCATCCCGCAGCCGTCCATTTTCCGATAGCGTTGCACTATTTCAGTGCCTTTGCCGATATTTTGTTTTTAGCTAACCCTTCCAGAGAATACGACACAGCGGTATTTTTATCCTTTTTGATTGCTACCGTGATGGGATTATTGGCTTTACTCACCGGTGTTTTCAGCTGGTGGATCAATTATGATTTTTCGACCTCCAAACCGTTTATCATCAAACTCATCGGTGCACTCTTCACCCTTATCATCGGGTTTATTCCGCTTGTGCAGAAACTGCGGAATCCTGATGTGGCGTTTAGCACGGGAGCGGATGGGATAACCTATCACGCCGTTATTTTTATCACGGTGATTTCGATCACGATCGTCGGCTATTACGGCGGAAAAATTACCTGGGGGGCGAAAAAATGAGAAGTTCAGTTTCGGTATTGATCGGGGGGAGTGCCGGGCAGGGGATCGCGAGCATCGAGACTCTTTTAACCAAAGGGTTCAAGAGAGGGGGATTTTATACCTTTTCGACCAAAGAGTTTATGTCCAGAGTTCGCGGGGGGAGTAACACGACGTTGATACGGATCTCCGATAAACCCGTCAATGCGCCCGATTTTAAGGTCGATATTTTTGTACCCCTTGATACAAATGCTTTTTTTCATGCTCAAGAACGGATTACCAATGAGACGTTTGTGGTCGCCAAAAAAGGGGATTATGAGTGCGACTGTGTCCTCTATGATTATGATTTGGAGAATCTGGCGAAAGAGATAGGCAATCCCATCGTCTCCAATACGATTGCGGCGGCGTTTATTTTCGGATTGCTGGGGTGTGATGGTGCGGTGCTGAGGGAGATTGTTGCGGAGTTCTATACCGATGAGCTGCTTGAGGTGAATCTCAAAGCATTAGAGATAGGTTCAGAGCTAGCACGTGAGAACGGGAACTGCCGCTACTGCATTGCTCCAAACTCTTCCATGAGCCCAAAGAATGATTTGTTTTTAAGCGGTACGGATGGGGTTGGATTCGGAGCGATTGCGGGGGGGTGTAATTTTATCTCCAGCTATCCGATGAGCCCCTCTACGGGAGTGTTGACCTTTTTGGCGAAACAGAGTCGAAATTTCGGCATTTGTGTCGAGCAGGCCGAAGATGAAATCGCCGCCTTTCAGATGGGATTAGGGGTTTGGTACGGCGGCGGAAGAGCGATAACGACGACGAGCGGCGGCGGATTTGCCCTGATGGGTGAGGGACTCAGTCTCAGCGGAATAACCGAAACGCCGATGGTTGTCTATCTGGCGCAACGTCCCGGCCCTGCGACGGGTCTTCCGACACGGACGGAGCAGGGGGATTTGGAACTCGCTATTTACAGCGGGCATGGAGAATTTCCGAGGATTGTATTGGCTCCCGGTGATCCTAAAGAGTGTTTTGAACTTGCACGAAAAGCGTTTGAACTCGCCGATGCGTATCAGGTTCCCGTGATACTTATGAGTGATCAGTATTTGGCGGACAGCTATTTCACTGTCGAGCGATTTGAAATCGATCCTATATCGCCTCCTCATCACATCGTTAAGACCGACGCGGACTATAAACGCTACCTTCTCACCCCAGAGGGGATCAGTCCTCGCGGGATTCCCGGATACGGAGAGGGGCTGGTACTGGTCGATTCGGATGAACATTCCGAGGAAGGGTTGATCACCGAGAGTATGTCTGTGCGGAACGAGCAACACACTAAACGGCTTCAAAAACGTCCGTTAGTAGAGAAAGAAGCTATTCTCCCCGATGTCGAGGCAGATGGGGATATTGCCGTTGTCGGATGGGGAAGTACAAAATATATCATTAAAGAGGCGGTTGAGAGGATAGCGGATAAGAGACTTTCAACTGTCCATTTCTCGTGGGTTTACCCTCTTAGCGAAGCTCAGCTGGCACCGCTTCAAAAAGCCAAACGCCTTATCGTCGTCGAAAATAACGCTACGGGGCAGTTCGCAAAACTTTTACGACTGCACGGGATCAGTGTCGATGCGCAGATCCTGAAATCCGACGGATTGAGCTTTTTTGTCGATGAACTCTCCGAAAAAATCGCACTGCTGTTAAAGGAGATCCGATGAGTACACGGTTTGATAGAATTGTAGAGGATAACGCATGGTGCCCCGGATGCGGGAACTTTTCGATTCTTGTGCATTTGAAAGAGGCATTGGAGGAAATGGGGCTTGATCCGCTTCAATGCGTTGTGGTTTCAGGAATAGGACAGGCGGCAAAAACACCTCAATACATGCACGTGCATATGTTCAACGGACTCCATGGCAGGGCATTACCTGTGGCACAGGGATTGAAAGTCACTAATCCCTCTCTTACGGTAATTGCCGAGGGGGGGGATGGTGATATGTACGGGGAGGGGGGAAACCACTTTATGTCTGCCATCCGACGAAATGCCGACATCATCAACATCGTCCATAACAATATGGTCTACGGCCTCACCAAAGGTCAAGCCTCTCCGACATCGCAAAGAGGGTTTAAAACACCCGTACAGACACAGGGGGTTCACGTAGAGCCGTTTAATCCGATCGCGACGGCGATATCGCTCGATGCATCGCTTGTGATCCGTACTTTTTCGGGAAACAAAGAACACTGTAAAGCAATGCTTAAAATCGCGATTGAGCATAAAGGGTATGTATTGATCGATATTTTTCAGCCGTGCGTTACGTTCAATAAAACCAATACGTTTAAATGGTTCAAAGAGAATGTGTATGTATTACCGAGTGACTATAACCCTGAGGATAAGGTCAAGGCATTTGAAAAATCGCTGGAGTCTCATCCCTTCCCGATTGGGGTTATCTACAAAAGTCCTCAAAAAGCTATTTTAGAAGATGCACTTCGGGATGAAAGCAACATAGGAAGTAATCCGTTGTATCTGCACGAAGTTGATTTTAATCGACTTAATGCAGAAATGGATAAATACATTTAAAAGAGGAGTAGAAGATGAAAAAATATGAATGCAACGTATGCGGATACATTTATGATCCGGTAGTAGGAGACCCTGATAGCGGTATTGAACCTGGCACAGCTTTTGAAGATATACCGGATGATTGGGTATGTCCTGAGTGCAAGGTCGGGAAAGAAGATTTTAGCGAGCTTGTAGAGTGATATCTAATTACAATTAGGCTTTTTTCGGAGCTTTTACGTAATAGGAACACCAACCTTCGGGATTTATTTTTCCTTCTACCAGTTTACATTCGTTTGTAGCTGCTAGAAAATGGAGGCACTCTTTACATTTTTTGCCGTTGGTCGATTTTTCCTTATATTTTATGGTCAATTTAGTCACTTTAGCCTGTAATGGAGAAGTCAAAAAAGTGACTGCACCCATTGCCAACATATGTTTGAAAAAGCTTCTGCGTGATAATGCGGTTGACATCTTATATCCTTAGTATTATAGTCGGTTTAAAAGCTTCGCTTTTTCCGCTTCGTACTCTTCGGGTGTGAGGATACCCTCATCCAACAGTGATTTGAGTTTCGTGAGATGATCGTATTTATGACTCGGATTTTGCTCATCCTGTGGGATTAGTTTCATGTTTCGTCCGAGTAACAGATAGAGTAAAACACCGATAAACGGCAAGAAGAAGACGACAAGAAGCCATACCACCTGCATCAGATCTTCTTTGAATTTGGAGGTGATGATATCGATCATTGCCCATATCCATATTGCGAACATTCCGACAAGTATAAAGAGCAAAAATAGATTTAATCCTAATAGTATTTCCATCATGGTAACCTCAATGTTTTTAGATACGCTATCGTAACGTAGATATGACAACAAGGCGTAAACTCTTTTGGTTATACTTCAGCTACAATTTAACTGAAGTGAACCGATATGAAATTAGCCTCCAAAAATGCCCCCGTAGAAGTCTCCATAAAGCGTATGCAAACGATACTAAGCGAGATGGGGTGTGACGTCACCTACTCAAGCGAAAAACACCCCCTAAACCACTGTTACTCAGTTAACTTGGCTTCCGTAGAAGCCCCGAAACATATCTATTCCAACGGTAAAGGGATTTACTCAGAGGCCTCTACGGCGAGTGCATTGGGCGAATATATCGAACGGCTCCAAACCAATAATTTTTTTATCGATTTTCATCTCCCTGCGCGGAAGTATTATCCCGATGAGGTGGCGTTTGATTACGATGGGGGATATTTAACCCCTGCGTTGATGAAGCTTTATGATCCAAAGAGTGAACTAAGCCAGGATGAACTGATCGATTTTAACAGTGATACTGAGGATAAAATCGTTGCCTTGCCGTTTCATACGCTTGATTCTGATGAGGTCGTCTATTTTCCCCTCAATATCCTTAGTAATCTCTACGTGAGTAATGGGCTTGCGACGGGGAATACTGCCAAAGAGGCTCAGGTTCAGGCCATGAGCGAGATTTTGGAGCGGTATGCGAAGATCGAGATCATTAAAGAGGGATATTCGCTTCCCCATTACAGCGATGAATTTTTGAGCCAATTCGAGCGGCTTTACAGCGATTTGAAAAAGCTTCGAGAGTTAGGGTATGTTGTGAACGTCTTGGATGCCTCGTTGGGGGGCAAATACCCCGTGACGGCGATTTCGTTTATCAACCCTGCCAATGCGACCCTTTTTGTCTCCTTCGGTGCCCATCCGATTTTGGAGGTGTCGTTGGAGCGGACAATGACGGAGCTTATGCAGGGGCGCGGATTGGAAAATTTGCAAGAGTTTGAAGTGCCGACGTTTGATATGTCGCTCGTCTCTGAGAGTTTCAATCTCGAATCCCACTTTATCGATTCCAACGGCAAGATGGGGATACAGTTTCTAAGTGCCAAAAAGAGCTTTACATTCGCTCCGTGGAATTACAGCGGAGAGAATACCGAGGATGAGTTTACCTATCTCACGGGGATATTCGCGGCGATGGGGAAAGAGATCTATATCCGAGATTACAATTATTTAGACTTTTACTCCTGCCAAATGATTGTTCCCGGAGTCTCCGAAGTCTATCCGATCGATGATCTGATCTATAACAACCGTAATCGGGGCAAAGCGTATCGTGAAGTGATTTTGAACTTCGCCGAGTATGAGCCTGAGACGGTATTGGATGAGATCGAAGCGCTTGAGGATCATCTGAATGTCGAGAAGTTTATCGGGGTTATTTTCGAGGAGAATTTTACCATCGGGGAACTCAAAGCGCAGATGCATCTGGCTTTGGGAAATGTTGAGGAAGCGGTGGGGTATTTGGAATTCGGTAACAGTGCTATGGGAAATCTGATCGTTGAACTGCTCCGGATGGAAGAGTTAGGATTAGAGTTGGATGATTACCGCCAAGCGTTGTATGATCTTTACAGTGCAGCACGCGTTGATAAAGCGGTGGGGATTCTAAGCGGGGAAGCGTTTTTAGTGAGTACGTCACTGCATCGCGATTATACCAATATGCTCTCGATGTACGATCGGCTGGAAGTGAAAAAAGCGGCCGCTTTTTAATAGCCGCTTGTTTCGCCGTTAAAAAGGTTTAGAATTTTAGAATATTCTCCGAATGCCTGTTTGTACAGGTGTTGGGTATGTTTACTGCTCTCATACAGCTCACTCGCACTCATTCCGCTTTCCAACGCATTTTTTAAGAGTTTTGTCCGTCGCAAATAGGTAAACGCGAGGTTCGGGAAATGCTCATGAATCTTCTCTTTTATCATCACGGCATCGCTAGGGGTATCGATCATATTGGCAAATACAAGTATGGTCTTTTCCCGAAAATTTTTAATAAAAATCAAACTTTTCATAATGGAGTTCAGATCGTTTGTCGTCGGGAGGATAATAATGTCCGATTCTCGGAGTATTTCGTTGGCGTGAGGGTTTTCAAATCCGCCGAAGTCATAGACCGTATCGGGATAGAGGGGTATTTTGTTCGGGTAGTAGCGGGCATTTTTATATTTGTTCAGAACAACCGACATATCGTTGGTCGCGTAGCGATAGGAGAGATCTTTTGCGAGTGAAAACGCAAGAGAGGTTTTACCTACCCCCCCCTTGGTTGAAGCGATTGAGATGATTGCCATAAATATCCTCTAATTTTTTGGAAATAGTAGCGTATATGGAATATAGTAGCTGAAATTATAGCAATTTCCCACTCTTTTGAAAGATTATCCCCTATACAATAGTAAAACACTATGAATTAAGTGGTATGAACAACTCCATAAAATAGGGGTTTTCGTATTTAATTTCTAATAAACACTACTAATTCAATAGAATTACTTGACAATGATAAAATATCTCCCTATAATTTCTCCAGTAAAAAAATGAATGAGTATTCATTTAGTGTGAATCTCGTCAAGGAAAGGAGTGAACAATGAAAATTGCAGCCAATGTCACGGAGTTGATCGGAAATACCCCGCTCATTACGTTAAACCATTTTTCGACTGAGTCGACAACCATCATAGGTAAATGTGAATTTATGAATCCTTCAGGATCGGTCAAAGACCGAATCGGATGCAATATGATCCTCCAAGCCCTTCAACGAGGCGAGATCACGGAGGAGAGTGTTATTATTGAACCGACCAGCGGCAACACCGGTATAGCTTTGGCGAGTGTTGCCGCAAGCTTAGGATTGAAGCTGATTTTGACAATGCCGAGTTCCATGAGTTTGGAACGGAGACGTCTTTTGGCGGCTTTAGGTGCCCAAATTGTTTTGACCGAGCCTGAGAAGGGGATGGGTGGAGCAGTCGTGAAAGCGTTGGAATTGGGATCATCGATTCCCGGAGCGGTTGTCTTACAACAGTTCAACAACGCTGATAACCCTGATATCCATCGTCATACGACGGCGGAAGAGATATGGAGAGATACGGACGGGAAAGTCGATATTTTTGTGGCGGCTATAGGAACAGGCGGAACGATCACCGGTGTGGGAGAGATACTTAAGCAGTATAACCCTGACATTCAAATTATCGCGGTAGAACCGGATGCTTCGGCAGTTCTCTCAGGTGAGCCGGCCGGTCCTCATAAAATTCAGGGAATCGGTGCGGGATTTGTTCCTAAGGTTCTTAATCGCGGTATTTATGATGAGATACTTCGAATCACAAATGCTGAAGCAATTGAGACGTCAAGGGTGATTGCCAAAGCCGAAGGACTTTTGGTCGGTATATCCGCAGGAGCCAATGTCGCTGCTGCAAAAAAGATTGCCGAGCGTCCCGAAAATAAAGGGAAAACAATCGTAACGATTTTGTGCGATACCGGTGAGAGGTACTTGAGCACGGAGCTTTATGAATTTCCCTCTGAAAACGGGTGAGGCGTTATGAGGAAGGTTAAAAATGGCAGAAAAACATTATAGAAGTGTGATCAAGGCGATCTCATGGCGCACGGTCGGAACGATTGATACCATAATCGTTTCGTATTTTATTACCGGAAATTTAGTCATGGCGGTTTCCATCGGTTCCATTGAAGTGATTACAAAGATGTTCTTATATTATTTACACGAAAGAGCATGGGACAGAACCAATTTCGGGCGGATTAAAGTGGCCGAAAACGATTACCAAATTTAGGAGAAGTAATGAGTATAAATGTAGAATCATTAAATTTGCGATTTGAAAATGAATCCATTGAATCCTTGTTGGCTTGTTTTTTAGAAGCGTATAAAGGTCGGATAGCTTTGGCATCGAGCTACGGTGCGGAAGATCAAGTTTTAACCGACATGATCTTGGGTATCGATCCGACGGCAAAAATATTTACCCTGGACACGGGACGCCTTTGCGAAGAGACCTATACCGTGATGGATCAGACGAATCAGAAATACGGCATAAAAGTAGATGTCTATTGTCCTGATAGAGCTGCCGTTGAAGCACTCTATCAAAATCAAGGAATCAACGGCTTTCGAGAGAGTATCGAAAATCGAAAAGCGTGTTGTCAGGTGAGAAAAATGGAACCGCTTCGAAGAGCATTAGAAGGATTGGACGTTTGGATTACGGGATTACGCCGCGCACAGTCTCCGACACGTGAGACGATGCGGCTCATCGAATGGGATGAATCGAACAATCTTATTAAAGTAAATCCTCTCATCGAATGGGATGAAGAGAAGGTTTGGGATTATATTAAAACAAATAAAGTCCCTTATAACGCGTTGCACACACAAGGGTATCCAAGTATCGGATGTGCTCCGTGTACGAGAGCAATTCGTGAGGGAGAAGATCTCAGAGCCGGAAGATGGTGGTGGGAGAATCCTGAACACAAGGAGTGTGGACTCCATTTAAGAGGAACCTGAGTATGAAATTTTTGTTGGATATTTTGGATGGAATACTCGATGATGATGAGTATTCACATCGCACAGAGTTGGCCGATTGGGCTATTTTTATTTGATTGAAAAAGGTAATAAAGGAGAGACCATGATTACTGAAGAGAAAAAAACACATCTAAAGGCGTTAGAAGCCGAAGCGATTCACATCATGCGTGAAGTGGTCGCTGAATTTGAGAATCCGGCAATGCTTTATTCGATCGGTAAAGATTCATCGGTCATGCTTCATTTGGCGATTAAAGCATTTTATCCGGCAAAACTGCCGTTTCCATTGCTGCATGTCGATACGACATGGAAGTTTAAAGAGATGATCGAGTTTCGTGATCGACGGGTGAAGGAGCTGGGTCTAACCTTGCTTACTCATGTGAATCCTGATGGGATTGCTCAGGGAATTAATCCGTTTACTCACGGAAGTGCGGTGCATACCGATGTGATGAAGACCGAGGGGCTAAAGCAAGCACTGAATTATTATGAATTTGATGCGGTATTCGGCGGAGCGCGACGGGATGAAGAGAAGAGTCGGGCAAAAGAGCGGATATATTCATTTCGTGACAAAAACCATCGGTGGAATCCGAAAAATCAGCGTCCCGAGCTGTGGAATATTTACAATGGACGGATTCATAGCGGAGAGAGTATTCGGGTATTTCCCCTCTCGAATTGGACGGAACTCGATATTTGGCAATACATCCATCTTGAGAATATCCCGATCGTGCCGCTTTATTATTCGGCACCGCGTCCGGTCGTAGTACGTGATGGGGTAAAAATAATGGTAGATGATGAACGGTTTCCATTTCATGAGGGGGAAGTTCCGACTATCGAAAACGTCCGTTTCCGAACATTGGGGTGTTATCCTTTGACCGGAGCGGTTGAGAGTGATGCGGTTACGCTTCCTGACATCATCCAAGAGATGCTTTTGACCAAAACATCGGAGCGTCAAGGGCGTCTGATCGATGCAGACAGCTCAGGATCTATGGAAAAGAAAAAAATTGAAGGATATTTTTAATGGCACATCAAGGCGATTTGATAGCCACCGATATCGAGGGCTATCTTAAAGAACAAGAACACAAAGAGTTGCTCCGCTTTATTACCTGCGGGAGCGTTGATGATGGCAAAAGCACCTTAATCGGTCGATTGTTGCACGACTCAAAAATGATATTCGAAGATCAGTTAGAGAGCATTAAAAACGACAGCAAAAAATCGGGGACGACGGGGGATAAAATCGATTTAGCCCTCCTTGTCGATGGATTGCAAAGTGAACGAGAACAGGGGATTACGATCGATGTAGCCTATCGCTATTTTTCGACCGATAAGCGCAAGTTTATTATCGCCGATACTCCCGGACATGAGCAGTATACCCGTAACATGGCGACAGGTGCCTCTACGGCGGATTTGGCGATTATACTTATCGATGCGCGCTACGGGATTGTGACGCAGACGCGTAGACATTCGTATATCGTCCGTCTTTTGGGGATTAAAAATGTCGTTGTCGCTATCAATAAAATGGACTTGGTTGGTTTCGATCAGGCGGTCTATGACAAGATCAATGCGGAATACAGAGCGTTTGCTAACGAGCTAGGAATTAGCGGAATCTATTCGGTTCCTTTATCGGCACTGGAGGGCGATAATGTCGTCACTAAGAGTGAACGCAGTCCATGGTATGGAGGCGAAACATTGATGGAGATCCTTGAAGGAGTTCCTCTCGCCTCTGCTGCTGTAGACGGTCCGTTTAGAATGGTGGTGCAATACGTCAATCGCCCGAATCTTGATTTTAGAGGATTCGCGGGAACGGTTGCCTCAGGAACGATACGTGTAGGTGATTCTATTACGACTTATCCTTCACAGAAGGTAGCTACCGTAAAAGAGATCGTTACCTATGATGGGAATTTGGAATCGGCTTCTACGGGTGATGCGATCACACTGACGTTGAATGAAGAGATCGATATTAGCCGAGGGAACGTATTGATCAAAACGGGAGAGAGCATTGATCAAAGTGATGCGATTATCGCTAATATAGTATGGATGGATGAGGAAAAATTTCTTCCCGCCAAGAGCTATTTGTTTAAACGCGGTTCCAGTGTTACTACGGCGTATGTCGAGCGAATTGATTACCGTGTGGATGTCAATACGCAAGAAAAACATCAAGCATCACAGTTAGGGCTTAACGATATCGGATCGATTCGTTTGAACCTGGCTGAGCCGATCGCGTATGATCGCTACGATGAGAATCGGCAGATGGGGGGATTTATCCTTATCGACAAGATTACCAACAACACGGTAGCTGCGGGGATGATTACCCAAAGTACAGAGCGTGAGAAAACAGTGCAAAGCGATGCGTCTGCATTTGAGGTAGAGCTTAATGCTCTTATACGGCGGCATTTCCCGCATTGGAATACCGCGACAATCATTTAAGGAATAGGTTATGGCGAGTGAAACAAAAGCTGAACGAATTGAACGTATCAAGCGTGAAAAAGATGGGTTGGAGGTTATTTCCGACATCTACCGATATGCCTCAACCGGCGAAGCGATCGATCCTGAAGATATCGACCGCTTTAAATGGTACGGAATATATACCCAAAATCGCAATCTTCAGGAGGCTGAGGATGAGACGCAGTATTTGATGCTTCGTGTTAAGCTTGATGGGGGGTATATAAGTGCCAAACAAGCGGAAGTATTGGGTGACATATCGGTTCAATTTGCTCGTGAAAGCGGTGATATCACGACACGTCAGGATATTCAGTTTCACTGGCTCAAAATCGAAGATTTACCTGAAATACTAGAGCGGTTATCTGCAGTAGGCTTAAGTGTAGTCGGAGCTTCGGGTGATTGTCCGCGTAATATCGTCAGTTGTCCGGTCAACGGGATTGATCACGATCAGATTGACGATGTCCGTGATGTGGTGGTTGCTCTGAACAATCTCTATCGGGGAAATCCCGATTTTTCGAATTTGCCTAGAAAGTTTAAAATCGGGGTCAGCGGATGTAATAAACATTGTATCCAGCACGAAGTACAGGATTTAGCGTTTACCGCACTCAAAAATGGCGATGAACTCCGATTCAGCGTAAGCGTCGGAGGGGGGCAGGCGAGTAATCGACGTATTGCCGATCATATCGGGTATGTGAAACGTCGTGATATTGTGAAAATTGCCGAAGCGGTAGCCCGTATTTATCGTGACTCTGGCCGACGTGATAACCGTAGCAAAGCCCGTTTGGGACATTTGGTTGAAGATTGGGGTGTTGAGCGCTTTGTCGCTGAACTGGAAAAAGAATCACGTGTGGAGTTAGAGCGATACGATGGGGCACCTTTTACTCCGTATCCGCGACGGAGCCATTTTGGCGTCGGAGCGAGTGTCAAAAAAGGGTATAACACGATAGGATGTGCATTGACCAGCGGTCGGATCAAGGGTGAAAACCTGTTGAAACTCGGACGTATTTTGGACTTCTACGGCGCAGAGGGAATTACCCTGACAACGACGCAAAATTTTGTAATTTTGAATGTCCATACCGATGCGACGGAACCGATGATCGATACATTAAAAGCCGTGGGATTTCATCCTTATCCGTCAGTTTTTGAAGCACGAACGTTGGCCTGTACGGGACTCAATTTTTGTAAATTTGCGGTGAGTGAGACGAAAGATCTGGCGATCGAGGTAGTGGAATATCTGAATCATCGATTTCCCAATTTTTATGAGCCTGTGAGCATCAGCATTAACGGCTGTCCGAACTCGTGTGCCCACCCGCACATTGTCGATCTCGGATTTGTCGGAGCTATCGTGAAACGGGGTGATGAACGGCTCAAAGGGTTTGATCTGATCGTCGGAGGACATCTGGAGGGTGAGAAAAGCCGTTTTGCGCTCAAAACGGGCGTCAAAGTTGCCGCAGATGAAGTTGCACCGTTGATCGAGTCTTTGATCCATAATTTTGAGGCAAGCAACAGTACCGATTTCGGAAATTTTTTATTGGAGAAATACGCACATGAGTCAGCTATTCCGTCCACTCCTTGAGAAGGGTGATACATACGCCCAAATAGGACGTAATACGATCGGTATCCATAAAAAAACCTATTTCGACTTTACCGCATCGGGCTTGGCGTATGAGCCGATCGAAGCGCGTATACGAGAAGTGCTCGAAACCTATGCGAATACCCACTCCAAAGAGGCATCGATGGCGGCTCGGACGGATCGTTATTACCGTCAGGCAAGAGAGCATCTAAAAACATTATTAGGTCTGGACGGCTCTTTTGCATTAATGCCGTGCGGATGCGGTGCGACGGGAGCGGTTAAGCGGTTGCAGGAGATATTGGGACTCTATATCCCCCCGGCGACTCGCGCACGTTACCACTCCTTGCCTCCCAGCTATGAGCTTCCTCTCGTAATTGTGGGGCCGTATGAGCATCATTCTAACGAGATTAGCTATCGTGAAGCACTCTGTGAGACGGTACGGGTCGGGTTGAATACTAAGGGATTGGTCGATTTGGAACAGCTCGAAGATATTTTGAAAGCGAACCCCAATCGCGAGTTGATCGGGTCGTTTTGTATCGCGTCGAATGTGACGGGGACGATTACCCCCTATGTCGAGATATCAGAGATATTACGCCGTTACGACGCCATTGTCTGTTTTGATGCGGCGGCTTCGTCACCGTATATCAATATACCGTGTGAACTGTACGACGCGATGTTTTATTCGCCCCATAAGCTTTTAGGGGGCCCCGGCTCGTGCGGTTTACTGGCTGTGCGAAAAAGTCTGTTTGAGGCGGATGCCAAACCCACCTTTGCAGGTGGAGGAACGGTACGTTATGTCAGCCGTACCAGTCATTTTTTTGTAGACGGTGTCGAAGATCGTGAAGATGCGGGAACACCGGGAATTTTACAGCTTATTCGCGCGGCATTGGCATACCAGCTTCGCAATGAGATTGGATTTGAGTGGATCGCTTCTCGAAAAAAAAGCTTATATGAGCGTTTTATCGAGGGATTGAAAGAGATTGAGGGATCAACCTGTTACGGCTGTCGCAAGGCAGAGAATATCGGGATTGTTTCTTTTAATGTTAAGGGAGTAGACCCGTACGCTTTGTGTGCGCTTCTCTCCGAATCAAAAGGGTTTCAAACACGAGCAGGGTGTTCGTGTGCCGGCCCTTACGGACATGATTTATTAGGATTGGAAGATGATACACCCTTCCAAGAGCGGCCGGGATGGCTGCGTATTAGTATCCATTATTCGCAAGAGATAGACGATATCGATGCATTGTTGGAGGCTATTAAAAAATCGATAAAGAGGCTCGAATGACAAAAATCATACAACCGACTTCGGCCGAAACCCATGAGACGTTTTCGGTGAAAAAAGGGAATGTCTATCTTGTAGGCTGCGGCCTTGGAGATGTAGAACAGTTGACGCTCAAAGCGTATCGGATTATCCGAGAAGCCCAGATCGTCTTATACGATAATCTCATACCTAAAGAGATTCTGGATGTGATTCCCGCAGAAACACGTAAAATTTATGTGGGCAAACCTAAAAACAACCATAGTATCAGCCAAGAGAGAATTAACCTCTTAATAGCCGATTATGCAGGTCAGGGATTCAGCGTTGCACGACTTAAAAGCGGTGATCCCTATATTTTCGGACGTGGGAGCGAAGAGGCGCAATTTTTACTGGAGAGAGGGTTTAGCGTTGATGTGATTGCGGGGATATCTTCGTGTGTCAGCGGACCTGCTTGTGCGGGAATCCCTCCGACCGCGAGAGGGTATGCGGCAAGTTTCTCCGTGGTTTCGGCACATCTAAAAGAGGGAAAATTCAACACGGATTGGTTGGGGTTACTTAAACTGAAGAATCATACTACCGTGGTGTTGATGGGGCTCAGTTTGGCAAATACAATTCGTAAAGCCGCGCTAGCAGCAGGGGTGTCCAAAAATCTTCCGGTTGCGATCATCGCTAATGCTTCCCGTCCTGAACAACAGAGTGTTGTGACAACGTTGGCCGATTTAACAAAAGCTGCAAAAACCGTTAACGGACCGGCAGTTATCGTCTTTGGCGATGTTGTCAATCTTCATGGAAAGCTGCCGCAGTATCAACTGCAACAGGTTGAGTTTAAATAAAGTACATCGACTGTTGATCCAGGGCATTGCCCTGATCGACGAGCTCTTGGAGTGATTCACTAAAAACGTTTTTCATATCGTCTCGAATGCGATTCCAGTAGAGATGTAAAATCGGTTGTAACCGCTCATCGGTGGGGTTGCAAAGTTCCCCTTCCAGTGCCACTAAAATTTCAAATACCGCAATCGTATTCGGGGCTTTCGCGAGCAAATAGCCCCCTCCTGCACCACGAATACTTTGAATCAATCCCTCTTTGCGCAAGGTAGCGAGAATTTGTTCAAGATAGTTTTGTGGGATATTAGCTTTTTCCGCAATGTCACGGATTTGAAGATGTCCTTGTCCATAGTGGAGCGCTAACTCATACATGGCGGCAAGGCCATAGCTCCCTTTAGTAGAAATACCTGCCACTGTTCTCTCCTATTGGATTGTAGTGGAGGTATTGTATTCGAGGTAGTGTTAATAGTCCATTAAGGACATCGATTTAGAAGAGATTATTCGCTCTCTTTCGGTGATTTGAACGATTTTACGTCTATTCGGCGAGGTGCGCGTTTCGGTGCGGCAGGTGCTTCGGAGGGTTTTCGATCTTGGTAAGGTTTTTTGTCCCCAAACGGCTTTTTATCTCCATAGGGTTTCTTGTCTCCAAACGGTTTCTTATCACCGTAAGGTTTTTTCTCGCCGAAGGCAGGCTTGTCACCGTAAGGTTTTTTGTCACCGAACGGCTTCTTATCCCCATAAGGTTTTTTGTCTCCGAACGGTTTCTTATCTCCGTAAGGTTTTTTCTCACCGAAAGCAGGTTTGTCACCGTAAGGCTTCTTATCCCCATAAGATTTTTTATCACCGAAAGCAGGTTTGTCACCGTAAGGCTTCTTATCCCCATAAGGTTTTTTATCCCCGAACGGTTTCTTATCTCCGTAAGGCTTTTTCTCATCAGAGCTTTTTTCTTTGTCACCGAAAAACTTCGGTTTGCTGCTGTAAGGGGTTTTGGTTGCTTTTTCGGCATCGGAACGGGGTGTTCCGTCGATGTAGTGGTTTCGCTCGCGGGTTTTACCTTCGAAGATCGGTTTTCCGCTCTCATCTTTTCCGACAAAGCGAGGTTTGGCGTTGTGTTGTTTTTTAGCCATAAAACCATCCCCTTCATTGCGCGGAGGGCGTTTATCGCCGCGTGAATCCTCACGAAGGCGCTCAGGTCTGGTATCACGAACCGGCTTTTTATCACGGTTTCTAGGATCTTGAGCATCACGAGCTTCACGTTCGTCACGGCGAGCTTTCGCTTCGGCTTTTTGCTGATTGTCTACGGCGATACCGAAGTCAGGTTCGAACCCTTTTACTACCTCTTGGGTAATGGTTCGTCCGTTGAGCAATTCGATAGGGTAGAGCCGTTTTTGATCCTCTTCATCGAGGGTAATGAGGGCATATTCGCTGGCTCTGGCAAAGCGTGACATATAGAGAATCGCTTTATCCGGAAGATCATAGCTGATAAGAACCTCACATCGTAGATCAGGGGCCTTTGCCAATTCTACATCACTTAAAACGGTGATATTTTTTCCGGCAAAAATAGTGGGAAGCTCTCCGGATTCAGTAGAGGTAATAATGAGAATACTTTTTCCGGCATTGCGTTCGATTAAAAAATGGATCAGTTCATTTTTACGTGGACGATTACATGGGTGGATACGATGGTTTTGGCGTTTTATAGGTGTCGATGACATTAAATAGTCCTTGGGTACATAGGCCTCATTAAAGAGGGGGGATAAGCGATCATTATGAAGAAGTCTCTTACGCGTGATCGAGAGCGCGAATGGTAGCAGTATTATAGCGTAAAGCTACCTCTTTTACCTGTAAGCTTTTATTCCGAGCATTTCATCTAGACGTTGAAAGGTAAATCCTTGTTTTTTGAGCTGTTCGATGATGTTCGAGAGCGATGCGACACTGGTACGATTTCGGTGCATCAGGATAATATCGCCGTTTCGGACATTGCTGAGGACATTATGGACGACGGCATCGGGATCTTTGAGGGTCCAGTCGAGGGAATCGAGTGACCAGAGGAGCGTCGTCATTCCTTGTTGGTTCACGCAATCGATCACCAGAGGATTGATAGAACCATACGGGGGGCGGCAGAGGAGGGGATAGCGTCCGGTAACTGTTTCAATCCGTGCTGCTGCGCGATCGAGCTGAGAGATGATGGCACTCTCATTAAGATCACTCAGGCGGGGGTGGCTGAAGGAGTGGTTTAATACGAGGTGACCTTCTCGGTCGGTTCGCTGTACTACGGAGATATTGCCGTCTCTCATCGTCCCGCCGATCATAAAAAAAGCGGCTTTGACGTTATGGGTATTTAAAATATCGAGGAGTTTATAGGTGTTGTTCTCATCGGGAGAATCATCGAACGTAAGGGCAACGGTTTTATTCTTAGGATTGCCGTTAACCAACACATTGCTATAGGTTCCATTGCGGACGGGGGTGATAGTGTCGGTACGCCATTTGTGAAGAAACGTAGTGAGATTGGCATCGAGCAGGGGAGAATCCCCCCGAATTTCATAAAGAGGAGTGCATCCGCTAAAAAGGGCAATGTGCACAAGTGTGAGGAGAAGAATCAGCAGTTTTTTCATAAAATAGGTACTCCTAAATGCCCCGCCACATAGCCGCTGGCAAACGACCATTGGAGATTATATCCGCCGCATGGGCCGTCGAGATTCATCACTTCACCGCAAAAATAGAGCCCTGAGAGGATTTTACTCTCCATACTCTCAGGCCGTATCTCTTTGAGCGATACTCCGCCTCGTGTGATCATCGCCATTTTGAAGCCGTCATGGCCGATGATAGTGAGGGGTGTCCATGCGAGGAGTTTTAGGAGACGGTCACGTACACTCCCCTCAAGGCGGTTAAACCCTTTTTCAGGATCGGCATCCGCGAGGGTGCAGAGGGCGCGTGAGAGCGATTCGGGGAGTAGGGTCATTATATGGGTTAAAACCGATTGCTCAGGATTGCGATCGATCTCTTTTTTGATATGGGTCAATAGTTGCTCTTCGTTTAGCCCTTTGGTCATATTGATGAGGAGAGGGACAGAGCCGAATTTTTCGATCAGTGGGGTGATGTCGCGGGAAATATCGAGGACGACGGGACCACGAATCCCGTTTTGGGTGAAAATCAGATCGCCTGATGCACGGATATTTTTGGCCTTAGGGAGATCGACACGAATTTCTACTTTCGCGATTGTGTCGGCGCGGCACTCAGATACCCATGTCTCACGCGTACGTAGCGGCATCATGGCAGGGAAGAGTTCGCTCACTTTGTGTCCGACATCCGAGGCGATGGCGAATCCGTCCCCCTCAGCCCCTAGCTGAGGATACCCTAGCCCTCCGGTAGCGATGATAACGTTGGAGGAGTGAAAGCTCTGATCCGCTGTTCTGACTCCACAGACTTTTTCGCCGTTATGTTCCAGCCTCTCAACCCTAGAATCGGTGATGAGGGTGATATTCAGCCGTCCCATCTCCTCTTCAAGTGCTGTGATGATACTCACAGAGCTGTGGGAGATAGGAAAGACACGATAACCATCAGGGGCATGGCTCTCTACGCCGAGTTCGGCGAAAAAAGTAATGAGTGCTTTATGATCGAAGGCACTCAACGCAGGGGTCATAAATCGCCCATCACGTCCGAAGCGAGCCATAAATTCTTCATTGGAGAGGGTATTGGTGAGATTGCATCGCCCGCCACCCGTTGCTTTGAGTTTTGAGCCTATTTTTGAGAGTTTTTCGAGGAGGAGAACGGTGTTCCCTCGCCGTGCTGCTGTGATGGCGGCGATAAGGCCTGCCGCACCGGCACCCACAACAATCACATCATAATTAGGTTCAGAAGAATTTTGCATTGCGCCATTATAGCGGTGCACTCCGTAAAAAACAAAACAGACTCTTTTATTTACTACTTGTCGGAAATTTGTTTTCTTTCCATTCGCCAAATCCGTTAAGGAGCCAATAAACATTGGTATACCCGAGTTTTCGAACCGCTAAAGCCGCTTCATACGAGTTGGCGCATGTTTCACCGTAACAATAGAAGAGAACTTTTTCGTCTTTATCTTTGGGGAGCTGTATGACGATGTATTCTGCTTTGGAAACATCAAAATAGACAGGATAGGCACCTTTGATATGCTCTTTTTGAAAATGGCGTTTTTCACGCGCATCGAAAAAATTGGCTTTTTGATCATAGAGCTTTTTTGCTGTTTTGACATCGACGACTTTGATCCCTTTTTCGGTTGCTTCTTTCACTTGAGGGGGAATAATACATATATCGTATTTGGTTTCGAAAATAATACTTTTTTCACCGTCGTATTCGACACTGCTAAGGGATGTCGTTAGTAAAGCGGTTAAAAGAGCAAAAAATACCAAGCGCAACATAATAAACTCCTTGAATCAATTTAGTTTAATCATAGGATAGAGAATATTAGTAAACTATAATATTTTTAAATAGATATACATAATAAGAATTTATTTAGGATGTTTAATTGGAAGGTTAACGGAGTCTTTAGGAGAGAGGAGAGAACTTTCTCCTCTGAGGTGGATTAGCCTCTAGCCGTCACTTCTAAAAGGTGGTAGCCGAATTGGGTTTTGATCGGGCCGTATAAAACGCCGACATCACCGTTAAATACCGCTTTGTCAAATTCAGGAACCATTTGACCGGGGCTAAATCGTCCCAAATCTCCCCCTTTGCGGCCGGATGGACATTGTGAGTGATCTGCCGCTACTTCAGCGAAAGAGGTTCCCTCTTCAATTTGTTTTTTGAGTTCGTTACACTCTGCTTCGGTAGTGACTAAGATATGACGTGCGGTTGCCCATGCCATGATGATCCTTTGTATTTTTTTTTGAAATTTTACTCAAATTATCAATATTTTTTGTTTGTATTGACGAGAAGGTCTTTTTCGCTCAGATCTTCCATCAATATTTTGAGATGTTTGAGGCTTAAAAGTTTCAAGGTATCGCTTTTCTCTTTTTTGAACTCGCTAGAGAATCCGTTTTTGGAGAAGATAACGAAGATATCGGGGATCAGTGCCACTTTTGCACATTTTTCCTGCAATTTGGAGAGCTCTGATTTGTTCGCTTTGGATTTAGAGGTTTTGCACGACCCCACAATCACCTTATCCCCCTTGGTTTTACCCAATATTTCAATTTCGGTATTTTTGTCCCAGTATGAGCCGATTTTTGCCACCCAGTCCTCTTTGAAACTTTGTTTGACGAGGGCGATCGTCAGTGCTTCATAGATTTGATCGAAAAAGCTCGCTTTGGTGTTTTCCCATTTCTCTTTCGTTTCGGCGAAATCCCCCTCTTTGATCCCCTTGTAATAGGGTGATACGGAGGAGAACCAAAAGCGCAAAAACGGTGCGCTAAATTGGAGACGCTCAGAAACTTCTTCTGTCTCATCGATGGGATCGGCTTGAGATGCTTGTCGCGAGAGTAAGCCAAACTTGATCAAAAAGGCGGCTGATTCTTCCCCCTCTTTACGGGTTAGATCGGCACGTCGATAGGCGGAATATTCACGTCGATCACCCAATGCCACCGCTGAAAGGAGTGCATGGTGTGATTTGTTGCTCTGGGTGATTTTGGTCAAATCGCCGTGAATGTAGCGGTAATTTGCCAAAATTTTCTCTTCGATCAGCTCCTCGAGAGGTTTTGTCATATCGACACTCCATCCCATTCCGCCGAATACGGCGAAGTACTCTATCGCTTTTTCGATATCGGTGGCGTTGTTTTGAAAACAAAATGAGCGAAATTGCTGAAGGAGAGTGGGGTGTTTAGACATAAGAGGGCAACCTTGTATTAATTACCGCATTATAGCCTAAAGGATTTTACTCTTTTATTGAGAAAAAGGTGTTTATCCGTATATCGGAACAGTATCAAATACGCCGAACATTTTTACTATACTGTAGATGATTGTACCTTCTATGGTTCCGATACAAAAACCGTACACTATTCCTCGCCATATCGTACCCCACGAATCTTTCGACTCAAATACCCACGGGTTCAGAAAGAGTTCCATTCCGTGCTCCTTTATGAAACTGGCAGTATCAAAAACGTGATGGGACTATGATAGTATCATTCGGCTAAATGAAATATTTAAAAACAGAATTAAATTCTTTTGAATCCAATGTGTAACATACAAAAGGATAAACGCTCTTTAGAGACGCTCGCTCCCTTTTTGGGTTAAGATTAGCGTCACCCCATCTTCTTGGATTTCGATCAATCCGTCGTGTTTCAGCTCGTCCATTGCAATTTGGAAAGGGCGGTCTTGTTTGGAATCGAGTTTTTTCAAGATAGCACTGATGACGTCTTGTTTGCTCATAATATGACCTGCTTGGGCATGGCTGCTTTTGAACCAGTTCAAAAACATCGCTTTAATCTCATTCTTCTGAGTGGTTTCAATATTCTCTTTTTTTGGTGCAGGTTTGCGGGCAAAGTTTTGAGGAGCATTTCTACTATCGCGTCTTGGTGCGGGTTTTCGGTTAGTGGCAGGTGGTTTGATGGGGTATCCTTCGTATCCGTTTTAGTATCGTATTGTAGTGATTTTTACTAAAAATAGGGATATTAGTATCTAGTAGAAGTTTTTTGGTAAAATAACGATCTTTTATAACTGAGTAAAATTGATAACAGATAAGGATTGAGATGAAAGAGTTGAGCGCTATTGATTTAAAACTTGCGTTCGAGCAGGATATACGGATGGCTTTGTATACCCTTGATCGATACAACATTGAAGCTAATCTCGCCTTAGTCGCCTGTGATGATTATGATATTGATAAAGCGCACTTGATTGAGAGTGTTCGACAAAGCGATATCATTAAAAAAGTGAATGAGCACTACCTTGCAGTTTTATTTACCTTTGTGGATCACATCGGTGCGGGACGTGCTTTGGAAAAGTTGGTCAATCTGTATGAGGAGTTTCATCTCAAAGGGAGCTTGATCATTTTGAAAAAAGGGGAAACGGTGGAAGAGGTGTGTGCTCGATTGTTAAAAGCGAATCATATTATCCATCAAGACCCAAGCAGTAAAATATTTAACGAATTCGAGTACGCTTCCGCTCTTTAGAGTATTTTTCGGAAAGATGTTATTTCGGAAACGGGAGCATCATCCGAACCCGTTTTTGATACTCTTTATAGGTATTCCCCAATGTGTAAATCAAATCTCTCTCTTCATATTTAAGACCGATAAAAATATAGATACTCAATGTGACAGAGAGCATCAGGTGCGAATAGGACATAGTAGGTGTTAACCACACTCCGATCAGTATTCCCAGCTGGATCGGATGACGTACCCATTTGTAAAACAATCTCTCTTTGAACGCGACGGAGGGTTCAGGCTTGTTGAGGAGGTTCCGATAGATCTGTTGTAGTCCGAAGAGTTCGAAATGGTTGATGATAAAAGTAGAAAAGAGCGAAAACGCCCAGCCGAAAAGATAGCCTGCAGTTAATAAGGCTTTTCCTATCTCATTATCGACTTGCCATAAAAATCCCTCTAACGGCTGCCAGTACAAACAAATCAACCCCAGTGCCAATCCTGAAAAAAGGACATAGGTACTCCTCTCTGCGGCTTGAGGAATAATCTTGGTTAGATAGTGCTTGAAGAACGAGCGCGCCATCACCGAATGTTGCAGCGCGAATATCGAGACTAAAATGAGGTTGATACTAAAAGCACTAATCAAGGGGACCGGATACTGAGTGTTAACACTCGTCTCCATAAATTCCCACTCACCGATGTATAAAATGAACCAGACCTGCGCGATCAGGGCACCGGTATAGGCAAGTATTCCATAGATAAAAATGATGGATTTACTCATCTCTCATCTTTCAACTTTTTGGCACGATCTAGGATCGATGATGCCATGTTGCCGAATATGAGATGATGGATAGGGACCAGTGAATACCAGTACAATCGTCCTGAGACCCCATCGGGATAAAAATAGGCACTTTGGATCAAGGTGTGCTCTTGTATTTTAAACTCCAGCCACGCTTTGCCGGGCAATTTCATTTGAGCGAAAAGGAGAAGCCGTTCATTCTCCACCAGATCGACCACTTTCCAAAAATCGACACTGTCTCCGATACGAAGATGGTGTGAATCTCTTCGTCCACGATTGATCCCAGCCCCTCCGAATAGCTTATCGATCACTCCCCGTATTTTCCAGAGCCAGTCGTACCCGAACCAGCCCGATTCTCCTCCGATCATGCAAAAACTGCGGTAGACGTTTTGAGGGGGAATATCACCGAAATCGACGACTCTGCGATCGATAAAAATAGCATTGGCGATGTTATCCGAAGAATCGGATTGTGCAGCACCTGCACCGCTGTCGCTCCATCGGCTGATGACCTGATTGGATTCGATCTCTTCAACCGCATGATGCACTGCCTCTTCGAGCGTGTGGGGCGTGATCGTAAAGAGCTCATGGCGCAGTGTATTGGTCGTTACCACTTCACTTTTGAGCCCCTCTATTAAAGAACTGGCGACCCCGTAGGGTACCGGGGTAAACAGCGTCAGCCAGTAGGAGGAGAGCTTTGGTGTCAGGAGATTAACCGGAATCAGGTACCGTTTCAGCCCCATTCCCGCCGCCACGCGAAGCATCAAATCGCCATAACTCATCGCCTCTTCACCCAAATCGATCATCCGATTTTCACCCGACTCTAGCTCGAGTGCCGCCACCAGATAACGGATGACATCCTCCACCCCGATAGGGGTGATGAGGGTCGATACCCATTTGGGGGTGATCATCACCGGTAATTTTTGGACGAGATTGCGGATGATTTCAAAACTCGCACTTCCCGAGCCGATAATTACTCCGGCACGAAACCAGATACATTGGAGCCTTTCGGGTGCGGAACTCAGTATCTCCCCCGTCTCGATTCGGCTCAGCAGATGTTCGCTTCCCGTTTCTTTATCTCCTAGACCGCCCAGATAAATGATCTTTTTGACCTTTTGACGGATACACGCATCGAGAAAATTTTGGGCGCTTTGACGGTCTAAATCACGAAAATTGGAATGGGTAAGTCCGTGGATGAGATAATAGGCTACGTCTACTCCTTCCAGCGCTGTATCGAGAGTTTCCGGGGACATTACGTCGGCTTTGACTATTTCGCACTCTTCTTTGGCCGCTGTTGAGAGGCTTTGCGGATTACGTACCATCAAACGGATGGAAATGCCCTCTTTTTGGATGAGGGCATGTTTCAAGCGTCGTCCGATATATCCGTTTGCCCCTGTGAGTAAAACACGCATCTATTCCCCTTTAGCCTAAAGCTTATACTGGATTCTACAGCGTTTTACGTAAGAAATAGTTATTGGATGATGAAGTGTTTGTCGGTGCGGGAAAGATAATCAGAGAGAAAGACTATAAACTAAAATAATAAAGGGTCTTTCCGCACTCCGTACAATAAATTTCTCTCTGAAACATTTCGTTTTTCAGTGGTCGGACATCGAGAGAATTGACTTCGCATGTGGAACAGGTAATAACGTCGCCTTGAACATTCGAGGGATAGGTATCTTTATACCATTCGTACGTTTTTTTCTCAAAATCCACGGGTCGTTTGAATCTATTTTTCAAGAACATGAGGGGGAGAACAATGAGTAACCCTCCGCTCAAGAAGAAAAAGAGGCTGAATTGTGAGAGGAGTGAAAAAAGCATGACACCTGCACCGAGGGGCATACACATCGTACCGATTATGGTTGATATTTTGTTTTCCATAGCATTGCCTTTGTCTAAATATTAAACAGCCATATATAACAATAAATATTAAATATAATGACGCACTTTAACTTATTTTTGTTTTAATATTTATAGTTAATATTTGTTTGTGAATGATTTTAATTACAAAAGAGAGGTAGGGTGTATTGTGGAGGGGCAGATACTAAAGCTTAATAATTGATAGGGAAGAAATAAAGTAGTTTCTCCCCCTTTATATTATTCCGTTTTCGTTTTGACGGATGTTGCCCCTTCGTTTACTTCACCTTTAGTCCAAGTGGTTGCATTGGAGGTATCTTCTTTCATCCCTTTCCAAGTAGCAGAGCATCCTGTGCAGAGTAGTAATAGGGTAGCGATAAGTAGTGAGCGTTTCATGGTGATCCTTTTTATTCGAATGAATTTAAATCATTGTATCATTTAAAATAACGTATAATGTTAATTAATGTAATTAAAAGTGATAAGAAAGAATTTGCTAGTTTAATGGAGGGTAAATTTCTGTCTCGTGACTCTTCCCCAATAGGGATCATCGTAGCTCTCTTCGGTATATTTTGTCTCGTTAAAAGAGTTTATTGTTTTACGCCAAAACGCGGTGGCGTATTCAGCACCTTGAATCTGTTTAATCTCCCAATCTCCGAGATAGTTTTGCCAGATGGCGTGGGCAAACTCCATTCCGATACTGTTTTTTCGAAAATAGGGAACAACGTAAAACTCGCACACCTCATAGCTATGAGCTTCTTTACATTTGATCGCGGCGATTCCTGCGGGAGTATCATCAATTAGAAGCAGGAAACCTAGTGTATCGCCATCTAGTTGGGTATCGAGTTCGAACAGCCCCGAACCATTCGGTTTCTTACCCGTGATAGGCGAAAACTCAGCCTCGTAGCATTGCACGAGGTTGTGATAGATAGGGGAATTGGTTTCGGTAATGGGGGTGATTTTCATGGGATTTCCCCTCATATCTGCTCCTTTGCTCCAATAGTTTTTTATCCGTCTAAAAAGGCTTCCCATTTCAACGGATTCCAATAAGACGATGCGAGGGAAACTTGAGACGGTATATTCGGAATAGGAATAGTCGGAGGGATTGCGAGTATCGGCGGAGCAGGTGTGATTCCGGGGATCGGAAGCATCGGATCGCTGGAAGCTGCATCCATGAATGCTATGCATAGTCCTCTTTTATCACGAACGATCCCTTTATAAATAATTCCAAGATGTTGAGCGTCAAAGGTGAAGATATTATTATCACGGATGAATGCTCTGTAGCAATTTTTACGGTCATAAATGACACCATTATAAAGCCATCCTATGGTTCGTCCATGTCGGTTAAATATAGGTTCCATCGCTGTTGCTCCTTACACCGGATTTTCAGGGGGATTAATTGTAGCAAATATTTTTAAAAAGTGAAATAGTATTTAGTATTTTTAAACATTGATTATTTGTAGCTTTGCCTTTGAACGCATATTGCATAGTTAATAAAAAATCCGAGGAGCGATGGATGGCTGTTCTAATCACCGATTCTTGTATAAACTGCGATGCCTGTATCGAGGAGTGTCCCGCGACGGCGATCGTCAGTGGCTCTGAATCACCGTTAAGTGATGGTGAGTACACCTATGTCAAGCCCGAAAAATGTATCGAATGCGTCGATTCGGCAGTACCGAAATGTGCCGATGTGTGTCCTACCGAGGGGTGCATCGTGTGGGATATGCCCTATACGCCTGAATACAACGACCATTTTGTCCAAAGCGGCGAGTATGTGATCCGTGTCCATAAGTCCAAAGGGTTGATGTCTCCCGAAGTGAGTCCGATGCCGTGGCGGGAGAGTATCAGCATGGAGCAAAGAGAAGCGCGTGTGAGTGTCGGGGAGACGTTGAAGCTATATAATTAGTGTCTCAGGTTATAGTTATCAGCTGATGGTTAATCTCGTTGTTTGATTTCACGCAACATGGATTTGATCTCTTCAAGTTCTTGATGGATACGAAGAGAAGAAACACTTGATTTGTATGCCATTATGATCAATTTAACCGAAACCAAAAATACACCCGCTTCCAATAAAAGATCGTGGGTGAATCCTGTAAAAAACAGGGCTATTGTAAAAAGAACAAAAGTGATTAAAATAACAAGTAAAGACCCTATATCAAAATGTTTCATTTTTTTCCTTTTTCATACTTCGTCCAATGATGAGATATTGTAGCATAAGTACGAATATGTCCTTTTCTTTTTCATAAGAAAAGAACGAAAAGAAAATCGCCTTGCGACAAATCGCTGGCGGTACGTTTCGCCCTATGGCGAACGACCTTGCTCTGGGTAGTGTCGCAAGGCATGAAACTATTTAAAATATCCCCGTGATCCAACACCTAGAGCCGTTCCGAAGGCAGTAGTGCCGAGAGGAACGAGCGTTCTTGGATCGCGGTATGCTCTTTTGCTACTTTTCGGCTAAACAGAAAAGTAGAGAGTTGTTTTGAAATGTGGGGTGAGGGTAGGGGAATAGAAAGTGAAGATTAAATACCTGACCCCTAGTCTTTTAAGAAATAGTTTTTAAAGATGCATATATTGTGAGAGAATAATGATCAACACGACGAGTACAAAAGGGAGAGTATGGGTTTTAAATACCCACGGATTGATTCCAAACACTTTTTGATTGAATCCGCGCACTCCTAACCACAAACCGAAAAGAGCCTTGATTAGCAGAAGGGTTTGAAAAGAGCTTAGCCCCTCAGGTGTTATCTCACCGAAAACTTGGCTGATGAGATAGATTCCACTCCCTACAGCGGTGAATAGAGCGTAGGGTACAACTTTCCGCACATGCATCATGATCGCTTCACGGGCGCGCGTGTGCTCATCTGTAGTAAGGGTTTGTGTCATCTTCGAGAGGAAAAGATAATCGACGAATAAAAATCCGCCATACACGAACGCCGACAGTAAATGAAGGGTGTGAACAGTTGTGTAAATGATGGGAAAGCCTTTAAAAAAATGATGGGGAATTATACGGGGGATGAGAGGGAAAGGTATTGATCGAAATCAAGAAAAAGTTCGGTTACGGGGGTGATTTTCATGGGATTAAATGGTACTTTTTTTGGGTGAATTGTAGCAGAACTATAGCTTTGGAACGAGTAAAAAAGTAGCCTGTCCCCTCTTTTCAGGGTGAGGGAAGGGAAATAGAAAGTGAAGATTGAATACCTGACCCCCTAGTTTTCTGGAATGAATAGATTTTATTTTGAGAGTTTCTCTACATTTTGATCAAACAGTTTAGTAAAAATTTGACTTTTATCAGCATATAGTTTTTGACCAAGATCTCTTTCGTCTTCTAAGGTTTGATTGTATGCATCTATGCAGATATTTTGTCGATCAGTGGAAGAACGCCCAAATAATTTTTTATTTTGCATAATACAGTTTGTTAATATAGTAAATTCTTCTCTTGTTGAATAACGATCTTTTTTGAATGTATAATATAAAAAGCTTATTACAATTCCACCTAGAATGATTCCCAAAATAATACTTTTTGTTGTTGAAATACTTAAGAATGGTTTTTTAATATATTTTTTTTCAGTTAGGATTTCTCCACATTGTTTACAGTTTAGTTGTGTAGATAGATTGACAGTATTTTCTTTATTACATTTTGGGCAAGAGAGTTCTAATTTATCGTTCATTTGTATCCTTATTATTTTGATTTATTTCATATTCCGAATTTGGGCTTATTAGCCTTTTTTCATTAAAGATGATAGTGCTTTTGTAAGTTCAGCTTCATCTTTTAAAGCCTGTGCAAGTCTTTCAGATAATTCACCTAGGACAATTCGTACACTACTCGCCATTTCAAGACATTGTTCATCAGATAAGGCATGAACACCTTCGCTTAATGCACTATGTAAAAGTTTAATTGGACTATGGCCATTGATGAGTAAACTTTCAGGAATTGCACCTTTAGCCATGTCTAATGCTGTAGTGAACTGTGTTTCTTCGACAGCTTTCTGTAATATTTCAACATTTGATTTTGAAGTACCAATTTTATTTGCGACTTTTATAATTTCTCCTAGAATTCTATTTTTTTGGTTTTCTACCACTCTTCTATAGTATATAAAAGCTCCTACACCTAACCCCTGATTTTCACAACGTCTCCCTTTGAGAAATTCATCCCTATCTGGGCCAATTAGTTTCATAAGTTTAGAAGGAGTAGGCGGCCCATATGTTGGCATTTCACCAAATTTATAGCATTCGCCTTTTGTTTTGCCTTCTTCCATAACTGAAGCAGCAAGAGAAAATGTCTTCTCTATTTTTTGGCAATTTGAGCAAAGGTAAGTGAGATAGAAAAAGTGATAGCCACTCAGACTTATTTCTATAGAATCAGCTGTTACACATCTGAAAAAACGTATGCCATTACAACGTTCATCTTCACAATGTAATTGTATTTCAGGTTTTTTTATTTCATACTCGCATGCAAAACTTGGACCAGAAACTTTAACTAAATTAGAAATGTAAATAAGTTGGTTAGGTGGAGTGCTTTCTAAAAAATCTGAAAATGTTTGATACTCAATTTCTTCTTTTACTTCTTCGTTTTTATTAGACAAAATCTTTCCCTTTAATGCCATCGGCTAATTATTAATTAGCACACATTTTAGCAGGAAATTATATTGAAATAAATAATAAAAAATAAAATTGATTTGGAAATTTTCCCGCAATAGCGGGAATTTGAAGTAGAAAAAAAGAAGTCTTACAGCGCCTTAGCCATAATGCGATTTAATCGTGCGATAAACCCTGCGGTATCTGCAAGCGTTTCACCCTCATAGAGTTTCGCCTGATCAAGCAACACATGCGCCGCATCGTCGATGAGATTCATGTCTGCTGAATCGCTGAGCTTTTTGATCAACTCATGGTTCGGATTGATTTGGAGGATCGGTTTCGGAGCCGGGAAATCCCCGCCCATGTTTCCGAACTGCTTCATCATCTGAGCCATCATGTACCCTTGGTCTTCTTTGTCGACTCTCAAGCACACCGCAGAATCGGTGAGGTCGAAAGTCGTTTCAACTTTCGATACGTTCTCACCGAGAGCATTTTGGAGTTGTCCAACGAATGATTCCATCCCTTTGGCTTTCTCTTCGTGCTCTTTTTTCTCCTCTTCTGACTCTTCGAGCTTCGCATCGGTGACGTTGACAAATTTATACTCGTTGTACTCGGTTACCATCGGGAATACGATCGTGTCGATCTCTTCGTTGAGTACGAGAACATCGATCCCTTTGGCTTTGAAACGCTCTAGCGCAGGAGAGTTTTTGAGCATTTGGAGAGACATTTTTGCAGAGATATAATAGATCTCTTTTTTCTCAGCATCTACACCCTCTACGAATTTGCTGAACATGACAGGCTCGGCAGAGTTTAGGGTGTTGAGTTTGAGAAGTTCTAGGATTTTTTCACGGTTGCCCATGTCACTGTAAAGACCCTCTTTGAGAACGTTTCCGAACTCTTTGAAGAAAGCGTCGTATTTTTCAACGTCGTTCTCGGCGATTTTCGCCAATTCACCCAACACTTTTTTAACCGAAGCGTTTTTGATTTTTGCCATAACGCGGTTACTTTGGAGGATTTCACGGCTGACGTTCAATGGAAGATCGGCAGAGTCGATTACCCCGCGTAGGAAGCGGAGATACGTCGGCATAAGCTCTTTTTCATCGTCGGTGATAAAGACACGGTTGATGTAGAGTTTGATACCGCTTTGGTAATCGACACGGTACAAATCCATCGGCGCTTTGGACGGTACGTAAAAGAGGGTGGTGTACTCTAATGCACCCTCGGCTTTGTTGTGCATCCATGCTAACGGCTCACTGGAATCGTGGGCGATGCTCGAGTAGAAATCTTTGTACTCTTCATCAGAGATATCGCCTTTGCTGATCGTCCACAATGCGTTGGCTTTGTTGATCTGTTTGTTGACAAGCTCGTTGTGACCTTTCTCTTCTCCCTCGGCTGGGGCTACCCACTCCTCTTTGTCCATAAAGATCGGGAAAGGGATGTGGTTCGAGTATTTTTTAACGATGGTATCGATGCGGTGAGCTTCTAAGAACTCTCCCTCATCGTCTTTGAGGTGCATGATGATGGTTGTACCGTGGCTGTCGCGTTCCGCAGGCTCTAGGTCATATTCGCTTCCCGCCATAGAAGACCATTTGTACGCTTGCTCTTCTCCGGCTTTGCGGCTGATCACTTCGACTTTGTCGGCAACCATAAACGAGGCGTAGAAACCGACCCCGAATTGACCGATGAGTTTGGAATCTTTTTTCTGATCGCCGCTGAGTTTTTCCAAGAACGCTTTGGTTCCTGATTTCGCGATGGTTCCGAGGTTCTCTACGAGATCGGCTTCGTTCATCCCGATACCCGTATCAGAGATACTGAGGGTTTTCGCTTCTTTATCGATCACGATATCGATACGAGGGGCGAAGTTGACCCCTTTGTAGGCTTCGTCGGTGAGGACGAGCATGTTGAGTTTATCGAGGGCGTCGGAGCTGTTGGAGACAAGCTCGCGGACGAAAATCTCTTTGTTGGAGTACAAAGAGTGGATCATGAGATGTAAGATTTGTGAGACTTCAGTCTGGAACTGATGTTTTGCCATGTGACTATCCTTTTGATTTGTTTTTATACGCCGAGCGAACACGTCCGTTCGGCTACGCTAACGCTGAGTTTACTTCGGCAGTAAGCCCAAATACATAAGCGATTTCAAGCTGTGATTGTAACGAAATAGTTTTAATAATGCAAGAGATATCAAGTAAGTTGAGTCTGTATGACTAATACTTGATATGTGTGAGGTAGAGGCCGTTATGGGGTGCGATATCGGTGGAGTATCGTTTGAGACAGTTCAACTGCTCGATAAGCTGTTCTTTCGTAGCTTTCCCCGCCGAGATGCGGAGTAAAAAACCGACCATAAGGCGGATTTGGGAGCGGAGAAATCCGTTCCCCTCGAACACGAGGACAAAATATCCTTTATGAGAGTAGGCATAGGCGCGGTAGATGATGCGGGTGAAGTGATCCATATCGTTGCCGCTTTTTTTGAAAAGCTCAAAGCTATGCGTCCCTTCGAAACATTGGATAGCATCGGCTATCACTTCTCGGTTGAGGGTGGGGATAAACGAGACGAAATTATCTTCGAACGGGTTGGTCGTCCCCTCTTTGATGATGTAGCGGTAGACGCGACGCTTGGCACTGTAGCGGGCATGGAATTCACTATCCACAAATTCGATTCGCAAGATGCGCAACGAATTGGGAAGCTGGAGGTTGAGCATCTCTTTGAGCCGCGTTAAATCTGTCCAAAAGAGAGGGAGGTCGATGTGCATTACTTGGTGGGTGGCATGGACACCGCGATCGGTACGTCCTGAGCCTTTGGGGGCGGCGTTGATTTTGAGCCGTTTGAGGGCGATGATGAGGGTACCGATAACGGTTTCATGGGTGGTGGGCTGTTGTTGAGAACCCATAAACGCTGAGCCGTTGTAGCTCATCGTGATTTTGGCTCGGTTCAAAAACGGCTCCCAACCAGACGTTTGTAAAAGCTATAGCTGAGAATAAACCAGATAAGTGCGACGATCCAGATTGTATGAAAGGCGAACCATTTTTGAATCATGATGGCGGCCGCATAGAATCCGACGATGGAGAGGAAAAGCCACAGATAGATCCACCGTTTTTGGTGGCGGGCATGAACGACCCCCAGCGCGATCATCAAAAATACCGAGAGGAGGGGAAAGAGACTCAAGAGGGTATTGGTAATGAGGAGTCTGTCTTTTTTTCCCCGTTCGATTTCGTTCGTCCAAAAATCGAGGGTGTCACGGTAGATAGTAGGATCGGTCGTCATTCTATCGTTGATGTATCCGGTTTTAAAGAGCATGGTTTTGAGAAGTTTATCGCTGTAGCTGTAGCTTTCGCCATCACTCAATTTCAGCTGTAATACCCCGTTTTTATTGATGAGTTCCGCTTTATCGGATTTGATAAGAATTTCATCTTTCATATCTTTGTTAAAGAGGACAACATCTTCAAATACACGTGAATCTTTATCGCTTTTGTTGATAAAAAGCATCCACTCGCCGAAATGGTGACCAAACTCTGAAGCACTGAGGTTGAATTTCGCTTCCGCCCTTTTTTTCTCTAAGAAGTTGCCTGAGATGACCTTGATATAAGGGATGACAACGATGAAGTTGACAAACAGCAACAGGGTAAGGAGGAGGGCGGGTACTGCCAAAACTCGCCCCACAAAAGAGGGGGATATCCCAAGCGAGAAGACGACAACCATCTCATTGTCATTGGAGAGACGATAGAGTGCCAATGCTCCGCCGACGACAAAAGCGATAGGGAGGGTGTAAAAGAGGAGTTCGGGGATGACGAACAGGTAGAGTTTTCCCATTTCCAGCAGGCTCAGTTGAATGACCGCCGTGTAGGTCGCGAGTTTGATCAAAAAGATGACCGAAGCGATCGCGAAGAGGGGGAGAAATATGGAGAAAAAGAGTATCGACAGATGCGATAAGATGTACTGACGTAATTTACCCATATATGCTCACCATCAAATCGTTGGCATAGCTATCGAACATGAGAACGATCCAACAGGCTAATGCTAAAAAGGGGATAAACGGGAGTTGTTTGGACTCTTCGCTCTCATCTTGGGTTAATAGGAGTGCGGGAAGTGCCAATACGGCACCGAGGAAGATGGCGGCAAGTCCGAGTTTGACCCCGAGCAGTGCCCCCATCGTCGCGGCGATCATAATATCGGCTTCCCCCATCGCCTCTTTTTTGATGGCGTAGGAGAGATAAAAGCGAAGGAGGGTAAAACCTCCGGCAAACAGGAGAGCGTTGGTGACGTTATAGCCGAACTGCTCAAACGAAGTGACGCTAAAGACGGCGATAGTGAGCGCTCCGAGGTTGAGGCTATCGGGAACCATTTTATAGCGATAATCGATAGCGGAGAGGGCTAGAAGCAACGCAAACGTCACGGCGATTCCCGCCGCTTGGAAGGTAAGGCCGAATTTCAGCGCGCTAAAGAGGAAAATAAGAGCGCTGAGTACTTCGATAAGAGGATACTGGATGGAAATCTTTGCTCCGCAAAAGGCACATTTTCCCCGTAAAAAAAGCCATGAGAGAATGGGAACATTATGCCAAGCTCTCAGCGGTGTGTTGCAACTCATACAGTGGGATGCGGGGAAAGAGACGCTCTCATTACGCGGGATGCGCAAGATCATCACATTCAAAAAGGAACCGATTACCGCTCCAAAAATAAAAATAAATAAAAATTCCATCAATTCAAACCTCCGAAGCGTCTTTCGACCGTTTTAAATTTTTTGATAATACTTTCAAGCTCATCGGTACTAAATTCCGGCCAAAGGGTCTTGGTAAAGAAGAGTTCTGCGTAGGCCGCCTGCCACAACAGAAAATTCGAAAGTCGATGATCTCCACCCGTTCGGATCAGCAGATCGACATCGTGGGGACAATCGAGGGCATTGTTCAGCGACTCTACCGTGAGGGTTCCTTTTTCACAAAGGGTGTTGGCGGCACGGACAATCTCGTCACGACCTCCGTAGTTCAGTGCAAGACATTGAACCAAGCTATTGCAATGCGCGGTAGCTTTTTGCACATCCTCGATCACATTGCGGAGTGATTTCGAGAAAATAGAGAGATCGCCGATCGGCTCAAAACGGATATTCCCTTCCAGATAGGTGGCACGTTCACTTTTGAGATACCGCTCCAAAAGTTTCATCAAAAATTCGACTTCAATTTTCGGCCGTTTCCAGTTTTCGGTACTGAATGCATAGAGGGTCAGGCGATTAATATCGCTGTGAGCGGCGCAGTAGGTGGTGATGGCACGTACACTCTCAGCCCCTCGTTCATGTCCGTAGGTTCGGCTTTTTCCCTGAGCTTCTGCCCAGCGGCCGTTTCCGTCCATGATGATCGCGATGTGGCGAGGCTGATTGCTCATGCTGTGCACGCTTGTGCGTGATGGAGTATTTTTTCGGCAAGCTCAAACTTACTATGGCGACCCAAATCGATTACGTTCTCTTTGGTAATAAAGGTTATGCTGTTCTCGTTTCCGCCAAAACTTTTGGCATCATCGAGAAGATTGTAACACACCGCATCGACCTCTTTTTTCGTCAAAAGCTCTTTCGCGTTGTTTAGCCCCTCTTCACTGTCCATTTCTGCTTTAAAGGCGATAGTGGTAATCCCCTCTCGATCTTTGGCAAGTGTACTTAAAATATCCGATGTTTGGGTGAGTTCAATCTGCCACTTCTCCCCTAGCGTCGATTTTTTGAGTTTCCCTTGTTGCGGAAATTTAGGGGTAAAGTCTGCTACGGCTGCGACCATAAACAAAAAGGGGCGTTTTTGTATGAGTTTAATTGCCTCAGCCGTAGTGAGTGAAGCTTTGCTCAATTTCCCTTTTTTGGCAATACGTAGTGCGTCTTGGGTATACTCTAACATCTCTTTTGCATCGTCTACGTCAATCGTATAGATACTTTTAGGGAGTCCTTCGTTGCCCTTGGTCGTAATGTAGCATACATCAGCCCCTTTGAGATAGAGCGAAAGGGCAATAGATTTTGCCATTTTCCCCGAAGAGAAGTTAGAGATGTACCGTACTTCATCTATCTTTTCTCTTGTCCCTCCGCCGGTAATAACCACACGTCGATCTTCCCAAAAAGTCTCTTTGAGTAACACTTTTGCCGTTTCAAAAAAGATATCTATCGGCTCTGCCATTGCACCCTCACCGACTACTTGGCACGCCAACTCTTTGGTTTGGGTCTCAATGATCTCATAGTTGGCGATAGCGAGCATTTTTTGGGAGGCCTGAATCATCGGGTTTTGGATCATATTGGTGTTGGCTGAAGGGGCGAGTAATTTCGTACCGCTAAAGGCGAGTGCGCACTGGGTGAGGATGGTATCGGCGATACCGTTGGCGAGCTTGGCAATGGTGTTGGCGGTAACGGGAGCGATGACGAGTATATCCGCCCACGATGAAATCTTGATATGGTTGAAATCATCCGCCCACGATTCGTTGGTGTCATCGAGAACACGGTTTCGGCTAAGGGCTTCGAAACTCAGCGGTGCGACGAACTTTTTGGCGGCGGGGGTCATTACCACCCGTACTTCGGCTCCCGCTTTGATGTAGAGGCGGAGTAACTCTAACGATTTGTACGCCGCAATCGACCCCGTAACACCGAGGAGGATTTTTTTACCTTCAAGAAGATTAGTGGGAATCTGCATTATTTCCCTTTGCCGAAAAATTTGGTGAAAAACCCCGCTACTTTTCGGATCGGGGTACGGCTGAGGATGAGGATGTCGCTCTCGTATTTTCCTGCCGTTACGGTTGTACCTGCGGCGATCATGACGTTATCGGCTATCTCTACGGGTGCGACGAGCTGGGTATCGCTTCCGACGAAGACGTTTTTACCGATAATCGTCTGGTATTTTTTTACCCCGTCGTAGTTGCAGGTGATGGTTCCCGCACCGATGTTACTCCCCTCACCGATGGTCGCATCGCCGAGATAGCTCAAATGTCCCGCTTTGACCCCTTTAAGCGTCGATTTTTTCACCTCGACGAAGTTTCCGACATGGGTATCTTCGAGTACGCTCAGAGGACGCAGATGAGCCAGAGGACCGACATCGGAATTCGTTATTGTTGAGTCTTCGATAACGCTGTGGGCTTTGATATGGGAGTTCACAATGAGGGTGTTGCCGCAAAGTCGTACCCCGTTTTCGATCACACATTCTCCCTCAAATTTCACCCCTTCTTCGAGGTAAATGGTATGAGGCAGCTGCATAATGACCCCCGCATCCATCCATGTGCGGCGTAGACGATCCATCATAATCATCTCGGCATTGGTGAGATCATTTTTGGAGTTTACCCCTTTAAACTCTACCTCTTCGACAAAAAGAGGTGAGATTTCCAGACCATCATGCCGTGCCATTTCGATGACGTCGGTGAGGTAGTATTCCCCTTGGGCATTGGCATTGGACAATCGAGGGATATAGGTTTGCAGTACGTGATGTTTGAACGCATAGACACCCGCATTGACGGTATGGATCGCTTTTTCGCTCGCAGACGCATCTTTCTCTTCGACGATCCGCTGGACACGGTCGTTTTCGATAACGACCCGTCCGTACCCGCTCGGGTTTTCGAGAGAGATAACCGACATAACGATGTCGGCAGGATTGGCGAGAAATTTTTCGATGGAGGTACGCTCTATCAGAGGCATATCACCGTTGAGAACGAGGACATCATCGTATTTGGGTTTAATCCCCATCATCGCTCCCCCCGTGCCGGGGAAATTCTCGGCATCTTGGGTGACAAACGTCAGATGTGTAAAATATTTCTCCATAGCGGCAATGACGGCATCCCTCTGGTGGGCGACGACTACAATAACGTCGTCGGTAATTTCCCGCGCGGCTTTAATGCTGTAGTAGAGCATCTCGCGCCCGCATATCTCATGAAGCACTTTCGCTTTCGGCGATTTCATCCGAGACCCTTTTCCGGCGGCTAAAATGACGATAGAGAGAGGATTCAACATAGATGCTCCTGAGAATAATTCATGCAATTTTATCAGAATTTAATCAAGATACACACTTAGGTTGTGGTATTATCGCCTCTTTAAAAACTATTCTTTATCCACGGAGTCCTGTTTGGGTCGTTTAGCCTTTTTTCTCTTTATGATCCCGCTGATGCTTTGGGGCGCCGATCCGCAGATTCCTGCGATGAATTTTAATCTTACCGCTCCCGAATCTCCGGCAGAAGTGGTAAGTTCCCTTAATGTATTGCTGGTACTCACCGTCCTATTCTTGGCACCGAGCTTAGTTCTAGTGATGACGACTTTTACCCGCTTTGTCATCGTATTCGGATTTTTGCGTCAAGCTCTGGGGACACAGCAGGTTCCTCCGACCCAGCTTTTGGTAATGCTCGCCCTGATTCTGACTATTTTTGTAATGGAGCCGGTGGCAACCAAAGCGTATGATGAGGGGATTAAACCCTACAGCGAAGAGTTGATTACCTACGATGAAGCCTTCGAGAAAACAACCGAACCGTTTAAAAGCTTTATGGTACGCAACACCCGCGAGAAAGATTTAGCCCTTTTTCTCCGTATACGTCATATGGAAAATCCCCAATCGATTAAAGAAGTTCCTCTCACTATCGTCATCCCTGCCTTCATGATCAGTGAGCTGAAAACGGCGTTTGAGATCGGGTTTTTACTCTTCTTGCCGTTTCTCGTCATAGATATGGTTGTTGCCTCGATTCTAATGTCAATGGGTATGATGATGCTCCCTCCTGTTATGATTTCGATGCCGTTTAAAATTCTTGTCTTTGTCATGGTCGACGGGTGGAATTTGCTCATCGGAAATCTGATCGCCAGCGTCAAATAAGGGTTACAATGCAGTGTGAATATTTCGGAATTTGCGGAAGCTGCCGCGATTATGAAGAGGGGTATGAAGGGCAACTAAGCCATAAACTCTCAGCGGTGCAAGCGATGTTTTCCCCTTTGTATGCGGGTGAGATTACTGTTCGTCCCTCCCCGAGCGAGCAGTACCGTTTCCGTGCCGAATTTAAAATTTATCACGATGAGGGGGGAATCTCCTATGCGATGAGCCGCCTTGATCGTCAAGGGGCATTGAAAATCGAGCGATGTTCTATCGTCTCCCCTCATATTGCCTCGGTTATGGAGCGACTTCTGATTGAAATCAGCAATTTGGAGATTGCCCATAAACTCTTCGGCGTCGATTTTTTAGCCTCAGGTGAGGGGGAAGTAACTCTCAGTATGCTCTATCACAAACCGCTGGATGAGCAGTGGCAGAGCAGGGCACGTGAACTTGAAAAACGGCTCGGTGTGTACGTTATCGGACGGAGCCGCAAACAAAAACTGATCCTCTCCCAAGACTACGTCACCGAAAAACTTCACATTAACGGACGTGAATACCGCTACATCCACATCGAAAACAGTTTCACTCAACCGAATCCGAGAGTTAACGAGCAGATGATTGAGTGGTCGCTCTCTCAAGTGGGCGGTATCGGCGGTGATCTTCTCGAGCTCTACTGCGGTGCGGGGAACTTCACGATCCCTTTTGCGGCCAAATTTGATCGGGTTCTTGCGACGGAGATATCTAAATCTTCGATTATAGCGGCGAAACAAAATATGATGCTCAACGGTGTCGAAAATATCGAGTTTGTCCGCCTGTCGGCCGAAGAATTCACCCAAGCACTCGATTGTGTCCGTGAATTTCGACGTCTTGAGGGGCTGAATGTAGCTGATTATCACCTCAAAACCCTTTTTGTCGATCCGCCTCGCGCAGGATTGGGGGAAGAACCGTGTGCTTTTGCCGCACGTTTCGATCATCTCCTCTATATTTCGTGCAATCCTGAAACCCTTTATCGTGATTTAGAGATACTCTCACGTACCCATACGATTGACGCGATGGCGGCATTCGATCAATTCCCCTACACCCACCATTTAGAAATGGGTGTGAAGTTAACTAAAAAAGGATCTGTGTGAGAGCTGTTTTACTGAGTGTACTAAGTGCCTTGTACCTATACGGTGCCAATGATCCTCAAGCTATTCTCAATGATGTAGCCAAACTCAGACAAAAATACGAAGAGTGCCGCCAAGAACAAAACGCCCTCTCCACTACCGATGCAGCGGCTAAAATAAAAGGGTATCAAAAGCGGATATCTACTCTCGAAAATGAGATCAAACAACGTGACAGTGAACTGCAAAGTCTGAAAAAACGGACTACCGAACAAGAGCGTGAACTCTCCCAAAAAAGAGGGGTCATTCAGAGTCTCGAAAAAACGCTTACCTCTAAAGATCAAAAATATCGCGAGTTTGCCGCTCAGAATGAACGGCTTGCCAAAGAGACCAATACGATCAAAGTGAGTAAAGTCGAACGGGAAAATCTTAAACGCGCCCTTGTGAAAGCCAAAACAGATTTAGATACGCTTGAGAGATCGATGGGGAAAACCGATAAAGAGGCGGCGGCACTGCGCGTTTCATTAACCGATGCAAAAGCCGAGATTGAGAAACTTCGTACCCGTCCGATGCAAGGGCAAACGCAGGTTAAAGGGGTTGAACAGACTCCTAAGATAAGTGATCAGAGTGCTAAAGTCAAAGCTCTCCAAAATGAGCTCTCAAAAGCCAACGCGATGATAGTTCAAATGCAAAAAGCTCCTTCCGCAGTTGTCGTTCAAGAGAAGATTGTGACCAAAGTGGTAGAACCGACAGAAAAAATCGTAGCCCTTCAGCGTGAACTCTCAGCGGCTCAGGCGACGATTGCCAATTTGAAAAAAGGGACAAAAACGATTACCCAAGAGAGAATTGTCGAAAAAGTAGTCTATAAAGATCGTCCGGTAGTGCAAGAGAAGATCGTGGAGAAAGTAGTCTATAAAGATCGCCCGATTCCACCTGCAAAAGTAGCACTCAAATCGGCTGATGCGACCGAGAGACTCAACAAGGCATTGCAACAAAAGCTTACCCCTCCTAAAACGACAAAGGCAACAGCAACAAAAGAGCTGAAAGCTCCGGTTACAGTAGCAAGCACTCCGGTTAAACAGGGGAAATCCTCTGCGTACCGTATGGCATCTAATGCACCGATTTACAATGCTCCTGGGGGGTCTGTGGTCGATACGTGGGAATCGCGCCGATCGTTTACGGCAGGAAATCCATCAGGCGGATGGGTGCACATTACGGGATATTTCGTCAATCGTGTATGGCAGCGTACGGCGGATGGAGAGAATTTGTATGTAAGAGAGAGCGACGTTATCCGAAGATAACGCTCTTAATAGCCGTCCCACGGCATTTTTGCCTCTTTCCATCCGAACATAAATCCGTTTTCAAGATTGTAGGCTTTAATTCCCTCTTTAGCAAGAAGATTCGCCGCTGCAGTTGAACGCGGGCCGCTGCGGCAGACGAGGATAACCGAATCGACGTTACGGAGTTTCATCGCCTTCATGACATCACTGACAAAGTTTTTGTTAAATACCTCTTTGGCATCGTAGAGTTTTTGGATTTCCACGTGTCCTTTGGTTTTGTCGGTTTTTAGTTCAAACTCAGCACTTTTAACACGCTCCTCAACCGATTTCGGGACATAAGTCCACTCATACGCGGGGATATTGATAAATCCCTCTCCATGACCCGTATAGATAAATTCAAGAGTCGTCCGGACATCGACAATAATCGCTGATCCTTTTTTTTGCATCTCATGGGCTTCCGTAGCGCTAAGGTCACCCTCGTAAATGTCATCAGCGTTCAACGCCGCACAAGTAAGTAGTACAAATAGCAGTTTTTTCATCAAAAAATCCTCACAAAATGGTAATTGCGAATTGTATCCTAAGAAGATTATACTCAGATGAAAAAAATTAATGTACTATAATGAAAAAATAATGACGGAATGATGATTGATATTATAAAGATTGTTTATGTAACCGATTGGGCGATAGGAAATAGCAGTTTATCCAATAAAGACCCCTTCGGAGAAGTTTTACTCGGTTTTGATGCAGAGGTAAGTATTCAAGAAGAATTGCCCGATTTTTTCGATGATATCGATCTGTTGATTCTCCATCCCATGCAAATGAACAGTGCCATCTTCGAGACAATCAGTCGCAGCAAAAGTGAAAATCCTGCCATAAAAACGGTGGTTATTTCGAGTGCTCACGGCAGTGATCTATTTTTACAGGCGATAGATGTGGGGGTCGACAAATACCTTCTCAAGCCGTTGCTGCCGAGTGCGGTAAAAAAAGTAGCCGAACGGTTGATACGCCAGTCAATAGAGGCTAAACAGGCACAAAAAGCGTATAAGCAGATTAATCTGATGTTTGGAGCGATTTCGAAAACCTCCCTTTTAATCCGTATGGAAGAAAACGGCTTGATTATCGAGCTAAATGATTTGTTATGCCGATTGTTGGGGTATCAGAGTGATATGATGATCGGAAGCCACTGGATGCGGTTTGTGGAGCGTCGTTTTTGGAATTTTTTACGATCTTTGGTTCGAGAGAGGCTTAAATCCGGAGAAATTTATCGGGGAATCCTCGAACTTTTAAGTGCCAAAGGTGAGCCGATAACCGTGGACAGCACCATTTATGCTATCCGTAATCAACGTGGAGAGATAGAAGAGATCGTTTGTATCGCTCAGGATGTGAGTGAGGTGAATCGGGCTATTGTAGCCAGTATGGAGCAGTTAATTGATTACGAATCTTCGCTGACCGTATTATTCGATCATCGGTATGAAGCAATCTTAGTCAATAAAAAATATTTGGAGCTCAACGGCTTTACTCATAATAAAGAGTTCTTCTCATCGTGCGCTTTATGCTCTTGGTTTGCTGAAACGCCGGATGGTTTAAAGCCGATCACGCTAAAAGGATGGAGTCGAAAAGAGGTATTGGAATCTATTTTTACGTCAGTGTTCAGCGGAGATATCAAGGGACGGCTGGTGATGGAATATTTGAACCAAAGCAAGCAATTCTTTACCGTACATATCAGTTCCATGCCCAATCCGATGATACGCAGTGAAGAGTATCATATCCTCTACTTTATCGATGTTACACCGCTCGAGAGGCTCAAAGAGGATAAAATAAATGATGCGAAACTGATGAGTGTAGGACGTTTGGCTGCGGCGATCACTCATGAAATCAATACCCCCATTACCTACATTAAAGGGAATCTGGAATTACTGGAATGGGAGTGTGAGGATAAAATTCCTGAGGCTCTCTCTTTGTTTGAACCGATTCACGAGGGGATTGTCCGAATCGAATCGATTGTCAACTCGATGTATGAGTTTGCCGGTACCGGTAAAGAGGAGATGAAGCCGTGTAATATTCATACGACACTGGTATATGCTCTTCGTATCGTGATGAACCGTTCTAAACATATTGTTCCGATTTGGATCAATGGAGAGCTATTTACCCTTGCCAGCACTTATGATACAACCTCGTGTATGACGATGGGAATATCCAACCGTCTTGAACAAGTGTGGATAATAATGTTAAATAATGCGTTAGATGAATTCGAAAAGGGTACAATAGCGTATGAAAATCGCCGAGTTGATATTCGGTTTCATTGTAACCAAGATATTATTATCATTACAATCAGCGACAATGCAGGGGGAATACCTGAATCGATGTTGAATGGAATTTTTGATTTTGCGATCAGCGGAGATAAAAAACAGAGCATGGGGATCGGATTGAATGTCGCTAAAGCGATTATCGAGAAGCATGGAGGAAGTGTCAGGGTGAGTAACGAAAATCATGGTGCAGTTTTTGAAATTGTGTTGAAAAAATATGAGGAGACATTGGATGTGGTTTGATGGAGAGAGCGTAAAACTGAAGGAAGAGAAACGGTTGCTGCAAGAAGAGTGCAATGGTCTTAAAGAGCAATTGGCACTCTACAAAGAGATAGCCGCATTAAGTGACAAAGAAGCCCTCGTTGTTTTAAATCCCCAAGGGGATCCGATTTTTTTTAATGCCAGAGCTGAATCGATTACCAATAAAGAGACAGTCGTACGAGAGTTATCCAAAGGGGTCTCTGAAATAGCGGTCGGAGAGTGCGAAGCGTCCGTTATTACTAAAAGTATGAGTAACGGGATGAGAGGGTTTATCCTCATTAAGTCATCCGTAGTCGGCGGAGAAGACGGCAGTTTACTTGAGATGCATCAACAAAGCATTAAAGGGGCATTAAATGCAACTCAAAAAGTGTTTATGGATATTCTTGAAAAACTAAAAGATATGATTCAACAATCGAGTGAAACAGCCAAAGGGTCTGATGAAGGGCTCAAAATTGCCAATCATGTCGATGATTATATGAACAAACTCGCCGAACTTATGGAAGGGACACTTTCAACAACGGCAAGTCTTGTTTCACGATCAAATGAAGTCTCAAATGTTATTGCCCTGATCAAAGATATCGCCGATCAAACCAACCTTTTGGCATTGAATGCGGCTATTGAAGCCGCGCGTGCGGGTGAACACGGAAGAGGGTTTGCGGTTGTTGCCGATGAGGTGCGAAAACTGGCAGAACGTACCCAAAAAGCGACAAAAGAGATTGAAATCGTGATTCAATCGATGCAGCAGGATACCAATGAGATTGAAAGTGCAACCGAAGAGCTTGCAGGGATCGTTTCGAACACGAAAGAAGAGGTGTCGCAACTCAGTAGCCGTATGGGTGTTTTCCAGCGTAACTCTTCACGCAGTGTGTATGAAATTATGGATATTAGCAACTATATTTTCAGCAACTTGGCTAAAATTGACCACGTTATTTTCAAAAACAATGTTTATGCGTTCTTGTTCGGTCAAGCCAATGATTTCAAACCGGTTGATCACCATAACTGTCGCTTGGGCAAATGGTATGACGGCGGAATCGGAAAAGAGCAATTCGGCCATCTTAAATCGTACAGTCGATTGGAAGCACCGCATGCTGCGGTTCATTCCCAAGCGAATGCTCTGATTGCGGATTGCGGTGAGGGGAAACAATTGTGTTCTCGTACTCAAATCGAAAAGCGTATTAAAACCATTGAAGAGGCGAGTCACGGCGTTTTTGAAGCGCTTGATGTTTTGGTTGCCGAAAAAACGGAAGATTTGATGGGAAGTGCGATTAATCAACTATTTGGAGCAGTAAAATGATACGTTTATTGATTGTGGATGATGAACCTTCGATCGGAACGATGCTGGAAAAAGCATTAGGACGATCGGGTGATTTTAAAATTACCTACATAGACAATCCTGTCAATGCGGTTAGTCGCTTTCGTGCAGGTGATTACGATGGAGTACTTCTTGATATCATGATGCCGCAAAAAGACGGTTTGAGTGTTCTTGAAGAGATAAAAGCAAAAGATCCTGAGTGTGTCGTCGTGATGATGACCGCCTACTCGACCTTGGATAAAGTATTGCAAAGTCATAAAGTAGGGGCAGATCATTATTTACTCAAGCCGTTTGATTCATTGGCGAGTGTAGAGAAAAAAATTCGTGAATTGGTAAAAGAGAGTCTGTAAATTCTAAAGGTGGGGATTCTTTCCCCATTTTTTTTGTCCCGAAAGTTTATACCTTAGTAAGTAAGTATGAATACTTGACAATGAGAGAGAGCTGTATTAAAATGGTGAAAATTAAGGAGTTCACTATGGCACAGCAATGCCCCCTTATCTTTCGTCAAATAGATGCGACCGTTGTCCGTATTAATACATTATTCGTAATAAGTGCTATTAGTGCATTTTTAGTGACACACAATTGGGTAATATTAATCTTATTAGTCATTGATTTTATCCTTCGATTGTATGGGTATAAACATTTAAGCCCTATTCAAAATATGTCACTTTTTATTCAAAGAAAGCTTTCGTTTCCCGTTAAAATGGAAGATGCGGGTGCAAAGCGTCTGGCAGCATTTTTCGGAGTCGGATTTACCGTAGCATTATTGATTGCATACTGGCTGAATGCGGATTCGGCTGTTTTGATTATTGGCGGAATATTTCTATTTTGTGCTTCCATGGAGCTGTTTTTCGGATATTGTGTCGGATGTAAAATTTATTACATTGCAAAAAAACTTTATCCGAAAGGATTTGAGTAATGGCAGCGCTCTCGTCAAAAGCGATATACGGCCTCGCTGCTATGCACGTACTCTCACACGCCCCGTATGGAAGAGCAATGCAAGTGCGTGAAATTTCGGCAATGACACAAATCTCACACGGCTATTTGGAACAGCTTCTCTCTATTTTACGACGTAATAATCTGGTGAGCAGTATTCGCGGAGCGTCGGGGGGGTATAAGCTCTCCAGAGCCAGCCATGAGATCGATGTGATTGAGATTATTGAAGCGTTGGAGGGGCCTTTTTACAAAGTAGAAGGGAACATGGGATCCAGTTTAATTTTAGAGTATTTCTGGGGCGATATAGAGACTAAAATGCGTGCCCTTTTCGGAATGAAACTCTCCGAACTCGATCAATCGTATCAACCTCATTATTATGAAATTTAAACGATATGAATTATCGCTGTAGATTCCGTTTTGTTTCAATCAGTTTACGATTTTGCACCATAATGGTTTCAATTTCCTGAGCATTTTTCCCGTTGTAAACCTGCTCCATCGCAGCATTGCTTTTGGCGTACACTTCCTGATAAAAATCTTGTAAACTAGAACTTTTACTGTTCACTGAAGCGGTTTTATAAAAAGGCTGGACACGTAGTTTTTCTTTGGGTGCATATTTTGCCAAGACAGCTTCACTTGCTTTATTGATGCGCATACCGTACTCATTTTAAATTGGATTTGTATTTTCTTAGTAGAGTACAAGCAAAAAACGTACCTAAAATAATTGTTCTCTTACGTGCTAACGAAGTCATTTATGGGGTAAAATACGAGAATGAATATTACCGCATTAATTCTTATTGGAGCTTCGACAGGCGGCCCGGGTCGAATCTACTCGATTCTCTCTTCTCTTGAACGCCATTTTGGCGGAACCGTTATCATTGCACAGCATATGAGCGCCCCTTTTATCCCCAGTTTTGTTCATCAAATGCAATCGATAACACCCCTTCCTATCGTAGCCGTTACCTCTCCTATTAAGCTGGAGAGAGGTGAAATTTATATCTGTTCGATAACGTCTCGTCTCTCTCAAAAAGAGGGGGAGATTTGGCTGGAGCCTATGGAAGAGGGAAATTATCCTTATAATCCTCAAATTGATTTATTATTTTCATCGGCATCGCACCTCTCACCTGCGTTAAAACGGTTAGGGGTAATTTTGACCGGCATTGGGGATGATGGAGCGCTCGGGTCATTATCGCTGTATGAATCAGGGGGTGATTGCCTCTTTGAGAGTGAGGCGAGTTCTATCGTTTACGGTATGCCTCGCCGTGCAAAAGAGTTGGTGTGCAACGGCAATGTCGGCTCAATCGAAGAGATTATTGAGCGGATAAAAGAGTACGGAGGGTTAGATGTTCGGATGGTTTAAATCAAAAAAACTTCCTGTAGAGGATGAACAAGCTGCACAAAAGATTGAAAATTTTCTTGACCCTCAAGCAGTTTTGGATAAATTTACCGCGATCACCGGTATCCATTTTAAAAAAAAAGAGTCGATTACAACGTCCAAACTGATCCATTTTTGTCGTAACCATCACCTTTATTCTTTTGATGAGCTCTATTCGCGTCTTCAAAGTGATAGCGCAATTTTAGAAGCGTTAATCAATGTCTTAACCGTGAATGAAACCTATTTCTTCAGAGAATCCCGCCAAATATATTTTTTTGTGGAAAAAGTTTCTCGAAATAAGGAGAAGGTACGGATCTTATGCGCTCCCGGTTCTACGGGGGAGGAGCCGTATTCCATCGCAATGGCTTTACTAGAGGGGGGAATTCCGGCACAGAGGATCGAAATTATTTCTTTAGATATCAACAGTGATGTTGTAGCATTGGCGAGGGAGGGGCGCTATAATGCGAGATCACTTCATAAAACAGCGTCATCAGTACAGGAAAAATATTTTATCAAAGAGGATAAAATATTCACAATTTCGGATGACGTCAAACGTCTCGTGAGCTTCTATACCCTTAATATTTTTGATGACCACCTTTTTGAAATGGGTAAATTCGATATTATTTTTTCACGCAATATGCTTATCTATTTTGATGAATCTACGGTTATACGTGCCGTTGAGCGGCTCGGTCGACTTGCCCGCAGTAAAGATACATATCTCTTTTTCGGACATGCCGATTTTGTGAAGACCCCCCCGACGTTATTAGAACGTTATGAAGAGGGGATTAAGTTTTATACGATCCGTTAGAGCCCTTCATTGAGTACGTACCACAGTCTCTCAATCTCTTTATCATCTAAAAACAGGGTCGAGGCATTGGTATAGAGCCACTCCAATCCCTTAGGATTGATAGAGAGGGTATGGGAGCAGTTTGTGTGTGCGGGTAAAAAAGCCCGAATCAGGGAAATATCCTCTTCAATCGGAAGGTCACAGAAAAAGCAGTTGAGTTCGCGGTGCAACCGCCCCTCATGATCGAGTAGCCGGACATACGATTCGATGGCGACCCGTTTGGGATTTTGATCGCTCCAGCGCAGCGATGCATCATTTAAAAGGGCGAAATAAAACTCTCCGATCGATTCGGAATCTTTGAGATGGGGATGAAAGAGGGTGATAAACTGCTGCCACAATCGTAGCCGCTCATACTGGCTCATCCATGGAAAGCCGAGATGGATAACGTCTTTCATTCGGGGAATGGAAGATTTTAGAGAGTGTTCGGGTTCATAATCAATTTTGAACCCCATATTGATAGGGCTATGGCGTGCTCCGTAGAAGCGGTAAAGGGTCTGTAAGCTTTCCTCCGCTATGATAGTGACAATCATATCTTCTTCGCGTACACGGGTGAGTTTGATGATGAAGCCCTGCATTTATGGTTCTACTCTACACATTATTTTTTAATATCTTCATTATTTGCCGTCATTTTAACCTTTTTTAACCTAACAATCAGTAAAATAAGCAAATTTCATTTCTCTTTAAACTACTTATGTTTAAAAAGAGATTAAAAAATAATAATTTGCCGAATTTTATGGTGAAAGGTGACGATTAGAGTGGAATACCAAGACCTATTACGATCATTTAAAGATAACTGCGGATTCGGTTTGATAGCAAATATCAAAAACCGACCTTCACATGAAAACTTGGAGAACGCGATTACCGCGTTAGAGCGTATGATGCACCGCGGTGCAGTTGCGGCGGATGGGAAAACGGGTGACGGAAGCGGTCTTCTTTTATCTCTTCCGCGTGAATTTATGCGCGCAGCTGCAGCAGAGGAGGGGGTAGAACTTCCTAAAATGTATGCGGTTGCGGTAGTATTTACCCAAGATCCGTCTCAGTTGTCAGTCTTAAAACGGGTTTGTGCCAATAATGATCTTAGGGTAGTACTAGAGCGTTTGGTTCCCGTCGATACGAATGCTTTGGGTGAACAAGCATTGGCTACCCTCCCTGCTATTTATCATATTTTTATTACTCCTGATTCGTTGATGGCATCACAGCGATTTGACGCATTGCTCTATCTCAGCCGAAAAGAGATTGAGCATGAATTGGTTGAGGATTCCGATTTTTATATCGCGTCGATGTCAACCAGCGTCGTATCGTACAAAGGGCTTATTATGCCCACTCATATTAAAGAGTTTTACACGGATCTCCAAAATGAGAAATTCAAAATTTCATTTGCCCTTTTCCATCAACGTTTCTCGACCAATACGCTTCCTAAATGGCGTTTGGCTCAGCCGTTTCGTGCTGTTGCCCACAACGGTGAGATCAACTCGGTCGAAGCGAATCGTTTTAATGTCGCGGTAAAATCTGAATCGATCAAAAGTGAAGTGTTCACCGACGAAGAGATCGCGCGCCTTCTCCCTATCCTTCAGCCGGGCGGATCGGACAGTGCGAGTGCCGACAACTTTTTCGAGTTTTTGATTATCAACGGTATGGATTTTTTCAAAGCGGCACGTGCCGTTATCCCTGCGCCGTGGCAAAATGCTCCTCATATGGATCCTGAACTCCGTGCGTTTTACGAATACCACTCTACCGTATTCGAAGCATGGGACGGACCGGCGGCATTCTCCCTCACCGACGGACGCTATATCGGATGTGTCCTTGACCGTAACGGTCTTCGTCCTTCCAAATACATCATTACCCATGATGACACACTCCTCATCGCGAGTGAATACGGTGTTATCGATATCCCTGAGGATCAGATCAAAGAGCGCGGACGTTTGCAGTCCGGCCAAATGATCGGATTGGATTTGAAATTCGGTAAAGTCTTGAAAGACGGCGATATTAACGAATATCTTAAATCTTCCAATCCGTATATGAAATGGCTCAACGAGCACATGATCTATCTTCAAGAACATGTTGAAGAACATTATGGAACCCGTTGTGAATACGATGCCACTAACCTTATTCAGCGTCAACGTTTTTATAATATTACCCAAGAGGTGATTGAACAGGTGATTGAGCCGATGATGCGTGATGGCAAAGAGGCGGTCGGATCGATGGGGGATGATACTCCATTGGCTGCGTTCAGTGAAAAACAACGTCATTTCTCTGATTATTTCAAACAGCGTTTTGCTCAAGTAACCAACCCTCCGATCGATCCGATTCGCGAAAAAGTGGTGATGAGTCTCAATACGGGATTCGGTGAAACCCATAATATTTTGGATGAAATCCCTTCGCACGCACACCGTCTTAAAGCGACATCCCCGATCATTACGCGTGAAAAACTTGATGTTCTCAAATCATTCGGTGATCCTAAATCACCGCGCTATGAATCTCATTATACGAACGGAGTTTTCTCAACGGCGTATAAAGGGGGATTGAAAGCGGCGTTGGAAACGTTGGTTGAAACTATCATTAAAGCGGTATCCGAAGAGGGTGTCCGCATTGTTATCCTTGAAGAGAGCGGTTTTGACAAAGAGCACAAAACGATTCCGATGGCTATGGCGGTAGGGCGAATCAGCCGAGGATTGTTAGATAAGCGTATCCGTCATTTGGTCTCGATTGTCGCGTGTACATCTGAGGTGATCGATTCTCACGGTGCAGCGACATTGATCGCGTATGGTGCAAGTGCCGTTTATCCTATCTTGTTATTTACGACGGTTGCAGCGCATATCGAGCAGCACAATAAGGATGTCAGTTGTTCCGAAGCATTTAAATCGGTTCATTATGCCCTCAATGCGGGATTGCTCAAAATAATGTCGAAAATGGGGATTGCAACGATTGCGTCATACCGTAATTCAGGATTGTTTGATGTCATGGGTCTAAGCCGTGAAATCGTTCATGAATGTTTCGGCGAATCGCATGCGATGATTCCTGGGCTAACTTACGAAGACATCGATGCACGACTTGATCGTAACCACAAAGATGCGTTTGAAGTGAGCGGATTTAATACGATTTTCCCGCTTAAAATCGGGGGATACTATAAGTTCTACAACGGACAAGAGCATCATGATTTCAATCCGGATGTGATTCATGCGATTCATCTTGTTGCCAAAACCGGCAAGAAGGAAGATTTTGATCGTCTTAGCAGTTTGGTTAACGGGCGCGGACAAAAATTTATCCGAGATTTCTTTGAATTCAAATCCGATCGTAGCGCTATCGATATTTCAGAAGTAGAGTCTAAAGAGGCTATTTTTAAACGTTTCGCTTCAGCGGCAATGTCTTTAGGGTCTATCTCCCCTGAAGCGCATGAATGCATCGCCGTTGCGATGAACACGATCGGCGCACAAAGCAACTCAGGTGAGGGAGGAGAAGACGCTGAGCGTTTCGGAACCCTCAAAAACTCTAAAATCAAACAGGTTGCATCGGGACGTTTCGGGGTTACTCCGGCGTATCTCCGCTCTGCCGAAGAGATTCAAATCAAAGTAGCCCAAGGGGCAAAACCGGGTGAGGGTGGTCAGTTACCTGGTCATAAAGTGAGCGGTCTCATCGCACGCTTACGTTATACCATGCCGGGCGTTACCTTGATCTCACCTCCGCCGCACCACGATATCTATTCGATTGAGGATTTGGCGCAGCTTATTTTTGACATGAAACAGGTCAACCCGAACGCAAAAGTGGCGGTTAAACTTGTTTCTGCCGCAGGTGTCGGTACGATTGCCGCGGGTGTAGCGAAAGCATACGCCGATAAAATTATTATCTCAGGCGGAGATGGCGGTACGGGTGCCGCACCGCTTACTTCTATCAAGTTCGCAGGAAATCCATGGGAACTCGGACTTTCCGAAGCTCATAATGCCCTTAAAGTCAACAATCTCCGAGGACTGGTTCACGTTCAAACCGACGGAGGACTCAAAACGGGTATGGATATCGTCAAAGCAGCACTATTAGGGGCTGAGAGCTATGCGTTCGGTACGGGAGCACTCACAATCATCGGATGTAAAATGCTCCGTATCTGTCATGTCAATAAATGCTCCGTCGGTATTGCAACCCAAAACGAAAAACTTCGAAGTGAACATTTTGAGGGGACGGTTGAGCAGTTGATCAACTACTTCACCTATTTGGCGGAAGACGTACGTAAAATTATGGCGCAGCTGGGTTATAAAACGATGGAAGAGATGATCGGACGAAGTGATTTGCTTCGTGTGGTTGACACGGAATTCGCTAAAAAATTCGATTTTAGTTCGGTATTGCATCGTGAAGAGGGGGTAAATACCTGTCAATCACCTTCTAATGAACCGTTTGATGACAATGCATTTGAGCAAAAAGTCCTTGCAGAAGTGATGGACTCGATCAAACACCCTGAACGCACTATCCGTATCACACGTGATATTTGTAATCTTAACCGTAGCTTCGGTGCCCGAATCAGCGGTGAAATCGCCCACTATTACGGAGACAAAGGACTTAAAGCCGATACGATACGTCTCCAGCTCAAAGGGATTGCCGGTCAAGCATTGGGAGCATTCCTCAATAACGGTGTCTCTATCCATCTTGAGGGTGTAGCGAATGATTACATCGGAAAAGGGATGCACGGCGGTAAAATTGTTATCCGGTCTCAAAATCAGGGTGAAGCATTTGCTGCAGGTGGAAATACGTGTCTTTACGGTGCAACGGGAGGAAAACTCTTTATTGCCGGATCGGTCGGTGAGCGCTTCGCTGTACGTAACTCCGGTGCACTTGCCATCGTTGAGGGGACAGGGGACAACGCGTGTGAATACATGACGGGCGGTGTTGCCGTGATTCTCGGAAAAACCGGTATCAACTTCGGTGCAGGTATGACAGGCGGGTTTGCATTCGTCTACGACAAAGATCACAGTTTTGTTGAAAACGTTAACCGTGAACTCGTTGATGCCCTTCGTATCGATACGGATGATGGGGATGAAGCACGCCATTATCTCAAACGTCTTCTCAAAGAGTATGTTGCCGAGACAGAAAGTGAGATGGGTCGAATGCTACTTAAAAATTTCCGTGTAGAGATCCGAAACTTCTGGCTTGTACGCCCGAAAAACTTAACAAAATTGCCACTCAATCCGGATAAAGGGGACTAAGAAATATGAGAGAATTTTTAACGATTGAGCGCATCGACCCCACGAAACGCCTAGTATTACAGCGCTTAAAAGATTTTAGCGAGATTTATGAACCGATGGGAAGCAGCGATGCTTCCAGCCAAAGTGATCGTTGTATCCAATGCGGAGATCCGTTTTGTTTGAACAAATGTCCGTTGCATAACTATATTCCGCAATGGCTTAAAGCGGTTGCGGAAAAAGATTTGAAATTTGCATTTAACCTCTCCAACGAGCCCTCACCGTTTCCTGAAGTGATGGGGCGTGTTTGCCCTCATGATCGTCTGTGTGAAGGGGATTGTACCCTTAATGACGGCCACGGTGCGATTACGATAGGCGGTATCGAGACCTTTATTAACGAAGAGGGGTTTAAACAAGGGCTTAAACCCTATTTTCCGGGGATTACAACGGATAAAAAAGTAGCGATTATCGGTTCGGGTCCTGCGGGACTTTCAGCGGCTACATACTTGCTCCGCTCCGGTATTGCGGTCACGATGTACGAGCGCAGTGACCGTGCGGGGGGCTTGCTTACCTATGGTATCCCGAATTTTAAACTTGATAAAAAAATCGTGGAACGCCGCGTTAATTTGCTTCTTGAAGCGGGATTGGAATTGGTGTTAAATTGCGAAGTGGGCAAAGATATCGAGTTTGATGCTATTGCGGACAAACATGATGCGGTATTTATCGGAATCGGTGCGACTAAAAGCAAAACGGCAAAAATATCAGGGGAAAATGCTTCCAATGTGTATGCTGCCATGGAGTATCTCACCGCGATCCAACGTAAGAATTTTTCCCTTTCGTATGAGAAAAAATTCGATTTCAAAGACCTCGATGTCGTTGTAGTCGGAGGTGGGGACACTGCAATGGACTGTGTCCGCAGTGCAAAACGTGAAGGGGCAAAAAGCGTTACCTGTCTCTATCGTCGTGATGCCCATAATATGCCGGGTTCGGTAAAAGAGTACAAAAATGCGATTGAAGAGGGGGTTGACTTTACGTTTAATGCCTCTCCGAAAGAGGTCATTTTGAATGACGGCGGCAAAGCGGTCGGTATCCATATGGCAAAAACCATTATGGGAGTGAAAGACGAGTCTGGCCGCCAAAAGATGGAAGAGGTCAAAGGGGGCGATTTTAACGTCAATGCTGATGTTATCATTATGGCGCTCGGGTTTGATCCGTGTGTACCGCCGTTTTTAGCGGAAAACGGTATCACCGTTAATTCATGGGGCGGTATTATCGTCAATGAGAAACATGAAACGACAACATCGGGAATCTATGCCGGAGGGGACTGCTATCGCGGTGCCGATTTGGTAGTCACCGCAGCGTATGACGGACGCGAAGCGGCACGCTCTATTATGAAATCATTGCTGGGTTGATGAACGGGTTTATCCAATCCGCTATTCTTGCCTGCCAAGAAGTAGATGCGCTTGTAAAAGAGGGTAACTCTTCGTTGTTTTTACTTCATGAGAGGGGAATGGGCGGAGACATCAGCAACGGGGCTGATTTACGAGCCGAAGCAATCTGCTTTTCTCATCTCTCCACTTATGGGTCAATATTTTCCGAAGAGAGCGGGTGGATGAGCCCCCAATCGGAAACTACTATTTTTCTTGACCCGATTGACGGCAGTGATAATTTTGTTTCACAACTCCCATATTACGGCATATCTATAGCTCGTGTCAGCTCAGGAAAAACGACGGAAGCCCTTGTCTGCAATCTTGCAAACGGTGATCTGTTCGTCCGAACCGAGGATGAATATTACAAATCAACATTGCAAAATCCTCTCATAAAACACGAAATCAACATCAACACTTCCGCCAAAATCGGCCTTTTTGAAAAAGCACCCGAGCATCCTGATTTGATTAAAAAATTGATGGCTCAAAGGCTTAAATTCAGATCCCCCGGAGCACTGGCTCTCTCGTTGGCGTATGCCCCTTATGTGAAATATGTGCTATTTTTAGGTACAATGCGCCCATACGATATCCAAGCCGGACTCTATTTGAGTGAGCATCTTCACCTCTTTTGTGATGATAGATACCTCCTCATATGTGCGGATAAAGAGCTTTTTGAGCAGATACGTTCGATTGTAGAAAAGGAGTATTTTTGAGTCTATTTAACCTGTTCGGAGACTCCGAAAAGAAAAAACAACCCACTAAAAGTGAGGCACCGTCTCACTGGGTAAAATGCCCCTCGTGCCAGTCACTGATGTATTATAAAGAGATTGAAAAACAAAATCATGTATGTCCTAAATGCGGATTTCACCTCCGTATCGGCGTTAAAGAACGTCTAGCCCTTATTGCCGACGAGGGCAGTTTTGTTGAATTTGACGCTAATCTCCGTCCGACTGACCCGTTGAGTTTTGTCGATAAAAAAAGCTATGCGGCGCGTGTTGAAGAGGGGTATGCGAAAAACGGCACCTACTCTTCAGTGGTGAGCGGTGAATGTACGATTAATGATGTTCCTGCGCAGCTTGTTGTGTTTGATTTCAACTTTATGGGCGGGTCACTCGGTTCTGTTGAAGGGGAAAAAATCGTCCGTGCGGTCAATCGTGCGATAGAGAAGCGGATGGGATTGATTATTGTCAGTGCCAGCGGCGGGGCACGGATGCAGGAGAGTACTTTCTCTTTGATGCAAATGTCGAAAACTTCTGCGGCTTTGGCAAAATTGTCCACCGCAAAACTTCCGTATATCTCATTACTGACCGATCCGACGATGGGTGGGGTCAGTGCCTCTTTTGCAACGCTTGGGGATATTATTATCGCCGAGCCGGGTGCTTTGGTCGGATTCGCCGGTCAGCGCGTTATCAAACAAACGATCGGCTCTGATCTTCCTGAGGGGTTTCAGCGTGCTGAGTTCTTACTCGAAAAAGGGTCCATCGATATGATCGTAGAGCGGAGCGAACTCAAAGAGACCTTGAGCGATATGCTCAAATTGCTTCTTCCCTAATGCAGCTTTACGCCCTTTGTGACATCGATACATTGCACAAAGGAGGGGTAACTATCCTCTCGTTTGCGGCACGTGCTAAATCGTTAGGCTCAAGTGTCCTCCAATACCGAAACAAACATGCCGATATTGCAACCATTAAAACCGATTTGATTGCCCTTCGCCAAGTGTGGGAAGGATTTTTAATCATAAATGACCATTATGAACTCGCCCCTTTTTGCGACGGTGTTCATATCGGTCAGGAAGATTTGTATGCGATCGATCCCGATCCCTCTCGTGCGATCAAGATTTTGAAAATGGCGATCGGCGAGGATAAAATTATCGGTCTCTCCACCCATAATGCCGCCGAGATTGACATTGCAAATACCCTTGACATCAATTACATCGGATTAGGGGCGTATCGCGCCACATCGACAAAATCGGAAGCCAAAGTTCTTGGGGAAAGGCTCGATGAGATTGCGGCGCACTCCAAGCACCCTGTCGCCGCTATCGGTGGGGTAAAACTGGATGATACTTTCCAACACGTAACCTATCGTGTTGTGGGGTCAGGACTGCTGTGAATATCTCAATCATATCGATTGCGAAAAAAGAGCGCTCACTATACGATCCTCTCTATCAGGATTTAATGAAGATGATTTCCCGTTTTTCAAAGTGTGAGGATATCGAATTATTCCCCAAAGAGATCGTAAAAGCCCACACCATCAGTTCTGAGGCTTCCCAAGTGGCGTATTCTAAGCTTCTTTCACCGATGTTGGGTAAAAATTACTCGATTGCGTTGCATCCTGAGGGAAAAAAAATGGATAGTTTTGCATTTAGTAAGCTTATAAGTGATAAAATTTCGTTGCAATTTTTTATAGGTGGAGCCTACGGCTTTGAAAAAAGTTTTGTAGATCAATGTGATGTGGCAATAAGTTTATCTGATATGACTATGAGCCACAAAATCGCAAAAGCGGTTCTGTTAGAGCAGATATACCGTGCCTATTCACTGTTAGCAAACCATCCGTACCACAAATGAGGAGCATTGATGAGAGACCATGAGTTGCAGTATTTCGAGGAGATATTACTGACGCGTAAAGCTCAGATTATCAAAAATCTTACCGGCGTCGAGAGCGAAATGAACCAGTTGCGCGAGATGGAACTGAACGACGAAGGTGATTATGCATCTGCAAGTAATGACAATATGGTCGAAAATGCGATCGGTTCACAACAGATGCATGAATTGGAAGAGATCGAAGCGGCACTCTATAAAATCAAATCCAAACAATACGGAATTTGTGAAATGTGTGAAGATGATATCGGTTTTCAACGTTTAAAAGTTAAACCGCATGCAAAATATTGTATCGTGTGTCGTCCGATCGTTGAAAAAAACAAACATTAAGAGGGAGAATAAATGCAACTAAAACGGTATACCATCGCATCGCTAATTTTGATACTTCTAGTCGCTGCTGCGGTTTATTCTATCGATAACGAATCAATTTCATTTGATTTGTTAGGGATGCATTTTCCAAACTTACCGGTTGCATTTTGGGTGGTTGTACCTCTCATTATTATGTACCTTGCCAGTTTGCTGCATATGGGTATCTATGCGTTGGTAGGGAACTTCAAACTTCGTCGTTTGAACAAAGACCATGAAAAAATGATTGATGCCCTTCGTGATTCATTGCTGGGCGTCAATGAGCGCAATTACGTTTACAAAAGCGATGCGTATAAACTGATGGGCAAGTTGATTGACAATGCCCTCGTTTTGCCGTATGAAACGCTTCGCAGTGTCGGAAACGAAAAAATCGACGAAGCACTTCAACTTATGCGCGATGTCAAAGAGAAGAAAAAAGTAGAGATCAAAAAATTTCACTTGTCGAATACCACTTCCATCGCGATTGAAAATAATTTGAACCGTTTTGAACGCGGTGAGATTGATGCGGATACGATCCTTTCTCGCCCTGAGAGTTACGGTGAAATCGTATGTGCTAAAGCATACGAGTCGTATGTTAAAACGGCATCTATCGGGTCGGTTATGAAGTTCAAAAATCTTTTTACAAAAGCGTCATTGGTTGATTTTGTTCAACGTGTGAATGCGGCAGAAAACGGTATCCAAATTTCGAATGAAGAGTTGGCGACTATTTTTTCTGCACTTAAACTCAGCAGTAACGATTGGATTGATCTTTCAGCGGCTATGTCGAAAAATATGCTTCCTGAACAGCGTATCCGCTTGTTTGAAATGCTAAGTGAAAACAATGATGATGCGATGGAGGGGTATCTTTATACCCTTTATGATTTGCAAATGATCGATACGGCGAATGAAATTCTGAACAACACGGCTCATACCGATTTTCAGATTTTTAAAGCGTACCGTGATCTTAAACGTGCCAACAAGCACTACGATATTGCGATCTTTTTACGTCGCAGTTGCTAAGTAAAAAAGGTAGCTTTGCTGCCTTTCCTCTTCCAAGGTATTTTTAATGACTCCCAAACTTGACTTTTCTACTCCTATTTATGCGCTTGCCCCATTAGCGGGATACACTGATTTACCGTTTCGTAACGTCGTTAAAAAATTCGGTGCCGATCTGACGGTGAGTGAGATGATCAGTTCCAATGCCCTCGCATACGGTTCAGCTAAAACGATTCGTATGTTGGAGAGAAGTCCCAATGAAGATCCCTATTCGGTTCAGATTGCCGGAGCGGAAGAGGATATTGTCCGTCGTGCCGTAGAGGTGTTAAATACTATCGATGATATTGATATTATCGACCTTAACTGCGGATGCCCCGTCCCTAAAATCGTCTGTCACGGTTCGGGAAGTGCATTATTGAACGATTTGCCCCGTATGGCACGTATTATTGAAATGATCAAAAAGACATCCAACAAATCAACCCTCAGTGTCAAAATCCGTTTGGGATTCGAGACGAAAAATCATATCGAGATTGCCAAGCTCGTCGAAAGCTGCGGTGCCGATTTTCTTGCCGTTCACGGGCGTACCCGTGCGGGTAAATTCAAAGCTCCCGTCGATTATGACGCTATCGGAGAGATAAAAGCCTCTATCGGTATCCCTGTGATTGCCAACGGTGATATTGATTCTTTTGAGAAGGCGCAATGGGTACTGGAGCATACGAAAGCGGACGGTGTTATGATCGGTCGCGGAGCGGTGGGTGCACCATGGATTTTCCATCAGCTCAAAACGGGCAGTGCTACGGTCGATTTAATGGTTAAACACGCAATCATAATGGAGCATTTGGACGGTATGGTGAGCTGTTACGGCTCACGTGGTGTCGTGACGTTCCGTAAACACGTTCATACCTACTCAAAAGGATACGAGGGGGCATCGGCGCTGCGTGATCTCGTCAATCGTATCGATGATCCCGTACACTTCCGCGCGGTGGTTGATGAGTTTTTTCTCACCCATCGACAGATCAGTGAGGGGTTCAAAGCCTCCGATATGAAGTGTGAGTGCTAATTATTAAATCAATGCTGGTGGTGAAATTCCTGTATCTCTTTGATCTCTTCGGGTGTCGCTTCATGAATATCTAAAACGGTTCCCTCGAAAATGAGATCCATTCCCGCAAGTGGGTGATTTCCATCGAGAGTTGCGTGATCGCCTTCTATTTCACTGACGGTGTAGATAATGACATCCTCAGAATCCTCTTCGAAATATCCGTCCAGTTCCATCCCGACAGTTACTTCTACCGGTAGTTCGCTAAGGGCTTCAGTAACAACCAATGAAGGGTCATAAATTCCGAATGCTTTATCGGCCGATAGCGTCACTTTGAACGACTCTCCGATACTTTTTCCCTCTAGTGCTTCTTCAACGGTCGGGAAGATATGACCGTAGTTACCGTGGAGGTACACAAGAGCTTCCTCTTCTTCGTGGAGGAGGTTTCCTTCGGTGTCATTGATGTGATAGTCGATGGTGACGATGCAGTCTTTTTTGATGGTCATAGTTATTCCTTAGGGTAGCGGTATGAGAATAGGGTTAAACGCTTTGGTTGAAATTATAGCGCGTCCACCCACACATAGCTCTGAAGCCTCGGCAGAGCTGAGGACGGTGCGAACGACGGAGGAGCCTACGAGCAGTGTTACGATGATGGCAGGGAAGTCCTCTTCGATTTTGAGCACCTCTCCGATCAACTGAAGTTTACCGCTGAGGGTTTGGGGGGAGAAGAACTCCATCGGTGGGCAGAGCCGCTCTATCCGTCCCGAAACCACCGACGCGAGACGGTCGGAGAGTTTCACCGTCTCGGCGATATCGTGGCTTACGAGCAGGGTCGTCACCCCTAAGCGGGAGTGGATAAGAGAGAGTTCATCTTGGAGCTTTGTCCGCATAGCGGGATCGAGTGCCGAGAGGGGCTCATCGAGTAGCAAAATTTTTGGATGGCGTACCAGCGCACGAGCAAGAGCGACCCGCTGTTTTTGTCCCCCTGATAGGGTTGCGGGGAGACGGTCGGAGAGCTGTGAGAGTTCGACGAGATCGATCAGCTCATCCACGGTGCGACGTTGTTTTTCATTCTCAGCGGCGAAGAGGAGGTTTTCACGGACACTCATGCTCGGGAAGAGGGCGTAGTCTTGGAAAACAAAACCGATACTCCGTTTTTGGGGCGGGAGATTGATATGGCGTTCCGAATCAAACCACACGTCGCCGTCCACTTCGATGCGTCCGCTGTTCGGTTTTTCAAGCCCTGCGATGAGGCGTAATAGGGTTGTTTTACCTGCTCCGGAAGTGCCAAAGAGGGTGAGAAATTCGCCGTCGGTGATACTCAGCTCATAATGGGCTTCCAATGCCCCCTCGGCAGTATCGAGATGCTTTTTAATATTAATATATATCATCGAATCCCCCCGAGTGATTTTTTATTGAGGGTGTAGACGAGGAGCAAGATGGCAAAGGTGACGACAAAGAGGGTGAGGGCATACTGATGCGCTAATGCATAGTTGAGCGATTCAACTTCATCATAGATGGCGATGGAGGCAACGCGTGTTTCATCGGGGATATTTCCTCCGATCATCAATATCACCCCGAACTCTCCGACGGTGTGGGCGAAGGCAAGGACGATCCCTGAGATCACTCCGTGACGGATACTCGGAAGAATCACCCGCATCATCGTTTGGAGTTTCGATTTGCCAAGGGTATAAGAGGCTTCGAAGATCGTCTTTGGAACCCCTGAGAGTGCCGACTGGATCGGATGAACCATAAACGGGAGGCTGAAGAGAACGGAACCGATCACCAACCCCTCGAAACTAAACGCCAAGCGGATTCCGTGTTCGCTCATAAAGCTCCCGATGGCGGAAGCGGGGCTGAACGCGAGGAGGAGATAAAAACCCAGCACGGAGGGAGGCAATACGAGGGGCATACTTACGATCGTTTCGATGATACTTTTGAAGCGCATTTTGGAGAAGACCAAAAACGATGCGAGGGGAATCCCGATGAGGAGGAGGATCACGGTGGTAACGGCGGCGAGTTTAAAGGTCAGCACCATCGTGCTGATGAATTCAGATTCCATTAGTGCCTCTCAATAGAGATATTTCAGAGGGTTGAACCATCCAGCTCACCTGGTCCCCTTCAGCTATCGCGAGAGTATTAAACGTTAGTGTCGGTACCAACGTGATGAGACTCATCCCCTGATAAGTGAGGGTGATTTGGGAGAGGACAATCCCCGATTCGATCTTTTGCACGGTTGCACGGGCACAATTTGCGCTCGTGATGGTGGAATCTTTGGAGAGAATCACTTCGGTCTCTTTAAACGCCAATGTGACATTTGTCCCGACTGCGGCATTCGAGGCTTCGGCGAGGAGGAGGTGAAACGGTTCATCTCCTACGGCGACGGTGAGGATGCTCAGGTGCTCAGAAGCAGTGAGGGCGGTGATGGTGGCTTTTAGGGTGTTCATAGTGTCGTATTCCAACCGATAAATGCCCAGTTAACAGCGCGGGGAGGTCTATTTTGTCCCACGATGACGTCACGGTAATACTCTCGTGCTTTTGTCTGTTGTTCCTCTTCGAGGCTTCCGATGCTCCAAATCAGCGATTCGACGAACTCCTCTTCATTCCCGCTACGGACACTGCCCCGTCCTGTTTCGATGTAATCGACACGGGGGAGGAACCCTTGGGCGTAGAGGATGAGGGGGATGTACCAGTAGTCGGGTTTGGTTTTCACCTTTTTTCCGATGAAATCGAGGATATTCATATCAACGAAACTTCCCCCCACCTTGTAGGTGAGATAGCACGCTTTTTGAGCGTGAGCTGACATTTTAGTGAGGGCGGCTTCGACGTCGGAGACCTCCATCGAGCGTGAAGCGACGGCGATGTCAATCTGCGGCAAGTGGCTCCAGTCATCGTCCCAACCGATATGATATGTTTTAATATTAGTGACACCCTCGCGCGCGGCGTAGGCTTTGAGTTCTTCGAGCATTTGAGCGGAGAAGTCGATGGCGATTACCTCTTTAACTCTTTTGGCCAAAGGGATAGTGAGTGCCCCAGGCCCGCATCCGATATCGAGAACGACTTCATCCCCCGTGATATTCATTCGGGAGATAAAATCCTCCACGTAGGGGCTGTTGATCGTGGAGAGTGCCATATCGGCGGATTTCTCATCCCAGTCACTGCTCGTTTTTGATTTGAAATCGGTGGTCGCTTTATGCTCTTTGTACATCGCGGGAAAGTTTATCGGTTCAAGAAACATTATTTTTCTTTAATTATAGATTTTGTTTTAGGTATATTATACCCGTTGGCTTTTAAGATAGTAATCGCTTTCGGTGAAGAGATATAGCGGAGGAATTTTTTCGCCGCGATCTGATTTTCAGGAGTGCCGTTTTTGAGTCCCACCATCGCTTGATCGATCATGTTGTACGCTTTATCGTCCACTTCAACCCATTTTCCGACGTTTTTCATCTCAGGAGATAGGACGATTGATTTTGCCATAAACCCGACATCGACCGCTTTGGTTGTGACATACGCACCCACTTGAGAGATCGATTCGGCGGTGATGATTTTGCCTGTTGCGGCACCCTCTACTTTATAGTATTTCATTGCGTTCATCGCTTCGATGCCGTACGGGGCTGTTTTAGGGTTGGCTACTGCAATCTTTTTGACGCTTGGATCAGCAACAACAGCAACCCCTTTAGAGAGATCAACACCTGTACTACTCCAGAGGATCAATGTTCCGTAAGCATACACTTGAGCAGGAGTAGTGGTATATCCGCCAAGTGCCAGTTTGGCAGGATACTCGACATCGGCAGAGAGAAATGCATCATACGGCGCACCGCTCATAATCTGCTGGGTCAGTTTACCTGAGGCTCCGGTGATAATTTTCACGTCGATACCTGTCTCTTTGGTAAATACTTTAGCGATATCGGTCACCGCGTATTTCATGTTGGCCGCAGCAGCAACGGTGATCGTTTGAGCTGTCAATGCTGAAGTAAAGGCGAAAGAGGCGAGGGTAAGTTTTAACAGTTTCATTAGAAATCCCTTTATTTCTTTTATGATATAACGATAATCACACTATTGCAAAAATGGTTCACGGGAAAACGCGACAATATCGTTATGCTTTGTAAGATATAACGATATTATAGAGAAAATGGCTTAAAGTTTGTAGGTGGATGAGAAAAAAAGTGTTACAACCCGATAATAATATGGCTTGGAGAGATGAGGGCGTAGGCATTCATCCCCTCGGAGAGTTGCGCAGTATCTTTGGGGTTCATCAGAGCGATAAGCTCGGTAAAAAGATCAAGCGCGAAGGTAATCTCATCCGTTTCATCTTGGGATTCGATGCGATTGATCGTCCCTTTGAGAGCGTTCATCACTTCATCGCTTTTCGGGGGAGTGGTAACGATGCTCACGTCGCTTGATTTGATGATGGCGTAGAGATCACATCCGATCGTGAGACCCATATTACGGATTGATTTCATCGTAATGACCGATTGGATCGTATGGTTCCCCGTGAGTGAGAGAGTGAGGAGACCATTTAATCCTCTCTCTTCGATGCTTAGAAGCGTTGCGGGGAGCTGATTTCGTGCACTGGTGGTGAGAAAGGTACGGCTGAGGATTCGGGCGAGCCGTTCGGGGTCGTTGCCCGCTTCGGCGAAACGGTCGATAAACTGGCGGTGGAGTTCATTGAAACGGTGAAACGTCGCGATGAGTTCGCGGGCATAGGGGGTGAGCTTTGTCCCTCCGCCCCCTTTGCCGCCTGTGAGACGCTCGATGAGCGGCTGATCGGCTAGGGCGTTCATCCCGTTGATCCGCTCCCACGCCGCTTTGTAGCTCATCTTCATCTCTTTGGCGGCGGCGTTGATCGATCCTGTTTTATCGATCCGCTCCAGCAGTTCGATCCGTCCGGCACCTAAAAAGCTTTGAGACTCTTTGGTGAGCCAGAAACGTCCGTCGATTTGCATTAGAGGGTAAAACTGTGTTTCATAGCGGAGCGGATCTGATCGATCGGATAGGCACCATGAAAAAAGAGGTGATTGGCGAGGACACCCTGCTCAAGAAGCATATCGGAGCCGTCTTTATAGGGGAGGGCGCTCACTTTTACTTCTCGTAAAAACGGAGTCTCTTTGCCGTAAATGACATCAATCGCCCCTTTTGTCTGAGATAAGAGTTCCATCAATATCGGACGGGGGAGAGGGAGTTCATTATCGCTCAGCCCAGCCGAGGTGGTGTTGATGATCAGATCATAGGGTCGTGCAATAAACTCTTCCCAGTCAAAACACTCGAACCCTTCGCACTCGAAATACTCCAACCGTCCGCGTGAACGGTTTAAAATCGTGGGGGTAATCCCTCCATGGCTCAGAGCGATAGAGAGGGCGCGCGCTGTTCCCCCCGCTCCGATAATGAGCGCGGTATGGATATCTCCGAATGAACCGATTGCCGACATAAAACCGTCCGCATCGGTGTTGTAGCCGATCAATTTTCCCTCTTCCAAAACGAGGGTATTGACCGCCTGAATCGTTTTGGCGATACCGCGTACTTCGTCGCATTGAGCGTAAGCGGCCTCTTTGTGGGGGACGGTGACGTTGGCGCCGCTAAGGGCTTTGGCAAAAAAAGTATTGCGTAATTGTGCGCCCTCTGTGAGGTGGGTACGAGTGTAGCACGCATCGATGTTGAGAGTTTTAAAAACACAGTTGTGCATCAGCGGCGAGCGTGAATGGCTCACCGGATCGCCGAAGATACTAAAAACGTTCATTGAGGGGAGACCAGATCATCCAGTGTGCTCATCAGAGCGCCGAGTTTGTTGGTCACTTCGAGATATTCGAGTTCATGCACCGAATCGGCGACGACACCAGCCCCCGCTTGCAAGATAACACTATCTTCCGTGATAAGGGCGGTGCGGATCGTGATGGCGCTATCCATGTTGCCATCAAACCCGAAATAACCGATGGTTCCGCTGTAGAAGCCCCGTTTGACCCCTTCGAACTGCGCGATAAGCTCCATTGCACGGATTTTCGGAGCGCCTGTCATTGTTCCTGCGGTAAACGTCGCGGCGAGGAGATCGAACATATCTTTATTCTCGGCGATTTGGGCGTGAACGTCGGAGACGATATGCATAACGTGCGAATAGCGTTCGACATGCATCATCTCCTCAACCCGTACCGTCCCTGTTTTGGCAACGCGGCCGACATCGTTGCGACCCAAATCGATGAGCATCAAGTGCTCCGCCAACTCTTTAGGATCGGAGAGAAGCTCTTCTTCGAGTTCAGCGTCGCGTTGCTTAGTTCCGCCCCGTTTGCGGGTTCCGGCGATCGGACGGAGCAAGATGTCACCGTCACTGAGACGTACCATCACCTCAGGTGAACTGCCGACGATGCTGAAATCCTCATATTCCATCAGATACATATAAGGAGAGGGGTTTTTCAGTCTCAAAATACGGTAAAAGCTAAACGGATCTACTCTCGCATGACGGATATAGCGGTTGGTCATCAGGATTTGAAACACATCTCCGCTGAGGATCATTTTTTTAGACTCATCGACCATGGAGAAAAATTTCTCTTTGGTAAAGATAAATTCGCCCCCTTTGTCGTTTTTCATCGCGCAAAGAGGTGTATAGTTATAGGGAGCTTTGAGAACGTTCTCTATCTCTTCGAAACGACCGATCATACTCTCTACGCAGCTGAGCATGGTAATGCTCGCATTTTTATGGGAGACGACGAGGGTGAGTTTCGGGAGGATGAGATCCATATCGGGAATGTGGGTCTGATCGACTAGATTAGCCATTGACTCTTCGAGCACTGACTCAAAAACCTGCACCATATCGTAGCCGATGTAGCCGATAAACCCGTCGATATAGCCGACATTCAGTTCTCTCGCACGTTCACGATAAGCTTTTTGGTCGAGTTTAGAGTAATACTCTTTTAAAAAGGCAAATGGAGAGATGTCGAGAACATTTTTATTTCCCATACTATCGATATAGGTGGTTGTTTTGTCGCTGTAGATGAGCCGTTCACGTGCACCGATGACGATAATGGTGTAATTGCCTTCGCTGTTTCCGGCACTTTCGAAGAGAAAACTGACTTCAGAGGGGAAAAGGCTTTTGGCCTTTTCGTAGACGGCTATGGGAGCAAATTGATCGAGAGAAAAATGGCGTGAAGCAATCACGTTACCCCTTTGTGATGTATGCGCCGGCTTCAACATTACGTTTGACGGTTCCGAGAACGTCACGTGCCGCTTTTTCACCTTGGAACGGTCCTACCATGACTTTTGTTGCAGCTCCGGCAGGAACAGTGGTGTATTTAAGTCCGCTGGCATTCAGACGATCAAAAAGGGTTTTGCTCGGTTCTTTGGTAAATGAACCGACTTGGATGTAATAGGTTCCCATAGGCTCAGCCGCTTTAGCGGCAGCTTTAGGTGCTGTAGTATCTGCTACTGCACTCTTCGTAGGAGTTTCAGCCGCTTTTTGTACCGTTTCTGTGACAGGTTTAGCGGTTACTGCAACAGCTTTTTTAGCTTCTGCGACCTTTTTTACCTCAGTCGGTTTGACTGTTTTGATAGTAGGGGTATTGACTACCGGCTGCGCAACTTTTGGAGCTGTCTGGACTTTAACCGGTGCAGCGACGGGTTTAGAAACAATTTTAGGAGCAGGTGCAGCCGCTACAGGTACCGGTGCAGATTTTACGACTGTAGCCGGAGCGCTTTGAACTACATTCTCTTGTACCGGAGTATTTTGAAAAGATTCTTCTTTTATTTTTTGAGCAATTTGTCCTAAATCTTGTGTTGCGTCTGCATTAGTGACATTTCCGGCACCCTCTTGGATCACTTCAACCGGTTCAAAAAGAGGATCATCAATGATCTCAGTCGGGGAGGTCGGTTGAGGGGGAACGGCAGCAAGTGGCGGCTGTTCATCACTTTGAGTTTTGAGTGAATTCATAATCACCAAAACGATGATAAGGATGAGGGTTAGTGCGGCGATTGCCAATAACAGCTTTTTGCTATTGGAATTTGATCCGCTTTTACTTAGAATGATGTCGTTAAGTTCGTTTTTTTCTTCCATTGAAATGCCATTCCTTATACGTATTGATAGTGCTGTCGAATTTTACATATGCTTCGACCACGAAGCACCGCGCTCTTTAGCGTACACTTCGTAGGGAAGGTTGAGAATATTATACTCCGGAGGTAGTTCATCCGTTGGAAACATTCTCCACTGTTTCGGTTGCTTTGCAGCCAATTTCATCGAAAGCATTTTACCCAATTGTATCGCTTCTTGGAAAGTAGTATGCCCTTTATGGATATAAACATGCAAATGTCCCGGTGTTTTGGTTTCAAATGCGGTGAAATTTATGTATCCCTCTTCTCTAAGCAATAATTGTGCCTTATGGTAAAAACGTTGCGGGTCGGTACCGTTGTAGTCGATGATGATATTTTCGACTTTATTGAATTTATTGATGAGAGAATGGGCTACGGTAATCTGTTTTTTGAGATGTTGATCTATAATCGATTGCGTTAGTGTTTTATCGACTTTTTCATATTTATTAAAAAAAGTACGCCCTTTGAAATCGATTTTATCGACGACAGTATCATGTTTCAACCAGTAATGGTCTGAAATCATTTTGATAAGTTTGATATCCATCGATGTCATGGGCGTTATTCCTTAATTAATACGTTGGTTGGTTGTAAATAACGAAATTTTGTGCCAGAGCTTTGAGCTCTTCTTTGATAGCGGCTTGTTTACCCTCATTTTCGATATCATCCAAAACATCGGCGATGCGGTTAGCGATGAGATCAAACTCTTTCTCTTTCATACCGCGTGATGTCAATGCAGGGCTTCCGATACGGACACCTGATGTGACAAACGGTGAACGTGTTTCACCCGGTACGGTGTTTTTATTGACGGTGATCCCTGCACGTCCGAGTGCCGCATCGGCATCTTTACCGCTGAAGTGTTTGTTGAGGAAAGATACGAGAACAAGGTGGTTATCCGTTCCGCCGCTGACGATATCGTATCCGCGTTTCATCAATACGTCTGCAAGTACGGCGGCATTGGCTTTAACTTGCTTGGCGTATACTTTCCACTCAGGAGAGAGGTTGAATTTGAATCCGACCGCTTTTGCCGCGATAACGTGAACCAACGGCCCCCCCTGAAGTGCAGGGAAGATAGCAGAATTGATTTTTTTAGCGATCTCTTCATCGTTCGTCATGATCATACCGCCGCGAGGTCCTGCGAGCGTTTTATGGGTTGTCGTCGTAACGACATCCGCATACGGGAAGGGGCTAGGGTGCTCACCGGCACAGACAAGACCTGCGATATGGGCGATATCGGCGAATAAAAGTGCTCCGACCGCATCGGCGATTTCACGGAATTTTTTGAAATCGATTTCACGAGCGTAGGCTGACGCACCGCACACGATGATTTTCGGTTGAACGATTTTAGCGATGTCCATGACACGCTCGTAATTGATACGTCCGTCAAGTTCGACACCGTATGAGAAGCTGTGGTAGTTTTTACCTGAAAAGCTTACTTTTGAACCGTGAGTCAAGTGACCGCCGTGGCTAAGATCCATACCGAGGAGTTTGTCGCCGGCTTGCAATAATGCCGCATAAACGGCACCGTTTGCGGATGAGCCCGAATGCGGTTGTACGTTGGCAAAGTTACATCCGAATAGCTCACACGCACGATCGATTGCGAGTTGCTCAACACCGTCTGCGTATTCACATCCGCCGTAGTAACGTTTAGCGGGATATCCTTCGGCGTATTTGTTGGTAAATACAGACCCCATCGCTTCCATAACAGCCGGTAGGGTAAAGTTTTCAGACGCGATCATCTCCAAATGGTCAGTTTGACGTTCAAGCTCTTGCTCACATAGGGCGTAAATTTCGTTGTCGTATTCTTTGAGGAAACTCATTCTTCTTCTCCGTGGTTGGTTTGGTTGTGTTGGATCGGTTTCATAGCCGGGAAGAGTAATACATCCCGAATAGAGTGTTGGTTGGTCAGCATCATGACAAGACGATCGATTCCGATCCCTTGTCCCGCCGTCGGTGCCATTCCGTAGCTGAGCGCCGTGACGAAATCTTCATCCATCTCATGGGCTTCATCATCGCCCGAATCTTTGGCGGCCATTTGACCTTCGAAACGCTGTAATTGATCGACGGGATCGTTAAGCTCGCTAAAGGCATTGGCGATTTCGCGTCCGGCAATGAACAGCTCAAAACGATCCGTCAACTCAGGACGATCGTCACTACGGCGCGCCAACGGTGAGATCTCAACAGGGTAGTGGGTAATAAACGTCGGATTGATTAACTTCGCTTCGACGAACTCGTCAAAGAGTTCTCCTTGGAGCTGTCCAAGATTCATCGTCGCTTTGGCTTCGAGGTTTTTGGATTTCAAAAATGCCAAAATAGCCTCTTTGTCGTTTACGATCTCTTCAGGGACTCCGCCGATGAGAGTGAGACTTTTGATGAGCTCTATTTCGCTAAACTGATCAAAATCGACCTCCAACTCACCGTAGGGGAGACGTTTCGGTAGATCGAGATGATCGAAGAGGTATTCAAAATACTCTTTTGTAATAGTGATCAAATCTTTATAGGTTTTATATGCCCAGTAAAATTCGATAGAGGTAAACTCAGGATTGTGGGTTGCATCCATCCCCTCATTACGGAAATTACGGTTGATCTCAAATACCGCTTCAAAACCGCCGACGATAAGACGTTTTAGATAGAGTTCAGGGGCGATACGAAGATAGCGATCAATACCTAGAGCATTGTGATGGGTAACGAACGGCTTCGCATTCGCTCCTCCCGCGATCGGGTGCATCATCGGCGTTTCAACTTCCAAGAATCCTTTGTCTTCGAAGAATCGGCGTGTTAGACTGATCACTTTCGAGCGGATATGAAAGGTTTTACGCACCTCAGAATTCATGATTAAATCGAGATAGCGCTGGCGATAGCGCATCTCTTTATCCTGAATACCGTGGAATTTTTCCGGTAGAGGTGAAATCGCTTTGGTGAGGAGGGTCAGTTTATCGGCATGGAGGGAGAGTTCACCATGTTGAGTGACGAACGGATATCCGCTCACTTCGATGATATCGCCTACTTCGATCAATTTTTTAAAGATATCATTGTAAAAATTCTCAGGCAAATTATCACGAGCGACATAGATTTGGAGCATTCCGCTCTCATCTTCGATCTTCACAAAGCTTGCTTTACCCATAAGACGGTAGAGCTTTATTCGTCCGGCAACGGTATAGTGGCGATGTTCGTCGCGTTGATCTTCTTTTTTAAAGAGATCAGAATTGACGTTATGAAATTTTTCAATGGTTGTATTGCGCTCCGAATGGTTTGCATAGGGATCGACTCCGAGTGCTCTTAGTGCTTCGGCTTTTTCAATTCGTTGTTGTACGTATTGGTTTTCAAATGCCAATGGGATTCCTTTATTCGATGGTTATTTTTTAGGTTTTTCTTGACAATTTTTACAGATTCCGTAAATTTGCATGGAGTGTTCTTGCATGACAAATCCCAACGCTTCCGTAATCTCACGTTGACGTAATTCGATTTGTTCATCCACAAATTCAGTAATATTTCCACACGAAGTACAGATAATATGATCGTGATGATCTTTTGCGCCGAGCTCGTATTTTTTCCCTTGTGCGCCGAACGAGAGAGAGGTGACCATTTCGGAATCTTCAAGCAAAGAGAGAGTGCGATACACGGTAGCAATACCGGTATTGAGTTCAGGGTGCTTTTGCTGAATCAGATGATGCAGACCCTCTGGAGTGAGATGTTCATCTGAGTTATAGAGCATTTCCAAAATAACTTCACGTTGAATGGTGAATTTGAGTCCGTTAACTTTTAACAGTTGTTTGAAATCACTCAATAGTTTGTTATATTCAATCGTCCGTTCCGTAAAATCGGTATACGCATTCATGGATTAATCTTCCTTCGTAGAGCTATTGGTATCGGTTTCGTTTTCATCACCTATGAGAGACGTGACATCATCCGTTTCTATGTGCAAAATAAAATCACCGGTAGCGAACATCGGTTTATAAAAAAAGCTATCGGCCATTTTTTCTTCAAAGTTTTCACGAATTGCCGTGACACTGAAGAGAGCATAGACAATAATAGAGACAATAAAGAAAAACTTACTGCTTCCGATGATAAAACCTAATACACGATCCAACGGTCCTAAGCCGCTTAGGGCAGTGAGTTTTTTAAATCCGGTACCTAATGCAACCATTAGAAGCCAAAAAATACCCAATGCAAAGATAAAACCGACCAAATTAATCGCCGCACTGCTTTCAAAATGGAAAATAACGTCGCTTAAAAATTTTCCGATAATTCCACCGAGATGAGAAGCAACAAAGACTCCCCCCACAATTCCGGCTAAACCGAATACTTCTTTTGCGAAGCCGTTTAATAGCCCTTTAAGACCTAATAAAAGTATTACCGATCCGACGGCAACATCAAAATAATTCAAATCCATTAAAACTCCATTTCCAAACGGTCTTTGCCGCTGTTTTTAGCGCGATATAAAGCAGTATCGGATCGACCGATAATCGTATCAATCGTATCTTTCTCTATAATCTTTGTCATACCGATACTTAAGGTGACCGATATTTGTTTGTTCTGAAATAAAGGTTTATTGTTACGACACAGCGTTAACAACCTCTCCGCCACTAACTGTGCCCCTTCTAGATCCGTTCGGTTAAGCAAAATAATAAATTCTTCTCCTCCGAAGCGATAGACACGATCTCCGTCACGGAGGGCTTTTTTAAATACTTTTGCCAGAAAAATAAGCACTTTGTCACCCGCAATGTGACCGTACTGATCGTTGATGAGCTTGAAGTTGTCAACATCGATCATGAGGGTAAAAATATCGAAATCAAGTTTGTCTTTCTCTAAAACGGCACGAAGGTGTTCATGCAAAGCGTAACGGTTGTACGTTTTCGTTAAAGGGTCAAGTGAGGTCTTTACCTCAAGATTTTTAACTTGTTCCAATAATGTGTGAATGACTTCATTGGCTCGAGTGACTTCATCACTGAGATGATTTTGGATATCGTTAAACTTTTCGGTAATTTTTTCAAAATTAATTAAAGTATCAGGATTTTTTTCATCTAACAAACTAGCTTGTTCTTCGGTTATTTTTCCAATTTGTTTATTGGTCAGTGCATACGAATCGATACTTTTGATCGCCAGTTCTTTGTACTCATCTGCGGCTGTATTGCGATACGCTTGGAGGTCAATTTCACCGGATGCATAGGCTTCTAAAACTTCATGAGTAGCGGTTGATACAAGCTCGGCAAATTCAGCAGGCGCAATCGTCGCTTGGCGATTTCCCACAGATTCGAGATGGATGGAAAGCTCTTTGCAAAAATGATATAAAAAAGGGTTGATTTGGTTGTGTTCCACCCAGTAACCTTTATGAAATCGGACGCTCAAAAACTCTTTGTTTTCGGAAAAAAAAGGGACAGATGAGAGTCGTTATAACTGATGCCATTATACTTTTTCAAACATAAATCTAACATTTGATTTCTTCAATCAGTCCCGATTTAGGATAAAAGGATAAAATTCGTCCAATAACAATAAGGTGCGAGAGCATACAGGAGATGATATGAGTACATGGAGCCGATCAAGCTGGAGAGAAAAACCGATCAAACAACAGCCCACCTATCCGGATGCGGCCGTTTTGGAACAAATTGAATCGCAACTCCGTAACTATCCTCCTCTCGTATTTGCGGGTGAAGCACGTACTCTTAAAAAGAATTTTGCGGATGTGTGTGAGGGGAAGGCATTTTTACTCCAAGGGGGGGATTGTGCTGAAAGTTTTTCGGAATTTCATGCGCATAATATCCGCGATACCTTTAAAGTCATGATGCAGATGGCTGTCGTCATGACATTCGCAGGGGGCGTTCCGGTCGTCAAAGTAGGGCGACTTGGGGGTCAGTTTGCTAAACCTCGTTCATCCGATATGGAATCGATTGACGGAGTGAGTCTTCCAAGCTATCGCGGAGATATCATCAACGGGGTTGACTTCAATGAAGCTGCCCGTATCCCCGATCCTCACCGTATGGTTCAGGCGTATAACCAATCCGCTGCGACCTTGAATCTTCTTCGTGCTTTTGCATCGGGGGGATTAGCTGATCTGCATCAGGTACATGCGTGGAATTTGGGCTTTGTCGGACAAAATGATTTGACCAAAAAATACGATGAACTCTCCCGCCAAATCGATGATTCTCTCCGCTTCATGGCGGCATGCGGTATTACGTCAGATAACTACCGTACGTTACGAGAGACCGATTTTTATACGTCGCATGAAGCGTTGCTTCTCAATTATGAAGAGGCGTTTACTAGACAAGATTCGCTTACAGGTGAATGGTATGACGTCTCGTCTCACATGCTTTGGATCGGTGATCGTACCCGCCAGCTTGATGGTGCTCATGTCGAATTTATGCGCGGTATTAACAATCCGATCGGTGTCAAAGCGGGACCGTCTATGGATCCTGAGGATTTAATCCGCTTGTGTGATGTTCTTAACCCTAATAATGAAGCGGGACGATTGAACGTCATCGTCCGTATGGGTGCGGATAAAGTAGCCGACGGTATGCCCGCATTGATCCGTGCAATCGAGAGAGAAGGGAAAAAAGTGTTGTGGAGCTGTGATCCGATGCATGGCAATACGATCACCAGCAGCGGCTATAAAACCCGTCCTGTCGAACAAATTCTCAAAGAGATGAAACAGTTTTTCCAAGTACACAAATCAGAAGGTACCTATGCAGGGGGAGTTCACTTGGAGATGACGGGTAAAAATGTGACCGAGTGTCTGGGGGGATCGTTTGAGATTACCTCTGAGAACTTAAAAAGCCGTTACCATACCCATTGTGACCCGCGTCTCAATGCCGATCAATCATTAGAGTTGGCATTTTTGATCGCCGATACGCTCAAAGAGGCGCATCGTTAGAATTACTTCTTTTGACATTCGGGGCAAATCCCCGAAATAACAATTGATACTTCATCCATTTTATAATGATTCACTGCCATTGATTTTTGAAGCAATGATAGTGGATCAACTGCGATATCTTTAAGCTCACCGCATGATTTGCATACAATATGCGCATGAGACTCTTTTTCAATTTCATATTTTGTTTTTTGACCCGCGATTTTTACTTCACGAATCAGTGTGACGTCCAACATTGTATTCACATTTTTATACAGTGTTGCCAGCGAAATCGAGCTAAATTTCTCTCGAATCATTTGATAAAGCTCGTCGATGGTTATATGCCCTGCTTGATGCATGAGTTGAATAATGGCAAGTCGCTGAGGAGTTGCTTTGAGTCGATGATGCTTGAGTAAGTGTTCATGTTTCATAATGTCTAATTATAAACGATGAAAGGGGTGAAGTTTCATAAAGAAGGGGAAAAGGGGATAATTTTGAAATAATTTTTAAGATTTCCCCCATTAATGGGGAGAATCTTACAATGAATCAATGATTCGAAGCAACTCATCGGGTTTATTGGAATACTGTAGCGCTGTATCTTTGCTAACCAGTTTTTTTCGTAAATACTCGACAATCTCTTGGGTCTGAGTTGTCATATTGGTTCCTGTTTGGTTCAGCTGCATTTGAGAATAAAGCTGATGCACTTTATCCTCACGAATCAGGTTGGCAATGGCGGGATTGGTGATCATGACTTCTTGTGCCGCGATACGACCTCCACCGATTTTTGGTAAAAGGGCTTGTGAAATAACGGCGATGAGAGAAGTAGAGAGCTGTGCTCGAACCTGTGGCTGTTCGTCACCGGAAAATACGTCAATAATACGGTTGATGGTTTGCGGTGCAGAGTTGGTATGGAGTGTTCCGAAAACCAAGTGACCCGTTTCTGCTGCCGTTAACGCTGCGGAAATCGTTTCACGATCACGCATCTCCCCGATCAAAATAACGTCCGGGTCTTCACGCAGAGCGTATTTAAGAGCGGCGGAGAAGCTTTTGGTGTCGGTTCCGACGTTACGGTGCGAGAAGAGCGACTTTTTGTTGGTGTGGACAAACTCGACGGGATCTTCAACCGTAATGATATGACGTGCCTCATTAAGATTGATTTCGTTGAGCATTGCCGCAAGGGTTGTTGATTTACCGCTTCCGGTTGGGCCTGTGACAAGGATAAGCCCTTTTTCACGCTTGATAAGTTCTTTAAATATCTTCTTGGCATTTAAATCATCGAGAGAGGGGATCGTGACCGGAATGATACGAAAGGCACACGCGATGTCGTCCATCGTTTTGTAATAGTTGGCGCGGAAACGGCCGACATCGGGGATAACGATTGAAAAGTCTAGCTCATTGTTCTCTTCAAATGCTTTTTTTTGTTTTTCAGTGAGAAGCGAATATCCCATCTCTTCAATGCTTTGTCCATCAAGAACCGGCAAATTAAGGGCAACAAGGCGACCGTCAATACGAATTTGCGGTTCGGAACGGCTGACAAGATGTAAATCCGACGCTTTATAAGCGACAACACTTTTAAGGAGTTTATAAATATCTAACGCAGTATTCATGAATGAAATATCCCTTCGTAGTAAGCTTCATCGTATCCGACAACAAGTGTATCGTTAAATTCAATAACGGGGCGTTTAATCAAAAGATTATGAGTGCTCATCCACTCAATTTTACCGTTGTCATCTAAATCTTGGGCTTTGAGTCCTAAGGTGCGATAGGTTGTCCCTTTTGTATTTAAAAGAACATTGAGGGGTGATTGTCGTGTCCAAGTTTCAATTTTTTCACGAGAAACGGGAGAAATTTTAAAATCGTGAAAGGTATAGGCAATCCCACGCGCGTCTAGATATCGAAGCGCTTTTTGGACACTGCCGCAACTTTTTATCCCGTATACGTGAGTCATTGTTTACTCAATAATTTTTGGGACAATGAAAAAATGCTCTTGAGAATGGGGAGCATGGGAGAGAATAGTATCATTGATGGTGCGATCAACGTTGCCGATATCTTCACGAAGTGCGGTTGCCGCGCCAGACATAGCGAACGAGGCCTCTACCCCTTCTGTGGAGAGTTCTGAGAGATTGTCAACAAAGGAGACGATTTCGCTAAGCTGTGCTATCATCTCTTCGCGATGTTCTTGGGGAATTTGGAGATAAGAAAGTTTCTCTAACCGTTGTAAGAGGGTTTCGTCAATTTGCATGGTTAACCTAAGTTGTGATAAATTTATAGAAATAATTGTACCCAAAAAATAGGTTTACAAAACTTTAACATAGGGTGAGATATTATTGCCCTAATTAATGATTGTAAATTACAGGAGCCGTTTTGAGTCTAAAAGAGAATATGGAAGCCCTTAAAGAAGAGCTGAGTTCTGAAGAGAAGTTTTTTGAAAGTGCCGTACGGACGGAACGTTTCGTTAAACGATACCAAAAACCTTTAATGGCGGTTGTAGCTGCATCGTTGTTAGCAGTGGGTGGAGCCATCGGCTACCAAACCTATACCAATACAAAATTAGAGAGTTCAAATACGGCATTTAATCTCCTTTTGGCGAATCCTGCAGATACACAAGCAGAACAAACGTTGAAAAACGATAACCCTGAATTGTACGATTTATGGAAACTTTCCCGAGGAATCGCTCAAAATGACATCACGATTCTTGAAGGATTGAAACATTCTGAAGCATTCGGTGTTGCCGATATCGCATCGTATGAGGTTGCCGCTATCAAAGGTGATATTCAATCATTGGAAAAATACACCAAAAAGCAGGGTGCACTTTACAAAGATTTAGCATTGCTCGAAGTGGCAGTTGCTGCGATTGAAAAAGGCGATGTTACTTCGGCACATCAAAAAATTGCCCTTATCGGTGAGGATTCACCCCTTTACCAAGTAGGCGCGGCACTTTCACATTACGGAGTAAAAGAATGAAATTATCCACTATTGCTTTAGTACTCGGTGCTGCACTGCTTCTTAGCGGATGTTCTCATAAAGAGGTGTATAAACCTGAAGATGTGAAAGGCGAATGGCGCAATGCCGGAGAGCTTAGTGCTTCAATTTCCCAAACGACCCATTCAGCCGCTTTGCTCGATAACGGTCGATTATTGACGAAAGATGGGGAGAAAAACATTAAAATCCCTGAGGAATATCGTCTTATTAATGCCAACGAGAGTTGGGTTATTACGGAGAGCCCTGAGGGGAATTTAGTCCTTTTCCCTGTGGATGGGACGGATGCAAAAGTGACGTTTGAATTGAAACGTCACGTTGCCGCCGCAAATATTCAAGACGATACCGTAGCTATTTTGTTTACGAACAATGAAATGGCACTTTATTCGCTCGAGAGTAAAAAACTTCTTTTTAAAGAGAGTGCAAATTCTCCGATTGCCGTGGATAGCCGTATCACAAACCCTTATTTTCTCAAAGAATTGGTGTTGTTTTTAACGTTGGATGGAAAAATTGTCATCGTCAATTCGGAAACAAAACAGGTCCTTCGTTCCGTAGTTGTCAGCTCAGACGAGTATTTTAACAATATCACCTATTTGAACGTCATCGATAATAATCTAGTCGCATCGACCGCTACGTCGGTTTTGGCACTTTCTCAAAAAGAGGCGCGTGAAAAATATGAGATTCGTAACATCGCGTATACGGCTGAGGGAATTTGGATAGCGACTAAGCAAGGTGAAATTATCGCCCTTAGTCCTACGTTACAGTTCAAAGCAAAGAAAAAATTTCCGTTTGCCCATTTCGTAGGGCTCAGTGTTCAAAATGACCGTGTTTATGCACTGGAGCAAGAGGGGTATATGATTGCTCTGACCAAGAATCTTTTGGCGTATGATGTTTACGATGTCGACATGGACAGTGATAACAAAATTTTCTTGGGTGATGGACGTTTTTATTTTGACGATCGCTATATCAATATAAAATAATGTCGAAAGAGCTTGAGGCTTTTATCGAATATATTACCGTGATCAAAGCGCTTAGCCCTCGAACAATCGAGGCCTATAGCCATGATTTGGATGAGATAGAACGCACGTCACAAAAGAGTCTCACCGAGATTGATTCGAATAGTGTTTTTCAGATTCTCGGAACGATTGCCAACAAACGAACCCTTAACCGAAAACTCTCCGCTTTTAACTCTTTTCTCGATTTTTGCCACCGTCATCGCTTTGATTCCGTTTCGTCTAAATTCACCCTCTCCAAAGTCCCGAAAAATCTCCCTAAATATGTACCGTTTGAGGCCATTCAATCTTCACTTAACTTGATTGATCGAAGTGAATGGATCGGATCGCGAGATTATGCCCTGATCCTTTTCCTCTACGCTTCAGGGGCTCGTATCAGTGAGTGCTTGATTGTGGAGGAGGGGGATATCGAGGGGGAATGGCTTCGTATTCGCCACGGTAAAGGGGAAAAAGAGCGTTACGTTCCCATTGCACAAGAGGCACTAAAAGCACTTAGAGCGTATCAGGAAGCCTCACCGTACCAAAATCGACCCCATCTGTGGCTCAACTATCGAGGAGAGCCTCTTAGCCGTATTTCGGCGTTTAAAATCACCCAAAAATATTTGGGTATTTCTCCCCATGCGCTGCGCCACTCGTATGCCACGGCATTGATCCTCGGAGGAGCCGATTTGCGCGTCGTGCAAGAGCTTCTCGGTCATGCATCGCTACTCACGACACAAATATACACCCATGTTCAAAAACAGAACCTTCAAGATACCGTATTGAAGCATCATCCAATGGCAAAATAATAATAAAGGAACAAAAATGAAGAAGAAATCTAAAATTGATTATGTACTAATACTATTTTTACTATTCATTGTAATTATATTATTGGATTTGATATTGAATTTATACACAAATTCAAATATTGTCATAAGTAATATTTTCCCTGACTTAAATGCAACAGATGGTTGGGAACAAAGAGGGCAATGGGGAGATATGTTATCGGGTCATTTTGCAGCACTTGCATTTTTAGCAGTAGCTTATAGTATTTATATGCAGCAAAAAGAGAGCAAAATAGAAAAGAGTTTAAATTCATTTAAAATGATATTGGAATTAGTTAAAAATACAAAAGACGAATCTATTTATTTAACATCGAAAACGAATGAATCATTGATTGAGATATTGACGAAAACTCTTGATTTTATTAAAGAAAAAAATTCATTAGAGATTGTAGAAATTTAAAAGAAGTCCTTCTATGATATTTTATTAATTGAGTCATTTATTGAGTCACTTTTAATACTCAATAATGATTTAACTGAAAAACAGCTTGATATTATTATGATTAAAATTAGGCTTATTGAATCGGAATATAAATTAATTGCACTCTTGTATTTATGGACAGATGTCTCATTACGATATATTCGAGAAGATTTTAATTTTGATAATCTTAGCTATGAAGAATCAAAAATTAGAAAAAAATTATCAAAGGTTGCCGCAAAAGTTTTAACTGAAATTAAAGAGGATATGCAAAATGATTATATGGAATTTTTTAAAAATGAAAAAAATTTAGAAAAGTATAATCATCAAATTGACAATATATTATTTGGAAATACAACAGAAATATCTTGAGTATAAGTTTGCATTTTGTCATATTATTTCCCATTTTTTAGTGACGGAGTAGAATGAAGTAAAATTTTAGGAACTACCGATGAACGAAGTCACCGCCTCCATCGACGAGATTATCAAAACCAAAATCTACACCATTCGCGGAATGCAGGTGATGTTGGATAGTGATTTGGCGGAACTTTATGAAGTAGAAACTAAAAATCTCAATAGAGCAGTAAATAGAAATAGTGACAGATTTCCACAAAACTTTATGTTTCAGCTGACCGAAGAAGAGTACCAAAATTTGAGGTTCCAATTTGGAACCTCAAGTTCAAGTAGCTCTTTAAGGTTCCAAAATGACACCTTAGATGATGATTCTTTAAGGTCGCAAATTGCGACCTTAAGTTTGGTATCGCAAAATGCGACATCTAATCAACACGGCGGAAGAAGATATATGCCCTACGTGTTTACCGAACAAGGAGTGGCGATGCTCTCGGCGGTATTACGAAGCCAGAGCGCTGTGCAGATGAGTATTCATATCATCAATGCTTTTGTCGAGATGCGGAGATTTATCTCAAATAATGCTTTGATTTTTCAAAGACTCGATTCATTGGAGCAAAAACAGTTCAAAATCGATGATAAAGTAGAAGCGATACTTAGTGCCATCGAAGATAAATCTATTAAACCGAAACAGGGGATTTTTTACGATGGGCAAGTGTATGATGCCTATCTGTTTGTGTCAGATCTCATTAAAAGTGCCAAAGAGAACATTATTCTGATCGATAACTATGTCGATGAGAGCGTTTTGACGTTATTATCCAAACGAGATACGAACGTAAAAGCGACGATTTACACCAAAAATATCACCAAACAGCTCGCACTTGATCTCCAAAAACACAATGCCCAATATCCGAACATAGAGATAAAAAAGTTTGATTCCTCACATGATCGCTTTTTACTGATCGATAAAAAAGAGGTGTATCATATCGGTGCAAGTCTCAAAGATTTGGGCAAAAAATGGTTTGCGTTTTCAAAGTTAGATATGGGCGTGTTAGATATAGTTGAAAAGATAAAAAATTGAAAACTTATTCTTGATATTCATCAAGAAACTATATTCTCGTTAAGGTTATCATCCGTTATTAAAAAAAAGGATATTCCTATGACTTATGCTTCATTTACCTCAGATATCGTCTACGGGGATACACAACCTATTATTACACCGCTTATTACAAACGAGTTTACCAAAGAGATTCGGATCGTTTTCCATGCTGGACAGTCGATGAAAGCTCATAAGACATCGTTTCCGATTACCGTTATGATCGTGCAGGGACGTATTGATTTCGGGGTAGGGGAAGAGCGTTATACTTTATCGGCGGGCGATGTTGTCGCGTTGGAAGGGAACGTTGTCCATGATCTCAATGCCCTAGAAGATTCTATTGTCCGTCTGAGTCTCCATAAAGGTGACAGTGTCGCACGGGTGAGCGGGGTACTTAAGCTATAATATCAGCATGATATTATGTGACATCGGTAACACATCGGTTGATTTGTTTTATGAGGGGAAGCGTACCAAGCTGAGTGTAGAGAATTTCGATCCCTATATTCTTCTCAATGATGTTTATTACGTCAGTGTCAACGCCTCTTTTAATGAACGAATCCGAGACTATCCGAATTGGTACGATTTGCGAGAGTTTATCGACTGGGAGAAATACTATCCGACCATGGGGATTGATCGGATAATGGTATGCGAAGCGGTTGAGGATGGGGTTATCGTCGATGCAGGGAGCGCCATTACCGTCGATGTGATGCGCGGCGGGATCTATCAGGGGGGATTTATTTCCTTGGGACTTCGTTCGGCTGAGGCGGCATATGCGAGACTCTCTAGCGCACTGGACGTGTCATTTAACTTTGAGGTAGATTTGGCTAAAATGGCGAAAAATACTCCCGATGCACTCACGGTCGGTTTTATGGCTCCTTTGATCGAAAAGATTGAGAGACTCGGAAAACCACTTTATATGAGCGGAGGGGATGCACGGCTGTTGTCCCGTTTTTTTAGTGAGGCAATTGTGGATGAAGATCTGATCTTCAAAGGGATGAAAAAGTTGATTGAAAAAGGTGTTAAATGCTAAGTGTCGCACTCCCAAAAGGGCGAATTGCCGAAGATACGTTGGAGATTTTTGAAACGATTTTCGGTAGCAGTTTTAAATTTGATGATCGTAAATTGATCTTAGAGACGGAAAATTTTAAGTTTTTATTGGTTCGTAACCAAGACGTTGCGACGTATGTCTATCATCAAGCTGCCGATATCGGTGTCGTTGGTCTCGATACTCTCGAAGAGCAGGGGCTGGATGTTATCCGTCTGCTTGATTTGCAAAAGGGGAAATGTCGTGTCGCGATCGGGATGCGTGCGGGAGAAAAACCCGATTTTACCAAAAGCGAGATCAAGGTTGCTACTAAAATGGTGAATATCACCAAGCGTTATTTTGCCGAACGTGCGGTTGCGGCTGATATCATCAAACTCTACGGTTCTATCGAGCTCGCTCCTCTCGTAGGACTTGCCGATATGATCGTCGATGTCGTCGAGACGGGAAGCACAATGAAACAAAACGGGTTGGAAGTTGTCGAGACGATTATGGAATCGACGACCCATCTGATTGCGAATAAAAATAGTTTTTTCGAGAAAAAAAGTGAGATATTGGATATCTATGAAAAAATCAATACACTTCTTTATGCTACGAAGTAATTCACTATTGGTTAACAATTTACCTCTACAATCTCGTAAATACAAGTGAGGAAATTAAAATGTCAAAAATAATATTGCCTATGGCGTTGTCAGTACTCGTCTCAAGTGCCCTTATGGCTGAGAGCTTTTCGATCGTTGAATATGTTAATGTCACACGCTCAACACCTATCTATTCAACGGTTCAAGAAGATATTCCGAGCGAAAGATGTTATGACGTCAAAGAAGAAGTCAGTTCTGCCGGCGGTGGACATTCAGATGTTGTGGGTGCCGTTGTCGGCGGTGCCTTAGGGGGTGTTTTAGGACATCAAGTAGGCGGCGGAAAAGGTAAAACGGCAGCTACGGTCGGCGGAGCGGTTCTGGGTACCCTTGCGGGTCAGAACGTAGGGAGCAAATACAATACTCCTCAAAATGCAACCTACCGAGTCGTTCGCAAATGTGAAGTGACCAATACCGTTGAATCCCGTCGAGTGTTGAGCGGATATAACAATATTGCTAAAGTAAAGGGGAAAGAGATCAGCATAGAGAGCGATCAGCCCCTTAAACAAATTCCCGTTACTATCACGTATAGCTATTAATTTCCCCCTCCCTTTTTTTGGGAGAAAATTTCCTCTTTATTACCCTCTTTTTAACGATAATCTGTTAGAATTAATCACACTATAAATTTTCTACAAGAACAGGAGTTTCCATGGCACTTAAAGTGGCGATTAACGGAACAGGCAGAATCGGAATTATCGTAGCAAAGATCATCGCGGAGCGGAGCGATATTGAGCTGGTAGCACTAAATACGACGGCGAAACCTGATATGTTGGAATATTTACTTAAATTTGACAGTGTCCATCGTGGAATCGATGCAAAAGTGATCGATGACAATACGATTGCAATCGGCGGTAAAAACGTCCGTATGTTTCGTGAACGCGACATTGAAAAAGTCGATTTCGGTGGCTGCGGCGCAGAAGTGGTTATCGAGTGCACAGGTGTGTTCTTGGATCAAGAGAGCTGTCAAAAACACCTCAGAAACGGAATCAAAAAAGTCATTATGTCGGCTCCTGCGAAAGATGACTCTCCGACGTATGTGTATGGCGTTAACTCAGATAGCTACAAAGGTGAAGCGATCATTTCAAATGCCAGCTGTACGACCAACTGTTTGGGACCGATTTGTAAAGTCTTGGATGATGCGTTCGGGATTGAAAACGGGTTGATGACGACGATTCACTCGTATACGAACGATCAAAATGTTTTAGATGTCAAACATTCCAAAGACCCTCGTCGTGCACGTGCGGCAGCCCTTAATATGATCCCTACCTCTACGGGTGCGGCGAAAGCGATCGGTAAAGTTATGCCGAAATTACTCGGAAAACTCAACGGCTATGCGATGCGTGTACCGACTCCCGATGTCTCGGTTGTCGATTTGACCGTTAATTTGAGCAAAGCGGTTACCAAAGACGATATTAATGCCGCATTCACTTCAGCAGCAGCCGGAGCTTTCAAAGGGCTAATCGAAGTGGATAACGACAAACGTGTTTCATCTGATTTTATCGGTTCAACTTACAGTTCGACGTACGTTCCCGATATGACAAGCGTTGTTGACGGCACTACGGTAAAAGTATTGGCGTGGTATGACAACGAGTGGGGATACAGCAGTCGACTTGTGGATATGACGGTTCTTATCGGAACACACTGATGCTTCGCTATACAAACCATTTTGATAGCAAACTGCTCGACCCTGACACTTTGGAAAAAGGGTTTGAGGCCGTTCGTCAGGAAGCCTCTTCCGGCGAGGTCGGGTATTATCATCTTCCCCTTCTATCCCAACCCTTAGTGGAAGAACTCAAAACGGTTCATCATGATATTGACCGCCGTTTCAATACGATTGCCATCATCGGAATAGGGGGCTCATCGCTGGGGATAAAAGCGATAGAGAGACTCCTTCGGCCGAGCACCCCCAATGCTAAAAAACTGATCTATCTCGAAAACTCTGATCCCATCAGTATTATGAGCGAGATGAAGCAGATTGATAAATTCCGTACCCTTTTTATCGTGATATCCAAATCGGGCGGTACCGTTGAGACACTTTCAATCTTTAAGCGTCTTATCGTCAGTTTTGAATTGCCGTTGGAAAACTCCGATCAGATTTATGTCGTGAGTGATGAAGATTCGATACTTGCCCATTTCGCGGATGATCATCATCTACGCCGCTTTGTGATACCTAGCAATGTCGGTGGACGCTTTTCCGTACTCAGTGCGGTCGGGATGGTCCCTTTAACGTTGGCAGGGTTTGATACGACGGCTATACTCAAGGGGGCGCAACTCTTTTTAGAGCAATTTTGGAAGCGTGAAGAAGATCACATGCTCCAAAAAGCGGCCTATTACGTTACCCACAGTGATCACTATCCCATGAATGTCTTATTTGCCTATTCGGATACGTTCGAAGAGTTTGGCAAATGGGTCGTTCAGATATGGGGTGAGTCACTGGGCAAACGAAACGCACGGGGTGAGCGGGTAGGATTGACCCCGATATCGTTGATCGGATCGGTCGATCAGCACTCGTTCTTACAGCTCATTATAGAGGGACCGTTGAACAAAACGGTGACGTTTATGCATATTGAGCATTCGGAAGAGCATTTAATGATTCCCAACCTTTCTCTCAAATATTTAGAGAAAAGCGACTTTGTAAACGGTAAAAGTTTCAATGATCTCATTAACGCTCAGTGCCATTCAACAATGCAGAGTGTGTTGCAAAGCGGTGTCAGTGTTGATGAAATTGCGTGGAAGAAAATCGATGAAGGCTCTGTCGGTGAGTTGATTCTTTATTATGAACTTTTAACCTCGTTAAGCGGAGCATTGTTTGGGATCAATACGTATGACCAGCCGGGTGTCGAGATAGGAAAAAAGATTTTAGGAACGTACTTCGAAGCGTAATGGCTTAGGCTTTTGCCTAAGCTTTCTTCATCAAATAATCTTCAGACTCTTTATTGAGGTTATCCATTAACGTAAATAGAAGTTGACTGTCTTTCTCCATCTCTTCGAAACTGCTTAGAATCGCATCTTGATGATGAATAGTTTGATCTTCATGCTCGATATATTTCATATTCTCAAGGACAATGCTGTGTACAGAAGCATGAGGTGCTTGCATCTTAGCGTAGCTCGATAGATGAGAGAAACGCTCTTTTCCTGCACCTGAATCGTACCATTTACCTAAGCGGCAACCGTGATGGTCAGAGAACTGGGTTTCTGTTTTACCGTTTGCGATACTTTTATAGGCATTTGATTTGAAGATAATATGGTCAATTTTAGCGAGTGTGATAAAGGTGGTATTTTCAATTGCAGTCGTTTGCAATGCTGCTTTTTTGGCATCTTCATTGAACATATAGAGTGTTTGACGAAATGAGCTGATAGATTCACTTGAATCTTGAGCGATCTCATTCATATCTTCAGAATTTGAGTGGATTTCAGTCGTCTCTTGTTGGAGTGTCTGGACGGCAATACCGATTTCACCTGTCGCTTTTTGCGTACGTTCTGCAAGTTTACGCACTTCATCGGCAACAACGGCAAATCCGCGTCCGTGTTCACCTGCACGCGCTGCTTCGATTGCTGCATTGAGAGCAAGGAGATTGGTCTGATCGGCGATGTCTTTGATCAAATTGACAACCGAACTGATTTCTCCGGTTTTTTCATTAAGGGAGTTAATCGATTCGACAGAAACATGAACCAGTTCAATAAGGCGACTGAGCTTGGTAATGATCTCTTCAAGTTCATTGACACTGTTGGAAGAATTGTCTGAAGTGGTTTGGCTGATAGCCGCAATGGTATGAAGGCGTTGAATGGTTCTTTGAAGATCTTGCTGAATCACTTCCATCCCCCCTCCGATACCGGTACCGATTTGTCCTAAGGCACTGTTTAGTAATGATTTTTGTATATGGAGGTAGTTAGAGTGCATGGAGCCGATAGCCATATTGACAAAACTGCTGGCCTCTTTGTATTCTCCTTGAAGCCCTTGAATAATGATTTTGCGGTGGAATTCATCACGGCTCGCCGCTTCGACGCTGGCACGAATCTCACGAATAAACACTTCGGTCTGATCGAGCATATTATTGGTATTCCAACATAAATCACTGAGTTCTCCGTGATCTCTGATATGGGTGATACGGCTCTCAAGATGACCGATTTCTGCCCCTTTAATGACGGCAGCGACTTCGCTGACGGTGTCTTGGGTCTTTCGTATATTGATAAACATAAACCATGCAAGGGCAAAGTTGAAAAAGTTTAGCAGACGTATCCAGCTCCATCCGTATAAAAACATTTCAAGGAGGAGCGCAATGACGAATAGAGCGATGGATGCAATATTGGCGTATTGAATTTTAGAGAGAGAGGATAAATTCGTCATACGACATTCCTTTGTCTTTTAGAATTTGATTAAGTGTTGCCTCTGAAGCACTGATACCGCCGCTTTTTTCTTTTTGAAGCAGCATTGAATAGAGTGGTTTAATAACGTCAAGCGCTTTTTGTGTAGGTTGACGTCGGACAGAATGATAATTGGTGATTTGTCTATTGGTATCAAATGAGGGAGTGACGTGCGCAAATACCCAGTAAAAATCACCGTTTTTTGTTTTATTCTTAACATAGGCAAAAATCTCTTTTCCCTCTTTGATCCGAGTCCAAAGGAGTTTAAAGACAATAGCAGGCATATCTTCATGTCTGAGTATGTTATGAGGCTGATCAATCAGTTCAAGCTCATTGTAGCCGGACATAGTGATAAAAAGGGAATTGCCGTAGGTGATTTTACCGTTTAGATCCGTTTTGGATACGATAAACTGCTCATCACCGAAAGTTAGTTCTTGATTGGGCATAAAAATCCTCATCTCTATAATAAAATATCATAAACCGAATCTATTAGTCTAACAACCATTTCCTGAATGTTTTCCCTTTTATTGGGCGATTTATGAGTTTTTGATAAATACTTTCGGCTTTGTTACGAGGAATCGCAACATAGCTAAGATGATCAAGTTGATCAATTTTTCCAATTTCTTCTTTGCTCAAACCGCACTCATGAATAAGCGCCCCGACAATGTCACCCGCACGCAGTTTCTCTTTCTTACCGGCATCGATACAGATCGTACGCATTAATGTTTTGAGTGAAAATTTTTCTTTGATATCGGGAAGTTCAATCGGCGTGATCGGACGTTTGAGATCGATAAAGCGTTCATATTGATGATGATTGACCAAAGTAATGGCAACACCGCTTTTTCCCGCACGGCCGGTACGGCCGATACGGTGCGTATAGCGTTCGTTTTGGATAGGTACTTCATAGTTGATAATGGCATCAAGCCCTTCGATATCGATACCTCGTCCTGCCACATCGGTTGCAACAAGAATAGGGGCACTTAAGTTTCGAAACTGGATAATTGCTTCGTTGCGATCAAACTGTTCCATATCTCCATGTAATGTTAGGGCATGAATACCTATTCCGTTTAGGTCATCACACAAAGCGGCCGCATCGACTTTGGTATTACAAAAGACGATGGTATTGGTTATATTGTGAAGTTGAAGAACCTGTGTAATAGAGGCAAGTTTTTTATTGCAGATATAGGCAATCTCTTCAATTTTCGGTTTGCTAATAGCGTGTTCGGCCCTCACCATCACCGGATCTTTCATAAACTCCGAAGTGATGGTTTTGATCGATTCGGGAAACGTAGCAGAGAATAGGAGCGTTTGTCGTGAGGGTGGGGTGAATCCCAAAATAGTCGTAATATCCTCAATAAATCCCATATCAATCATCTGGTCGGCTTCATCCAATACGACGGTTTGTATTTGAGCCGTATCAAAGGCCTCCATCTGAAGGAGCTTAAGGACGCGTCCCGGCGTACCGACGATGATGTGTGCACCGTGTTTGAGTGAATGGAGCTGTCCTCGCATAGGGACTCCGCCGCAGAGGGTAAGAATCTTAATATTACCGATTTCAGAGGCGAGTGAGCGGAGTACCTTAGCTACTTGTTCCGCGAGTTCACGAGTAGGGCAGAGGATAAGGGATTGTATACCGAATGATTTGGGATTAATCGGGTTCAATATGCCCAATCCAAATGCCAATGTTTTTCCGCTTCCCGTTGCCGCTTGTGCAATACAATCTTTTTTGTCTAAAATAATAGGAAGAGCAGTCGATTGGATAGAGGTCATGGTGGTAAATTCAAGATGTTTTAACGCCTCTTTTAGAGGTGATCGTAAGGGTAATGTATCGAATGAGGACATTGTGTCGCTTTGTATATAGATAAGGGATTATAGCATAGATGGAGGAAACCCCCTAGAAAAGGGGATTTGAGAGGAGTTGTTTATACGGCTTTGATCGTAACGCCGTATTTTTCTTCAGCAACATTACGTGCTTGAAGAGCGTATGAAGAGATCTCATTAAAGTTGAGATATTTATACACTTGATCCGCTTTTCCTGCCAATTTTTCAGGAACGATGCTCATGTACTCAGAGACAGTCGGGATACGTCCGAGTTTAGCACACACGCTCGCGAGTTCAGCAGAACCGAGATAGACTTGTGTCCCTTTACCTAAACGGTTGTCGAAGTTACGAGTCGAGGTTGAGAATACGGTTGAACCCTCACGTGAACTCGCTTGGTTACCCATACAGAGTGAACATCCCGGAACTTCCGTTGTAGCGGCAATCGCTTTATAAACGTCGTAGTACCCTTCATTGATGAGTTGTTGCTCATCCATACGAGTCGGTGGTACGATCCAGAATTTCTCAACGGCGATTTTACCTTCGCCGCGCATCACTTCACCTGCCGCACGGTAATGTCCGATATTGGTCATACAGCTGCCTAAGAATACTTCGTTGATTTCAGTACCCGCAACTTCACTGAGCAATTTAACATTGTCCGGATCGTTCGGACATGCTAAAATCGGCTCTTTAACGTCGTTAAGGTCGATTTCGATGATCGCTGCGTACTCCGCATCGGCATCCGGTTCCATCAACGTCGGAGCGGCTAACCACTCTTTCATTTTATCGGCACGACGTTGCAATGTACGAGCATCTTCGTAACCATCGGCAACCATCGCTTCGATCAACGTAACGTTTGATTTTAGGTACTCGATGACCGGCTCTTTGTTAAGGCGAACGGTACACGCTGCCGCTGAACGCTCAGCCGATGCATCGGAAAGCTCAAACGCTTGTTCCACTTTCATGTTCGGCAACCCTTCGATCTCCAATACACGTCCGTTGAAGATGTTTTTCTTACCCTTCTTCTCAACGGTCAAAAGACCTTGTTTGATTGCGTAGTAAGGGATTGCGTTAACAAGGTCACGCAATGTGATACCCGCTTGCATCTCCCCTTTGAAGCGTACCAATACCGATTCCGGCATCTCTAAGGGCATAGCACCCGTAACACCTGCGAACGCTACAAGACCCGAACCTGCAGGAAAACTCACACCGATCGGGAAACGGGTATGGCTATCGCCACCGGTTCCGACGGTATCAGGGAGAACCATACGGTTCAACCATGAGTGGATAACACCGTCCGCCGGACGAAGGGCAACACCGCTGCGTGAGCTGATGAATGCAGGGAGGGTTGCGTGCAATTTCACGTCGGATGGTTTCGGGTATGCCGCTGTATGACAAAATGATTGGAGAACGAAATCAGCTGAGAATCCAAGAGCGGAGAGTTCTTTGATCTCATCGCGTGTCATCGGTCCTGTGGTATCTTGGCTTCCTACGGTGCTTGTGATCGGCTCACAGTACATTCCCGGACGAACACCCTCCATGCCACATGCCTTACCGACCATTTTTTGGGCAAGGGTATACCCTTTGCCCGTATCGGCAGGTTGGATAGGGGTTGCGAAAATAGTAGCAGGCTCTAGTCCAAGAGCTGTACGTGCTTTTGCCGTCAAACCGCGACCGATGATAAGGGGGATACGTCCACCGGCACGTACTTCGTCTTCGATCGTGTTCGGACGAAGGCTGAAGTTAGCGATGACTGCACCATTTTTTGTGATGGTTCCCGCTTTGGTATCGATATCGAGTACATCGCCTGTTTCCATTTGAGATACATCGGCTTCGATAGGGAGTGCGCCTGAGTCTTCACACGTTGCGAAGAAGATCGGAGCGATGATGCTACCGATAACGACACCGCCGGTACGTTTATTCGGGATACCCGGAATATCATCACCCATGTGCCATTGAACCGAGTTCGCCGCCGATTTACGGCTAGAGCCTGTTCCGACGACATCACCGACGTAAGCGATTTGCATCCCTTTTTGTTTCAATTCAGCGATTTTAGCGATACCCTCAGGCATTTTTGCACTGAGCATCGTTGTTGCGTGAAGAGGGATATCAGAACGGGTAAATGCCGCGCTCGCAGGAGAGAGGTCATCGGTATTGGTTTCACCCGGGAATTTGAAAACGACAACACTGAATCGTTCCGCCAATGTTTTTTTGCTGGTAAACCACTCTGCGTCTGCCCATGATTGGAGAACTTCCGCAGCATAGGTATTTGTTTTTGAAAGTTCAACGATATCATTGAATGCATCATAGACCAAAAGGGTATGTTTAAGCTCATGTGCCGCTTCTTTGGCAATAGCATTGTTACTGAGTGCATCGATAAGAGGTTTAACATTGTAACCCCCTACCATTTTACCGAGGATTTTAATCGCCGCTTTTTTGTGATCATCACTGTTGATGTCGCTGTTATCTGCCAAGAATGCTTTTACTTCACCTTGGACGACTTGATGTAAAAATGCCGCTTTTACGTGTGCACCATCATCAACACCTGGATTGACACGTTCTGCTAACATCTCAACCAATTCACCGTTTTTAGAGGTTTCTGAAGTGATGAGTTCAACAAGAGAGGTAACTTGCTCTTTAGTAAGTGGGAATGGGGGGATTCCCTGCGCTGCGCGTTCCGCTACGTGTGCTTTGTATTCGTCCATAAAAGCCATAGTGACTCCTGTGCATGTTAATTTTGAATGATTATATCAGAAGAAAAAATCAGATTTCTCAATGTGTTACATATCTACTCATTTGTTTTGTGTAATCGGAATAAATATGCGTAATTATGTAACATTGTTTGAAATCAACATAAATTATATTATTTGTCAATAATAATGGAGAGGAAAAAAAGTTACAGATTGGTGTTAAAAGAGGGACTCTCCTGTGAGGAGAATCAAAAAGGATCGTTAACGATTATGTCGCGATTCCCTTTAGAATTGGGAGAAGAGAGGATACCGTTGTTTTCCAGCTGTTCAATCAGACGGGCAGAACGGTTATACCCGATTTGAAGACGACGCTGCAGATAGCTGATAGAGGTTTTTTGCTCGGTAAGGATGATATTCTTAGCCTCTTCATAAAGCTCATCGCTCTCTTCGTCATTTCCATTGTTTCCATTGGATGTAACCATCTCTTCTTTATCTCGTAAAAATTTGCGGTCGTATTCGGGTTCACGTTGAGCTTTGAGGAAATCGACTACTTTTTCAATCTCGACTTCAGTGCTCCACGGAGCATGGAGTCGTACAAGACCGCTCATACCCGGAGGGGTAAAGAGCATATCACCGCGCCCGAGAAGCGATTCGGCACCCATGCCGTCAAGAATGATCTTACTGTCAATCTTTTGTCCCACTTTGTAGCTGATACGAGACGGTAAGTTGGCTTTGATAAGTCCCGTTACGACATCGACGCTCGGACGCTGGGTCGCCACGATTAAGTGGATACCGCTGGCACGTGCCATCTGAGCAAGACGGGCGATGGAGTATTCGACATCTTTGCCGCTTGTCATCATCAGATCGGCTAATTCGTCAATGATGACAACGATATAAGGGAGCGGGTCTAGTTTTTCCGTTTTTGCTTTTTCATTGTAGTTTTCAATGTTTTTCGTACGGGTTTCACTCATCAGTTGATAACGGCGTTCCATCTCGTACACCATATTATTAAGGGCTGAAATTGCCTCTTTCGGTTTGGTAATAACCGGTGTAAGAAGATGCGGGATATCATTATAGATAGAAAACTCTAACATTTTCGGATCGATCATCAAGAGTTTGAGCTGATCGGGTGAGTTTTTATACAAGAGGCTCAAAATCATAGAGTTGATACCGACACTCTTACCGCTTCCCGTCGTACCTGCGATGAGAAGATGAGGAAGTTTTTTCAAATCGGTAATAAACGGCTTGCCGACGATGTCTTTACCTAAAATCAGTGTGAGGGGAGAGGCTGCCTCTTGGAAAAGCTTGCTCTCCAGCATTTCACGCAGATAGATCGTTTCTACACTTTTGTTGGGTATCTCAATCCCTACGACATCTTTGCCGGGGATCGGAGCCTGAATACGGATCGTTTGGGCTTTTAGTGCCATAGCCAGGTCATCTTGGAGCCCTAAAATTTTAGAGACTTTGATGTTAGCGGCAGGTTTGAATTCAAATGTCGATACGACGGGGCCGGCGTAGGTGCGTACCACATCCCCTTCGATATTGAAATGTTTCAGTTTTTCGATCAAATCTCTTATTTTGTCATCGAGTTCCGCTTCATCTACCAAGGTTTGTTTTTTAGGAGGCATTTGAAAAAATTCAACCAACGGAAGTTTAAAGTTTTTTGGTTTTTCACTCACCCCTTTATCGATCTGATCTAAAAGCATCTTATTCTCTTCCAACTCATCCACTACAAGGGCATGCTGTTTAGACTCTTTGACTTTCTTAGCCATACTGAGAATGGTGGATTCTTTAGCGATATTTTCAATCGGAGCGGGAACATCATTGGTTGGGTTAGCTTCAGCAATAATATCTTTAATAGGTTCAACGGTTGGTGAAGAAACGGTACTCTTGATGGTAGGGGTAATGATATTGTTTTCATCAAAAGATGAGGATATCTCTTCATGAATGGTATCTTCATAAAGTGGGTAAGTCTCCGTTTTAGCAATCGGATGAGTGTCGGTTGACGTTTGAACGGGCTTTACAACTGTAAGCGGTTTATCCATGTACTCTTTGATCGGCTGAGCAAGCTCTGATAAACTTTGCTCCATTACTAATACAACCGATACGGTAACCATCATTAACCATAATATCCACAAGCCGAAAGCACCGATGTATATCGATAAAAAATCTACCAAACTACCGATTAACGAACCGCGGTATATTCCCTCCACCACCATTGCCTGAAAAAAGAGAAGGGCTAAAAATAGCAGGGCAAAAACTCCGCTCATTTCTAATCGTCTGTGAATTCCTCCGTCGTATTTATACCAATAAAAAAGTGGAACCATAAGGAGGAGGAGATAGGTGTACGCAACATAACCGAAGACCTGAATATTTGTCAGTGCAAAGGTTGCTCCATAGGCACCGATAATCGATGGATCAGCGATAATGGTTGCAAGTCCTAAATAAAATAAAATACCGAAACCGGCAATAAACAGTGTATCGCGTAAAATAGTAGATCCTTGAATCAGGTTGAAAAGTGGTTAGATTATAGCAAAAAAGGGGATAGAAAGCCCTTTTATTGCAAATTGCTATAAATAATTGACGAGGGAAAGTTTAGAGACTTTGGAAATATTAGACAAGAGCGCTTGATAATTCAGTGTAAGCTGCTGTAATTTCAATTGTGATTCGGCAATATCAGTATCAATGACATCTGATTGAAGTGTTTTGGTACTGATGAGAAGAAGATCGGTACGATTCGATGAGGCTTGGAGTGTTTGAGAATACGATCCTGCTTCAGTTTGAAGACGGCTGACATGATCGCTCAGATCGTCCATCATTCGAATGGCATTTTGGACACCGATATTGCGCGGGTCAGTGCTTTCAGACCCGTTCGCTCGTTTTTTCCCTTGCTCCACCGAGCTTATGATCTCTTCGATCTGGGCAAAAAGGTCTGTTTTCGGATCTCGTAAAGTAAGAGCGCTGTTGGCGTTAAAGCTTAATGCCGAACCGGATGTTGTTGAATAATCCAACGAGCTTGCATCATACAATGCTATTGATGCTTGCGTACTTGGGTAAATTTTGTCTTCAAATACCATACGTCCGGCACGATCGAGTGTCGTAGCAGAGAGAGCGTTTGCAGCCGTGGTGGCGGAGTCGTATTGTGCTGCCGTATTACCGATAGGGAGAGAACCGCTCATGGTCATATTGACAACATCGAGAAGCTGTTGATATGTGACTTGATCTGCTCCTGCAACGGTTCGTGTCGCATCGGCATTATAGATATTAAAAGCGGTAATCGGCACGCCGTTGACCGTACCGCTGACAGAGGATGCCGCCGCTAAATTGATTTGTATATCATAATCAAATCCGTCAATATTTTTTCCTTGAAGGTTGAGCGTCGTCCCAACCAAGGTACCGTTACCGGATACATCGAGCAATTTCGTAGAGGCAGATGCAGCCGTATTATCCGTTTTTAGAACTTGGGATACATTCGAAAGAAGTTTTGAACCGTCTTTTATAAAATTAGTTCGATCGTAATTGATCCCTTCAATCGTATTGGGTGTACCTGTCGGTGTTGTGAATCCGCTTTTGGTAAATTCTTTAATAAAGAGACCGGGAGTCGTAACCGCAGCCGTTTCAAAATTGGTAGTTCCCGATTGAAGATTATCGATTTCATTCGGTGTAGCCGCATACATTGCCACATCAGAAATATCTGCGGCATCACCTGCATTTAAACTATCAAAGTCTACTGCCCCCACCATATGGAAATCAAGCTTGCTTGAGCCAGAGATTTTATCCACTATCTCAATTTGCCCATGAGCATTAAGGGTAACTTCCACTTGATCAGAACCATATTCGTTTTTAATAGCAGTGAGTAAATCCTCAACCTTATTGTCCATCGTTATACTGCTAATATGGTTTTTGAAGGTAGTTCCGTCACTCTTCGTACCTTGGATATAAAAATGGGGAGAATACGAGGTGGCAGGATTATCATCCGTGTCGCCCATAAGATCGCGAATGGTACTATTCGCGCTGATGTAGGTCTCTTCTGCGGCTGTACGAGACATTGTCGTACTCTGCATAATGTCAGGGTATAAATCGGTTAAACTCATGTGTGAAACGTTAGAGCTCACCGTTCTATTGGTTTTGCTTTCATCGCCCGTGAAAAGTTGAGAACCGCTTATATTGTATTTTTGTTTGAAACCTGCACCTAAAAATGCTTCGAGATTTTGATCATTGCCTTGATATGATCCATCAGCAGCAATAGGTTTAACCGATGTCGCCGTTCCAGAAAAAAGATACTGCCCGCCGATCGAGGAATTTGCCAACGTTACAAGATGATTTTGGAGACCGCGTAACTCTTTTGCAATAGCTTGAAGACTGCTTTCTGAGTTAACGTCATTAGCCGCATTGACCATTTTGACTTTCATGGATTCGATAGTTTTGACGATTTCACCAATCGTAGTATCGGTTTGAGTAGAAAGTTTATAGGCATTTTGAGTACTATTTTTTATTTGAGCCAGCGTCGTGATCTCATCATCCAGCCGAAGGGTATCAATAAATATGCCCGGATTTTCATGGGAATATTGAATTTTTAGACCGGATGAAATTTGTTTGTTGACATCAAACAATTGCTGATTTATTTTATTATTTTCACCGTATATATTGTTGTAATAAGATCCTGATGTTATTCTCACGTCAAATCCTTTTGTACAAGCTTACTGCATCTAAAGCAATAAAAGTTCCATACTCTAATATCGGCAAAAGTCAAAAAACGATTAGCAAAACAGCTTTTACGTCTCTTTAAGCAAAGCCTCCCTATAATTTCACCTCTTCAAACACATGCCAGTGTGGTGAAATGGTAGACACGCCGGATTCAAAATCCGGTATAGCGATATGTGCCGGTTCGAGTCCGGCCACTGGTACCACCCTCTTAATCTAAATATCCATTCAACAACATATATTTTGGTGTCATTCCAATTGAGACAGTTCAGCTAATAAATTTTTTCTTGCTTCAGGTGAAAGTTTCTTCATAGCTGTTTTAATCTCATTGGCATCTTTCTCATCATTGTTTTCTTTCTCTTTTGCATCATTTACGTCTTTAAGTTCTTTCTCTTTTGCATCATTGTTTTCTTGCTCTTTTGCATCATTTACGTCTTTAAGTTCTTGCTCTTTTGCATCTTTAGTAGTTTTTAGTATTGCTTCAAGTACAGCAATGGCTGAGAGTACATCAGGAAAATTCTTATACTCCTTTTTAAGAGTAAATAATGTTTCTGGAAAAGAAGGTGCCTTAAACTCCATGGAGTTTATATTCTGAGACGTGTTCTCTGGCTCACTTGCTGTCAGCGGTGATTGCCCTGTCCATTTTCTAAAGTCTTTTCTGAAAGTTTTGTCTATTTTTAGACAGGCTTCCTCTTCATCCATACCATCTTTAATTAGGTTGATGACCTTATCTACATTACCCAGTTGAGTAGCTTTTTCATCCGAATCCTCATTGGCAATATTAATCTCGTAGCCTCTGTAATCAATCATGGCAGTGTCTCCATCTATTTATATTGGAGTCATTGTACCGTAAATAACAATTTCTATTTACTATTGTTAAATAATAGTGCGAAAAATGGGAGTAGGGCATTACAGTTGGTGAACACTAAAAGACCTCACGCAGTCGGCTCATCAGACTTTCGAGAACTTTGGATTCCAACTCGATACCAAATTTAGGCGCAACGATGGTTTGTAGCCGAATTACCGCTTCGATATATGCGATTTGATCATCGATACTAAAGCGTGTCCAGTTGTATTTATTTTTCTTACCGTTATGGGCATTAGAGAGGATTTGAAGATTGTCAGGATACGATTTATGCTTCTTTATGGAATACAAATGTTATTAAAGAGCAATCAAAGATATTTGGAATAAAATTAATTAAGTTCTAAAAAAAGATGAAGTAGTTTAGTAATCAAAACGGAGTGAAAATGAAAAAATATCATATAGAGAAATTAATCGCCCGTTGGCTGATGCTGATGCTTTGTAGCAATACAGCATGGTCAGTCACACCGCAATCGCTAAATAATCCAGATGGAACGAACCCATATTCTCCCTATGAGGGACATCCGATTACAACAAAACCGGTTCCACCGCTAAGTGATGTATCGGTAAAACAAAATGATGATGCGGCATGGTCGGCGACACAGCTGGGAATACTATTCAAATTTGAGCGTCAACGTGATGAGGCGATAGCGGGCATACGAAAAGCGGATGAAAAAATTGCAAAAGCACAAAATCTGATATCGCGTGCACAAGCAGCGAATAATAAAGCGGCGGAAACGATTGCCATTCGAGCGTTGCAAACGGCGCAAGAGACCAAGCGTCTATATGAGCAGAAAAAGATACAGATTGAAAAAAACAGTGCTTATGTCCGTAATCGCATGGCGGATAAAAGCGGCATGAATATGAAAATTGCAGGAATGGTAACGCAACATACAGGGAGAGTGCAGGTAACATCCGGCAAATCACCGTATGAGACGATTCCTCTTGATAGAGATCAAGCCGGATATTTTGAAGAGGGAGACACCATCGAGACGTATGACAACAGCCAAGCACAAATACAATTCCTTGATGGTCGAGGCAGTATGACGATTGGAGAATACAGTCGTGTGAAAATGGAGAAAAAAGATCCCTACTCCGAAACCGTTTCTCTGGCAAAAGGGACAATCCATACTGCAATAGATAAAGCTGAAGTGTTTGAAGCCTGGATTGAAAAACAAGCAGAAATGGCAGCAGATGATCCGAATAAAATGTTGGAGCATGATTTTAAGGCGATTCGAGCTTGGGTCAAAAACAAATCCAAAAAATTTGAAATCCGCACTGGTTCGGGAACTGCTTCCGTTAGAGGTACGACCTTTACGATGGGGATCGATGAGGCGGGGACGACAATCATAGAGCTGATTGAGGGAGAGCTGGCCGTTACGAACGCTAAAACGTTCTCTTTAACGATACTAAAAGGGGGAGAAAAAATGACACTTTCTTCGGATGGAACAGCGTATGTTGAGCCGTTTAAACTCCCTTCGAAAGGATGGTGGGAACAATGATTTTTAAGGCGACCCTTCTCATTGCCCTGATGCTGACACTCTCGCATGGCGGAGAATGCAATATCCGACATTATGGGCAGCCTACAATAAGAGAAGGAGTTGTCGAACCTTACACATCAAGAGGAGAGCTGTTTTCGTTAATGCTTCCGCAAGGGTGGATGAAAAGCGAAGAAAAGTTTCCGTATGAGACCCCGGAAGCCAAAGTTGCAGGGGTGCATCTCAAAGGGCCAGTGGACGATACATGGGTAGCGGCCGAAATATCGGTACTTTATTACGAATACGGCGGATTTTTTTCTGATTATCGTGATTACATTCGTCAAAAAGGTCAAAGCTTTGATCGACAAGATAAGGATACGAAGGTATCGCTCTCTCAGGTTAATGCCGGTGGAAAAGAAGGGGTAAAATTTGTGATACGGACGGTTGAGGCGACGAGCAGCGCGAGCATTTTTGAAGAAGGGGTAATGTATCGGATTAATTCAGAACATATTCCAAAGATGGTTAATACTCTCGAAACGTTTATAATTTTTCCTGCAGTACGGGGTTTTTTCGTTTTTCATTATAAATCATCCGAAGCGATGGTTTCTCAGTGTCAAGGAGTCTTTGATAAACTGGTGCAATCGGTTCATTTTATGAATCCTGAACCGTGGCAGGAAAAAGTGAAATGAAAAATGTATTTGTTGTAGTTGCATTGATAAGTATTGGCACTGCCACAACGATTAGCGCTGAATATTGTGTCAATTATTCATCAAACCTCCAAAGTTTTATGAGACAGAATGGAGATTCCCGTACAAACGCTTGTTTTTCGTCACAATCACAATGTGAATCTTGGGCCAATAGTATGCGTAACAATAATGTTCATCAATATGATCTATCCGGTTCATGCTATTCGACAGGGCAAAATAGTTCATCTTCAGGAGGATATAGCGGCCAGAACTCTTTGCAATATCAGATGATGCAGGGGATTATCGGTGGATTTATGCAAGGACTGATGCAAGGACTGGAAAATCAACAACGGGAAGCGGAAAAAAGGGCAAAAGAAGAACAATGGAAAAAGGAGGAGGAAGAACGACGTAAAAAAGAAAAGGAACAGCAGCAAGCAGCATTCATCAATTCCCAAACTAATGCGCTTAACCTTTTAGGAAATCGCCCCGGGAGCGGCACAAGTTTTTTTGGATCACCCCCCACCAATACTATGGGAAGCAATTTCGAGCCAATAGGTAGTGGAAAATACGATGCATCTCCAATGAAACAAATAGAACGGCTAATGTGCAGTACCTATTTTGCGCAGCAGGCTTTGATTGCGGTTAAAAATCATCAAGATGAAAAAGCAAGATATTTGAATCATCAAGGCGATCTAGTAATGGAGGGGAGAAAGTATCAAGAAGAGTGTAAAATACCGCCTATTCCGCAGCCGCCTGAACCTTCATTGGCAAGAGTGCCAGATGATATTGAAGCAATAAAAAACATAGAAACAATAACATTAGCGATTCAAAAAGATATCAAAGAACTTCAGACATTAGAGACAAAGATTCAAGAAAATAAGAAAAAAATGGATGAGACTCAACTAGAAAAAGAGAAGCTAGAAACAAAAATAAAAGAGATTCAGACTAAGCCGATTGATACTATGACCTCGAGTGAAAAAGAGCAACAAGACACGTTGATAAGAGAAGCGATGGCTTTGGAAGAAGAGATTAATGTGATGAACAAATCGTATGAAAAAGATGTCGATGAAAAAAGTAAGATAGAAGGAAGCTTGCAAGAAAAAAGCCGTAAACTTGAATCACAATCAAAGACACTCCCCTCTGAGAAAAAAGATGAGAAAAAGTAAATTTTTAATCACTCATACTACAAGGATTGTCTATGTGTAAGGTTATTTCAACTTCGATCAAAATCTCATTGATTGTATGCAGTATCATCCTAGTAGGCAATGTTGGATTGTTGTATGCCAAAGAGATGCCATCTGCGGAAGTTCATCAACTTCTGGTTGAAGGTCAATCCATTTTAGAAGGTTCTTCCTCTGATGTGAGTTTCCAATTAGCTTTGCGAAAGTTTGAAAAGGCGCGTGATCTTTCACCGGACTGGCCTGAAATCTACTATTACCTAGGGGTTACATACAATGCAAATGAAAATTTCAGCAGTGCTCTTCAGTCATTTAAGCGTTATCTTGAATTGGATCCAAATGCAGCAGATGCCGCATTCGTACGAGATCTGATTTCGCAAATTGAAACAAAACAGCAAAATACGCTACATTCTGGGAAAAATAAATCAACGATAACACCTAGCGGTTCGCCATCCATTCTGGGCAATGAAGCGCTTCACACTCAGCAATATCAGCAGGCTGTTATCTATTATATCCAAGCGATGGAGATAGACCCAAACGATTACCGATCTAGCTATAACTTGGGAATCTGTTATGTTAATCTTGGGAAAAGAACTTTGGCTATCGAAGCATTTCAGAGAGCTGTTCAGATTAACCCGACCTACTATCTCGCCTATAACGATCTAGGATTGGTCTACAGTAAACTGAGTCGCTTTCAAGAAGCCTTAGATGCTTATGATAAAGCAATTGCAGCCAAACCTGATTATGCTCCCGCCCATTATAATACTGGAGTCGTCTACACGAATCAAGGCAAACATTCTGAAGCAATACCATTTTATAAAAAGGCGGCAGCAATCAATCCTCGATATATTGAAGCCTTGAGTAACCTCGCTAGCTCCTACAGTGCACTTAAACAGTATGATCAATCGATGTATTTTTATCAGGAGGCTTTGAAAGTCGATTCGGAGTATGTATTTGCGAACTATGGATATGGATGTGATCTAATAGATCTAGACCGTAATGATGAAGCGATTCCCTACTTAAAAAAGGCGTTGCAAAAAAATCCTAAATATGCGCCTTCCAGCTTTATGCTAGGCTTGGCCAATGCAAAATTAAAACGTTATGAAGAATCCGTCAAATGGTATAGTAAGGCTATTGAAATGAATCCTAATTATGGTGATGCTTATTACAACATTGCTATTGCTTATGTCGAATGGGGGCGTCCAGAGGAAGCAATCCCCTATTATCAAAAGTCTGCAATGTTGAAACCTAATGATGTATCTACCCTTAATAACATGGCTTCTGTTTATATCACTCTTGGTAAGTATAGTGAAGCAAAAGAGATTTTGATAAATGCGTTGGCAATTAATCCGCGACACGATAAAGCAAACTATAACATGGGCTATGCCTTACGGGCTTTAGGTCAAAAACAACAAGCAGTTTCTTATTATGAGAAAGCACTCCTATTTAATCCGAAACATGCAGATGCGCTATATGAGCTGGGGAGCATTTTGATGGAAGATGAAAAGCCCGAAAAGGCAATTCAGTATTTTCAGATGGCAATATCGGCTGAGCCAAAACATGCTGAAGCTTATCACAATTTGGGTATTTGTTATGAAAATCTTGGAAATATTCAGAAAGCAATAGCCTATTATGAGAAGGCAGCTTCTCTAAGTGATAATCCGGCGGAGAGCTATTATGCTCTCGGTCTTGCTTTAGATGCTCTAGGTGATGGTAAAAAAGCAATGACTGCCTATGAAAATGCACTTTCAGATTTTGCGCTATCCGTCAGAAAAGACCCTAATAATGGCGAATTACTTAATAGGATGAGCGGTGCTTATTATTCTCTTGGCAGGTATGAAGAGGCTATTTCGCTTCTGGAGCAGGCAGTTAAGCTCAATCCTGATGATGCTGATTCATATGTTGGTCTGGGTGCCTGTTATATTGAACTCAAAAAAAATGACCAGGCCAGAGATGCATTGCAAAAAGCCAAGAAGCTTCACCAGAAACAAAATAATTCAGCAGGTATACAGGAAGCGGATGAATATTTAAAGAATATTATCGAATGAAGAGAAAAAACAGATAGATTTTAAGGTTTCAATCAATGTACCGCTGCATTTAAAATCTTTTGACACTCCATTCGATATCAATTGGATTCGTTGATCATCTTTTATTGGACAGTTGTTCATAAATGAACATAAGTCTTGTTGTGGTGAAGATTGAAATTCGCATTGAGCTTCCTTGCCTATCAACATTTGGATACTGGCGTGTTTTCGTAAAGCGGGGCATTCAGGAAGAATCGTTTTAAAGAATGAATTTTCAGGTTGCTTTTTAAAGCTTTGAAGCTTGTTGATTGAAATATCAGCAACAGTATGAACAAGAGAAGGTTTATTAAAACCAGGCATGCTTTGCAAATCAGCCTCTCCATAATCCAATGAACTAGTCTTTGTTATTGTAATGGATGTTTCTTCGATAATAGAAGTACCCTCACTTTCTATTTTTTTTATTTCAATCGATTTTGCTGAATTAAGATGATTGTTTACACATTGAGTATCATTGCTGCCACATTGAATGTTATCTTGAGATAAGGCGATATTACTGAATATAGAGGATAGAATAATCAATCGGATCCATCTCTTATTTCTCATTTTTGATCCTTTTTTCTTTGTGTTACAACTGTTTTATCTAGCTTTTTTGTATTTAGAGTCGTCTAAAATACCGCCCCATTCAATAACAGTGAAACCTTTACGCTCAGGCGTTGTAATAGCTGGCTCATCAATTTTTTCCAGTTCTTTAAGTGGCGTAAAGTAAAAATCGAGTCGTATAAGCGTATCAGGTTTTGGATGAATATCTAAGTCCATATTGTCAGACAAAAACTTCATATCCAGCAATTGGATTTTATAATAAGATGAAGAAGGTAGTTCATTTATCCAATACTCTTTAAACTGCTGTTTTTCTTTAGCATTTAAACCAAGTTTTGCAAGATTGATATCAAACCAAAGGTTTAGCTCTTTGTATTCTACGATCCATCCCTCTTTAGGAAGGGTCACTTTTTTGAGATCCGCCTCGTAAAAAAGATAATCATACCCCCCTTCGATGGCGCCATTGGGCTCTGCACTCACTTTCCACCCGCCGTTATAGGGGGGAATTGTCGTTGTCAGGGTGCCGTTAACGCGCAGAGAGACGGAAATATCGGTTTTTTTAGTCGGGTAGAGGTAGATGGCCGGTTTTTTGATCGGATATCCCGGCCCCTCGGGTTCTACGCACATTTTGACGCACTCCTCTTTGGTCTCGAAGGGGACAGTCCCTTCGCATCCCCCGTATATAAACTCCTTGCACTGGTTCGTTTTGGGGTCATACGTGTATTTCCAAAAGATCGCTTTGCAGGGCCCTTTTTCCGGAACCATTGTGCAACGCGGGTCGGCAGAGCCGTTTTCCCACGGCATCGGCGGGATGAGTATCTCTTCTGCGGCATTTAAAAAAGCGGAGAGGGAGAGAATGGCGATTAGGGTTTGTAACGGGTTTAATGAGGGCATAGCGTTTCCTTTATCGGGGGGTAGTTGGAGATATGGGTTGAGGATTTGAGAAATACGGGTCGTATTGCTGGAATGTCAATGCCGTGGCTACGGCTATGGCAACAATCCATACCAACACTACCGTCGGATGAATTTGAAGGGTAAAAACTGACATAATCCAAGATTTATTTGCCCTTTTTTCAGAGAGGGGGTGTACCATCTTCATGGTGATAAGCGGACCGATTAAAGGGACGAAAGCTACAATACAGGCGATGTAAAAACGACTTTTATCCCCCTCTCTGTCCCACGTCAAAAAGACCCAGGAGAGAAGTAAGAATGTCGCGATGAGATAGAGGATAGCCCCTACGCCATCCAGCCTTGGAATGGCTGCGATCACTAAGGCGCCGATGTGGCTGAGGAGCCCAAGCCCCAACAGGTTATCTTTGATAACTGTTTTTGTGATCATATGCTGTCACTTTTTCTTAAGGCTTTCGTTGAGCCAGTTGTAGGGGAGAGTCACATCGAAGAATAGGGCAAATGTCTCATTATTTCGGGAATCGGATACTTCAAAAACATCGTAGGCTTTGTCGTTGATCTGTTGCAGTTTTTGCTGTTTAGGTTGGAGATTAAGAACCTTCAATATTATGTATTCTTCTCGCGTCGTGATGACTTGCAAGGCTGATTGGGGGGTCGTTCCATCTCCCGAATTCATAATTGAATCGATTAGATTGGCAAGAGTCGCGTGATGGGAATCGTAGCATGCTTTGTCTCCCATCTCTCTACAGGCCATCCGTGCTCCGAAATGGGCATCCAGATCGGTAAAATTCTTTTCGTTGATTTTTCGGGCATATTCGAGTGCTTTCGGATACGCTTTGTCGTTGAGAGCCTGGAGCATGAGGGGCATATTCTCATCTTCACTGTATGGATTGTATTGGGGCGTCTGGGAATAGGCTATTCGTAGTGCTTTGAAATCGACGTTTGTATCACCGTTTTTGACTTTGGTTACTAATGTTTGATAGTCGTTTATTAAGGGTGCTTCCGCGAATAAAGCTGTTCCTGACATAATCATCATAAAACTGACAAAGAGTAAGAAATTTCGGTAAAACATTTTTTTTCCTTTGGATGTAATATCGCTGATCATTCGAGTCCTTCTATCTCAATTTTTTTAGGATAGGAAACCGTAAACTGCATTGGTAAAACTTTCTTTTCATGGGCACTTAATTCTACATTCCAAATGATAATCCCATCTTCGGAAATTTTTGCAGACTCTTTTTGAGGTGTGTCAAGAACAACTTTGATCTGTTCGTTTCGAGAAACCGGAAAATGATCTTCTATATCAATCCGAATCGGTTTGTTTTTACCATTGCTAATTTCGTGAGAATAGCTATATTTTACATGGGTATCATTTGAAATAAATTGATCCTCTTTACTGTATTTCTTTTGTTGTTTGTATTCAATTTTAATACTTTCATCTGCACCAAGGGAGAGTTGAACCTCTTCTTTAGGAAAGATTGTTTTCAAAGTATTGTGCATGCCTACGACTTGTCCATCCAATAGTAAAGTCATTTCACCCCTCAAGAGGGGGAAAGAGAATGGGCTCTCTAAATCTGCGGTCAAATAGGCAAACGATGAAACTCTAGGAACAGCTCGGTAATGAAAGTTTGCCTCTTTTTCAGCAGATGAAATAAAAATTTTGTGTGGCTGATTATCAGATGGAATCGTATTCCTACCGGGTAGCACAAAACTAAAAGAGGTCGATTCTTGCTGAATTTCAGGTGCTGCATACGTATCAGGAAGCATGGATGCAACTGTTCTTGGCTCAGCCATCATCTCAACTTGATCATAGGCTGATTTAGAATAATTTCTTGAGCTTGGACGGTAAATATCAATATACCATCCTTCCAATGTATCTGGTGCCTTAGCGCTGAAAGGTTTAGCTGTCGAAATTTCAATCGATGCATCTGCCCAATCTTCTCCGCTTGATTGGGAAATGGAGGTGAAGTTTGACCATTCTATTTTTCCGGAAATGGAATCGGCATGAATGATATAGAGTGGATTCCAATGTGCGTTATTTACCATATAAGAAATTTCAACTTTTTGATCTTTTAAATCGGTTGAAGAATAGAGTTCTATCTGGACACTCTTACTTTCATCCGACGTTTTAAGTGTATTGAGCTCTTTTTCTATCGAAACTTTTTCTTTTTGGAGTTCTTTAGTGTGAACTTCTATTTTTGCAAGACGATTATAATTGTCTGTAAGGGTTTTTTCGAGAAATTTGGTATGGGCTTCTATTTCAGCAGGAAGGACTTTTTGATTGTGTGAAAATGGTGTTATCCTTTTTAAAAATTCATTTGAATTTGTGACAATGGCCATTTCATCTATATCATTTTGAATAAGAGCGGTTATTTGATCTAGCTTGGATTGGAGCTTTTCAATGTTATCGTGTTGCAACTTTTGAAGGTAAGTCTTTTTTACTTTTACATCTGATATTTTGATCGTGGAAACTCCATCTAGCTTCACTTGAAGAGAATTATCAATTAAATTAGGGGTTAAATCGGGTATATAAATCGAGTTTTCTCCTTTTTTCAGAGAAACTTTTCCCTCTTTCGTAACCATGGCATTATTGGTAAAAACGGTAACATGAGTGATTTTAGGATTGACTAACTGCATCTTACTTGACGCCGATAGCTCCGAAATATACAAGAAGAAGGCAATTAATATAACTGAATGGACAGAACTTCTAAACATTAATAACCACCTACTATTTATTCTATTAAATATTATAAATAGTATCTACTTTTAACAATAAAATTCTACTTAATATAATTTTAACAATCGACGACATTAACGAATTAAAAAGTATCTAGTATTTTGGGACATTCAAGAATTGATTGTAAAAGTTGGAATTAAAGTAAGAAACTTTTATCCAAATATCTTTACGGTATCAATCTGATAAAAATCCATAAACTCATCATACAGTTCGGGAAAATGTTTTTTTAACGATAGCGGAGACTCAAAAAAACGCTCCGTAACAACGGCAAAAAATTCTGCTTCATTCGTTGCGGCATAAGAACCTAGGAGTTTGTATTTTCCCCAGTCACGGTTTTTATTTGAAATTTTGCTGAGGGCATTAAACTCTTTGTTGAGCGTATGTACCCACCCGTCATATTTTGATTTTTCGATGGGGGGAACTCCATCGATTTCACCATCCATAAAATCAATTTCATGGGCGAATTCATGGATCATAACATTAGTATGGCGCATATGATACGCTTCGCTTTTGGCCTGATGCCACGTGATGACCACGGTATCATTGGACGATTGCCCTGCGAGTATAAACTGCTCTTTGGAGTAAATGCCACCATAGGATTTGACCTCTTTAGTGATAACGGGATGAGGATAGATGATAATGGTTTTTAGATTGTCGTAGCAACTATGTGGCCCTTTATGCACCAACAAAAGAGAGGCATAGAAGGCAATAACCAACTTCATCTCTTCCGTTACCTCCATGTACACACCTATAAACTCTTTTGTATAGATAAAACGTAAAATGGTGCGCTGAATTTGATGTTGATCGGTAGAAGAGAGTTTTTGATAATGGGGTATTCTTTTTAAAATCGCTTCGTACTGCTCAGAAAAAGGGAGAGCTTCAACATCATGTAAAAATCTTTTTTTTCGTAATTCAAAAAATAAAATAAAGACAAAATAGATTGCTCCCAAACCTCCGAAGAGAAGGAGAAGTGCGCTATGATAGTTCATCAAGGTTTATATAAGCCCTAATTCCGCCAGTATGGGTTTCATACCGCTTGTTAACTCCATGAGTTCTTTATAGAGCGTGCCCTCTGCTTTGTCTTCCAAAATCCACTCTTCGATGTGTTTTACCGATTCTGACTTATCGTGATCGTTTAGATGGTCAGATTTTTCAATAGCCTCTTTGATTTTTTCTAAATGCGAATGATCTTTGTGTGAACTCATAATTGATTCCTGAGTGGTATTAGATTTGTCTTTTCAAGACATCGTAATCATTATATCAACTTATAGACACATTTATACACTATAACTGTTCAATCTTTCAGAACATTAAATCCTTCCTAAAACTCTATTTAAAAAGTAAATTTTTTTATTTAGTATCAGTAACATTTATAGTGATATAGTGTGTAAATATATTGCAATATATAAAAACACAAAAGGATCTAAAATGAAAAAAGTTATTCTTGCTATGGCTCTAACTGCCCTTGCTTCTCTTTATGCGGCAGATGCTGTCAAACCTACGCCTACTGCCGGTCCAGGAGAAAAAACACAAGTTGAAAAAAATGTGGTAAAAGTCGAAAAAGTAGAGAAAACATCTGAAAAGCAAGTTAAAAAAGAAGCTCACCGAGCTGCAGATAAACTTTAAAAGGATTATTATGTTGAAAATACTACTACTCGGTACTTTGATAAGTACAGCTGCATTTGCGGCACACCAAGCGGAGTTGAATGTAAACAATAAAGAGCTTGAGGGGCAAATTCGGATCGATATGAAACAAATGAGCATCAGTTCTTTAGAAGGATCTTATCTCGGAGCACGTATTTTGAACGGTGATGAGAGCAACAGCGATCGAATCGGAAATACAGATCCTTTGATGGAAGTATCGTTTATGGTGCAACGTCCGGTTGCGGAAGTTCCCGGCTTGGCTATCGGTCTTGGGCTCAAAGGTGAATACACCAAGTTTGACGGTCAACATTATTCGGCTATACCTTTGGGGATTGAAGCAGATATGAAGCTTCCGATTGAAGCCTCGATTCCGTTTTATGTCGGCGGTGCTTTGTACTATGCCCCTTCGGTATTGGCATTTCAAGACGCTGATGCGTATTTCGAAACTCGCATCCATTTTGATGTCGAGCCGATTAAAAACGGACGGATTGAAGTAGGGTATCGAATGATCGACACCGATGTTAAAAGTAGAGATGTTACGTATAACGATGCGTGGTATTTAGGAATGAGAATCGATTTTTAACTGAACATTGTTTTGGTATGTTCATCTTAAATGTACCAAAACGATTATTCTACTGCTATTTCTTACGCTGCACTTTCATATATAACATACACGCATATAGTTAATTTATATTAGTTTTAAATGCAAAGCTAGAAAATATAAACAATGGTCATACTGTTATTAGTCGTATAATAATGTTACTTTACGATAAATAATGATAGAAAGTGGGTATTACCATGGAAGTCTTTAAGCAATATTCTAATCAAATCATGTGGCTTGGCATTTTAATGTTTGGTATTGTCGTACTTGGTTGCGGCGGAGGCGGAGGGGGTAGTGCCAGTGCGATTAATAGCACGGTCGCGGTTGCCCCTACAGTCATTTCCACCAATCCAGGCAATACTGTCACGGCGGTAGCGCGTAATCAGAATATAACGGCTACCTTCAGTACAGCAATGAATGCTGCAACGCTGACGGCAAGTACTTTCACGGTAACGGGACCCGGTTCTACGCCCGTTGCCGGAAGTGTTACCTACTCAGGAACAACCGCCTCTTTCAACCCGACCGCTGACCTCGCCGACAGTGTACTCTATACTGCTACAATCACCACCGGTGCCAAAAACGTAGCCGGTACCGCTGTGGCTGCTAATTATGTCTGGACCTTTACTACCGGTTCAATCAATGATAGCACTGCCCCTGATGTAAATTCTACCAATCCGGATAGTAATGCTACCGGTGTGCCGATCAATCAAAGTATCACCGCTGTCTTTAGCGAAGCTGTTGATTCCGCTACGGTAAATACAACAAGTTTTTCTCTTATCGAGGGGATAACACCGATTGCAGGTGTTGTGACCTACTCGGGAACAACGGCGATTTTTAATCCGACGAACAATCTCAATACGGATACCAATTATACGGCAACCATTACTACGGCTGTCCAAGACTTGGCAGGTAATGCCATGCTAGTCAATAAAGTCTGGACATTTACAACAGGGACAACGATAGCAAACGGCCCCGATCCGGTTAGTCTCGGTACGGCGGGTAATTTCGTCCTTCTAAGCAAATCAGGTATCTCAACCACCGGCGTCACGAGCATCACCGGAGATATCGGAGTGAGTCCTATCGATGCGACTGCATTTACGGGATTTTCCAATTATGCATTATCCGGAACCTATGCAACGGCAGATCAAGTAACCGGAAAGTTGTATGCGGCTAATTTTGCTGCCCCTACACCTGCGTATCTAACCACCGCTATTAGCGATATGGAAATTGCGTTCACCGATGCCGCAGGGCGAACGAATCCTACGGCTACGGAACTCGGTGCCGGAAACATTAGCGGGATGATTCTCGCTCCCGGTCTCTATAAATGGGGAACGGGTGTTCTCATCACGGGTGCGGGCGTTACACTCTCAGGGGGTGCTAATGATGTCTGGATTTTCCAGATTGCACAAGATTTGACGGTGAGCAGCGGTGCGATCATTACCCTTGCTGATGGGGCAATGGCCAAAAATGTTTTCTGGCAAGTCTCCGGTCAAACGGCACTGGGAACAACGGTTCAATTCAAAGGCAATATATTGAGTCAAACCTTGATCTCTCTCAATACCGGTGCGACATTGGAAGGGCGTACATTAGCTCAGACAGCGGTTACTTTGAACGCCAATACTATTATTCTTCCTACTCCATAAACGAGTGGACAATCCGAGCAAAAGCTCGGAACGTTCTATTCTTTAGATACTTCGATAACCTTCATTCTCTTCCGCAACAAAAACATAATAGCGATTTTTACCGGCCGATTTGGCTTGATACATCGCATAATCTGCCTGAGCGAGTAATTGATCCGCATCAATCTCTATGGATTGAGGAAAGAAGGTTATCCCGAAACTGGCAGAAACTTCAACGGAATGGTTATTGATAAGTACCGGTTTTTGTACACTCTCTAGTAATCGATTGAGCATTGGAACACAGGCTTGGATATCGTTTAGATTGAGCAATAGAATGACAAATTCATCACCCCCGATTCGGGCAATGGTATCAATTTCGCGTAAGGTTCGTTTCATATTTGTGGCAAGTTTAATCAGCAGTTGATCTCCGGCTTCATGCCCGTAGGTATCGTTGACGTTTTTGAACCCATCGAGGTCGAGATACAATACGGCAAAAGGTTGTTTATGACGATTGGTTTGTGCCATAGCTTGATGGAGACGATCGGCCAATAGAATCCGATTCGGCAATGCCGTGAGCGGATCGTATTGAGCGATTTCCTGGAGCTTATTTTCATATTTTTTTCGTTCACTAATGTCACTTATGACAACCCGCCATTGCGGTGTATTGTTCAAATCTCGTACTATCGTTGTCGTTAGATTAGCCCAGAAGAGTGTTTGATCCGCTTTTAACATCCGCAATTCACAAATAGGATTTGATCCGCATTGGAGGAGTTGTTTGGAGTAGAGGTAATAGATATCTTGATCTTCAGCAATAACAAAAGTGGAAAAAGGGTGTTGAAGCAAATCTCTTTGCTCAAGTGTGAGTAACAGGGCAGCCGTATGGTTGGTTTGCACTATAACTCCATGCGCATCTAGGGTGCAATACCCGATAGGAGCAAGTTCATAGAGATCGAAATACCGCTTTCTCTCATCCTCTAATTCGATTTGTACTCTCTGAAGCTCTTCATTTTGCAACTCCAGCTCGATTTGATGGAGATTGAGTTCATAAACTATATTCTTGATCTCCGTTGATGTAAGTTTTTCTAAATTTTGTAAGGTATCAGTACCGTTTTTTTTGGCTATTGCTTCGGCTCTTCGGCGTAGAAGCTGTGCCGTATCGGTTGGTTTCAGACGCTTAGACATGACTTTTATCCAACGTGATGACGAAGCATGCCCCTTGATTTTTGTTGTACCAGCTCAGGGCACCTGAAAAATATTTCTCGATAATGGTTTGGGATATATAAAGGCCAAGTCCTGTCCCCATTAGCCCTTTGGTTGTGAAATAGGGGAGGGCAATTTTATCGATAATTGCCTCGGGAATTCCGCCGCCGTTATCCCGAATGGTGGTGATGATGGAAGTAGGTGTTTCATCGATAATAATAGTAATGATCGCCGGTTTCACGTTAGCCGACTCCAATGCGTGTTTTGCATTTCCTAAAATATTGAGGAATACCTGTACCAATGAGTTTTTGTGGATTAGCAAGGGAGTTGTACTGTTGTTATGGACATTTATCGCTATGTTTGTCACATAGCATTGTCCGATAATTTTCAAGGTACAGTTGATTACTTCCTCAATGCTTATCAACTCTTTAGGCTGATCGGGTGAGAAAAAGTTTCTAAAATCATCGATAGTTTTGGACATAAACTGCAAAATTTGATCTACTTTTTCGTGGGAAGCGTAAACACTTTTATCATCCAATTTACCCAATTCTAATTTTATGTACATATCTTGATTGATGAGTGCCAGATTATTCAGCGGTTGTCGCCATTGATGGGCTATCATCGAGATGAGTTCTCCCATAGCCGCTTTTTGTGCCTGTGCGAGCATAATCTGCTCATTCAATTTTAACTTCTCTTTGACTATCGTATATTTCGTAATATCACTGATAATCAAATGATACTCATATATATTGTCGGGATTATGCCCATCTCTGGTTTCCAAATGTGCCCAAAACGGTTCTTCATCTTTACCTATCATACGCAGTTCACAGGAACGTGATTCACCAAATTCTTCGATCTGTTTTTGGCACATGTAGAAGATATCCTGATCCTCTTGGAGGATAAAATGGGTGATAGCTTGGTTGATGACATTATTTAGATGTGTCCCAAAGAGATTCGCAGCCGTCATATTTGCCTGCAGAATTTTTCCTTGCATGTTAAGGGTGCAATACCCTACGGGTGCTAGATTATAGAGATCGATGTAACGATTACGTTCATGGTCAAGCTCCACTTGGGTGAGGTGGAGTTGTTCGTTTTGCATCTCCAATTCGATCTGATGTACTTGCAGCTCGTGGATGAGATTATGGTTCTCAACGCCGGATAATATTTCGAGACTTTTGGGGGAGCGAGCCGCTAACTCTTCGGCTTTGCGGCGGAGCATTCGGGTGGAGCTTTTGAACGGTGCATTATTAAGGTTCATTGCGCATCATTTGTATGGCCATGAAGTAACTCATTGGCTTTGTGGAGGGCTTCACGTATGTGAACCGTTTCGGTAATATCCACAAATGAGATGACCGCCCCCTCTATCACATTATTTAAGGTACGGTACGGCTGAATCCGCATCGTAAACCACAGCCCCTCAACCGTTTGAACCTCTATCTCTTTTGGACTGAGGGTGTCTAAGACGTTATGAATATCGCTGACTAAGTGATCGTATCCGACAAGGTTGGAGACGATATGTCCGATAGGTCGGCCGATATCGCTTTTGATAAGGTTGATGGTACGGGTTACATCTCGGGTGTAGCGGAGTATGTTTAGGTTGATATCGACAAATACCGTCCCGATCCCTGTACCGGAGAGGAGGTTATTCATATCGTTATTCGCATGGGAGAGATCGGTGACTTTGGTCTGGAGTTCGGCATTGACGGTGGAGAGCTCTTCGTTCATGGATTGCAGCTCCTCTTTGGAGGTTTCCAGTTCCTCATTGGTCGATTGGAGCTCTTCATTGAGTGACTGCATCTCTTCATTGGATGCTTGTAACGCTTCGATAGTCGCTTCGAGTTTATCGTTTGAGGCTTGGAGAAACTCCTCTTGTATCTGCAACTCTTGCTGAAGGGCGGCTATATGTCCGAGTGGATCAGACTCTTTTGTCTCTGTCTCAGTGCTGAGAGTTCCTTTTATCCCTAGAGGGCTCTCTTCAAATGTGACAAGGTACAGAGGAGAGTCAATCGTTACGGCGGCAGCGGAGGAGACGGCTCGAACGGTGAGGTTAACATTTTTGATAATATCGTTTTGTTGAATTTGTACCCATGCGCGTCGGACGATCTCTTTTGTCGTAATGGCTTTTTGCAATGCCATAGTAAGCTCGCGCCGAAGCGTGTCTTTTGCCATTTTGAGGATATTATTGACCCCCATTTCGCCGGAGGGGAGTTCTAAATAGGTTCCGGTTCGACCGTGCAGATAGAGAATATCCCCTTGGGCGTTGATCAAGGCTGCGGTGAGATTGAGTTGTTTCAAAAGAGCCTGTTCCGTTATCTCCCGCAGCGGTAATTTAGGGGAAGCATTGGTTTTAGTGTTATTTTGTACCGATGGGGAACGGATAGAGGTGGTTTTCGGGACAATCCGACCGATGGTTTTGGTCGTATCGTATAGGGTCTCTTTGCGTTTGAATATTTTTGATTTACTATCTTCGACGCTAAAAAGATCATTGAACTCCCCGATGCTCTCAGAGGAGCCTAAAAAGAGTATTCCCCCTGGATTGAGGGCGTAGTGAAAGAGGGGGATCAGCCGTTTTTGTAAAGTAGCGCCAAAGTAGATCATCAGATTACGGCAACTGATGAGGTCAATTTTAGAAAATGGGGGATCTTTGATAATGTTTTGTTCGGAAAAAATCAACATATCCCGAATATTTTTGTGGATACGATAGCCGCTGCCGTCGGCTTCAAGGGTAAAAAACCGCTCCAGTCTTTGTGGAGAGACGGTGGAGGCGATAGTGAGCGGATAGAAACCGTCTCTGGCGTGGGCGATCGCATGAGAATCGATATCGGTAGCAAACAGTTGCACGGAGTAGTTGAGTTTTTGTTTTTCCATGTATTCACGTAAAAGAATCGCTATCGAGTAGGCTTCTTCGCCGGTAGAGCATCCGGTCGTCCAAACACGAATCACACTCCCTTGCGGTTTGAGGGTAAATAGAGTGGGGATAAATTTTTCTTTTAAAGATAAAAAGGCCTCGGGATCTCGGAAAAAATTGGTGACCCCAATGAGTAAATCATGAAACAACTCCTCTAATTCTTCTGGAATTTGTTGCAGAAATTTTACATATTCACTGATTGACTCGATTTGACGTATCGCCATACGTCTCTCAATACGGCGAAAAATCGTGTTCGGTTTGTATTGTGAGAAGTCATGACCGCTTTTGGTACGAAGTAACACAAAAATTTTATCCATCATATTTTTGGATGCGGCAATGAGACTATCTTCACCGCCGTCGATGTTCGAAGAGAGGGTTATGAGTTGTTGAACCATCGCTTCAGGGGGGAGAATGTAATCGACCAAATCGGTGGCTATCGCACTGTTGGGCATACCGTTATACTCAGTGCTCTCAGGAGCTTGAGCCAGCACGATTCCTCCCGCATCTTTAATTGCTTGTATCCCTAACGTTCCATCGCTTCCGGTACCTGAGAGAATGATTCCGATCGAGCGTTCCTGCTGATCCTGTGCCAACGTCTGAAAGAAAAAGTCTATCGCCAAACGTTTACCGTGCTCAGCGGCAGGTTCAAGCAACTGGAGGGTGCCGTTTAAATAGGCCATATCGTACGCGGGGGGGATAACATAGACGCAGTTACGCTGCACCCGTATCCCGTCACTTACTTCAAAAACATCCATTGTGGTATATTTTCGGATGATTTCACTAAGGATACTGGTGTGTTCAGGGGCGAGATGCTGAACTAAGACAAACGCCATATCGGGATTACCGTCTGAGGGAACCCCTGAAAAAAAAGCCTCAAAAGCCGCCAATCCGCCGGCTGATGCACCGATACCGACAACAAGAAAGGGAGTATCATGCAACTCGCTTTCTTCTTGGGGGGGTAGTGAATCTATAGGGTTAGGAGTGGTTTGCTCTTTTGCTGTTTTTTGTTTGGTCATGATTGACTCTCATTTCTGTAATTTAGATTATTTGTTACTATATTTGAATCACTTAGAGATAAAGCAGACTGCATCACATCTCCCGATAATAGAGGATGAAGCAATACAGTATTGTACAGGAAACTATCTATTTAAGGTCGAGCTTTAGATCAGGGTATTTTTCATGAAACATCCGCTCACTCTCTTCGGCAAGTTTCGTCCCCTCGATAATATCTTTATTCCCTTGTTCGATCTCATTTTTACCGGTCATCATATCTTTATCACCCGACTTCACAAGCTCTTCACCATGTTTAACCAATTTTTCACCCGATTTTTTTAACGCTGAGCCGTGATCCCAATTTTTAGCCAGTTGCTTTTGGTCTGAGCCCATTGCTTTTTCATCTGCTGCATGCATACGCATATAATCACCCGTAGTAGGTGCTTTTGCACTGCATCCAATGAATGCGGTTAGTGCGATTACGGAGGCAGCTATCATTTTAAATTCATACATAGTGTTTCCTTGTGTTAAGTATTGTGATTTCTCACTAAAATAAGTGTATCAGATTAAAACCATAGTAAATCAATATATAAGAACTACAATTGTTTCTTAATCTATACTAAATATAACATTAGCTGTGATTAATAATTAGATTTTTATATTAATATGCAGTGAAGTCGCAACCCTGTATTCTAACAGCAAATATGTTATTTAGTTTATTTATGTATAAAGTAAAGAGCATAACGTCTTAAATGACGCGTAAGATTAGAGCGACAGACAGTGGTCTGTATACCTTACGATACGCCTACTATGGCAAAGAAGAAAAAATGCTCGAAACAATTGCGCTCGTTCTTATCGTCCTCTGGATATTAGGCTTCGTCACCTCGTATACCATGGGTGGATTTATCCATATTCTTTTAGTTATTGCCGTTGTGGTACTTCTAATTCGTATCATTCAGGGGCGTCGTTTATAAATTTAAAAGGGTTTTCTCAATCTTGCTTGACCTTGTGGAGATTTCAACCTTTTATGCTTTGGAGAGAGAATGAACATTTTTAAAATCGCGGGAATCATTTTGATCATAGCGGGTGTACTTGGATTAGTATACGGAAAGTTCAGTTATACAAAAGAGACAAAAGAGACCAAAATGGAACCGATAGAGCTAACGGTTAAAGAAGAAGAAATGTTCGAAATTCCCTATATTGTGGGAGCAGGTGCCGTCATTATCGGCAGTTTAATACTACTTTTCGGAATGAAGAGGGGTAAACCATTGATCATTTCGAATGATCATAAATAAAGGGAACAACAATGAGTACAAAAGAAGCGTATAAACAAAAAATGAACGCAGAGTTGGGATTAGCGCAGGCGAAACTCGTCGAGTTTAAAGCGGAAGTCAAAAACTCCGCAGCCGATGTTCGCGTGAAATACAATGAACACTTGGATGAACTTCAAGCAATGGTTGATACGACGAAAGAAAAACTCAAAGGGCTTGATAGCGCGGGTGAAGATGCGTGGGAACAACTCAAAGAGGGTATTGAGGGTGCATGGAACTCTTTAGGAACGGCACTTAAAGATACGACGGAAAAATTTAAAAAATAAGAGATACTAGGCATTGTAGAACCAGTAAGTCCTATTAAACATAAATCAGAATGCACACTGTGCCGGCCATGAAAGAACTAACAAAGGAAAATACAATGAACAAGTTTAAAAAAGATGAAAAAGCACCGAAACAAGAGCCAAAAGCAGATGACGTAAAATTGGGGAGTAATGTGCCTTCTATTGTAGAAAAAGTTGGGAATTCACAAAACAATGCGTCTGTCATTAATCCTGTGAAAAGTGAGAAAAAATGAAATCCTATAAACGTAGTAATGCTATGAATGCAGCGATGGCTGCGGCGGTTTTACTCTCTACGGCGATCCCTTTATTCGCATCGGAAACGGATGACCGTATTGAATCATCGTTTAAAAAGAGCTATGTGTATAAGACCTATTTAACCGATGAAAATATCAAAATGTCCTCCAAAGATGGAGTGGTTACGTTATCCGGTGATGTACTGGATGAGGCCCATAAACCGATGGCTCAAGACGTAGCTGAAGCACTTCCCGGAGTTAAAAGTGTTGAAAATACCATCGTGATTAAAAACGATAAGTCCGATACATGGCTGAAGATGAAAGTACAATCCGCACTTTTGTTTCACAGTAATGTGGATGCCGGCAACACCAATATTTTTGTCAAAGACGGAATCGTTACTCTCAAAGGCAAAGCGGCAAGCCCAGCCCAAAAAGAGCTGACTACCGAGTATGCTAAAGATGTCGAAGGGGTTAAAGCCGTCAAAAATGAAATGACTATTTCCAAAGATAAAGATACGATCGGTGAAAAGATCGATGATGCCTCTATCACGGCTCAAGTCAAAATGACATTGATGATGCACAGTTCAACGGGTGTTCTGCGAACATCGGTGACCACCAGCAACGGTGTTGTGAGCGTCGGCGGAAAAGCGCGTAACGAAGCTGAAAAGCATTTAGTTACGAAGTTGGCTGAAGATGTTCAAGGGGTAATCAGCGTTATTAATAAAATGACGATTGAATAAATAGACAAAGGAGTTGTGATGAAAAAAATAGCTTTAGCTGTAGTACTTGCAGCTGGATTGATGGGTGCGGAAAACGTCCCTTTTATCGGTGTGAGTGTCGGAAATGCTGAGTTAAAAAGTACGGTTGCTTTAACCGGATATGAATCAAAAATTGATGACACACATTATACGGCTACGCTAGGTCAATATATAGACGAGTATGGAAGAGTATCACTCTCGTATACATATGTTGAACCGACGCATAATATAAAAAACAGTGACGGTGCCTCTATTGCATTTGATCTTATTTTGCCGATGATTGACAATGCGTTTTTCGTGTATGCTGGGCCGGTAGTGGGTTATACCCGTTTTGAAGAAGAAGCTGCGGGGATCAAACTCGATCTCAGCGGACTTCATTACGGAGGCCAAGCCGGAGCCATAGTTCGTGTTATGAATAATATCGAAGTCGAAGGGGGATATCGTTACCTCATCGAAACGGGGAGTGATACCATCTTAGGTATTAACATTGATGCCGATACACTGCGAATGTGGTACATCGGTGCTAATCTCCGTTTTTAACTCTCATCCTTTTGGGTGATGTCTGCGTGAAAAAACATAAAGTTATTTCGGTATAGAACACAATCAAAATTTTTACAACAGAGTAATTCGATCTTCGGATCGGGTTATTTTGATAATGAAGGGATCTAAAATGAAGAGTACATTAGCGTTCTCGGTACTTCTTGCCGCATCACTACTGGGAGCAAGTGAGAATAATTATGAAATCAGTACCATGGTAGGGTATACCATCCCCAATGACGGTCAATATCTTGATGACTACGGTACGTATGGGGTAGAGATACAATCTAATGGATTGGATTTTCCCCTCAAACCTGAAGTATCGTTTTTTTACAGCGAGGGCGATTATAAGTATGACAGCGGCGATACTAAAATCTATCGAACCGCACTGAACGGTGTCTATGAATTTGAAAAAGAGTTCAATACCACCCCGTTTTTCAAACTAGGGGTCGGATATGAGTCTATGAGCAACAGCGCTTTTGGAAATCATGACGGCTTTTTTGCGGATGCGGGAGTGGGTGTCAAAATGGAGATAACACAACAGGTGGCTTTTAAAGTAGAAGCTATCAAAATGCTCAAATCCAACGATGGAAGTCATGATAACAATCTCGCTTTGTTGGGGGGATTAACGTTTTCATTTGACAAAAAAGCCTCTGAACGGGTTATCACGTCTTCAGAGCCGACTGCGGTGATCGCTCCTGCGGCTGTGGCTGTGGCTGAGAAACCAGTCAAAACGGCGGCAGTAACGGAACCTATCGTGGAACCTGTTCCGGTTGCTGCACCCATCGATAGCGACAATGACGGTGTTTTAGACCCCAATGATCGGTGTCCTAATACCGCTGAGGGGCTTAAAGTTGACGAATACGGATGTCCGTTAATCGCAACGATTAATGATCATTTTGTCTTTAATTCCGATCATATTGATTCAACGGCGGCATCAGAGATACGAGCTTTTGTCATCTTCATGAACGAAAACCCCCGCTATAAAGCGACTATAACCGGTCATACCGATAGCATCGGGACACCGCAAATCAATCAAATAGTCTCAGAAAAACGGGCGAATAAAGTGAAAGAGGCATTAATCTCTCAGGGTATCGCATCTGAGCGATTAACTGCCGTAGGAAAAGGTGAAAGTATGCCTATTATGAGCAATATGCTCAAAGCAGGGCGTGCCGAAAATCGTCGTGTTGAAATAGATATTTACGAATAAATTCAAGTTTGCTCGGGAGCCGAACCTTTTGGTAAGGGGGCTCTCTCGCACTGTAAATTTGGTGTGTTTGATCGCAGAAGAAGTTTATCTTGATTTCTAAAAGATTGATTAAATGCAAGCCGTGTCAATTTGAACATTGAACTCATCGATAAATTTATAGTATACGCTGTGCTCATCTAAAATACTAGATAAAGTGATCATTGATTGTAGGGTGTGATAACCGTTATTTTTAAATTGTATAATTTTTTTTTCTGTATCATAAGCACAACCGATAAATCTTTTAACGATATCAGGCATAATCGTTTCGATGTGATCAAAATTATTATAATATTTACATTCTACACAATTGAAATTGTTTAAAAGCGAGTGTAGTTGCATTGCATTAACAGGTTTTATGAGTCTTTTATTGTTGAAATTTTCAATACAGGATTGGCATCCTAAAGTAGAACAACATGCGATTTTATCACTTAACGTAATCGTATTTTGTTTCGGATTTATTTTCAAAATTTCTGTAAAAAGTTGATTATTCTCATTAACAGAAAAGTCAACAATAACTAACTCAATGGGATTGCTTTTATATTTTGCTATTCCATCGTCAAAATTCAAAACGCTAATAACATTAAACTCTTTATCGATTTCCGATAAAATATTCATTAATAAAATTGTTTGATAATCACTGTCAATGAGCAATATATTCTTTCTTAACATAATTTACTACTTTTCACTTGATGGGAGGTAGACTGCCATCAATTTCGTAAAGTTATCTTGAGTGAATATGTTTGAATCAAAAAGGATGATATCAAATGTACTACCATCAGATATCAGATTTGAAATAATTATTTTTACTTTTTCCATTAACTCTTTCATATTATTCGAATCTATATGAAATGAGTGTTGCTTATCGTAATGCGAGAGGGTTACATCAATAAAGACCAGCGAATGTTCTTCTAATAAAAAAATTTCATGGTACAGAGAATCTATTAGGGGAATCTCTTCTTCTAATACTTTACGGCAGCTTGATAAAAATCCACCCGCTGGTTCTATTGGACTAATCGTGGAGTGTACCCAAAACGGTTGACCAGTTTTGGGCACTCGTTTTAAGTACCCGTTCCAAATCTCTCCATTCGAGAGAGTATTCAATAAATCGTCAATGATGACTTCAATACTGATCGGATGGAAGAGCATTTTAAATGACTGACCGACTACATCAGTTACATCATAGTCGAAATTTTTTCTAAATTGACTATTTATGGATAGAATAATCCCCTCTTTATCCGCGAGTAGTACAAATTCTTCTTTATGTTTATCAGCATCTTGAAAATACATTATATTCTCCTTCAAATAATGATAGTTAAGAAAAAAGAATACTTTCTTCATAAAGGATATAATAAATAATAATATTTAATTACTTTAAATAAAACATAACATAATCATTAATAATTAAATTATATATAAAAAGAAGATGGGAAAATTTACAACAGTATAAACTGTTTAAATCATAATTCCTAACGTATTAGCTAATACCAGCAACTCTTTTTGTGCCTCCTCATACTCAAACTCATCGACAAATTTTTGTATGTTTTTCATCTCATCAAATCCGCTCAACTCATCATAAAGCTCAATCAGTGTAGTCGAAGCATCGGAATCCAAGTCGGTTAGTTGTTCGTTGAAATGTTTAAGTTTGGCGGCCAACTTATCTTTGTCGACGGATATAGAGGTATTTTTAGAGGCGGGAAGAGTTTCAACGGACGTACCGTATACCGATTTGATTCTCGATAAAAGGTTGATAAGGTCAATTTCTAAAGTGTGAATAGCTTCATCCCGTCCCTCTGTTACATTTTCTTTTAGCATGTTTTCGACTGTTTGCGCATGATCTTCGATCAATTTTGCACCAATAGTGCCGGCAAGTCCTTTGAGTGTATGGGCTTCTCGTCTCGCAACTTCTATATTATGCAGGGCAAGTGCCTCTTTAATCCGTAGCACTGCATCGATTTGGGTTTCGCTAAAGCGGCTGATAAGCTTGCGAAGCAGTTTGATATTGCCTCCGAGGCGTATAAGTGTATTGTTGATTTCAAGTTCCGGAATATCGGGGAGTATTTCCGGCTCATTACGTGATGGGAGGATAGAAGCATGCGGGTTTGCGGGTTTTATCCAACGTGCCATGGTGAGAAACAGCTGTGTTACATTGATCGGTTTGGGGATATGATCATTCATACCCCATGCGATACATTTTTCCTTATCGCCCGCCATAGCATTAGCCGTCATAGCAAGGATGGGAAGATCTTTAAAACGGGAGTCTTGACGAATCTGACGGGTTGCTTCAAAACCGTCCATAATCGGCATCTGACAATCCATCAAGACACCGTCATAGTCGGTGAGTTTAACTTTCTCCACCGCTTCAGCACCGTTTATGGCGACATCAACCCTAATTCCGGACTCTTGGAGCAACTCCAATGCCAGCTCCATATTGACTTCGTTGTCTTCGACAAGTAACAGATAGGAGCCTTGAAGCGATTGGATGGCCTCTTGGGCATTACTCTCTTTCTCTTGTTTACGCGTTCTCTGAAAAGCCTCTTTTCCCAACGCATTAAGGATCGTATCGAGCAGCGTTGAGGGGCTGACGGGTTTGACTAATAACCCATCGAGATGAACTCCTTCGGCCCTTTGGAGTAAATCATCCCGACTGTATGCGGTAACCATTATAAAAGCCGGAGTCTGTGAAAGTAATACATCATTGCGTATCCGTTTAATCGTTTCAATACCGTCCATATCCGGCATCATCCAGTCCATGAGAACCAAACCGTAGGGATTATTATTGCGTTGAGCATTTTCGAGTTCATGAATTGCTGATTCGCCGCTACTGACGGCGGTAGGGAAGAATTTAAACGATTCGAGGATAGTGATGACGATTTCTCGTGCATTGGCATTGTCATCGACCACCAAGATCCGTAGTCCTTCGATATCTTTCGGATCGAGAGATAGGTGACGCTGTTCACCCTGTACTCCGAATTTGGCAGTGAAGAAAAAGGTACTTCCCACTCCGGGTTGACTTTGAATCTCGATGCTCCCTTCCATGATCTCAACAAGACGTTTACTAATCGTTAGACCCAATCCCGTACCGCCGTATTTTCGAGTCGTCGAGGTATCGGCTTGGGTGAAAGCCCTAAAAAGATTACTTCTTTGCTCTTCACTTAGCCCTATACCCGTATCGGTGATGTCAAAACGTACCCGTACCCCATCCTCTTCATCGGATATTTTGTGGACACCGACCGTGATCTCACCTTTGTCGGTAAATTTGATCGCATTGTTGACTAAATTACTCAGTACTTGCCCCAGCCGAAACGGATCACCGATAAGTGCGGTAGGGATATCCGTACCGATATCAAACAGCAGTTCTAACCCTTTTTCCTGTACTTTGATAACGGTGAGATCGGCAAGGGTATCCATCACATCTTCGAGATAAAAATCGATGTGTTCAAATTCGATTTTCCCTGCTTCGATTTTGGAGAAATCGAGAATATCATTGATGATACCGAGAAGATTTTTGGCGGAGGAGTCGACTTTCAAAATATAGTTTCGCTGTTTGGGGTTGAGATCGGTTAGGAGAGCTAGATGGGACATTCCTATGATCGCATTCATAGGGGTACGGATTTCATGGCTCATATTGGCGAGGAACATCGATTTCGCCTGCGAGGCGCGTTCCGCGGCGACGCGCGCCTGGTCGAGTTCGCCGATGAGCGCCGCGCGCTCGGCGTTCATTTTCTCCATTTCAGCCTGCGACAGATAGCCGAAGATCAGCACATAAGCGACCGTCGTCGCCAACACCGGCAACGCAGCGAGCGTCGGCCAGAACATTGGCGTGCCGATGCTTGAAATCAGCAGATAGGCGAACGCGGCGCCATAGGGCGACGTGACGATCAACGCGTTCGAGGGCGTCGAGCGCAATTGCGCGGTCGCCAGCATGTACCCGCCGATGATGTAGAAGAGCGCCGCCGCCGGTCCCATCGCGTGCCCAGAATGCCAGGCGAGGATCGGCGCCGCCGCCCAGAAGCTGCACGCGGTCATGCCGACAAATGCATAGGTCCTGCTTGAGAAGGA
>NZ_JAUYFF010000007.1 GCF_030691015.1 Sulfuricurvum sp.
ATTTGGGATGGACGGCGATGGGTTCAGGATAAATCTGACAAGATAAAAATGATCGCCCAAGAGGTGGTTCGGTCGATCTATTTTGAAGCCGGCCAGGCAACCGATGCGACCGAGCGGCAGGAAATATCAAAACATGCCAGGAAATCGGAATCCAGCCACAATGTCAATGCAATGATAACGCTTGCCGAAAGTGAAGTTCCTGTCCGAGCTGAAGAACTCGATCAAGATCCATGGCTGTTCAACTGTAAAAACGGAACGCTAAGGATGCGTTACAAAATAACTTGATCATTTGTCTAAGATAGTCTATGCTGTATTCATGTCAATCACATTAGAGCAAATCAAAATACGGCATGACCTGTTAGCTTCAGTTTTGGATGAAAAGCAGTATCGGTTGTACTTGGCTGCCGAAGCGAAAGCTCTTGGGCGGGGAGGCGTGTCGCAGGTAGCAAAGATGACCAGTGCCTCGCGCAATACAATATCTACAGGCATAGAGGAGTTGATACAACCGCCCGTTCCAAAACCAGTAGAGGATGTTTTTGAAGGAAAGAAGACAAGGCGCCGGACAAGAGGACGCCGCCTTCCAGTGGCTGATGATGTGCGTCAGCGACGGTGCGGTGGCGGCCGTAAGCGAACAACAGATATTGACCCCACGCTGAAATCAGATTTGGACGCTTTGATTGAGCCGTTTGCTGCTGGAGATCCCTGTTCACCACTTCGCTGGACATGCAAGAGTATTTCAGCTTTAACCTCAGAGCTGACAAATAAAGGGCACAAGACTAGCACGCGAATGGTGCATGAGTTGCTTGTTGAAATGCGCTACACCATGCAAGCAAATCGGAAAACCAAAGAAAGCGGGAGTCAACATCCAGACCGAAATGATCAGTTTCTCTTTATCAATGACAAGGTCAAACTTTTTCAAGAAGCTGACGAGCCGGTCATTTCTGTCGATACCAAGAAAAAAGAGATTGTCGGGGAGTTTTCGAATAAGGGTAGCAATTGGCGACCGGAAGGCTGTCCGGAGGAAGTGAACATGCATGACTTCCTTGATCCCGACAAGGGACGGGCCGCACCCTATGGTATTCTTGATTTGGCAAAGAATGTGGGCTTTGTCAATGTTGGGATAAGTGCCGACACATCAGCTTTTGCCGCAGAAAGTATTCGCCGTTGGTGGTTGAGCATGGGAGAAGAAAGCTATCCCAATGCCACAAGACTCTTGATAACCGCTGATGGCGGCGGGAGCAACGGATCACGTGTAAGGTTATGGAAAACAGAACTGCAGCGTTTTGCTGATGAGACCGGCCTAAAAATATCTGTCTGTCATTTTCCACCAGGAACGAGCAAGTGGAATAAGATTGAGCACAGGATGTTTTCATACATTAGCCAGAATTGGCGTGGAAGGCCGCTTGTTAGCATTGAGACTATTGTCAATCTGATTGGAGCGACGAAAACTAAGAAGGGGCTAAAAATTCAAACATCGGTAGACACCAATAAATACGCCAAAGGGATTAAAATTACAGATCAGGAAATAAAAACATTAGCTCTTGAAAGAGAAGAATTTCATGGCGAATGGAATTATACATTACACCCGCGTTAGATTGGTCATGTTATTTTGTAACGAATCCTTAGAGTTCAGACCTATTTTTCAAAGAACTATAAATTAGAGGGTGTGACTACTTGCTAAATTGCCACTAAATTGGAT
>NZ_JAUYFF010000010.1 GCF_030691015.1 Sulfuricurvum sp.
CTTCTCTCTTACCCCTAACTGGATTACCCGTAAATTTGATCTTGACCATCCGAGTGAAGAGACATTCCTTTATGCCGATGTCGCCAGCCGAGGTCAAGTAGGTCAAAGCGATTACCCGTGGGAAAAACTCGATGAACTTGAAAAATTCGAAGCTCTTCGTTAAATGAAGATACTTATAACTGGTACTGCAGGATTTATAGGAAGTCACTTAGCAGCAAAACTATTAGAACGTGGAGATGAAGTCATCGGTTTAGACAACATTAACGATTACTATGATCAAAATGTAAAATATGGGCGGCTCCAAAGAGGCGGCATCATTGAAACGCTATCTGATGGAAAAGAGATCCCCTATAATGTTTTATTGACAAGTAAACTGCAGCCGAATTATAAATTTATCAAACTCAACTTGGAAGACAAAGAGGCGATGAACACTCTTTTTGAAACTGAAAAGTTTGATGCAGTATGTAATCTTGCAGCACAAGCCGGAGTACGCTATAGCTTGAGCAATCCCGATGCGTACATTAGCAGTAATATTGTAGGTTTTATGAACCTTTTGGAAGCATGCCGTCACTATAATGTAAATAATTTTTCGTATGCATCAAGTTCATCCGTTTATGGGCTCAATGAAGAGTTACCCTTTTCGACCAACCATAATGTCGATCATCCGATCAGCCTCTATGCAGCCAGTAAAAAGTCCAATGAGCTTATGGCACACACATACAGTCACCTTTTTGGAATCAGCACCACAGGATTACGATTTTTCACGGTATATGGTCCATGGGGACGTCCTGACATGGCACTATTTCTCTTTACAAAAGCAGCATTGGAAGGAAATGCTATTGACGTGTTTAATAACGGTGACATGCTGAGAGATTTTACGTATATCGACGATATCGTTGAAGGTGTTATCCGAGTTATCGACAATCCTGCTAAATCTGATCCGTTATGGAACGGTACAACGGGTAATGTTTCAACATCATCAGCACCGTATAAAATCTATAACATCGGAAATAATAACCCTGTCAAACTCATGGATTTCATAATAGCAATTGAAAATAAACTTGGTCGTACTATTGAGAAAAACTTTTTACCGCTTCAGGCCGGAGACGTCCCCGCCACTTATGCGGATGTTACCGATTTAGTCGAAGATTTAGGCTATAAACCCGCAACCCCTATACAACAGGGGATTGATAATTTTATCGATTGGTATTTAGATTTTTTTCAAGTGGAGAATAGATAAATGAGCAAAATTTGTGTCATCGGTCTTGGCTACGTAGGACTCCCACTAGCCCATGCCTTCAGTGAAAAATATAAGGTAGTAGGCTTTGATATCGCACAATGGCGTATCGATGAACTTCGAAATGGACATGATCGAACGTTAGAACTTAATGAAGCTCAAGTTAAACAAGCAATAGCTAACGGTATGGAATTTACACTTGAAATCAATGATATTAAAGATTGCACTATCTATATCGTCACTGTTCCAACCCCCATCGATAAACACAAAAAACCCGATCTTACCCCATTGATCAAAGCAAGTGAAACCATCGGAAAAGTTCTTAAAAAAGATGATATCGTTATTTATGAATCGACCGTTTACCCCGGAGCAACCGAAGAAGATTGCGTCCCAGTATTAGAGAAGTTTTCGGGGCTAAAATTTAATCAGGACTTTTTTTGTGGATACTCTCCTGAGCGGATCAATCCGGGTGACAAAGAACACACCGTTACCAAAATCAAAAAGGTGACAAGCGGAAGCACCCTTGAAATAGGACAAAAAGTCGATGCACTCTACGCCAGTATCATCACTGCCGGAACGCATCTTGCTCCAACTATCAAAGTCGCCGAAGCTGCCAAAGTGATCGAAAATTCCCAACGTGATATCAATATTGCGTTTGTAAACGAACTTTCCATGATTTTTAGTCGCTTGGGGATTGACACCAATGCTGTACTTGAAGCAGCAGGCACTAAATGGAATTTCTTAAACTTCAAACCGGGTTTAGTCGGAGGACACTGTATCGGCGTAGATCCATACTATCTAACACACAAAGCTCAAGAAGTAGGCTATAACCCAGAAATTATTCTTGCTGGTCGCAGACTTAATGATAATATGGGAATCTATGTAGCCAATCAAGTTATTAAATTAATGATTAAAAAAGGGCATAAAATCGAGGGATCAAAAGTACTGGTTCTCGGAATAACCTTCAAAGAAAATTGCCCCGATATCCGAAATAGCCGCGTTATCGATGTTATACGTGAACTTCAAGAATTTGGATGCCAAATAGAAGTGAGTGATTATTGGGCTGACGCCGATGAAGTAGCTCATGAATACGGGTTAACGCTTCAACAAGAGATGAAACCCGATATTTATGATGCAATCATTCTTGCAGTAGCGCATAATGACTACAAGAAACTACAACTTAAAAAACCTGATCAGGTTGTATTTGATATTAAATCGATACTTGATCATTCTGACGGTAGATTATAAGCAAAATGGAGTATATTATTTTTCAATGAATAACAATAAATTAATCTCTATCTGTATACCGGCATACAATCGTCCCTCTGAGCTGTCCAGGCTTCTCAATTCGATTGACGCCAATGCTCAGAACATCGAAATTGTCATCACCGAAGACCGATCACCCAAACGTGACGAAATCCGCCGTGAGGTCGAGTATTTCACACAAAATACCGCTTACGACGTCCGATATTTTGAAAACGAAACTAACCTCGGCTTTGATGGGAACCTTCGAAATTTGGTCGATAAAGCTGCTGGGAAATATATCCTGTTCATGGGGGATGATGATATATTTGTCCCTTCGGCACTTGATGACTATATCCGTTTTCTTAGCGCAAACAGTGATAAAAAATACGTACTGCGTTCATATCTGGTTCGGCACGAAAACGGCCAAATCGAGTATTTCAAATACCTTCCCGAAACAACGGTGCTCAAACCTGATCAGGAAACTGTAGCCTGGCTGTTCAAACGAAGTGTCACGATCTGCGGATTCACGATCGACAGAGCCGAAGCCCAAAAGTACTCCACTGCCGATCTCGACGGTACGCTGCTCTATCAGGTCTACCTGATGGCGCAAGTGTGTCTGAAAAACGAATCGATTTACTGCGATATTCCCGTCGTTGAAATGGTTCAAACATTTCGACAGGACGCACCGATGTTCGGAAACTCAGAAGCTGAAAAGTCCCGATATACTCCCGGATCGGTGAGTGAGGATAATTCCATAAATTTTTCAAAAGCGTATTTTGAAGTGACACAATACCTTGATACACAACATAGTACAAATCTGACCCGACTGGTGAGGCAAGATCTCTCGAAATACTCTTATCCGTTCCTCTCCATTCAGCGGAAACGAGGCATCAAGCCTTTTTTGCATTATGCTGCCAGACTCGAAAACGAGCTAGGATTCGGATGCACCAAATACTTTTATATCTACAAATGGGGTCTTGTCTTTTTAGGAGAATCTTTGTGTGATAAAACTATTAACATTATAAAAAATTTCGTTGGCCATACGCCGAAACTATAAGGGAAGTGTAGAATGCTAAATAAATTATGCCAGTTGAGAAGCAAAATTGTTTATCCGTTACGAAGGATAATCAATAGTGATATACAGAAAAATGACCTTGTTGTTGATCTTGGATGTGGTGGTCTTCCAAATCCGAGAGCAAACGTCGCTGTAGACTTTATCGATGACGACTTAGAACGAGCAGACAAACTTAAAATAGACCGCCCATTCGTTTGGGCATCCATAGATAAATTGCCTTTTAAAGAAAAGGCCTTCGATTATTCCATCCTGTCTCATGTACTGGAACATTTGGAAAACCCTAAAGAAGCGTTAGATGAAATTCAAAGAATCGCAAAAGCTGGATATATTGAAACGCCCAATGCTTTTTATGAATACACCATCAGCCATACCTATCACATTTCAAGAGTAACCGTTATGGACGGCGTTCTCAACATCAGTTTCAAACCTAAATGGGATGACACCTATCCGTATCCTGACGTTGCTAAAGATGCCGTCAGATTGTTCCACCACATAACAAAATTGGATGTCAACACTCTCTTAACCCGATACAAGTGGAAAGATAAAATTGACTATCAGATCAACGGCATCCCATTCATCAAAGACGATTCATTGATGAGCACCGATGTAGACCCACGATCAGCGATTAAAAAGTTCTTGATCAAACTGATCTATGCCTACCATAAGCTATGGCTCAAACCTGTAAATCTTAAAGATATACTCGTTTGCCCGAAATGTCACGGGGAGTTAATATTCGAAGAGCAACAGTGTGAATGTAAAGAATGCAAGTCTGTATATGAACAGTATAAAGGCCATTTTGATTTCAGAGTTATAGGACTATAAAATGAAAAAAAGATTAATTAACTTGCTTTTGAAGCTTGCAGGAATTATCAAAAAGAACAAAACCTACAATGAGGGTTTTGATACAGGCAAACTGTTTGTCAATCTAGGCTGCGGTATGCATTGTGTCAAAGGCTGGCTTAATATCGACGGTTCATTGACTTCCCTGCTCGGTACGAAAAACGAATTTTTCAACAAGCTACTTTACAAACTGGCCGGTTCTTCCCAATACTATTCCTTTAATACATTCAATGACGTCATCGTCACGAAAAAACTGTCCTGGTACAATCTAGTTGATGGGATTCCGCTAAAAAGCGACTCTGCGGACGTTGTTTTCACTAGCCATTTTCTAGAACACCTCAGTAAAACAAACGGCTATCGTTTCCTCGAAGAATCGTATCGCGTTCTAAAACAAAATGGTCTGATTCGTATTGCGGTTCCCGACCTCGAAATCGCTATTCAAAAATTCAACAACGGCGAAATCGACCAAACCCAGGATCTATTTTTTTATACGAGCGAAGATTGTGATTTTTCTGCCCACAAATACAATTACACATTCGATACTTTAAAAGAAAAACTGGAAAAAATCGGATTTAAAGACGTTATCAAGCGCACATATCAAGAAGGCGAATGTCCTGATATCGATTACCTTGACGTTTATCCGGATCATTCACTATACGTAGAAGCAAAAAAATTAGTATAAAATTCAAACTTGAGGTCAACACTATGAAAATGTACGATGTTTTAAAAAGGTTTATAAAACAAAACGAACCACTTTATTCAACCTATCAATCGATACGGTATCCTAAAGCCGCAAGTATTAAAAATCTCTTTCGAAAAGTCAATAAGAAAATTTCATCCGAGCATCTAAGCGGTTTTTTCTTTGACGGACAAAACAGTTGGGTCAGAGTTTATGACAATTTGGAATTTTTATACGTAGAAAGCCAACTCGGCGGATTGTTAGGATTGGAAAGAAAAAGTGGTTTTGAAACGACAGAAATTGATTTTTTGAAAAAAAACTTTCGCGATGGCGGTCTATTAATTGACATAGGGGCAAATTTCGGTTTATACAGTGTTTTTACAGGTAAAAAATTCCCAAATTCCCAAATTCATTCGTTTGAGCCTGTCCCTGATACATTCAAAATATTATCACAAAACATTGAACATAACGGATGCAATAACGTAAAAATCAACAACCTCGGCCTATCGTATAAAAAAGATACTTTAAAATTCACGAACGATCAATATGCCGGAAATCATATTATTTTCGACAGTGAACGGGATGATTTGGTCTCCATTGATGTCACGACGCTAGATGGGTATGCCGAAGAGAATCATCTGTCAAAAATTAACTTTATCAAATGTGACGTCGAAGGTGCTGAACTTTTTGTCCTTCAGGGTGCAAAGAATATTATAGAACGGGATCACCCGTTAATATTGATCGAAATTTATGACGGCTGGACACAAAGGTTCAATTATTCAGCTCAAGACGTAATCGATTATTTAACGAATTTCGGTTACAGCGTAAAAGTCATCAACGCTCAAACCAAAGTTATAGAAAATTATTCCAAAGGCTCTTCAAACGGAACCGATTTTATTTTCTTCTACGGCGAGACTATAGCGCTTTGAATTTATCGAATCTTTTAAAAGCTGAATTTATCTTTACTATTTTCGGACAAATGATTCCGATGATAGGTTCAGTCATTATTTTAAAGCAGCTCGCTGTTTATTTGAACAGTTCCGACTACGGTTTGTATGCTTTAATAACTTCTATCATCGCATTGTTGATGGTATTTCCTTTCGGATCTTTATTGCAAGGTATCTCTAGATACATTCCGATATATGCACAACGCCGTTCTTTACCGCTATTTTTATCAAAAGTTTTTTTTCATTACTCCATTATCGCATTACTAGTACTATTAATCGCATCAATTATTTACTTATTTTTCACCTCTTTGAATTTTTCGCTGTTTATTACCATGGCTCTTTTTTCAACAACAACGATTCTAAAATCATTTTTTCTTGCTGTCAATAATTCTCAACGAGAACGCAAAAGTATTTTCATGGCGAATATCAATGAATACGCAATTAAAATACTTATACTATTCATCATTTATACTTATTTTAATTTGGAGGTAAAATCAGTTTTACAGATTTTTATCCTATCTGAAGTCTTATCAATTATAATATTATATATTTTTGGGAATCAGAAAATTAATTTACAACTCACATTTGATAAAAAAGATAAAATCATTTTTCTGAAGGTTTTAAATTTTTCTTCGCCGTTGATTTTTTTCGCTCTTTTGGGATGGTTACGTGATATGTCGGGACGATGGTATATCCATCATTTTATGAGTCTTGAACAAGTTGGTATTTTTACCATGTTGGTCTCTATTTCTATGATTATACCTGCCGGACTTCAAGGTATTATAGGAGCTTATATTATTCCGATCATTTATGAGAAAAATAGCCTTGATGTAAATTATACAAAAAATATTTTAGTAAAAATCATACTTTCCTATGCGACAGTTATATTTTTATTTTTTATTGTTTTGTTTTTTTATCACAGCGAAATTGTTCATATTGTATCAGACACCAAATATGCATATTATTCATGGATGCTTCCTTGGCTCTTTTTAGCTTATGGAATCTATTCGGCAAGTATAATGTCTACCTATGAAATTTATGCACACAAAGAAGTTAAAAAACTTTTTTTACCTTTTTTCTTATCCGGAATTTTTGCTTTGGGAATGGGGTATATATTGATTTTAAACTTCGGTATTAACGGTGCCCTATACAATTTTATAGGCACCTATATCATTTTTTCGGTTGCAACGTTTTTTACGGCAATTAAATACAATCTATCAAAACAACACAAATTAGGAGTGGCATAATGGCAATTTTAGGAATTTCTTTTTCACATGACGGATCAATTGCTGTTTTGGATGATTCTGGAAAACTTCTGTTTGCTATAGGTGAAGAGCGGCTGAATCGTATTAAATCCTACATCGGGTTTCCGTTTATGGGATTAGCCTACGTTATCGAAAATAAAATAGTTGATCCAAAAGAGATTACGGATGTCGTTGTTCCGCTTGAGCAATTTAACCATAAAGCAAAAGAAACCATTGCATTTTGTTTAACAGAAAATAAAACCTATTATGATTTGCAAAACGATCCAAAGCCACAAAACTTTTTTATTGACGATACTACATATCTAAATATTTCGAATGATATAGAAATGAAAAATTATATTATTCACAAAATCAGTTCTCTTCTTGAACAATATGCTATTAACGCCAAAATTTCTTTTGTTGATCATCATCTGGCTCATACCGCCTGTGCGTACTACAGTTCAGGAAAAAAGCGTGCACTTGCAATAACGATGGACGGTGAAGGCGATGGGAAATCAGCAACCGTAAATATCTGCGATAACGGAAAAATCGAAACAATCAGTTCAACTGATATTTATAATTCTGCAGGCTATCTTTATTCTGCCGTAACGGTAAAATGCGGTTTTAAAATGAGTCGACATGAAGGAAAAATCACCGGTCTTGCCGCTTACGGAAATTACCAGTCAACTCAAGATTGCTTTGAAAAACACGTAACAGTTGAAGAGGGAAAACTCAAATTTAACAATCAACGTGCATATTCCTTGAAAAATAGAATATTTGCTAAAGTTCTTAACGTGTTCGGATATGATTATAAAATCGGCGGAAGAGAAATTATAGAACGGTGCGGAAAGCTATCGAATGAAGATTTATCAGCAGCAGTACAACATCTTCTGGAAAATAAAATCAGTGAAATCACATCCTACTGGGTCAACAAAACTGCTATCTATGACGTCGTAGTCGCAGGTGGAGTCTTTGCCAACGTTAAATTTAACCAGCGCATTTCTGAAATAGCCAAGGTTGAAACCCTCTACGTTTTCCCGGACATGGGTGATGGCGGCAACGCTTACGGTGCCGCTGCTTACCTTTACTATCAACGCCATCCCTTTGTCCCTGCTAAAACGCAATTCAGCAATGTTTACTTTGGTCCCGAATTTGACAATGAATATATCCGCGCGATGCTCGAAAAGCATGAGACAGAAGTAGAATATAAATTATCCGATTCCGTGGCACAGGAAACAGCAACTCTGCTCGCTAATAATAAAATTGTCGGTTGGTTCCAAGGACGAATGGAGTATGGTCCTCGAGCATTGGGAAATCGAAGTATCATAGCCAGTCCGGTTGATCAGACCATTAATAAATGGCTTAATGATAGGATGAAACGAACAGAGTTTATGCCCTTCGCCCCGAGTTGTCTTAATGAATATGCTGATGAACTGTTTGAAATTACGAAAGAATCTTTCAAATTTCCTGCAAACTTTATGACCATAACCTTTAATATGAAAGATGAATGGGCAAAAAAAGCTCCGGCAGTTGCCCATGTCGATCAAACAGCACGGCCTCAATTGGTCACGAAAGAAGCCAATCCGAAGTATCACGCGCTCCTAAGCGAATACAATGCACTTACAGGTTTACCTTTGTTTATTAACACCAGCTTCAATATTCACGAAGAACCTATTGTTTGCAAGCCCGAAGAAGGGCTTTATTCATTACTCCATGGAGTTATCGATTATTTCGTCTGTGGAGATTACATATGTAAACTCAAAGAAGAACTTCACTAAATGATACGAAACATAAAAAGTGCTCTTAAAAAGAACAAATGTTTATACGATCTCAATGCATTTATCAAATGCAAAGTTCTCAAAAAAGAGTACAAGAAAGTTAGTACCTATTATAAAACCAAAGAACAAGCTTACTCCCTAAAAGCATTATTGGTACAAAAGGGATTTACACAAAGTTGGGCTGAGGGGCTAAAGGGGAAAAAACTTGTTGTCTATTACATCGGCGCTAGTGAAGCGCAGGATAAAACCGGCTTTCTTCAGGCCTTAGTCAAATTTGCCGATGTGACTTGCTTTTATAAAGAAGATGGCAGTTACGGACAATATGAAAACAAACATTACAACGGTATTTTAGGAGAGACGCTCAATACTCGTAAAGTGATCGAAGAGATCGAGAACCTCATCAGCAACAATCGAAAACCCGATTTAATCTTTATGCAAGCATGGGGGCATAGTTTTGAACTCGATCCCCTGATCGAGTTCAAACAACGCCATTCCCTCAAATTTATTAATATAGGGCTTGACGAGCGACTCAATTATTGGGTCAAAACCCCGAATGAACGCCAATACAATCTTGGTATTTCGGGATTAATTCCACTAGTCGATCTGATGCTCGTTGCCAACCCTGAAACAGCGGATTGGTATCTCAAGGAAAATACTCCGGCATTGTGGTTTTCGATGGCCAGTTCTCTTGATTTCTATCACCCCATCCCTTCTGTGACCAAAAAATACGATGTCGGTTTTATAGGAAATAAATACGGGTACCGTGAAGAGTTGGTAATGAGCCTTATAAAAGCGGGTATCCGTGTCGAGGCGAGAGGAAGCGGTTGGGAGGGCGGCACTATCCCTTTTGAAGAAAACAACCTCTTTTTCAATGAATGCAAAATTGTTCTTGGAATCGGAACCGTCGGACACTGTAAGGATTTCTACACTCAAAAATTACGGGATTTCGATGCCCCTTTGAGCGGTGCAGCGTATGTAACTCATAATAATCCGGATCTTCTGCAATTGTATACGCCGGATGAGATTATAGTGTGTGATACCATAGACGATTTTATCCGAAATATTAAAGAATTGTTGCAAAACGATGCTAAACGGATCGCTTTGGCTCAAAAAGGATTTGAAAAAGCAAAAGATCAGCACACCTATGAAAAAAGACTTTCGGATCTATTGACTTTTTTAGGAGTATAAAATGGACACGCATACAATCAAGGCAGATACTATTATACATTTCCCCATCCGACAAGGTAGCCGTTTGTGAAAATATTACACTTTGAATTATTACTGTTCTTCACCCTTTCAATGGTGAGTATTGTTTTATTTTTATTTGACGTTTACGTCGATATTTCCGTTACTATCTTTTTACTCATGGCAATCATCTTCTATGTTTTTGCCTCCCCTCGTTTAAAAGGGAGAAATTTTTCAAAAATCGTCATGATCGTTTTTATGGCTCCTTTTGTCCATCTTTATGAATACCTGACCTATGGTTACGAACAAAGAATAAATGCCTTTGGACTGCTTATGTCCAACCCTTATTCTTTTGTTCAACCGATCATCGAAAATATGGGAACCATGGCGGTTATCGGCTCTTTAGGGTTATTGATGGGATTTTTACTTGGTCTGGACAACCGCCGCCATACGGATGCAGAGAATAAAGAATATCGAGCTTTGCCGATGGCGGGATACCTCTTGTTTATTGCTTTCTCATTATTTTTTGCCTACATTGACAAACCGGTTCAAAGTATTGCTGAAGCTAACTATACTGCTTCGGTCAACCTTCTCCAGCAAGCCGGTGTTTCGTTTAACGGTGCATGGCAATTATCGTACGTTTTACTCGCTGTTACATATATAGACAGTCTATTAAGCCATCATAAGACAAAAAAATACCTATTTTTTGCCGCTTTGCTTATAGAGTCATACTGGCAGTTTAGTACGGGAAATCGTGAAATTATCGGCTTTTATCTCTTTTTATTGGTTATGGTCGCTTATCGTATCAAAAATACAAAAAATATTATCTATTTGCTCATACTCGCACTTCTCCTTTTGGTTGTTTCTCAGGTCATCGGAGCGTTGCGTTCAATCGCAACCGATAAAAATGCTTTGGAAATGATCTCGCTTATGTATGATAATTTTCACTTTAACCGACTCTTACAAGGGACATGGAGCGCCGTATGTCTAACTCCCCTCTCGGTTTCGGGAGATTATTACTACGGTCTCCTCAACTTTAAATACGGCTCTACCTACCTTGATTACATATTATCCCTTCCTCCATCGTTTTTAGCTGATTTCGTAGGCTATACGAGACCGATCAACGGACTGGCCGGACCTGCTTGGGAAATGCGATACGGTATCGGCGGAACACATGCCTTGGTTGTCCCATTTATGAATTTTGGCATTATGGGTATTTATTTGGTAATGTTACTGTACGGATTGCTCCTTTCAAAAATCGAATCGAGGTTGAAAAATAATAATTTTTACGACTTATTGCTGGTCGGTGTTTTCTGTATCAGCATATTATTCTGGTTTTGGTACGGAGAGATGTACATGGTAAGAGGATTGATGGCCTACGCATTTGCTGCAATCCTTTATTTTGCTGCCGTAAAGATTAAATTAAGATGAGCAATAGGATGAAAATTTTAGTTGTTGCCGACGGTATCGGTGAAGAGATTTACGACAGGGCATTTTACGATGCTTTTCAAAATTTAGGCCACGACGTTCACCGATTTACGTGGAAAGAGTATTTCCGCCATTATCAGTATACGAACCGATATGAGACAGACGGCAATAAAGTGAAATCTTTATATTATCGGCTTCAGAATAAGTTTATTACGGGTCCGGTAACGGCAAAAATCAACTATGATTTGGTCGAACTCTGCCGAAAAGTAGAACCTGATCTTGTATTCATCTATCGCGGTACCCATATTTATCCTTCAACACTTCGCCGTATTCGCCAAACAGGTTCTTTGATATTCGGCTACAACAACGATGATCCCTTCTCATCGCTGTACCCTAGCTATTTTTGGAGACATTTTAAGAAATCGATTCCGTTTTACGACCATATTTTTGCCTATCGATGGAAAAATATCGACGATTACCGTAAAATCGGCTATCCTAAAACTTCATTGCTCCGTTCCTATTATCTGAAAGAGAAAAATTGCCATCTACCTTCTCCTCATGCGGCTTATGCATGTGACGTCATCTTTATCGGCCATTTCGAAGATGACGGGAGGGATCTAGCGATCAAGACGCTGCTCGATGCCGGAGTCAATCTGAAGCTGTTTGGAACCGGCTGGGAAAAATCTTGTTTGCATGACTTTTTTGTGCAAAAATTCGGTCCGATCAAACCGCTTTATCATGACGAATACAACAAAGCACTCAACAGCGCAAAAATCGCATTGGTTTTTTTATCAAAACTCAATAACGACACCTATACCCGACGATGTTTTGAAATACCTGCGACACAAACAATGATGATGGCAGAATATACTGCCGATTTGGCCACCCTTTTCGAAGAGGGAAAAGAGGCGGATTTCTTTAGAAATCATGACGAACTTCTCCAAAAAATTAAAAAATACCTGAATGATGAAGAGTTACTCAAGCAAATCGGCATATCCGGTTTTAATCGGCTTCTGGCTGAGGGGCATGAAGTAACGGATAGAGCAGCAGAAGTTGTCAAAGAATATGATCGTATGAAGGGGCTCAGCTAATGTGCGGAATATGCGGCGTTTACTCGTTTAAAGAAAAAGTTAATCCCCACAAGATTCATAATGCCATTATGACTTTTCATCAACGGGGGCCGGATCATCAGGATGTCTGGAGCGAAGATAGTATCGGCTTAGGGCATGCGCGACTGGCGATTCTGGATTTGGATGCCAAAGCGAACCAACCGATGTTTTCCAAATGCGGACGATATGTCATCGTCTACAATGGAGAAATTTATAATTTCCAGGACATCAAAAATGACTTAGCATACGAACCGCATTTATGGCAGACCCATTCCGATACCGAAGTCATTCTCGAAGCCTACAAAAAATGGGGCAAAGAGTGCCTGAGCAGATTCAACGGCATGTTTGCTTTCGCTATTTGGGATAAGCAAGAAGAGGAACTTTTTTGTGCACGGGACAGAATGGGGAAAAAACCGTTTTATTATGCCCTTACCGATAATGGATTTTATTTTTCTTCACGACCTAGCGCTTTATTTGAGCTGGGTGATATTTCAAAAAAAACCGATATGCAGGCATTACGACTTTATTTTGAGATAGGATACATCCCAAAAGAGCTCTCCATTTATGAAGAGATCAAGATGCTCCCTTCTGCCCACTATATGGTTTATAAAAACCGCAAGGTTGAGATCACACGGTATTGGGATTATCGGCATATTGAACCGGACAATACATGGTTACAAAAAACAGAAGAGGAACTGATCGATGAACTGGATGAATTGCTGACATCAGCCGTTAAATACAGAATGATCGCCGATGTTCCCGTGGGTACCTTTTTGTCCGGAGGGATCGACAGTTCTCTCGTCACGGCGATAGCGGTAAAACTCTCCTCTCAGCCTCTGACAACATTCTCGATCGGTTTTAATGAACCCAAGTGGGATGAGAGTATTCATGCAGCCAATGTCGCCCGTTATTTAAAAACGAATCATTACACCGAAACGCTCGATATTGCCAACCTCATCGAGTTATTGCCGACCTTTATCAAAAATTTCGACGAACCGTTCTTTGACAGTTCGGCATTTCCGACTATGGCCGTTTCAAAATTGGCTAGAAATCATGTAACTGTCTCGCTTACCGGAGACGGTGCCGATGAAATTTTCGGCGGTTACCATTATTACAATATCATCGATAAGCTCCAACTTTTTTATCGATTGCCTAAAATTTTTCGAACCACTTTTTCCCATTTAATCGGTATTCTCCCCTCCCACAAGCTCAAACTTTTATCCAAAGCTCTCGTGCAGGATGATTTAGCCGCAGCGTTTGCTTTTTCTCGAAGTATTTCCAAAGACTTTAACGGCGTTTTAGACGATGCCATCTTGAAAAACACCTCAAGCATCCGCGACCTTTTTTCTAAAGCTTCGAGAAAAATGCCCTTGACCCTTGATCCCATTGAGCGCTCTATGCGGCTGGATGCATTTTTTACGTTACCTGATGATTATCTGCAAAAAGTCGATATCTCAAGCATGGCATTTTCTCTTGAAACCCGCTCACCGTTTCTTGATTATCGAATCGTTGAATGGGCAGCCAAACTGCCGACCCGTTATAAAGTCCACAACGGAATTAACAAATATCTCCTAAGAAAACTGGCCTATCGATATGTACCGAAAGAGATACTCGATCGTCCAAAGCAAGGTTTCGGAGTTCCTGTCGGTGATTGGATAAAAAAAGATTTATTGAGCAATTATCAGGAATTATTATCCGATTCAACTGCCCCTCATCTAAACAAAAATAAAATACGCGAACTTCTAGAAATCCATACTAGCGGAAAACGGGATATTCACCCTTTGTTATGGGCAATTTATACATATTTAGTTTGGGAGAAAAATTATGATTAAACAATGGGCTTTAGACGTTTTAACCTGCCCGAAATGCTCCGGCAAACTGACCAATGTGCAAGAAGGTGTACAATGTGAGCAATGCGCTATTACGTATCCGTATCAAAACGGCATTTTGCGATGTGTCGAAATGGACAATTATGCGGAAAGTTTCGGCTTTCAATGGAATTTTTTCAAGAAAACGCAGCATGACTCTGCTAACGAATACGCCCATTCGACACGAAGGTTCAAGGCTGAAACCGGCTGGGAGGAAAATGACCTTTCGGGAAATATAGTCTTAGACGGCGGATGCGGCAATGGCCGTTTTACCGAAATCGCTCTGAAAATGGGGGCGAAAGTCATTGCATTGGATCTTTCCAATGCCGTCGAAACGTGTTATAGCAATATGAGTGAAGCCGGTTTTAGCGATGAAGATTTTCTGGTCGTGCAAGCTTCGTTTTACGAAATGCCGATCAAAGAAAACAGCCTTGATAAAGCTTTTACCCTAGGAGTTTTGCAGCATACCCCCAATCCTAGACTTTCTCTCGAAAAAATTGCCGCTCTTGTTAAACACGATGGCGACATTGCATGTTGGGTTTATGAAAAAAACTGGAAAATGTGGATGGACTACCGATATTATTTTCGAACCGTTACAAAATATCTCTCAAAAAATGCGAACTGGAAATTGAGCCTTTTTTTAACGCATACTTTCTTCCCTTTGGCGTGGTTTTTAAACAAATATTTCGGCTTTCCGGGAAAACTGATCAGCCGAGTTTTTCTACCGATAGCCTTCCGCCGCGTCCACTCGTCGATGGGATATGCCGATTCCAAGACATGGACCCTTTTGGATACGTTTGACAATCTTTCTCCCCGCTATGATCTTCCGATTTCTGAAAAAGAGATGTTTCGATGGCTTGAAGCATCCGGTTTTACCGACATTGTTCGTCAAAATACTCCTGGGCTGGCAGTCAAAGCACTCAAAAAATGAAAAAAATCTTCATCAATGCCCTCTCCGCCCATCAAGGGGGGGGACAAACGTATCTTCTCAATCTTTTTCACAACAGACCTTCGGGGGATTACAAAATCTTTCTCTTGGTGCATAAAAAAAATCGGCATCTTTTTGAAACCTTCACAGCGGAGAATTTTGAACTGATCGAAAATGAGCTCGGTTCCGGCAATATTGTTCAACGGGTTCTTTTTGAAAAGCTTTTTCTGCCGAAGCTTCTCAAACAACTCAATATTGACATTTATTACGCTCCCGGCGGCATCATGAATATTGCTGTTCCTTCGAGCTGTAAAAGCGTCGTAGCATTCCGTAATATGCTCCCGTTTCAAAAAGAATCGATAGCCAAGTATCCGTTTTTGAGCTATATGCGTTTTCGCAATACCCTGCTCCGTTATGTTTTTTTGCACTCATTTCAAAAAGCCGATAATGTCATTTTTATCTCCAAATACGCCCAACAAGTCATCCAACAATTCATTCCCGATATTTCGAAAAAAAGTACCGTTATCTATCACGGACTCAATGAAAATTTTATCTACTCAGCCGATACAGTAGATACCGACAGCTCCTTTGCGTATCACGATTACTACCTCTATGTTTCTACACTGGACGTTTATAAATCACAGCTAGAACTGATCGAAAGCTGGAAAATACTAAGCAAAGAGCACGGCTTTACCAAACCGCTTCTGTTGGTAGGTCCAAAAGACAGCTATTATGGAGAACTTGTTATCGAAAAAATCAAGGAATATGATTTGGATCATCTTGTTATTTACATCGGTAATGTCGCTTACGATGAGCTTCCCCGCTACTATCATCATGCTGATGCGATCATCTACGCTTCTGTGTGTGAAAATTGCCCTAATATCCTCCTCGAATCCATGGCAAGCCAAAAAATGATCTATTGTTCCGATCATCAGCCGATGCCCGAATTCGGACAAGATGGAGTTGTCTATTTTGACCCGCAAAAGCCTTCAGAACTTGTAAAATTAGTTCTTCGCTATGATACCGATACTGAGAGTAACACTATGTACAGTGGCAAAGCCATGATACAGGCACAAAAGTTTGACTGGACAAAAACAGCTGAAGAAACTTTTGCATATCTAAGAGGTTAAAGATTTAACTATGAATGTTCGTGATATTATGACAACCAAAATTCATAAACCTGATTGAAGCTTTTATTAATGAACAGAGAAATTAACGAACTTAAAAAATTTTCTTTATTATTGGCGCTTATTTCTTTCGCGGCAGGATCTTATTTTTTCATTTCCGCATCACAGAAATATCCATTATTTTTCATCGTATCAATAAGTTTTTTGATTATTGCATACACAAGACCGGCACTGATATCCCTGCTCTATTCATCGTGGATGAAAATCGGCCATTTCATGGGAGCAATCTCATCAAAAATTATTCTATCCATTCTTTTTTACGTTATTTTTACCCCTATAGCTATTGTTCTACGATTGCGAGGAAAAGATCTTTTAAATAAAAAACTCAATACAACTGAAACCAGTTACTGGATAAACCGAAAAGATCAGCCCAACTCGATGAAAAATCAATTTTAAGGAAATACCGTGTCTTTTTTACAAGAATTATGGGCGTTTATGAAAGCTAGAAAAAAGTTCTGGCTTGCCCCAATCATTTTTATCATGCTGCTTCTTGGCGTGTTGATCGTATTGGCCGAAGGAAGTGTCGTTGCTCCTTTCGTATACACACTGTTTTAGGAATAAAATGTACATATTAGGGATATCAGCATATTATCACGACTCTGCGGCAGTACTTATCTGTGATGAAAAAATTATTGCCGCCGTGCAAGAAGAGCGTTTTACCCGTAAAAAAGCGGATGCATCCTTCCCTGTCAATTCCATTAAATATTGCCTTCTCGAAGCTGGCATAACGCTTGATCAGATTGATCACATAGCGTTTTATGACAAACCCTTTATCAAATTTGAGCGGCTTTTGGAAACCTATTTGGCTGAAGCGCCCAAAGGATTCGGCTCGTTTTTGCTTTCGATACCGGTATGGCTCAAAGACAAACTTTTTCTCAAAGAGACAATGGGTCGTGAGTTAAAAAAGCTTTTTGAAGAACTCAATCCGGATGCGGATAGCAAAACCTGTAAAGCTTTTAAAACCAAAGTCACCCATAGCATCATGTTTGGAGAACATCACCAAAGCCACGCTGCGAGTGCTTTTTATCCGAGTCCGTTTTCAGAAGCAGCAATCCTTACTATTGATGGTGTCGGCGAGTGGACAACAACCTCTTTAGCCTATGGTAAAAATAATACTATAGAATTTTTGCAGGAAATTCATTTTCCCCATTCGCTCGGTCTGCTGTACTCGGCCTTTACCTATTACACAGGATTTAAAGTCAATAGCGGCGAATACAAAGTGATGGGACTGGCTCCTTATGGCAATCCAAAATACGTTTCCGTTATCAAAGAGCATTTGATAGATATCAAAGACGATGGTTCTTTCAAACTGGATATGAGTTACTTCAACTATACGACCGGCCTGACAATGACCAACCAAAAATTCCACAATCTGTTCGGAGGATCACCCCGAAAAGCTGAAAGCAGTCTCACCCAAAAAGAGATGGATTTGGCAGCGTCGGTGCAAGTAATTACGGAAGAAATTATGATCAAAATGGCTAAACATGCTAAACAAGTCACTGGTTCAGACAATCTTTGTCTGGCCGGTGGAGTAGCATTAAACTGTGTCGCCAACGGAAAACTACTACAAGAGAACATTTTCAAAAATATCTGGATACAACCTGCAGCCGGTGATGCCGGAGGAGCACTCGGCGGTGCCATGAGTGTGTATTACCAGGAACTGGCCCATCCACGCACAATTTGTCCGAACGAGCTGGATAAGATGGAAGGTTCCTATCTGGGACCGAAATATTCATCTGAAGCCATTAAAACGTATTTGGATTCCGTCAATGCCGTATACGATTACTACGATGATGAAAAAGAGCTAATCAAGACCGTTGCAAGAAATATGGCGGAAGAAAAAGTGATCGGTTGGCATTATGACAGGATGGAATTTGGCCCGCGGTCACTCGGGCACAGAAGCATTATCGGCGATGCCCGCAGCACAAAGATGCAATCAACCATGAATCTAAAAATTAAATATCGGGAATCATTCAGACCGTTTGCCCCGAGCGTGTTGCGCGAAAAAGTGCACGAATGGTTCGAGCTTGAAACCGACAGCCCATATATGCTTCTGGTTGCACCCGTCAAAAAGGAGAAGTGCTTCGCAATGACCGAAGAGCAGGAAACGCTTTTCGGCATTAACAAGCTCAATGTTCCCCGCAGTGAAATCCCCGCTGTAACCCACATCGATTACAGTGCGAGGATACAAACCGTGCACGAATCGACCAATCTCCGGTATTACCGTCTTTTACAGGAATTCGAAAAAAGAACCGGCTGCCCGGTCATCGTCAATACATCCTTTAACGTCCGAGGCGAACCGATCGTCTGTACGCCCGAGGACAGTTATCGCTGTTTCATGCGAACTGAAATCGATGTACTGGTTATCGACGACTACGTACTCTATAAATACAACCAACCTGCATTTGCGGATTCTGGCAGCTGGGAAACGGAATTTGAACTTGACTAAAAAGAATATCGTTTTTTATTTCATCATGTTGTCCATCACGATTTTACTTGTAGATGGCATAATAGGGGTTTTCATCTATTTTGGTAAAGACAGACTACTTAAAACGGTCAACGAAGGTCTCAAAGAAAAAATGGAAATTGTCGAGCATCCCTATAAAAGCTATTCACTAAATAGTGGGATAAAACCCTATGCAAACCAATACCGTTTCAATATGGTGGTCGACTCGTACGGGCATACCGTACTCCAACAAGATGCCCGTATTTTCGATCAGCCAAAAGCCAAAGATGAGTTGCGAATTTTAACACTCGGAGGTAGTACAACCTATCAACCGTGGGCATTTATCGTCGCAGAACTACTGAACAAACAGCAAAACATCACTGTCCGTGCAATCAACGGAGGAACCGGTGGATATACATCAATGGAAAATCTAATCGATCTGACGACATCGGGGTTTGCATATCAGCCCGATATCGTCATTGCGTATTTGCCTATCAACGATATATATTGGGCCGGTCTTTATCCTGAGTTCAAAAGAGACTATACCCATATGAGGATTCCGTTCAAGACCAAAGAACTTTCCGAGAAACCCGAATACCGTATGGAATACCCTTTTGTCAAAAGCCTTCTGAAAATTTACACTTATAACCATCAAGTGGATGAATACATTGCCAATAACAGCTTGAATGGATCGGCAGTCCGAGATTTCAACAGCACTTTTATTCTTGAAACGAAGAAAATAGCCAACTATGATAAAGTCAGTGCTACCGTCCGAGACAATATCTATATGATGAAAGAGCTATGCAAATCTAAAGGAATCCGCTTTGTATTGGTAACGCAAAAAGTTTTTCCAACCGATAATGAGTACTACACCATTATGGACGGGGCAACGATGCAGATCATCAATGATATCATCAAAGACCCTCTGTTAAAAGATATCAAAATCTTGGAAATGCAAAAATCGATGCCCGATACTCTTTCAAAAATAGATAAAGAACGGTTACAGAAAGAATTTCCCACTGTAAAACTCGATGTTTCAGAAAAAATGAGTTATGACTCCATGCATTTTAACGATGCAGCCTTGCACCTGTTTGCACTGCATATCAAAGATTTTCTGGTAACCAATGGATACGCAACGCAAAATCGATAAAAAGAAGTTTTGGAACATCACTAAGGTATTCGGGAATGAATCGATTATCTGCTAAAATGCCATAATTAGTAATATAAGGTTTCGTATGATTAAAAATAATGTTTTTTCGAATAAAACGCTTCTTATCACCGGAGGCACAGGCTCATTCGGCAATGCCGTCCTACGCAGATTTTTAGATACGGATATTGAAGAGATCCGTATTTTCAGCCGTGACGAGAAAAAACAGGATGATATGCGTAAGCAATACAATAACCCAAAACTCAAATTTTATCTAGGCGATGTACGTGATATCAATTCGATCATCGATGCAATGCGCGGGGTTGATTATGTGTTTCATGCAGCTGCCCTAAAACAGGTTCCTTCATGCGAGTTTCACCCGATGCAAGCGGTACAGACCAATGTTATCGGAACCGAAAACGTACTCAATTGTGCTATCAATGCCGATGTCAAAAAAGTGATTGTCCTCAGTACGGATAAAGCCGTTTACCCGATCAATGCCATGGGTATTTCTAAAGCGATGATGGAAAAAGTTGCCGTTGCCAAATCGCGCAATCTATTCGATAATGAGATTATGATCGCTTGTACCCGATACGGAAATGTCATGGCCTCTCGCGGATCGGTCATTCCGTTGTTCATCGACCAAATCCGTGCCGGTAAAGAGATCACAATCACAGACCCCGCAATGACCCGCTTTATGATGAGTTTGGATCAAGCGGTTGAACTAGTCCTTTTTGCGTTTGAAAACGGTCATAACGGAGACATTTTCGTCCAAAAAGCTCCCGCTGCAACGATCGAATTACTGGCGCATACCCTTAAGAATCTACTCAATCGACCGGAGCAAAAAGTTAATATTATTGGCACACGCCACGGTGAAAAACTCTACGAAACGCTACTGACGAAAGAAGAGATGGTTCATGCTGTGGATATGGGAGAATATTACCGCATCCCCGCAGATACGCGCGATCTGAACTACAGTAAATTCGTCGAAGACGGCGAAACTGTCGTGACACAGGCTCACGAATATCACTCTCACAATACCCATCGTCTCGATGAAGCAGAGCTACGTGAAATGCTACTCGGATTACGTGAAATTAAAGATGATTTATCCCAATTTGGAGTGATTGTGTGAAAATATTAGTAACAGGAAGCAATGGGTTTATCGGGAAAAACTTGATTGAATCACTGGCTAGAACAAAAAGCCTTGAAGTTTTTACTTACACAAAAAATGATTCTCAAGAACACTTAGAAAATCTACTTGAAAAAGCAGATTTTATTTTTCATTTGGCGGGTGTCAATCGCCCTCAAAATAGTGTGGAATTTTATCACGGGAATAGTGATCTTACTCAATTGATTGTTAATACTCTTGTCAAATTACAAAAAAAAGTACCCATTCTTCTTTCATCGTCAACACAAGTCGGTGGAGATAGTGATTACGCCAAAAGCAAAGAGATGAGTGAAAAAATAATTGAGCAATATTCTATAGACTATCATGTAAAATGTTTTATCTACAGGTTACCAAATGTTTTTGGAAAATGGTCAAAACCAAACTATAATTCTGCAATAGCTACATGGTGTCATAATATTACGAGAGATCTCCCCATTCAAGTCAATGATAGAACTACGATATTAAACTTAGTCTATATTGGAGATGTAATTGGAGCATTTATAGAGAGGCTTTTTGTGAGTCAATCAGATTCTCTTTATTATGACATTCCCGTTATATATCAAAAAACACTAGGTGAAATTGAAGATTTACTGTACCAATTTAGAGAAAGTCGCACAAGTTTGTTGATTCCTCAAATTGCTGATGGCTTTAAGCGGGCTATGTATGCAACCTATCTTAGTTTTCTTCCTCATGATCGGTTTTCATATAAACTAAGTGGTCATCAAGATATACGTGGAACTTTCTATGAGATTCTAAAAACACTTGACAGTGGTCAGCTTGGATTATCTACAACAAAACCTGGAGTTACAAGAGGCAATCATTATCACAATACTAAAAATGAAAAATTTTTAGTTATTAGAGGTAAAGCACTTATTGAATTAAGAGATATTAATAGTGATGAAATCATTCAATACAATGTCTGTGGAGAAGAGCTTGAAATAGTGGAAATGATACCTGGGTATACGCATAATATTACCAATACTGGTGATGATGAAATGGTTTTACTAATTTGGGCAAATGAAAATTATAATCCAAATGCGCCTGATACAAACTTTTTGGTGGTGAAATAATGAAAAAATTAAAAGTAATGACAATAGTCGGCACCCGACCTGAAATTATTCGCCTCTCAGCCGTCATTGCTAAACTGGAATCTTCCGAGAGCATCGAGCACATACTCGTACACACGGGGCAAAATTATGATTATGAACTCAACGAAATTTTTTTCAATGATTTCGGTATCCGTAAACCGGACTATTTTCTAAATGCCGCCGGATCAAATGCAACAGAAACGGTCGGGAAAATTTTGATCAATGTTGATCCGATCCTTGAAAATGAAAAACCGGATGCCTTTTTGGTACTGGGAGACACCAACAGCTGTTTGTGCGCCATTCCCGCTAAAAAAAGAAAAATCCCTATTTTCCATATGGAAGCGGGTAACCGCTGTTTCGACCAGCGTGTCCCCGAAGAGACAAACCGAAAAATCGTCGATCATGTTAGCGACATCAATCTCACCTACAGCGATATTGCTCGCGAATATCTCTTGCGTGAGGGGATGAGTCCCGATCGTGTCATCAAAACAGGCAGCCCAATGTTCGAGGTGATCAACTCAAAGATTGAAGAGATCAACAAATCAGATATTCTCACAACCATGGAACTGACCAAAGGGAACTATTTCGTCGTCTCAGCACATCGTGAAGAGAATATCAATTCGGATGAGAATTTTTATGCTTTAGTCGACTCACTGAATGCTGTAGCAGAAAAATACGCCATGCCGATCATTGTTTCCACCCATCCCAGAACACGCAACCGCATTGAGCAGACAGGCGTACAGTTTGACGAGCGAATCAAGCTGATGAAACCGATGGGATTCATTGATTACGTTAAACTGCAAATCGAAGCAAAGGCAGTTCTATCAGACAGCGGAACAATCTCCGAAGAATCGTCTATTTTAAATTTTCCGGCACTCAATATCCGCGATGCGCACGAAAGACCTGAAGCGATGGAAGAAGCGTCAGTGATGATGGTGGGGTTATCCAAAGAGAGAATTTTGCAAGGCTTACACATTCTAGAAACGCAAAAACGTGACGATGAGAGAACGCTTCGCCCCGTCAACGATTATTCGATACCCAACGTCTCGGACAAAGTGCTTCGAATCATCCTTTCCTATACGGATTATATCAATCGCGTAGTCTGGCAAAAACGCGTATAAAATGAAAATTTGTCTCATAGTCGACGACTACTTACCTGAGAGCAAGAAAGTTGCGGCTAAGATGATGCATGAGCTTGCATGTGAATTTTTAGTACAGGGACATGAAGTAACCGTAATCACCCCTTCGGAAGAGCTTGATCACTCAATCGATATTTCCCTTCTCAACGGTATCACGATATGGCGGTTCAAAAGCGGCAAAATAAAGAATGTGGGGAAAATCCAAAGAGCACTGAATGAAACACTCCTCTCACATCGTGCATGGCGTAGTTTAAAGCCTCTTATTAAACAAAATAAGCACGATCTGATCGTCTACTACTCACCCTCTATTTTTTGGGGCAATTTAGTCTATAAACTCAAAAAAATTTGGGGTGTGCCAAGCTATCTCATTTTACGCGATTTTTTTCCGCAGTGGGCAATAGATCAAGGGTTGATACGATCCAAATCGTTTATAGAAAAATATTTTCGTTTTTTTGAAACCAAAAACTATGATGCAGCCGATACAATCGGGGTCATGTCTCCTAAAAATAAGGAGTGGTTTGAATCAATAATCCAAACAAAAAGACCTATCGAAGTTCTGTACAACTGGGCTGCCAATACGCCGGTCAATTCCAACTCTCATTTTCGGGAGTCATTAGGGTTGCAGAATAAAATCGTCTACTTTTACGGCGGCAATATCGGTCATGCTCAGGATATGATGAATATTGTCCGTCTTGCCAAAAACATGTGCGAAGAAAAAAAAGCCCATTTTGTCCTTGTCGGAGCAGGCGATGAAGTCGAAGTCGTCAAAGAGGCTATCGACAAAGAGCATCTATCTAATATAACCTTGCTCCCTTCCGTCTCACAGGAAGTCTACAAACAAATGCTTTCAGAATTTGATATCGGTCTTTTTACTCTTCACAAAAACCACACAACCCATAATTTTCCGGGCAAGCTACTTGGCTATATGGTGCAGGGTATTCCTATACTGGGAAGTATCAATCCCGGAAATGACCTAAAACCTGTTATAGAGGGTGCAAATGCAGGGCTAATCTCAGCCAATGGTGAAGATACAATCTTTTTAGCGAATGCACTTAAGCTCCTGCACAACGATCAATACAGGAAGCAAACAGGTGAGAATGCCAAAAAGCTGCTCGAACAAACTTTTTCCGTTGAGGCGGCAGCCTCTCACATTTTAAATTCTCTAAGAATATCTAAATTCTAATGATTTTTCCGTTGCTTATTCCGATAAACAGTAAACTTATTCTGTCGTTCTAGCATCCCGTTAAGCAGGATGTAAAAAGCTGTGGCGTTGATAAAGAACAACGCAAACAAATAACGCTGCTGTCCGTCCCCTGAAAAAGCGATCCCAATAATCGAAAATCCGAGTTGAAGCAATGCAATCAAGATAACAGTTTTACGAACGTTGCCATTAAAAAAACGAAGTAAAATATGATGAATATGTAATTTATCCGGAGCAAACATGGAGTGTCCATTACGCTTACGACGGATCATTACGATAAGCGTATCCAAAATCGGTATTGCCGCAATAAATAAAATAGAAATCGGATTGATATAATCCAACGCTTTAATACTCAAAAGAGATATTACAAACCCTAACGTCAGCGATCCGCTATCTCCCATAAATATTTTTGCCGGATTCCAGTTAAACCACATAAATGCCATGATGGAAGCTACAAAAGAGAGTGCCGTCACAACAATAAAAAAATCATGATTTTCATACCCGATAAAACATAAAGTGGAAAGAATGATAATACTAAGTAGTCCCGCAAGCCCGTCAAGTCCGTCAGAAAGGTTAAGCGCATTGGTAAATCCGGCAACAGCGAACATCGTAAAAGGGATCGCAAACCACCCCAATGTAAGCTGATATGTAAAAAGGTTCCCCAATGAATGCACAATCATACCATCATATGCCAGCAGTAATACTGCTGCGAAAATAACATAAAACTTAGTTTTTGGCGTAGCATCACGATGATCATCCAAAACTCCCACAACAAATACAAGAAAAATTGCAAGAAAAGAAGTAAAATGAGAAAAAATAATATCGTTTAAAAAAATCAAATCTGAAACCATCACACCTAGTACCATACCGATTCCTGCACCGCGAGGCGTAACGTGTTTATGTGCACTGCGATGGTTAGGAATATCAATGAGACCGAAAGAGGGTGCATAGCGAATAATCAACTTAATGAAAAAAAATGTGGACATAAACGCAACGATTAGTTTGCCCATAAAGAAAATATCGTTCAAAAACTGCTCTCAATATAAATGATAATGTCGAGTATTATCCTCACTTATTACTTAAAAATCCCTACTTCAGTTAAATCTCATCGATAAATACCTATAATCCTTTCTTTTAAAAGGATATAGAATGCAAGAATCTGAACCAAAAATTCAAAATGATGAAATCAATATATACGAAATGTGGTCAACTGTTGTAAAACGTAAGTTTGTTATTTTGATCACCCCGCTCATTGCCGCGCTCTCTGCAGCTATATATGCTTGGACGACACCGCCTATTTACAGCGGTGAAGTATTGCTAGAAATCGGAGAAGTTGTCAACGTTAACGAAGGAATGAATAACAACGGCTCAACAAATATTTTTTATCTTGACAATATCAATACGCTTAAAGAGATTACAGCGCAAATATCCGATTTAAAAGTAGAAGTTCCTAGTGGTGTCGCAAATATGCTTCGCATTACAACGGAAAAAACGGAAAAAACGGAAATTATGTCCCAATTAAACAGTACCGTACAGTTCATAATTCAGCGTCATGCCGAAAAAGCCAAACTATATCAAAATGCTCATACGAAAATAACAATGACGCAAATAATTGGTGAAATACATATTAAAACCAATCCAATTAAACCTAAAAAGGGATTGATTATTACAGTAGCATTAATCAGCGGATTGATAATGGGGATATTTTTAGCCTTTTTTCTGGAATTTATCGGGACTAGACGTAACCGATAATATAGAATCTATCGAGTAAAATTACAAATTAAAAACAATACTACAAAGGAAATATGTGCATATAGGGTCATTAATCATAAATAGATCAGCTAAATTGATCGGTACTTTTGTGAAAGGATTTGCCTATCTGTTCCATTTCATTTTTAAAAATAAACGATTTACAATCCCTCTCTATAGCAAAGCATTTATTTCAGGCAAAAAATCGATTATCCCAAAAATCATTTGGCAAACAAATTATTCTAATAGTGCCACCTTGCCTATCTACATCAACTATCTCTTTAACCGTTTGATGTCTTTAGATTGGGAATACCGCTATGTCAGTACGGAAGATCGTTTGGAGTTTATTAAAACACACGCCTCCGAAAGAGTCGCGAATGCGTTTGAGCAACTCACCGACGGAGCATCGCAAGCTGACTTTTGGAGGCTATTCACCCTCAATCACTCCGGCGGCGTCTATATGGATATCGATGCACATGCACTCTGGCCTCTTTCGTGGATGATTAAACCCGAGGATAAAGAGTTGCTTCTCATGACCAAGCATCGCTTCAGTAACTATTTTATTGCGAGTGCACCGAATAATCCCCATCTGCAAAAAGCACTTGATATTATCGTTGATAACATCGAACAAAAAAATATTGGTGGCGGCGTCTATGATCTAACGGGACCGACTGTTCTCAACAGAGCTATTAAAGATGATGATGAAGTCAATCAGCGCCTTAACAAATACACCTGTATACAAGGAAGTTTTACTAACGAGTACTTCCAGTATATGGATAAGCCGCGTGGTAAATGGACCCATAAAAAACAAGATGAATTATTGAAATAATAAGGGATATAGTGTGCGAAAACAAATATTAGTAACAGGCGGAGCCGGATTTGTCGGAAGTCACCTCTGTGAGCGACTCTCCAAAAATCCAAATTACGAGGTATACAGCCTCGATAACTATTTTACCGGAAGTGAAACCAATCATGTCCCGAATGTCACTTATATCAAAGGAGAGACTGCTCAAATAAGCGAGCTAATCACCTTTAATCCGGACATGGTATACCATCTAGGTGAATACAGCAGGGTCGAACAAAGCTTTGACGATATTGAAAAAGTTTGGCGCTACAATAAAGACGGGATATTCGCCGTACTCGAATTTGTTCGAAAAGTCGGATGTAAAATTCTCTATGCAGGGAGCTCAACAAAATTTGGAGACGGTGGACTTGGAAGAAGTGCATCACCTTATGCATGGACCAAAGCAACCAATACCGAACTTGTAATGAACTACGGAACCTGGTTCAATGTCCCATATGCCATTACCTATTTTTACAATGTCTACGGTTCACGAGAGATTCAGAGCGGAAAATACGCAACCCTTATCGCACTATTCAAAGAAAAAATGAAAAATAGCGAGCCTTTGACGATTGTTAGCCCGGGAATACAAAAACGAAACTTTACCCATATCGACGATATTATCGACGGTTTGATCTTGGTCGGAGAAAACGGCTACGGAGATGAATTCGGTATCGGCAGCCCCGAAGCATTTTCAGTGTTGGAGATTGCCCAAATGTTTGGCGGAGAAATTCAAATGCTACCCGAACGTAAAGGGAATCGTATGACGGCTGATGTTATGTCAGCCAAAACCGAAGCTTTAGGGTGGAGTCCAAAAAAAACGATTCTTGAATATATCGAAATATGCAGAAAAAATGGATGGCAGTGAATCTAAATCGTAAAAATCCAACTGCAATCATTTGTCTTTCCCCCAATTCGGGTGGAATGGAAATCGATGCAATCAAGCTTGCAAAAAAGCTTAGTTCACATACACTGATTACACTTATTGCGAAACAAGATTGTTTCATTGCTAATTCAAAAAACGACTATATCGGCTACAATAGTATTGAGTTAGAAACAATTCCCTTTCTTTTTTCAATTAGCCCATCTATTATTTTCCGTGTACGCCGTATCATTCAGGAAAAAGGGATTAAGAATATTATCTTTTTCGGAGCCAGTGAACTTAAATCTCTTTATTTTTCATTCTTAGGACTGAATATGAATCTAATTGTTCGCCATGGCACTAACAAATCCGCTCCAAAAAAAGATTGGTTTCATAAGCTCATCTATAGTGATGTACATTATCATGTCGCTATCTGCAAACATTTACAAAAAAATGTCGATTTCATTATCCCTTTTGGTCAAAAATCGCAAAGTAAACTTATCTATTCTTCCGTCAATCTTCCTAATTTTCATCCTATAAAATCTGATTGTTTCACATTACTTAACGTAGGGAGAATTGAAGCAAGAAAGGGGCAAGCTGATGCCATCAAAGCTTGTAACATTTTATATGAAAAAGGGATCGATTTTCACTTTTATCTGGCAGGCGGCATTGCACCGAAATATCATACTATATTCATGGACTTTTATAATTCACTCCCCTATAAAGATAAAATTACTCTCGTAGGTCATACGCCTAACGTTATAGACTATTATGCCAAAGCAGATCTTTTTTTATTTCCAAGTTATGGAGAGGGACTCAGCAACGCATTTTTAGAAGCTCTGTCATGCGGATTAGAATGTATTGCCTATGATAATACCTCTTTTCCTGAATTAAAAGAGCTCGGTTTGGATTTTCATCTTGTCGAAAACAAAAATATTGATCAGTTATCTCATACATTATTACACTGCGCCCAAAACCGATCTATTAATCAGGGAAATATTACCAAGATAGCTGAAAAATTTTCAACTCAAGCAGAAATCAAACAATATTTGGAGCTCTTAGAATAATGAAATTGATACATATTCCACATAAATGGGTTGTTAACTATCTCTATCTATTTATCTTTCTCGTACCGTGGAATTTTTTCAAAGGACAAATGGGAGTACTGACAGCATTTTTAATACTATTTTGGCTTTTGGCATTTCGACAAAATGGATATTGGACGAAACTAAAATCTATTATCGAATCCAAACCTATTATCATCTTTTTTCTCTTTATTATCTATACCTATCTCAGCTACTTTTGGTCTTCTAATCTCGAATCGTATAAAGAATCCCAAATGTTCTTTAAATATTACTGGATCACTATTCCTCTATTTTTTAGCATTCTAAATCACAAAGAAGCGCTACAAGGGATCAAACTATTCGTTCTAAGTTTTGGTTTCTATGCCCTTTTTAGTCTTAGTATTTATGCCGGTTTATTAGGCGCTGGAATCTCTACCTCTGAGAATCCGCAAGGGACTCTCTCATACACAATTTCAACACCTTATATGGCATTAGCCGTATTGATGAGTTATATTTTTGCCTTTAATGAAACGAATTTGGTCCAAAAACGGCTGTACTATGGTATTGCTTTCGTTTCATTAATCGGACTCTTTATTAACTATGGCAGAGCTGCTCAGATCGGTTTCATATTAACAGCAGTCATTTTATTAATAACCTATTTCAGAAAAAACTTGAATTTTAAATTATCATTAATATTTTTATTAACACTAGGCACCGGAGTTTTTGTCCTCAATACTGTTGGTAAATTAGATCGCTTTAAAGTTGGTTTTCAAGAGTTAACTAACTATCAAGATATCCAAAGTTTAGAAGGAAGTTGGGGATGTCGACTTTATTTAATCCATGCTTCAAAAGAGATCATTCTTAATGACCCAATATTTGGCACAGGAGCTGGAGACAATATAGATAAATTGATCGAATGGACAAAAAAACATCCTAATCCGCAAACGGATTGGAATCGAACTTTTCATAATCAGCACCTTGAATTTATCACTAAATATGGCCTAATAGGCTACTTTTTATTGATTAGTGCCGTTGTTATATTGCTATATCAGCTCAAAGATCTTCCATTAGCCTTTGGATCTGCTTTAACATTTTTTACGTTCACTGCATTCGACGGTATCGCTGACATCATAATTTTAATGAAACCTTACAATAATATTTTCGCTATGATGTTTGTGCTCTTCGCGGTAATAGCATATGAAAAACAAATTGGAATGACCCCCAAAGACGAGAGACTTTGTTAATGCTTTTTGTTTTTATACGATAAAATTACAAAAGAAAAATAAATATAGTTTAAATAAAAAGGATTGTGTGTGAAAGTATTATTACTCGCAGGTGGTTATGGTACTCGTCTTTCTGAAGAGACAGATATCCGTCCAAAACCGATGGTAGAAATTGGGGGAAAACCCATTCTTTGGCACATTATGAAAATTTACAGTCATTACGGATTTAATGACTTTGTAGTACTTCTCGGCTATAAAGGCTATTTTATCAAAGAGTATTTTGCCAACTATTTCCTCCACCAAAGTGACGTGACAATTGATATGCAAAACGGCAAGATGGAAGTATTAAACAATTCAAGCGAGCCGTGGAAAATCACCCTTTTGGATACCGGTTTGGATAGTATGACCGGCGGGCGAGTCAAACGGGCACAATCATTTATCGGTAATGAGCCTTTTATGCTCACCTATGGTGATGGTGTTGCAGACATTAACATAGCCGAATTGGTGGAATTTCATAAATCTCACGGAAAAGCTATGACAATGACCTCTGCACAGCCTGAGGGTCGTTTCGGCGCCTTAAATATAGAAGAAAATCATCAAGTAACCCATTTTCTTGAAAAACCGAAAGGGGATGGCGGATGGATCAATGCCGGTTTTTTTATCTGTGAGCCTAAAGTATTTGACTACATCACCGAAGGTGACAGCACCGTATTCGAACAAAATCCACTACAAAGCCTCGCCCGTGACGGCGAAATTTTCACCTATAAACACTCAGGATTTTGGAAACCTATGGACAGCCTAAAAGACAAAAATGATCTCAACAACCTTTGGGATACGAAAAAAGCTCCTTGGAAAGTATGGTAATGACCAATCTTTTTGGGGGAATATATAACAATAAAACCGTATTTGTAACCGGACATACAGGGTTCAAAGGTTCATGGCTAACCTATTGGCTCAAAAGTATGGGAGCCAAAGTTGTCGGTTATTCGCTTCAGGCTCCAACTGAGCCAAGCCATATTGAACTGCTCAATCTTGATATCGTTTCCATTATCGGAGATATCCGCGATTTAGACAAATTAAATCTCGCACTTGCAACACACAAACCGGACATCGTATTTCATCTAGCGGCACAACCGTTGGTTAGATTGTCCTACGATAACCCTATCGAAACCTATGAAACCAATGTCATGGGGACACTGAAGGTTTTTGAAGCGTGCCGTACACATAAGGTCAAAGCCATCGTTAACATCACAAGCGATAAAGCCTATGAAAATCGTGAATGGGTTTGGGGATACCGTGAAAACGATCCGATGGGAGGATATGATCCGTACAGTTCTTCCAAAGGGTGTGCTGATTTGTTGGCCAACTCCTATCGAAACTCTTATTTTAACCCCAAAGAGTATAAAAAATCGCACAACACTTTATTGGCTTCCTGCCGCGCGGGCAATGTGATCGGCGGCGGCGATTGGGCACAAGACCGCTTGATGACCGATATTATGCTCTCCGTTTCAAAAGGGAAAAAAGTCAGCATTCGAAATCCCAATGCTACGCGCCCATGGCAGCATGTCCTTGAACCACTCAGTGGGTATCTTGCTATCGGACAAAAACTGTTGGAAGAAAAAGTGCAGTTCGGGGAAGCGTGGAACTTTGGTCCCAGCGATGAGGGAAGCATAACCGTCGAAGAAGTAGTAAATAATGTCAAACAACATTGGGATAAGATCGATTATGAGATAACTCGTGATCCTCATCAGCTCCATGAAGCAAATCTTTTAAAACTTGACTGTTCTAAAGCCCATATCCATCTAAAATGGAAAGACGTGTGGGATAGCGCGACAACGTTTGAAAAAACAGTTAAATGGTACAAAGCTTTTTATGAAAATGGCAGTACATTAACCGAAGAAGACCTAAAAGCCTATATAGCGGATGCAAAAAATAAAAAATTAGTATGGGCCATTTAAAGTTATGACGGTATTGCTTACCGGTGCTACAGGTTTTTTAGGCAGTTCTCTGCTCAAAAAATTCTTGAATGAGAATTATACGGTCATCGCTTTAAAGAGAAAAGAATCGGATTGTTACAGAGTAACGAATGAATTGGATCGTGCAACATTTTACAATGCGGATGAAGTGGATCTTGCCGATATTTTCAAACACCATACCATCGATATCGTAGTCAATACGGTAACGGATTATGGAAGGTTCAACAAGGAAATTTCTTCAATTATCAGTACCAATTTATTATTTGGACTGAAACTGTTAGAACTTTCGATAGAGAATAATGTTAAGCTATTTCTTAATACGGATACATTGCTAGAGAGGGATATCAACGCCTATTCGCTATCAAAAGCTCAGCTTGTTGACTGGATGAAGTTTTTATCCTCTCACACTACTAAAATGGTCAACCTAAAAATAGAACATATGTACGGTCCTCAAGATGATACGACCAAATTTGTTTCTTGGATCATTGAACAATTAAAAGCCGATGTTAAAACCATTCCCCTCACCAGCGGAATCCAAAAGAGAGATTTCATCTATATCGACGATATCGTAGAGGCTTTTATGACAATCATTCTAAATTTTCATACTTTTCCCGCCTATGAAGAGTTTGAACTTGGATCCGGTCATTCAATAGAAGTCAAAGAGTTTTTGAGTATTATTTATACTCAATTATCCATCTCACGGCCTCTAAATACAAAACTTGATTTTGGAGCAATACCGTATCGTCCTAATGAAAAAATGGATATGCAAGCTGATATATCAAAGCTTACAAGGTTAGGATGGAAACCAAATATCAGCCTCGAAGACGGGATCAAAAACACGCTACAAGGAATACTCAAATGAATAAACAAGAACAGCTAAAACAAGAAATTTTAGACAAAACTAAAGAATATTACGAGCTCGTACATAAACCGCAACAAGAGAAAGTATTCGTTGAGGGGAAAAGCCGGGTCAATTATGCCGGCCGTGTTTTTGATGAAAAAGAGATGATAAATCTTATCGATTCATCTTTGGACTTTTGGTTAACGTACGGTGATTATTCCAAAAAATTTGAGAAACAATTATCTGAATATTTAAATGTACGATGGGTATTTTTAGTCAACAGCGGAAGTTCTGCCAACCTACTCGCATTTTATGCCCTAACTTCGCCACTACTGGGAAATCGTCAGATCAAACGGGGAGATGAAGTCATCACTGTTGCCGCAGGATTTCCAACTACCGTTGCTCCTGTAGTCCAATACGGTGCCGTTCCTGTCTTTGTTGATATGGAATTAAAACACTTCAACATCGATACCACACAACTCGAAGCAGCACTTAGTCCGAAAACAAAAGCGGTGATGATTGCACATACGCTAGGAAACCCTTTTAATTTAAAAGCCGTTAAAGAGTTCTGCGACAAACACAACCTTTGGCTCATCGAAGACAACTGTGATGCACTTGGTTCCATTTATGATGGGAAACCAACAGGAACGTGGGGAGACATCGGGACGAGCAGTTTTTACCCCCCTCATCATATGACCATGGGGGAAGGCGGCGCAACCTATACCGATAATCCGCTTCTTAAAAAAATTATGCTCTCTATGCGTGACTGGGGACGTGATTGCTGGTGCGAAAGCGGTATAGATAATACATGCGGATGCAGATTTTCTCAGAGTTTCGGAACATTACCAAAAGGGTATGATCACAAATACGTCTACTCGCACTTCGGATTCAATCTCAAAGTTTCCGATATGCAAGCAGCAATCGGTGTAGCGCAACTCGAAAAATTCCCCACTTTTGTCGAAAAAAGAAAAGAAAATTTTTCTAAACTCTACAATGGATTGAAAGATTTGAAAGAAATCACCTTAGTAGAAAAACAACCGCTTAGCGATCCTAGTTGGTTTGGATTCATGATAACGTTAAAAGAGGGTGTGAAATTTTCAAGAAATGATATTGTTGAATTTTTAGAAAATTCTAATATTCAAACAAGAAATCTTTTCGCAGGAAATATGCTAAGACACCCTATGTTTGATAGCTTGATTAAAAATGAAGAGTATCGAGTTGTTGGGGACTTAATCAACACCGATAAAATCATGAATGATAGCTTTTGGATAGGTTTATACCCAGGTATGGGCGATGATGCTATTAATTATATGATTAAGAAAATTAGCGAATTTATTAAGGCCAATGCATGAAATATTTAATAACAGGCGGATGCGGGTTTCTAGGTTCCAATATAGCCAGTGAAGTACTAAAGCAGGGAAATGAACTTGTAGTATTTGACTCTCTTTACCGATTTGGCAGTTACCAAAATCTCGAATGGCTTCGAACACAAGGCAAATTCGAATTCGTGCATGGAGACATTCGCAATACCAACGACGTAGAACGTACTATCAAAACCTATAAGCCTGATGTTATTTATCATCTAGCCGGTCAAGTTGCAATGACAACTTCCATCCTAGACCCGCGAATGGATTTTGAGGTCAATGTCGGTGGAAGTTTTAACCTACTTAATGCCGTAAGACTCTACAGTCCTGAATCGACTATTATTTACTCTTCTACCAATAAAGTTTATGGTGATTTAGAACAGTTCACGTATAAAGAGACTGAAACACGCTACCGATGTATCGAAAAGCCAAACGGATTTGATGAGAGTGTTAATCTTGACTTTCATTCCCCCTATGGAACATCCAAGGGAAGCGCAGACCAGTATATGCTTGACTTTGCACGAATATACGGACTAAAAACCGTTGTATTTAGACACTCTTCTATGTTTGGCGGAAGACAATTTGCCACCTACGATCAAGGATGGATCGGTTGGTTCACGCAACAGGCCATAAACATCAAAAACAAAACGCAGAAAGAGCCTTTTACGATCTCAGGCAATGGCAAACAGGTAAGAGACATAGCTCATGCCGAAGATATGGTAGCTCTCTACCTAAAAGCTTCAACAAAAATAGATAACATAAAAGGTCAAGCATTTAATGTCGGGGGCGGTATAGACAATTCTTCCTCACTTCTCGAACTATTTCATTTTTTAGAGAATGAACTTGACGTGAAGATGGAATATACTCAACTTCCGGTAAGAGAATCTGATCAAAAGATTTTTGTCGCAGATTTAACAAAAGCAAAAGAACTGATAGGATGGGAACCGAAAATTTCCAAAGAAGAAGGTATTCGAAAAATGATTGAATGGGTAGCCGGTCATTAATGGAGTTTTTCAAAAATGTCAATATTCCTTGTATAAAAGAAGAGAATAAAAGGGCATTTATATGAATACACCAAACTTGGGAAAAGTTTCCATCTGTATTCCAACCTACAATAGACCTTCTCTCTTGGAGAAATTGCTCGACTCTATACTCTCACAAACATATACAAATTATGAAATTATTATTACTGATAATTCTGATACGCTCGAGACAAAAGAGCTGATTGAAAAATGCTATAAAGATGAATGTATCCACTATCATAAAAATGAAAAAAACCTTGGAATGGACGGTAACAGCCTCAGAGTATTAAGCTATGTCAACGGAGAATATTTCACCTTCACCCCGGATGATGATATTTGGATCGATCCGAAGAAATTAGAGAAACAAGTACTATTTTTGCAATCTAACAATAGTATTGATTGCTGTTTTTCAAATGCATTGCACATACACCACGATGGTACAAAACATAAGAATCAATTTCATTCCGATTATTCGAAACAAAATAGATGCGAAATAATTTATCCTATCTCTTTGCAGTTAGATCAAAAACAGCCACCTGAATTTGTCTGCATATTGACAGGTATGATGCGTTACACGATGCTAAATATTTTTACAGAATCATGGAAATACGGATGTGAAGAGTATTTTATGTGGTATCTTGGCGGCTCAAATACCAAAATAGGGTTCTGCTACGACCAACTGGTCGCGATTCGTGACGGTGATCATAATTGGCAGGTTAATGATGAAAACGGAACTTTAACAAATTACCGTAAAAATGACCGTAGAAGAGCACAACAAATTATTGATATTTGGAGCGATCTATTAAAAACCTATCCGACTGATTTAATAATGTTTGATAAAAAAGTAGAAAAAAATGTCTTTAAAATGCTTATCAGATTACTCAACAAAGAAGCATTTGGTTATACTTTCTTATTTACTAAACTCGGTACATTTGATTTTATCTATCTGTACAGTTATTATTTGATGAAAGAACTCAAAAAAGGGCTAAAATGGATAAAGTCTCGATAATAATCCCTACACGTAACAGATCATCCTACCTCGAAAGAGCCCTTGAACACGCTTTTGCGCAGGATTACCCTGATTTTGAAGTCATTGTTTCCAATAATGCTTCAACAGATGATACAGCACACGTATTAGAAAGTTTAAAAACAAAATATCCAAATCTTATATCTGTACATCACCCTGAGCTTTTACCCTTAAGCACTCACTGGGATAAAGTTATCCGAGATGTTAGTACAGGTAATATAATTCTCCTTATTCCCGATGATGATGTTATTATTGATAAATGCTATCTCTCAAAAGCAGTCCGTTTATTTGAAAAATATCCCTCTATTGGTTTGGTATTTGCTAACTTTTGTTCAATTAATCCACAATTTCAACGCATTACAAATTATGAAGCTAAATTTGATGAATTTATTCCAAAAGAGTTTTTATTTAATAACTATAATAAAGAATTGTTTGGAATTACAGGGATAGGAGTACCACATCTTACTGCCCTATTTTCAAGAAAAGCATACCTTGATGTAGGGGGATTTGATCTTGATTGTATGTCACCCGATACCTATTTGTGGCTAAAAATTTTACTAAAATACGATGCTGGATTCGTTAATGAAATAGTAGCGGAATATCTAATGCATGAAAATAATTTATCAAAAAAAGCAAATATAGATCAATTTTACAGTGACACACTGATTCCTCAGAAAATCCAAGATTTGGCGCAAAGCATAGGTAGTATTGATAGAAATCAATTAAAAACAATCAAAAGAATGTACGAAATTTTTTACAGACGGTATATTAATATTACTTGCCCAAAAGGTTCTTGGAAGAGAGCATATTTAAAATTTTTATTAAAATTCAAATAATATATCCTCAAACTATAAGAGCATAAAAAGGGATCAAAAATAAATGCGGAAACGACTTGTAGATCTGCTGCTAAGTACAAAAAAGTCCAATAGAATTGCAAAAAACATATACAAAACAACGTTTCATAAGAATCTGCTTATTTCCTATAATGTTAACCATTTTTTGATCAAGAATACGGCTCATACTAACTATTATGAATCGCATATTATTGCAAAATATTTTTCTGAGATTGGTTACAATATAGATGTTGTCAGTTTTGATAATCCCAGAAATTTTGATTTAACATATTATGATGTTATTTTTGGATTTGGATTACCTCTTGAAAAAAGTTTTACTAATAATAAATCAATAAAGCGGATTTATTATGCAACCGGTGCACATGTATGCCACCAAAATAGCGCAGAAATTAAACGTATTCAAGCTGTAAATCGGGGTAAAAACACTTTTTTGAAACCAAAACGGATTATTCAATGGACATGGAGCCAATCAAGTTCTATGTCAGATGCATTGGTCATCATAGGAAATGAATGGACACAAAGCACCTATCAACCCTACACTGATTCACCCATTTATACCCTCAATGCCACTTCTCTTTTTTATAATTCATCTATTATACTCAACCGAGACATATCTGTTGCAAAACAACACTTTCTTTGGTTTGGCAGCGGAGGATTGATTCATAAGGGATTAGATTTATGTTTGGAATTTTTTTCTCAACATCCCCATTTGCATTTACATATTTGTGGCCCTAAAGAAGATGATTTTTATAAAGTTTTTCACGATGAACTGCAACTCGCTAATATCCACACACACGGCTTTGTTCAAGTTGATTCTGATGATTTTTTACACATAGTTCGACAATGTTTATTTACCATCATGCCAAGTTGTTCGGAAGGGCAATCTACATCTCTTTTAACCACAATGGCAACAGGACTCATACCGATAGCTAGTATAGAGAGCGGAAAAACGCTAAACACTCTAGGAATTACTATTGAAACACTCTCATTAGAAGGAATCGAACATTCTATTAATACAGCAGCTATGTTGAGCGACACCGAGTTGGTAGCTCTCTCTCATGCTAATAGAAATGAAATATTTTTAAATCATACCCTAGAAACGTTCGAAAAACAGATACGAAATATTTTCTCATCCATAGAATTGTAAAAAGGAATTAACATAATGTCTTCTCCTCTAGTAAGTATTTTGATACCCGCATTTAACCGTGAAAAATATATTGCGGATACCCTTCAATCAGCTCTTCATCAAACCTATCAAAATCTTGAGATTATTGTTGTAGACAATCACAGTTCGGATAACACTTGGATGATACTCAAAGAGTTATCCGAAAATGATCATCGTATTAAAATATTTCAGAATTCTGAAAACATCGGTCCAATGAGAAACTGGAAACGCTGTATTGATGAAGCATCAGGTGAATACGGGAAAATTTTATGGTCCGATGATCTCATTGACCCTGAATTCATCACAAAAACTCTTCCCTTCTTACTTGATAATCCTGATGTAGGGTTTGCTTATTCCGGTGTCGAAGTTTTTGACGAAGAAAACGATATACGTAGCAATGCAGGGTACATCGGTGAATCTGGACTCTATCCATCAGAAGAATATATCCATAGTATCATTATCGGAAAAGATTATCCACTCTCACCCGGATGCGCCATCTTTCGTATGAAAGATTTACGCACTAATATGCTTTTAGATATCCCCAATAAAGTAGGTAGCGATTTCAGTATGCTGGCCATAGGAAATGATCTATTGATATTTTTATTAACTGCGACCCATTATAAATACTTTGCTTTTGTCAATCAAAAACTCTCATTTTTTAGAGTTCATAGTGATTCGATCAGTATAGCTTCCAATAATGCGAAACTTGTCTTTCATTACGATATTGCAAAAGCATATTTTTTGGAAAATTACTACAATGACATTAAGTTGATCAAGAAATTAAACGTCTTACTTTACAAACATCTCTCACGCTACAAAGGATACAGTGATAAATTTACACGGATAAATGATTTTTACATGCATAATCGCTGTTTTAGTGCCGATTTGGGTTATCAACTTGAACGTTTCGGCATTCGATTACGAAAAACCCTTAAAAAGATACTACGATAGCGACATTCTCAACATATTATTTTTTAAAAAATGCGGCTATTTTTTGAATCTTTTTTTGCTTACGAGCCAAATATCTTTTTAATCTTATTTTTAACGAATAGTGATACTGAGCCAGTATAAAATTTTTCTTCGGTGATTCAACATAGTGCTCTTTTACAAAATTTGCTACAAAAGGAAAAAGATTATATTTATCTAACAAAAGTTCTCTTGCTTGCGTGATAGCTTCAATTCTTTTTTCCCATTCATTATTCTCTATTGCCTCGCGCATCGTTTGAAGTGCTTTTAGAGGATCGTTAATGTCAATCCAAATGTAAGAATCTTCAGGAAAATAATGATCTATATTGGTGCATCCAAAATAGAATGGAAGCGCATATCCCAAATACACATCACTGATTTTTTCGGTCCAATAATCGTCTATATCATTGTTTTCTATGACGATACTGTACTTATATGGAGCTACGCCATCCCATTTATCCTCGATAAACTGCGTCCCTTTACCGTAAAAATCAATTCCTAATTCATTATGTTCTTTTAGATAATCAATAAAAGCAACTCGCTTTTTATGTCCGGGCCAACGTGTTAAATTGCTAGCAATACACGAAATAACGCGATCTTTTGCCATCGGATGGGTAATGGCTTTAAGTTCATCATATGTTTTACAAACATACCAATGCAACGCACCGTGTGAGGGAATAATCTGTGTTCTTTGCGGCATAGGATTAGGGGTATGATTACTCAGTACATAATGATATTTTTCAAGCTGATCATTCATCCAATCCGTATCACCATGATGATAGGGCTCTTGCATAATCGCCATAATATTTTCAGGTGAACATTTTACTTTGACATTTTTTTTAGGAGTATTAAGTACTACGACAAAATCACATTCTTTGACTTTCTCTTCCGTAAATTCAACATCGCCCCAGCGCATACTTCTCGCCGGTGAATAATCCCGATAGCTATCTTTATAGTTCTTTACGATCTGTACTAACATCGATTTCCCTTACAACTTCTCAATGCCATTGACACATCGCAGTTGATTTATTTTCTGCTTTGCCAGCATCTCCGCATAATTCTTATCGTGCTGCGGCTTACGATCAATTCTATCATGATTTAAATGAAGTAAATTAGCAGCATATTTACACGATTTGTTATATACGCCAATAGCGTTTAAGCGCCATTCAATATCGACATCATCCGCTATATCTCCGGTAGGATATCCTTCATCGAAACCATTTATTTCAACCATTTTACTTTTATACACTGAAAAATTACATCCAACTAAACGTATATTGCGATTAAAAAGCTCAAATAAAAACTTTGGAATAAAAGACCATGATAAGATATCTAACCCTTGCTCAATATGACGCGATCCATCTTGTTTTAGCTTCGAGTAATTTCGAAAATAATTCGCTTCGATCTCTCCAACATTTATCTCTCTATTTCTCAATGCGAAACTGATCATATCCCCTAAATTAACACGTCGTCCGCAAACTACCCGATTCTTTTCACTCAATGAAACATGGTTTTTTACAAATGTGCTATAAGGCAAACAATCCCCATCAAAGAATATAAGATAATCCCCTTCTGATGCCTTTATTGCTTGATTTAATACCCTTGTTTTTCTCCACCCTTTGTCTTCTTGAAACACGTGTTTTAAATCAAACGAGGGATGGTATCCATCAATGTATTCTCTTACCTCAGTAGAGTTATCATCTTCAGCTATGATGACTTCAAAATCTTTATATGTCTGTTGCTCTAATGCATTAAGAATCAGCTTTAATGCATCTGTATCTTTGTAGGTTGGAACGATTACTGAAACTTTCATTCATTTATACCCAGCGTTCGAATATGCTCAACACTTTGTTCAAAAACCATTTCTATACTCGGGATCGTAGCATTAGGGGTAAATATCGCTTCATGCAGTCCGTCTCTTGGCCAATAGCGAAAGGCACCCGTCGCAAAAAATATCCCTACCGTCGGTGTATTTACAACTATTGCCATATTTCTGACTCCGGTATCATTAGCGACTACCATCGTTGCTTTCCCAAGATATTCATACACTTTGTCAAGCCCAAGCAATTCTTGTTTTTGGACATTTAGACAATCTTTGAGTGCATCGATCATATCATCGACTTTCTCATCCGGTTTAACACCATCCATAAGTATATGGGTCATTTTTGGAAATTGTTTCGACATTTTTCGTACTAACTCGATAAAATGATCTTTTGGCCAACACTTATGTTGCGTTGAAGCACTTGTGAAATAACAGATATATGGGTTTATTGTATCTCTTACATAACTAGGTAATGCATATTGCAAAGGGTGTTTGCTTCTTGCACCAAAAACATTAGCAAAATGGAGTAAGTTTTCAGTCTCCAACAGAAAATCGGAACGCTCCAACACAATATCTAAGAAGAGTTTACGATATTCGCGATAGGGAAAACCCATTTTTAACTTAGCTTTATTAAGTATCATCGTCCACATGGATAATGCATCATCTGCCATATCCATTATAATATCATGCTCACCCAACGCTTTCATCTGCTTAATGCGTTCAAAAAACGATGTCTTCTTACCTTCTATTTTTTTATAAACAATATGTACATTGTCCACCAAATCAATCGGTGCACCATATTGATAATGATCGACCAAACTTAATGTGAGAGAGGCATTTGGGAAAATTTCACGAAGTTCAAGTAAAAGCGGCCGTAATATGACTAAGTCCCCAATAGCACCGTGACGCATTATTGCAATACTTCGCACACTTTCATGGGTCATTTGCTCAGCTGTTTGGCGTGCTTTTTTTGATGAATATCCGCCTTTTTCACGTGCCCATAGATACATTTTTTTACTCCCTCTCCAATAAATCAGCTAGTTTTGCAAACTGCTTTTGACTTTCAAATTTTTCAAGTGCTTTGACTTTTCCAGCTGCCGCCAGAGTCTCTTTTTTATTTTCAACTTTACACAACGATTCGAGTTTTAGTGTTAAATCTGCTAAATCGTTGGTTTGAAACAATAATCCGTTTATACTATCATCAATAATTTCCAGCGGTCCGCCGCTGTCACTGGCTACGACACAGATGCCGCACATCATTGCCTCAATCACAACCAATCCGAATGTCTCATTTTTTGTAGCCAAAACCAGTGCATCGCACAATTGCATATATTTTTGGGCTTCTTGCGTAAATCCGGTAAAAACTGCATAGTCGGAATAGTGTTCTTGTAATGCTTCAAGATATTTTTGATCCATAGCGTGCCCGACCACCAAAGCTTTTGAAGCGATACCCTTATTATTCAATTTTTTAACCGCTTCCAGGACAAGATGCTGCCCTTTCGCCTCTTCGATACGTCCTACAATCCCAACAACGAACTCATTTCCAAGACCCGTTTTTTGACGAAAATCTTCTTTTTCTTTGGAGCTCAAAATTTGCGGTATCTCTGCTCCCATATAGAGAACTTCGACCTTAGGACGAATATCGGCGGGAATAAATTTTTCAATCTGTTCTTTTACCTGATGGGTCACGGCAAGCATCATATTGATGTTTTTATACACAAAACGGTGATAGAAATCATCTTTAAAACGGGTCATTCGCATATTGCGAGTTTGAACCAGTTTCGGTTTTTTACGGCTAAAAAATTTTGCTAGAACAGCTATCGGAATATCTTTTGTCCAGTGCAAATGAAGTACATCGATATCGTTTTCATCGATAAGACGAGCCAGTTTTATAAAACTGTAACGACCGATTTTAGAATAGTGAACATCGGTATTTTGATAATACGATTCAAGTTTTCCGTTCTCATTAATAACACTGTACGCATTAAGAAAGTGTGACGCCCGAACCATATAAAGTTCAAGGCCTCCCAAATCAGGAGAAAGGCACAATTCCAAAATATTTTTAGACTTCATAATTCATACTCCGATTTGAATATACTCAAATCTGAATTCATCCATCCGCTCTTTGTTAAACTGATTGCGTCCGTCGAAGAAAATAGCCGACTTAAGGAGCTTTCTCATCTCATCAAAATCGGGACTTCTAAATTCTTGCCATTCTGTCACTAAAATCACAGCATCTGCATCTTTTAGCGCATCGTATTTGCTATCAACATAGCTTACATTAGCATTGCCCTTGAGATAAAAATGTTCCGCTTCATGGCGTGCTTTCGGATCATAGGCAACGATTTTTGCGCCCTTTGCAGTGAGGTCGTTGATAATCGTAATCGCACTTGCTTCACGCATATCATCGGTTTCAGGTTTAAACGCCAATCCCCACACGGCAAACGTTTTTCCTTCGAGATTTTGCCCGAAACGGTTCAATACTTTTTGAGAGATAACGTGTTTTTGATCGTAGTTGACCGCTTCGACCGCATCCAAAATTCTTGGAGTGTAGCCGAAATCTTTCGCCGTTTTTGCTAAGGCTTGAACGTCTTTAGGAAAACAGCTTCCGCCGTATCCGCATCCCGGATAGATAAAGCTGTATCCGATACGGCTGTCGCTTCCGATCCCATTACGTACTTTGTTAATGTCAGCACCGACTCGCTCACAGATATTTGACATTTCGTTCATAAAACTGATTTTGGTGGCGAGCATAGCATTGGCGGCGTATTTGGTCATCTCAGCACTTTTAATATCCATTCCGATAAAGCGGTCATGATTTTTCATAAACGGTTCATACAAATCGTGCATAATCTTCATCGCTTTTTCACTGTCAGCACCGATCACGACACGGTCAGGATGCATAAAGTCTTTGATGGCCGCACCCTCTTTTAAAAATTCGGGATTAGAGACGATATCAAAAGTCAGATCGCTTCCACGTGCATCGAGTTCAGCTTGAATTGCCGCACGTACTTTCTCCGCAGTACCGACCGGAACCGTTGATTTATCAACGACCACCATATAATGCTGCATATATTGTCCGATACTTTTGGCAACAGCAAGAACGTACTGTAAATCAGCACTTCCGTCTTCCCCCATAGGGGTACCGACTGCAATAAAGCTGATCGTCGTATTGGCGATACTCTCAGCGATATTGGTGGTAAATTTTAGTGTCCCCTTGGAATAGTTCTCAAAAACCAACTCTTCCAAGCCGGGTTCATAAATCGGAATGATTCCTTGAATAAGTTTATCGATTTTATTCTGATCGATATCCACACACGTTACACTGTTTCCCATTTGGGCGAAACAGGTTCCGCTCACTAATCCAACATATCCCGTTCCGATAACCGATATTTTCATTTAAAAATGCCCTTATTCCCTTGCTTTATTCATTAGATTTTATCCAAATCGCTCTTAAATCGCTCTTCTATAGCGTTTTCTTCTTTTGCGCCATATTCATCTCGTACAATTTAATGTATTTATAAAAATTAGTCACCATATGAGAAAATGCGATTATAAGCCCCATATATCCGTCCAAAAAGCCTCGTCGGAGAATATAGGTTCGGAAAAAAGAGTAATGTCCGCTAAAAAACGCTTTTATGGGAGAAGAACTTTTTTTACCGACATTATCCTCAGCGAACAGAGTAGAGTAGCGGTCGGCTTTGAGGATAAATTCTGAAATACTCTGGTAGGGGTAATGACTAAAACTGTGGGAAAGCTTTTGTATACTCACTCCATTGGTAAGAATATGTTCATGTACCGCTTTATCGCTGTAACGAGTTGTTGTACGGTTATAGATACGGACGATTTCATCCGCCCCCCAGCAATGGGCTATTTCTGTCGATTTATAAAAATTTTTACGCAAAAGAGTATACACGGTTTTGGCTTCAAGCGCTAATCCCTTAATCTCCTCAACTATTGCCGACTCGAGCACCTCATCCGCATCCAATGAAAGTATCCAATCATACTTTGCGTACTCTGCAGCCGTATTTTTGGTCGGGCCGAATCCGATAAATTCCCCTTCAAATAAACGTACGTTGAGATAGGATGCAGCAATAAGAGCGGTATCATCGGTAGAGCCGTTATTGTAAAGGACAACGTCATCAAAAGTCCTCAAACTTTCCAAACAACGATGAAGTATGCTTCCACCGTTTTTAACGATTATAACAACGGAAATAGACATCTGATATTTCTTCCACTCGAAATGGTACTTACTCGAATCCACGCTAAATTTAATATTTTCATTTGATTTGCTTATTCATATCGTAAAGTTTTATATATTTATAAAAATTAGTTGCCATGTGAGAAAAAGAAATGACAAGACCTGCATAACCATCCAAAAAGCCCCGTTTGAGAATATACGTGCGAAAGAAAGAATAAAGTGCATTAAAAAATGCTTTAGTCGGAGATGATTTTATTCTGCCAACATTATCGGTCGCAAAAAGGGTTGAGTAGCGATCGACTTTAATGATAAAATCGGTTATACTCATGTAGCTGTAGTGCTTCATATTGCCGGCAATAGGGAGTTTTTTCATTCCCTCGTCAATAATATTTTCGTGAACGAAGTTATCATTGAAACGGGTAACAGTTTTATTATATAAACGGCGAATTTTTTGGTTGTTCCACCCACAGTACCGGATCAGAATTTCTTTATAATAGGCGAGAAAATTGACAATATAAATAGTTTCTGGATCAAGCGATTCAGATTGAAGGGCCAGTAATAACTCTTCATCGACGACTTCATCACTGTCGATAATAAGTACCCAATCATGAACCGCATAGGAGGCAGCACGGTTTTTAGTTGGTCCGAACCCGTCAAATTCACCCTCAATCAATCGGACGTTTGGATATTGTGCCGCGATGGCTTGCGTACCGTCCGTCGAACCATTATCGTATACGATAACGTCATCAAACTGTTTCAGGCTCTCCAGCGATCTTTGTATCGTTCGGGCACCGTTTTTTACAATCATTACCGCCGAAACATTCATCACGATCCCTTCACCATCTTAACAATCGTTTTAAACCAAAACCCGGCCTGCTTTAGCGGTCTGAACAGCGAATCAGGGGTTGAGAGAGCATCACCCTTGATCCGGTAAAGCAATCCCCCTATTCCTTCCCATGAGGAATTAAAGGCATTTCCGATTCGAAATACATACGGATAATGCTCACGTGCCAATGCTACCACCGCATTGTTATATTTTCCATAAGGGAGAACAAAAGACTCCACCCTAACCCCGAGATTTTCTTCGAGAGCTACTTTTGAGCTAAAAATTTCATTTTCCAAGTCTGCACCCTTTTCGCTCAGATTCAGATGATTCATCGAATGAGAAGCTACTACGACATGACCACTCTGTATCATCTCTCGCAATTCCATATAGGTACAAAAAGGCGCATATGTTTTGTAATTATCCGCTTTGTATATTTCGTGATGCTTAAGAGATAACCGCCGTTCTGGGGGGATATCGGTATCCTCTAAAATATAGGCTGAGGGAACCGCGAGAAGCGCTTTAAGGTTGTATTTTTTAAGCAGCGGAAAAACGTAATGGTAAAAATCGTAGTAGGCATCATCGAATGTCAAGCAGATTGAATCCGACGTGATCGGATCTCCTGGAAACAGTGTCGTAAAATGCTCGGAAATATAGGCTAAATGTGCGCCCATCATTGTGTCACTATTGGAAAGTGGGAGATCATCACTGTTAATATGATGGTACATGATGACGCTAAACATTCACATCCTCTTGAAGTGTTTCAGGAATAATAAAGTATCATACCACACCCTCACTTACTCAAAGGTCAGTATGAATTTTAAATGCGATTTTCCGCCTCAATATGGCTATATACAAGAGACATTTAAGAACATCCGATCCATTTTTTTGAAGGATGAACATAGCATCCATAAAGCACGTAATGAACTCAAAATCATTGAATTATCTGGCGTAAAAACAGTCGTTAAATCATTCAAAGTCCCCCATTTGTTCAACCGCATCGTTTATACGTTTTTTCGCAAAAGTAAAGCCTATAAATCGTATCACAATGCATTGCGTTTGGAGAAACTTGGTGTTTCAACTCCAGAGCCGATTGCCCTCATCGAATTTTTTGAATCAGAACTGTTGGCGGACAGCTATTTTATCAGCGAATTTTTCGACTACGATTTTACGATCCGCTCCCCCCTCCTCGAACCCCTCGAAGATCGTGAATCTATTTTCACCTCTTTTGCCGCCTATACCTACGATTTACACCAAAAAGGGGTATGGCATTTGGATTACTCTCCCGGAAATATTTTGATCAAACGAACCGAGAATGGCTATCAATTCTCCATCGTCGATATTAACCGGATGGTATTTCGAGACATCTCACCACTAGAGGGGTGTGAAAACTTTAATAAGTTATGGGCATTTGATGAAGAACTGGAAATTATGGGGCGTGAATATGCACGTCTAAGCGGATTGGATGAAGCACTCACAATCAGTGAGATGAAGCGTCATAACGATGCAAACAAGCGGACGAAAAACTTTAAAAGGAGACTCAAGAAAGTGTTGAAAGGCGATTTTTCAACTCCTGCTTGACCTTCTTAAACATAGCCACCCTCCCCGCGCTATCTAAGGGGATCATAAAATGGCGCTGTTTCTCCCCGATACTCTTCCATCGTGCCGCTGAGGCAAAGAGGGTATCGGCGAAAAAAGTGAATGTTTCACACCCTACTGCACTCGCCAAATGATAGGTCCCCGTCGAGGTGCTTATAAACAGTTTAAAACTGCTCAAAAGTCTGGCAAAATCGACGACACTCCCGCGTGAACGGTACAATATCACTCGACTCTCTCCCAAAAGTTCTTTCGCTTCATCGTAGAGTTTTTCCTCATCGGGACCAAACGTCATCACGACATCGATACTTTGATCTTCTTCAGCGATTTTTACCAATTCGATGTATTCCGTCAATGTCCAGTTGGCATCCGAAGAACCGCCGAATCCCGGATGAAAAGCAACTACCGCTCTGCTAACCCCATACTCGGCACAAAACGCACTATACGCGTCCGCGCTTCCCTCTAACTGCAAGAGCGGCTTCGGAAAATCGAGAGTGATATCGGGGAAAAGAGCTTTTGTCAGTTCCAAGTTATACTCAAACTCTGCCATCTTCACTTCACTGCGACGCTGTCTGATTCGTCGGTTGTAAAAAATCTGGGCGATTTTCGTGGCGGGGGCAATACGGAGTGGGATACGTGCTATCCATTGTGCCAAAGCGACGCGGGTATTGGAAAAAAGGGTAATCGACACATCGATTCGGGCTTGTTTGATTTTAAAAGCAAGTTCGAGAATATCTTCACTCTCATCGACAATCACCTCATCGATAAAGTCGCACGATTCGGCGAGTTTTCGGTTTAAGGGGGCGACGAGGGCAATGATTCGATTTGAAGGGTTATGGTGTTTTAAAACATAGAGAGTAGGTAAAGCGGTTATAAAATCACCCAGTTTATCGTTACGCACTACCAAAATATTCATTGTTCACCCTTGTTTTAATGCGGTTATTTTACCCAATATCGCTATAATCTCACCATGAAACAACCGTTTGCCTGGGATCATTACTCCGATCAGCCCTCCATAATCCGAGATCGTGCTCTTAAACGCTCCATGCGGCGCAGTGCCCTCCCCTCACTCATTAAAACCTTTTTGATCGCCCTCGTTACACTGCCCTTAGCCTTGGTGCTTATGCCGTTTATGCCGCGACGTACCATTAACGGCGAGCACTTTTTCGGTATGGGGGTGAATCTAGATTATGAGCCCAATACCACCCCCTATCTCCTCGATGAACTGGGAGTCAAACAACTCCTTATACGTATTCCGCTGTGGGAGATGGATCGCTTAAATGAGTATGTCACCTTTATCCGCTCATTTAAAGAAAAAGAGATCACGGTCGCACTGCTCCAAGATCGAGAACATATTACGTCTCTGAGCATGACAAAAGATCATTTCACCCAGATTTTCGAAGCATTGGACGGGGTTTGCTCTACGTATGTTATCGGTTCAACCATTAACCGTGCCAAATGGGGATTTTTCAGTGTTAACGAGTATCTCGATTTTTACGGCGTCGCGTACGATCTGAAAAAAACACGCTTCCCCCATCTCAAGCTCATCGGCTCTAACGTTATCGATTTTGAGTACCACTTTAGCGCCCATGCCCTCTTTAATCTCGCACGTATACACTTCGATGCACTAGGGAGCCTCCTCTACGTCGATCGTCGCGGAGCACCCGAAAACACCCAAATGGGATTTAGTCTTATAGGAAAAATAAATCTTTTAAACGCCCTCATCTCCCTCAGTCCAAAAACGGCCAATGAGCTCATCATCACCGAAACCAACTGGCCGATCAAAAATACCGCCCCCTATGCCCCCACCAGTGAACATGAATGTGTTAGCGAAGAGGATTATGCCGCTTTCATGGTGCGCTATCATCTCCTTAGCTTTGCTTCTCAGAAAGTGAGCTGCGTTTATTGGCATCAGCTGATCGCACCTGGGTATGGGCTGATCGACAACCGTGAAGGAATCCGTAAACGAAATGCTTTTGAATCGTATCGGGTAATGCACTCTCATCTGGGTGATGCAGAGTTTATGAGTTTCTCTCACAGTGTCGATGCATATCGGCTCATTTGCTCAACCCCTAGAGGGAAATTACACGTCACATGGACCCTCACCTCAGCACCTATCTATACCTACAAGGCTCAATCGTGAAAATACTGCTCATTCTCCCCAACTGGCTCGGCGATGCGGTGATGGCCACTCCCGCACTCGAAGCTCTTTGCGTCATCTATCCCGACGCTGAGTTGACACTAATCGGGTCTTATGTCAGTATCGAAGCGCTCAAATACCATCCTCAGTGTAAACGCCACTACGTCGATGAGACGAAAAAGGGGGGCAATCGATTTATCAATACCTACCGATTTGCGAAAGTGTTAGGGCAACATGATCTGGCGATTACCTTTCGCAATCAACTCCACTCATCATTGCTCCTCTTTTGGAGCGGATCTGCGATCACTGCAGGGCGTAAAAGCTGGCACTCAACTCTTTTACTTAGACATGCCATCAAACCCTCACATTCTTCCCATCTCGTGGAACAATATCGTGACATAGCCCAAAGCCTCAGTAACACTCCTCTCGTCATAGAAAATCTAAAACTCCATATCCCGTCCCATCGCTATTCACGACCGACACTCGGAATCAATCCGGGAGCAACGTATGGCAGTGCCAAGCGGTGGTATCCCGAAAAGTTTGCCGAAGTAGCACGCGCTTACAGTGATCGATTTGAGATCATTCTCTTTGGCGGACCGAATGAAGTAGGAATGGCGAACGATATTGCATCCCGTTTAAACGGAGTCAACATCACCAATCTCGCCGGAAAAACCTCAATTGCAGAGCTGTGCAGTTTTATCGGAGGATTAGATCTCTTCATTACCAACGATAGCGGTCCAATGCACGTCGCGGCAGCGTATAGTGTTCCGACCGTTGCGATCTTCGGTCCGACGCGACACTTGGAAACGTCCCAATGGATGAATGATAATAGTATGATCGTACGGCATGAGATGAAATGTGCACCGTGTATGAAGAGAGAGTGCCCTCTCGGACATCATGAATGTATGACAAGCATCACCCCTGATGAGGTGATTGAAGCGGTACGAAACTTAAAAGTCTAATCGCATCCCGAAATACCACGCATCGTTATAGGTCACATCGCGTGTTTTCAAATCGGTATCAATCGTGCGATATCCGACACCGATTCGGGCATTTTCAATCGGTTCGATGTCCAAACCGATGCGAGTTTCCAGATAACCGTCCCCCTCTTTCAAGCAGAGGCTAGAGGGAGCATAGTAAAACGCTCCGTTCACATAAAACGGAAACGGCGTATTAATCGGCAATTGCAACTCTGCTTCAACCCCCAAAGGTACTGCCGCGTAGCGCTGTCCGTCAATCTCGGTGTACTCGGCTTTGATCCCCAGTCCTACTTTCAACCCCGGCACTCCACGCACCGGCTGCATCACCATAAACGATACTTCCATCAGAGGATCAGGATCAGCAATCGTTGTGCTGTTATTGTTATCCCCATTCAGAAAACGGGCACCGATATAGGCATTGCTCATTGCATTTCCCATACGTCCAACATCCAATCGGATCTCGCCGCCCACCTCTTTGTCATTAACATTCACACCTATTTGATGTGCCGCAAATACAGATGTAGCCATAAGGAGAGTGATGATTATTTTTTTTAACATGGGGTTCCTTCATTAATTCGTGCTATCGTAGCGGTCGTACTTTTTCCGTCCACAAACTGCACCAGTCGCAACTCTTTGGCAAACTCCGCACCAACGACGCTTTTACCTTCGTAATCGCCCCCCTTGACTAAAATATCGGGTCCGATATTTTTGATCAACTCATGCGGTGTCTCCTCACTAAACAATACGACATAATCGACCGATTCCAGCGCAGCTAAAATGTAAGCACGATCTTCCTGCACATTGACGGGACGAGTAGGCCCTTTGAGCTCTCGAACCGAGCTGTCCGAATTAAGCCCTACGATCAACACATCCCCGTAACTTTTGGCCTCTTGAAGATATTTCACATGGCCGACATGGAGAATATCAAAGCACCCGTTGGTGAAAACGACTTTTTTACCCTCTTTTTTAAGGCGATCTGCAAGGGCAAAAATCTCTTCATGACTTTTGATATGCATATCGGAGGTACTCTGGTGCAAACTCGACTCATATTCCTCAATCTCTCCGAGTGTTACCGTTGCCGAACCGATCTTGCCGACAACAACGGCGGCGGCATGGTTGGCAAACGGAGCGGCTTGATCAATCGTATATCCGCAGCTAAGTGCAAATGAGAGGGAAGCGATCACCGTATCCCCCGCCCCGGTCACATCAAAGACCTCTTTCGCAACCGTCGGGAAACGACGCATCGTTTCATCATAAATGGCGATACCGTCTTCCGAGAGGGTAATCATAGAACACTCTAAATCGCACGTCTCTTTAAGACTCAAAAGGGCTTTTTTCAGACTTGCTTCGTCTTGGATCACAATCCCTGTCGCTTCGGAGGCCTCTTTTTTATTGGGAGTCAAAAGATAGGCTCCTCGATATTTGCGGTAATCTTTCCCTTTGGGATCGACCAGTACTTTTTTCCCCGCTCGCTTCACGGCCGTAATAACCCCGAGTGCAACTGCGTCGGTAATCACCCCTTTTCCATAATCGGAGAGGATAACGATATCACATCTATCGAGGACACTTTCTACATAAGCCGTAATAGCCGTTTCACTAGTGATATCGATCGCCTCTTTCGACTCTTTGTCGTAACGAAGGATCTGTTGGTTGGAGGCAATAATACGGCTCTTTTTCGATGTTTTTCGCCCTTTTTGAGTAATCAAACCCTCACTGGACGCCCCGATCGTAGAGAGCATAGCACGCAGTTCTGCCCCGTTTTCATCATCACCGATAACCCCTGAGACACTCACCTGTGCCCCCAAAGTGACCAGATTGTTGATCACGTTACCCGCACCGCCGAGGACGGTCGTTTCACGGGCAATATCGACCACCTGCACGGGAGCTTCAGGGGAGATCCGCTCGCACCCTCCCCACAAATAATGGTCAATCATCAAATCCCCGATAACAAGAATATGGGGGTGAGCGTTTTGAAGCGCTCTCATGAGAGTTCCTGCTCGAAAAGACGTTTGATTTCCGGAACGTATGCCGCAATCCCCTGTTCAAACTCAAAACGGGGCTCATACCCCAAAGCACTCTTTGTCGATTCGATATCCGCCTCGGTGTGAAACTGATAACGCCCCACATACGGATTAGCCATATATTCGCACGTAAAGGATGTCCCCAACTCGCTCTGGAGAATATCAACCATCGATTGAAACGATCGTGCCTTCCCTGTTCCGACATTAAACACACCGTTTTCTCTCGGATGCATCGCAAGAATGTTCGCCTGAACAATATCCTCAATGTAGATGAAATCGCGCAAGATTTGGTCAGAATTTTCAAAAAGCTTCGGATTTTTTCCCGATAACAGCTGATGTCCGAATTGTACTACCATCGATGCGGTTTTATTTTTGAAAAATTCTCTCGGCCCGTAGACATTAAAATAGCGCAAACCGACAATGGAAATATGCTCAAATTTTTGAGAATATTGACGCGCCAAATGGTCCATCATCAATTTTGAGAAGCCATAAACGTTCTGAGGCGCTTCACGTCCCACACGTTGAGGAGAGGGAGCGTCACCGTACGTCGCACCCGATGAGGCATAAATCATGTTGGCACCGTGCGCTACCGCGATATCGAGGAGATCTTTAAACGCATTGACGTTGGTTTGGATCATCAAATCCTGCTCCAGCACTGTCGTGTCCGAAATCGCCGCTTCATGAAAAATGTAATCAAATTTATAGTTTTTTTGCAGTGTGCCGAGCAACGCTTTATCGTTGATATCGCCGCTGATCACTTCGCCGCTAAACCCGAGGAGATTTTTAAAATGACCGAAACTTTTGAGATTGCCGTTAGAGAGGGTCAAATTCGAGCGGAAAAGATCCAATACGACGACGTGGGCATGTGGATAATGCTCCTGAAAATAAAACGCGAGGTTGGAGCCGATGAAACCTGCCCCTCCCGTTATCAAAATCGTTTTTTGGTTTAAATTAACATCACTGTAACGCATAGATAATCCTTCTTAAAGGTAGTGTCATATTGTAACAAACTCTTTATTAAAGGTTAAACAGTTAGAGTGATTTAAGATAGATAGGAATATAATAGCGGCGAAATTTTAAATGGAGAAAACAAATGAAAAAAATTGCTCTTGCAATGTTATTCGCTGGTGTATCTTTAATGGCTGCTGATGGAAAAGCTCTTTCAGCTAAATGTGCTGCTTGTCACGGTGCTTCTTTCGAAAAAGCGGCTCTTGGTAAATCAGCGATCGTAAAAGGTCAATCAGCTGGTGCTATCGAAACTTCACTCAAAGGTTACAAAGCTGGTACTTTGAACAAAGCGGGTATGGGTGCATTGATGAAAGGTCAAGTTGCTGCAATGTCAGATGCTGACATCAAAGCTCTTGCTTCTTACGTAGCAGGTCTTAAATAATACCTCGCTCACCGCACCTGCGGTGAGTTCTTTTTTCTCTTCTATTCCGGTCGATACTCTTCTTTTTTATTCACTGACTCTTTTTTACGTTGCTGATTAGCTGCATCGTTCAGTTCACGCTCATCATCATACTGTACTTGATTCATCATTTTTTTCTCATCGTCAAACTGACCGTTTTTAATTCCCCACAAAAATGCAACCAAGGCAATACCGCCTAAAAAAAGCGATGCACCCAGCATCATCGCGATTACCCAAGAATCCATAATTACCTACCTTTTATTTATACATCCAACGTACTCGCATCGAGTTCCCGACGACGAGGAGCGAACTAAACGACATTGAAATCGCGGCAAGCAGCGGTATGACATACCCCATCATCGCCAGCGGAATCGTAATCGAATTATAGACGAGTGAAATCCCAAGATTTTGTTTAATAAGCCCATACGTTTTACGGCTGATAGAGAATGCTTCAGCGAGCGACGTCAACGAATCATTCATCAACACCACATCACTCACCTCGATTGCGATATCGCTCCCGTTCCCCATCGCAATCGCAATATCGGCACATGCTAGTGCCAATAGATCATTGACCCCATCCCCCGCCATCACGACGATATGCCCCTCATTATGCGCCTGTTCAATAAATGCCGCTTTCCCCTCAGGGGTGAGATGTGCGTGTACCTCGTCGATTCCAACCTCGTGAGCGACTCTCACGGCTGCCGCTTCATGATCCCCCGTCAGCATTACCACCCGAAGATTCAATTTTTTAAGTTCCTCAATCGATTGAGAAGCTCTCTCTTTCGGAAGATCGCGCAACTCATACGTCGCAACCAATTGATTTTCTACAGCATAATAAAAAATACTTTTATCGCTCGCGAAATCGACCTCAATCCCGAGTTCTTGCATCAACAGCGCATTCCCCCCCGCGATCATAACCCCCTTAGAGCGTCCGATCATCCCTCGAGCGGGAATCTCACGCGCTTCTTCGATAGTGCCGGATTCAATAGCTTCTTCCGTTCGCTCCAAATATTCCATTACCCCTCGACTGATCGGATGCTTAGAAGAGGAGACGAGTGTATGCAAAGCTCCCGTATCAAAAGCTGTGTGAATCGTGGCATAAACCACTTCGGGGCGTCCTTGGGTGATCGTTCCCGTTTTATCCAAAACAACCATAGTCGCTTTTGCCATCGTCTCGATCTGTGCCGCCGATTTAAAGAGAATCCCCCTCTTCGCACCCAGAGCCAATCCTACCAGCGTCGCTACAGGAGTCGCAAGAGCCAGCGCACACGGACAGGCGATGATGATGACCGAAATCCCCACCATGAGCGAGCGATCAAAACTGTGCGGCCAAAAATACCAAGCCCAAAAAGTTGCAATTGCTGCGAAGAGGATCGTTGATGAAAAATGTTGCGAAAGACGATTTGCCAGCTGCTCAATCGAGGGCTTCTGTGCCATGGCATTCTCGAGCAAATTGACAAGATTCGAGAGGGTCGAATGGGCAAAATCTTTGGTCGTCCGATAATGGATCAGGGCATCGATACTTGTTGTTCCGCTGATGATCCGATCACCGATACGTTTAAAAATCGGCTCCGATTCTCCCGTGAGGTTACTTTCATCAAAACTCCCCTCCCCTGAAATTACTTCACCGTCAATTGCGGAGCGCTCACCGCTTCGGATCACAATTACATCCCCGACTTTGACTTCGTTGACATCGACGGATCGGATAGATTCTCCCTCTAGGATACTCACTTCACGCGGAATGTGTTTACCGATGATGTCGAGGGTATCAGCGGCATTTTTACGACTGAGGACTTCGAGAAATTTCCCGAAGAGGACAAACGTGATAATCATCGCCACCGAATCGAAATAGGCTTCCCCTTTTTCAAATACCGTAATATAAATAGAGTAGAGATACGCCAGACTCGAACCCGTAACGACGAGTAAATCCATCGTCACTGCATGATTACGCAACCCGTAGTAGGCTCCGCGATAAAAAACCCATCCGCTGTAAAAAAGTACGGGAGTCGCTAATACCCACTCGGCAATATTGAGAATGGTTTTAATATCCTGAGTAATCCCCGTAAAATACCCCGCGTATTGAGCCACGGCAATCCACATCATATTCATCGTCGCGAAGGTCGCTACCGCCATACGCAGATAGTACTCTTTGCGCTCTTTATTGGCACGTACTTCTTGAAGTGAAGAGTCATACGGAAATGCGTTGTATCCGATGGCGCGGATCATATCAATGATGGCAGAGAGCTTGACGTCCGCTGAGTTCCACGTAATACGAGCTTTATTGTTCGTATAGTTGATATGCGCCTCGATAACCCCTTCCATCTTGTGAAGTGCCTTTTCATTGAGCCATACACACGCCGCACAATGTATCCCCTCGATGACTAAAGAGACTTGGGAAAGCCCCTCGTTGGTGGTCGTCACAAACCGCTCACTAAAGGCGGGGGTATCAAAATTGGAACTCGCTTCGAACTGCTCGGTAGGGGGGGAGAGGGTCGTAGAACCCATTTTGGAGTAAAAGCTCTCCAGCCCCTCATCTTTGAGAAGGTGAAAAATCCCTCGACACCCGTTACAGCAAAATCGATACTCCCCATCGTGAATCATCACATCATCGCTAAACTCCAGATGGCAATGATCACATTTGACTTTAGACATATTCGAACTTCCCTGCAGACTTATTTTTTTTCACTTGCTCATATCTTCCCATAATTCCCTGCATCACGATATGAACCCCTGCTGAGCCATTATTCGCATAACCGATTGCCATTGAAAGATTCGCCGTCGCCTCTAGCGGATCAATAGTAAAAGGGATCATCGCCCCCGTAAAAACAATCACTTTATCCAATCCCAGACTCGCTACGTATTCGGCACTCACATCCATCGTATCGGTTCCGTGAACAACGATAATCGTTTTCGCTTCCGACTCTGTAATCGTTTTCCCTAATACAAAGCGATCATGATCATCCATCTCCAAAGAGTCTTTATAAAGTATTCCTTGAAGAGAAATATCGATCACCATTGATGTGAGTATCGCTTCTATCGCAGAGTTATCCTGAGGAACAAACAGTTCACCTTTTATCGGATCATACCGTTTATTAAACGTACCACCCGTATTAATAATGAGCATCAGAGCAACTCCCGCAACGAATGGATAATCTGATCGGCTTTTGACGTGAGTGTTTCTGAGGTGAGAAGAATATTTTTCCCGACACCGGCTTTAAGAGAGGCTTCGATATCCCTCTCATTATCCCCGATCATTACCGAATGCTCCATATCCAAGTCATACTCTTTTCGAGCCTCTAAAAACATCCCCGGGGAGGGTTTACGGCACTCACATGCACCATCAATACTCTCATGATGCGGACAGTGATAAATATGGGTAATCGTAACTCCCAACGCTTTGAAATGTTCCACCATCCATCGGCTGAGATGGGCAAAATCCTCTTCGGTGTAATACCCCCGCGAAATCCCCGATTGATTGGTGACGATAATGATGAGATATCCTTGTTCCGCATAAGTACGGCACACATCGACGATTCCCTCCATGAGTTCAAAATCTTCGATCTTGTGAAGATAATTTTTCTCAACATTCACAACACCGTCACGATCCAAAAACAGGGCTTTATTCACCTTACGCTACTCCGCCGCCGAAAAGCTCTTTTTCGATGATATCACAGAGGATATGCCCGATCAAAATATGGGACTCTTGGATACGCGGGGTTGCGTTTGAGGGGATTATGATCGCGAAATCGGCCATTTCTGCCATTTTCCCGCCATCTCGTCCGACGAGAGCCACCGTGGTTACCCCGCGATCTTTCGCCGATTCAAAAGCATTAATGATATTTTGCGAATTACCCGAGGTTGAGATACCGATAAAGAGATCCCCCTCTTGCGCCATCCCCTCTAACTGACGGGAAAAGACTTTATCGTATCCGTAATCGTTTCCGATAGCCGTGAGGTTAGAGGTATCGGTGGTTAGTGCCAACGAAGGGATTGAGGGGCGATCAAATCCGTAACGTCCGACCAATTCCGCCGCGATATGCTGTGCATCGGCCGCTGAACCGCCGTTACCCGCTAACATCGTCTTTTTCCCGTGTCGATAGACTTCAACACACGCTTGCGCAACGGTGACGATCATGTCCAAAAGCGGCTCATTCTCTAAAATAGTTTGTTTGGTCGCCGCTGAATCTGCAATTTGTTTGATAATGTAGTTTTTCATCGTGTTTTCCTTTAGTACTTAATTCCGGTAGCGGAACGAACTTTTTCAATAATCGGTTGCGCAACCGCACTCGCTTTTGCAGCACCGACTTTGAGAATATCACGTACTTCGTCTTGATGCGCTTCATAATATTCACGTCGTTCACGATACGGTTTGAAATAATCCCAAATCACGTCGTGGGTATAGAGTTTGAAATGACCGTGCCCTTCTCCCCCTTTTTTATACCGTTCCTGAAGTGCCGAACGCTCTTCATAATCCAAAAAGAGTTTGGCGATGTTATAGACATTGCACCCCTCGAATTCTTTTGGATCTTCCATCGGTACCGCTTCGGTCACAATCTTTTTAATGATTTTGGACTGCATTTTCTCTTCGCTGAAAATCGGGATCGTATTTCCGTAGCTCTTCGACATCTTCTGTCCGTCGATTCCCGGAACGGTCGCTACGTTCTCATCGACGCGAAATTCTGGAATGGTGAAAATATCGCCGTATTGGTTGTTGAACTTGATCGCGATATCGCGGGCGATCTCAACGTGTTGAATCTGATCTTTCCCGACAGGAACCACCTCAGAGCCGAACAGCAAAATATCGGCCGCCATCAAAACAGGATAAGAGAAAAGGCTGTGATTGCTTGCAATCCCTTTCGCCACTTTGTCTTTATAGCTGTGTGCCCGCTCCAACAATCCCATCGGCGTAAAGCCTGAGAGCACCCAGTAGAGTTCCAAGACCTCTTTTACATCCGACTGCACCCAAAAAGTGCTTTTATGCGGATCCATCCCGAGGGCTAAAAAGTCGGTTGCCGCCTGCATCGTCAGATGAGCCAACCGCTCACCCTCACTAATCGTCGTCATCGCATGATAATTTGCCAAAAATGCAAACACTTCATGATCTTGCTGCGATTCGATCATCGGTTTGATCGAACCAAAATAATTTCCAATATGTAAATCGCCAGATGTCTGGATACCTGTTAATACTCTCAAAACTATCTCCTTGAATAGTGACTATTTTACCGCAGAGTCTCTTAAGCTTCCTCTTAAGAAAAGATATGCTATATTTTTTCACAGTTCAACTAAAAAGGATTCATCATGAATACTCAAATTCGCTCCAAAGATATCAAACTTACCCAACATCTCAATGATCATATTGCACTTGCTATCGAAAATTTTAAACGTTATCATCTTGATATTACTACCGTCAATGTTATGATTTCCAAAGAGAAAAAAGGGGTCGGAGTTGAATTTGACATCCATATCGCTCATGCGCAACCCGTCGTTATCTCGGATGTCGATGAAGATCTCGATACCGCCATCGATCTTGCGATTGAACGTGCCAACAAAGCCCTTCGCCGTCTCCATGATAAAGTAAAAGATCATAACACCTCTTCTATCCGTGATATTGAAGTCATTGAAGAAGTTGTAGAATAATTTCCATGGGTAAAATTAATGTCGTCTGCCCCCATTGCGGGGGGGTGAATGCGATTCCTCTAAAAGAGTCTTATGCAAAAGCCGCCTGCGGTCACTGCAAAGGCTCCCTTCTCGACACCAAGCCCATCTCCGTAGATGCCTCCTCTTTTGATCGCTTGATGCTCAATGATGAACGACTCATTATCGCCGATTTTTGGGCACCGTGGTGCGGACCGTGTCGAAGCATGGCACCCTCGTTCGAAGAATCAGCACGTCAATTTCCTCTCAAAGCTCAGTTTATCAAAATCAACACCGAAGAACAGCAGCATTTGGGTGGACGTTTCGGTATCCGATCCATCCCCACCGTTATCGCCTTTAGAAACAACCGCATCGTCGATCAGTTCAGCGGGGCTTTACCGACACCCCAAATTATCGCTTTTGTTAAAAAGCACCTATAGCGATTAATCTTTTTTAGATACCCTACCGTTTAATTTTACACAACAGGACAGAACACATGTACAGCTGGATGCTTTGGTTTCATATTATTTCAATGGTGTCGTGGTTTGCGGTACTCTTCTACCTCCCCCGTCTTTTTGTCTATCACGTTGAAAACGGTACCAATCAGGGATTTATCGATGTCGTCGAAGTGATGGAGATGAAGATTTATAAATACATCGGAGTTCCCGCATTTTGGGCAACATTGCTCTCAGGAATAGCCTTGATCGTTATGTCGACACAGCAGTATAACGGAGTCAATGTATTTCAGATGGGGGGATGGATGCATGCCAAAATGACCCTAGTCGCCATTTTGATCGGTTACTTTTTCACACTCGGACATTACCGCCTCAAGCTCAAAGAGAACACCGCTTATAAAAGTGGGAAGTTTTTTCGTATTTATAATGAAGTACCGACGCTATTACTCATCGGTATTGTTGCGCTCGTAATCGTTAAACCGTTTTAAAAGCAGAAAGCCCGCAGGCTTTTGCTTACCACATCGAGCGAGTTTTATGCGGTTTCGGTTTTCGATTCGTATTTTTCGCTTTCGCTTTAAAGAGTACCGGAGTCCCCTCAAAATCGAACTGCTCTCGTAACTGATTCGTCAAGTATCGGCGATAGCTGAAATGGAGACCCTGCGGTTTGTTCATAATCAGTGCGATACGCGGAGGACGGATATCATACTGCGTTGCAAAGTAAAGACGGATATTCATACCGTTGATACTCGGCAAGATATGTTTGCGCATTGCTGCTTGGATAACCTCGTTGAGTTTACCCGTCGAAATACGCTGTGAATAGTTCTCATTGATTTTGAGGAGCATATCAAAGATTTTGTGTACACGCTGTTTGCTCTGCGCTGAAATTGTGATGATTGGTGCATAGCTCAAAAATTTAAAACGGTCTCGTACTTCTGTCATAATTTTGTCGTAATCTTCTTTCGGTGCCAGATCCCATTTGTTAAGAACGATCAAACATGCAAGACGATTTTTATCGACAAACCCCGCGATTTTTTCATCCAAATCCATAAACGGTTGTGACGCATCGAGAACAAGAAGGGCGATATCGGCAGTTTCGAGCATCTCTTCGGTACGCATAAGGGCGTATTTTTCGATTCCAAGAATTTTTCCCCGTTTACGAATCCCTGCGGTATCGATGAAGGTAATTTTTTTATCCCCATACTCCACCATCTCATCGATTGGGTCGATGGTTGTCCCTGCAACGGAACTGACTACCGAGCGATCTTCTCCGAGCAAAGCGTTAAGCAATGAGCTTTTCCCAACATTGACACGACCGATGATCGCTACTTTCATCTGATTAACGTCACCCGCTTCGTACTCTTTGACGATTCCGCGATACGCCTCTTCGAGTGCTTCGATCGACGTCTCCTCTTCTTCACCATCCTCTTCAGGAATAAAGAACCCATCGTCCTCATCTTCATCAAACTCTTCATCATCCGAAGAGGCTTTCAATGCCGCATCAAATCCGTCCATCTCATCTTCTTCTGCCATTTCGGCTTCAGGTTTAACGATAGCAGATTCAGGGAGTTCAGACGCAATCCAGTTTAGAAGCGGAAGAACCGAACGGTTATGGGAAACGGAAATACCGAAAATACGCTCTGTCCCGAACTCATAATATTCCCAAAGCTTCTCTTGCATCTTGTCATTGTCGATTTTATTAACGACCAATGCAATCGCTTTTCCCATCGACTCAAGCTCATAAAAAAGCTTTTTATCGTCCTCTTCGGGGAGACTCTTACCATCCACCATAAAGAGAATAATGTCCGCTTCATGTGCCGCTTTGAGAGATTTTTCTTTGATCCGATCGAAGAGTTCACACCCCTCATCCAATCCACCCGTATCGAGAATTTCGACCTCTTTGTCCACCACTACGGCAACCCGTTTTTTGACATCGCGTGTAGTACCTGCTTGTTCAGAGGTAATCGCATCACGCTGTTTCAGCAAACGGTTAAAGAGGGAACTTTTTCCGACGTTCGGACGACCGATAATCGCTAATTTTTTCATAGACTTCCTAGTATTTATGCCTTTGCGAGACGCTAATCTCGATTGGCTGCGCTTATGTTGCGTTTTAGTGCTGCGCTATAATTGATATTTTATTATAGCGCAGATGCCCTTATGATATGATTTCAAAATGATATACTATGATTATAAACAATTTTGTACCGACATCCAACGTTTGAGTCAACCCTGCGAATCTTTCCAAGCGGATACCGTGATCGCTATTGCGCGCGGGGGTATGACACTGGGACACGCCCTCGCAATGCGTCTGGATATCCGCAATCTGCAAAGCATCCGCGTAGAGAGCTACGACGCGGATGTCCAACGTAATGAGGTGAGCATTTTAGGCCAATGCGATCTTTCATCCTCAAAACGGGTTCTTGTCGTCGATGATATCGTCGACAGCGGTCAGACACTGTTCGCACTTTTGCCCCTTTTACGTTCAAGCCACCCCCATTGCGAATTTAGAGTCGCAACCCTCTTTACCAAACACACGGCTCTTGTTCAACCTGACTTTTTCTTACACGAAGCTACGGAGTGGATCGACTTTTTTTGGGAAAGAGATTTTTTAAAAAGCGATTCGATATAATCCGCTCAACCACAAAAAAATTATATTTCCGCTAAGGATATTTATGCCTAAAGAATACATTTTTACATCCGAATCTGTCACAGAGGGGCATCCCGATAAAATGGCCGATCAAATCAGTGACGCCATTTTAGACTACATCATCGAGCATGATCCAAAAGCTCGTGTCGCTTGTGAAACGCTCGTATCCAACGGCTTTTGCGTCATCGCCGGTGAGCTTAAAACCACTGCCTATGCTCCGATGCAAGAGATCGCCCGTCAGGTTGTTCGCGAAATCGGATACACCGATGCGACATACGGTTTTGATTATCGCTCGTGTGCCGTTCTCAACGGTATCGGCGAACAGTCTCCCGATATTAACCAAGGGGTTGACCAAGAAGACGGAGAAATCGGAGCGGGAGACCAAGGATTAATGTTCGGTTATGCATGCCGCGAAACCGACGTATTAATGCCGTTGCCGATCTACCTTTCTCACCGTCTTGCCGAAAGACTCGCACAGGTGCGCAAAGAGGGGATTATCCCCTACCTCCGTCCTGATGGAAAAACCCAAGTGAGTATCCGTTACGTCGATGACAAACCGGTCTCTGTCGAAACCGTCGTTGTCTCCACCCAGCATGCCCCTGAAATTTCTCAGGAGAGACTCCACCTTGATGTTATTAACGAAGTGATCAAATATGTCATCCCATCAGAGCTCATGAGCCCGAATATCGTCTACCACATTAACCCGACAGGTAAATTTGTTATCGGCGGTCCTCAAGGAGATGCGGGATTGACAGGGCGTAAAATTATTGTCGATACCTACGGCGGAGCGTGTCCCCACGGCGGGGGAGCTTTCAGCGGAAAAGACCCGACCAAAGTGGATCGCTCAGCCGCCTATGCCGCCCGCTATGTCGCTAAAAATCTCGTGGCATCCGGTGCGTGTGAGCGTGCAACAATCCAAGTATCGTATGCGATCGGCGTTGTTAAACCGATCTCCATTATGGTCAATGCACACGGAACCGCTGTTGTCCCTGAGGAAAAATTGGAAAGCTGTGTTAAAGAGCTCTTTAACCTTACACCAAAAGGGATTATCGAATCGCTTGACTTACTTCGCCCGATTTATCGTAAAACAGCGGCATACGGCCATTTTGGACGTGAACTACCTGAGTTTACATGGGAAAAAACCGATAAAGTTGATGCAATCAAAGCCTATTTAGGACTCTAACTTACACTTCCGTAACACTCCCACAATAATCTACATTATCCTCACCTATTTTTTAGGTGGGTTTAAAATTCTTCTGTTATAGTTACCCCATATTTATCAACCAAGGAGAACCCTATGGCAGTAATCATTAATGATACCTGTATTAACTGCGGCGCTTGTATCGACGAGTGCCCAGTAGAAGCGATCGTAGACGAGGACGATAACCCAACGGGTGAAGAGATCTATTACGTTCACGGCGACAAATGTGTCGAATGTGTCGGTCACCACGACGAACCGGCTTGTGCAACAGCATGTCCGACTGAGGGTTGTATCACATGGGATGAGATCGGTGCAAGCCCAGCTCACCGTGATGATATCACAGCAGAAATGCGTTCTTCAAAAGCAAACGTCGTTAACTAATTCTCTATTTATACGACACTCTCCAAAGGGGATTTACCCCTTTGGTTACGCTAATTCTTCTTTGTTTTCTTTCTTTCACCATCTTTAATCTTACTTAAATTATTGTTTCGCTATAATCCCGTTCTATTTTTTACACACAAAACAGGAGCATTGATGGAACAAACATTGTCAATCATCAAGCCAGACGCCGTAGCAAAAGGTGTCATCGGTAAAATTTTGGATCGTTTCGAAAGTAACGGCCTTAAAATCGCGGCTATGAAAAAAGTTCAACTCTCACGTCAAGACGCTGAAGCGTTTTACGCAGTACACGCTGCCCGCCCTTTCTTCAACGACCTCGTTGATTTCATGGTAAGCGGCCCGGTTGTTATCACCGTTCTTGAGGGCGAAAACGCTGTTCTTAAAAACCGCGATTTGATGGGTGCAACGAATCCTAAAGAAGCGGCTGCCGGAACAATCCGTGCAGATTTCGCTGAAAACATCGATGCTAATGCGGTTCACGGAAGTGACTCTGCTGAAAATGCGGCAATTGAAATCGCATTTTTCTTTTCAGGACGCGAGATTTCGTAATCACCATGAAAATAGCATTTAAAAAATTGGGATCACTGCCGCTTCATTTTGAGGTAAATAGTGACAATGCTCTTTTTTCAGGTGATTTACTCATGAAAAAAAGCAATCTTGCCCAATTAAACGGTACAATTACAGGGAGTATTTCGATCCCTTGTGATCTGTGTGCCGAAGAGGTAGAAAACTCTTTGAACGAAGAGATTACTTTTTACCTTAGCGATGGATTATACGAGGGCAACGACGAAGAGTTGGATGTCGTCGAAATCGACAAATCGATGATTGATTTAGAAGAACTTCTCAAATCAGAAATCGAGCTGATCAAAAGCGACTATTTTTGTTGCGAAAACTGCGAAGGAACCTCGTTAGATCGAGAGTTCTAAAACCAAATAGAAAGGACTATAAAAGATGGCAGTACCTAAAAGAAGAGTGAGTCATTCTCGCGCCGCAAAACGCAGAACTCACTATAAAATTTCTCTTGCTCGTCCCGTAAAAGATAAAGACGGCACGTACAAATTGTCTCACTATGTCAACCCGACAACCGGTGAGTATAAATAATCGATGATTAGAATTGCAATTGATGCAATGGGCGGGGACTTCGGTCCCGAACCGATTGTTAAAGGGACACTTGAAGCTCTAAAAGAAGTAAAGTTTCAACCAATTCTAGTTGGTAAAAAAGATGAGATCTTATCTTTATTACCCAAGGGCTATAAAGATAAGATTTTAATTGTCGAAGCATCTGACGTTATCGATATGGGTGATGCGGCTACCGATGCACTTAAGCGTCAAGAGAGTTCCATCTATAAAGCGATCGAACTGGTTCGTAACGGCGAAGCCGACGGCGTTGTCAGTGCAGGCCATAGCGGTGCGACCATGACATTGGCGACACTGCGCCTCGGACGACTCAAAAATGTTTTGCGTCCCGCATTGGTAACCTCAATGCCGACAAAAAGCGGTAAACGCAGTATCTTGATGGATGCCGGTGCCAATGTCGACTGCAAAGCAGAACACCTTTTCCAATTCGGAATTATGGGATACTACTACGCTCAAGATATGTTCAAACTGGAGAATCCGCGCGTCGGCTTACTGGCTAACGGTGAAGAAGATTCAAAAGGGAACGAAGTTACCAAAGAGACTTTTAAATTGCTCGAAGGGCAAAAAGGGTTTATCGGTAACGTCGAAGGGAATAATATCTTTGACGGAAGTTGTGATGTTATCGTCTGTGACGGGTTTATCGGAAATCTTGTTCTCAAGGCTTCTGAGGGTGTAGCATCAACCATAGGCTATTTTATCAAAGAGTACATCCGGAAATCACCGGTGGCGATTACCGGCGCGCTCTTGATGCGTAAGGTCTTTAAACTTCTTAAGAAGCAGATTGATTATGCTGAAATCGGCGGAGCACCGTTAGTCGGTATCAAAGGGTGTGCTATCGTAAGTCACGGAAAAAGCAACCCTAAAGCGATTAAAAATGCAATTTTTCAAGCCATTCGCTATGTTAATACCGGCGTAAATGAGCATATTGAGAATCGTCTCGAAGAGCTTAAAAAATAAACTTCGATCCCTTATAAAGGCTAATTATGTACGCTGCGTTTCGTTCTATCGGAGCTTATGTTCCCTCTAAAATCCTTACCAATGCTGAGCTTGAAGTGATGGTCGATACCACGGATGAGTGGATTACAAAACGTACCGGAATCAAAGAGCGCCATATTGCTGCGGAAAACGAAACAACCAGTGATATGGGCGTGAAAGCGGCTGAAAAAGCGATTAAGCGAAGCGGAATCGACAAAAGCCAAATCGATATGCTCATTTGCGCTACGATCTCCCCCGATTATTTCTGTATGCCCTCAACAGCAACCATCATCGCCACCAAACTGGGGCTGGAAAAAGTTACCGCTTTTGACGTATCCGCTGCATGTACTGGATTTGTCTATGCCCTCAGTGTTGCAAAAGCATTTATCGAATCGGGAATGAAAAAAAATGTCCTCATCGTCGGGGCTGAACGTCTCAGTACCATTACCGATTATACCGATCGCGGAACCTGCATCCTCTTCGGTGACGGTGCGGGCGCAGCGGTAATCAGCGCAACAGCCGATAAATCAGAAGCTATCATCGATATCCACACAGGATCTGACGGTTCATTTGCCGATTTACTTATGACACCAAACGGCGGAAGCGGATCTGCGCATGATGAACTCGATCGTGAAGCAGCTGGATGCTTTATGCGTATGAAAGGGAACGAAACCTTTAAAGTGGCTGTTCGTACCCTTACCAGTGATGTTATAGAGATATTAGAACAAAATAATATTGCCTCATCTGCCATTAAACACTTCGTCCCTCATCAAGCCAATTATCGTATCATTAAAGCGGTCGGGGATGCATTGGAACTCAAAGAAGAACAAGTTGTTCTCACGGTAGAGAAGTACGGAAATACCTCCGGTGCTTCTATCCCAATGGCGATCAACGATATCTACGAATCGGGTCGATTACAAGAGGGAGATTTAATGCTCCTTGATGCTTTCGGCGGCGGTTTAACATGGGGAAGCGCACTCGTTCCGTTTGCAGGAAAAGGTATATAACTAAACACTTTTGATACAATAAAAGACTTTTCAATAAGGTCTTTTATGATGTATTCCAACCCTCTTATCACTATCGAAATCCACGAATCCGAAATCCCTTGGCTAAAAATCTTTACACAAACTCCTCATAAAGAGTTCTCCGAATGCTCAAGTGAAGAGAAAAAAATGATTTGGGACGCACTCGATATTATCGAAAAAGAGATGCTGGAGTATTTCAAACCTCACAAAATCAATATCGCATCCTTTGGAAATATGTTACCGAGGGTTCATTGGCATATCATGGCACGCTTTAAAAATGACAGCTACTTTCCGGAACCGATGTGGGGGATGAAACAAAGAGAGGAGTTTGAATTAGAGGCTCCAATGGAGCCTTTTTTGGAGAAGGTAAGACGAGAGTTAGACTCCCGCTTGAATTAATAACGAGGTTTTGGTTTTTGTCCGCTAAAACTGCGTGAACGATCACTACGATCATTTCCACCGCGTTCACCGCCAGAACTACTACGCTCTCCGCCGCCACTACGTTCGCCACTGCCTGAAGCATTACGATCGTTGTTACCACGGTATCCGCCTCCGCCACTGCGGTTTCCACCGCTACGGTTACGGTTAAATCCGCCGCTGCGTTGTCCGCCGCGATCACCACGACTTGCCAAATTGCTTAGAATTTTTTCCAAACGCTCAGCCGCAATACCGATGTTATTCGGTCCAGCAACGGTATTGCGCTCCATCAATACAGAGATCAATTTATAGGCGATTTGCTCTTGATCATAATCTTGTTTCAACAAATCAAGCACTTTATGCGCCTCGTCATAGACGTGTTGTTTTTCAATTTCACGAACCAAGCGGCTTACTTGTGCTTCTTTAACATCCAATTTACTTGGAATATAAGCGTGTTCCATCGTGGTACCGACTTTTGAGCGGATACGTTGAAGTTCTTTGAACTCGAGTGGAGTAACCAAAGTGATTGCTACCCCTTTTTTACCCGCACGTCCTGTACGTCCGATACGGTGAACATAGCTCTCAGGGTCAAACGGAATATGGTAGTTGAAAACGTGGGTAACATCATCAATGTGCAATCCGCGCGCCGCAACGTCGGTTGCGATCAATACGTCAACCGCATCGGTTTTAAGCCCTTTAATAACGCTTTCACGTTGACGTTGCTCCATATCACCGTGTAAACCTTTTGCCATATAACCGGCAGCCGAGAGAACATTAGAGAGACGGTCAACCTCTTTTTTCGTACGACAAAATACAACTGTTTTTTTCGCATCTTCGGAATCCATAAGACGGATAATCGCATCATCACGCTCTGATTCTTCGATAACGTAGTATTGTTGTGTGATATCCGTATTCGTTGTCTCTGATTTGGTAATAGAGGCAAAAAACGGATTGACCAAAATACGCTCAGCAAGCTGTTTAATCGGAGCCGGCATGGTTGCTGAGAAAAGAAGTGTTTGACGTTCTGTCGGCAAATAGGTGAAAATCTCATTGATATCGTCCAAAAAGCCCATATCAAGCATTTCGTCCGCTTCGTCCAAAATAACGGTTGATGGGGTAAACCCTTTCAACATATTACGGCTCAACATATCAAGTAATCGTCCCGGAGTAGCGATGATAACTTGCGCACCGCGCTCAATTAGATCCATTTGACGGTTGTACGATGATCCGCCGTAAATGGTTACGGTACGGACACCTAAGTGTTTACCGTATTTGAAAATTTCATCACCTACTTGATTCGCAAGTTCACGTGTCGGTGTGATGATGAGGGCTTCAATTCCCCCTTTTAAATGCATTTTATTCAATGCTGGAAGACCGAATGCCGCTGTTTTACCCGTACCGGTATGGGCTTGTCCGACAACGTCACGCCCTTCCATAATAACTGGGATAACCATTTGTTGGATCGGACTTGGAGTTTTGAAACCGGCATAATTGATACTTTGCATAATCTCTTTTCTGAGACCGAAAGATTCAAATGTGACCAAATTTTCGTCTGTGATTGCTTCTTCTATTACGTTCATAATAACCCTTTGTATATACGCCACCAGAAAACCTATTTCCGGCCAGTTACGCTTGCCCACTCATGGGGGAGAGAAATTTTGGATAAGTTTGGATTCTCATCCGCGAGGGCACCTTAGAAAAAGATTCGTCAATCTCTTTAGAAGGTACCCAAAATTCAAATGGAATTATAGCTGAATAATTTATAAAGTACACTGATAGTTATAGGTTAGCAAAAGATAAAGATAACCTTTAGTTTCAAATCGTCCCTATTTTAATTGATTTTTTTAATCTTTTAAAACTATACTTCCAAAAATGTATACTTAAATAGGAGTTAATAATGTTCAATGTAAAAATGGAAAAAGAGTGCGGCTGCTTTAAACGAAGCGGTATGGAAAGTGTTAAAACTTACGAAAACAAAGATGATGCCATGATAGAAGCTGCGCAGTGGGCGGAAGAGATGAACGAAACTTTTTGTCAAAAACACAATTTTACTATCGTTGAAGAGGGCAATGATCTCATCATCAAAGTAGAGATGAACTAAGGGGAAACTTTTTCCCTTAGAGCGCTAAATTTAACTTCTTAATCACCATTTTCTTCGACCAAATCGGATCTTTCAACTCTAACATTTCCCGCACTTCATCATTCACCAATCGATACGAAACAATCACACTAACACTATCCGCACCCACAGCCGTAGGTAACGTAAAGGTTTTTGACCCAAGAGCTGGAATTGAGACACTGCTGATTGTTTTTGCCGCCAAATGAGGAACAGTAGCTTTCCCCCGTTTATTGACATAATGGGATGTGAGTGAAAATGTCTCTGTTTTAATAATTTTCTTACCGCTCATATAGTGTGCATCGATCACAATTTCCCGTGATCCAAACCCGCTTGGAAGGGAATGGGGCTGAGGATTACTGATCGTCACTGCGATTGCATTAGCGATTTTTTTTGCCTCTACATTGAGCGCGCCTTGCCACATCGACTCGGTATGCGCCCCTTTGAAGCTATGATCACGAATAAGCCGATTATGTACTTTGCCGTTGGCATCACGCAACGTAGCGGCCACTCCAACTTTACGCGGCCCCATATGACAATCGACACATTGCTTAGTAGCACTATTAAACTCTGTTTGCATTGAGGTAAAGCGGTGTCCCTCTTCCGAAGTGTCATTCGCATGACAGACAAAACAGAGCTGATTGGGGTTAGTATCCATAAAAGGACGCTGTTCAACCTTATGATAGGGGGACTTGGCATCGGCATAAGGACCGCTCATAATGCCTGATTTCATCCAGCTAACCCGATGGATTCCTCGTTTACTATCGGGAAGCTCATCATGAATTTGATCAATGTTGTGACAAACGACACAGTTAATCCCCTCAGAGATTTGATCGCTTTTAAGGGCTTTGGTTGCGGCGGAATCTTTATCCAGTTTTAACGAGGCTATGGCTTCATATTCAGCCGTTGTAGACGTAACAGAGATACGAGGATTGTGGCAGGCCGCACACTCTATTTTAATCGTATTCAGCGATTTTCGATTATTTTTACGGGCGACATAATCGATTGTTTTTTGAAAATACTCATCGTTATCGTAATGGGATTTTGCATGCCAAGACTCTTCCCACTGCTTCACAATATGGCTATGACAGGCTTTACATTTGCCGGAATCTTTAAACTTATCTCCGACTTGAACCGCGATTGCAGCATAAAGACTCACACTGATAATACTCAATAGCCATAGTGAACGCATTTGTACCCCTTAACGATGTTTATCTAACCAAACCATTAACCCTTTTTGCGCATGAAGACGGTTCTCCGCCTCTTCAAAAATTAAACTCTGCTTCCCTTCCAATACCGCTTCACTCACTTCAACTCCACGATATGCCGGAAGGCAATGTAAAAAGATAGCGTCTTCACGTGCAAGTGCCATCAACGCTTCATCTACAATATATCCCTCAAAAGCACGAATACGCTGTGCCTTTTCCTCTTCCTGCCCCATAGAAATCCATGTATCTGTGGTTACGACAGTAGCACCTTTAACCGCCTCTTTAGGGTCATTGGTGATCGTTATTTTCGCACCGCTGTGTTCAGCAAATGCGAGTGCATCGGCGATAATAGCCGGATCACACTCATACCCCTTTGGGGTTGCGATACGGAGCTCAAAACCGAGTTTACCGGCAAGCATAAGCCATGAATGGGTCATATTATTGCCATCCCCCACATAGGCCACGATAGGATTTTTATCTTTACCGCACTCCATCATACTCATGAAATCGGCCAATAGCTGTACCGGATGATAACTATCACTAAGTCCATTGATTACGGGAACTTTAGAATGAAGAGCAAACTCTTCGAGCATCGACTGCTCATAGGTACGGATCATCACCATATCGCACATCGAAGAGATAACGCGCGCCGTATCTTTAACCGGTTCACCGCGTCCGAGATGGATATCGCGGTTCGAGAGAAACAGAGCATGACCGCCGAGCTGATACATCCCTACCTCAAAACTGACACGGGTACGGGTAGAGCTTTTTTCAAAGATCATCGCCAACGTCTGTCCCGCAAGACGGGGTTTGAGTACTTTGGCTTTGACCTCTTTTTTTATCTCTAAACCAATCTCTAAAATCTCTAAGATCTCTTCTTTGGTGTAATCTTTTAACGTTAAAAAGTGTCTCACGGTGTTCCTTCGATACAAAAAACAATCATATCATAAAATTATTTCGTTAATTTAAAAGTGCTGCTACTTCTTTAGCATGGTAACTGATGATGATATCAGCACCAGCGCGTTTAAACCCTACCATCGTCTCCATCATTACACGATTGTAATCGATCAATCCTGCATTACCGGCGAATTTGAGCATCGCATATTCACCGCTGACGTTATACACCGCAAGGGGAAGGGAGGATGCTTCACGGATATCACGGATAATATCGAGATACGCCAATGCGGGCTTGACCATCAAGATATCGGCACCTTGAGCTTCATCTGCCAAACTCTCTCGTATCGCCTCACGACGGTTTGCCGGATCCATCTGATAGGTAGAGCGGTCACCGAAACTCGGAACCGATTCGGCAACATCACGAAACGGTCCGTAATAGCCGCTGGCAAATTTGGTCGAATAGCTCATAATCGGGAGATTGGCATATCCTCCCCCATCGAGGGCATCACGCAACGTCGTAATAATCCCGTCCATCATCCCTGAGGGTGCAATCATATCGGCACCTGCACGTGCGTGAACCAATGCCTGCTGCGCCGAAATCCCGAGAGTCAGATCGTTATCAACCGTCTCATGGACATGATCGAGAATACCGCAGTGTCCATGATCGGTGTATTCGCAAAAACACAAATCGGTGACGACAAACATTTTAGGAAATGCACGCTTGATGGCGCGAACGGCTGTCGCAATAATCCCGTGATCACACAACGCATCGCTTCCGACCGAATCTTTCACGGCAGGGATACCGAAAAGGATGATCGAATAGATTCCAAGGGATTGAAGCAATTCACACTCTTTCAAAATCTCATCCAAAGACATTTGATAAACACCCGGCATTGACGAAACTTCCGTTTTTATCCCCTCACCGGGGCGAACAAATAATGGATATATAAAGTCATTGACCCCTACATGAGTTTCACGAACCAATGAGCGTAGTTGAGGATTTAGACGGGTACGGCGAAAACGCTCCATAAATGTGACTCCAATTAAAAAAATAGTAAGTAGATTGTATCGCCTCTTCGTTTAATAATCCATTTTTTAGAAACACCTATTATAATGGCACTAATGAAAACAATAACACCACTTTTTGAAAAATCATCCATTGCCAATCTCCCTAGCAAATACGGTCCTTTTAAAATCCGTGTCTACAAAGAGGGGATTCAAGAGCACTTAGCTATATTCACCGAAAACTTTGAGCGCCAAGAATCGCCGTTGGTTCGGATACATTCAGAGTGTCTCACCGGTGACACCTTCGGCAGTATAAAATGTGACTGTAACAATCAGTTACATAAAGGGCTAAAATTAATCGCCGAAGAGGGTGGACTGATCATTTACCACCGCCAAGAGGGACGTAATATCGGCCTTCTCAATAAAATAAATGCCTACTGCCTCCAAGATCAGGGACGTAATACGATCGAGGCCAATGTCGAACTTGGATTTGCCCCCGATCAGCGCACCTACGATGTCGTCGGTGAGATTTTCAAAGATTTCGGTCTTCATAAAATCCGTCTCCTTACCAACAATCCTGCAAAAGTCACCGTCGTAGAGGGGCTAAATGTCGAGATTACGGAACGTGTTCCGGTGATTATCGACCCGAATCCTCATAATGAAGGATATTTAAAAGTCAAAAAAGAGCAGATGGGACACGATTTATGAGCCAATTGAAGCAGCTGTTAGCACAGCACAATGTGAACGTTCCCGAAGATTTTTTGGAAAAGATCGGTCAATACAAAGCTCTTCTGGAAAAATGGAATAAAATTCATAATCTAACGGGAGCCAAAACCCTCCAGCAAATCGATCAGTTTATCCTCGATGCGCTTATCCCGATCACTTTTCTTCCTAGCGTGAAAAAAGCGATGGATATCGGCACAGGAGCCGGATTTCCGGGGATGATTTTGGCAATCGCCCTGCCACAAACCCATTTTACCCTCGTTGAACCCCTCTCTAAACGTGCAAGCTTTTTACAGTTTGTAAAAGCGGATTTGGGTTTGAGCAACGTGGATGTCAAAGCACTCAGAGTAGAACAACTCTCAAGCGAGCCGTATGATCTTATTACGTCACGCGCCGTTACCGATACCGAAATGCTTTTAAAACTCTCAAAACCGTTTTGCACCGAAGGGAGCCTTTTGCTCTTTTACAAAGGGGAAAAAGTGTATGATGAAATCGATGAAACACTCGATTACAAAATCATTGAGGCGGAAAATCGCCATTATCTGCTCATAAAGAGATAAGACCATGCTAAAACTACTATTATTGATCGGCGTTCTAGTCGGCGTTTATTACCTTTTCTTCAAAAAAAAGGCTCTTACTCCCCCCTCTTCGGATAATTCTCAAGAAGAGGCGATGCTTCCGTGTGCGGAGTGCGGTACCTATGTACAGGTAAAAGAAGCATTTATGCGTGATGGCAAATACTATTGCTCTCGCGAATGTTTGGAAGGCTAACAATGCTGCTATTCGGTCATCCCTATGTCCCATCTGAGCCGTTTTACCATATCGACTCGATTGAGGCGTTGCGTCACACCCCCTCAAATTCCGTCGTTGCCCTTTTTTTTACCCCTGAAAATCTCGATATTATTGAACATCTACGCCTAAACAGCGTCCGTTTCGCACTTCATGTCGAAACCGCTACCGATGCCGTTATCGCCGAAAACTTAGGAGCTTCGTATCTGATTGTTCTCCCAAAACATGGAGTAGAAATTCAAAAAGTAGCAGAACACTATCTTTTTGACGCCAAAGTGTTGGGATATATCGATGCGGTAAAAGATTTAGACAATTTGATCGAAATGCGACTTGATGGAGCGATATTTTCAGATGCGATGATTAAGATTAACTCCTAATCAATCCACTCTCGTTTAATATCTTTATCCAAACACGCCAAAATCTCATATCCGATCGTCCCGACGGCGTTAGCATAATCATTGGCATTATCAAAAATTTTCAGTTGCTCCGCATCGCTTGAAAAACTGGCACTATCCATAGAGATACGACCGCGAAGTGCTATCCCCTCCGGCGTCGTATAACGGTTGGAAGCAAGCCGATCCAGTCCGTTTGCATATCCCAAATCATAGGTGCTAACAACCTCATCTGCTAAAGCTTCATAAAGACCGTTATACCCTACCCGCTCTCCGGCTTTTAATACCCTTGTCGCCATTCTATCTCCCCACAAAGAAAGGACACTTTTTAGAAGCGGTTGCGGCAAGCTTGTATCCATTTGTAAACATCCGTACAATGCGATACCGACTCGTACCATATCATCACGGCACTCTGTGGAGCGAAACGTTCCCGCTGAATTGGAGATATGAAAACGTAACTGCCATCCGTACTTTTGAGCCAAAACATCCGCTCTCTTTTTGATCCCCTCAAAGCTCTGACGCTGCCAAAACCATTCTGAACTGAGGGTATCGGCAGCACGCAAATGGCTCATGACCCCGATACAGATGAGTCCCCGTTTTGCCATTTTTTCAAACGCTGCTTCGAGTTGTTCGGGGGAAATTCCGTTACGGTGCATCCCCGTATCAATTTTCAGCTCGACTCGCGCTCCGCTCGGATAGGCGGATATCTCTTCAAGAGAGTTGATGGCATAGCTGAATTTCGGATGGATATGGGTCGGTTTTTGGCCCAATACCAGAACGTTATCGAAGTACTTAACAATCTCCTCGGCTTCACGTTCTAAGCGTACCACCGCTTGAGTAACTCCATACTGAGATGCCGCTTCGGCAATCATCTCAGCACCGTGGCCGTAGGCGTTATCTTTTAAAACGACCGCTATTTTATCTTTTCCACCGACTTGGTGTGCGATAATGTCAAGATTATGAATCAATGCCTTATGGCTTAATTTTATTGTTCCCATAGTGGTATTATATTGCAAGGATTGTTAATGCGTTATTTCCCCGCCGAATTTGAACCTCAAAGTTTTGTACAACTCATTTTTCCCCATCCCCAAAGCGATTGGGCACCCTATCTCGAAGAGGCGCGAGCATGTTTTGTCAACATCGCCTCTTCTGTTGCCCGCTATCAGCCCTGCCTCATTGTGTGTGACGATGTGAATCTCGTCAAAAGCTATTTTAACTCTCACGAGAATCTGATTTTCGTAGCCTATCAAAGCGATGACACATGGGCGCGTGATTGCAGTGCGCTAAGTGTTATCGACGAGGATGAAGATGAGCCTTTACTGCTCGACTTTACTTTTACCGGATGGGGCGGAAAGTTTGATGCCACGCGTGATAATGCGATGAGTTCGGCACTCTCTAACGTCTACGGTGCACCCATGGAAAAAGTCAATCTTATCTTGGAGGGGGGCGGCGTCGAAACCAATGCAAACGGCTCATTGCTTACCACAGCCGAGTGCCTTCTTAATCCGAATCGTAATCCTCATTTAGATAAAAAAGGGATGGAAAAAGAGCTCAAAAAACACTTCGGTGTAGAACAGATTTTATGGCTAAACCATGGCTATCTTGCGGGTGATGACACCGACAGCCATATCGATACCCTCGCCCGTTTTATTGATACGGACACTATTATGTATGTCAAATGCGACGATAAAACGGATGAGCATTACGATGCCCTTAAAAAAATGGAAGAAGAGTTGAGAGCATTACGTGACATCGATGATGAGCCGTTTAACCTCATCGCACTACCGATGTGTTCCCCAGCGTTTTATGAGGACGAGCGTCTTCCTGCTACCTATGCCAACTTTTTAATCATCAATGATGCCGTTTTGTTACCGATTTACAACGATCCGCATGACAACGAAGCCATAGAAATTTGTAAAAAAGCATTTTATGGTCGGGATGTCATTCCTATCGACTGCTCCGTCCTTATCCGTCAACACGGTTCCCTCCACTGCGTAACGATGCAGTTTCCCGAAGATATATCCTTACGGATGGAATAAAAGGGAAAAGCCCGAGTAGAGGAAATAGCCCGATGCAGCTAGTAAAATAAGGGTTAAAACTATTTGTTTGATATTTAATTTCATGGACAAAAGTATAACGACTTAACACTAATGTAACACTTCTTTCTTACAATTCTTCATATTTACTTAAGGATTAAAAGTATGAAGAAATTTAGCCTCCTCTCGTTGGCTGCTGTTGCTGCACTTGCCACTGAACCTGTTACTATCCAAAAAATCACCGTTGAAGCCTCTGCCCCTAAAGCTGATGGTAAAAACATCGTTGCCGATGAGATGGTCAAATTCTCTCGCCAATCCGATCTGGGAGAAATGCTCTCAGGTTCGCTCCCGGAAATCACCCACGTTCGTACCAGTGCCATCGGTAACGATATTGTATTACGCGGTTTCAAAAAAGATAATATTAATGTGACTATCGACGATGCAAAAATCTGCGGTGCATGTCCAAATCGTATGGACCCTCCTGCGATGCACGTCTCTTCCAGCCAAATCGCAGAGGTAGAAGTGCAAGAAGGTCCGTTTGACGTTACTCAGTTCGGAAGCCTCGGAGGGGCGATTAACGTCGTCACGAAAGACCCGTCCAAAGGTCTGCACACAGAAGTTTCCGCAACCCTTGGAAGCTATGATTATCGTAAAATTTCTACCACGGTAGAGGGGGGTAATGATGTTGTTCAAGCTTTGATCGGATATAGCCGTGAAACCAGCGGCCAGTATAAAGACGGCGACGGCAAAACCTTAACACAACAAGCAGACAATGCGTCAATGGCCGTACAGCGTTATTCAACGGCACATAAAAACGATGATGCCTACGAACGCGAAAACTTCTGGGCAAAAATTGTCGGAAATATCAGTGATAATCAAAAGCTGACCCTCAGCTACTTCGGTGACCGTGCTGATAACGTCCTCTATCCTCGTTACGGAATGGATGCCCTCAAAGATGATACCGACATGTTCAAAGCCAAATATCAGCTCTTTGCTTTGGGAGAATACTCGGATGAACTGAGCATCGAAGCCTATCATTCGAAAGTCGAGCATGACATGGGGAACGATTTTAGAGCCTTTATGGCCTCCAGTGTTTCTTTGGTTGATGCAACCATCAAAGGGGTACGTGCCGAAAACACTGCCTCTATTGCCGAAACGGAGATCACATTCGGTCTTGATCTCTCTAAGCGTAATTGGAACGGAACCAAAGGGACCCGTGCTAACCCTTACACGATAATCCAACTCCCCGATGCCGATACCGAGAATATCGGTGTCTATGCAAAAGCACTCAAAACACTTGGTTCGCTTGATCTAAGCGGAGGTCTTCGCTATGACGATACTACCATTGATGCGGATCAATCATTAACCGGAATGTCAACGACTAAAGACCGCGATTACACGAATGTCAGCGCCAACGTATTGGGACGATACCACTACAGCGCAAATGGTAACTTTTTCGTCGGTGCGGGACAATCCTCTCGTGTCCCTGATGCACGAGAACTCTATTTTGCCGGAGCCGGCAATACAAACCTCAATGAGACGATTAACCGCGAAATTGATATGGGAATAGAACATACACTTGGGAATTTACACCTCAAAGGGACACTGTTCTACAGTGATTTAAAAGATTATATTTATGCCTACAAAGTAGTTGGGTCTACTACCTCATTTGCAAACATTGACGCCCGTATTGTCGGTGGAGATATTACGGCCGATTACGCCCTTAATAAAGAGTGGACTATCGAATCGGGTGTTGCCTACCAAAAAGGGACCAAAAAAGATGTTGCTCAACTCGATTCTCTAGCAACCCTAGCGCAAACAGATAAAGACCTCGCGGATATCCCGCCGCTTAAAGGACGTGTAGCACTTGTGTTTGATGACTCAAAAAACTACGCTGAAGCCGAGTTAATTGCCGCCAGACACCAAACGTATGACGTAAACAATGGTGAACAGGCGATTGGCGGATACGGTATCCTCAATCTCAAATACGGCACTGAACTGGGTAACGGTTTCTCTCTAACTGCAGGAATCAATAACTTCTTTGATCGCACCTATGCTGTGAGCAACAGCTATATCGGGCTAACCACAATTATGGAAGGAGCGCAACCTCTTGTTCTTAACGAACCGGGACGCAACTTCTACACTACCCTTAGTTACAAATTCTAATCTCAAACTGTTTCGTCATTTCCCGCATTAGTGCGGGAACTACAATTTATTCTCTAAGAACCATCCGAAGCCGAACATTAACCCCGGTGTTTTGGCTTTGGTCTCATCCATTGAAAATGCTTTCGCTTCACACACAGGTAGCTCAATCACTTCAATCGATTCGACACCTACACCGCCACCCTCATTTACACGCATCATTTCATTCACACTAGCATAATAAAGGGTCTGTACCGATCCTGCAAATCCTACTGCCGTATAAAAAGAGGTTATTCGCTCTATCTTCTCCAGCGGAACATGATATCCGCACTCTTCAAGTATCTCTTCGTGAGCAATCTCAACTAATGATTTATCTTTATCGATGATACCGGCACACAACTCATAGGTATAACCGTCATTGTTTTTAAGATACACAGGGGGACGGAACTGCCGAACGACAACAAGCGCTTCATGCTCTTCATGGTACAAAAGGATTGCTACACTGTCATGCACGTCCACCATATCCCATACTTTGGAAATACCGGTTTGGGAATATTTTATCCGTTTCGGTTTCACAAAATCAGAGTTTTCACACGGTACGATCGTGACATCGGTAATCATCATTACTCTTTAAAAAGGTTTCGGTTTAAACGTCTGAGAGTCAACATAATAGGTTTCATGAAAATCAAAATACGGTTTACGTAACGGTTTCTCTTGAAGCGCTTTTCTAAACTTTCTGTCCATTTTATCCCGAATAGCAATAAACGTTCTACGCTCTTTTCCGCTAAAGCCTTCGGTTTTTTTCTTCATAACACCTAACGGATCAATAGCCGTACTTCCACGATACATTCCAAAATGAAGATGCGGGCCGGAAGAGAGTCCCGTATTACCGACATATCCGATCATTTCACCTTGTTTTACTTTCATCCCTGAATGTATCCCTTTTTTAAACGCTTTTTGATGAGCATAAAGACTGACAAGACCATTGTCATGACGTATTTTTATCGTTTTTCCATAACCGGTTGAATAGCCGGCGAAGCTCACACGTCCCTCTCCGGTAGAGAGGATAGGGGTTCCGGGTCGCGCTCCGAAATCAACCCCCAAATGGGCACGATAACGGTGAAGTACCGGATGATAACGGCTCTTTGTAAATCGAGAGGTTATACGAGGATTACGCATCGGAAGTTTAAACAAAAACTTCTCATACTGTCCCCCTTTCTCATCGTAAAAACGACCGTCACTGTGGCGATAAACGCGGACACGCTTTCCATTAATTTCAACCATTGCCCCATGCACTTCCGGCATTGAAAACGGTTTTCCCAAACGATATTTTTGTGTGTATACCATAATGATAGGATCACCTTTTTTGAGCCCTTTACGAAAATCGACCTTCCCTTTAAACATTTTGACAAAAATAGAGGCTAAATTTTTCGATCCGGTTGTTTTCAAAATATCATCATAAGGGATTGTTTGAATAGGGACATAAAGGGTTTCCGTATACTCTTCACTCACGATCGGAATGACTTTCGTTTCATACCGTCGTTTCGGAGTAAGATAAATCTGAAGCTGCAGTTCATCATTGACCGGAATCAAAATTTGATGAATAAAATTTTTATTATCAACGACCATTTGGCAATTTGCGCTGTAGGGGATATCTTCGGTAAGTTTTTGATCCTCTTTATCGAGGTTGTAATAGACTCTTAAGGGGAGTTTTTTGCGCTCTAAAAAGGTAAGAAAACTTTCACCGTCTTTCCATTTAAAATGTTTAACGGTGCCGCCAAAAAGGAGAAGGGGCAATAAGAGTAATGCAAAAAAACGACCCATTCCTATCCTTGACCAAAATACACATTACGAAAGTGAAAAAGATTTAAATGATAGCAAAAATTCCATTTACAAAGAGGTGTTTGGCTATAATCATTCCTATATACTTTACCAAAAGGTTACCATGATGCGCATCTGGATTATTACTCTTATCGCTTGTAGCGTCTTAAACGCTTCCTCCATCACTGCTCCTTTACTCGATATCAAAGAATCTCGCGCAACGATAGTAGCTGAGAATTTACGTGAGGGGATGAGCGGTTTTATCGTTCGAAAATTTGATGCCACTCACAGTACCATTATTGCCAATGCACGAGTCGAAAAGACAAATCCTGCCAACAACCGTGCCATACTGCAGCTCAGCGAATACAGCGGACTACGCCAAAACGCTCTTCCCAACGGTAACTGGACACCAAAACCATCCGATATTGCCATATTAGCGTATGATTATGAGCGTGCTCTTTTAATCGCCCCGAATGATGATACCTATGATGCTATTACTAAAAGTATCTCCGGTGTTGAATGGATTCACCCCGACAACTATGCAACATTTCTCTCCTATGAAGGGCATCAAACCCCTCTAGTCGATGATTTCAAACGCTATTGCACCGCCAATTCAGTTGGGTTGCTCTATATCCAAAGTGCGAATCATCTTTTTACCCTCGATTGCAAAAGTTTTACGGTGCTCCAAACTGCCTCATTTGCCAAGGTATCAGAGAAAGAACAAACTCCTTTTTACACCCGTATTCCAACGATCCGAGGAGCATGGTGGGGAGAGGGAAGTTCCAGCTTGGACAGCTATGAACCTTACTATCTTGAAGAGATCGCTTTAAACAATTCAAAAAACAAAGAACTATATGAGCTCTACAAAGCAAAATTTAGCGATAAAAGCGCACTATTACACAATTTTGATCTGAAGGAATAACGATGCTCGCATCCGGTGCCATCGACTTTTTTACCAACTTACTCGGCCAAGAAAACGTCTACAGCGACAAAGCGCATCTCATTGCCTACAGCTACGATGCGACACGAGAGCGTTTTGAGCCGGAAGCGGTTCTTTTTCCACGTCACGAACAAGATGTCAGCGATATCTTAAAATATTGTAACGAGCACCGAATCGTTATCGTCCCTCGCGGTGCGGGAAGCGGATTTACCGGCGGAGCCCTCCCCTCATCCGGCGGGATCGTCTTGGCGTTCGAAAAACATATGAATAAAATCCTCGAAATCGATATGCAAAACATGGTGGCTATCGTCCAGCCGGGTGTCGTCAATATGGAACTCCAACGTGCCGTTGAAGAGGTGGGGCTTTTCTATCCGCCCGATCCGGCAAGCCAAGAGTACTCCACTATCGGTGGAAACGTTAACGAAAATGCCGGCGGTATGCGCGCGGCCAAGTACGGTATTACCAAAGACTACGTTATGGCAATGCGGGCGGTACTCCCAAACGGCGATATTATCAAAGCAGGCAAACGGACGATTAAAGACGTTGCGGGCTATAACATCACGGGGATTTTGATCGCGTCTGAGGGGACATTGGCCGTTACGACCGAAGTAACCCTCAAACTCCTCTCTAAACCAAAAATGACCAAAACGGCAATGGGTATTTTCCCAACCGTTCATACAGCGATGGAAGCAGTCTATAAAACAATGGCCAGCGGCGTCACTCCCGTAGCTATGGAATTTCTCGATAACCTCACTATCCGCTCCGTAGAACAGGTCTATCATAAAGGGCTTCCGACCGAAGCGGGTGCTATATTGGTTACCGATGTGGACGGTAATCTCGAAGAAGATCTCGATTTTCAACTCTCAATAATCCAAAAAGTCTTTCAAGAAAACGGCTGTAGCGAATTTAAAATCGCCCAGAATAAACAAGAAGCAAGCGATCTTTGGTTTGCACGCCGCAATGCTAGCCAATCGCTCTCCGTGTATGGAAGTAAAAAGATCAATGAAGATGTCACGGTACCTCGCTCCGCTCTTCCTGAACTGCTTGAAAAATTTGATGCTATTGCCAAAAAATACAACATTAATATCCCATGCTTCGGTCACACCGGTGATGGAAATGTCCACACCAATGTCATGGTGGATGGAAAAGATCCTGAGCAGGTCAAAATCGGCTACGAAGCGATTCGTGAAGTGTTCCAAGCCACTATTGATCTCGGCGGAACGTTGAGCGGTGAACACGGTATCGGGTTGGCAAAAGCCCCTTATATGTCGATGGCATTTACCCCTGAAGAGATGGCACTGTTTCAATCTATAAAGCGGGCATTTGATCCGAATAATATCCTCAACCCTTCAAAAATGGGGCTTGAATAAGTGCTAAATCTTAAAGCAACGCTTCGGCATATCCGTCTTTTTTTCCTGATGCTGTTTGATCAGGAAATTACGGTATATGCTTCGAGCCTGAGCTTTTACACCATATTTACCGTTGTACCTCTTTTGATTATCTCCCTTAGCCTCATCGCAAACGTTCCGGTATTTGAAGAACAATACGCCAAAATCCAAATCTTTATTTTTGATAATATCATGCCGGTACAAACGGCGGCTATTGCAGGGTATCTTGAATCTTTTTTTCAAAATTCCGTACAACTGGGAATAATCGGTTTTACCACAATGATTATCTCTTCACTTCTATTTTTTCAAAACTTTGAACATATTGTCGGTAAAATTTTTAAAGTTTCAAACCGGGGAATTTGGGATGCTATTACCACCTATTGGACCCTCATCAGTCTTACCCCCATTGTCCTTATTGCTTCAATGAGTTTAAAAGCCTATTTGGAATCTCATGTCAGCGGATTTGCACTCAAAGCCTTTTCGATCTTCCCCTTTTTGCTCCTTTGGGGAATCTTTTTCCTGATTTACAAAATTGCTGTAAACGCAGAAGTTTCCACGAAAGCAGCAGGAATCAGTTCCTTTGTTGTTGCCGTTGTCTGGGGATTAGCAAAAAACAGCTTCATCCAATATGTCTTTTACAACAAAACCTACGCGACGATGTACGGCTCTTTCTCCGCACTTATCTTTTTCTTTTTATGGATCTATGTATCATGGATTATCGTCATCTACGGAATGAAACTATGCTATCTGATAAACCGCGCTGCCCAGCGTGAACATTCCCAAAACACCTAAAACCCAAAAAGCCTCTTTTCGCCACATCGCCCCTAAAGCCAATACAACGCTAAATATTCCCATCCACATAGGGATTACGACCTTATTCATATCTCCTGATTCAAACATTTTGAGCAGATAGGGATCAAACCAATCTCCCCACGGCGTAACATGGAGTACTAATACAGCCGGATAATAAAGATTAAAAAGCAATGCAAGAGGAATCGAGCCGATATGCCACCATCCAAATGTCCCAAAAATAGAAAGCGATATAGGTAGTAATACCAAATAGCACCAGATATGGAGTGCCAAAAATATCTGCCAAGGCTTCCAATGCTCATAATAACGGATAAAAATAAAGATCGAAAGGACTCCGAAGGAGGAGAACCAAAACCCTAAAGAGAAAAACAGTGTGGGGAAAAAAGCAAGCAGCACACCGACGGTAATCGAGAGTGTTTGCAGTGAAACAATCTTTATCCCCCGATCATAAAGCCAATACCCCACCGCAATCATCCCGAACGCCCGTACCATGGGGGGAATAAATTCCAATGCCCATAGATATAAGAAGAGTAGTCCCAAAACCATAAAGAAAAGATCACGATTGCCGTGGCGGTAAGGGAAATAACGGTTTTGTAACCACCCATAAGGGCGGCGGAGGATAAAATAGGCGATTAATGAAATAATTCCGTAGTGATAGCCGCTAATGGAGAGGATATGACTAAGCCCCATTGCACCGACTAATGCCTGAAATTCCTGCGACATCGGGGTGGCCACAAACAATGCTCCATAAAGCTCCCTCATCCATTGATCTTCATGGACGGATGCGATACGACGATACCATTGCTCTTTAAGACTCAAGGAGGGATACACTTCGATGATAGTGCCGCGCGTGTGCATCCCTTTTAAAAAATCTAAAAAGGTCACTTTCGCTACCTGAAGTTCCACTTGAACATCCCGTCCCCTCAGATCGCGCAGATAAGGGCTCATCGCGGCTCGAACACTAGCGCCGTTTTCGAGCCGAAGTTTCATAGAGGTCTTAGGCACATCACCGATCAGCCGCACCTCTTGATCGATCACTTCGGCTCGTATAAGCGGATCATCAAAGGTTTTGAGTTCAGTAAATTGATAGTATTCATACGAAAGGGAAAAGGAGGCGATAAAAAGGAGAAAGAGAAAAAAGAGCGAGCCGCTTTTGTAATCAAAAAGATCGACACGCTCCAGTTTATTCATCAGATAATCGGCATCGATACCGTTTCATCATTAACGTTCATCGTCGCACTTTTCATATCGATACTCTCATAAACGATCTGCGCGGCACCGAATGTCGGTTTATCGACAAAGCGGGTGAATTTTTTCTGGAACATCAGTTTGACATGCCCCGTAGGACCGTTACGCTGTTTACCGATAATGATCTCGGCTTCCTCTTCCTCTTTCTCGACATATTTGGAGATAAACTCTTTTCCCGCGCTTATCGCCTCTTTCTCCCGCTCTTTTTCCTCTTTGTAGAGGTAAACGTCATTACGGTAGACGAAGAGGATGATATCGGCATCCTGCTCAATCGACCCTGATTCACGGATATCGCTGAGCATCGGACGCTTATCGGAGCGTGATTCGAGACCACGGTTGAGCTGAGAGAGGGCGACGATAGGGATTCCGAGTTCACGCGCCAACATTTTAAGCCCACGCGAAATCTCACTCACTTCAAGGTGACGATCTTTTCCCCCCGTCCCATTCATGATTTGGAGGTAGTCGATAACGGCGACTTCGATCTCAGGATGACGGCTTTTGAGTTTACGGAGTTTGGAACGGAGCTGATGGATATTGATGGAGCCGTGATCGTCCACGAAGAGCTTGGATCGGCGCATCTTATCGACCGCATCGTTTAGCTGTTTGTACTCCTGAGGATTCATATCCCCGACACGAAGACGCTGTAGCTGGATCGAGGTTTGGACACTCAAAAGACGCAACATGAGTTGCTCTGCCGGCATCTCCAGTGAGAAAAAAGCAACCCCCTTCCCTTTATCAAGAAGATTTTGAACCATATTGAGGGCAAACGAGGTTTTCCCCATTGCAGGACGGGCGGCGATAATGACCAAATCCCCTTTACCGAATCCGGTCGTCATTTTGTTCAGTTCGGCATATCCCGTATCAACACCGACGAGGACGGAATCGCCCCGTGCTTTCATCTCTTCAATATACGCTAACGTCTCATCGGCGATGGAGGGGGCATCTTTGAAATCGGTTGCTTGAGAGTTCTGAGTAATTTCATAAAGCTTTTGTTCAACCAAATCGACAACATCGCTTCCACTGAGTTCTTCTTCGAGAGCTACCCGCTTGATCTCAGTTGTAAGGGTGATGAGATGACGCTTTATCGCTTTGTCTTTGATCTCTTGAACGTACGCTTTAGTATTGGCGATCGGATTGGCGGTAAGAATATCGACCATCACCCGCTCATCGAATTTAGCTTTTGAGGTCAGTTCTTTACGAAGAAACTCTTCATCGATTGGGAGATCCCGATGGGCTAAGCTCATCATAGAGCGGTATATCTCCTGATGTGCCGAAAGGTAAAAATCCTCAGGAGTTAAAACCGCATCAAATTCATCAAACTGAGCCGGATCAAAAATGATGGAGCTGAGGACGGAGCGCTCAAATGCTAAATTGTATAACGATTCTTCCATTTAGTCCTCTTCCTTAGCCATTTTTTCCACCTCTTCGACAAAACGATCGACGAGTTTATCTTCATCAAGGCGTGCAACGACTTCGCCGCGCACCATTACCAATCCCGAGCCTTTACCGTAGGCGATAGCTACATCCGCATGCTTCGCTTCTCCGATAGCATTAACGACACATCCCATCACCGAGAGGTCAAGTGGCTTTTTGATATGTTTTGTCCGCTCTTCGATCACCGCTACCGCAGAGACCAAATCAGCCTCTATCCGTCCACACGTCGGGCAGGAGATAATATTCGGGCCCTCTTTGGCAACACCGCTGTCTTTGAGGATGGCACGACCTACTTTGATCTCCTCTTCGAGTTCCCCCGTGATAGAGACCCGCATCGTATCGCCGATACCCTCCAGTAACAACGTTCCCAATCCGATAGCACTTTTGATCGTCGCATGAAAAATCGTTCCCGCCTCGGTCACACCCAAATGAAACGGATAGTTATTTTTTGGACGGAGAAGGCGATACGCTTCGACGGTGCGCTGAACGTCACTTGCTTTGAGAGAGACTTTAATATCGGTAAATCCCAGATCTTCGAGGTATTTGATGTTGTACTCGGCAGAGGCCACCATCCCCTCAGCAGTTGCACCGTAACGCTGTTCAAACTCTTTTTCCAAACTCCCCGCATTAACCCCGATCCGTATCGGAATATTACGCTCTTGGCACGCTTTTACGATTTCGCGAATCCGTGATTTCTCCCCGATATTTCCGGGATTAAATCGGATACAATCCGCCACTTCCGCCGCAATGAGCGCGAGCTTATAGTTAAAATGGATATCGGCAACGAGGGGAAGGGAAATCTGCTCTTTGATCGCTTTAAGGGCACGTGCGTCTTCCTCATCAGGAACGGCAACACGGACGATATCGCATCCGGCGAAATGGAGACGATTGATCTGTTCAACCGTAGCGTTTACGTCTGCTGTGCGCGAATAGGTCATCGACTGCACTGAGATGGGTGCATCTCCGCCGATGGCGACATTTCCGACAAAAATCTGTTTGGTTGGATAGCGTGTTATCATTGGGCGATTATACCACAATTACGTGAACTCGATAGGATCCATATCGATCTCGCAAAGCGGTGATTTAACATGCTTTATCGCACGGATAAGATCGGTACTTTTATCGCTTCGCAATAAAATTTGGAACCTATATTTATCGGCGATCTTCTCAATAGGAGAAGCCCCGTATCCGACAATTTGTACATTAGCCATCTGCTCGATTTGCTGCAGTGCCCTCTCCATTTCACCTTTTGCTTTCATGCCGTTTTTATGGGCATAAAGAAGCCGTGAGAGCTTTTTACTCGGGGGATAGCGCCCCGATCGTATTCGCATCTCATCGATCAAAAATTTCTCATAATCATCAAGATAATCGCGAAAAAATGACTCATTAAAACTCTGTACTAAAACGAGAGCATCTTGCTTTCGTCCGCTTCGCCCCGCAATCTGCACCAGAAGCGATAATGCCTTCTCCCGTGCACGGTAATCGCTTTGGGAGAGGAGATTATCGATCCCCATCACGACTGCGAGGGTGATATCGTGATAATCATGCCCCTTAGAGAGCATCTGCGTCCCCACCAGTAAATCGATCTCGTGTTTATTAAACGCTTCGAGTACTTTAATCAGCTTATTTTGCGTCGTAATGATGTCACGGTCAAACTGCTGTACACGCAGATTCTCACTCAGTTTTCCGAAATGCTCTACCGCCTCAGCCGTTCCGAGCCTTGCGGTACGAAGTGCGCCGCTTTGACATTTCGGACACACTTTCGGCACTACTTCAGTGTAGTTGCAGTAGTGACATTTCAGGGCGCGTGAGTTTTTATGTTGGCTCATTCCGACACTGCAAAACGGACACTCCACATGGTACCCGCATGACTCGCACACCGTGTATTTGAAATTAGCTCGGGTCGGTATAAATACGATCCCCTGATGTGCAGAAGCAAAATTTTCCATCACCGCACCATCGATTGAAGGGGTTAACGCTTCCAATGAGGGTTCAAACACAAACGTCCGTTTGGATTCAAAATATCCCCCGCGAAGTCGAAAAAACGGATATTTTGCATAGCTCGTCAGCGAGGGGGTAGCACTCCCTAGCACAACGGGGATTTTCAGTAGCGTGCCGACATAGACTGCCATATCCCGTGCATTGTAGCGGGGACGGGAAGAGGATTTATAACTCTCATCATGCTCTTCATCCACAACAATCAGTCCCAAATCCCGAATCGGTAAAAAGAGTGCCGAACGGGGGCCTACAATAATATGAGCCGAACCGTTATAGATTTTTTCCAACGTCACTTTTTTTTGTTTCGGAGTCATTTTCGAATGCCATAGCACTACTGATTCACCGAAATGATTTTTAAATCGCGTCTCCATTTGAGGGGTTAGCGAGATTTCAGGAAGAAGCAATAAACACCGCTTCCCCTCACTGAGTATTTCATCCATACGGGACATATAGATTTCGCTCTTCCCCGCCCCCGTATCCCCGAATAACAGTGATACGTTATGAGCGCGGATAAAGTCGAGGGCTTGAGCTTGTGCAGATGAGAGGGTGATATTGAGAGAAATTTTGTCATCCCGAACTAGATTCGGGATCTCAGATTGCGGATCGAGTCCGCAATGACATTGATAGGGAACAAATAAGTTTAGTGCTTCTCCCAATGAACACCCATAATACTCCGCCATAAACTGCGCATTCTGAATTTGGGTATCGGAATAAAACAGATCGCTTATTTCACCTATCGGCTGTGTCGTAAAAGCGGGTTCTTCGCATTGCGCGATAATAACTCCACGCATACTACGGTTAGAGAGGGTTACTTCAACTTCACTCCCTATAACAAGGGGAGTTTGTGAATGATAGGTAAGGGAATCTAGAGGGGAGCCTAGAAGAGCAATTTGATAAAAAAACACTGCTATTATTAGTCAATCAACTTTCTACAAAGACTTTCTGACTTAGTATTACCGACATTGTCACATCCGAATCTACCACTCGTACTATTGTAATCAAAGTTGATATCAGTGCCCATCACATGAAAAATATAACGCCAATTCCCATTTACTTTCGCTACCGTATTATCCCAATGACCTTCAGAACTATTCTGTGTTGCGATACCATATTGTAAAAGAGCATTTTTTGCTGTTCCATTGTTATCGAATAGGATAGATTTATCACCGGCAACACCGCTATGAAGTTGATTGATATATCGAGTACTTCCTTGCAATAAACGGGTTTGCCGTTCACTCACAATCGCTGCACGTATGGCGGCTACATCACTACGACCTCTTACTAACTGTGCATCATCACGAGTAGCAGCGAATTTCGGTATGGCTATAGCCGCAAGTATACCCAATACCACGATAACAAATACAAGTTCAATCATGGTAAAAGCAAAACGTTTCATAATTATAATCCTAATTGTCCTGATTTTTACGATTGTCCTACAATCTCAAAAATCAAATCAATTTTGCATTCCCACTCAGGAGAGTGAGAACAAGAAAGATGAATACTTAACTTAGTAGGTTAAATTTGAATCACCGCCGAAATTTACTTTTACAGGAGTTGCATTAAGATCTTTCATTTTAAGTGAAGAAGCTACGATTCTTCTCATTCCACTACACTCGCCACTCGTTCCACCACCAGTAATGGTAATATTCCCATCATCAACGTTCGTCGTAGTAATAGTGACACAATCTTGCGGAGTTGAAGAAGTATCTTGAATAGTCAAAGTACCATTATTAGCCAAAGTAACCGTTCCAGCTTCTTTCGTTTTAACATTAGTAATTTCACTAATTTGAGCAGCGAGCGTACCGTGCGCCGTATAATAAGTACCCAATTCTGTAATAAGACCGGTAATTTCTTGTCCTTTTACGGTTGCTTTCGCATCATCACGTGTTGCTGCAAGTTTTGGAATCGCAACTGCTGCCAAAATACCCAAAATAACGATAACGAAAATTAATTCGATCATAGTAAAACCTGAACGTTTCATGGTTTACTCCTTGAAGTTTTTAATAGTGATTACTCTTGTAACCCTACTGTCATTATGAATGGGTTTGTCTTATAATCTGATTAAACTCATAAACTATAATTTCGTACGGCCGTTTCAAGGAGAGTATGGCATAATTTTGACAAATTCAAGGAGAACAAATGAAGATTGCCGTACCTGTAATGGATGAAAGTCTGAAAATGGCCGGAAATGCCGGACACACCCCTTATTTCGCTGTATTTAACCTCACAGGCGGAATGTTTAAAAGCTTTACATTAGAAGGGCTTCGCCTCAATCCTAAAGCTGCCGGAGATGATCATCACGATCACGACGAGCATCACACCTGTGATCATGATGCGGGTGATATTGAACATATCAAAGCACATGACACGATGGCAGACGCAATCGAAGACTGTGATTATCTCGTTGTGAAAATGGCGTGTAAAAATACCGCTAAAAGTATGAGTAACGTCGGTGTAAAACTCCAAAAATACAATGGAAGTGAAGTACTTGCGCCCAAAATTTTGACGGAATTAGCCTCACAATTCAAATAAATATCTAGTTTAATTCTCGTTTATAAATTGAAGGCGTATAATTCGCACCGTTAATGAAGCATAGGCTTTAAATCTTCACCGTTGTACAGTACAGCGATGAACCCTAAAAGGTAAAACAAACCATGATTTCCGCAGAGATTGAGACGCTAGGCATAAAAAACAGTGGAAAACTATTCCATAACCTCAGTTACGACGAGTTGATCCGGCACGAATTGGATAACGGTGAATGTAAACTCGCCAGCAACGGTGCGACAATGGTCGATACAGGTATTTTTACCGGTCGAAGCCCAAAAGATAAGTATTTTGTCAATCAAGAGCCTTCAAATAAATATATCGCATGGGGAGATGTCAATAAAAAAATCGATAAAGCGATTTTTGATGAACTCCTCGTTGTTGCCCGAGAGCAACTCTCCGGAAAAGATCTCTACATTACCGACGTATTCTGCGGATCAAGTGCTTCAAGCAAACGCTCTGTCCGTTTTGTCTCTGAAATCGCATGGCAGGCTCATTTTGTAAAAAATATGTTTATTCGTCCTAGCGAAACGGAACTCGAAACGTTCAAACCCTCTTTTACCGTACTCAATGCATGTAAAGCGGTCAATGAAAAATGGGCAAACCATGGATTAAACTCTGAAGTTTTTGTCCTCTTTAGCGTCGAAGAGAATCTCTGTATTATCGGAGGGACATGGTATGGCGGAGAGATGAAAAAAGGGATTTTCTCCATGATGAACTACTGGTTGCCGCTCGAGGGGAAACTCTCCATGCACTGTTCAGCCAATGTCGGAGCTGCAGGTGATACCTGCTTATTTTTCGGCCTTAGCGGTACCGGTAAAACTACCCTCTCCACCGATCCGAAACGTGCGCTCATCGGAGATGATGAACACGGATGGGATGACGAAGGTGTTTTCAATTTTGAAGGGGGATGCTATGCAAAAGTTATCAATCTCGATCCCTCAAGCGAGCCAGAGATTCATAATGCTATCCGTCCTAACGCACTGCTAGAGAATGTCGTTTATGACGAAGACGGAATCGTCGATTATACCGACGGTTCTAAAACAGAAAACACCCGTGTCTCTTATCCGATCGAACATATTGAGAATCACCAGCCTTCACTTATGGCTTCACATCCAAAAAATATTATTTTTCTATCTGCCGATGCGTTCGGAGTCCTCCCTCCGGTAAGTAAACTCACCAAAGAGCAAGCGATGTACTACTTCCTCAGCGGCTACACGGCAAAAGTTGCCGGCACGGAACGCGGTATTACTGAACCGGTTGCAACGTTTAGTTCATGTTTCGGAGAAGCGTTTCTTCCTCTTCACCCTACGGTATACGCCAAGCTTTTAGGGGAAAAAATCGATGAACACGCTGTTAATGTTTATCTTGTCAATACCGGATGGACCGGCGGCGGATACGGCGTCGGAAAACGGATGAGTATCAAAGATACCCGTGCTTGCATCAATGCTATTTTAGATGGCAGTATCAACGAAAGTGAGTTTGATACCACCAACACATTTGGTTTCCATATCCCGAAAACACTCGGTTCCATCGATCCTGTAATCCTCAATCCTCGTAATGCATGGGCGGATCGTGATGCATATCTCGTTCAGCGCGATAACTTGGCTGCGTTGTTTATCAAAAATTTCCAAAAATATACCGACGGACAAAGTGAGTTTGACTACTCTGCTGCCGGACCGCACCTTCCAACCGCATAACTTTTTTTTCTTCCCAACATCTCTCTTGGGAAGAGACTCCTCTACATAATTCTGCAATCATTTGATAACAAAACAAATCTATAGTTTGAATGAAATATTTATAGGGAAAATAGGGAGATTTTAGAGAAGAGTTGACGCAAGCAAAAATGCTTGTGTCAAAAAGAATTTAGCAAGAGTACGTTGTTTTAAATTCGAACGCTGTAGGACGCGCTTCATACGGCCATACTTGAGTTTCGAATTTGTAGTGTTGGTATGTATCAATGAACAACGGAGTCATAACCGGTTGTAAAAACTCATTGTCACGCACTAATGCTTCTAAAGCACCGCGTAGTGTGTGTGGCATTTGTGGAATACCTTTTTCACGAATTTCATCAAGGCTGAGTTCGAACAAATCTTCATCCATCGGGCCAACCGGAACCATTTTGTTTTTGATACCGTCAAGTCCTGCGAGCAACATAGCCGTAAACGCAAGGTATGGGCATGAAGTTGAATCCGGGAAACGCATTTCAATACGTGTCGCTTTTTCACCCGCACCGTAAGGAACACGGCAAGATGCAGAGCGGTTTTGGCTTGAGTACGTCAAGATAGACGGTGCTTCAAATCCAGGAATAAGACGTTTGTATGAGTTGGTCGATGGATTCGTGAACGCTGCAACCGCACGTGCATGGTGAAAAATTCCACCGACGTAGTGGAGCGCATCTTCGCTCAGGTTGCCGTAGCCGCCCTCTTTATAAAATGTGTTTTTACCGTCTTTCCAGATTGATTGGTGAACGTGCATACCGTTACCGTTGTCTCCGTAGAGTGGTTTAGGCATAAAGGTAACCGTTTTACCGTTTAGGTGTGCTACCATTTTGATAACGTATTTAAGTTTTTGTACATTGTCCGCTGCTTCAACAAGGGTGCCGAAAACGATACCGATTTCCCCTTGACCTTGTGCAACTTCGTGGTGACCGAGAACAACTTCAAGACCTACTTGCTCTAGTGCCAACATCATCTCTGCACGAAGATCAACCATTGTATCAATCGGAGCTACCGGAAAGTAACCGCCTTTAGTACGTGGGCGGTGACCCGTATTGAAACCGTCTTTAAATGATTTCGAATCATTCCATTCACCCTCTTCGGTGTCTACTTCATAATATGAACAGTTTGCTTCATCGCGAATTTTGACATCATCAAATACGAAAAATTCATTTTCAGGACCGAAATAAGCAACATCACCGACACCTGCGTTTGCAAGATGCTCAAGCGCTTTTTTTGCAATTGCACGCGGGCATTTTTCGTACATTTGGCCTTTGTAAATATCATACACATCACAGAATACAATGATGGTAGGATCCGCAGTAAATGGGTCCATAAATGCCGATTCAGCATCCGGTTTAAGGAGCATATCTGAACGGTTAATCGGTTGCCAAGCATCGATAGACGAACCGTCAAACGGAAGACCGCCTGTAAATTGACCAGCGTTAACTGCACTCATACGGTAGCTAACATGATGCCATGTCCCTTTCATATCGGTGAAGCGAAAGTCAACGAACTGAACGTCATTCTCTTTACAAAAACTGAAAAACTCGTCGACACTGTTTACGAATTTACCCATGCGAATCTCCTGAAAATAATTAAAGTATCGCAGTATAGCAAAAGTTGCCAAAAACTGAAACGTTTAGAATGATTAAAATTTAATCATTTCCCGATCTCTCCCCCGATAAAGTGCACATTTATCATACCCAAATGAACGTGCAAGGGTTTCAGCATCCTCACCAAATAATCCGATTTGTTCAACACAATGAGCATCTGACCCGAACGTAATCGGTATATCAAGTTCAGCTATTTGCTCTATCAAAAGGGGGGAAGGATACGCTTCGCCGATAGGTTTTCGATACCCTGAAGCATTGATCTCAATAGTCATATTTGCCTGTTTAATCGCTTTTAATGCATTATTCGCCAAGAGACGAATATCCCCTGTCGGAAGATATTTAAACACTTTGAGCAAATCCAGATGACCGACAATATCAAACGCTCCGCTTAGTGCCATCGCTTCAATCAGCCCGAAATAGCGTCGATAGACATTATCAATATCCACCCCTGCATAACGGCCGATAAATTCAGGATTATCAAATCCCCAGTCATCAATAAAATGGACACTTCCTATGAGATAATCGCACGGACGTGACAACACGTTTTCATCCATATAACCGGGAAGATAATCGATCTCATACCCCAATAAAACGGTGATTTTATCCGCGTAACGCTCCGCAGCCTCTTTGACCCAAGACTCGTACAGTTCCATTTGATCAAAACCCATTCGATACTTGGGATCATAATGCATCGGAGCATGGTCTGAAAATCCAAAAAACTGTGTGCCGCATTCGATGGCGGCTTCCACATACTCCGCGACCGTTCCGGTAGCATGATTGCATAAAATGGTATGGTTGTGAAGATCGACTCTCATGAATGCACCCTAAGTAAAAATAATGGTTTTAATGTTATTATAGTGCAATTTTAAATCGTTGAGGATAGAGATCATGACGCAAGAAGAGTTAGATGCGCTAATGAATGGTGATATAGATTTGGACGTAGGATACGAAGAAGAGGAAAAAGAAGATTTAGCCGAAGCTCCTGTATCTGCGGATGAAACACTCAGCGACGAGCCTTACAATGAGATGGATCCTGATAAATACCGTGTTTCCGCAATGCACAGCTGGCCGCCGCCTCCACCGACGGATGATAATAAAATGGTACATCAGCTGGACGATGTCACCAAAGAGAGCGAACAAAAAGCAACGGAGATATTTGACCTTATCGAAGGTATCAGCAATGAATTAGGCCAAGGTGAAAAAGATATCAAAGCGCTTAAAACGATCATCGGGGGAAATATCACCCTTTTTACTACGTTGAGTACAAAATTTCCTCATGTAGATACCTTTAAGACCCAATTAAGTGAAAATGAAAAGGCTATGGAGAATCTCGAAGGGATTCTTGAAATGCTTCAAAACGGCGGTGACACCATTATGAACGTAATGGATATTATGCAATACCAAGATATACACCGTCAAAAAATCGAGCGGGTTATCAACGTTATGCGTGCCCTCTCAACCTATATGAATCATCTATTTGCCGGAAAAATCGACGATAGCAAACGGGTTAGTTCTGCCGTCCATCTCCCTGGAGACAGCACAACGGAAGATGTTGTCAACAGCGATGATATTGAGGCATTATTAGCTTCATTTGGGAAAAAATAAATAAAGAAAACGATACAATTCGCCCACTTATGTTGTAAAGAGAGTCGTATTGAAAAAAGTGGAGCTTCTTTCCCCTGCAGGGAATTTAGAAAAACTAAAAATTGCCATTGACTTCGGTGCTGATGCCGTATATGGGGGAGTGAGCCATTTTTCGCTCCGTATACGCTCAGGCAAAGAGTTCGATTTGGAAAGCTTCAAAGAGGGGATTGACTACGCCCACGCACGGGGACGTAAAGTCTATGTTACCATCAACGGTTTCCCCTTTAACTCCCAGTTAAAACTTCTCAAAGAGCATATCGCTACTATGGCATCCTTAGAGCCGGACGCTTTTATCGTGGCAACACCGGGTGTCCTTAAACTCGCTCACCAAATTGCCCCCCATATCCCACTGCATCTCTCGACGCAAGCCAATGTTATGAACGTCCTCGATGCGCAAGTCTATTATGATATGGGTGCACGCCGTATTATCGCCGCACGGGAAATTTCACTGAAAGATCTGGGGCAAATCAAAGAAGAACTCCCCGATTTGGAGATCGAAGTATTTGTCCACGGTTCCATGTGTTTTGCCTACAGCGGCCGCTGTTTAATCTCGACACTTCAAAGCGGTCGGGTTCCGAACCGTGGCAGTTGTGCCAACGATTGCCGATTTCCCTATGAGATGTACGCCGCCAACCCTGAAACAGGTACTCTTTTCAAGTTGGTCGAAGATGAGGGAATCGGCACCTATATCATGAATTCGAAAGATCTCAATCTTGCATCCCACATTCAGGAGATCATAGATAGCGGATGTATCGACTCTCTCAAAATAGAAGGGCGCACCAAGGCCCCTTATTATGCCGCTATTACCGCTAAAGTGTATCGCCGTGCCATCGATGATTATTACGCGGGGGAAAGTGATCCTGAACGTTATCAAAAAGAGTTAAACACGATGCAAAATCGCGGATTTACCGATGCCTATCTGATCAACCGCCCTTTTGAAAAACACGATACCCAAAATCTCGATTTCTCTATGATGATGGGAACCCATCAGGTGAGCGGGATTGTGGATGAATCGGGCGAATATTTCGAATGCAAATATAAAACATTTCCGAACGATACGATGGAACTCGTTTTTCCTGAGGGGAGTCCTATCGAAGCGGTTGATAATGAAATCGGAAAAATTTGGGAAGAAAATGGGGAATGGCATATTTCGTTTAAACAACTTCTTGCCGAAAACGGAAAAGTATGGGATCAAGTTCATAGCGGAAATCTCAACCGCTTTAAACTCCCCGCATCATTGCCTCCGTTCACTTTTTTCCGTATCCCTGCTACAGAAGATATGGGGACCATCACCAAATGTTAATTTTAAAACCTAAGGAGTCAATTCAATGAAATTCGTATCTATTATTATGGGAAGCAAAAGCGATTTTGACGTTATGCAATCATGTTCACAAACCCTCGAAGAGTTCGGTGTACAGTATGAGCTCATCATCTCATCGGCGCACCGAAGTCCTGAACGTACTAAAGACTACATTGTCAAAGCGGAAGCCAAAGGGGCACAGATCTTTATTGCAGCAGCAGGTATGGCGGCACATTTGGCGGGTGTTTTAGCCTCTAAAACGATCAAACCGATCATCGGTGTACCGATGAGCGCCTCAGCATTAAGCGGGATTGATGCTTTGCTCTCGACTGTCCAAATGCCGGCAGGTATGCCGGTAGCAACGGTCGCCATCGGCAAAGCGGGAGCGATCAATTCAGCCTATTTAGCTATGCAAATCTTAGCACTCGAGAACGAAGAGTTACGGATGAAACTTCAAGAGGATCGCATTGCAAAAGCTAAAAAAGTGGAAATGGATTCATTGGAGATTGAGACTATCCTGTAACAAGGTACGCATTTTGCTATAGTATTTAAAATTTGAAGGCGGTGAAGTATGCAAGGGTGGATGAGTATCGATGACTACGCACAAATGACAAATATGGAGCGTAGTGATGTTGAAGCCTTAATAGTACGCGGCAAACTCACTACCCTTATCGAAGACGGAGAGGTAATCATCGACCCGGGCCAAGGGATGGAGGGGCTTGTCCCCGCAACGATGCAGGAACTTAGTGCCTCTCATGCGGATATTACCTTGGGTGCCAGTTTTGTGGAAAAAACCATCGGTACCATTATCAATCTTCATGAAAAAGTACTCGTTGCCAAAGAAGAGACGATCGAATCGATCAAAAATGAGAATGAATTTCTCAAAGATGCCCTCTCCTCTCTCCAAGAACTCTATGAAGAGGATCGCAATACGATTGCCACCCTCACCGAACAGCTCAAACTCTCTCAACAAGAGGTTGAATTTATGCGTCGTAAATACAAACTGATGTGGGGCAAAGTCATCGACGATCACGCTTCTCAATGACCATACAGCCTGAGTGTATTAGCTGCATTGCGGCTCAAAGTAAACGTGTTTGCGAGGCGATTCATGCCGATGAAATGCTTAGTGAAAAAATAATCAGCTACGTCGAAGCTGCCCTTCACGATGCCGATTTTACCCTCTCACCACCCCTCATCGCCGCACCGCTATACGAGCAAATGGCACTTCTCGCTCAGAGCGATGATTTGTACAAAGAGCAAAAACAACACGCCTCAGAGCAGGCTAAAACCTATATCCCTTTTTTAGAAGAAACAATCCAAAGCAGTGATGACCCGCTCATAGCCGTTCTCAAAACAGCCGTCGTCGGCAATGTGATCGATCTCGCCGCCGAAGTGACTTTTGATCTGCACGATGCAATTATGTCGGTCTTTAATACCCCATTTGCTCACGATGATACTCAACTATTACGCGCTTCTCTCACACATGCCAAAACACTCCTTTATATCGGGGACAATGCGGGAGAACATATCTTTGATGCGTTAGCGATCCGCTTCCTCCAAAAACTCTATCCTCAACTATCGATTACCTATATGGTACGGGGAAATCCCATCATCAATGATGTCACTTTGAGAGAAGCGCATGAAGCGGGGATAGAGAAGATATGCTCTGTGATGAATAGCGGTGTCCCTACTCCCGGATTTGTCTACAATCTCGCATCCGCTGAAGCTCAAGAACTTTTTGACAATGCTGATCTGATTATCGCTAAAGGGATGGGGAACTATGAATGTATGACGCCTCAGCAACGGCACGATATCTGTTTTTTACTCAAAGTCAAATGTTCCGTCGTGGCGATGTCGCTCCATCAAGAGATAGGTGATATTATCTGCAAACTCTCTTAAGCGATACAGATTCGGTTTCTCCCCTCTGCTTTAGCCTGATACAAAGCACTATCGGCACGCCCTACCACATTTTCAATCCGATCACCCTTCCGGCTTTCACTGATTCCAAAACTGCACGTCATTGTATGGATATGGGGGAAATCGTACTTCTCAATGACCGATTGCATTTTCTCTGCCAACTGTTTTCCCCCTTCAATTTCAGTTTCGGGGCAAATTATCATAAACTCTTCGCCTCCCCATCGTCCGAGCGTATCAATATGACGAATATTGTCACTCAATAGTTGCGTCAGTGCAACCAATGTTTTATCTCCGATCAAATGGCCATACGTGTCATTGACCCGTTTAAAATAATCCAAATCAATCATAATGACGCTAAACACGCGTCCGGTACGTTCATAGAATTGATGACATTCAAGTAACCTTTCATCCAAACGGATGCGATTTGCCAATCCAGTCAAAGGATCGGTTGTCGCCATTTTCAAAAGCCGTTTATGGTATTTTCCCATTTCAAATTGACGATAAATAAAAATCGAAATAATGATAAAAGCGCCCATAACAACAACATATGCCCATGTATAATCAACTCTATCCTCATACGTTATCGCAATATAGCGATTCAAAATTCTTTGTCGCTCCGCAATCGTAATCGAATCGATCGCTTTATCAACAATTGTTTTAAGTTCAGGATAATCATTGCGTATCATCATCCGAACGTCAAAATCAAATTCGGTGGTTCCCGAAATTTTAAGATTAACCTGGTGATCGGCATTGATAAGATAGGCAACGACAGGGAGAATATCGACCACGGCATCAACGCGTCCCGAACTGAGGAGTTTTAGCCCCTCGCGGGTATCTTCAACCCCTACAATCGTAATATTTGAATATTTTGCACCGATCGCTTCCGCGACGCTATACCCTTCCGTTATCGCAATCCGTTTCCCCTCCAGTGCTTTAAGTCCCGGGATAAAATCTATCGTTTTTCCCGTAACAATGACATTCGGAAACGACGCATACGGTTTCGAAAACAGGGCATAGGGTTCTTTCTCTTTAGAGATAGAGGTTCCCAAGGTAATATCAGCCGTTTTTGTTTTAATGGCGTCCAATACACCGGACAACGTGGATGAGGGGATAAAAGAGCTCTTCATTCCGGTTCGTTCACTAATCAGTTTCCAAAAATCAACCGCAATCCCCTGAAGCTGCGGAGGGCTACTCTCTGAGAGAAAATTAAAAGGGGGCCAAGTCAATGTCGAGGTATAGCGAATGGTATTCATGTGTAAAAAAGAGCGTTCATCCACATTCATCAAGACGGTCTGATGGGTATCATCATAAACAAACCCTTCTAACCGTTTTTCATTTTGCTCAATCCCCATTACTTTGTAAATATCCGAAATACGACGAAATTTATCGACCGTTATTGATCCCAACGGCTGATTTCTTCGGTACGCCAGTGTCTTGAGAACCTCTCCTTCATAGATAAGAGATTCTAACGACTTATTTTGAGTGTTGTAACGCTCTCGTATAAGCTGTGCCGTTTCAGGAATATGCTCAAATGCATACTCCCACCCCTTAAGGGTAGCATCGACAAAAGCGCGTACCCTCTTAGGGTGATTTCGCACTTCAGCTTCAGACGTAAAAAGAATATCACTGTAAAAATCAAAACCGTACGCTTCAGGACTGATAGCATTGGTCTCAATCCCTTTTTCTTTGAGAACAAACGGCTCATTGGAGATATAGCATGCCATAACATCAGTTTTTCCGTTAATAATATCGATCGGATTAAAGCTGTGCTCTATGATTTTCAGTTGATCCAGTCGAATATCTTGCGAATTCAGCATTGCACGAACCGAAATCGTATCTTGGAAATCTGAGGTCATCATCACCCGCTTCCCCTTCAAATCCCGCGGTGTTTTGATATCTGCCGATTTTTGGGATAGGAGAACAAAAGGGGAACTTTGAAAAATTGCGGACAAAGCAACAACATTTTTCCCCGCCATTCGATCATTCAGCAAGGAGGATCTCCCGATTCCGTACGTGCTACGCCCTGCCATCACTTCGTCGACCGAGAGTTTTTTCGGATCAAATTTTTGGAGAGTTACCTCCAATCCGGCATCACGGTAAAATCCTCTTTCTTTTGCCACATAATATCCCGCAAATTGAAACTGATCCGCCCACTGCAACTGAACGGAAACTTTTTCACTAGGCGGCTGTGCATAAAGGGATGCAAAGCAGAAAAAAAACAAAAATAAATACTGTTTCATTATATCCCTCTATTTCTTGTTCTCATAATAGGGTGAATTCCTTTAAAAAACCCTTTGAGGATGGGTTTTTGGTATAATGACGCAATTTATTTAATGGGATTGTTATGATTACGTTCGGGGATATGCTTTTAAAACTTCAACAATTTTGGAATGAGCAAGGGTGTGCGATTGTTCAGCCCTATGACATTGCCGCAGGTGCCGGGACATTTCATCCTGCCACCTTTTTACGCTCACTCGACTCACAGCCGTGGTCGGTAGCCTATGTCGCCCCAAGCCGCCGACCGACAGACGGACGATACGGTGAAAACCCGAACCGTTTGGGAAGCTACTACCAGTTTCAAGTCCTTATAAAACCTTCTCCTGAAAATATCCAAGAACTCTATCTTAAAAGTTTGGAGTACCTCGGGCTTAACCTCAAAGATCACGATATCCGTTTCGTTGAGGACAACTGGGAATCACCGACACTCGGTGCGTGGGGTTTAGGTTGGGAAGTATGGCTTAATGGTATGGAAGTGACCCAATTCACCTATTTTCAGCAAGTGGGCGGCGTGAGCTGTGATCCCGTCGCTGTTGAAATCACCTATGGAACAGAGCGTCTTGCGATGTATTTGCAAGGGGTCGATACAGTATTTGATATCGTGTGGAGTGAGAATAAATTCGGCAAGACTCTCTACCGTGACATCCACAAAGAGGGTGAAATTGAATTTAGCAAATACAACTTTGAAATCGCCGATACGGCAATGCTCTTCGCCGAATTCGAAGCCAAAGCTACCGAGTGCAAACGGTGTCTTGATGCAGAGCTTCCCCTCCCTGCGTATGATCTGTGTATGATGGCGTCTCATACATTTAATACCCTCGATGCGCGTAAAGCGATCTCCGTTACCGAACGGGCAAACTACATCCTCAAAATCCGCGAATTAGCCAAAGGGTGCGCGGAATTGTATAAATCACAAGAAGAGGAAAGAAACCTCCGCGTAAAAGCCTAATGCAAACCCTTATCGGTCAAATCGATCGGATTATCTACCAAAACAACGGTTTCTTTATCGCCGCTTTGAAAAGCGGTGATAAAATAAGCGCCCACTATTACGAAAGCGACGTTGATCATCTCAAAGACGCAGCAATCACACTCAAAGGCTCATGGGAAGAACACCGCCAACACGGGCGAACCTTTAAAGCCCACGCTCTCATCGTCAATCAAAACGAACTTTTCTTTTTTCTCAACCGTGTCGTTAAAGGGTTTACCAAAAAACTCACCGCAGATCTGATCGAGAAATACGGCACCGACGGTCTCATCGATATTTTGGATAACGATATCGAACGTCTGATGGAAATCAAAGGGATGAATGAAAAACGTCTCCTCAAACTCTCAAATGGGTGGAAACAGTTTCGTTCGATGCGTCTTTTAGGGGAGTTTTTAGCTCCGTTAGGGGTTACCCCCGCTTTGTTACGCCTCATTGCAGGGGCTTTGAGGGAGGTCAAAGATCCCATTGAAACAATCAAACATAATCCCTACGGCTTGATGCGGATTAACGGAATCGGATTTAAAAAGGCCGATGAAATCGCTCTGAATATGGGAATCCGACGTGACGATGACCGTCGTATCCAAGCGGCGATGGAGTACACCTTGAGCGAATATTGCGATTCCGAGGGGAACAGCTGTATCGACCGAAATGCTTTGTTTGATAAACTTGATCAACTCTTGGCTCTGGGAGCACACGATCGATATGATGAAGCACTTGAAGATCGTCTAAGGGAAGGGAGTATTACCCTTCTCCCCAGTACCAAACTCTCACCGACCCGTATTTATGAAGCCGAAACACTGCTGATTAACGAATTCAAACGTCGGGGAAAAAGGTCCCATGAACCTCTCACCGATAATCTGGAAGCTTTTTGTGAGACCCATTCGCTGAAATTGGGAGAACAGCAATATTCTGCGCTGGAGCTGATCAACAAAGGATGCGGCCTTATTCTTCTCGTGGGGTATGCCGGTACAGGGAAAAGTACTACAGCCAAAGCACTCCTCGATCTTCTATCATCCCGACATGAGCCAAGCCTTATTATGACCTGTGCTCTGAGCGGGATTGCGTCTCAACGGATACGCGAGCGCAGCGGCTATCAAAGTGCCACGATCCAAAGCTTGCTGGTGCGGTTCGAATCACATGACACTATGCCCTATAAGGTGATCTTGATCGATGAAGCCTCTATGATCAACTCTCTCCTCTTTGCCAGATTGATGGCAAAAATCGAGCGCGATGCCACGGTTATTATCGTCGGAGATGACGCCCAGCTCCCCCCTATCGGTGCGGGAAGCCCTCTGAGTGATGCGATTGCCCTAAACCTTGCTCCGACGATTATGCTAACCCAGATTTATCGTCAAAGTCCCGATCAGGCTATCGCCTTGATCGCTAACGATATTCGCCGAGGAATCATCCCTCAGTATCAAGAAAGCTATGAAGATTTCACTTTTCATGCGGTGGAGATTCTCAATCGACACGCTCTGAAAAACTCCCTTAGTGCGAGTGAGTTCGAAGAGGTACTTAAAACCCATGCCCACAATACCCTCGCCGCCGTTGCTTCCGTCACACTGGAATATCTCCCCGAATCTCGTGAAAAGCTTCATTCCAAGCAAATCCGAGAATATCTCAGTGCCTTTCAGGTCATCTCCCCGATGCGCGCCAATGCTTTGGGTGTCGATAATCTCAATATTCTCTTGCAAAGCTATTTCAATCCCAACCCGAAAAAAACACTTAAAACGTTTAAGGGGGAGTTTCGTCTGATGGATAAAGTGGTTCACACTAAAAATGAAAACCTCCCCTCTACCACCCCCGAAGAGTTTAAAGAATCGTGTGAGCCGAGTGAACGGCGAATTTTCAACGGGATGTGCGGACTCATTTTTCGCCTTGATGAAGAGGAGGAACTCTGTTATGTCTATTACCCGAATGAAGAGCTCATTGTCCACTATAAATATGATCAAATTAGCGATTATCTCAGCCTCTCTTATGCACTGAGCGTTCATAAAGTTCAAGGGATGGAGTATGAGCGGGTTGTAATGATCATGAGTTTTTCACACCATATAATGCTCAATACCAAACTCCTCTATACGGCTCTCACACGGGCAAAAAAACATTGTATCGTAGTAGGAGAACCGGGGGCATTTGAGTCGGCGTGCAGGCGATTGGAACACTCCAGACGTTTCACCGTTATGCAAGAGCTTGAGTTAACTAAATGATAAAAATTTTCCTTTAGTTAACTTGTGCTACAATTTCACTTCTAATCCATAAACAACAAGGATTCACAATGAAAACACTAATGATCTCCGCACTTCTCGCTTCAAGCGTTATGGGGGCTTCACTTGCAGATGAAGCGAAAATAGCCGGTTTAAAACCGATTCCATCTAACGCAAAAGCACTCGAAAAGCTTACCTCCAACCCTAAAAATCCGACTACTGCGGCTAAAGTAGAACTCGGAAAAATGCTTTACTTTGAGCCACGCCTCTCAAAAAGCGGTTTAATCAGTTGTAATACCTGTCACAACCTCTCACTCGGGGGAACGGATGGTATGTCTGCCGCTATCGGACACAAATGGACGGCCAATCCTCACCATTTGAGCTCTCCGAGCGTTTACAACGCCGTATTCTATAGCCAACAGTTTTGGGACGGACGCTCTCCTCACCTCGAAGACCAAGCCCAAGGGCCTATCCAAGCGGGACCTGAAATGGCAGCTCCTAAAGAGTTCGTGACAGATGTTGTCAACTCTATCCCCACTTACGTCAACGCCTTCAAAAAAGCATACGGCAAAGACGTCAAAGTAACTTTTGAGAAAGTTGCCGATACCATTGCCGTATTCGAGCGTACTCTCGTTACCCCATCACGCTACGATGCATTCTTGAACGGGAATAAAAAAGCGCTTACCTCCGCAGAGCAAAAAGGGCTTAAAACCTTTATCGACAAAGGGTGTGCAACGTGTCATAACGATATCGCACTCGGTGGAACGATGCAGGCATTCGGTGCGGTTGCTCCGTATAAATATATGAATGTGGGTGATTTTAAAGGGGACAAAAACGGAATGGTACGCGTACCGACATTGCGTAACGTCACCGAAACCGCTCCGTATTTCCACAACGGCCAAATCGCAACGCTGAGCGAAGCGATTAAAGAGATGGGTCGTATTCAACTCGGTGTTGATTTGAATGACAAAGAGACGGAAGAGATTGAAACGTTCCTAAAAGCGTTAGAAGGTAAAAAACCGACGGTTATCTATCCGATGTTGCCGGCTTCTACCGCTAAAACACCTAAAGTAGATGTTGTTAATAACTAAAAACCTACTCACATACAATACCGGGAAACTCTTCTCGGTATTTTCCACACTCACTTTTCATTATCTGTAGTATCTGCGGCTTTTTCACGGGGTCAAACCATTTTAGAAGTTCGATTAACGGGGCTTCATCCATTGCGGTACATCCCGACGTAGGACGCTTGTCACTCTGATTGAGATGGATAAAGATACATGAACCGCGTCCTTTTACTCCCGAATCATTGTACCCTATTACCGCTCCGTAGCGATAGACTCCATCAGGGCGTCGCATCACTTCATAACTTGAGGGGAGAGAACTTTTTTCATATATGCGAAGAATTTTGTTATAGCGCGAATCATTCCTATCATCAATACAGTACAAATTTTCATCCGCATGCCAATAAGGAAGTTTGAATGTTAGGTTGTTATCGTAACCGAAAGTTGACGTTATCGGAAAAAGTCCTGATGGTGAACGTCCGTCACCCTCATTTTTCAGAGGCTCTTTAAACGCGGCATATCCCAAGCCGTTACGACCCAAGGTAACGGGGATTTTATCCCCTATTTTTACCCATTGATCGTGTTGTTCATACCGCTGCATCGACACTTTGGTCGCGTTTAGCTCCGGAGAAATCACTACTATAAGTTGCTGTGCTGCAAGGGCCGAGGAAAGGAGACAGGAAAGAGAAAGGGCTAAAGTTATTTTCAACATCTCATTTTTCTTAGTTTATTTTAAAGTTAGGTAGTATAGCATATAGAAAATTTGGCAAGTGAGGCAATAATGGCAATAGCGGTTCGTAAAGCATCCGAGGGAGATATTGACATCATTGCCCAAGCATTGCTGGAGAGTTCGAGAGGAGGTAAAAGAATAGGATTGTTTGATCTTGTGTTCAATACCTCCGAAAATGAGGTGTTACTCTCTCTCCTCAAACGTTTAGCCCTCACAAGCACCAAGAGCTATTGCCATTTTTCCAATTTCTTTGTTGCCGTCGAGAATGGAACAACACTCGGAACGATCTGCGGCTATGAACCCCGTATAGCAACCCATGAAATTTTTTCCAAAGCACTCGAAGAGATCGGATTTGATGAAACCTACCACGAACGGATCGCCGCATATCTGCTGTGTGAGGGTGATGTTGACAATAAAACATTTGTTTTGGATTTTATGTTGGTCAAGCCGGAGTTTAAAAGTATCGATGTCTACAAAGAGCTGATCGGAAAAAGTATGCTCACTGCACGTCTTAAAGGGTATCGTAAAGTCCAAACGCCCGTCGAAATAGGTTCAGTAGAGAATGAGCTCATATACAAAAAACTAGGATTTGAAGTAATTGACGAAAAACGGAGCGAATATTACAAAGAACAATTCGATCGTTCCGGAATTATGCGCCTTCAAATGATTTTATAAGGATCTGCTATCGAATACGGTCTATTAGGGTTACTCCCGCCCCTCATTGCTATTCTTCTCGCTTTTTTTAGCCGTTCCGTCTTTATTGCGTTAGCCATGGCCGTCGTTGTCGGTGAATTTATTATTGCCGATTTCAGCCCCCTTAGTGCACTAATGCTCATGATAGAACGTTTTATTTCCCTCTTAAGTGAAGGATGGGTACTCAAAACCCTCGCGTTTGCCATTATGGTCGGTTCGGTTATGACCCTCATCGAACGAAGTGGAGGAGTAAACGGTCTGGTACACGAACTGAGCGTCAAACGCTCTCTCGTTAAAAGCAAACGGGGCGCCCTGATGCCCAGCTTTATCGCGGGAATTATTGTCTTTATCGAATCGTCCATCACATCACTCGTTGCAGGAGCTATCGGACGCCCTTTTTGTGATCGATACGGTATCAGTCGTGCCAAACTTGCCTTTGTATGCGATTCCACTTCCGCTCCCGTCTGCTCCCTTATTCCGCTGAACGGTTGGGGAGCGCTGTTACTGGGGCTTATCGGTGGACAAATCACGGCAGGATTGATTGCGGGTGAGAGTGCGACGTGGCTACTTCAATCAATCGCATTTAACTTTTACGCATTTATGGCCCTGCTCGTCACCTTTATCGCAATATGGTATGAGATTGATATAGGTCCTATGCGCCATGCTGCCATTACACCTCCCGACATCGAATGCGAAGATGCCAAAGGGGGTATTGGGCTCTTTTTATGGCCGATGGTATGGATGATCGGGGGAGTTATCGCGTTTATGGTTATTACCGGAAATGGCAATATCTTTAAAGGCTCCGGTTCCACCTCTATTTTTTATACCCTTCTCATTACCTTAGGTTTGATGTTGGTATATTATCGACTCAAAAATGTCCTCACCATCTCTGATTTTTTTGATGCGGCATGGAGTGGTGCACGTTCTATGACGCCCATTGCCCTTATTCTCCTTTTTGCTTTTGCAATCGGCGGGGTGAGTTCAGATATGCAAGTGGGACAATACTTAGCTTCGTTTATCGGAGATTACCTTCCATCAGAGTATCTAGCAGGTGCTATTTTTGTTCTGGCGGCGATTATCGCCTTTGCGACAGGGACGAGCTGGGGTACATTTAGTATTATGCTCCCCATCGCCATTCCTCTCGCCGTCGGTCTTGATGCTCCGATAGCTCTCGCTATGGGAGCGGCGATATCAGGCGGGGTCTTCGGAGATCACTGTTCACCCATCTCCGATACGACGATCATCTCTGCTATGGCAAGCGGATGCAGTGTCCAAGAACATACCAAAACCCAACTCCCTTATGCCCTGATCTCTGCAGGCTTCGCCTTTATACTCTTCATTATTTTTGGAATCGTCCTAACATGACAAAAGCTTCCCTTCTCCTCCTCGAAGACGATCCGAATCTCTCAGAAAGTGTCAGCGAATACCTTGAAAACTGCGGCTACAGCGTTACCTGTGTCTATGATGTCTCAGCGGCTGAAGATACCCTCTACGAGCGGAAATTTGATCTACTGCTTCTGGATGTCAATGTCCCAGGAGGAGACGGGTTCTCCCTCCTCAAAGCAAGCCGAAAAGAGGGAAATGTCACCCCCGCTATTTTTATTACCTCACGCAATTCGATGAAGGATGTCGAAGAGGGGTTTGAGAGCGGCGGGGATGATTATATCCGTAAACCCTTCGCACTCAAAGAACTGCTTCTGCGGATTCAAACCATTCTAAAACGAAATTTTTATCACAATCCTACCGATGTTTTGAAGCTCGCAGAGGGGATTACCTATGATAGTGATAATCAGGTGCTCCTCATAAACGGAGCAACTCAAAATCTCCAACTTAAAGAACATAAGCTCCTCAAACTCTTTATCCAACACCGCCATGAGCTCCTCTCCCATGAAATGATTTTGGAGCATCTGTGGGATTATGATGAAACACCAAGCGATGGAAGTTTGCGTACCTATATCAAAACACTCCGTAAACTTCTCGGAAAGGATTCCATTGTCAGCCACAAGCGCCTCGGGTATCAGTTTCGCTAAATATCGTACTCTTAGAGGTTTTTTAGCCCTCTATGCCGTAATGAGCATCCTCATCTTGGCACTTATGGCAACCCTCTATTATGAATCCCTGAAAGCCCAAATGCTCTCCTCTCATCGTCTTGCTATGCAGTTGCAAAGCGAGAACTATGTCCCCCGTCTAAAAACATGGCTGGAAAGCGGTCATAACCTTGCTACGTTTCCCACCGATCTCGCCTATAAAACAGCCCTTTACGGATACGACAAAGATCTTCTCGTCGGCAATCTGGAACAAAAACATCATAATTTCAGCGAAAATATCGCCCTTCATAATGGCTATATCCACCTTATTGTCCCCCTCTCACCTTACGGTTTAGGGGAATACTATCTGGTTTTCGAAACCCAAGACGATGAGCTATGGCGCCACCAAGCCCTCATCAACTCTCTGATCTTCGGGTCTGCCCTCTTCTTCATCCTCGGACTCATCGGGTTTAGCCTCTCACGAATGTTTTTACGTCCGATGAACGAAGCGATTGCTCTACTCGATGATTTTATCAAAGACACTACCCATGAACTCAATACCCCCGTTAGCGCGATCCTCACCAATATTGAAGCGTTACAGGAGATACCCCTCCCCCCTTTGGTTGAAAAAAAACTTCGACGGATTGAAATCGCTTCCCGTACCATCTCGACACTCTATGATGATCTCACCTACCTCATTCTCAACCACGATTTGGCAGTAGAGAATAAAGAGCTTAATCTGAGTAATCTTTTACATGAACGGCTTGAGTATTTCCGCCACCGCATTGAGCAAAAAAAGATTACCCTCTCCCTTACAATCAAACCTAACATTACACTCACGATCGATCACACCAAAGCGACCCGTCTCATCGACAATCTCCTCTCCAATGCCATCAAATACAATAAAATGGAGGGGGAGATTACCATTACCCTTACAGATGGGACGTTATGTATCGAAGATAACGGCATCGGGATACCCGATGGTATGATCGATCGGGTATTTGAGCGTTATACCCGTGCCGATAAGAGTGTGGGAGGGTTTGGAATCGGTCTGAATATTGTCGCTATGATCGCACGCGAGTATCATCTGAAAATCACGATAGAGTCGGAAGAAAAAGTGGGGACGAAGATTTGTGTAGCGTGGGAATAATCCCCGCTATCTTTTACTTAAGTCCAGCGATATGATCTGCAATAACTTTCATATCGGTGTCGCTTAACGCGGCGGTTTGCCCTTTCATCAAAGCACCCATCCCTTTGGTATTACGGGTTCCCGCTTTATACCCTTTTAGTGCTTCAAGTGTTTTAGCCGAATTCCATCCTGCAATTACTTCCGATTTTCCGAGTGCCGCTTTTTCACCTTTAAGACCGTGACACGCCGCACATTTTTGATACAGAGCCGCTCCATCAGCGGCACCGAGCATTGCTGTAAGTCCAAGAATCGCAATTAACGTTTTCATAGTAAATCCTTTTTATTTTTTTATCGTATTCGAGCGGAAATTATCCGCAACTTGGCACATTGCCGCTATCAGAACCGTATTCTTTAGCAAAGTCTCCGATATCTTGAAGCTTCTCTTTCATACTCGGATTCGTAAGAACCGGAACCGAAGAGGGAAAGCGCTCCCCGTACTCTTTAACAAACCCTTTTGCATCATCCGCAAAAAGCTCTTCCCATTCCGCTACCGTATGTTCAGCGGCAAATTTGGTACCGTTCATATTAAATTTCGCTTTGAGCGTTTTCAAATAGACTTTTTGACCCGCTTTAGCATCTGCTGAAGCAACGGTAGCACTGAGTGCTGCAATTAACAAGATTGAAAGTAACTTTTTCATCTTAAACTCCTTTTTATGAGAGCAGTATAAAAAGTTATTGTGAAGTGATCGTGAAAGGGGATTAGGGGATTTGAATCTGCTCGATCAGTTTGAGTGTTTGCTTCTCTTGTTCGTAGAGAGCGAAGTTTTTACGGACATAGGCTTGAAGGAGAAGTTTGATATCGTTATTCCCCTCGAAGTTAAAGTCCTGTTTCATCTGCAGGGTTAAAAATTGGGCAAAATCTTCCTCTACATCAATGTCGTAGCGTTTGGCATTGAGAGTGAGGGATACTTTCATTTTCATCCAAGCAAGCTTTCGATTTTGGAAACAATCGTCTCAATCTCGGCATCTTTGGCGGAGAGTTCATCACTGTACATTTTAATCTCTTCATCTTTCGAAGCAAGTGCCCCCTGCAGACGTTGAATCTCAGCATCTTTGTTTTGCTCATTACCGCGAATCGAAGCACTCTCAGAGCGAAGCGTTTCGATTTCCGCTTGGAGAGCAGATTGTTTTTCAATTAAATCGGTAATAAGTGTAGTCAATTTTTCCAACGGAGTAGGATTAAATAGCATAATGAACCTTGCGTACTAGAGTCTTTATCCTAATTTTAACATAAATTCTTAATGGCTTTCCCTTTTACCGATATTTATATGTATAATCTATCAATTTATATTTTAGCTTTTTGATGGGTGCAGCATATAACAAATCTTGGAGAAACGTTCATGAATGATGTGGATTTGAAAAATGCGTTAGAGCGGATAGCAACTCTTGAAATAGAGCTTTCTAAGTATCAGCGAATCGAAACAAAGCTGCGTGAGAACGAAGAAAAATTTCGTCTTCTTGTTGAATCGACAAGTGACTGGATATGGGAAGTTGACGCGCAAGGAAACTATAGCTATGTCAGCCCGCAAGTCGAAATGCTGTTGGGGTACTCTCCTGCGGAAGTCGTGGGTAAATCACCGTTTAACTTCATTCCCTCGGAAGAGATTCAGCACGTCGGCAGCAAATTCAAAAAATGCATTGAAAATCGTTTGCCGATTATTGCCCTTAGAAATACCAATATCTGCAAGGACGGCAGTCTGAAAATTTTGGAGACGAACGGAGTCCCATTTTTCGACAAAAAAGGGGATTTTGCAGGCTACCGAGGGATAGACCGAGATATAACCGAACGTGTACTGATTGAAACTATGCTGAAACAAGAACGAGATTTTTCCAACCGATTGGTAGAAACCGCGCCACTCATCATTGTGATACTGAGTCCGGAAGGTAAGATTATCCGCGTTAATAACTACATGGAGAGCATATCAGGATACTCTTTGAAGGAGGTGGAAGGAAAAGATTGGTTCGATATTTTCCTTCCGGAATCTCAAAGGGAAAAAACAAAGAAATTATTTATGACTGCCATCGACGATATCCAAACCATTGGTAATATCAATACAATTCTTACAAAAGACGGTAGTAAAAAATTAATTGAATGGTACGATAAAACATTGAAGGATGTAGCAGGCAATACGGTTGGGCTCCTTTCCATAGGACTGGATGTCACCAACCGCAAGGAAGACGAGGAAAAACTAAAACTCTTTCGATTACTGTTGGATCACTCCAGTGACGCTATCGAAATAATAGAGCCCTCGACAATGCGTTTTTTGGATATCAATGAAACTGAATATAAAACATTAGGCTACACCAAAGAAGAGATGCTCTCTATGAGTGTTTTTGACATTGATCCGATGTTAGATACTGATTCAATGAAAGAAATAAATCATCAGATTCTTCAAAAAGGAAGCTTACAAACCGAACGTATGCATCGCCGTAAAGACGGCTCAATATTCCCCGTGGAAGTCAACGTAACGCTTGTCAAACATGACAAATCCTACATGTTGGGTATTGCACGAGACATTACCGAACGTAAAATTGCAGAACAATCACTGCGTGAAAGTGAGGAAAAATTTCACAGTATCACCGCTTCCGCACAAGATGCTATTTTAATGATGGACGATGAGGGGAAGATTACGTACTGGAACAAATCCGCCGAAAAAATATTCGGTTATTCGGAAAACGAAGTCATGGGATGGCCATTGCATGAGCTGCTTGCACCGAAGCGGTTTTTAGCTGCCCATCACATAGGTTTCGAACATTTCAAAAAAACCGGAGAAGGTGCGGCTATCGGGAAGACCGTTGAACTGGCCGCTTTGAAAAAAGACGGAACAGAATTCCCTATAGAACTGTCTCTCTCAACCCTCCTCAAAAACGGTCGATGGAGTGCCATCGGCATACTTCGCGATATCACCGAACGCAAAAAAATGGAAAAAGAGATCAAAGAGAAAGATGAAATGATGCTTACCCAATCAAAACAAGCGGCAATGGGGGATATGATCGCAATGATCGCCCACCAATGGCGGCAGCCTCTTGCCATAATGGGGATGGACATTAACAACCTAATCATGTCCATTTCATTAGAGGAGGAGATAACCACCGATTATCTTGTAACATTCTCAGAAGCACTTAACGAACAAGTGCAGCAACTCTCTACGACGATTGACAACTTTAGAAATTTTTTCATGCCGAACCAATCTAAAGTAGAAATAACAATAGATGAGGTTATAAACAATACCCTTAACATCATCGGTTCAAGTTGTGAAAATAATAATATTAGCCTAACCATTCACGATACTTCCAAAAGCTCTTTATTTATTAACAAAAGCTCCTTGATACAGGTTTTACTCAATCTTTTGGGAAATGCAAAAGATATGCTTTTAGCCAACAAAATCGCACACGCCGCCATCACCATAACCGTTACAGAGACAAATGAGGTCATTGTCATCTCTATCTGCGATAATGCGGGGGGGATTCCTGAATCTATCATGCATAAAATCGGTCAACCCTATTTTACAACCAAACAAGAGTTTAACGGCACCGGATTGGGATTATACATCTCTCGAAGTATTATCGAAAAACATCTTTTCGGAACTTTGACATGGCACAACAAAGAGAGTGGTGCCTGTTTTGTGATTACCCTTAAGATAAAACCGGACAAAGAAGAAGTGACGCCGGAATAAAACTCGCGCGCCACACTCCTACAGTGTGTTTCGCTCATACAACCTCCGTAAAAATGCATCAAGCGGATACATCATCCGATAGAGTACCGGAACGATAAAAAGGGCAAGAAGGGTTGAACTGATAAGCCCTCCGATAACGGCAATCGCCATCGGGGCATTGCTCTCATGACCTGCTCCGCCGCCGAGAGCGAGAGGGAGCATCGCAAAAATCATCGCGAAAGTCGTCATCAAAATCGGGCGAAGACGTTTCTCTCCCGCATCGAGGAGTGCTTCATTGACATTTTTTCCTTCTTTAATCGCGTTGTTCGCAAAATCGACCACCAAGACGGCATTTTTTCCCACCATCCCCATCAGCAAAATAATCCCGATCATAACAAAAATACTAAACGGGTTTCCGGTGAGATAGAGCGAGAGGATAACCCCCGTAAAACTCAGCGGCATCGCCACCATAATGATGAGAGGCTGAATCAACGACTCATAGAGTGCGGCAAGAATCAGATAGATCAAAACAACTGCCAGCAATACGGTAAAACCGAACGCTTCCATCGTCTCTTGCATCCGTTCGATATCTCCGGTGTAACGATAATGGTACCCCTCTCCTAAAATCGAGGGAAGGGCGCTGTCTATTTTGTTGACGAGGCTATCCAAAGGGGCACCGTCGAGGTTGGCCGTAACCAAAATTTTACGCTCACGGTCAAATCGGTTGATCGATGCCGCCCCTTCGGTCGTCTCGAGAGTGATAAGACCATCCAGCATAACCATTTCACCCGTCTGTGTCTGAACCTGCATCTTTTTAAGATCATCGATCACACTTCGATATTCATCTGAGGCTCGGAGGGTGATATCAAATTGGCGGCCGTTTTGTTCAAAATTGGAGATAGCGCTGTCACTCGAGTAGGTTGATCCGATCGATTTGGCGATTTGCTGAGCCGAAATACCCAAACGTTGAGCACTTTCTCGGTTGATACCGATACGCACTTCCGGTTTTCCCGGTTCGAAATCGGTATCGATATCGATCACCCCCTCGCTCTCTTGCAGGAGTTTAACCAAAGCGGCCGATTTTGTCTCAAGTGTCTCCAAATCAGCTCCCGTAAGGACGATTTGAACCGGAGCATTGCTCTCCCCCGTATCGATAGGGGGGACATCTTCGACACTGATAATCAAATGCTTATACGATTTAAATTTTTCTCGGTAAGCGTTGATAACCGACTCCAGCCCTTCTCGCTCTCCCACCGGCAAAAGCTTGGCATAGATCATCGCCTTGTGTGATTCTTGTGCCGCGTTGTAGCCGATAGAGAGGACGACCTTTTGGAACTGTTTATCCTCCTGCATCGTTTTAACGAGCGGTGCCATCTCTTTTTTCATCGCCTCCAGAGAGATCCCTACGGGAGCCTTGATCATTACCCTCATTTCCGACATATCTTCCATCGGTACAAAGGTTCCCCCTACTTTACCGGCAAGGGCAAAAGAGGAGAATAAAATCACCAAAACCGCCGCGAGGGTGATCCATTTATAGTGAAGTAATTTCGCAAGAACCGCACGATAGTAAAGATCGAGTTTTTGGAAAATCGGCTCTGTTTTCTCCCAAAATCGGCTCTCAGTTCCGCTCAAAAGACGTGCACCGAGGGTAGGGATAAACATAATCGCAACCATATAGGAGATCAATACCCCCGAAGCAACGGTCATGGCAAAGGAGTTAAAAAACTTTCCGACGATCCCCCCCATAAAAGCTACGGGGACAAAAACCGCCAAAAGCATTGAAGAGATGGCGAGGATTGAGAAAGAGATCTCTCTCACCCCCTCGAAAGAGGCCTCCAAAGGTTCCATCCCGTGTTCCATTTTTTTGGAGATATTTTCAATGACAACAATCGCATCATCAATAAAAATACCGATCGCCAAAGTCAAACCGATAAGGGTAAGGCGGTTAAGATCGTACCCCAAATAATCGATCAGTCCGAAGGTTCCGATAATGGAGGTGGGGATAGCGATTGCCGAGATAATCGTAGCAGTAAGGTTGCGGAGGAAGAAAAAGACGATCAGCACCGCCAGTATAGACCCGTAGAGAAGGTCAAATTTGACATTATCGATGTTGATAAGAATTTTCTCCGACTGATCTTCCACCAGTGTCAAGGAGTACGATTTTCCGGCAAGCGTTGCAAGGGAGGGGAGCGTCTTTTTGACCCCTTCAATCACTTCAAGATCGTTCGATCCGGCAATCTTTTGAACTTCCAGCAACACCCCCTCTTTTCCATTATAGGAGGAGTAGCTTGTCGTATCTTTGAGGCCGTCTTCCACCCGTGCGATATCGCTCAAGCGTACCCCCGGAGCAATACTAAGGCTCTTCAACTGCTCCACGCTCGTAGCATCGGAGCGTGTTTTTAGGATCAGCTCGTTATTCGCAGAAATGAGTTTACCCCCTCCTGCGCGGACATTTTCGGCACTGATACGTGATTGGAGAACATCCGAAGAGATGGCGTATTTGTTAAGGAGGAAGGGATCGGTAAAAATCCGTATTTCGCGATCCCGATAGCCGACGATATCGATTTTGGCTACCCCCGCAATACGTTGAAGGCGAGGCTTGATCTGCTCATCGGCAAAACGCATCAAAGCGATCTGATCACCCTGCTCGGTGGTGATGAACAGTTTGATAGAGGCCGCCCCCGAAGCGCTCACTTTTTGAACGGAAGGGGATTCGACCTCCGCATCAAGGTTAAGCGTTCCGATCTTATCACGGACATCATTCGCCGCCTCTTCGATATCTTTGGTAAGTTCAAACTGTACGGTGACCACGCTCAGTCCGTCATAGCTGGTGGAGATGAGTTTGTCTATCCCGTCAATTCCCGATACCGCCTCTTCGATCTTATCGGTTACTTTGGATTCAACACTCTCAGGATCGGCTCCCGGATAAGCGGTCTGAATCGTCACAATCGGAAAATCGATATTAGGGAATAGGGCAACGGGCATAGAGCGAAACGACATTATTCCGAATACAATAAGTGTCATTACGAGCATCAGCGTGGTAATAGGACGATTAATGGCAAATTTGTACATGTTTATTTTCCAATAATATAGGCTTCACCAAAAAGCCCAGGAGCAATATTCGTTGTCAAAACTTCCGCCGTCGCTTTTCGGTTTTTCGCATTGACGGAAGGATAGATTTTTGAAATAGATCCGATTTTCTCCTTACTCTGACCATCCACTCGGTAACGAACTTTAGAACCGACTTTGAGAGCGTGTAGATATTTCTCGTCAAAATTTAAAATCAGTTTTACCTCCGGCGAACTGATCAGACGAAAAAGAGAGGATGCCCCTACGACACTGTCCCCCACTTCGATGTTACGTCCGGCGATGATACCGCTAAAAGGGGCACGAAGACGTGTTTTTTCCAACAATGTCTCCTGATAGCGCAAAGAGGCTTTGGCCTCGGACGTCGCAGCAGAGGCTTTTTTGTACGCGAGGGTGTGCTGATCCATCAACTCCGCATCAATCACACTCTTCACCTGAGCGTAACGATCATACGTCAATCGAGCAAACTCCTCTTCTATTTTTGCTTTTTTGAGCTTCTCACGTGCGAGATCGATACCGGCGGCGAGATCATCATTATCGATTTCGAGCAAAACCGCCCCTTGTTTCACACGACTTCCCACATCGACATTCAGGTGTTTAACAATCCCCTGCGTCGTCAGGTTCAGATTCGCCTCTTTACGCGCAACGACATCAAACGTGGCATAAATTTCTTCCCCCATCAGCGAAGCGGTGAGTAAAAGTGCTATCCATAGTGTTTTGATCATCGTACAAACTCCTTGGGATCGAATCCCGCATAAAAATAATAGGCCGCGTAGGCATAATAGAGCATCCGTTTTGCACGGCTAAGCTGGTTGGTGGCATCGGTGAGGGTATGAAGGGCATCGAGATAGGTGACGTAATCGACGATTCGCGCCTCATACTTCTTTTTGACCGCATCAAAGGTTTTTGTCGCCGCATCATAGGTTTTTTCCGAACTATCGATCAAAATACGGGTGCGCTCAATGTAACGGCTGGCCAAGAGACGGTTATGTTCCACCTCTTTGGCAGCGTAAGCCAATTCGCTGCTTTGGGCCTGTGCTTGTACCATCAGTGCTTGTTTCGCTGTCGATGCAGCCGAAAAATCGACCAAATTCATACTGAGTGAAGCGATAAATTTATTTTGCGTATCGACCCGCATCTGGGCAATCGGATCATTTTTATAGTCGTAAAAACTGTACTGATCTTCCAGCTTGATCGTCGGAAGATTAGAGGCATCTTTTTGCTTTGCTTCATGCACTTTGGCATCACGGGTGTATTTCAGCGCATTGAGTTTGTCCAACTCTTGCATCTGCACCTCTTTTGGGGGGAGCACTTCGGAAGATTCGAGCTCGGTTATCGTTTGATTCGTAATCGTCTCCAACTCCCTTTTTTGACGTTCCGCACGATACTCTAAATCTTCAATACCGTAGCGGGCATTCGAGACTTCCGAGCGTAGACGCATAAGGGCATCTTCACTCGCAAGCCCTGCTCTTTTAAACATCTCCAAACGCTCCAGTTGCCCCTCAAGCTGCTCTGACATTGTTCGATAGGTCTTGATCTCATCTCGCGTATTTTGGAGTTCAAAATAGCGTTGTATGACATCGAGAGAAAGCTCTTTTTTGGCACCGTAGAGGGTATGTTGGGCGGCATTTTCGAGTGCTTTGTTTTGATCCAAAAGATTCTCTCTCCGAAAGCCGTCATAGACGATAAACTCTCCTCTAAATCCTGCACTGTAGGTCTGCTTCGCATCAAACCCTCCCGTATGATCGACAAAAGAGGCATTGCCGAATCCGTCGATTCGCGGGAAATAAGAGTATTTAGCCGCATCATACCCCAGTTTTGCAGCACTAGATTGGTGAGCATAACTCTCGATGCGCCCGTTTTTTTGAGCAGAATCGAGCAGGGAAGGAAGCGATGTCTGGGCGTTCAATGCACACGCCGCCATCAGAAAATAGAGTATTCGCACCGTTATTCCTTTTTGAAGGTAACTATGTACCATTTTACAAGGGGTAGTATAGAACCTAAATATTTAATAATGAATTAAGTTCATATATTTTTTTGATCCTATTGCTCTTTCCTAAGAGAGTTATATCCGTTCCAACTGCTTTGTGCGTTCATAACTTTCCAGAAAACAAGATATATAGCGACTCTAAAGTGGGTCTAATGTATAATATTTTATTAAAAATTTAAAGCAAAGCAGTCTAATTTATGCTCAAACCAATAGTAAAATTTATTGTTGTAGTAACAGCGGTTGCAAGTAGTTACCTTATGGCAAATGACTTCCCTAATAAGTGCAGTCGAGATCAAAATGTCAACGAATTTACGATCCTAAGCTATCACGAAATAGCCGATAAAAGTGAAACTCTTGATCCGACGTACGCGGTAACTCCATCAAATTTTGAGCAACAGATACAGTGGTTAATGTCTAACGGATACCATTTTATCGGTATAAATGATATCTTAGCGTATCGAAACAATGGAAAAACATTACCGAAAAAAGCCGTTTTAATGACATTCGATGACGGGTATCAATCCGTATATGCCAATGCGTATCCGATTATAAAAAAACATAAAATTCCTGTTGTCATCGCATTGGTCGGTAGTTGGCTTCAAGCCAAAGAGAAAGTCGATTTTGATGGACAAAAGATTCCCCGCGAAAAGTTTTTGAACCAGAGTGAGATTAAAGAAATGGTGAACAGCGGTCTGGTAGAGATTGCCAGCCATAGCTATTTTTTACACAAAGGGATTCAGGGGAATCCTCAGGGCAATATGCAGCCTGCCGTGATCACACGCCAATGGCTGAGCGATAAACACGCCTATGAAGATGAAAAAAATTATCAGCAGCGCATCTACAAAGACTTATCGGAAAACAACACTTTTTTAAAGCACTATACCGGACAAAAACCCCGTGTCATGGTTTGGCCGTATGGGTATTACAATAAAGAATCACGCACCATTGCAGAGCGTTTAGGGATGAGCATAGGGCTAACCCTGGATGATGGGAGTAATACACGCCTTACCCCTTTATGGGGAATGCGACGTATCTTGGTCGATAAAAGCATGACACTCAAAGTATTAGAGCACGATATAGGATCGCGCAATGCGAATTTAACCGATAACGACAGAGTGACCAAAGCGGCACATATCGATTTGGATTACATGTATGATCCTGATCCTGCTCAGCAGGAGAGAAATTTGGGTGATTTGCTCGATCGGATCAAAAAATTGGGGGTCAACACGATCTATCTGCAAGCTTTTGCCGATCCTGACGCCAACGGTGCGGCCGATTATGTCTATTTCCCCAATCGAAATATACCGATGCGTGCCGACTTGTTTAATCGGGTGGCTTGGCAAATCGCAACGCGTACACAGGTAAAGCGTATTTATGCGTGGATGCCGATGCTCGCGTGGCAATTGCCCCATAGCAATGCAGCCGCTAAAGATACGGTAGTAACATTGCAGGTTGATTCGACCCATCTCAATATGGGATACCCGAGATTATCCCCATTTTCTCCCAAAGCGCAAACGGTGATCAAAGAGATTTATGAAGACTTGGCCAAATCGCCCCGTATTGACGGAATATTGTTTCATGACGATGTCACCCTCTCCGACTATGAAGATGACAGCATCTTTGCCCGCAAGCAGTATAAAAAATGGGGATTGGCACAAAATGTTACTAAAATTCGAGCAGATAGAGAGCAGTACGAGAAATGGACGAATCTCAAAACGGATTACTTGGACCGTTTTGCGATGCAATTGGCTCAAATCATAAGAAATGAACACCCTGGCCTCAAGACAGCCCGTAATTTGTACGCGCAGGTGGCCTTAAATGAGTATGCTCAAGAGTGGTATGCTCAAGGATTGAGTGAGTCGATCAAACACTACGACTATACTGCCATTATGGCGATGCCGTATATGGAACAGGCGAGTGATACACGGCAGTTTTACGATAAGATCGTTGAACGGGTAAAGCAAGAAGAGTGCGGTCTGGATCGTACGGTGATGGAACTGCAAACCATCAATTGGAGAAAAAATGATGAACCGCTTTCATCTGAGGAGTTGAGTGATACAATATATCATTTGTATGGGCTAGGTGTTCATCATATAGCGTATTATCCGGATAGCGTATTTAAAAATATCCCTGATGCCGATACGATAAAAAAAGCTTTCGGACAAAAACCGGTCTATAAGCATACGTTAACACCCGCTAATACCATCCCGACGAGTCAAGAGTAGAGCATGATGACATTTGAACTATTTTGGCATTCACTTTGGCACTTTGTACTGGCGTATGTCTTTTATTATCCGCTATTTATGTCCACTTTATGGATTATCGGAGCAATCTTTTTTTATTACAAAAATGAAAAGCCTTATCTCAAATATATAATTCCCCCACTCAGAGGCAATGAGAGCTGGCAAGGGGTGAGCATTTTGATCCCGTGCTACAATGAAGGACAAAATGCCATTGAAACCATTACCTATGCCCTCAATGTGGACTACCCTGAATTTGAAGTCATCGCCATTAACGACGGAAGTAAAGATGATACGCTAGAAATATTGATCGCTCTGGCAAAAGATCATCCAAAGTTAAAAGTCGTTAATTTAGCCGAAAATCAAGGTAAAGCATTAGGGCTTCAAGCCGGTGCATTATTAGCCAAGTATGAGTATCTTATCTGTATCGACGGCGATGCCTTAATTGATAAATATTGTGTCCATTGGATGGTCAAACATTTTATCCGCTATCCGGAAGTTGCTGCGGTAACGGGTAATCCAAGAATTCGTAATCGAACCAGCCTGTTAGGTAAAATTCAGGTTGGCGAATTTTCATCGATAGTGGGGATGATTAAGCGAGCACAGCGTAGTTTCGGGCGGTTATTTACCGTATCAGGGGTCATCACCGGATTTAGAAAAGCAGCGGTGCATGAGGTGGGCTATTGGAGCCCGGATATGCTGACTGAAGATATTGATGTTACCTGGAAACTGCAGCGCAACGGTTGGGATGTACGCTTTGAGCCTCGGGCTTTGGTATGGATTTTGATGCCGGAAACATTGAGCGGACTTTGGAAACAGCGGTTGCGTTGGGCCATGGGCGGTGTTCAAGTAATGCTTAAAAACTTTAAAGTTTTATTTATGCACAAACAAACCCATCTTTGGGGTCTTATGACCGAGCTTATGCTCAGTACCCTTTGGGCCTATAGTATGCTTTTGGTGTTTGTTATTTGGTTCATTAGCTTATTTTTCCCTATTGGCTATTTAATGCCGCAGCAATCGCCGATACTGCCCGATCAGAGCAGTGTTATTTTAATCGGTGCATGTTTGATACAGTTTGCGGTCAGTAAATGGTTGGACGGCCATTATGACGAAGGAATGGGGAAAAACTATTATTGGATGATCTGGTATCCGTTTGCTTATTGGCTGTTGAATCTTTTTACCGCCGTAACTGCTTTGCCTAAAGTTTTATTTGGTAAAAAAGGTCGAGCCAGATGGGTTAGCCCAGACCGCGGTGTCCATCAACAAGTACCAAAGAAAAAGAGGTAATAGCTCTATGGAAACGTTAATTATCAATAAACGTCATGAACAGCCCAAGCGAAAAAGATGGCTTTGGGATGCACTAACGATTGGGCTTTGGTTAGGCTTTATCTATTTGTGGAAGCCTTTACTCATTGTATTTTATGGAATCATTACCCTCAAAGTACCTGCTGATGAAATATCAGATTGGATATATGAAAATATTCACAGTGTTACATTTGAGCATGCTGTCTATATGTTAGTCGGAACACCTATTGTTCTCTTTATATTGTCAAGACTAAACAGACACCGAGCGCCAAGTGAGCATTTGCTCTATAAATCCACCGATTACTCAAATTATTTTCACTTAGATGATGCCCAGTTGCATGAGTGTGCAAACAGTCAGTTTGTGACGGTTTACCACAATGAACTTGGTCATATTATTCGTCTTAATAATCACATTACAAAAAGCAACGAATAAAAAAGGGATTTTATGCTCCTCTCTGATCTTATCGGTACATTACAATTGGCAGTTGGCCCTGTCATCCTTATTTCGGGAATCGGTTTAATCCTTTTAAGTCTAACCAACCGTTTCGGGCGGATAGTTGATAGGACTCGTCAACTCTCGGTTGAGTACCGTAATACTTCGGAGGCAGATCAAGAGCGTATTTTACAAGAACTCGAAATACTCACAGTAAGAGCAAAAGTGATTAGAAGCAGTAATTTTTTAGCCGTACTAAGCGTTTTACTGGTTTCATTTATTATTATCGGTCTATTCGGGTCTGCACTGTATCATTTTACTATGACCTATATCCTCAGTATCTTGTTTATTTCCAGTATCATCAGCTTGATCCTTTCGCTTTTTTTGTTTATCTACGATCTCGATCTCTCATTAAAAGCCCTTTGGATCGAACTTCCAAAAGGATTAGCCAAATCTGTTTGAGATGCTACTACCTTTTAAGTATAAGTCGTATACTATCTGTAAAGAGTTATACGATTAACACATCCAAAGAAAGGGATATTATGGCAAAAGGTCAAGATTCAAAAAAAGCAGTTAAAAAAGCACCGACTAAAACGTTAAAAGAAAAACGCAACGACAAAAATTCGAAAAAAAGTTAAGCATTAGGGATAATTCAAAAACTCACCTTAACTCAGTAGTCTACAGGCAGTCATCCATAATGAAAAACAGCATTTGCGGTATAATTTCATAATTTATTCCTAGGGTCACTCATTGCCGATTTTTAAAGTCCATACACCCTATCAACCTGCCGGTGATCAGCCCGTTGCTATCGATGCTCTCGCATCAGGCATTAAAAACGGAGAGCGCTATGTATCCCTCGAAGGGGTCACGGGTAGCGGTAAAACCTACACAATGGCGAAGGTGATCGAGAGCGTTCAGCTGCCGACGATTATCATGACCCACAACAAAACATTAGCGGCACAACTCTACAGCGAATTTAGAAGTTTCTTTCCCGAAAACCATGTCGAGTATTTTATTTCTTATTACGATTACTATCAACCCGAAGCCTACATCCCCCGCCAAGATTTGTTTATCGAAAAAGATAGCTCTATCAACGATGAACTGGAACGGCTTCGCCTCTCTGCCACCGCCAATCTCCTCAGTTACGACGACGTCATCGTGGTCGCTTCCGTCTCTGCTAACTACGGGCTCGGTGACCCTGAAGAGTATGAAAAGATGGTACAGGTCATCGCCATCAGAGATGAAATCAACCAAAAAAAGCTCCTCCTTCGCCTCGTAGAGATGGGATACGCCCGAAACGACACCTATTTTGAGGGTGGGCACTTTCGGGTGAATGGGGAAGTCGTCGACATCTATCCCCCTTACTGGCAGGATCAGGCGGTACGGATCGAATTTTTCGGGGATGAAGTGGAACGTCTGACATTTTTTGAACCCCTGAGTAACACAATGACCGAAAAGCAAGAAACGGTCACGATCTACGCTACCAGCCAGTTTGCCGTGGGGCAGGAGAAACTCTCCCGCGCGATCAAGCGGATCGAGGATGAACTCGGAGAACGGCTGAACGAGCTCGATAAACAAGGGAAAATCGTCGAAGCACAGCGCCTCAAACAGCGTTGTGAATTTGACCTCGAAATGCTTCAGGCAACAGGGATGTGTAAAGGGGTCGAAAATTACTCCCGTCATCTCACCGATAAACTTCCCGGTGAAGCCCCTTATACATTGCTCGATTATTTCACCCTCCATCACGATAAATTTTTGATTATCGTCGATGAGAGTCATGTGAGTCTTCCACAGTTTCGGGGGATGTTTGCGGGGGATAGAAGCCGTAAAGAGGTCCTTGTCGATTACGGATTTCGCCTCCCGAGTGCCCTTGATAACCGCCCCCTTATGATCGATGAGTTTATGAACAAAGCGCCTCACTATATGTTCGTCTCCGCAACACCATCGGCGCAAGAACTCGATATCAGTACCACGATCGCCCACCAAATCATCCGCCCTACAGGATTGCTTGACCCGATTATCACGATCAAACCAAGCACCAATCAAGTCGAAGACTTACACGATGAGATTAAAAAAACTGTCGCCCTTGGGGATCGTGTCCTCGTGACGGTACTCACCAAGAAAATGGCGGAAGCCCTCACAAAATACCTCGCCGATTTGGGGATAAAGGTGCAGTATATGCACTCCGAAATCGATGCCATCGAACGTAATCAGATTATCCGTGGTCTACGGGTCGGGGATTTTGATGTTTTGATCGGGATCAATCTCCTGCGTGAGGGGCTTGACCTTCCCGAAGTGAGTCTCGTAGCGATTTTAGATGCCGACAAAGAGGGATTTCTACGCTCTGAAACCGCTCTCGTTCAAACCATCGGACGTGCGGCACGGAATGAACACGGACGGGTTATTTTGTACGCGCAAAAGATTACCGGATCGATGGAACGCGCCATTGCCAAAACGACGGCAAGACGAGAAACCCAAGAGGCGTATAACACCGAACACGGCATTACCCCCACCACCACCAAACGCTCGCTTGATGAGAATCTCAAACTCGAAGATGTTGGCGATTTATACAACCGTTCTAAAAAAGCGAAAACGCTCCCTGCCGCTGAGCGGAAAAAACTGATCGAGGAGCTGAATCTCAAAATGAGAGAGGCCGCCAAAAAACTCGAATTCGAAGAAGCCGCCCGTTTACGCGATGAAATAGCCAAAATAAGGAAGTTATAACGTTATGGATGACATGCTCACTAATTTATCAACCTATGGATATATTGTTTTATTTCTCTACTCATTGGGTGGGGGATTTGTTGCCCTTTTGGGTGCGGGAGTTCTCAGTTTTATGGGGAAAATGGATATATCACTCTCCATTACCATCGCTATGATTGCCAATTTCATCGGGGATTCGTTGATGTTTTATATGTCTCGATACCATAAGCGTGAAATGATGGAGTACTTTAAAAAGCACCGTCGAAAACTCGCCTTTTCCCACCTCCTGCTCAAACGAAACGGGTCATGGATCATCGTCGTTAAAAAGTTCATCTATGGCCTTAAAACACTCGTCCCTTTAGCCATCGGATTAACCAAGTACGATTTTTGGAAATTCAGTGCCTATAATGCCATCGGCGCGGTTATATGGGCAGTCGTCGTCGGGGGGGGAAGTTATCTTTTCGGAGGAGCGCTTATCAAAGGGTACGACATGATAGCCGACAAGCCCTATCTCGCTCCCGTTATGCTCCTTGTTATCGGAGGAACCGTATGGCTTTACCTCTCATCAGCAACCAAAAAGAAATAAAAATCGTATGCGATTTTGAGCCTACTGCTGAAGTAAACTTAGCGTTAGCGTAGCCAAAGGGATTTTATTCCTTTGGCGTTCAAATTTACAATTAAAAGAGTAGTTTTTCTTCCGTTTTCGGTGCCTCATCCTGCGTTGCATCCGGAGCTAACGACGTATCGGTAAACGTTTCACTCCCGTTTTGCTCATCCGTAGGAGCTCGGTATACTCCCGCAGGAAGATCAAAATAGCGTTTGGTATTCGGATAAATGCGTAACATATCTTCGTAATAATAACGAAAAACCGGTGCTGCGGCACGTCCGCCCGTTTCACTGCGGCGCATTGGGGTGTTGTTATCATGTCCGAACCATACGACCGTCTCTACGGTTGGAGAATAGCCGACAAACCATGCATCGACATTTTTATTGGTTGTTCCCGTTTTACCGGCAATCTCTATCCCGCCCACACGTGCCCCTGTTCCGGTTCCGTGGCTCACGACATCTTTCAAAATTGAGGTCATGAGATAGATCTGCTGAGGGGTATTGACTTGACGACTTTTGTTTTCATACTGAATCGTCTCCCCTTTTGGGGTGATCACTTGTCGTACCAGCATTGGATTCGTCAAGGCTCCGCCGCTGGCAAACATCGTATAATATTTTGCTATATCGATCGGAGAGATCATAATCGTTCCCAAAGCGATAGAAAGGTCAGGTGGAAGATTTTCAACAATTCCGTAACGTCTCAGTCCATCGGTAATCTTCCCAAATCCCATATCACTGACCATGTTGATCGTCGCAAGGTTGCGCGAGTGGGTCAGTGCATCTCGGATCGTAACCATCCCTTTGTATTCATTTTTATAGTTTTTCGGCTGCCATGTCTTTTCTTCACCGTCATCTCCCGCATAAGTATACGTACGGGCTATATCCGGAACAAGTGAGGAGGGTGACATACCGCTATCGAGTGCTACTTGATAGATAAACGGTTTAAAGGCCGATCCGGGTTGTCGTTTCGCCTGTGTCACGCGGTTGTAAGGGCTGAGGGCATAATCATACCCCCCGACCATCGCCAGAATTTCTCCCGTATGAGGGTTCAGACTGATAAGGGCGCCGTTGAGCTGACGCTGCATGTTCTCATCCAAATCACCCGCTTCCTGAGCACGCTTCAAAATCTCATCACGACCCGACTGAAGCGCCTTATATCCCGCTTCTTGCAATCGCATATCGATTGTGGTGTAAATCTTATACCCGCCGCTGCGAATATCGGGGAACGCATCGCCGAGCTGACGCATTACCTCATCGATAATATAGGGACCCGAATTTTTGCTGAGGGTGTCATTGTAAACTTTCGGCCGCTCTTGGGTCGCTTTTTCATAGGTTGCCTGATCGATCCATCCCAGCTCATACATCCGTCCGATAACACGATTCGCCCGTCCCAGACAGAGTTCATAATTTCGAGTCGGAGAATAAAAGTTAGGGGCTTTCGGAAGACCGACAAGCATCGCAATCTCTTTGAGGCTCAACTCTTTGAGAGGTTTACGAAAATAACCGTCCGATGCCGTTTTGATCCCATAGTATCCGTGTCCCAAATAGATTTCGTTGAAATAACGTTCTAAAATCTGCTCTTTGGAGAGTTCTTGCTCAATACGGATAGCGTAGAGCACCTCTTTAAATTTACGGGAGAATTTTTTCTCACGATTGAGAAGAGTATTTTTAACAAGCTGCTGAGTAATCGTACTCGCACCCTCTTTGAGTTTCCCCGCACTGACGTCTTTGATGATCGCCCGCATAATCGCATCGGGATTAACCCCGCCGTGTTCAAAAAACATCGTATCTTCAATCGCCAAAAGGGCTTCAATCAAGCGTGGAGGGATGTTTTCATACGAAACGTAATATCGGTGTTCGTCACTAAAAAGGTTGGCAATTTTGTTCCCGTTACGATCGTAGACTTCCGTCGTCAAACGGGGCTGATATTTGATCAGTTTTTGGGTTTCATATTCAAAAGAGTAAATAAGATACCCTAAAAAAACGACGGGAATCATCACGATAATTCCGAGCCCTATGAGCATATATTTTCTCATTTTTGTCCGTAGCGGTACTTCGTCATAGGAGTTGATCAATTTCTAAATCCTCTGGTTTTAAATTCAGCGTCTATCAGCGCTTGAGTATACCCCTCTTGGGGGTGAGCGATAACATCAGTCGTTTCTCCCGCTTCGATCACACGACCCTCACGGAGAATACAAATATCTTCACATAATGCCGATGCCACACTCATATCATGGGTAACAAACAACATGGAAAAGCCCATTCTCTCCTGCAGTGTTTTTAACAATGCAATCATAGCCTCTTTTGAGGCGGGATCAAGTGCCGTAGTCGGCTCATCGAGTAATAAAAGCTTCGGGTTTGATCCCAAAGCAATCGCGACTACAACCCTCTGAAGCTGCCCCCCTGAGAGCTCGGGAGGAAACCGTTCTAAGAGCGATTCATCCAAACCCAACAGAGCAAACAGGTCACTTTGTCTCTCACGCGTCAAAAACATTTGCTCTTTAATCCGTGTGAGCGGAGAGAGTGCCGTAAACGGATTTTGAGGAACTAACGAGAGCGATACTCCCCGCTTCCACTCAAAATCGGATCGTTTCTCGATACTTATCTCTAATGACGGCTCCAAAAGCCCCAAAAGGGCTTTAAGGGTAAGCGATTTACCGCTCCCGCTTTGTCCGACCAATGCCAATGAACGCCGAATATCAAAAGAGATATCCACCAGCACTCTATCTCCGTGGGCGATTTTGAGCCGATCGATATGAATCGTATTCATAGTACTATTTTACCCAAATCTGTGTTAAACGCTCACACACCCGAGCCAAACGTACCTCATCAATCTCCAACCTCGCAATGAGACGGAGGATCGCTTTTTTCACCGTCGGCTGGCGAATCGCTCCGACATGGACTCCCATCTCATTTTTAAGCTGCTCCTGCAACCGCATCACCTCGCGATTATCCCCGATTTCTATCGGAACAATCAATCCCGCACAGGTGATTCCCAGTATCTCTTTCACGATTTTCTGTCGTGCCACTATCTCTTCACGCAACACTATCGCATGGGTTTGAATATAGATCAATGCGTGATGCGCTAATGCCGTATCATACAGCGAAGGGGCAGTTGCATAAATGACGTTTTTAGCACGATTGATCAAATACTCGCTGATATGGGTAGAGGAGAGGACATACGCACCGAAACTCCCGTACGCTTTCCCCAGCGTCCCCATTTTAATCATCAGAGGAGTCGGTACAATGGCATAATAATCAAGAATCCCCATCAAATGCTCACCGATCACACCGCTGCTATGCGCTTCATCCAAAATCAAAATTGCCTCATGCTCTATGGCAAGTTCGATAATCTCTCGAGGAACAAGATCACCCCCCATCGAGTATATCCCCTCTACCGCGACAATAACCCGTTTTCCCTGCGCCCGTTCAAGCTCTGTTTTCAAAGCGGATGGATCATTATGGGGGAAAAAGATCACTTCCCCCTCACACATACGAGCCCCAGCTACACCGCTAGCATGGTACTCCTCATCCATCAGGAGAACATCTCCCTTGCGGACAAGGGCTTCGATAAGACCGATATTAGCATTAAATCCGCTCCCCATCACGATCCCCGCCTCAAAGCCGTTAGCGTCGCACAATGCCTCTTCAAACGCCGCATGGATTGGATGGTAGCCGTTGACCAGCATCGATGCTTTCGGAGCATGATCAGGGTATCGATTGAGTGTCTCGCACGCTTTTAGATGGAGCTCTTTATTCTCAGCCAGTCCCAAATAATCATTCGAGGCGGCATCAAACAGGGATTCATCACGAATACGACGTTCACGATAGCGACCTGAGCGCTTTAGTGCGTTTAACTCGCTTGTGTAGGGATTATTCATCGTTGAGAGGGGAGCTGTGCTATGTAATTACGGATCTCTCGAATCCGTTCATCATCGGCAGGATGGGTCGATAAAAACGGAGGTGTCTTTTTGGAATCTTTCGACAAACGTCCCATATTTTCCCAAAATTTGAGGGCTTGCGAAGGGTTATATCCCGCCCTCCACATCAAATAAACACCTATTTGATCCGCTTCATGCTCAAACTTTCGGCTGTATGGGAGGATAAGACCGACTTGCGATGTTACCCCATACGCCTGCGCATAAAGATTTTGGTACTCCGGAGGGACATTTAATGCCGCGGATAAAACCTGAGCACCCAAATTGCTAACCGTTTGCATCGACATCCTCTCTGCCCCGTGACGTGCCAAAGCGTGAGCAATCTCATGCCCCATCACCGTAGCGATCTGATCATCATTTTCGGTAATTTTCAAAATCCCCGTGTAAAAAAAGACTTTTCCCCCCGGCAAACAAAAGGCATTGGGAGTTGCGTCATCAATCACCGTAAATTCCCACGCAAAATCGCTTCGCCCGCTCACTGCCGCAATCCGTTCACCAATCCGTTTAATTCGATCTTGAAGCGCTTTATCGGTGCTTATTTTTGATCCTTTGACTACTTTTTGAGCTTCACTGACGCCTAATGCCATCTCTTGGTCGGGTGAAATCATCATAAACTGTGTACGGTTTGTGACCGGTGTCGTTGTACATCCGACAAACAGTAATCCGATTAATACGATGCATCTAAACTTCATCATAGCCTCCTAAAGAAACGGTTTGAGCATTTCGACACAAAGCCCCATTGCTGTGCTCTCATATCCGCGCACTTCACGAATATAAGGTTTGCAAAATCCCTCTACCATACAGGCTCCCGCTTTGCCTCGCCACTCACCGCTTTGAAGATAGTTCTCAACGTCCCTCGGATCAAACTGATCGAAAAAATAGTGGGTCGAAGAGATGTCTATTAATTCCAAACGAGGAGTCTTGTAAATCATACAAGTTATAATAGCCACTTCCGAGCCGCTTTGTGTCTCCAAAATGATCCGTGCATCTGCTTCATCTTTGGCTTTTCGCAAAATCTTTCCCTGTGCAGTGACAACCGTATCGGCAACAAGAAGGGGATAATCGTTGCAGCCGAATTTTTCTAAATTGACTTTGTATTTTCCGAGTGTCGCTTGATAGACGAAATTTTTGGGTGACGATGCGAGTATGGAATCTTCATCGAAATCGATAGATTCTTGGATAAAAGAGATACCCGCCGCTTTGAGGAGTTCGGCGCGGGTGATGGAGGAGGACGCTAAGCGTATCATGGTTTAATAAGCGTTTCGGAGTACCACACCGATAAAAATAGCGGTAACACCCAACACGATATTCACGGGAACCATGGTTTTCGCGATAAGGCCGAGCATCTCTTTGGCTTTTTCAAGATTTCCCACTTTTAGTGCTTGCTCTGCTTTTGCACGACGCCACATCATAGCGCCTAAATTCAATGCCATAATGAGCCAAATTGCCTCTTTGATATGAACGGTGTTGTAGATACTCATCGCATACTCATCGATTACATTACCCATGGGATCCATCGCCGCCGCGCGGAATCCAAGACCGACCGCCATCAAAACCGCTGTAATAATAAGAATGATAACAAACGGCATTACGATAGCGAAAAGACGTTTGAGAGTATGCGCCGCACGCTCTAGTCGTAGTTTCGGATCACTGATGAGTGCTAATGACTGATGGGTTGCAAATCGGATGGCAATCATCCCTCCAACCCAGATAACAGCACTTATAACATGTAAAAAAACGATCAATGTACGATGATGGGCAAACGTTTCGACTAAAAATTCTTTCATTACGAGAGTTCCTTCGTCACATACGCCAAGGCCGCCTCTTTGGCTTCACCTAATTTGCTCGCATCTTTTCCCCCCGCTTGAGCGAAGTCAGGACGTCCGCCGCCCCCGCCGCCGAGGATCGGAGCGATTGCTTTGATCCAATCCCCCGCTTTAACATTAGTGTTTTTAGCACCCGCCGCGAGGAGTACTTTATCCTCTTTGATTTGGAATAAAATCACCGCAACCGAGTCATGTTGATTTTTAAGCTCATCGATACGCTCTTTGATATCGCCCGCCGTGAGTTCGCTGACAACGACCGCCGTATTCCCTATCATCGTGACGGAAAGTTCCTCTTTAGCTGAAGAAGCCAATGTGCTCATTTCAGTTTTTAGGGTTTTTACTTGCTCTTTAAGACGCTCGATTCCCGCCAATACATCTCGATTTTTAACCGATGCTTCCACCTCTTCGAGAAGGTGACGCTGTTGTTTAAAGAGGTTGTAGGCGGCATTACCGCACACCGCTTCGATACGTCGAACTCCCGCACTGACCCCGCTCTCTTTGACGATGACAAACGTCCCGATGGTTGCCGTATTATCGACGTGGATACCGCCGCAGAACTCGACTGAAGCCGTTCCGAAATTGACGACGCGTACCGTATCGCCGTATTTCTCACCGAATTGTGCTTTCGCCCCGCTTTTTTTCGCTTCGTCGATGCTCATTTCACGCGTCATCCCCTCAAGTGCATGGAAGACATGATAATTCACTCTCTCTTCTACGAGAGCGATCTCTTCGTGAGACATCGCTTTAGGATGTGAAAAGTCAAAACGGAGACGGTTGTGTTCGACCAATGACCCAGCTTGGGAAATATGTTCGCCCAGTTGCTCATACAACGCTGCGTGCAACAAGTGGGTTGCCGAGTGGTGTTTCGCAACCTCGTTACGTGATGGATCGACAATCGCCTCTACCGTATCGCCAACGCTCAATGTCGCTTTGGTTTCAATGTGGGAAAGATTCAACCCATGGAATTTTTTCGTTTCGGTTACAACCGCTCTCTCTCCAAGAGTTCCGATATCGCCACATTGTCCGCCGCTCTCCGCATAAAACGGAGTCTCTTCCAAAAGAACCCATCCGCTCTGGTGAGCGTGCAACTGATCAACGCGCTCAAAATTCTCACCCAAAAGGGCTTGGATTTTGACCGGAGCTTTCGTATACGCGTATCCGATAAAGGAGTTGACACCGAACGTCTCAAGAAGGGTTTTAAAATCCCCCTCAACATGGGCATCACCTGAGCCTTTCCACGCCGCTTTCGCCCGTTTTCGCTGCTCTGACATCAATGTCTCAAACGTCTCTACATCGAGGGAAAGATGTTTCTCTTTCAACATATCTTCGGTCAAATCAAGAGGGAATCCGAAGGTATCGTAAAGTTTAAACGCCACTTCGCCGCTAAAGGTCTCTTTGGTGTTTTTCAACTCTTCGTTAAAGAGTTCAATCCCCGATGCAATCGTTTTGAAAAAGCGTTCCTCTTCGAGCATAATCTGTTCTTTTAATACGCTCAGTTTTTCCACGATGTACGGGTATTGTTTCCCCATCAGTTCAACGACGGTATCGGCAACCTCAAACATAAACGGTTTGGTAAATCCGAGCAAGTAACCGTGACGAACCGCACGACGCAAGATTCGGCGAAGAACGTATCCGCGCCCTTCGTTGGAGAAGTTTGTCCCCTGTGCGAGGAGGAACGTAACGGTGCGAATATGGTCAGCGATAACACGATACGACGCTCCGCTCGCGTATACATACGGTTGTCCGATAAGGGCTTCGACTTTACGGATGATCGGCATAAAGAGGGTTGAATCGTAGTTGCTCAATGCCCCCTCTAATACTGCGGTTGCGCGCTCTAATCCCATCCCCGTATCGATGGACGGTTTCGGAAGCGGTTTCAACTCACCCTTGGCATTACGCTCATATTGCATAAATACGAGGTTCCAGATTTCGAGGAATCGATCCCCGTCTCCCCCCATATAATCCTCAGGGCCGTTGAAATGTTCCGCACCCTGATCGACGAAGATTTCCGAACACGGTCCGCACGGTCCGGTATCTCCCATCTGCCAAAAATTGTCTTTATCTCCCAAACGCATAATGCGATCCGCCGAAATATGCTTTTTCCAAATCTCTTCGGCTTCATCATCGCTCTCATGGACGGTTACCCAGAGTTTATCGACAGGGAGTTTCATCACTTCCGTGACAAACTCCCACGCATGGGCGATCGCTTCCTCTTTGAAATAATCCCCGAAACTAAAGTTCCCGAGCATCTCGAAAAACGTGTGGTGACGCGCCGTATGACCGACGTTCTCCAAGTCATTGTGTTTCCCACCCGCACGAATACACGTCTGTGCACTGGTCGCACGAGGATTTGAGGGGATAGGGATATCGCCCGTAAAAATTGACTTAAACGGAACCATACCGGCATTGGTGAAAAGGAGGGTTGCATCATCAGGGACGAGAGGAGAACTCGGAACCCGAGCGTGTTGTTTTGATTCAAAAAAGGCCAAAAAGGCTTCGCGGACATCCATCATAGTCATACTCTCATATTGGATAAAATTGCGCGATTATAGCGAAGAAGGAGTTAAATAAAGAATAAGGGGTTTATTTGCGAGTGATTAATATCTATTCAGCCTCGTTTTGTCACTTTTTTACTAAACTTTTTAGATTAGATTTCTCGGTATATTGCTTCCGTTCGTGGTGAGCCTGTCGAACCATGAATCTAAAAGCGAAAAGTCAGCTTTTACTTTTTTTTACAATATCCTCAATACGAAGCTTAATATTCTGTGCATCTTTAACATTAGGAATTGTTACCCAAGCACCATATGCGAAAACTCTTATGGTCGCATAATTTCGATACTTTCCTAACAAAGTTGTCGTCACTTCAATGTTTTCAACCGTTTTTAAACTAAGGCTATCTTCGAAAGTTGTAAGAATACCTTGTTTGACAGATAACGTCTCATTGTTTAGAGAAACTGCCACAAAGTATGGTTCGAGAATTTTTCCGCAACTTTTGAGTACTAAAATAGCTGGTAAAACAACTAAGCTAAGAAGCATATCTGGAGTAAATTTACTACCTATCAAGTATTTTCCAATTTCATTAAATATAAGATACATCAAAGACAAACCAAATAATTGAAGTAAAATATCTACTATTGCTTCAATTGCACATGGATGTGTAGCTACATCTAATTTATTTTCTGAATTTGAATAATTTACCAATGTGACTCCTTATAACTATCAATATGCATAAAAGAGAATAGATTTATCATTAATTCGTTTGTGGCGAGCTTGTCGAACCATGAACACCTTCGACAAGCTCAGGGCGAACGGGGATAGATTCCGTGTCGAGCACGGAATGACTGGAGAGTTACGAAAATGCTCGATTCAATGCACTAAACATCGCTTTGATCGATGCTACGGTAATATCATTATCGCATCCGACACCGAAAAATTTCTCCAAACTCTCTGTCTGAATCTCGATATAGGCGACCGCTTCGGCGCTGGAAAGCTCTCCGCGTGAATGTTCCGAGTAGGAGAGGATTTTAAAGCTGTGGGAATACTCCACCATCAATGCATTTTTGCACGCATCGATCGGGCCATTCCCCTGCCCTTCGCTTCGGATCGCTTTGCCGTTGTGGGTGTATTCCAACACACATTTGGCGGAGTGCTCTTTTGCACTCTCGGAGATCACCGAATAATCGACGAACTCGATGTCATGCGGTTCACCGAAATAGGTTTTCTCGAAAATGTCTAAAATCTCTTCGGAGGTGAGCTCACGTCCCGCTTCATCGGTAATTTTTTGAACGATGGTTCCGATTTCAGGATGCATTTTCTTCGGCAATGAGTAGCCGAATTTATCTTCGAGGACGTAGGCTACCCCCCCTTTACCCGATTGGGAGTTGATACGAATAATCCCCTCGTAATTACGTCCCACATCCTGCGGATCGATAGGGAGATACGGTACTTCCCAAAACGCATCGTCTTTGGCGCGCTGATACGCCAGCCCTTTGTTGATCGCATCTTGGTGGGAACCTGAAAACGCCGTATAAACAAGCTCACCCACATACGGATGACGCTCATGGGTTTTCATATCGGTACACTCTTCGACGACACGAACGACACTCTCCAAATCGCTGAAATCGAGTTCAGGATCGACCCCTTGGGTGTACATGTTGAGCGCTAGGGTGATGATATCGACATTTCCGGTACGTTCGCCGTTAGAGAGAAGCGTCCCCTCGACACGATCCGCTCCCGCGAGCAATGCCAACTCTGTCGCGGCAACCGATGTTCCACGGTCATTGTGGGTATGGGTCGAGATCAACACGTGTTCACGGTTGGTGAGATGACCGGCCATCCACTCGATCTGATCGGCATAGACGTTCGGTGTCGCCATCTCGACGGTAGCGGGGAGGTTAATCACAACCTTGCGATTCGCGCTAATTTCCCAACGATCGGTTACGGCGTTACAGATACGGGCGGCAAATTCGAGCTCTGTCCCCGTAAAACTCTCAGGAGAATATTCGAGCATGATCTCGCCATCGTGTTTAGCGGCGCGGGCTTTGACCATATCGACACCCTCTAACGCCAACGCGATAATCTCATCTTGCTCTTTGCCGAAGACGATTTTACGTTGGGCTACCGAGGTAGAGTTATACAAATGGACAATCGCTTTTTTCACCCCTGCTAATGCCTCGAACGTTTTGTCTATCAAATGTTCTCGCGCTTGGACGAGGACTTGTACCGTGACATCATCGGGAATCAATTTTTGCTCTACAAGAGTGCGTAAAAAATCGAACTCCACTTTCGACGCGGAGGGGAATCCCACCTCGATATTTTTAAATCCGAGTTTCAGCAAGAGGGTGAAGAGAGAGAGTTTTTGATCCAAATTCATCGGGGTGATCAACGCTTGGTTTCCGTCGCGAAGATCGACACTGCACCAGATAGGTGCGTGCGTGATGGTTTTAGATGGCCAAATACGATTTGGCAAATCAACTTGAGGATACGGGCGGTATTTGCCTGCGAATGCGTGTTTCATAACGAAACTCCTTTTAAAATTCTCTCCTCACTGCCCTTGCTGGTGGCAATAAGTGGGCGAATTATAGCAAAAAGGGGAGCAAACGCGGATGAAGCAAATTTTTATCGTTTTTCGATCTTTTCAATAATATGCGCTGCTCCGTTCGGGGCAATCAGTTTTTCCAATGCTTTACTTTTGACACCGATATCACTCTCGATCGCTTCTTGCAGTTTAAGGGCTAATCCGTCGCTTTGTCTCTCGCACCATCCCGCATTATGATCAATGATATAGCGGGCATTATGGTACTGATGATCGGCCGCCGCATACGGAAACGGTATATAAAAAGCGGGGATTTTCGCCGCGCAGAGTTCCCAAAGTGTACTGGCTCCCGAACGGCTCACCGCAAAATCACTCCGCTCGCACAACTCCGCAATCTGCGTCGTAAACCCGTACACTTCCGCCGGTATCCCAAGATCATGGTACGCGGCACGTACCCGCTCTTCTTCTTTTAGACCGCACTGATGAATGATATGTATCCCTTTATCACGAAGCCACGGAGCGATTTCAAGTGCCAAATCGTTAATAAATTTAGCCCCCTGCGATCCCCCTAAAAAGATAACCGTCTTAATAGAATCACGAATGCGGGAGTTCTCAAAGTAGCGGGAATTAACGGGATAATCGCAATGATTTTCCCCCTCTTCATAAGAACTGAAAAAGCGTTTCGCATACGGACGGAGCAATCGATTGAGTTTTCCCGTCACCGCATTTTGTTCGTGTATGTAGAGCGGTGTGCCCGTCGCAACCGCCGCCATAGCAGCGGGTGCCGCCGAAAAGCCGCCGACACTCACAACGGCGTCAGCTTTAAAAGTACGAATCAACGTACGTGATTGTAACAGTGCTTTAAACACTTTCCACAAAGCGACGAGTTTTCCAAATCCCGATTTATTGACCACACCCGTCGTATCCAAAAAGTGAACCTCATCAAAAAGGGTGCTGTTTCCGAACCACTGACGATCCTGTCCCGATGTTGAACCGATAAACATCACTTTATGCCCTTGCTCACGCGCTTTTTCTGCCAAAGAGAGCGCGATCACCAAATGTCCTCCGGTTCCGCCGCCGGTAAAGATGAGATTCACTTTTTATCCCCCGATTTGTATTCAATCTTTTTAGAGACCATCAACACCATCCCTATCCCCATCGCCGAAGCCAACATGGCCGAACCTCCGTAACTCAAAAATGGGACAGAGATCCCTTTAATAGGGGTTAATCCGCTGATACCATAGGCATTGATCATAAATGCGAAGGTGATCAAAAGCCCAACACCCAAACTAAAAAGATAGGCCGTATCGTTATGAGAGCGATTGGCAATTTTAAAGAGACGGTGCAACAGCATAATAAAAAGGAGAGCCACTCCGAAAACCCCGATAAATCCGAACTCTTCGGCTATCCCCGCTAATACGAAGTCGGTATGAACCTCACTCAAAAAGCCGAGTTTGAACGTTCCGCCCCCTAGTCCCGCACCGAAAATCCCTCCGTTATGAATCGCATTGAGAGAATGTCCGATTTGATACGCCTCTTCGGCATTTTCGATCCGTAAATGGCGTGCAATCGGTTCAGGGAAAAAAGCCAATACGGTACTTTGTGCCGATCCCCACCATGACAAGATACGGTTTATACGGTGCTCCGAGGTAAAAATGAAAAAGAGGAAGAAACCTACGGCACTCCCAACCAAGGTCATAAAAAAGCGAAAACTGCTCCCTGCAAAAAAGAGCATAAACGCCAATGTCAACGCCAAAACGACAACCTGCCCCAAGTCGTTTTGCATGAAGGCGATCAAAAACATGACAATGATAAAAATAGCCGCGTAGGGGGCAAACCGTTTAAACTCTTCCGTCACCCCCATATCAGCGTGGTGACCGAGTTTACGGGAGAAACTCCACGCCAGAAAGTAGACAAAACCGATTTTAAAAAACTCGACAGGGGCGAGTGAAAATCCAAATAATTTTATCCACCGTTTTGCACCGCCGACTTCACTCACCAGCGATGCTGGGAGAAATGGCATCACAATCATCAAAAGCATCCCTCCGAAAAAGAGGCCAAGCCCTAAACGATGAAGCCAAATATCGGGGTCTAACTGAGCAAGCGTCCACATAATTAAAATCGAGATAACCGCAACAACCAACTCACGTGCAACGAAATGAAAGTCGTTATATTCGAATAAAATAACCGTATATGCGGAAAGGGTATAAGAGCATATAACCCCTAAGGTAATCAGCATTGTCGTCAATATAAATAGTTTTTTATCAGGCATTTTAGGACTTATTTAATGTATAATTTATGCAAGTATATCGCTCTTTATACTAGAGTTCGATAAAAGCAGTTTGTTAGAATATGGAATGTTTTTTGCTTTTGTATTCCAAACAAATTGAGAGAAAGGGGAAAAAGCAATGGGACTCACTATTTCACGTTCACATGATCTGATGAAAAGCGCCATGGATTACCGTGCTGCACGACAAGATATTATTGCCGGAAACATTGCCAATGCCGACACCCCTTTCTATCGCCCTAAAGATATCAGCTTCGAAGATACATTGGCTCAAAAGAGTGCTCAAATTTTTGCCGATAAATCTCAAACCCTTCAAATGGCGCACACTAACGGTGCCCATTTGGGACCGATAGATTCGGGTTCTTCAAAACCGACTACCTTTTTTCGAGACGGCCACATGGCGCGTAACGATGGAAACAGTGTCGATTTGGATGTCGAAACAACGGAAATGGCAAAAAACTCGACAATGTTTAATGCCCTCACCGCTGCACTCAAAAAAGATTCCGCTTTGTTCAAAAGTGTCATAGACGCTTCGGGCAAAACAGCGTAAGGATTAGATTATGGCTTTTTTAAATAGCTTTGACATCAGCGGTTACGGGCTCTCTGCTCAGCGTGTTCGTGTCAACACCATCAGTTCGAACATTGCCAATGCACAAACAACCCGCACCGATGAGGGTGGACCTTACCGCCGTCAAGAGGTTATTTTTAAAGCAATCGATTTTAACCAACTCTATAACAAAGCATTGGAAAACGAAACGTCGGCACTCGGCTACAGCGACCCGCTCAAAGAGGGATTGGCAGGTTTAAAACCAAATCCTGCTATTATGAGTGTTATTGTTGATAAAATCAGTCGAGATGACAGCGCACCGAAAATGAAATACGACCCTTCACACCCCGATGCAGACGCAAAAGGGTATGTTGCTTACCCAAATATTAATCCTGTCGTCGAAATGGCCGATTTAGTCGAAGCAACACGTTCGTATCAAGCGAACGTCGCCGCATTCGAAAGTGCAAAAAATATGGCCGGCAGTGCCATTAGTATATTACAAGGATAACAGAGTAAATGGCTAATATTCAATCGATAAAATCTCTCTCTACTGCCGATTTACTGGCGAACAAAAGCGGTAATACCGTCGAAGCAAGCAGTACCGATTTCGCACAAGAGCTCAAAAATGCCCTCGGCAACGTCAACCAAATGCAAGTTGACGGCGAAAGAGCTATGAGCGATATCGCGACAGGCTCAGTCAAAGATCTTCACCAAGCCGCCATTGCCATCGATAAAGCCGAAATCAGTATGAAATTAATGCTAGAAGTACGAAACAAGGCACTCAATGCCTATAAAGAAATTACTCGAACGCAAATGTGATTTAATCTTTTCACATGCGCCATTCCAATAAATCAAAAAAAATCCTTGCCCTTTTCCTCGTTCTCATGTTCGGTTTCGTCATTTTTTTGGCGGTTATGCTCTATACGGCACTCCATGAACGGGATATCCCCTCTATTTACTCTGAAGACAGTGCCAAAGCCCAACGCGGATCGATTATCAGCGCAGACGGCTATCATCTCGCTACGACCCAAAAACTCTATAAAGCAGTCGTCAATACCCGCAATATCGATCCGGGAAAAGAGGAACTTTTTATCCAGCTCTTCAGTATCTACAGCGGAACCGAGCCGAGCGAAATTCGAGAACGTCTCCATACCCGTAAAGGCTCCGTGACACTCAGCTACCATATCAGTCCAAAAGAGGCAATGTATCTTAAAACTCTTGCCTTTGAATTGCGCCGTTTGGGGGTATTTATCGAGTACGAAACCCCATCGGGTGAGCGTATTTTGCAAGGGTTGAATATCTTAGAGAGCGGCGAAGCGCGTCAATACCCTTACGGAAAACTCCTCACTCCCCTCTTGGGCTATCCTCGTAAAATCGAAGAAGAGGGGTATACTCGCGTTTACGGAATCAAAGGGTTGGAGAAATTTTTTGATGAAGAGCTGAACCCTCAACAAAACAAAACCCAAAAAGCGCTGCGTGATGTCAACGGCTATTTGATTTTAAATAAACAAAGCCAAGCCAAACGTCAGATCAACGGTCTAACCGTGAAACTCAATATCCCCATTATGCTCCAATCTCGCGTCGAAACGATCACCGACCAAATCAAAGAACAGCTTCAAGCCGATGAGATCATCGCCACCGTGATGGAGTCCAAAAGCGGAAAAATTATTGCCCTTGCCAGCTCAAACCGATTTGACCCGAGCCGTATCCGAACCGAAGACTACCCTTCACTCAATGCCAATGCCATAGAATACAGCTATGAGCCGGGATCGGTTATCAAGCCGATTATTTTTTCCCTTCTCCTCGATCGAGGACTTATCAACCCCTATGATATGGTCAACGGTCATAACGGACGCTTCACTATGGGACGCAAAACCATTGTCGATGAGCATGCCTTCAGTATGATCAGCGCCGAAGACGTCCTTGTCCACTCTTCCAACATCGGTATCGCCCAACTGGCGCAGAAACTCAACGGTGCTGAATATACCGAAGGGCTGAAACGATTCGGATTCACCCACTTTAGCGGTATTGACCTGCCGTATGAAAAACGGGGATCAATCCCCAGTTCTGCACAGTTAAACAATTACCTCTACAAAGCAATCACCTCGTACGGGTACGGAATGCGTGCCAATCCGATGCAGCTGGTCAAAGCGTTCAATGTCTTTAACAACGGGGGGAGACTGATCAATCCGATGGTGGTCGAGGCCCTCTATGATGACAACGGCCGTACCATTCCGATGCAGATACAACCGCCTGTTCAGGTAATTTCTCCCGCTACCGCAGAGCGGATGAAACAAATTCTCATCAAAACCGTCAATGAGGGGACGGGAACCGTTGCCAAAACAGCGGGAATTCAAGTGGGAGGAAAAACGGGAACGGCGCATATCGCCAAAAACGGTGCCTATGTTAACAGCTACCACACCTCGTTTATCGGTTTTGCCAATGATGCGACACACAACTATACGATCGGAATTACGGTGATCGAGCCGCGTACCGTCTACTTTGCCTCTATTACCGCCGTACCGGTGTTTAAAGCCATTGTCGATCTGATGGTAGAGGAAAAATACCTTATCCCCGATCCCTCAGCCGTAGCGGCCGCTGTTTCACCGGTAGTCACTACGCACCCGTAAGAGCTTTTTGAATAACACTCGTCACCTCTTTCTCAAAAAGGTGACGTTTCTGTATTCCCCATACTTCAATGACCGCTTCCCCTCTCACGTAAAGCTTACGCTTCGATTGCACAATAGCGAGAACACGGTTGCTGTTCAGATGTTTCGTATCGACACGAAACTCCAAAGGGATCACTTTTTCGCCGCCGGAAGGGATGATAAAAGAGTATGCTCCCCCCGATTTTGCTTCTCCTCGTGCAATCACCTCTTTTGTATCAATTAGGGTATAGGTGAGCGATACAATAGTAATATCGCTGTGCCATTTATTCACCACTTTTAAATCACTCCCCAAACGGAGTTCTCCGCTCTTCGTCGACATTCCTAAGAGCGACAATACCCCCAATACCATTTCAGCTTGGGTATTTTCCCAACGTAAATTTCCTTGCGGCTCAATGAAAATATCTTTCCCTATTTTCGGAGCACATCCAGCTAGGAGGATAACAATAAGAACACTCGATAGATACTTTTTCATATTACATCCACACATTATCGATTAGACGGGTCGTTCCGACACGTGCCGCAACCAGTACGATGGTATTGCCGATTTCAACTTCATCGATCGACTCAAACGCTCTATTGACGATCGCCACATACTCAACATCCAAAGGCTCAAGGATAACTTCCATAGCCCCTTTGATCTCAGCACTTTTGGTATTTCCCTGCATAAGCATCTTCGTTGCCCGTTTGAGTGCGGCTGAGAGTTTTAACGCCTCTTGACGCTCAGCGCTGTTCAAATAAACATTACGACTCGAGAGCGCCAAGCCATCCGCTTCGCGAACCGTCTCCATAGGGACAATCTCGATGTTCATAAAAAAATTGTGACACATTTGGGTAATAAGGGCGAGTTGCTGGGCATCTTTTTTCCCGAAATAGACACGAGTGGGGCGTACCATATTTAGCAGTTTCATGACAACCGTCAACACTCCGTCAAAATGTCCGGGACGGGAAGCCCCTTCGAGAATAAATCCTCTCACATCAGGGGCACATATCCGCACCTCATCTTCGCCGTACATCGTCCTTACATCGGGGTAAAAAAGAATATCGACACCGCTCAGCTCACAAATTTTAAAATCGGCCTCTTCGCGACGGGGATATTTACTCAAATCCTCACCTGGCAAAAACTGGGTCGGATTGACAAAAATCGAAACAACCACACAATCGTTCTCTTTGCGCGCCGCTTCGATCAGGCTGCGATGGCCGATATGGAGAGCCCCCATGGTCGGAACAAACCCGATACTCCCCTTAAGAGTATCCAGTGCACTACGAAGTTCAGATACAGAACGGGCGATAATCATTGTTTTAGCCTCTATAGAATATAATTGGCATTATAATATATCAGAAGGTATTCCTACTTATGGATCATTACGAATATACCGAATTACTTAAAACATTGACGATTAAAATGCAAAACGTCACCGATGTTGTCCGTCCTCAAGATATTAATAGTCGTTTGAGCGAAATTGAAGCACTTGAAAACACGGACGGCTTTTGGAACGATGCGGCTGCCGCCGGCGTTATCCAAAAAGAGAAAACCCAGTTGGAACGCCGTTTAGCCAAATATTCCAAAACCTTTCATACCCTCGGTGATGCCGTCGATTTGTACGATATGGCAAAAGAAGAGGGGGATGAAGAGACGATCGAATCCCTTTTCGCCGATGCGGGGGCACTGGAAAACAATGTCAAATCGATGGAAGTCGAAGTCCTTCTATCGGGTGAGCACGACAGTCATAATGCCATCGTCACCATCCATCCGGGTGCGGGGGGAACCGAATCCCAAGACTGGGCATCGATGCTGTTACGTATGTACACCCGTTGGGCGGAGCGACATGACTTTAGCGTAGAGATACTCGATTATCAAGCCGGAGAAGAGGCGGGAATCAAAGATGCGGCACTTCTGATCAAAGGGGTCAATGTCTACGGTTATCTCAAAAACGAAAACGGTATCCACCGCCTTGTTCGTATCAGCCCGTACGACTCTGCGGCGAAACGTCACACCAGTTTTACCTCCGTTATGGTCTCTCCCGAACTCGACGATGATATCGATATCGAGATCGAAGACCGTGATATCCGTATCGACACCTACCGTGCTTCCGGCGCAGGGGGTCAGCACGTCAATAAAACCGAATCGGCAATCCGTATCACCCACATCCCGAGCGGGATCGTTGTACAGTGTCAAAATGACCGTTCTCAACACAAAAACAAAGCGACTGCCTTTAAAATGCTCAAATCCCGTCTTTATGAACTTGAAATGGAGAAAAAGCAAGCGGCGGTTGATGGAATAGAGAAAAGTGAAAACGGCTGGGGCCATCAGATCCGTTCCTACGTCCTCGCTCCGTATCAGCAAGTAAAAGATACCCGTTCAGGTATCCCCTATTCGAACATCAGTACTATTCTCGATGGAGATATTGATGAGATGATCGAAGGGGTACTCATCTCCCTTAGCCGCAAAGATGACGACGAATAATCCAAACACCATTCTCAAAGAGTGCGCGCTCCATGAGCCGTGCTCCTATATTTCGGGGAATACCCAAAGCATCCATTATAAAGTGATCCAAGAGTGCTCAAAAGAGCAATGTGAAGCCCTCATACTGCGAGGATGGCGACGATTCGGATCAATGTATTTCCGTCCTATTTGTCAGGAGTGTCGTGCCTGCGAAAGTCTAAAAATTGATGTTGAACGCTATCCGCTGAGAAAATCGGATCGTCGAATCTTGCGTAAAAACGCCCATCTAAGCACCGTTATACGCCACCCTACCCTGACGCGTGAACACCTAAGCCTTTTTGAGCGTTACCACCGATACAAGCACCATACCCGCGATTGGGATGCACCTAAAAGCGACCCGAAAAACTACTACGCCTCATTTGTTCAGGGGCATGGCGACTTTGGTTTTGAGGTTCTCTATTTTGACGGAGATACACTCATAGCTGTCGATCTCATCGATATTTTAGAAGAGGGGATCAGTGCTCTGTATTGCTACTACGATCCCGACTACAACCACCAATCTCTCGGACGCTATACTCTGTTGCAGCAAATCGAATTTGCCCGCCGTTTGGGGCTTAAATGGATCTATCTGGGCTACTACGTCGAAGGGTGTCAAAGTTTGGAGTACAAAGCACATTACACCCCCTCGCTCGAACTCGTAGGGAGACCCGAAGAGGATGAGATACCGATATGGAAAGAGATAACCGATGAACTCTCTACTCTTTAACGACACCCCGATAACCCCGTCCAAAGTGATCTGTATCGGGCGTAACTACGTCGAACATATTTATGAGTTGAATAATGAGATTCCCTCCTCTATGGTCGTCTTTAACAAACCCAACTCCGCTATCACGGACTCTCTTTGTTTCATTTCGCCTGACACCCGCTTCGAGGGAGAAATCTGTTTTCTAATGATGGACGGAGCAATAGCGGGGGTGGGATTCGGACTCGATCTCACCAAAGGTGAACTCCAAAATTATCTTAAATCCAAAGCTCTTCCGTGGGAGCGGGCTAAAGGATTTGACGGTTCTGCCGTTTTAGGTGATTTTGTCCCTCTGAGGGTACCCCTCGAATCACTTCGGATGACGCTCCATATCAACGGTACTTTAGTGCAAGAAGCGACGTATGCGCTGATGATCTACAAACCCTCAGAAATGGTAGAGGAGATAGCAAGCTTTATGCGCTTTGAAGATGGGGATATCATCATGAGCGGAACCCCTAAAGGGGTCAATACCTATACTGTCGGTGATGAATTTATCGGAAGAATTTATAGTGGGGATATATTAGTGGTTGAGAATCAATGGAGTGTTATTCAGTCATAAGCTCTTCTAGGTTATCGGGAATATTCACAATCTCTTTTGTTTTTGTCCCAACACCCCTTGAAGAGAGCGACGACTCTGATATCAAAGCTTCGATATCTCCTTCAAAATCGGCTAGTACAAAGCGATCGCCCCATATTCTAAAAATCAGATATTCCGGCAATCTCATCGCTAAATAGTCGGCAAATTCTGAAATAAGTTCATTTCCCCCTTCCCAACCATGTGCTTTATTATAATGATGAAAATCTACCAATGAAATAATCCAAAGTTTATCCGGTTTCGGATGACGGGAACGTCCGTTAAACGTCATCATAAAATAATCTTCATTGTAAAGTTTCGTCAATCGGTCCTTGAAAAAATAGCTCATACGCTCTTCTTCGAGAGCAGTGGAACCCATCTGCGTAATCGATGTATCGATAGTAACATCGGCAAGAACTTTTGATGCGGCATTGACGACGGCCGGATGGTACCATTTACCGCTCAACTCATTCAACTCGTTCAGTGATTCCTCGATCTCTTTTCGGGGTTTATAAATACGGTTGGTGGTCATCGCGTCAAATGAATCGGCAACCGCCATAATATATCCCAGTAACGATATCTCTCCCCCTTTTTTACCATAGGGGTATCCGCTGCCATCATAGCGTTCATGGTGATCAATCATAATCTCCGCCAATTCTTTATACAAATGGACGGTAGAGAGAACCTCATATCCCGCTTTGGCATGTTCTTTAATTAGCTCATATTCAAGTTTAGTCAATTTTCCGGGTTTAAGCAATATTGAATCAGGGGTTACAACCTTGCCGATGTCATGCAATTTTGCAGACTCTACCAATTTTTGGATCTCCTTCTCGGGGAGCTCCATCTCTCGGGCAATCAGCTCCGCATAATGGGCTACTCTCACCGTATGTCCTGCGGTATAGGTATCACGCTGCTCGATCATATTAACCATGGCATCGATAAAATTTTGGTAACTTTTCAACCGCTCTTCGTGAAGCGTATCAATCTGCTGCTGTTGTGTAAACGAATAGAGGGCGAATCCTATATCACCGGAGAGCTCTTCAATCATTTTCTGCTCTTCCACACTAAACCCGTTTTCACGTCCCGTACAGATACTCAGTACTCCGATCACCTCTTCGCTAAAGGTGCTGCTTTTGAGAGGTAGTGCATAAATCCCTTTTATGCCGTGTTTCAGAGCGTTCTCTTTACACATTTCGCTCATGATCTCATCATCCATATCGGTGATCATAAGATTTTTTCCCTCTTCAAATGCCTTTTTATCAATCGGGGTAATATTTTTATCCTCTCCTACACCGTAGGCTGCCACAACACTCAGCTTGCCATCTTTTACAAGAGAAATTTTTGCACTTTTAAACGATTCGTTTGAGCTGAGACAGAGGGTTGCTTTATCTATCAATTCATCCACCGACCTCGTTGTAATCAACATTTGATTAACATCCGCAACCGTACGCAAAATACTTCGGAGGTATTTTTCGTTTAAATACGCTTCTTCAAGTCGTATACTTTTATCAAACAAATGCTGCGTTTTCTCTCGAACATGCTCCTCCAACGAAGCATTCATCACTTCGAGTTCTCCCCTGGTCTCCCGCAACCGCATATTAATCTTAAGTATATAAAGCGTCACAACGATCGAGAGAATTAAAAGGAGAAAAGAGATGAGAAGATACTCTCCATATTGTTCTAAAAAATAAGCGAAAGCGTCCTTCTTCCGATATTTATACGGCCCTAAATCAAGCTCTTTAAGACATTCGTGAATACTTTGATAATCAAGCGGTATCGTCCAGCCCAAAGCTTTAGAAGCTCGTGCCGCTTCTGAAGCCGAGGACATTGATATGAGAGCAACCGCTACTTTCTCCGCCAGCTCATCGGTGGTATGCTTGGAAGTAGCAATAGGCCACTCCGGATAGAGTCTCGTACTTGCCTGATAATAGAAATCGGGATAATTTTGGGGATTGATAATCACAAAATCATTAATATTGATTTTTCCCTCTGACGCCATCCTCTCGAGTGTATCGGTTCGAACCGTTCCCGCTTCTGCCTTCCCCTTCAAAACCGCGTTTACGACGGCTTCATGTGTTCCGTAAAACGTTACTTTCATCTTATCCGGGGGTATATGATACGCTTTGAACTCTCTCAAAGCCATGATCCAACCTCCGAAAGAATCACGATCGACTGCCGCGAAGGGACGATTTTTAATGTCTCCTAGTTTTTGGATCGTTTTATTAGAAGCGAGGGTAAAAATAACCCCTCCGAATTGGGTTTGGGCACGACCGTTTAAATCCATATTTTTAAGGGTAGCGATTCTAGAGATGCCGTAACGGTTTTCCAAATCGACATAATAAGCAGAGTTGGTAATGACAAAATCAATTTTCTTATCGCGCAGGTAGGGTGGAAATTCTTCAAATCGCAACGGAACTATTTCAAATTCGTAACGTGGAATTTTTTCGTTTAAATATTCAGCTGTAGGGTTCCACATTATGTGTGTTGATTCATAATTCTTATGCGCCAATACTCCGATAGAAACTCTCTCTTTTGCCTCTAATAGCAGAGTGAACAACACTAAAAAGGAAATAATACGTACTAACGTCTTCATCGTTTCATTATAGCAAATCCTCCAAATAAATCTACTTTTTTTATTAGATTAAAAATTTAGCATCTCATAAGGTTATTTTGTCCTATAATAATCTCCTATCCAAATAAGGAGTTTATTATGGCAATCATTTTACCCCCATTACCGTTTGAAAAAAATGCGTTGGAACCTTATATCGGTTCTATGACACTAGAATACCACTACGGTAAACATCACAATACCTATGTCGTCAACACCAATAATCTGATAATTGATGCAGAACTCGATACTCTATCTCTCGAAGAGATTATTCTTCAAACCGCTAATGATCCGACAAAAACTTCCCTCTTTAACAATGCCGCACAAGTGTGGAACCACACCTTCTATTGGAACTCCCTCAAACCAAACGGCGGCGGTCTTCCAACAGGTGAAATGGCTAAAAAAATAGATAGTGATTTTGGAAATTATGAAAATTTTGCCAAAGCACTCAAAGAGGCGGCATTGGGACAATTCGGAAGCGGATGGGCCTGGCTTGTTCTAAAAAACGGGAAATTGAGTATTACTAAAACCTCTAACGCCGATACCCCGATAGCGCATGGCGTAAAACCGCTTTTATGTATCGATGTCTGGGAACATGCCTATTATCTGGATTACAAAAACGGCCGTGCCGACTATGCCGATGCAGTGATCAAAAATTTATTAAATTGGGATTTTGCGAATAAAAATTTAGAAGGATAGAGTCTGCCCCGAACGGGGCAAGAGGAGAAAGAGAGTTGCTTAGCTGTTACGCTTTTTGATAATCTCTTCGGCAACGTTACGCGGAACTTCTTCGTAGTGATCGAATTCCATAGAGTAACTTGCACGTCCTTGTGTCGCTGAACGAAGGTCAGTTGAGTAACCGAACATTTCAGACAACGGTACGAACGCATCAACAATTTTGTTACCAGAACGGTCACCCATGTTGTTAACTTGTCCGCGACGACGGTTAAGGTCACCGATAACGTCACCCATGAAGTTCTCAGGAACTTCAACTTCAACTTTCATCATAGGCTCTAAGATTGCTGGGTTAGCTTTACGACAACCCTCTTTGAATCCCATAGAAGCAGCGAGTTTAAACGCCATCTCATTCGAGTCAACCTCATGGTATGAACCATCGTACAATGCAACTTCAACATCCTCAATCGGATAACCGGCAAGGATACCTTTTTGCATAGCTTCTTTACACCCTTTTTCAACGGCAGGAACGTATTCTTTAGGAATAACCCCACCTTTGATTTCGTTGTGGAAGATATAACCAGTACCAGGTACGCCCGGCTTGATACGGAGATATACGTGACCGAATTGTCCACGTCCACCTGATTGTTTCGCGTATTTGTACTCTTGGTTAACTTCTGAACGGATTGATTCACGGTAAGCAACTTGAGGTGCACCGACTTCCGCTTCAACTTTGAACTCACGGAACATACGGTCAACAAGGATTTCAAGGTGAAGCTCACCCATACCGCTGATGATCGTTTGTCCTGTCTCTTCGTCAGTGTGAACACGGAAAGATGGATCTTCCGCAGCTAGTTTAGCTAACGCGATACCCATTTTTTCTTGGTCTACTTTTGTTTTAGGCTCAACCGCAACCGAGATAACCGGCTCAGGGAAGTGCATACGCTCAAGTACAAGACGTTCGCGCTCATCACAAAGTGTATCACCGGTAGTTGTGTCTTTAAGACCTACAACCGCACCGATTTCACCCGCGTAGAGAGATTTGATCTCTTCACGTTTGTTAGCGTGCATTTTAACGATACGTCCGATACGCTCTTTTTTACCTTTGATGGTGTTATAAGCATACGTACCTGATTCAAGAACACCACGGTAAACACGTACGAAAGTAAGCTGTCCAACAAACGGGTCAGTCATAATTTTGAACGCAAGACCGGCGAATGGAGCATCGTCTGTTGATTCAACATCAACTTCAATCTCTTCATCGTCTTCCATAGTCCCTTTGATAGCCGCAACTTCCAAAGGTGATGGTAGGTAATCAACAACCGCGTCAAGAAGAGTCTGAACCCCTTTATTTTTAAACGCAGTTCCACATGTCATAGGAATGATTTCCATTTTAAGACATCCGGCTTTAATCCCGCGCATAATCTCTTCGTTGCTAAGTTCACCCTCTTCGAAGAATTTCTCCATCAAAGTATCGTCACCCTCAGCCGCCGCTTCCATTAGTTGCGCACGGTATTGGTTCGCTTTTTCAACCATATCGGCAGGAATTTCTGCTTCATGATAGTTTGAACCCATCGCAGCATCTTCATCCCAAAGGATTGCTTTCATTTTAACGAGATCGATGATCCCTTTAAACTGATCTTCAGCACCGATTGGAAGTTGAATCGCGATTGGATTCGCTTTAAGACGTGCACGGATTTGCTCTTCTACGTTGTAGAAATCAGCCCCTGTACGGTCCATTTTGTTGACGAAAACCATACGAGGAACCCCGTAACGGTTTGCTTGACGCCATACAGTCTCTGATTGTGGTTGAACCCCACCAACAGCACAGAATACCGCTACAGCACCATCAAGTACACGCATAGAACGCTCAACTTCAATGGTGAAGTCAACGTGGCCCGGAGTGTCGATGATATTGATTTGTTTGCCGTTCCATTCACATGTTGTCGCCGCAGAGGTGATCGTGATACCACGCTCTTGCTCTTGCTCCATCCAGTCCATAGTTGCAGCACCTTCGTGAACTTCACCGATTTTGTGTGATACACCGGTGTAGAACAAGATACGCTCAGTTGTTGTCGTTTTACCCGCGTCAATGTGAGCGGCGATACCGATGTTTCTTACGTCTTCAAGTTTATGGGATCTTGCCATGATAATAGCCCTTAATAGAGTTTATAGTGGATAGGGGAATGATAACCCGAGAGGGTCATCAAAAGGTTACGTATATCTTACCAGCGATAGTGAGCGAACGCTTTATTCGCTTCAGCCATTTTGTAAGTATCTTCTTTACGTTTGAATGCTGTACCTTTATCGTTTGCAGCATCTGATAATTCATTTGCCAAACGCTCTGCCATAGTGCGCTCGTTACGTTTGCGTGCCGCATCGGTTAACCAGCGGATTGCAAGAGATAGTTGACGTACAGGACGAACTTCTACTGGAACTTGGTAGGTCGCTCCACCCACACGGCGGCTTTTTACTTCGATAACCGGTTTGATGTTATCAATCGCAGCGTTAAACACTTCGATACCTGTTTTTTCACCACGTGAACCCATGATATCCAAAGCACCGTACATAATTTTTTCAGCGGTACTTTTTTTACCGTCCCACATAATTTTGTTGATGAACTTTGTCAAAATTTTTGAACCATGAACCGGGTCAGGCATAATTTCGCGAACGGGCGCTTTTCTTCTTCTCATAATGTTTCCTTCAATGTTTTTTCATTTACTCAAAAAACGGTCATCAAAAACCGAATCTTGTCAGACTAGTTGGTTATTTTTTAACCTTAGCTTTTTTCGTTCCGTATTTAGAACGAGATACTTTACGGTCTTTAACACCCGCGGTATCGAGAGCACCACGTACGATATGGTATTTTACCCCTGGTAAGTCTTTTACACGACCGCCACGAACAAGAACGATAGAGTGCTCTTGCAAGTTGTGACCCTCACCACCGATATAACTAATAACTTCAAACCCTGAAGTCAAACGAACTTTAGCAACTTTACGAAGCGCCGAGTTCGGTTTTTTAGGGGTTGTAGTATATACACGAGTACATACACCACGACGTTGTGGGCATGACACCAAAGCGGGTGATTTTGATTTTTTCACTACCGCTTGTCGCTCTTTACGAATAAGTTGGTTGATTGTTGGCACACAATCTCCTTTGTTGAAATGTTCCAGTAGAATTTTAATCCGCTACTTAAAGGGGACTAATAAACGCGCAATAATAGCTAATTTTTGATTAATTTGAGCTTATTTTAAGGAATTTGTAAGAGAGGAAGAGGAAATAGGATTCCCGCCGAAGCGAGAAAGAGACAAAGGTGAACTTAGTCTCCGAAAACCATTCTTTGGTCTTTGTAGATACCGGTACCGACCGGGATGGTACGACCGATGATGACGTTTTCTTTAAGATCAGTCAAGTCATCGATTTTCGCTGAAACTGCCGCTTCGGTCAAGACTTTTGTGGTATCTTGGAACGATGCCGCTGAGATAATCGAGTCAGCACTAACCGCAGCACGGGTGATACCGACAAGGTACGGTTCAGCAATCGCAGGCTCTCCGCCAAGACGAAGAATTTTTTCATTCTCGATTTTGAACTGTGCTTTAGAAACCACATCACCCTCGATGAACTTAGTGTCACCGGAGCGGAGGATTTTGATCTGACGCAACATCTGAGTAAAGATAACTTCGATGTGTTTGTCGGCGATGTTAACCCCTTGACGGCGGTAAACTTGTTGTACTTCACTGACAAGGTAGTTATACAACGCTTTAACACCCAAGATTCTCAAAATCTCGTGTGAGCTGATAACACCGTCGGTCAAACGCTCACCGGCGTGAACGAACTCACCCGGATGAACCAATGCGACAAGGTTTTTATCGACGAAGTACTCTTTAACCATTCCGTTCTCAGAGGTAATCAAAATACGCTCTTTACCACGAAGCGGTTTACCGAAGCTGACAACCCCGTCAAGTTCAGCGATAAGAGCGATCTCTTTAGGTTTACGCGCTTCGAAAAGCTCAGAAACCCGTGGAAGACCCCCGGTAATATCGCGTGATTTTTGAAGTGCTTTCGGCGTTCTTGCCAAGATATCAGCGACTTTTACATCGGCTCTATCTTGTGCGAAAATCGCTGTTTTCGGCTCAACCGCATAACGGATAACCGAACCGTCGTTCGCCGCAAGGACGATCGCCGGTTTAAACTCAGGAGCAACGTACTCATTGATCATCAAACGGGTTTTACCGGTTAGTTCGTCGAATTGCTCAGACGCAGTAATACCAGGGATAATGTCTTCAAATGTGATAACACCATCCGTCTCAGAGATGATAGGATTCGAATACGGATCCCACTCAGCGATAACCGTTGACTCTTCTTTGACCGGTTTAGCAATCAACGTATCCGCTTTTACCGCTTCATTATCGTTGATTTCGATCACAGAACCGCGAGCGATATAGTGACGGATCGCTTCACGATCTTCGCTGTCGGCGACAACGGCAAAGAGACCTTTTTCTTCAACACTGTACCCTTTTGCGATCTCGTGATGACGCTCTAGGTAATCGCCTTTGAGGAGGTAGTATTTGATAACCCCTTTCTCTTTGGCATAGATTTTTTGTGTAATCGGTGCACCGTCTTTGACTTGAATCTCAGAAGCGTACGGAATACGATTCGGTACATTCCATCCGTCTTTGATCGTTTCAACAACGGATTCATCCGCTTTTACAGAAGCGCCTGTTTCATACGGAAGATAGAATTTACCTTCGATTTTACCGCTAACCCCTGCAAGCTCGTTCGGTTTTGCCACTTCATTTTTACGAAGTGTGTAACGCACCGTTTGGCTTTCACCTTTAACGCTTACGATCACTTCGTCATGAATCGTTTGAATCTCAACGGTTCCGTTAAACGGAGCTTTGATTTTCGGTTCTACCAACAAAATAGCGGCATTACGACGATTCGCAACGATTTGTTTACCCTCTTTTGAGAGGTAGGTTTTCATATTGTAATAACGGATGAAACCCTCTTTGGTCGCGATAACTTGACGCTCTTCACGTGTACTTGACGCCGTTCCACCAACGTGGAAGGTACGAAGTGTCAACTGCGTACCCGGTTCCCCGATGGATTGTGCCGCGATAATACCGACCGCTTCTCCGCGTTTAACGATTCCGCCGCTTCCGAGGTTGAGTCCATAACAAAGAGCACATACACCACCCTCAGATTTACATGTTGTCGGAGTACGGATTTGAACCGAACGGATACCCGCTTCGATAACTTTAGAGGCTTTGATCTCATCAATCAAAGTCCCTTCAGAGTAAAGGATCTCATTCGTGATCGGATCAATAGCATCTTCTGCCAATACACGACCGTAAATACGGTCTTCTAACGGCTCGATCAATTCATTACCGACAGAGATATCGGTAAGTTCAATCCCTTCGTGAGTTCCGCAGTCATGCTCAACGATTTTCACGTTTTGCGCAACGTCAACGAGTTTACGCGTCAAATAACCCGCATTCGCTGTTTTAAGTGCGGTATCCGCAAGACCTTTACGAGCACCGTGGGTAGAAATAAAGTACTCAAGGACGTTTAGACCCTCTTTAAAGTTTGAGATAATCGGTGTTTCGATGATCGAACCGTCCGGTTTCGCCATCAAACCACGCATACCGGCTAGCTGACGAATCTGAGCCGCAGAACCACGCGCTCCAGAGTCCGCCATCATAAAGATCGAGTTGAATCCGTCTTTATCGTTTTGAATCAACTCCATCATTCCGCCCGCAACGGTATTGTTCGTATCGGTCCAAACGTCAATGATTTTATTATAACGTTCTTGCTCGGTCAATAGACCCGCTTCGAATTGTTTTTGGATCTCTTTAACACGGTTTTTAGAAGCAACGATCAATCCCGCTTTCATTTCAGGAATAATGATATCGGTGATAGAGATCGATACCCCTGATGCAGTCGCGTACTTGAAACCGAGATTTTTCAAATCATCCAAGAAACCTGCTGTTACAGCGATTCCACCATGCTTATTGACATAGTCAACAAGGATAGAGATATTTTTCTTTTTCATCACAACGTTCCACAATTCTGCCGGTACGAATTCCGGAAGAATCGCCTGAAGAATCATACGTCCAGCTGTGGTGTGAATTACACGCCCCTCAACACGAGTACGAACTTTCGCGTGCAAATCGAGTGCTTTGTGTTCAAGTGCGATCATAATCTCATCAACGTTGCTGAAAAGTTTATTCGATCCTTTCACATCATTTTTACCGAGTGTCAAATAATAAAGACCCAAGACCATATCTTGTGAAGGGGTAGCAATCGCTTTACCCGATGCAGGAAGCAAGATGTTCATCGATGAGAGCATCAATACTTTACATTCTGCTATCGCTTCGGCTGAAAGTGGTACGTGAACCGCCATTTGGTCACCGTCGAAGTCCGCATTGAAGGCGGCACAAACGAGAGGATGCAATTGGATCGCTTTACCGTCGATCAGTTTCGGGTGAAACGCTTGGATCGAGAGTTTGTGCAACGTTGGTGCACGGTTGAGCATAATCGGATAACCCTCAACGATCTCAGCAAGACACTCCCAAACTTCATTGGTTTTCTCTTCGATCATTTTTTTCGCCGCTTTCACGGTGGTCGCATACCCTTTATCTTCGAGTTTTGCAATCAAATGAGGTTTGAAAAGTTCCAATGCCATTTGTTTCGGCAATCCGCACTGATCCATTTGAAGGTTTGGTCCAACAACGATGACCGAACGTCCCGAGAAGTCAACACGTTTACCGAGTAGATTCTGACGGAAACGTCCTTGTTTACCTTTGATGATCTCAGAGAGAGATTTCAACGGACGTTTGTTTGCACCTTTAACAGCGTTTGCACGACGACCGTTGTCAAACAACGCATCTACCGCTTCTTGAAGCATACGTTTTTCGTTACGTACGATAATTTCCGGTGCTTCGAGTTCGATAAGACGTTTAAGACGTTGGTTACGGTTGATTACACGACGGTAGAGGTCATTGACATCCGATACCGCGAATTTTCCGCCATCGAGACTTACCAACGGGCGAAGTTCAGGAGGGAGAACCGGCAATGCAGTAAGCATCATCCACGCCGGATTGTTACCTGAATTCAAAAATGATTCAATAACTTTCAAACGTTTGATAATGGTTTTACGTTTCGCTTCTGAGTTAGTCCCTGCTACTTCTTCTTTCAATGAAGAGAAAAGATCAACAAGATCGAGTTCATCAAGTAATTCACGAACCGCAGATCCACCCATCTCAGCAGAAAAACCGCTGTCTCCGTAGCGCTGTACCAATGTACGGTATTGCTCTTCGTTCAAGACATCGTATTTAAGAACCGATGATGTTTGCTCACCGTCATAGTACGCTTCTCCACCGCTTTTAACGATGTACGCTTCGTAATACAATACGCGTTCAAGGTCTTTCATCTTCACGCCGAGGAGTGTTCCGATACGGCTTGGAAGTGAACTAACATACCAAATATGCGCTACCGGAGTAACAAGATCAATGTGTCCCATACGGGTACGGCGAACTTTTGCCGACGTTACTTCAACGCCACATTTTTCACAAATGACACCTTTGTAACGCATTTTTTTGTATTTTCCGCACAAACATTCGTAATCACGAACCGGTCCGAAAATTTTGGCACAAAACAATCCGTCACGTTCCGGCTTAAGGGTACGGTAGTTGATGGTTTCTGGTTTTTTAACTTCCCCGTGACTCCATGAGAGAACTCTCTCAGGAGACGCGAGTCGAAATTGAATTTGTTTAATATCGACTGGGCGATTCTCTTCTGTTACGGCAACCGGTACTAATTTACTCATCGTCATCCACCTCGTCAAAAATCTCAATATCAAGCGCCAATGATTGGAGCTCTTTCGTTAATACGAAAAGAGTTTCAGGGATACCGGATGCCGGTACACTTTCACCTTTCGTAATTGCTTTATACGCACGTACACGTCCGTCAACGTCATCCGATTTAATCGTCAACATCTCTTTAAGAACGGCAGAAGCACCGTATGCTTCAAGTGCCCATACTTCCATCTCCCCGAAACGCTGTCCGCCGAAGAGTGCTTTACCACCGACCGGTTGTTGAGTAACGAGAGAGTATGGTCCGGTTGAACGAGCATGCACTTTCTCATCAACCAAGTGATGAAGTTTAAGCATATACATGTAACCGACGTTAACACGTTCTTTCATTTGATCGCCCGTTTTACCATCGAACAATACCATTTTACCGTCAGTATCCAATTTAGCCAATTCGAAGAGTTTAGCGAATTCAGCTTCGGTTACCCCTTCGAAAATAGGAGTTGCGAATTTAACCCCTTTTGACCAATCTTGTGCATAGCCAAGGAGAGTTTGATCATCCATCTCACCAAGTACTTTAGCCGCGTTCATAAGACCTGCAACATCGGCGAAAGAGATCATTTTTGCTCTTAATTCACCGATGAACTCTTTTTGTTTCGCTTCAAAAATATCTTGAATTTGGAATCCGAGTTCTTTCCCGACCATACCGAGGTGCATCTCAAGGATTTGCCCGATATTCATACGAGAAGGTACCCCGAGCGGGTTCAAACAAACGTCAACTGAACGCCCGTTTGCCATGTACGGCATGTCAACTTGAGGAACGATCGTAGAGACGATACCTTTATTCCCGTGACGTCCCGCCATTTTATCCCCGACTTTGAGTTTACGTTTTGTTGCAATGTAAACTTTTACAAACTTCACAACACCGTTTGGAAGGATGTCGTCTTTTTCCAAGATAGAGAGTTTTTCTTCGTGTTCGTCACGGAATTTTTTCTTCTCTTTTTGGAAATGGTTTTTCGTTTGGTTGTATTTCTCTTGAATATCGTCGCTAAATGCTTTAACAACGTTATTCATCGCGAAACGGTTAACCTCTTTAAGATCGTCAGCTTTGACGTTTTCACCCGCTTTATACTCGTTGCCATTGATACTTACATCGCTAAGTAACGGATGTTTAGTGAGCAAAGAAACAATGCGAAGCATCTCTTCTTTATCGATCATTAACAAACGATCGTAATGTTCGCGCTCTAACTCGTCGCGTTCTGCTTTTTCAAGCTCAAGAGTACGAGGATCTTTGTCGTATCCTTTTTTCGTGAACACTTTAACATCAACAACAACCCCTTCCATACTTGGTGTACAGTAGAGTGATTTGTTGACCACGTGACCCGCTTTTTCACCGAAGATAGCACGTAACAAACGCTCTTCAGGAGTCGGTTTTACTTCACCTTTCGGAGAAACTTTACCGACGAGGATCATCCCGCCTTGAACATAGGTACCGATTTTTACGATACCGCTGTCATCAAGATGAGAGAGTTCATCGTCACGAACATTCGGGATATCACGAGTGATCTCTTCGACACCGTGTTTGAGTTCGCGAGCTTCCGCCTCTTTTTCATAGATATGAACCGAGGTAAAGGCATCTTCACGGATCATGCGCTCAGACATAACGATCGCATCCTCGAAGTTGTATCCGTTCCATGGCATAAACGCAACCAATGCATTGATTCCCAGTGCCAATTCACCTTGATCCATATTCGGACCATCCGCGATGATTTGATCTTTTGTAACCAATTGACCTTGTTTTACGATCGGTTTTTGAAGGAATGTCGTATTTTGATTGGTACGAAGATTCTTCTGTAACGGATAATAATCGATAAAGGTTCCGTCTTCGTCTTCACCCATCACGTAAATGTGTTTAGAGTCGACTTTCTCAACAACACCGCTACGCTCAGCTTTGACACACTCCCATGAATCACGAGCAACGAGTTTTTCAACCCCTGTTCCGACCATAGGCGCTTCAGGGCGCAACAACGGTACTGCTTGACGTTGCATGTTCGATCCCATCAATGCACGGTTCGCGTCATCGTGTTCAAGGAACGGAATCAAGCTCGCCGCAACACCGACAACCATATGCGGTGTTAAGTCACGTAGTTCACACTCTTTCGGAGATTTGAGAATAATCTCTCCGTCTTGGCGAATTTCAACCAAGTCATCAAGGAAATTACCTTTATCGTCAATACGGCTAGAAGCCGCAGCAATAATTTTTCCCTCTTCTTGAGTTGCTGTCAAATAAACAACTTCTTTGGTTACGACACCCTCTTTGACAACGTTGTACGGAGCTTCGATAAATCCATGCTCGTTCACTTTTGAATAGGTTGCCAACGTATTGATCAAACCGATGTTTTGTCCCTCAGGAGTCTCAATCGGACAGATACGGCCGTAATGAGTCGGGTGAACGTCACGCACTTCAAATCCGGCACGCTCTTTAACAAGACCCCCTTCTCCGAGAGCTGATAAACGACGTTTATGGGTAACTTCCGACAACGGATTTGTTTGGTCCATAAATTGTGACAATTGTCCGCCGCTAAAGAACTCCATAATGGTACTAGTGATCATTTTTGAGTTGATCAAATCGTGCGGCATCAACTCAGTCGTCGGTCCGCTCATTGTAGAGAGTTTATCTTTGATCGCTTTTTGCATTTTGATCAAACCGTTGTGTAACTCGTTTCCGAGTAACTCACCGATTGAACGGATACGTCGGTTACCGAGGTGGTCACGGTCATCGATGTGACCTTGTCCATTTTTAACTTTAATGACGTATTTAACGGTATTGATAATATCTTCGTTGGTCAAAACGGTTACATACTCAGGAACATTAAGCCCAAGTTTGTGGTTCATTTTCATACGACCAACGCGCGTGAGATCATAACGCTCAGGATCAAAGAAAAGTTGATTGACGAATACTTTTGCCGCTTCTTTCGTTACAGGCTCACCCGGACGCATTACTTTATAAATACGGATTGCGGCAAGATCGTTTTCATCTTCAATAATTTCGGTTTGACGAAGCAATTTCAAAGAATCGGTATCGGCAGCAAAAGCATTAATAATTGAGCTATCGTGACCTTCTGCAAGGTCATTCGCGATAATAAACTCTTTAACACCCGCTTCTATCATCTTTTTGAGTTTTGTCTCATCAAGCTGTGCCATAGTGTCGAACATTACTTCGCCGGTAAGTGCATCGATGATCGGCTCAGCCAAATGGCGTTCGATCAATGTTTCGATCGGGTACTGAATAGCAGTAACACCCTCAGCGATCAATTTTTCCGCTTTTTTAGTTGAAAGACGTTTACCTGCTGCAACAAGAAGTTTTCCATCCGCATCAACCAAATCGTATCCAAGGCGTCCCGCAAATTGTTCAGGATCGAAATCCATCAAATATTTGTTCTCTTCGACACGGATTTTTTGCAATGGATAGAACATTTTCAAAATATCTTGTTTGCTGTAACCGAGGGCACGGAACATGATCGTAACCGGTACTTTACGACGCTTATTAATACGCATGTAAAGGATATCTTTCGGATCGTACTCAAAATAGAGCCATGAACCGCGGTCAGGGATGATCTGACCGGTAAAGATCATTTTGCTTCCGGCAGTGGTTGATTCTTCTTCTTTGAAGATAACACCCGGGGAGCGGTGAAGCTGATTAACAACGACACGTTCAACACCGTTGATAACGAACGAAGTACGTTCCGTCATCAAAGGAATGTCACGGATAAAAATCGTTTGTTCTTTGATATCTTTTACACCGGTTTTTTCTTTGGTGTTTTCGTCACGATCCCAAATCATAAGACGTGTTTTCATACGTAACGATACTGAATAAGTCAATCCGCGTTCCATACATTCGCGTACGGTGTACTTAGGGCGTCCTACTTCAGAACCAAGATATTCAAGAGAGAGACGGTTTTGTGAATCATGAATCGGGAATACCGATTGGAATACGCGCTCAATACCGCTTTTGGTACGATCTTTTTGATCTAACATCAAAAATGATTCATACGAACTTTGTTGAAGTTGTAAAAGGTTCGGTACTTCAATTTGCTGGGGAGTTTTCGCGAAATCAACGCGTAAGCGGTTTCCGGAGTGAAGAGTGTTTAACATAGGCTACCTCAATCGAAGTTTTTGATCCCATAGGGATAAGTGCAAAGTCTATGACTCAAGCGTCCTTGAGTCTATAACGACGTATGGGCACTTTACGAAAGGGTTAAAAACCCGCTTCGTAAAGTGCCCTGTGGGAGGTGGAGGCACGGATGCCTCCGATCAAATTTATTTGATTTCGACGGCAGCGCCAGCTTCTTCAAGCTCTTTTTTCGCTGCTTCAGCATCTTGTTTAGAGATACCTTCTTTGATAGTTGTAGGAGCGCCTTCAACTGCATCTTTAGCCTCTTTAAGACCAAGACCTGTCATCGCACGTACTACTTTAATAACGTTGATTTTTTTGTCACCACCGTCTTTCAAGATAACATCGAATTCAGTTTTTTCTTCTGCAGCTTCTGCAACAACAGCAGCACCAGCAACCGCTACCGGTTGAGCAGATACTCCGAATTTTTCTTCGAATTCTTTTACAAGCTCAGAAAGCTCGAGGACAGAAAGGTTTGAGATAAACTCAAGAACGTCTTGTTTTGTAACAGCCATAGTAATTCTCCTATAAGTATTTTTTTTATGCCGATAATAAAATCAGCGGTTTTTCAAAGCAGCGATTATGCTGCTTCTTCTTCTTTTTTGCGTTTAAGCGCATCGAGTCCGATTGTGAAGTTGCGAACTGGTCCCATCCATACAGATGCGAGCATTCCGAGCAACTCTTCGCGTCCCGGTAGAGTAGCGAATGCACGTACTTTTTTCTCATCAGCCGCTTCACCGTCGATGTATGCTTGACGAATAACAAATTTATCATTCGCTTTTGCAAAATCAACAACAGTTTTTGAAGCAGCGATAGCATCAGCGCCCCATACAAAAATGTTAGTATCAACGATATCAATACCGGACATTTCAGCGTTGTTAAGAGCGATAGTCGCAAGTGTATTTTTTACAACTTGAACTTTCGAATCTTTTTCACGTGCAATTTTACGAAGTGCTTCGAGTTCAGACACTGCTAAACCGCGATAATCACACATGATAACTGCTGCAGAAGATTTAAACTCTGAGGTCAATGTATTAACAATCTCAGATTTCTGTGATTTATTCATAGTTTCTCCTTTCCAGACATACAACTTCAAGCGGGGCAGAGTTTTTCTGATTAAGGCCTAAGCCCCCTACTGTCTTCAGTCCATAAGATAAAGACGAAGCATTACTTCGTCCGTTAGCCACTCATTAACGAATGTCTAAAAGCTCTTGTGTTTCAAATTTAATAGCCGGACTCATAGTTAATGAAAGAGCGGCATTTTTGATGTAACGACCTTTAGCCGTTGATGGTTTTGCACGGTTGATAGCACCGACAAACGCTTTAATATTTTCTTCAATTTTATCTGTATCGAAACTCACTTTACCGATACCGGCATGGATGTTCCCTTTTTTGTCAACACGGAAATTTACTTGTCCGCCTTTAACATTGCTTACCGCTTTAGCGATATCCGCTGTAACAGTTCCTGTTTTAGGATTCGGCATCATCCCTTTTGGCCCGAGGATACGTCCTACTTGACCAACAAGTCCCATACAATCAGGTGCAGCAACAACGATATCGAAGTTGATGTTACCCGCTTTGATTTGCTCAACCAAATCATCGCTTCCGACGATATCAGCACCGGCAGCTTTTGCTTCATCCGCTTTTGCACCTTTTGCGAAAACCGCAACACGAACCACTTTTCCTGTGCCGTGAGGAAGTACAACAGCACCACGGATCATTTGGTCAGCGTGACGTGGGTCAACACCAAGATTAAGTGCAATTTCAACGGTTTCGTCAAATTTTGCAGATTTAAGCTCTTTTACGAATGCCGCAGCGTCCGCAACAGAATAGCTTTTAGCCATATCTATTTTTTCACTAAGTTGTTTGTAGCGTTTTCCAGCCATTTGAATTCTCCAATATTAGAATCTGCCGCAAGATTTAGCCTCTTTGCGGTCGAAGAGTAGTGTAGAAATTAATCTACGATATCAACACCCATTGAACGTGCAGAACCGGCGATTGTAGCAGCTGCTGCATCGATGTCATCTGTGTTCATATCTTGAATCTTTTGCTTAACGATTTCCATCAATTGAGCTTTAGTGATTTTACCCACTTTGTTTTTCATCGGATTATCAGTCCCTTTTTTAAGACCAGCCGCTTTCATGATGAGAGCAGATGCCGGAGGCTGTTTTGTGATGAATGAAAACGTTTTGTCCGCATATACAGTAATAACAACAGGGAGTTTAAAACCTGCCTTATCTTTTGTACGCTCGTTGAACGCCTTACAAAATTCCATGATGTTAACACCACGTTGACCGAGTGCTGGTCCAACCGGAGGGGCTGGATTAGCAGCGCCGGCTTGTACTTGCAACTTGATGTAGCCCGTAATTTTCTTTGCCATTTGTGCTTCCTTTTTTTGAGATTAAATTATTTTTTCGACTTGAGTGTACGAAATATCAACCGGAGTACTACGTCCGAAGATAGAGACATTGAGTTTCAACGTGCCGTGTTCGAGATCATACTCATCCACTGTTCCCGTAAAGTTCGCAAACGGACCGTCTACGATACGAACCATCTCTCCGTTATCGAAGAATACTTTCGGTTTCGGAGCGGAACGATTCGTAACACGATCCAAGATCACGGCGATGTCATTCTCGCTAAGAGGCGTCGGCTTATTGGATTCACCGATAAAGCCCGCTACACGCGGAAGCGATTGGATACGGTGCTGAAGATCAATAGAGAGATCCATGTTCGCGAATACGTACCCTGAATACAATGAACGTTCCGTAATTTTCTTCTTACCGTTTTTTACTTCGATAACATCTTCCGTCGGAACGATTACTTCCGTAATAACATCTTCAAGATGATTTTCAGCAATGATATTTTCGATAGCGGCTTTAACACTGCGCTCGCTACCTGCATACGTTTGAATCGAGTACCAACGATGTGCCATGTATTTTCCTTAACTCAAAATTGCCGAAACGGTTGAAGACATGATAAAATCTACCAATGCTAAAAACAATACTACAAACGTAACCACAGCGATAACAGCAATAAATGCTTGTTTAACTTGCGGTTTTGTCGGGAAAATAACTTTTGCAAGTTCCATTTTCGCATTATGAATGGTTTGACTTAATGTGTTTTTCATCTATTTCATCCTCAGGACATTTCCAACGAATAAAGCCCGTAAGCATCATTAGTTGAAGATGGGTGGCAGGCCAGGAGGGATTCGAACCCCCAACAATCGGATTTGGAATCCGGCGCTCTACCATTGGAACTACTGACCTATATATCTATTAGAATCCCCGAGGGGAAACGACTTAAAGTTTTGCTTCTTTATGAACCGTGTGCTCACGGCAAAATTTACAAAACTTACGTACTGAGAATTTCTCAGTGTGAGTTTTTTTGTTTTTAGTAGTGTGATAGTTACGTCTCGTACACTTCTCACACGCTAAATGGATATTTTCACGCATGTTTTACCTTATGATTCCAACCCGAAGGTTGGGGGAAATTATGCAAGGATTTTAGAAACAACCCCAGCGCCGACAGTACGTCCGCCTTCACGGATAGCAAAACGAGTACCCTCTTCCATAGCGATCGGGTGAATCAATTCAGCATTGATTTTCACGTTATCACCAGGCATAACCATTTCAGTACCTTCTTGCAAGGTGATAGCACCTGTACAGTCAGTTGTACGAACATAGAATTGTGGGCGGTAACCGTTGAAGAATGGAGTATGACGTCCACCCTCTTCTTTGCTCAATACATAAATCTCTGCCTCAAATTTTGTGTGAGGAGTGATTGATTTTGGTTTACAAAGAACTTGTCCACGCTCAACATCTTCTTTCTTAGTACCACGGAGAAGAAGACCACAGTTGTCACCCGCTTCACCCATTTCCATCTCTTTACGGAACATCTCAACACCTGTTACAGTTGTTGTTTGAGTGTCACGGATACCAACGATCTCGATAGTTTCACCGATTTTGATTGTACCACGCTCGATACGACCAGTAACAACAGTTCCACGACCAGAGATAGAGAAAACGTCCTCTACCGGCATCAAGAAATCTTTATCTGTTTCACGGATTGGTTGTGGGATATAAGCATCTACCTCAGCCATAAGCTTTTGGATTTTTGCTGACCACTCACCAAGAGTACCAGTTTTTGCTTCTTCAAGTGCACGAAGAGCTGAACCAGCAACGATTGGAGTATCATCACCCGGGAAATCATACATATCAAGAAGTTCACGAATTTCCATCTCAACGAGTTCAAGAAGTTCTTCGTCATCAACCATATCTTCTTTGTTCATGAAAACAACGATGTATGGAACACCGACTTGTTTAGAAAGAAGGATGTGCTCACGTGTTTGTGGCATTGGGCCATCCGCTGCAGAAACAACAAGAATAGCGCCGTCCATTTGAGCAGCACCGGTAATCATGTTTTTAACATAGTCGGCATGTCCAGGACAGTCAACGTGTGCATAGTGACGATTGTTTGTTTCGTACTCAACGTGTGAAGTAGCGATCGTAATACCGCGCTCACGCTCTTCTGGTGCATTATCGATAGCATCGTAATCCATCATTTTTGCGCCGTTTGTTACCGCAAGTACAGCTGTAATTGCTGCAGTCAACGTAGTTTTACCGTGGTCGACGTGACCGATTGTACCGATGTTACAATGTGGTTTTGTACGTTCAAATTTCTCTTTTGCCATAGTGTCCTCCGACTGAATGTGTAAATGAATTTGGAATTATACCAAAAAACAGCTGAAATAGCTTTCAAGCTTTCAAAAAAAATTACAATATTATTACTGGAGCTCACGAGCGGATTTGAACCGCCGACCTCTTCCTTACCAAGGAAGTGCTCTACCCCTGAGCCACGTGAGCATAAAACAATGATAAATATGTATTTTGGAAGCTTAAAAACTATTTTACGTTTTAAGGTAATGATGAAGTAGTAATTATGAAATGTATACTTCAGCTCCCAGTGGAGCGGGAAACGAGACTCGAACTCGCGACATTCAGCTTGGAAGGCTGACGCTCTAGCCAACTGAGCTATTCCCGCAGATGGTGGTGAGAGAAGGATTCGAACCTTCGAAGATAAAAATCAGCAGATTTACAGTCTGCCCTCGTTGGCCACTTGAGTATCTCACCACGGCCATAATCTGGTCTAACACTGATAAATGTAATGCGTTTCCGATTTCATTCAATGGTGCCGGCACGAGGATTTGAACCCCGGGCCTATTGATTACAAATCAATTGCTCTAGCCAACTGAGCTATGCCGGCATTGGTGAAATGGAGCCGAAATTATATACACTCTTTCCTAAAATGTCAAGCGTATTTTAGAGAAACTCATACGATTGTATAAATAACCTCTTTTTTCTTTTTCGTCTCAACAATTTCACTTAAAAATAACCCCTCTATATTCAAGGCCAAGAGTTCTTGAATTGATCGGACTTGATGGATAGCAGCTTCACGCAAAAGGGTTCCGCGATATGCTTTTGCCCAGTGACTTACCACTTTCCCCCCTCTGAGAAATTTCAGAGTGACACTCGGTTTGCTTGGGATATAAAATTTGTCGTAATATCCTGCACGCAAATCTAAAATCTCTTCCTCACCGATCATCTCATTCAATGCGGTACTAAAACCCTCTTTATAATGTTTATCGGGTAGAAACGATCCGATTGAAGCACCTTGCTTAAGTTTGTAATCGGGAATAGAATCGCCCGCACGGATCGGTCCAAAAAGATTGGAGAAAATAATCGTCTGAGTATCAATGTAGTGTTGAGCATCCGATGTTAGCAGCGTATAGGTGAGATAATCATACGCAACCCCATCGTAGCGCTCAATCGCTTTCATAGTGGGTACTGTTGCAAAAGGGTATTTATACCGTCCGTACTCTTTAGCGTCTTTGATCCCGAAGAGTTCATACAACTCCTCTTCAGTCCCTTGTTGTGTCAAGGTCTGATACTGTTCAATGACTGCGAGACGTTTCGGATAGAGCTCAGGAAAAAGGAGGCTTTGTTGAGTGAGCGGAGGAAGTATTCCCCCCTCCCGTTTCCCTTCGCTCGGTGAAAAAAGGATTATCATCAGTAATACGCAGCGATAATGGCATAGCTGAGGAAGAACATCATGTGCGATGCCCCCTCAAAATAGTTGGTTTCCCCCTCATCGGTCGTTTTCCATACCAAAAGAATCGTCAGCAGCAATGCTCCGATTTGAAGCGGATTAAAATCGAGGGTAAGATTGATCCCTGAGAAGTAGGCTAGCATCATCAAAATCGGTACTGTCAGGATAATAGATACAGTAGAAGCCCCCATAGCAATGTTAACGACACGCTGAATCTGATCATTGCGCGCGGCACGAACTGCCGTAAAGATTTCGGGAGAGACACTGATGATCGCAATAACCAATCCGGCTAATCCGGCAGAAATACCATACTCTTTGGCGATATGAACCCCTTCGCCTGCAAAGATTTCCGCCCCGAAAGCAATAATAGCGATAAAAAAGAAAATTACCCCGAAATTAAACGCTGTACTGAGATGTTCAAAAATATAATCACTCGTCTCATTTTCATCGATCTCCGCGTCTTCCTCCTCTTGAAGCTTTCGTTTTAAACGGAAAAAGCGGCTGCGAGCCGTTGCCTTAAAAAAATGGGTATGGGTACGGGTTTGAAAAATAAAAATGATGATATAGAAAAATAGCAATACCCCTGCGATCAAATGGCTGACTTGGGTTAATGATTCACTTCCATGTTCAGTATGGCTCAACAGCCCCGGTACCAACAATGCGCTCGATGCAACAAACAATACGGTACTGTAGGCACTGGAGGTCTCTTTGTTATGCTGCTGTTGTGTATAGGCCAATCCTCCTAAAAACACCGCAAGCCCTAGAAGCACGTTCAAATCGACGATAACCGCCGAAATGATCCCCCCTTTGACCGTCTCCAAGACTTCGGGAGAGTGTTTAACTTCGAGTAAAATAATATAAAGTAAGATAATTTCAACCGCAACGGCACTGAAAGTGAGAACAAAACTGCCATAAGGCTCTTGAAGGCGCTCAGAGAGGATATCAGCCACTTCGGCAACGGTCAGTGAAAGAGCGGCAATACCAACGGCGGCAAACAGTGTCGCCATAAGAGAATCATGCTGAGCATGGAAGATAAAAGCAAGAGCAATAGAGGTGATACCGATAAAGATATCCCAATAGTCTTCAATAAAATAGCGTATCCGCCTGTCCAAGTCTTTATCCTTTAAAAAGAGTAATTTAGAATCATACCATAATCGACAGTATGATTAAATCCACCCTTTTCGTTTAAAAATATATACCGGTAAAATCGATGAAATAATCATCATAAATACGGACACTAAGTAACCGTATTTCCAATGAAGCTCAGGCAAAATATCAAAATTCATTCCGTAAATACTCGCAATCAAGGTTGGAGGGAGGAAAACAACATTGACGATCGTAAACATTTTAATAACTTTGTTTTGTTCAATGCTCAAAACACCTACGAAAATATTTTGGAGATAATCAAGCCGCTCAAAATTAAAATCGGTATAATCGATCAACGATTTGATATCTTTTAACATAACGGTAACATCGTGTTTTAATGCGTGTTTGTATTTACTTGATTTTAAAAATGCACTCAAAATCCTCTGTTTATCATTCAGATTCTCACGAAGCTGCATATTCAAATCTTCTAACGAAGAAATACGTTCCAATATCTCTTCATCCTCATTGGAATAATCGGTCAAAACATGTTTTCGGACACGCGTGATATCTTTTGAGAGTTTTTCAATAATATCCGCATCCGCATCAATCCTGATATCCAAAAGTTGACAAAAAATATCATACCCCGTCTCAAACTGTTTCGGAGTAGCAAAAAACTTTCGATTAAATTCATCAAAAGTATATAAGGTAGTATAACGAATAGAAATTAGCAGATCACGATAAAGGATAAAAGATACGGTCTCATTGTGAGAACTATCAGGTTTAGTTACTAAGAAATAACTATTAATTTCAATTCTATCAGACTCTTCCCAATACCGTGAACTGATTTCAATCTCTTCCGTCTCCTGTTTGGTTGGAAACTTGATATTGAACGTATTTTCGATAAAAATAATCTCATCATACGTCGGTATCAACATATCGATCCATATCACTTTATCGATTACATCACCATCAAGTTCCGACATCGTATCGATAAAAGCTATCGCATTTTCATTACGGACGTAACATTTAATCATTGTATCCCTCCTTTCACAAATCGCTCTTTGTAGGAGCACTTTTGGCATAACTCTTCACTGCAGATCCCCTTGGAAAAACCGTCGGTTATCGCGGAAGAGCGTTTTGATGTCAGAATTTTACCCAAATTTGTCTCTCTAAGGTTACCCAGTTCCATAATCCCCTCTGAGTCCAAGCAACACGGCACTACACGGCCATCTGATAAAATCCCGATTTGTTTACTCAACCCTTGACAATAGCCATCACCAACAATCACATTCTCCAGATTCGGCCATTCAAAATAGCGATCAAAATGGAGCAGTATTTTGGAGGCCAAACGTATTGATTGGCGCTCTCCGCTAATCAAAGAGGCAATCATCCCCTCAGCCAAATCAAAATGACTCTCCAAAAGTTCAAACAATCGTTCATTAAAAGCACTCTCACTTCTCTCATCATCCAAATTCCAAAGTCTCAAATTGATAAAGAAATCGCTATTTGTAGAAAGTTTCTCATCACACAGCTCTAAAATAGGCTCCATATAGTTTTCAAAGGTTCTTGAAACACTATTTTTATTGAAACTGTTGAGCGAAATATTGATCTGCCGAAGAGAAGGGTGAAAAAGGGGTTTGCGACGGATGGAATCGAGATAAAATCCGCTGGTGGTAATCATCACTTTTAATCCGCTGCTTTGTGCAATATCCAAATACTCATTAAGAGTACTCAGCACCATTGGATCACCCATCACATGGAGCGCAATTTCATCCGTATAAGGGGATAACTCTTCGACTACTTTTTTAAAAAATGGGAGTTCCATCGTTGTGGACGGTTTTGTTTTCGGAGGACAAAAACTGCATGAGAGTCCGCAAACATTGGTTATTTCAACATAAGCACGACTGAATTTCATTATAATCCTTTTATGCAAACCTTAGAATTACTCAACCTCACCCTAAACACGAATGATGCGGTCATGCTCTATTTTAGCGCACCCACTTGTAACGTCTGCCATGCCCTAAAACCCAAACTGACCGAAGCCATTATGGAGAATTTTCCCTCTTTTGTCATTGAGAGTATCGACATCTCAGAAACCCCTGAAATTGCATCCCATTTTACCGTTTTTACTATTCCGACAGTGCTAATATTTTTTCAGGGGCGAGAATTTTTGCGGAAAAGCCGACACATGAGTGTCGGAGAAGTTATTTCTGATATCCGCCGACCTTATACCCTTATGGCAGAAAGCTGACAATCCCTGCCGTTACGGCAACATTGAGGGACTCCACTCCGCGATGCATTTCTATCGATACGCTGTGAGTAGAAGCACGCATCACAGCATCGCTGACCCCTTCGGATTCATTACCCAAGACAAAAATAGCGCGAGACGGAATTTTCAGTGTATGAATATCTTCTGTGGCATGCGATGAGAGGGTAATAATTGCCGTATCTCTCAGTCCCAATATCTCAGACAAATCTTCACAATAATAGATCGGTATTTTAAACAGTGTCCCCGCAGACGCTTTCATCACCAGTGGAGAGAGTTTCGTGCTGTTACGGCGAGGCAGTACGATCCCGTCGATCTTACTCGCCGCGGCAGAGCGGACAATCATCCCAAGATTTTGGGGATTGTTAATCCCATCGAGGGCTAAAAGACGAAAGGAGGAGGGGAGATCCGTTTCGATGTTGGTAGCGCTTCGATAATTGCGGGATACCACATCGATAGCAACCCCTTGATCTTGTGCACTGTTTTTAGAGATACGGGATAATGATTCTTTTGTATGGTATTTGATCTCCACACCGCGCATCTCGGCTAACGCCATAATCTCTTCAATCGTCTCATCGGTGCGGTTGCTTTTGGAGAGATGAAGCTTATGGATCTGTACCGCATTATCACGCAACACTTCGACTGCGACGTTGCGACCGTACAGAGTAATCAGCGAATCAAAGAAACGCTTTTTTTCTAAATATTCAGGAGAGTCCTGCATTAGATTTTTGCCGCAACGGCTTCCGCAGTAAATCCGAATTTCTCAAACAGCTTATCGGCCGGTGCACTGGCACCGAATCCCTCCATCGCGACTACCGTATCGGCAAAACGGTACCATTCAAGACCTCTTGCCGCTTCAATAGCAATACGTTTTGTTCCCGTTTTGATAATAGTGTCGATGTAGCTTTGCGGCTGTTCCAACAATAAGTCAAAACAAGGGACGCTCACAACGTTAGCGGCAATTCCACGTGATAAGAGGAGTTCGGCAGATTCAATTGCCAAACCAACTTCAGAACCCGATGCCATCAAGGTCACGGTTGCATCATTACGTTCTACCAATAGGTATCCGCCGTTTTCCACATCTCCGTGAACCGCAGTGGGGAGCAACGGAAGATTTTGGCGTGAACAGACAAAAGCAGATGGTGAGTGTTTCATCGAAAGGGCTTTTTGCCAAGATTTGACATTTTCCACACCATCCGCCGGACGGTAGACGTAGAAATTCGGTAATGCTCTAAACTGACTCAAATGCTCGATCGGCTGATGAGTAGGGCCGTCTTCACCGACACCGATACTGTCATGCGTCCAAATAAAGAAATGCTGAATACCGCTCAACGCCGCAATACGGGCGGATGGTTTAAGATAATCGCTGAAAACAAAGAAGGTTGCACTGAACGGCATAATCGGACCGTATAACGCCATCGCATTCGTAATTGAGGCCATCGCGTGCTCACGGATACCGAAATGGATGTTTTTACCCTTAGGGAAATCACCCATATTGGCAAGTTCCGTTTTATTAGAGGGTCCGAGGTCAGCCGATCCGCCTAAGAATCCCGGAATTGCTTTTGCAATTGCGTTCAGAATAATTCCGTTCGTATTGCGGGTCGCATCCGCTTTTTCGAAACTAGGCCATTGAATACGACTGAAATCAGGGTTCATTAACTGCTCATACGCTTCGTTTTGTTCGACCAACGGAAGCTCTTTGATCCGATGATTCCACTCACGTTCTGCCAAGTCCCCTTTTTCGATCGCGCATCGGAAACGCTCTAGTACATCCGCATCGACAGCAAATGTCGCTTCAGGATCAAATCCTGCGTGCGCTTTAGCGGTTTTAATCACATCATGACCCAACGGTGCACCGTGTGCATGGTGAGATCCTTCCATTTTACCGCCCCCTTTGGCGATAACGGTGTTGGCGATAATAAGTACCGGACGGTTAATCGTTTTGGCTTGCGTCAATGCACTGTCGATTTCATCAAAGTTGTGTCCGTCAATCTCCAAGACTGCCCAGTTTTGAGACTCGAAACGATCCCGCATATTTTCACTGAGACTAAGTTCGGTAGACCCCTCGATCGTAATGCGGTTAGAATCGTAAATCAATACCAGATTATCCAACCCCATATGACCTGCGATGGAGCACGCTTCATAGCTGATCCCCTCTTCCAAGTCACCGTCACCGCACAGACAATAGACATTATGATCGATCAATTCGGCCGTTTCCGAGTTGACTTTGTTTCCGACATACGCAGACGCCATCGCAAAACCGACGGCATTAGCAATCCCCTGCCCTAGCGGTCCTGTTGTGATCTCAATCCCTGCCGTGTGGCCAAACTCAGGGTGTCCCGGAGTTTTGGAATCTAGTTGGCGGAAATTTTTAAGATCATCGATCTCCAACCCGTACCCCCAAAGATAATAAAGGGAATAAATAAGCCCTGTTCCATGACCGCCTGAAAAAACAAGACGATCACGGTTCAGCCATTCCGGATTTTTCGGATTGTGGTTCATGTGCTCTGAGAGAACTACGGCGATATCCGCTAATCCCATCGGTGCGCCCGGATGTCCTGAATTGGCTTGCTGAACCATATCTGCCGCTAAAAAGCGGATTGTATCTGCCATTTTTTGGCGCATTGCATTACTCATTATTTAGTCCTTGTGTCGGTTAATGTAGTGGTTAAGTGTTGGTGACAATTCACGCTGCAAATTCTCATCAAAACTTTCCATTCTTTGTGTTATTTTATCCGCTAGAGTATTCGCTTCTTCCATTGCCGTGTCGTATCCGAGCAACGTAACAAAGCTGTTTTTCGCTTCATCATTATTGGTTGTTTTGCCCGCTTCTTCATCATCTTGCGTCACATCCAAAATGTCATCTTGGATTTGGAACAATAATCCCAAATCTATTCCGAAATCATACAATTCGCTCGCAATGTCATCACGTCCGACAATGAACGCGCCCATTTGAAGAGATGCAGCGATCAGTTTCCCCGTTTTATGAATATGGAGCATCTTCACTTGATCCAATTCGAGGCGGTGATTCTCAAAATGGCAATCAATCGCCTGACCCAAAACCATCCCCGCTACACCGCCGTTATGAGCGAGAGAGCGAACCAATTTGACAATCACACGATCGGAGAGCGGGGCATTGGAGAGTACCTCAAATGCGTAGGTATTAAGAGCATCCCCTGCTAAAATAGCACTCACTTCATCATAGGTTTTATGCAGTGTCGGAATACCGCGCCGTAAATCGGCATTATCCATTGCGGGGAGATCATCATGAATCAAGGAATAGGTATGAAGCAATTCGATTGCCAATGCGACATGGTAAGCACTTTGGGTTAAGAGAGGGTTGTAGGCTCGAACAACCCCTAAAAGGAGAGCCGGACGGAACCGTTTCCCGCCTCCGGTGAGCATTTGACGCAACGATGACTCATAATGGGGATGAAAGCAGGGAACAGTGGGAAGATGTAACCCTAAAAATGCTTCAAACTGCTCCATCTATATCCTACTATTTTTTTAGCGAAATAGTATCATGTGCGAGCTTATATCTTCTCGATTATATCGGTGATAGCGTTCTCATCATCGACCAAAACAACAGTCGGCTTATAGTTCTCAAGTTCTTGATCATTGTAGGTTGCATACGCAACGATAATAATTTTATCGCCTTTATGTACTTTTCGCGCCGCAGCACCGTTAAGACAAATATCGCGTTGCCCCCGTTCACCGAGTATAATGTAGGTTGAAAATCGCTCACCGTTATTAATGTTCAAAATTTCCACTTTTTGCCCTACTCGCATTTTGGAAGCTTCCAAAAGCTCTTCGTCAACCGTAATAGAACCCACATAATTGAGGTTGGCATCGGTGACCGTAGCGCGGTGTATTTTACTGTAAAGCATTTCGATCAACATGATTTATCTACCCATCTGCTTCATCATATCAGCCGGTGTGATCGCTGCATCCCATAATTCTTGCGGGATAACATACTCTTGAACCACTTCACCGCCTATAATATGACGATCGATAATTTCATTGATTTTCTCTTTAGTAAGACCTGCATACATCACATGCCCAGGCTCTACAAGCATAATAGGTCCCACATTACAGCGGTTCATGCACGATGTACGAATCGGTTGTACGGTTGCGATCAAACCTTTTTGCATCAAGGTTTGTGCTAAATGCTGAAATAGATCCTGAGTTTGCGGATTGACACAACTCGGTTTTGGCATCCCAGGAGGGGAACTTTGTTCACACTTGAAAATATAAAACGCCGGTTGTGGAAGACCCATCAGCTGCTCCTTATGGATTCGGTGAGTTCATTCACCGGAAAATAATTACGGCATTATAGCCAAATCTTACGAGTGCATATTAAGCTCCCGTAAGCAACTTGTTGGTTTAAATCTCTTTTAACAACTCACGAGCTACAACACGATCATCGAAAGGGAGATGCTGATCATAGATGATCTGGGACGTCTCATCCCCTTTGCCTAGGATCAAAACGACTTCATCACCGCTCCGCTCACGAAGCGCTTGTGCTATTGCACTGCGGCGATTAACATCAACATAAACATTACTTTTGTCTTCAATTCCCGCCAAAATATCTTCGATAATACTATCCGGATCTTCAAAACGGGGATTATCACTAGTAACATAGACTTTTTTGGCATAAGCACTGGCGACTCTCCCCATCATCGGTCGTTTGGTTCGATCACGATCCCCACCCGCACCGAATACCACAAGGACCTCTTTCTCTTTGAGGGCATTAAGGACTTGTTCCATTCCATCGGGAGTATGGGCAAAATCGACAATGACAAGAGGATTTTCACTCACCACTTCCATCCGTCCGCTAACACCGCCAAAGTTCTCAACCGCATCGGCGATTTTCTCTAAACTCTCATTACTGACCAAATGCACAGCAGCCATAGCCGCCGTTATATTGTACAAATTAAAGAAACCGTGCAAGGAGGAGACAAACGGAACATGATCTTCAAAATGTTTTAGAACACCGCTGACTCCGTTATTCAACGAATAGGCTATGATTTTGTAAGTAGCGGGATTTTCCACTCCATACGTAAAAGCGTTTTTGATATTGAACTGTGCTTTGGCCTCATCTTTATTGATAAGTTTCTTTGTCTCATCTTGAAAAAAGAGATTCTTGATACGGGTGTACTCTTCGATGCTCTCGTGATAATCAAGGTGATCTTGGGTGATATTGGTCAAAATTTTAAGACCGAACGTGATTCCAGCAATCCGCTCTTGCTCTATTGCGTGAGAGCTTACTTCCATAATAAAATATTCGCATCCTGCCGCAATCGCGTGAGCCATATGGCGATAGGTGTTAAGTACGCTCGGAGTGGTCAACGTTTTACCCTCTACAGGTGTATCATTCATAAAGAATCCGCGTGTCCCCTGCATCGCCGACTTGTGGCCCAAATCGAGCAGTAAAGAGTAAATAGCACTTGCGGTTGTCGTTTTACCGTTTGTTCCGGTAATTCCGATAACGCATAGTCGGTCCAATCCAAAAATACTCCAGCACTCACTCGGAGTTATAATCGAGTGTGCACCGCGTTCAATCGCATCCTCTTTGTATTTCTCATTTTGCTTCGTCAGTAAAAAAGCGCATTCACTGCCGCAATCACTAGAATTTTCACTAATGTATCGATAAGGCTGGGCTTCAATCTCAATTTTCAATGCTTTTCCCCTTGGCTAAACGTCGTAATAAATTGCGAAGCTGTCGGTCATTCGGATAGACACCGAGGGCACTCTCTAAATAGCTCAGTGCCATCTCTTTGTATCCATGATCGATCAAATTGTCCAGAAAATCGACAAAATCCTCTTTTTCCGTGATAATAACCCGAGTTGAAAACATAATATTTTCAAAAATTCGGTTGAAATCGTTATCATTTTCTACCAACTCTTTGAATTCGGTATACATAATTCCGTCTTCATACGCCAAACGCTGCTTCACGGTCTCATCGAACAGTCCCGAAAGCTGCTCCATTGTCCCATCCATTGTCTCCAAAATCTCAGAGATAATGATGTCCGCCGATTCAGTATCTTCACTTCGTAATATTGTATAGTAATCGAAAAGTGCTTCACCGGCACTCTCGCCGCTCATTGCCATATCTGAGAGGATCGCACCGTTATAGGCTTCTTTAGACTCCGGATAATCTTTAAGCGCTAAAGAATAATCACGCAAAGCCTCAGTATATTGACCCGCCAAAAAATGTTCGTTTGCTTGTTTGAGGGTTTTGGTTAAATTGATTGTTTTCATTCTTACTCCCTCCGCTTTTTATTAATATCGGCACATTCAGACTAAATTATAGTGCGTCGATTTGATGTTCCATACCGTGCGGTACATTGATTACGAGTAATTCCGGATGAATATCCATACGCAACTGACGTTCAACACCGTATTTCAAAGTATTCCCACTGCTTGAGCATCCAATACACGCACCTTGTAGCTGTACATATACTGTACCATTCTTTACACCTAAAAATGCTATATCTCCACCGTCTAATGCAAGACTTGGACGTATTTTATCAATTACATTCCGAACTGGTTGCATCAATTCTTCATCACTAAATGGAATCATGGTTATCGTACCTTTTAAAGCTCAAATATGGCGTTATAGTATAAGAAGTGGACTAAACATGTACTAATGCGAAAAGGGTAGTTTTCGAGTGAAGCTCGATTTAAGGGGTTGATGGGTTATTGAACTCGTTAAACGAGTTCAATGTATGCCATTGGTGTAGCATCACCACGGCGAATACGAGTTTTAACGATACGGGTATACCCGCCGTTACGCTCGGTGTATTTAGGGGCAACTTCGTTAAGAAGCAACTTAGTCGCTTCTTTGTTTTGCAATACAGCAAACACTGCACGGTGAGCATTAGCGTCACCAGCACGTGCAGTTGTAATCAATTTTTCAGCAAATGAACGAAGTTCTTTTGCTTTAATCAACGTAGTTTCGATTTTACCGTGTTCAATCAACGCAATGCTAAGGTTGGTCAACAAAGCTTCACGATGTGCGCTCGTTCGACCTAGCTTGCGGTATCCGTGACGATGTCTCATGATACTTCCTCTTTTATAGTAAGCTTATTCAGCTTCGATTTTCTTTTTGATTGCACCGATGAGATCATCAGCCAAATCTTGCCCGACAGCGTAACCGTATTCAGTGATTTTTTCTAAAATCTCTTCAAACGATTTTTTGCCGAGGTTTTTAACCTCTTTCAAATCATTTTGGCTCATCATAACGATTTCACCGATGTATTTGATGTTTGAGCGATCCAAACAGTTGAAGCTACGTGCGCTTAAACCAAGGTCTTCAATACGTGCACCCAAACGTTTAAGTTCAGGATGTTCATCGCCACGCTCAGTTGCAGCAGGAGCTTTGATACTCACTTCGCTGTTAAATACAGCCATTTGAGCATACATTACTTCCAATGCATTTTTAAACGCGTCTACCGGAGAAATTTGTCCGTCAGTAACGATATTAATAACGACTTTTTCAAAATTCGGGTTGTCTTCAACAAGAACGTTTTCAATTGCATATGTTGCACGGCGAACCGGTGTAAAATACGCATCTAACGCAATGTATCCATCACCCAAGATATCCCGTACATCTTCGCTCGGAGCATATCCGATTCCTTGATGAATTTTAATGCTAAACGTTAACGTCGCATCTTCATTCAATGTTGCCAAGAACGAATTTGGGGTTACCACTTCGACATCGTCATTATCCAAATCACTTCCATTAATTTCACAAGGGCCTGCAAAACTGTAAGTGATCTCTTTCTCTTTAAGACCGTTTTTCAATTTGAAACGGATCCCTTTGAGGTTAATGATGAAATCCGAAATGTCTTCGAGCATACCGCGCACTGAGTCAAACTCATGCTTAGCACCCTCAATTTTAATACCGATCGGTGCGAATCCAACCGAGCTGCTTAGCAAAAAGCGGCGGATCGGATGGGCGAGTGAAACCGCAAATCCGGTTTCAAACGGATAAGCAATTATGTTCGCTTCATTCGCGCTGATTTGCTCGACGACAAACTCTTTCGGAAGAAGCGGTGATGTCTTAATTTTTTTCATGCTGAACGCCCTTTCTTTAATGATTATTTCGAGTAAAGCTCGACGATTAGACGTTCTTCAACAGGAATAACAACCTCTTCACGCTCTGGAAGACGTGTGAAAATACCGAACGCTTTATCTTGATCGATGTCAACCCATGCCGCAAGACCGGTTTGGTTGGTCAACTCAATCGCGCGAACGATTTGGTTGTTCTTTTTACTTTTTTCATGAATTTCCACTTTTTGACCCGGTTTTACACGGTAAGATGGAATATCTACACGTTTTCCGTCAACTAATACGTGACCGTGGTTTACCAATTGGCGTGCAAAACGACGAGTCGTTGCAAATCCCATACGGTAAACAACGTTGTCAAGACGTTGCTCAAGAAGCATTACCAAATTCGTACCGGTGTTACCTGTACGACGTTTTGCTTCACCGAACAATGAACGCATTTGTTTTTCGCTCAAACCGTACATAAACTTCGCTTTTTGTTTTTCACGAAGCTGTGTACCGTATTCAGAAATTTTTGTACGGCGTTGACCGTGTTGGCCAGGTCCATATGGACGTTTGTCAAGGGCACTTTTACCTGCAAGACGACGCTCACCTTTTAGTCCAAGGCTTACACCGAATCTTCTTTCGATTTTTTCTACGGGTCCTCTATATCTTGCCATTGCTAAACTCCTTAGACTCGTCGGCGCTTAGGCGCACGACATCCATTGTGTGGTAGTGGAGTAACGTCTTTCATGAAAGAGACACGTAAACCTTCAATCGCACCAACACTTTTAACTGCTGTTTCACGGCCAGAACCTGGACCTTGAACTTTAATTCCCACTTCTTTAATACCGTGGACCATTGCTTTTTCGAGCGCAGATTCTACTGCTTGTTGCGCAGCAAACGGAGTTGACTTTTTAGAACCTTTGAAACCAAGGGCACCAGCCGAACTCCATGCGATCATATTACCCATTTCATCTGTTACCGTTACAAGGGTATTGTTGAATGAAGCCAAGATATGTACGATACCTCGAGCAATATTCTTCTTTACAATTTTTTTACGGGTTGCTTTTCTTTTTGCCATACTCTAATCCCTTACTTTGTGGCTGAGCCGACGGTTTTCTTTTTACCTTTGCGTGTACGAGCATTGGTTTTGGTTTTTTGACCACGGCATGGGAGACCTTTACGGTGACGAAGACCACGGTAAGAACCAAGATCCATCAACGCTTTAATATCCATAGCAACTTGTTTACGAAGGTCACCCTCTACAGCAATACCGCTGCTTCGGATCTCTTTAGCTAGCGTTGCCGCTTCATCTTCGCTGAGTTCGAATACACGCTTGTTGTAATCGAGCCCTGTAGCATCCAAAATTTTGCGTGAAGTATGTAAACCGATACCATAGATATAAGTTAATGCATACTCCAAACGTTTTTTCTTAGGTAAGTCCACACCAGCAATACGTGCCATGCTTATCCTTGTCTTTGTTTATGTTTTGGGGTTTTGCAGATTACGCGAACAATCCCTTTACGTTTGATGACTTTACAATCATCGCACATTTTCTTCACTGAAGAACGTACTTTCATCGGTAGGCTCCGTTGATTTAAATCACTTGCTTTTCGTAGGTGGGATTGATCACACCAATACTTGTAACTACGATTGAACGCAGTTAGAAACATTCAATTCTATTTGTCCGAAAGGGCAAAGTGGACGCGTATAATACAGTAAATAAGGTTAAATTTTTATTAAGGTGTTAAATAGGAAGTAAGAGGGACGAACCGCAACTATACGATTCGTATCATAAACGGAGACTCTAGCACAGCATCTAATGCTTCAAGTTTGTCCATTAATGCATGGAGTGAACGCTCTGTAGCTTCATGCGTTGCAAACAACAAATGAGCACACTCGGTTTCGGAAGGGCGTTGAATAACCGCTTCAATCGAAATAGATTCATCCGCAAAAAGACTTGTAATTTGTGCCAGAATTCCCGGTTTATCGGAAACACGGAGACGAAGATAGTATTTAGAACGGATATCATCACTATTTTTAAGACGAAGTCCCTCCTCAAGCGGATGATTAAATCCGAGCATCGGAGAGCGTTTTCCCGAGCGGACGATGTCGATAATATTAGCGACTACCGCACTTGCAGTTGCATTGCCGCCTGCTCCCGGTCCGTAATAGAGGGTTTCTCCGACACGATCACCGACAACGCTGATACCGTTCATAACTCCGTCAATTTTAGCGATCATGGCATCTTCATCGACCAATGCGGCATGAACACGAAGTTCTACTTCATCACCCTCGCGTTTTGCAATTCCCAAAAGCTTAATCGTATAACCGAACTCTTTGGCAAAAGCGATATCCGCAGGGGTAATCCCCTCTATCCCCTCAATCAAAATCTCTTCGGGTTTCGCATCAATTCCGTATGCAATGGATGCTAAGATAAGAAGCTTATGCGCCGCATCAAAGCCGCCGATATCAAATGTCGGATCGGCTTCAGCGTACCCTAGAGCCTGTGCTTCGGCCAAAACCTCCTCAAAAGCTACCCCCTCATCCATCATTTTGGTGAGCATAAAGTTACAGGTTCCGTTCATTATCCCCATAATACTCAGGATATGATTTGCGGATAGCCCATCACGCAATGCGGTAATAATCGGAATCCCCCCCGCAACACTCGCTTCAAATTCAAAAGGGATATCTCCGGCAATCTCTTGAAGTTCATAACGGTGGTATGCTAAAAGAGCTTTATTCGCCGTAACTACTGCTTTACCGTTTTGCAGAGCTTTTTTGACAATAGCAAGAGGAAGTTCGACTCCCCCCATCAACTCGACGACAATATCAATTTCGGGATCATCTACGACATCATACGGATTTTGAGAAAGGGAGATGGAGAGATCCGATACTTTTGAAAGATCACGCACTACGGCGCTTTTCACGATGATCTCATCACCCGAACGTGCCGTAATAATGGCTTTATTCTCTTCCAATATCTGTACGACGGCACGACCTACCGTACCGACACCGATTACACCGATACGTGTCACTCGGCGCCCTTGCAGTTGAGCGTACTCAAAAATTGTTTGATATTTTTAGCCGCTTGTCGGATCCGCTTATCATTTTCGATCAGTGCGATACGGACATACTCATCACCGTAATCGCCGAAACCAATCCCCGGAGCAACCGCAACATTCGCTTCGACTAACAAACGTTTTGAAAATTCCAAACTTCCCATATGAATGGCACACTCAGGAATTTTAGCCCAGACAAACATCGATGCTTGATTTCGTCGAATCGGCCATCCGGCACGATTAAAAGCTTCCAAAAGAACATTTTGACGGTGATCGTATTTATCGGTAATCTCTTGGACACACGATTGATCGCCGGTAAGCGCTACGGTAGCAGCAACTTGAATCGGGGTAAACATCCCGTAATCCAACCAGCTTTTGATTTTTTGCAATGCACCGATGAGTTTCGCATTTCCGACAAAGAAACCGACACGCCATCCCGCCATGTTATAACTTTTAGAGAGGGTGAATGCTTCAACCGCAACATCTTTTGCTCCCGGAACCGAGAGGATAGATGGGGTTTTGTATCCGTCAAACGTCAAATCCCCATAGGCAATATCACTGATAATGTAAAAACGCTCACGCTTAGCCATCTCGACAAGACGGACATAAAACTCCGGTGTTACCGTCGCCGTAGTCGGATTATGAGGAAAATTTACGACTACATATTTAGGCTTTGGAAAAGAGACATGAAAGGCTTCTTCCAAACGCTCGAAAAAGAGGTCTTCATCGACTTTGTAATCTTCATCAAACGGAAGTTTCATTTTCTGAACATTCCCGCCCGCTAAAATAAACCCGTATGAATGGATCGGATAGGTAGGATCAGGGACAACGACGACATCACCCGGATTGGTGATGGCATAAGCTAGATGAGCATACCCCTCTTTAGAACCCATGGTGGCTACCGCTTCGGTATCGGGATCAAGATCAACGTCATAACGGCGTTTATACCAATCACAAATCGCTTGGCGAAGTTTCGGGATCCCTTTTGAGACCGAATATCCGTGGGTTTTGGTTTTTTCTGCCGATTCAACCAGTTTTTTTCGGATATGTTCAGGGGTATCACCGTCAGGATTTCCCATGCTGAAATCGATAACATCTGCACCTGAGCGTCTACGTGCCATTTTCAGTTCATTTACTTCGGCAAATACATATTTTGGAAGGCGTTTAATCCGGTCAAATTGGATTTCATCAAACATGGCTACAACCTGTGATTAAAAAATTGCGCCATTTTAACATAAGAGGCTTAGTTTAACTATAATACGCTCACTTATCGTCCGGGGCTCATCGACTCAATCCACATCCCCTCTTTTAAAACTTTCATCCCTTGCGCGTTGGAAATTTTAAGATAATAGGCACCTTTGGGAAGTTCAAACTCCAGCTCCTCTTTGGCCTCTAAGGAGCGAAAGGAGGACAAAAGAGACATGGAGACATCCAAAACGCACACATCCGGATACCATTTTCCGGCATAGGGGGGTTCAATACGGATGTGTTGTCCCTCTTCGACACGAAACCACTGGGCAACATTCACCCTCTTCAACTCTACCCCCTCATCGCTCCCCAGCAATGGAATATTCCAACGTGCACTTTGGGTATCCAATACCATCACCAGAATATTTTTCTCCAAATGTGCTTTCTCAATCCGTATCCCTTGCTCTTTTAAATTTTCACTTAAGGCAGCGGGATTAAATATTTTGTTACCGATTGCGGAACCACTCAGCTCACCTCTATTTTTTTGAACATCCAGCGTATCAATTTCCAATTTATACCCTATTGCATTAAATGCCTGAGTTATGGTTCGTACGCTTACCGTAGGCTCGCCTGTAAAAGAGATATGTGAGTTAATAGATACCCCAAAAAGGAGAAGTGGGGTACAAAAAAGAGAGAAAATATGTTTCATTCTAACTGGATTACCAGTTTTTTCCGCCGTTTCGTTCAATAAATTCTTGTTGGGTAATTTGTTTCAAAGCCCCTTTTTCACACACAAAGTGGACGGTATTTTTATCATTAAGAAGTGTTTTGCCCTCAAGAAATTCAATCTCGATTCTTCCGTGTCCCAATACAATCAGCCAACTTTTTGTACTATCGATGATAATAGGGTCTCCCGTAATCTTTTGAACTCTTGCGCCGCTTGAGAGATCGATCATCCCGTACCATACTTTATACTTCGGATGGATAATAAGCTGCTTCGACGAAGCGACAGACTGTGCAGGTATAAGTGCAGGAACGACACTACTTTGGTTTGCTTCCGGACTTACTACTGTAGCGGTTGCATTTGTCTCATTGTTTTCTGTTCCATTGATATCTTTAATCTCATCCGCAACTTCTACCGCCGATGTTGTAAGATTCATAACCTCTTCACTCGGTTCCGTTGACATTTTGCCTTGTAAAAAATATCCGCCTGCCATCAAAATAATGATTAAAATCATCCCTGCCAGCACCCATTTAGGCTTTGAATTGGATGGTGATTGTAATATTACCGATTGCTTTGGAACAAGCATCTCCGCATTATTTCGACAAAAGTCCGTGTATTCTTCTTTAATACCGCTAAGATCAATGTCGTATTCACGCTCTAAGATTGATATGTAGCCCATGAACTGGACACGCCCTATTTCACTGTAAGATTTGGTCATGACCAACTCTACTTTATCACGAGAAATATGGGTTCGCTCATGAATTTTCTCTGTCCCCAGAGCCTGTAAATCTTCGAACGTGTTACATTGTTTCATCTCATTCTCTCCATTAATATTGCGCCGGCAACACCGACATTTAAAGAATCAAAATCATGTGCCATAGGGATAGAAACACCGACATCGAGGCTCTTTTGCACTCTGCCGCTAAGCCCCTCTCCCTCATTACCCAAAACTAAAACCCGCTTTGCGGCAAAAGTTGTTTCACGCACATCTACTCCGTCCATAACAGCACCGTACACCTGAAATCCTGATTGCTTCAGTTCATGTAGCACATCATGGATATTATGAACGATGACCAACGGCATATCAAGTGCGGCACCGCTACTGGTTCGGATCATTGCCTCTAAATTCGGCTCTTTAATACCGCTGATAACCAGCGCCTGAACCCCTAGAGCATACGCACTACGAATAAGTGATCCGATATTTCCCATATCGGTAATAGAGCTCAGCACCACGATAAAATCACATTTTTTGAGAAAAGGAGAGGCATACGGGACTACCTGTGAAATCTCGGCAATAAAACCTTGATGATTCCCCCCCTTGACCATCGATTGTGCCGCTATTTCAGGGATACGTTTAATCTCAAATCCCATTTTCATGAGGGCTGAGTACTCTTTTTTATCGACCTCTTTTGCCAAATAAAGAACTTTGATACGTTCTCTGTGACGTTCTATTGCGTAATAAACCGGTTGTTTTCCATAAATAAGCATGAAGTATTATATCCTAAGATTGTAAGAGGCGCGTATAGCACTCTTTGGGATTTTCGCCGGTAATCTTGGCGATCAGTTTGGAGGCCACTTTTTTTGGGATATCGAGGGAGAGGATATCTTGTTCGCTCAACGATGAACCTTTGGTCTCAGAGGCTTCGATCACCACAACCCACTCTCCTCGTATCTCTTTTTCCATTTGAGGAATCAGTTCGGAGGCAACGCCGCGAAAAAATCGCTGATACCGCTTCGTCAGCTCTTTGGCCAAAAAGATTTGACGTTGTGGAACCGCAACGGAGAGTTCCGAGAGTAATTTATCAAGACGTTTCGGTGACTCATACAGTATCGTTGTGTATCCGTTAAAGAGTGCTTCTTGAAGCGCCGATGCTCTGTCATTCCCCTTATGGGGCAAAAAGCCGAAGAAAAGCATTTTTGTCTCCACAAATCCGCTGGCGACAAAAGCGGTCAATGCCGCATTTGCCCCCGGCAAAATATCATAAGCAATACCCTGATTCAAACAATAGCGTACCAGCATCTGCCCCGGATCGCTAATCCCCGGCATTCCTGCATCACTCACATAGACTACATTAGCATTAAAAAATTCTGGGGTGAGTTTAGCAATAAATTCAGCCTCATTGTGTGAATGAAGACTCAAAAACTGGGGCTCGGTAGTCGTAAGATTATGACGCTCTTTGAGCAAATGGATCAGTTTTTTGGTGACACGGGTATCTTCGCATAGGATAATATCGGCAGTGGATAAAACATCAAGAGAACGGAGTGAGATATCAGAAATATTTCCGATAGGAGTGGGGACGAGGCTTAGCATAAGAGTGCTCGGTTTCTGCCCCCAAAGAGGCAAAGGTTTAGATTACGAATTAAGTGCGTAACGTTTTTTGAATTTATCGATACGTCCTGCAGTATCTACTTGACGCTCAGAACCGGTATAAAACGGATGACATGCGCTGCAGATATCAACACGGATTGTATCTTTAATGCTGGTTGTTGTGAAAGTATTGCCGCATGCGCAGCTTGCAGTGCACTCTACAACGTTCGGGTGAAGATCTTTTTTCATAGTTTTGCCTTGTGATCGACGGCGTTGTACGTCGGTCTGTATAGTTTTATATCCGTACGGGGGCGGATAATTGGAGGCGAATTATAACGAAAAAATTATTTTTTTACAATAACCGTGATGCAATCGCCACCGCCGCCGTTTCAGAGCGCAAAATCATCGGCGAAGGGAACAGACGAACGCGATAGTCGCTAAACAATTTGCGCTCAGACTCATCAAATCCCCCCTCGCATCCGATCACGACCGTATCGATCACCTCATCACGCCCTAAAGATTCTCCACCAAAGTCAAAAATCACCGATTCGGGATTGTTTTTTAAAAAAGTAGTTACATTAGGGGTCTCACACAGTTCAATCACCGAAGTTCGACCGCACTGCATAATTGAACTCTCCATAATACGCTCAAAGCGCTCAAAATCGAGACGAAAATTTTGCTGTGATCGGCGGCAATGGATAAAGGTGATTTTGTGAACTCCCAGTTCGGTAAGCATCGGCAAGGTTTTTTCAATCGTCTTCGGATCAACTAAGCACCATCCGATATGAAGGCGACGTTCATTTTCACACGGTGCACTATGATGGCTTTGTAATGAAAAATAGGCATTGCGCCCATCGGTTCGCTCTAACCGATAACGATACTCTTCACCCAAACGTTCACGTGAGCGAAAAGCGATTAAATCCCCCGCTTTGTGACGTCGTACTTTAATTAAGTACTTATAATCATCACCGCTAACACTTAATTCATTCGTACCGACATCATTGTGCAGTAAAAATTTCATTGTAGAATCATCCAAAAAGTGATCGCAATCAATAAACTGATCTCAATGCCCAAGAAACGAAACGCTTTTTTCTTATACTCACTAAACGCCCCCTCTTGAGTAATGTCGGTTTTACGTTTAAGCGTTTTGTACCGTTTTGCTTCAAGTATGATCATGATAATGGCGATAGCAATCATGGCAACATTGGCAAAGGTAAAATGAAGGTGTTTCGCCGCCATCATCACCGCACCCGTAAAAAGGATCAAAGCGATCAATGAGCCTGAGATCGGCATCACAATCCGCATCCGTTTAGAATAGCGGATAAGATGATGAGAGAGGGATAACATCACGATGTTAAACACAACTACTCCCATCAACACAATAACCCCGAAGTAGTGGATATTAAGTCCGGTTGTATACATAGCTTCCATAAAGGGGATTTTACCTTAAATTGCCTATAATCACTCCCTAAATCACTTCCCAATGATTGAACATTTAATGCATTGAGGAAGGATATACCCAAGGAGAAGCAATGGCAATCAGCGTAGAAGAGGCACTCAATCTGGTTTATACCCTCAGCTTGCCTACACAAAGTGAGATAGTACCGATCGAAAACGGTATCCACCGTGTCCTCTGTGAGAGCATTATCGCTTCCCATTCTCTCCCCTCTTTTGATAACTCCGCAATGGACGGCTATGCGGTGCGGGTTGAAGATGCGGGTAAAACACTAAAACAATTATGTGTGATTTTTGCCGGCAATCCTGACGATGTTTGGATGGTAGAAGATCAATGCATTCGTATTATGACGGGTGCCAAAATCCCGCATGGGTGTGAAGCGATCATCCCTATCGAAGACGTAGTCGTTAGCGCTGATCAAATCACTCTCCCCTCATCCATAAAACCCTCACAACATATTCGTCTAAAAGGGGAAGACATTCAAGCCGGGATGACATTGCTGGAGGAGGGGACGATGCTGCATGCCCATCATATCTCTCTCCTCGCCTCACAGGGGATCACCCATGTCAGAGTCTACCGCCGTCCCCGTGTTGCCCTCTTCTCCTCAGGAAATGAGCTCAAAATGCATTATGAACCGCTAGGGGCCAATCAGCTTTACAATACCAATACCCCTACGTTTGCCGCACGTGCGCAAGAGCTGGGGTGTGATGTCATCTTTGCCGGAACGGCATCGGATTCCCTTGAGTCGATCCGTGAACATATTGAACGCTCTTTGAACGCTGATTTGATTATTACCTCAGGAGGAGTCAGCGTCGGAGATGCCGATTTTACCAAAGAGGCTTTTCAAACCCTTGGCTTCGAGAGTGGTTTTGAATCGGTAGACATTAAACCCGGTAAACCGACTGTATTCGGACGTATCGGCAATACCGTTATCCTGAATCTTCCGGGCAATCCCCTCGCGGCAGCTTTGTGTTTCGAGGTGTTCGGTCAAAGTGCTATTTTAGCACTGAGCGGCCGTGCGGATAAATATCTCTCAACCATCACAACAAAAATGGCTGAACCTTTTAAAATGAAAAAGGGGAGACGTTCCCTCATACCGGGATGGTTTGATGGTTCCTCTTTTACCCCTAGTGAAAAATTCGGTCCGGGGATGGTCTTGCCGCTTTCACGTGCCAACGCATTTATGATGGTGGATGCGAGTGTGGAGGGGTTTGAAAAAGATGATGTCATCAAAATTATTCCGACACGCTGGTGCATGAGTTCAGAGAAACAAAGTTCTCTGATAACACTTTAAACGCTTACGGGATTGACGAACGTCTCTCCCGCTAAAACTTTTTCCCACAGCTGTGGGTCGCTCCACCCTTGGCGTACTTCATCGCTAAACTGGATATCTTCCAGTTTAATCAGTCCCATCAGTTCGGAATAGGCGTCTTCTCGAAAGCACTGCGCGTATCCCGTCTCGGTTTCATGAACGATGATACTGCTAAGGCGTACCATTTTTTCGCCGTTGACCATCTTGGTAAACCATACGAGTTTGTCAATCATAACAAACATGACACGGCTAAATTGCTCGCAAGAGGGGGAAACCGGAAGCACCGCCCAACGATTCGAATGAGCCTTCATCGCTTCAATATACTCTGCCTCATCTCCATCCCAAATAGCTACGGCATGATCGAAACTATCAATCAGTTCTTTGATCCCCTGCTTCATCAATCCGAAATCATAGACCATCTGACCGTGATCCAAATAAGCCGATTCAAACAATACTTCGACTTTATACGAGTGTCCGTGAATCGAGGCTCGACACCGTTGAGTGGAGCACCCTCGCACAACATGGGCATTTTCAAATTTAAATAATTTACGAATTATCATAATCTACCTTAGCATTTTGAGGTCACAAAATGTGACCTCAAGTGTTATACGTATTATACACCGTGATTTTGATCCCATATTCGTATATGAAGACGATCGGAATAAATAAATCCGCGTCGTTTGCACAGCTCGATCACCGCTTCGCAGTTCGCTTCGATATGGGCTTTATCACCCCCTAGCGGCATACAATAAACGGGTGTGAAAGGGTGAGGGGCGATGATAGCATCAATCTCCTCTTCCATATGTGAGCCAAGAGAAGGCTCATCCACACTGAATTTAAAAAAACTCTCTTTGGTGTTAGCGATAATTGCACCGTAGACCTCCGGTTTGACCCGACGCTCATACGGCTCGCCGCTGTTGGAGAGTTTGACAGAGAGGGCATAGGTCGCCTCACGGTAAAACGGAAAACGCTCAAAATCAGGGGCAATCGTTGCATTCGTTTCAAACGTTACCCGATGCCCTTGTGAGATCAGATACTCGATAAATTCGACAAAAATCGGCTCATTCGCATAGATAAGCGGTTCACCGCCCGTAAGGACTATATCAACGTTATGAGGGAGACGATAACCGTTCATAATCCAAATGAGGCTTTGGAGTTCTTCGATCTCCATCCACAGCTCTCCGAATCCTTTGCGATCCACTGCGTAGACCGTATCGCATCCGAGCACTTCTCGCCCATCAGGGGTGATTTCAGTGCAGCCGAATCCCTCACATTTGAGATTGCACCCTCCGAAGCGAAAAAAGAGCGATGGTGTACCTACGTATTTTCCCTCACCTTGTACCGAATAAAAATGCTCAACCAGATACAGCATCTTTATCCCCCCGTCTCATAAAACGCGCGGCTGGAGCGTTCAGAATCCTCTTCATTCCAACGGTTCTTTTCCGGCTTGGTACGAATTACCTCTTTGAGGACTAATGCCGCCTCTTTAATGTCGCCTCGTCGTACCGCGTCACGGATCGACATCGCTTCATCAAAATACAAACACGGGATCAAGTTCCCCTCTGCCGTGAGGCGTATACGGTTGCATTTTGTACAGAAGTCATCTTTATGCGGTTCGATAATCCCAAACTCATATCCATCGTCAAGTTTGTAGTAATGAGACGGCGAATGTCCGTCAAATCCCTCATCACTGAACTGATAACGGCTTCCGATAATACTAAGCAATTCAGGGCTTTGCATCCCTTTTATATCGACCTCGGCATGGACGTTTTCCATATATTCGATAAACCGAACCACCATGCCGCGGCTTTTGCAGTATTCCAAAACATCAAGCACTTCGATATCATTCAGCCCTTTCATCGGAACCATATTGACTTTGACTTTTAGTCCGACGCGCAATGCCTCTTCTACCCCTTCAAGCACTTGACGCAAAACATCTTTTTTAGCAATGGTTTCTGCAATCTCCGGTTTGAGCGAATCTATGGATACATTAAGACGGCGAAGGCCGGCATCATAGAGTTTTTGAGCGTGACCTTTGAGTAAAAAAGCATTGGTGGTCATCGCGAGATCGATATCGTTTTTATAGTCATAAATCATTTTAATGAATTTATCGAGGTCTTCACGAAGCAACGGTTCGCCACCGGTAATACGGATTTTTTTGACCCCTTCGTCTATGGCTACTTTAATAAATTCAAACAGCTCTTCAAAGCTGAGAAGATTTTCTTTCGGTACCCAGGAAAAAGGTTTTTCGGGCATGCAATACTGACATCTAAAATTGCACCGTTCCGTTACTGAAACACGCAAATAATCAACGGTTCTGCCATAACTATCTATTAACACGACTATCCTTGAAAAATCCTAGTATCAGGAGCAATGCGCGATAGTATCTAAAAGTTGTTTGGAGTTTTATTTATCGGAAGAATTAGACGAGGGAAATCCCCATAGGGGATAACTTTTTACCAGCCGCGAACGACTGCGTGACATGCCGTACAAGCATTCACGATTTCTGAATACGATTGGCTTGCTTTTGAATACTCTTTTTTATCAAGAGCTTTCAACAAGTCAGCTGAAGCACTGTCAATACGTTTAGCCGCATTAAAAGCGATATTGCTCATATGCTGTTTATCTTTTGGAAGATATTTTTTGCTCGCATCCACATTGTGAAAAAGGGCATTTGCTTTATGAATTTCACTTACACCTGATTTAATCAATGCAGGAGCATTATAAAGAAATCCTTTTTGAACATTGTTCAAACCGTTTTCCATTTGGCTCATATTTACAGCCAATGTTTCATCGGCCATTACACCGGCACTAAGGAGTGCCGATAATGCTAGAATTTTAACCATTTTCATCCATTACTCCTTAGTGAACTTCTGACCAGATTTTACGTTTCCACAAATAAGCCAAGATTGCAAATACAAACGTATAGAGCATTACCCAGATACCAAGGCTCTCACGCTCAGCTTTTTTCGAATCACCGATCTCTTCCATATAGGCTATTACTTCTTCTTGCGCTTTTTCGGTCAAACCGACACGTGGCATAGAAGTACCGTGAAGCAATACTTGAGGATCATTGACAAAACTGTGTAGATAGTGCTCACCGCGACTTTTAATGTACTGAGACAAGTCAGGAGGTGTTGCACCCATATACGCTTTTAAGTTATCTTTAGGCGTTGTCGCTTGGATTCCCGCATATTTCATATCGTGACAACGTCCGCATGCTGCTTCAAATGTCGCTTTATTGGTCTCTTTGCCTTCTGTTACTTTTGGAGTAACCGATTGCAAATAGGCAACGATATCCATAATCTCTTGCGGAGACATCCAGTTATATGCCGGCATCGGGAATTGTTTACCACTTTCAGGGGTATATTTACCTTCCAAATGCATTGCGCTTACCGGATCAAAGATAAAGTTAGCCAAATAGTTTTTGTCGTAAATTCGGCCTGAACTGCTCAAATCCGGTGGAACAACACCGTATGAAGCCGCAGCGTCTGCGTTTGGCATAATTGCAGGATAACCTGCTTTATCAATTGCATGACACGCGATACAGTTCGCTTCAACAAGCACTTTTCCGTTTTCAGCATTCCCTGCAAGGGTTGTATCGACGTTTTTAAGTGTTTTAAAACTGAAATCCGCCGGAGCGACTTCAGGATGCATAATGTGGTGAGCGTAAGGCTCAATACCGTAATAGGTAATGCCGACAAGAGCGGCAATAACTGCTAAAATTTTAAACTCTTTCATTATTTGCCCCCCACTTTTTTAGCTTCTGCTTTGGTAATAAACGGCAATGCTATAAACAATGCCAAAAAGGTCATTGATGAAGCGAAACCTACCCATGCATTTGCACCGGTCGGAGGCAATTTACCATACACTGTTAAGACAATTAAATCGGCCATTAAGAACCAGAACCAATATTTAAAATAAGGGCGTTGATTCGCCGGTTTAACCATAGGAGAACGATCCAACCAAGGCAATACAAGGAAAATAGCATTCGCAAAACCAAACGCCATCAATCCTAAATCTTTACCTGAAACACCTGCGATTTCAAAGAAGAATCCGCGTAATACTTCATAGCTCCACAAGAAATACCACTCAGGGTAAATATGTGCCGGAGTTTTAAGGCCGTCGGCTTTATCAAAGTTAACAGGGTCCATTGCAAAGTTGTAATGGAAGAAAACCAAATAGAAAAAGAACAACATAAAGAAACCGAGAACAAAGAAATCTTTTGACAAGAATACCGGCCAGAAAGGGACAACTTTAGACTCTTTTTTGTTACCTGCAAGGTATTTTTTCGCTTCTTCGTCGAAATCGAAAAACTCACCCTCTTCGTTATTAACGTGTGGAAAACGTAGCGCATAAAAGTGGAATACGATCGCACCGATAATCGCCAACGGAATCAACAATACGTGAAGCATAAAGAAACGGGTCAACGTTGAATCGGAAACATAGAAGTTACCGCGAATCCAAACAACCAGTTCATCACCGATAACCGGAATACCGCCGAAAATCTCGGTAATAACGTATGCTGCCCAATATGACATTTGTCCCCATGGAAGCATGTATCCGCTGAACCCTTCTGCAGAGAAAAGCATGAACAAGAGCATACCTGAGACCCAAATCATCTCACGCCCTTTTTTATAAGAGCCGTAATAGATTCCGGTAAACATGTGAATGTAGATTACCAAGAAAACAACCGAAGCACCCACAGCATGGATATGTCGGAACAGCCAACCGTACGCTACTTCTTGCATAATCGTGTAGTTAACACTGTCAAACGCCATGTTAACGTCTGGTTTGTAATACATCAAAAGGAAAATCCCTGATACTACCAAGAACGTAAACAACACGGTTAAAAGAACACCCATTGCCCACAAGAAGTTAATATTTTTCGGAATCCAATACTCTGTCATCATCACTTTTACAAAGTTAACAACACCTAAACGTTGGTCAAACCACTCGAGCATCGAGTCTGCTTTTTTAAATTCTGCCATCTTATGCTCCTCCTGCTTTCGCCATCATCGCTTTGTACTCAGGACCTTCTTCACCCAAAACAAGCGTTACACCGTCAAGTTTAAACGGCGGAATATCCAATGGTCGCGGTGGAGGGCCGAATTTTTGAACACCTGAATCGGTGAATTCTCCTCCATGACAGGCGCATTTAAAATCGTGCTGATCCGCACGATAAGCCGGAATACAGCCAAGATGGGTACAAAGACCGATCATAACTGAAAAATAGTGATCACCGATTTTGACACTGCGGCCATCCGTCGGTTTCATATCTGCGGTGTATTTAAGGATAAACACCGGTTTCCCACGCCATACGGCGATTTCTAGTTTATTGGCTTCTAAGCCTGACACGTCTACCGTTGTAAAACCGGCGGACATGACGCTAGGGAGCGGATCCCATGTCTTCTTCATCGCGATGAGCGAGGCAATACCCCCGACAGCAGCGACTGCACCAAAGGCTTTACCGATAAACCCTCTTCTGCTTTCATCCATCATTGTCATCTCACTTAAGTTGGAAATTTAACTCCCTATCATAAGTTAAAAAGGTTTAAGTTTCTATAAATTGAAACTTTTACTTATGAATTCGATTACTTCAGTGTTACTATTTATAATTTTTTGATAACTATTTGATGAAGATATTCTTATGGCTTGCATAAGCTGTTCTTGGTTGTATCCATCGACAATCGGAATACTTAACATCGTAAATAACGGAATAAAATTTCTTTCATAATCAGGACGTTGTAAGAAAATCGGCTTTCCGCCGCCGACTAAGTTTTGAAGTGCCGCCATCGGGGAAGCGGTGACTAAAATCTCACTTTGTCGAATCACTTTATCGTAAGCTTCACACTCATGAATGTGAGAAAAACTCTCTTTAAGAGAAGTTTCATATCCTAAGAAATGGTAAAAGCCCATCAATAGTTCCATATTGAACGATTTAAAGAGTTCTTGGTTTTTTTCCAAATCCTTCTCATAGTCATCATCACCGAAAAAGAGGGCCATCGGAATCGTTTTAGGGAGCGGTTCAAAATAACGTTTATCGACAACTACTGCGTTACAAATTCCCTCACCATTCAAATACGGTGAAATCAAAAGCTCTTTAGGGTGTTTGATATCGCTAGGATCATCACTAATGCGAATAAATGAGGGGAAAAATTGGGTCATATCATCCAAAAGAGTCGGATTGATCTCGGCTGAGTCAAAAATCATTCGATCACCATGATGCGCGATTTGAGGAATATTACGGACAAGATCCACACCGACGGAACGTTTTATACCGTACTCTTTTGCTTCTGCCGCAATCCGAAAATCAGAACAAAGCAGCGTGATGTCGATCTTTTTTTGAAGCTCATTCATTATGGCAACAGCACGATGAAAACGGTCAAGCCCGATGCGGTGCCCCGTGTGGACGTAGTAAAAATATCTCATTTTTTTCCTGCCATTTTAATGTAAATATGTAATATATCCAACGCAGCGGGCGTCATTCCGCTGATCTGCGATGCCGCCTGCAAGGTGGGTGGATTAAAGGTATTCAGTTTGCTCACGATCTCGTTAGAGAGTCCTGAGACAGATGAAAAATCAAAATTTTCCGGAATGGCAATATGGAGCATCTTCGACATCCGCTCGATATCGTCGCTTTGTTTTTCGACATAACGGGCGTATTTGGCTTCGATCAAAATCTGCTCTTGGATATAGGGGTCAAGCTCTGCGAAACTCGGGATCAGTTTAACCAATTTATCAAGCTCAAAACTTTTGCGTGAAACGAGTTGTGTAGCGGTGAGCTTATCGGTGATATGCTCCTCGCCGATAGAGGCTAAAAATGCCAAAAACTCTTTGTTTGGTGTATAAATCGTCTCTTCGAGAAGTTTTAACCCTTCCGCAATTTGGATACGTTTTGTCTCGATCCGCTCCATCTGAGCATCATCGATGAGCCCCAGAGCGTGACCGTAGCGTCCCAAACGCAAATCGGCCGTCTCTTCGCGGAGCAACAAGCGATATTCGGCGCGGGAGGTGAACATACGGTACGGCTCTTTCGTCCCTTTGGTGACCAAATCATCGATCAAAACCCCGATGTAGGCTTCATCACGACGCAAGATGAGCGGCTCTTTCCCTTGAAGTGAGAGTGCGGCATTGATCCCCGCCATCATCCCCTGTGCCGCGGCTTCTTCGTACCCTGTTGTCCCGTTGAGCTGTCCGGCACAGTAGAGATTTTTGACTTTTTTTGTCTCCAACGTGTGTTTAAGCTCAGTCGGATCGACGTAATCGTACTCGATTGCATACCCGTAACGGACGATTTTCGCATTCTCCATCCCCTGTACGGAGTGGATCATAGAACGCTGTACATCAGGTGGGAGCGAGGTGGACATACCGTTGATGTAGCACTCGGTATTTTCCGCACTTTGGGGTTCGATAAAGAGATGGTGACGCTCTTTGTCACGGAAACGGTTGATCTTATCCTCGATACTCGGACAATAACGCGGCCCTACCCCCTCGATCTGTCCCGTAAAAAGGGGAGCACGGTGAAAGTTCCCCTCGATGAGGGCGTGAGTATCTTCGTTGGTGTAGGCGATATAGCAAGGGAGCTGTTTTTTGGTACGAGCGAACTCGTGCCGATCGGTGCGGAAGCTAAACGGATTAGGAAGTTCGTCGCCGTCTTGAATCTCCATGACACTAAAATCGATGGATGAGCTATCTATTCGGGGACACGTCCCTGTTTTGAGCCGTCCGACATTTAACCCAGCCGCGCGAAGGGAATCGGTAAGTCCTTTGGCGGGAAACTCGCCGAAACGACCTGATTCCTGAGTGATCTCCCCGATATGGACGACACCGTTTAAGAACGTCCCCGTCGTCAAAATTACCTTCTTGGCTCGATACTCGTTGAGCAGATGGGTGCGGACGCCTACAACAGAGCCCTCTTCGACGATAAGAGCCGTAACCGTCTCTTGGATCAACGACATGTTAGGGGTGGTGAGGATTTTATTGCGGGCGAGGATACGGTATCGATCCATATCGATCTGCGCACGGCTTCCGCGAACGGCGGGGCCTTTGGTGATATTGAGAATACGAAACTGGATTCCCGCTTCATCGGTCAGCAATCCCATCTCTCCGCCGAGGGCATCGAGTTCACGAACCAAGTGCCCTTTAGCAAGTCCACCGACGGCAGGGTTACAGCTCGTAGCACCTACTTGTTCCGCTAAAATAGAGACCATCAGGGTATTTTGTCCCATGCGTGCCGAGGCGAGTGCGGCTTCGATTCCGGCGTGTCCTCCGCCGACGACGATAACGTCATAGTTCATTATTACTTCTTTTTACGTAAATTATTAATGCAATTATAGCTTCCCTTGTTGAAACCTATAAAAAGAGAAAGGAAAAATAGCCTACAATTAAGAAAATATTTTGATGACAGGTGACACAAATGGATGCCGCAAACACCAAAACATTAGAAGAGCTTCTCAAAAACTACAATCCGGAACCTCTCGAATACGATCCTGAAGTAGATGGAGGAGACGAATACCTCATCCGCGACGAGCTTCTCCAAAAAAAAGAGGAACTCAAAGACGTTATAACCAAGCTTAAAGAAAAACAGCGCGAAGACAAAAAAGTTCGCCGTTAAGTGCGCTTTGTTATAATCCTCCAAAAATTGACTAGGACTCTGTATGCTCCAAAGTGCATTTGATGCTTTTAATAATGGGCGCTATGATGAAGCGCTAGAGCTTTTTGAAACGCTCGCCCTCCAAAACAACCCTACCGCCCTCTCATCACTGGGGTATATGCACCAAAAAGGGCTGGGGGTTGAGAGTTCACTGGAGCGATCCTACCATCTCTATCTCCAAGCCGCCGAGCTGAATGAACCCGCCGCCATTTACAATCTCGCTCTGATGTATGCCGACGGTGTCGTTGTCGCACATGACCAATTCAAAGCCTACGAGTACCTCCTCCGCGCCGCCATATTGGAATTTCCACAGGCACAGTTTGAAACGGCACTCTCACTGGAGAGGGGTTTAGGATGTGCACAAAATTTCTCCGAAGCGGCATTTTGGTACGAAGAAGCGGCTAAGAGGGGAAATACCAACGCGTTCAACAATCTCGGCGTCCTCTATAAAGAGGGGCATGGAGTGGTACAAGACTACCCCAAAGCCTTTATCTGTTTCTCCCGCGCCGCCAATATGAATCTCGCTGAGGCTCAGTATAATCTGGGTCTTATGTACGATCAGGGGTTCGGATGCGAAGCCGATCACGATACAGCACTCGAATGGTGCCGAAAAGCGGCCTATAACGGTCACGAAAAAGCGAAAACTATTATCCGTTCTTTGCAAGAAGAGGGTAAGATTGTATTTTAACAAGGGAGCACTATGTTTACAGGTTTGATTCGAGAAATGGCGCAGGTGAAAAGCTTCGGCGGGAATCGTTTATCCCTCAAAGCCGCGCACAAACCTAAACTCGGTGACTCCATCGCTATCAACGGCACGTGCCTCTCGGTCGTGAGCATCGAGTCGGATGGATTTAGCGTCGAACTCTCCCCTGAAACCCTAAAACACATTGCTACCGAAAAACTAAGCGCTTCCGTACACATTGAACCCGCTATGATGATGGGGGATCGATTCGAGGGGCATATCGTCCAAGGGCATATCGACACGATCGGCACTATCCGCTCCATCACCGACAACGGCAACAGTTACGATGTGATCGTCGATGTCGACTCAGCATTTATCCCCCTCATCCCCCCGAAAGGCTCCATCACCATCGACGGGATAAGTCTGACGGTCAATGAGGTTATGGGAGATGCATTCCGCCTCACCATCATCCCGATCACGATGCGCGAAACCCTCTTCGGCACTTACAAAAAAGGGACACGGGTCAACATCGAAACCGACGTATTTGCCCGTTATATGCGCCATATTCTCACCTCATCGGCTAAAAAAGATCTCAGCTGGAATGATATTGACCATATTAGCGCGTTGTACTAACCATGAAAACCATTGAACTCATAATGATGCTCGCATTTGCCGGCGGACTGGTCCTGACACTCTATAAAGTGTATCTCTTTCTCCCGCAAAAGCCTCTCGCCGATGATGATACGACTCCCGAATCGGTCGAGTTGTTGGAGCGAATTATGGTCGAGTGCAACAATGCCCTCGAGCATCTGGACGAAGAGTCTCTGTTTCAGATGATGAGTTCACATCACGATTTTGATCCGAAACATTTCTGGCGCTTCAATGAAAACCGCCTCCGCCACCTCATCGAGCACTATCGCCTCAAAGAGCCGAATTTTCGTCTCTAAGACTTTGGATGGACGGATTGCACCCGATCTTATGTGCCATATCGACTTTCTCATACCCCTCTAAAGTACGCCGCGAGGCAATCGTCGCATTGCGATACCCCTCACCCTGATTTAAATAGACGTTAAAACCGTTTTCATACAGAGCCAACCGCGTAGCCAGAGCGGTCGAATAGGTGGTAACAACCCCCTCCTCTCCCATCAGTCGCCCTATATCGGCGAAGTATTCTCTCGTCCAAAGTAGCGGATTGACTGAGGGGCTAAAGGCATCCTGATAACACACATCCCATTCCCCCTCCAGTTCTCGCATCGCAACCCGTGCATCCATAATATCGACCGTGATCTGCGTCCGTTCATCCTCGTAACCGCCTAATGTTGCAATATCGGTAATGATGTTTCGATAGGATTCAAAGATTTCGGGATAAGGAAAATCGACGAGCGAAGCGACGAGTTCGCCGTCAAGTTCCGGGGAGTAGATTTCGAGGGTCGTATCGGGGAAATAGGTGTCGCGGTAATAGAGACTCAGGAGGGTATTAAACCCTAAACCAAAACAGATGTCGATGAGACGGAGATGATCTTTCTCTCTGTGCAGTGCAAAAGCGGGTTCGATGTGTTTTTTGAGCGATTCGTTAAGGGCGCCGTCTTTGGTCGAATGGTAGTGTTCGTCGTATTCACTGCTGTATGCGGTATAACTGCCATCCTCGCTTTGTACCCACGCCTTCACAGTCCATTTCCCCACATATGCATTTTTTTTGCCACGATCACCTCATACCCCTCTATCAAATCGCTCATTGCATTGATCGCCCGAAACTCCACCTGATCGAGCAGTTCTTCCACCTCACCAATCGGCATAGAACCGTTTTTTTGGAGAATAATAATCTCGGAAGCATTCAAAAGTGTGCGGTAAAGCAGCTCTAAAAATTTGTGTGGAGATTCGTGCAGATGCAATACATCCTGTACAATCACAGCGGCATAATCGCGAGGAATTCCCCCTGCGGGAGATTTATAATCTTTGATCGTAAAAGTTTTATGAAAAATATTTAGACTCTGATGATCCCCAGGGAAAAGTGAAACATCGATCAACCCCTCATAGGGAGCGAGGAAATCACCCATCTCCTCCGTCATAGAATCCAAATGGCTTGTCACCACCATAATTTTCGTATGAGGCGAGGGATGAAGAAGCGAAGTGATCATAATGACAAATCGTGCAGTTCTCTAAATAAGTATGCTTCGACAATATCATCGATGGTGCGCTGTGTATGAGCAACAAGAACCATCATCTGATTATCGATGAACTCCATAACGGGTTCATAGTTGTTGGTGACGATAACCGCATCCAACCAACCCTCGATTTCAGAACGATCCGTATAAAAATTAATCTCTACGACACGCCCCTCTTCCACCTCTACCGTTGCCCAAAACGATGCGCTTAAAATACCCGTGAGTTCTGACTCCTGCGTATCATCGCCATCCATCGGCAACAAAAGCTTCATTATTGCTCTACCTTTGCGAGGTCAAGCGCTAACGCTTCGTTATCCATAATATCAATATCTTTGCGGAGCACTTCGGTCGCAATCGCTTTCGCATCTTCGAGGGAGTGCATTTTGTACGTTCCGCATTGGTAAATGTTGAGTTCAGGGATATCATTTTGACTTTTAACTTCTAGGATATCTTTCATCGATGCTTCCCATGCTTCGGCAACGACCTCTTCGCTCGGTGTTCCGATCACAGACATGTAAAATCCGGTGCGGCATCCCATAGGAGAGATATCGATGATCTCGGTGCTTCCAGAGTTGAGATGATCACGCATAAACCCTGCAAAAAGATGTTCCAACGTATGGATACCTTCAGGAGAGAGTGTTTTTTCATTCGGTTTTACAAAACGTAAATCGAAAACGGTGATATCATCACCCTTAGGGGTTTTCATCCCCTTTGCTTTACGAACGGCGGGAGCGGGCATAATGGTGTGGTCTACGCAAAAACTATCGAGTAACGGCATGAAAATCCTTCAATTTTTATATTTAATGGGAGCAATATTAGCATATTTTATCCCCTCATCGCTATAATTTGACCATTAATAGAAGGATCTAACATTATGACAAGCCTCTTTGACGATACACTCGCCGCCCAATACCGAAACGACCCGCTGGGAATGAGGGTCTATACCTCCCAACTCTTAGGGCAAAGTAAGGAGTTGGTACTCCACGGCGGCGGAAATACCTCGGTAAAAATTGATAACACCCTCTACGTCAAGGGATCAGGCTGGAATCTCGATACCATCGAGAAAGGAGGATTCTCCCCCGTCGATCTGGGTGTACTGCTGGAAATGGCGACACGAGAGAGCCTGAGCGATACCCAAATGGTTGCAGAGCAACGTGCTGCCATGTCAGATCAGAGTTTCCCGAATCCCTCCATCGAAGCGATCCTTCACGCCATCATCCCTTATGATTTTGTCGATCACACCCATGCCGATGCGGTCGTTACCCTCACCAATACCCCCGAGGGGAAAGGATTAGTTCAAAAGCTCTACGGGAAAAATATGCTCATCATCGATTACGTGATGCCCGGATTTGAGCTGGCGAAACATATCTATGAGATTACCCGCAACATCGATTGGGAAAACCTTACGGGGATGGTTTTGATGCATCACGGCGTTTTCACGTTTGATAATGATGCACAGCGTGCCTATGAGAAAATGATTGAACTTGTCACTGTCGCTGAAAAGTATCTCACTGAGCAGGTCACATTGGCGTGTGGTGATTGTGAAGGAAAAGGCGACCCGAGTATTGCGCAAGCGGTCGGAATCGAAGCGGCAAAACTTCGCGGATGTGAGTTGTTTCCCCTTCTCATCGATTCACCCCGCGCCCAGCTTTTCAGTATCCTCCCCAACCTCGAATCGCTTGTCAAAAAGGGAGGGTTGACACCCGAACACGTTATCCGGATCAAACCGTTCCCTGCAATCATCGACGGTGATATCGCTAAGGGAATTGAGCAATTTGCGCAGGAGTACAAAAGCTATTTCGATACTAATGCCTCCTCGGTACACATCTGTCTCGATCTCGCCCCCCGCTACGCGGTGATCAAAGGGGTAGGTATCGTCGTGCTGGGGAAAGATGAAAAAGAGTCCCGCATTATCGGCGACATCGTCAAACACACGATTACCGCTATTCTCTCTGCCGAACAGCTCGGCGGATGGACATCTCTTTCATTAGATAAAATGTTTGAAATGGAATACTGGGAACTCGAACAAGCTAAACTCAAAAAATAAGGAAAAAAATGAAAATTACGAAAAAAGTGACCTTTATTGCCAAAGAGGAACATATCGCAACGGTAAAAAAATTATTAGAGGATATGGTTGCCCCCTCACTTAAAGAACCGGGGTGCCTCTATTACTATATCTTTCAGTCTCGTGATAATCCGCGTAAATTCTTCGCTGTTGAGTCGTGGGCAGATGAGGAGTCGTTAGAGGGGCATAAACACACGGAACATTATGCCTACTACAAATCGCATTATGAGCCGTTTGTGGACGATAAATATACCGAAGAGCTAGACCTTCTCGATGAAAAGGCGTATGGGTTCTAAATTCCCGGAGCCTTCCACATCGGCTCCGTAATCCCTTCACGAACTAGCTCCATTTGTTTAGCGTACACTTTAAGCCATCTCTCTTTGATCTCGCCGTATTGTTCGTGATTAACCGCGTTCGGTTCATACGTCCGCTCGATTTTGACGATCTCTTTCCCCGCCTCTTCAAAGCTTTTATAGACCCCAGCACCGATACCGCACGCCATCGCCACACCCAATGCCGTTGCCTCTTTGACTACCGGTACACGCACTTCTAATCCTGTGACATCCGCTAAAATCTGAGACCATAACGCTCCATTAGCCGCTCCGCTTGCAAACGTAATGGAGCTGGGTGAAACGCCGCTAAAGGCTTTGATGTTTTCCAGATTGATCGCACTCACGATGCACGCGTTCTCTTCCAATGCACGAAACATCGATGCGACGTTGTATTTGGACTCATCCAAGCCAAGCCCGATAAACGAGGGAGAGGCGTGTATCCACTCGCCGTAGTTCATCCGATCACTAAAGATGGGGGTGATTCCATACGAACCGATGGGAACACTTTTAGACATTGCTTCAAGCTCTGCATAACTTTTCCCACACCCAAGGGTGTTACGAAACCACCGCATAACCAGTCCCGTAAAAAAGGTGATCCCTTCTGCCTGAGACATTCCGCGTACGACATGCGGATTGACCCGCAACAGCATCTCATTAGAGAGTTTCGCATCGCTAGGGATATTGACCACCTGCTGCCAAAAACTCCCTCCGAGTACCACCGCATCGCCGAGCGCAGATGCTCCCAGCCCCGCCGTACCGATTTGAACGTCACCGCCCCCCATCACCACTAGGGTTTCCGTGCTTAATCCCGTCTCGTTAGAGGTTTCTGCATTGATGTGACCTAATACCTCTCCGCTCTCGCGTATCGGGACAAACAAATCTTTGAGTCCGCATCTCTCGAACTCAGTTTTATTCCAAGTGCGATTTTTCAGACTAAAAGCTCCCGCCGTTCCCGCATTAGAAGGCTCAGACGCTAACTCTCCGCTGAGCTTGAAGAGTATCCAATCACTGATCATTGTAAAATAGCGGGCTTTCTCATACACGGTTGGGCGATTATTTTTCAGCCACAGCAGTCGCGGTGCGGCAGAGAGGGCAAACGTTTGTCCACTTATTGCGTAACTCTCTGCTTCCAGTGTTGGAAATGTTTTTTTGAGATAGGAGACTTCCTCACCTGAGCGACCATCGACATTCGCTACTCCCCATATCTCACGGTTATCGCCATCATAGACAACGATCCCCTCGCGCATACTCGATGCCGATACCGCCGCAATCTCAGTAGGATTGATCCCTGAGGCAGCAATCGATTCTCGGATACACCGCTTCGCAAGTTCCCAACCGCGCACAAAATCAAATCCCATAGACCCTGCAACACCCGCCTCAGCGATATGTTCCCACTCATATTGGGCAATAGCTACTTGATTTCCGAGTGTATCAAAAATGATGGAACGGATACTCCCCGTTCCCGCATCGAGTACTAGGAAGTAACGACTCACCGTAACTCTTTCATGTTCAAAAAGAGCTCCATCGGGAGGCGCTTTTCTATAGTCCCCTCAATAGGACGGATATCAACATTACAAATTGTCTCTTTGAGCTCTTCAGCAAGTTCGAGCAACTCTTCTTTGCTTTCGCGCTTTGCGATGCCGCGTGCGGAACATCCTGAATTGTTTAAATGGTTATAGGTCATTCTGTACATAAGATTATCCAATAGTTTTAAGTAATAGGATAAAGCAAAGAGAGTTCCAAAAATTTATAAGGGGAAAAGAGAGAAGATAAAGAGAGGAGAGGAAGTGTCTTAGACACTTGCCTCTTCGCGACGTTGGAGATAATCCCATTTCGCATCGACACGAGTTTGCCACTCATCGATAAGGTAATCGTATTGTTTGGTGAAAAGGTGTTTAAAACGCCCTTGTGCACCGAGGTAATCACGTACCGGAACAATATTTTTCGGACGGTAAGTAATATTAAGTTTGGTTCCGTCAATGATTTCGTACAATGGGAAAACCAATGAATCGGTTGCCAAATCAGAGATGGAGATGGTATCTTCCGGAGCAAATTTCCACTCAGTTGTACACGCTGACATCGCATTAATATAAACAGGGCCTTCTGCGGCAAACCCTTTTTGAATTTTTGCCACCATGTCTTTCCATTTGTTCGGAGCGACTTGTGCTACATAAGGGGCACCGTGTGCCGCCATAATCGCCATCATGTCTTTTTTGTTACGTTTTTCACCGTAACTGACACGTCCTGCAGGCGTCGTCGTTGCTGATGCACCGATCGGAGTCGAACTTGAGCGCTGTCCACCTGTGTTTGCATACACTTCATTGTCCAAACAAACGTACATCATGTTGTGCCCGCGTTCAAAACATCCTGAAATCCATTGGAATCCGATATCATAAGTTGCACCATCACCGCCGAATGCGACAAATTTAGGTACGCGATCCGGTTGTTTCAAACGCCCTTTGGTTTTGAGTGCTTTGTACATCGCTTCAGCACCCGCTACCGCAGAGGAACCGTTTTCAAATCCGATATGAATCCATGATGCATCCCAAGAAGTATACGGATAAACCGCAGTACATACTTCCAAACATCCTGTCGATGCCGCAAGAATCAAATCATCATTCGTAGCGTTTAAAACTTCACGAACAATAATCGAGTGGGCACAGCCCGGGCAAAGAAGGTTAGCCCCTTCAAAGCGATCCGCTGAAGTGGAAAAATCTTTGAGGTTTTTAATTTTTTTCATTTCTGACATAGGGGCTCCTTAGAAAAAAGAGAGTTTCGGTCCGCGAAGACCGATATACTGTTGCAATGGAGTGGTTACTTTACCAGCATCCGCATTTGCTTTGAGATCCGTGAAGATACTCACTAAGTGTGCTTTGGTCAAATCACGTCCGCCCAATCCGTAGATATAGTTCGTGAGAACTGTTTTCGTATCGGTGTTAAACAATGATCCTGAAATCTCATTGAATAAGGCTCCGACCGTACCATGCGGGCTTGAACGATCAAGTGCTCCGATTGCTTTGACATCTTTCAATGCCGCTGCAATTTGCTCCAATGGCCATGGACGGAACACACGAATACCGACGACACCCGCTTTAATGCCGTGTTGTGCACGCATCTCTTCGGCAACTTCACGTGCCGTTTCAACCGATGTTCCCATACAAACAACCGCTACTTCCGCATCGTCCATATTATACGACTCAACGATGTTATAACGACGACCTGTCAATTTTTCAAACTCGTCAAACGCCGCTTCGATTTTCGGGATAACTGCTGTCATAAGAGCATGCTGCTGACGTGCTTTATGCTCAAAATGCCAATCTTCTTCCGTTTGTACCCCGTGAGTTACCGGATGATCAAGATCGAGCATATCGTTCATCGGTTTATATTCACCGACGAATTTGTAGGCTACATCATCAGGAAGGGTATGAACCCCTTGAGCCGTATGTGAGGTCATAAATCCGTCTTGGTGAACCATAGCCGGCAAACGAACGTCATGATCTTCAGATACTTTGAATGCAATGAAGTTCAAATCATAGGCATTTTGAGGGCAATACGAATCGAGTTGAATCCAACCGCTGTCGCGTCCCATATACATATCAGAGTGATCACCGTTAACGTTAAGCGGCGCACCGATAGCACGATTAACAACATTAAGGACGATCGGTAAACGCATACCTGATGCAGAGTACAACGTCTCTACCATCAGTGCAAACCCTTGAGAACTGGTAGCCGTAGCAACCCGTCCACCTGCTGCAGCCGCACCGATACAACATGACATTGCACCGTGTTCAGATTCAGTCATTACAAATTCGCCGTCCACATAGCCGTTTGCAGTAAAACCTGCATAATTTTCTACGATAGGTGTCGATGGGGTAATAGGGTAAGCGGCTACTACGTCAACTTGCACTTGACGAAGTGCATGACTTGCAGCCATATTACCATCCCAAACTTCAATATCGCGTAGTTCCATTGTATCAGCCATTAGTCTTCCTTTGGTTCTTCTGCTTGGTCTTTTTTCTCTTTTTTAGGCCATTCGGCAAGAGCACTCTCTTCATCTTTTTGTTCAGGGAACATGAGAAGAGATTTAGGGTTTGTCGGGCAAACCTGTACACAGATTCCGCATCCTTTACAGTGATCGAAATCGATTCCGATCATCTTTTTATCGCGTGAAATGATCGACATATCCGGGCAATAAACCCAGCAAAATTGGCAGTCAATACAATAATCTTTGTTGAACAAAGGTTTTTCAATACGCCAGTCAGCTACACTCGCCGTGAACGAGCTTGATTGTGAATAAGGGCGATTCTCCGGAAGTGTTGTTGCGATATCGCTTACGGCTCCGTCAAACGTTCGGAGCATGGCACCGATTTCGAACCCATCCCATCCTTTTTTTTCCATCATGTGCTCCTTATTTCACTTCATCATACGCGCGTTGTATCGCGATCATGTTGGCATCGATAATTTTTTGTGGAAGTTTTTTGAGAACTTTAATCATGCTCTCTTTGAAAAACTCGATGTCATACATCTCTGATACTTTCATCAATGCACCCAGCATTGGTGTATTAGGGATCGCTTTTCCGATTGTCTCTTGAGCAATTTTAATACAGTCTACGGTGTAGACTTTTTTCCCTTCCAATTTCGGCTGAGAAGCAATAAGCTCATCCGTACTCATATGAGTTGTAACGATATAAATAGTATTATCTTTTTCGTTTGCCGTGATGTCTGCGACATATACCAATGCAGGGTCAATAACCAAAACATAGTCGGGTCTCATAAATTTTTCGTGGTTCATAACCACTTTATCATCGACGCGATTATACGCCGTCATGGCTGCTCCACGTTTAGCTGACCCGTAAAACGCAAATGCCTGTACATGCTTACCGGTGGTGGATACAACATCGGCTAGACCTTTTGCACCTGTTACGGCACCTTGTCCGGCTCGACTATGCCATCGAATCTCTAGCATGAATTCTCCCTCTGACTTAAGTTTAAGTTGAATTTTATCAATACGTGTATTCTATGAAAGTTGCTCTTAAATGTAGCTTTTCAGTCGTTGCGAGCGATAAAACCAAAGATAAAATGTTACTTTCATCCCCTCTGAGCGATATATTTTACCGCTTCAAGAGCATTAGGTTTTATAATATCCGTTAATGTTAGCAATTGTTCCATATTATCGTATCCGCTGGTGATCGCGACACATTCTATCCCGGCACGGTTAGAAGCTTCAATATCAAGTCGGGTATCCCCGATCATCCAAACACTTAAATTAGGATTCCCCATCTCTTCTAGTGCTTTTAAAATCGGTTCGGGATGTGGCTTTGGATTCTCAACATGCTCACGCCCTATGAGTACCTCAAAATAGTGCATCAACTCAAAATGTTCCATCAGCTCACGCGAATAAAGCCCTGTTTTGGTGGTTACGATCCCTAAACGGGCAAATAAGGAGGCTTCGTGTACCGCTTCTCTTGCTCCGGGGAGCAAGAGAGTCTTTTGGCGTGAAATTTCCCGATAATAGAGTTTATAGGTCGCCACGTGTGCATCAATCGCTTCTGTTTCAACTCCGACACCCTCAAACATCGTCTCCAAGGTGTGTCCTATCTGTGAGGTAATCATCGCATCACTCACACCATGACCAAAACCGTGCGTTTGAAGAGAGTGGTGAAAACTCTCCAAAATTGCTTCGGTTGAATCGATCAGTGTCCCGTCTAAATCAAATAAAATCACTTTTTTCATTTTTTTTCCCAATCGATATAATTTTCCCAAATGCCGTTAATACTCGGTTTTATCCCTTTGATCGATCGGCTATAGACGTTGATCTCATTAGGGATCACCAAAAAGAGATAAGGGTTATCCTCTGCAATTTGAGCGAAAATTTGACGCTGCAAAGAGGCAATCCTCTCAGGATCGGTCGAATTTTCCATCTGTTCTATCAGAGTGTCGGTACGCGCCGAATGGTACCCCACAAGATTAAACCCTCCCGGAACGTCACTCTCAGAGTGCCAAAGAGCATACGGATCAGGGGTCAGGGAAAGCGACCAGCCCAACAATACCGCATCAAACTTTCTGGGTGCTACAACCGTATTCAAAAACGCCTGCCACTCCATCACCCGCAGCGTCACCCTCACCCCGACACCCTGAAGCTGACGTTGTAAAATTTCGGCGGCATACGGGCGAATCGCATTTGAGTTTGAGGTTGCGATCTCAAACTCAAGAGGGTGAGCGGCATCGTATCCTGCGGCTTTTAGGAGAGATCTAGCACGTACAAGATCACGTTTCGGAGTCTTTATCTCCGTGTTGAATCCTTTGCTTCCCGGTAAAAAAGGGCCGGTACATACTTTTCCATGCTTCAAAAACAATACATCGATCAAAGCCTCACGGTCAATTGCCAATGAGAGGGCTTCACGGACTCTGGGATCTTGAAATTTTTTCAGTCTGAGGTTAAGTCCCAGATAGGTATAACTGTGGGAGGGGAGCTCCAACGTTGCAAATTTTTGATGAAACGATGTGTCCAATTGCCGTTCATACTGCATCGGCTCCAAGCCGCTTACATCGATTTGACCCGATTTCAGCATCAAAAATCGGGTCATCGGATCACTGATGACATGAAATATAATTTTTTGAATCTTCGGAGGATGCTCGAAATAACTCGGGTTAGCCTCCAGAACAATCTGTTTCGAAAACTCCAGCTTTTTCAGGATATACGGCCCTGTTCCGATAGGAGCGGTATTAAAGCGTGAACCCATTATATCTTTTTCATTTTTGAGAATATGGCTTGGGACAATCCCCATCATCCATATTTCCAACGCTTTGAAATAGGGTTTTTCATAGGTAACGCGAAGGGTATGCTCATCAATGATTTTAACTTGTTTGATAACTCTGAAATCGGAAGCATAAGGGGTAATAGTCGTCGGCGATTTAATCAGATTATAGGTGAACAAGACATCCCTAGACGTGAACGGCTTGCCGTCATGCCATTTTACCCCGCGTCGAAGTTTAAACTCAATGAGTGTCGGAGTAACAAAACGGTAGGATTCTGCCAAATCCCCGATGATTTTCTGACCGCTCTCGTCGTATTTGACAAGAGAGTTAAAGAGAAATCCGGCAATAGACGAACTGGCCGAATCGGTAGCAATCAGAGGATTAAGACGCGCAGGGTTAGAGGAGGCACTTAGATGAAGTGTCGATGCGATGAGCCAAACACTCTGTAAAAGAAGTAGTAAAAGTTTCAATCCGTGCTCATTTTTTAGGTGAGATTATAGCATCTAATCTCACACTCCCTCTTTACGCGATTCTCTTATTTCATTGAATTTATCGACACCGCGTACAATGAACAAAATAATCAACCATGCCAAAATCATTGTAATAACCGTATGACTCAGAAAATGATCGCCAATAAGCATTTTATACGTCCCCATGCTCCATCCAATCAGCATAGCGGTAGAAGCAGCCGCAATTTTTACTTTTCGTGAACGAAATAAAAACACCAGTGCAAGTAATGCAAACCCGCCGCTTGCATGCCCTGCCGGCCAGCATTTTTGTTTTTCTAAATGACACTCTTCTGTAGAGTATTTTTCCCACACGCACGTATGGGGATAAACTCCACCAAAAATTTCAATATTTTTCGGGCATGGCATATTGGTTACGGCTTTTAATGATCCGACGATCACCGGAACTAATATGGATGAGAGAAGAACGATAGCTATCCCTCGTCGATACGGTTCAAAAAAAGGGTGTTTCCATACCGTTATCGAACCAAACAGCATCAAGACAGCGATAAGAATTAAAAGACGCTTGATACCATCGTAAAAAATAAATTTCAGAACTTCATTATTCGTGTCAACGACCCATTGACGGGTAAAGGGATTATAGAAATGGCTTTGTACCCAGATATCAGTTCCACTTAATCCGAAAAAAAGGACGGCACCTATTAAAATACTTACGGTAAGCGTTATATTTTTAGTGGATTCCATGCAAAATATCCAATTCACTTTGATAGACGCTGCTGTTGATTTCGGCAAAATTTAATACTGTATGAAAATAAGAATCATGCGATAACGGTTCTTTGGCTTTTTCTCTAAGCTTTCTCTTATTGACCTCGAAATGTTTTCCAAACCACATAACTGCGGGAACATGTTTTTGCACTTCAGGAGCGATTGCATAAGGGAACCCATGCAAATAAAGACCTTTTTCACCAAGAGATTCACCATGGTCACTGACATAAAACATTGCCGTCTCAAATTTATCATTGTGTCCTTTTAAAAAGTTGATCGTTTTTGAGAGAAAATGATCCGTATAAAGAATGGCATTATCATACGCATTCGTAATCTCTTGCTCGCTGCATTGCTCCAACTGATTGCTTTTGCATACGGGTGTAAATTTCTCAAATTCTTTGGGGTAGCGTTTATAATAGGCTGGGCCATGATTTCCCATTTGATGAAGGACAATCACAATGTCCCCTTTCGGATGAGACTTGATGTATTCATCCAGTCCTACCAGCATCCCTTCATCACGGCATTCCCCACCTTCACACATTGTATTTTTATCCGAAGACTTATAATCTTCATAGGTTGCACGAAGCGCTACTCCTTTGGAATCGGAGTTATTATCTCTCCATAATACGTTAACTCCCGCATGAGCGATAACATCCAAAACATTTTCAATATGGCCTGCTTTCTCGCCCTCATAGTTATCTCTAGTGAGAGAAGAGAACATACACGGAACCGAGACAGCTGTCTCGGTTCCGCACGAACTAAATTGAGAAAAATTGATAATATCCTCTTTTTTCAACAGGGGGTTCGTTTCGCGAGAATATCCATTCAGGGAAAAATGATCCCACCGCGCCGCTTCTCCAACAACCAAAATTACCAATTCCCGATCCACATCTGTAGCAGATATTTTGGCATCTTTGCCGATAATCTGCAGTCCTGTGTAAGGGTGAGAGAGGAATTTTTGAACATAATGACCTACCGAATAGAAATAATAAGCCGGATTAGCATAGTAGCGTAGCGGTTTATGCTCACGAAAAAAAGAGGTGTAGTTTTTATTAAATACCACCAAAACAACCAGTGCAATCCCCAAAGCTGCCCCAAAAAGTTTAGCTTTCTCTATCAATACCGCTTTGATCCCCTCGTCTCGAAACGATACGCGATAGATCAAAATCGAGGGAATAATACCGATCAAAGCCACATATAAAATCAAGGTGACACTGAACAAATCGGCAGATTCATTGAGATTGGTTTGAAGTATATTTTCAATCATATGGGCATCGATTACCACATCGTAGGTATCCATAAAGTAGGCCACGAATGAAGATGCCATCAAAATGATTATTAAGAGTGGTTTCGTAGCCCGCCCCCATGACAACAGCGTGAGCAGTATCACACACACGCTGACCAACAAAATAGCAAGAGACACAATAAATGGAAGTGTACTCCACGAGAGGGAATAAACATCAATAACGTGTTTAAAAAATGCTGTATTGGCAACGAGGGTCAAAAAAAATGCTACCGTAAGGATGACTTTCCATTGCAGTACTTGAGTAGATTTAAAAAAGGTAAACACAGCATCTCCAAAAAATAAGTTTCGCATTGTAATCCTCAATGAGATAACCGTTCGTAAACACTTACTATTATCCATACTTATCCTATAATTGCGTATCATTAATTATTAGGAACCTGACTGTATGCTTCGTGAACTCCTCAAAATTTACCTCCTCTTTATCACACTCTTTTTTCTCGGACGGCTGGGACTCTATGGGCTCTACTTCGATCGTTTAGGGGACATCAGCTTTACTGAATCGCTCTTATCGTTTCTATACGGTTTAAAACTCGATACGATGACTGCCTCTATCATCCTTATTATTCCGGCACTTTTGCTCTCCATTACCCCTCAGATTCTCGCGAAATATGTAGGACGCTTTCTGAACGGTTACGTCCTTATTTTTCTCCTTATCGCTCTGTATATCGAAAATGCGACCTTCCCGTTTGTCGCTCAATACGATGTCCGCCCGAACTACCTTTTCATCGAATATCTCAAATACCCCCAAGAGGTCACCTCGATGATCCTCAAAGAGTATCCGTTGCAATTGGCTGTCGCACTCGGGATGCTCATTGTAATGGCATGGAGTTATCTGCGCTTCTCACCGCTGCGTTTAGTTGAAGCGATCCAAACACCTCTATGGAAACGTCTCCTTTTGTTTCCGATTGTAGTTGCCGTTCTTTTCATCGGAATCCGCTCCTCATTCGGTCATCGCCCCGCCAACATCTCTGATGCCCTCTATAGCACCAATCGAATGGCAAATGAAATTGCCAAAAACTCTCTCTACTCCATCGGATACGCTTACAAGAGCTATACCAAAGAAGAAAATTTGGTGAAACCCTACGGGAAAATAGGGCTTAGCGAAGCGTATGCACGGGTGGGGGCAAAGCTCCATCTAATTGGGAGTGGAGAACGTCCCTTTAGCCGTCTTGAGCCGACCCATTTTCCCTCTCAAAAACCTAAAAACCTCGTCATATTTATCCAAGAATCGATGGGGAGCCAATTCGTAGGATTTAGCGGAGGGGATGGCTCTATCACCCCTAATCTCGAAAAGCTTTCCCATGAGGGGATTGCCTTTAGCAATCTCTTTAGCAACGGAACGCGCAGTATCCAAGGATTGGCGGGGATGAGTTCGGGATATTTGCCGCTTCCGGGTGAGGGTGTTGTAAAGCGCAATAAATCCCAAAGCGATTTTTTCACCGTCGCGTCTCTTCTCAAACCGCTAGGCTATAAATCGAGCTTTATTTACGGCGGCGAGGGACGATTTGACAATATGCGCAGCTGGTATATGGGAAACGGCTTTGATGAAGTGATTGAACAAAAAGATTATGAAAACCCTAGTTTTGTCAGTACATGGGGGGTCAGTGATGAAGATTTGGTCCTCAAAGCGAACGAAAAATTCAAATCACACGCAGCAAAGGGAGAAAAATTTGTCAGTGTGATGTTCTCATCCTCCAACCACTCTCCGTTTGAACTGCCCGAGGGAAAAATAGAGTTTATCTCCGGAAAACCTAAATATGGGGTTGAAAATGCGGTTAAATACGCAGACTTTGCCATCGGACGTCTTTTTGAACTTGCCAAAAAAGAGTCGTATTATAAAGATACCGTTTTTGTCGTCGTTGCCGATCATAATATCCGCGTCTACGGGGATGATCTTGTCCCCGTCACTATGTTTCATATTCCCGCCCTTATCATCAGCGAGGGGGTGAAACCTCAAAAATATGAGACCCTCTCCACCCAGCCCGATGTCTTAGCCACCGCGTTGGATCTTATCGGTGTCAATCTCACCTATCCTATTTTAGGTCACTCCATTTATGGTGATAAAAAACAAGAGGTAGCACTGATGCTGTTCAATGATAGCTTTGCCCTTCGCCACCATAATAAAGTCGCGATCATTCAACCCAACAAAGGGGCTGAAACGTTTATCTATGAGAAGGATCGCCTACTCCCAGTAGCTCATGACAAAGAGCTTGAGCGTGACGCATTGGCGTTTGTAACGGTTATGGATGATATGTACAACAAAAAGCTTTATCGATGAAGAAAATACTCTATTGGGGATTGGGTACCGTGATACTACTGCAGTTCATCAGACCCGATTTTCATAATCCGAAGGTGGATGACACTGTTGCGTTACATACGGACGCAAAGACGATGCGTATACTGAAAACCTCATGCTACGACTGCCATTCAAGTGAAACAGCATACCCGTGGTACCACAATGTTGCCCCACTCTCTTGGGTGATGTCCGCCAATATAAAAGAGGGACGAGCGGCACTTAATTTTTCACATTGGGAAGCCATAGATGCTAACGTGAAGTTAGAGCGATTAGAGCGTGCAAAAAAACTGATTAGAAATGAGATGATGCCAAAAAGCGACTATCTTTTGATGCATGACAATGCTGTTTTAACGAATGAAGATAAAAAAACGCTTGAAGAATTTTTTGATTCACAAATAGAAAAGCTGTAGAGTTTATATAAAAAGAAGAGAAGAAAATCTTTTCCCGAAAAGGGAAAAGAGAACGATTAACGTTTTGAGAATTGAGGAGAACGACGCGCTTTGCGCTTACCCGGTTTCTTACGCTCAACGATACGTGAGTCACGTGTAAGCATACCAAACGGTTTCAAGATAGCACGGAAAGACGGATCAAATGTGCAAAGTGCACGAGAGATACCGTGACGAAGTGCATCAGATTGTCCTGAAAAACCACCACCCATAGTTGAAGCAGTGATGTCTACTGATGTATCTTGTTTAGTCAAAGAAAGCGGTTGAGTAACACGCAATTTTTTTGCTTCAAGACCACCGAGCCATGCGTCGAGGGAAAGACCGTTTACAGTGATTTTACCTGTACCCGGAGCAAGCCATACTTTAGCGATCGAAGATTTTCTTCTGCCGGTTGCATACGTTTTTGCCATCGTTTATCCTTACTTAGCGATCTGTGCAGAGTGAGGGTGTTCAGCACCTGCATAGATTTTTAGTTTTTTCAACATCGCACGACCTAATTTTGTTTTAGGAAGCATACCGCGAGCTGCGAGTTTAAAGAGTTTTTCTGGGTTAGTCGCCAAAAGCTCTGTCATTTTTACACTTTTAACGCTACCGAAGTAACCGCTGTGCGTGTGATATTCTTTTGTAGCCAATTTTCCGCCACCGTTAATTACGATTTTAGATGCATTGATAATAATAACAAAGTCACCACAGTCAACATTTGGTGTAAAGTAAGGTTTGTCTTTTCCGCGAAGACGGGCAGCAACATCAGTCATCAAACGACCGAATGTTTTCCCTTCTGCATCGATCAAAACCCATTTACGGTCGATTTGCTCAGGTGAAGCAATTTTAGTAAATTTCATCTTGAGTCTCCTTCTAAAGTCTCTATAAATAGTGGCGCAATTGTACCAGCATAAACTTATACTCTGCTTAAATTAAGTTTTTTATAAGCACTTAATCCATTCACATCGATCTTCCAAGAGATAGCACAAATATCCCTCGGTTTCGTCTCCTGTGGATAAGCGTATCGCTTCACAATAACGGTTGACCTGTTCACGATGTTTTTGCTCCTCTTCACGTCCGCTTTTATAATCGATGATGACCCATCCATTTTCACCCTCTACCAGAAGATCAATGACCCCAAGATTCCCCTTATGGCGTATCATCTGCTCTTTACGCACATTCCCCTCTATTAAGCGGTGAAACGTCTCATCGCCGATCAAAAAACCTACTCTCTTTTCAATCTCTTCCATCGCACCGATAGAGAGCACTGCACCGTAACGGTTACGGGTTGACTCAAGTGCAATGCGCAATGATGCAGAGGTAAAATCTCCCATCATCTCCAGCGTATAGTGAAGTGCCAGTCCAAATTGAACTGCCGCATAATCGTGTGTTGCCTCTTTGTGAGCGCGGAGAGTCGCTTCTTGTGTACCGAACACTAACCCTTTGAAAGGGGCTGCTTTTATCGCTTCCGCAGACTCCGATTTTTGTGATTGTGCCTCTAACTCTCCCCGCAGCGATGGGGTCAGTTCCAACGGATCAAACCATGAGCTTTTCGTTTTGGTTATCACCATCAGTGATTCCACGGCACGGGTCAATGCCACATACAGCGCATTAAGCTGATCTTCATCCGAAGCTCTCTTCTCGGCCTCCAATGCCTTGGCGTATACGGGATCAAGTGCTTCACGCCCCTTGATACGATAATGGATCCCCCGAAGTTGCGCCCCCTCATACTCATAGACGATAGCGTCGTTATGGCTTCTCGCCGTTCCGAGCCGATCGAGAACAATGACATGCTCAAACTCCAGCCCTTTGGATTTATGCACCGTCATAATCCGAATCCCTTTTAGGTCGCTTTGCGGAGAGGTGCTCTCCAACCGCTCAATCTCAAAAACGACCTCTTCGATATCGCGATAGCTCCGCAGTACTTCGATAAACATCAGAGCACTTTTGTCCGCAATACGAAAACTTCGAACAAAAGCGATAGCCGCCGTCGATACCTCCTCTGCACTTGAGCGCTCGATCTGCTCGATAGAAAGCCCCAGCAGAGCCGCGCAGTTGGAACGGTAAATCGGCTCACCGAAATAGCAAAAGCGAAGATACTCAATAATAGCCCTGACACTCCGCTGTGCGATCAGGCGCGCGGTCGTTTCGGTCACCACATCGTATCCGTGAGCGCTCAATGCCTCTTCTACCGCACTGCCGTCTTTGTTGGTCGCGGTCAATACGGCGATCTCTTCAGGGATTACCCCTTGATTGATCAGCAATGCGATACGTTCACTGAGGGTTTCAAGGAGATCTTCACTGCTCACCACCTCGACATATCCTCCGCTATAGCTTTGCGGACTTTGTTGAGGAATATACCCCTTAATTTTCCCCTCAAAAGAACGGTTGACAAAATCGACGATCTCACTGCGGGAGCGGTAATTCACCTTAAGCGGTTCCAAACGGACATCGAACAATTCGGCGACTTGATGAAACAGTGCGCTCACCCCTCCGCGAAAACGGTAGATCGATTGTTTTACATCCCCGACAAAGAAAAAGCTCCCCCCCTCGTTCACCCCGACACCGGAGCGTATCTCTTCGATCAGCGGGCGGAGAATATCAAACTGGATGACGCTGGTGTCTTGAAACTCATCGAGAAGGAGATGTTTTAGACGCGAATCAAGGCGGAAATAGAGAAATTCGCTCTCCAATTTTTCCCGCAACAGCGTATGGACATTGAGGGTGATATCATCAAAACTCAGTTCATTGCTCTGCAACGCCATAGAGTGACGGCTCTTGATGTAGAGTTTCAAAATACTCAACAACTCTTTAAAATAGAGCACTTCACGGCGGCGCATCTGGGAGGCTACCGCAGTTTGAATCTCTCGGAGCAGTTCATCCATACGCGGTTCATAGATTTTTTTAAAATCCCAATATTCCAAACTCGGCTTCATAAGCCACGTCTTTCCTAAGAGATCCTCGAAACTCTCAATCTGCATCGTTTTTTGGGCACGGTCACTCAGGGGCTTTGACAATACCAGCCTTGAGAGTTCCCCTGCCAACTCCAAAGTATACGTCATCGACTCTTCCGGAGCTTCAATCCCCTCATACGCCTCCAAATTGAGCTCTTTATATTTAGAATAGAGGGAGGAGAGGAGAACAAAAAGATCACCGAGCCGCTTGTCGCTCAAAAGGGAGAGATGTACCAATGCCTCGGAAGAACGGGACACCTCCACCTCGTTTAAAAATCGCTCCAGAAGTGCGCTCTCGTGATGATTCTGAACCGTTTTAAAGGTGGGCATCAGCCCCGCATTAAGGGCAAATTTCCGTAAAATCCGACCAAAGAATTTATCGATCGTAGAGATTTGAATATCGGAACGTAAAAAGCGGGAGAGTACTTTGGGACGCTCTTGCAGTATCGTCGCTTCATCGATCCCGCTGAGACGTGCGATATGGGAAAGCTCGCTCCGCGTAGGCAACTCTTCGAGGGTGAGGATGATCCGCTCCAACATCTCATTCGCCGCTTTGTTCGTAAAGGTTAATGCGACAATGGAGGATGGGTTCTCCCCCATAAAAAGGAGGCTTAGATAGCGGACAACGAGGTTAAAGGTCTTACCGCTCCCCGCACTCGCCTCATAGGCTAAAAAGGGTTCAAATTCCACGCATAACCTCCCGATGACAGAGATAAACATACGGACAGTAGCGGCATCGGCTCAAATCTTCGCACATCTCCCAGTTCCACACTCTCTCAGACGCCATAAAAGCTAATATCTCTCGCAGTTTAGTAATTTTTGCCTCCAAAAATTGCTCAAATTTAAGTTCCCCTTTTCCTAAATCATAATAGCCGCATTGTCCCACTTTCCCCAACTCTCCGGCAAGGAGGGCATAAACACTGAGCTGATAATCAACATCATCCTCTTTGGGCTCTTTGGTCGTATCAGGGTATTTGCCGCTTTTGTAATCGATCACTTCTAAGACGCCGTTATTTTCATCGATCCGATCGATCCGACCCATCAGCGTGATCCCCTCGATCTTCACACTGACATCTTTCTCGTTATAGAGGACATGAGAACCCGAGGTAAAACGCTCTACCTCACTGCCGTAAAAAGGATCTAACTTATCAATCCATAGCCGTTTCATATAACGCTCCAGAGGATCATCCTTTTTTGCCTCTTCCCATTGAGCACGAAGAGCCTCTTTGATCTGCACCGCCGATGTATAGCGGTCTCTTTGGGTAAAAAGTTGTTCCAGCGCACTGTGCAGCGCATTCCCGATATCGCGTTCTTGAGAGAGATCGCGCGGCAATTCGTGATCGCGGATATGAGCGATATAGCGATAGTAAAATGCTCTTTTGCAGGTTAAGAATGTTTTGATCCCGCTCGCAGAGAGGGGGTGAGCCGTAAAATCGTACTCACTTGCATACTCTTGGATATACCGCTCGTTAAACCTCGCAGGGGGAAATAAAACCTCCTCAAAACGGTAGCGTGAGGGAGTACTCTTGATCCCCAGTTGGAGTAAAAAGCGCGACGGTACCGACTCGGCGTTTTGGACACAGCCGATCACCACTTTTTTCGCGCGGTTAAACAGGATGGAGTAGTAGTGTTTTTGAAGTGATTCACGGTCATGTGCACTCGGTAGCCCCGCATATTCTCGTGTTTTGGTGTTCAGAAAGAGATCCTTTTCACTCTTATGGGGGACGTACCCTTCATTAAAGTCGATAATAACAACTCCCTCAAAGGAGACACCCCGTGTCTCTAACAGCCCCATTACCGTTATTTTCCCTCCGCGGACGTCATCGATACTCTGTTGACGTAGTCGGTTCATAAAAATTCGAAACACTGCCCGAAAATCCATCTGTTCCAGCGCATGGGAGAGGTGGCTAAAACGGTGCAGTTCATCACGAAGTATTTCTAGTGATTCCTCCTCCGCACCCTCTAAGAGTTGAATCAGCTCCTCCAGTTGTACAAACTGAAATTTTTGGTTGTAATGGGCTTTAAACCAATCGAGAGTCGTTGTTTTGATATTGCGAATCCGTTCACGGTTTAACACACTCGCTTCATCCAGATACAGGGTAATGCTCTCCAGCTCTTTATAGAGTACGCTATTACTAAACGGCTCCCCCATAGCAAAGTTGAAATTCCCTTCGGTATCAAACTCCTTTAACATCTGAGCGGCATCTTCATCGGGGAGAACTACCGCAATTTTCTCCGGTGCAATTCCCTCCTCTACAAACGTTTCAACAGAGGCTTTGATAAACCCTATCTGGGCAAGGCGTGTATGAAACACTTCACACGTGAGTGAGCGATTGCTAGGAAGCGGCATTTCACCAATGATGCGAAGTTCACTCAGGGATAACCGATATTCTCGTCCCTCACTCAGTTCAAATCCCATCTCCTCGAAGCGTGCCGTCATTTTGCGGTTATACGCCGTCGTGTTATAGAGGAGAATCAGTTCTATATGGTTTGCGCACTCTCTCAACAAAGCGATCTCATAACGGCTCAAATACCCCTCAACCACAATCGTGATTAAGTCAAAATTACGTAGAAAATCGTGCTGTACGTCTGTATGCTCCGCATTAAAGATTCTATCCGCCCACCCCTCACGAGCGCATATCTCGCGGTAACGCTCACGGAGCCGTTTCAAAATTGTGATATGCTCTTCGTATTCACCGTAGACATCGACCGACTGGAGGGTCTCTACTGAGACACATTCAGAAGAGAGCTCTTCGAAAAAACGGAACAGATACTCCGAATTTTGGATAAAAGTGAAAAAATTACGCTCGATATTAAGTGCGGTAAAAGCGGAAAAATCGGAGGCTTCATGCATTGCCAAAAGGCGCAAATCCTCATCCGGAACGATTTTTCCTACCGAAACATACGCACGGGAGAGAAACTCTCCCATAGTCATGGTATGGGGGAGAAATCCCTCACTGCACTCTGCAACCGCTTCACGAACACACCGTGCGGTCGGATATACGATACATTCTCTAGTCATACAGAGTTTTCCTCAATTTTTTACATACTACCCCATTTGGAGATTCGGGAATAAATAGGTAATTTTAAATAAAAGCTATTGTAGTGAATTTCCCCTAAAGGGGAGAAGATATGGTAATGAAGATTAAAACTCAGAAATGATCGGGTTACGAGTATCCGCTTTGAGGTTGTAGTACCGTTGCAACGTTCCGACAGAGACTTTTGCCATGATGTCCCATCGACCCGCTTTTGGTAAATCGATAGGCTCAAAGGTGTATTTCCCCTCTGCCACGCTCGGATTACTGAGATTCATATCAAACTCTTTAAGATCCGGACGTGTGAGGATGATTTCAACCTTTGCGTCATTAACGGCATTGCCTGATTTATCACTTACTTTGTACTCAAGGATTGAGCCTTTTTCACTAATCTGAGGTGTTAAAAAGGCAATCGTATAGTTTTGATCAAACGCGATCTTAGCGTTGATAATTTCGTTCGCATTGGCATCATAATCATGATACCCCTGCATCCCGTAATTGGACAACTCGACCGGATTATTGAGCGCAACTTTTATCGTCCATACACATGCACCGATAACACCGACAATAGAGAGTCCAATGATAATCGGCCACTTCGTTCCGGGGTTTTTAAACATTCTCGGTTTCCTCTTTTTTACGTAAGAATTTCCCACGTACATATTTAAAAATAGCAAAAAGAATGATACCGTAAAATATTACCCTCAAAATATCGATGAAGTTTTTACTCCCGCTACCCGCAGATGAACTTAAGGTAACGTTATGTTTAGCAGCGATTTGTTCAGCAACATCACTGTAACCGTTGAACATTGCCACCGAGTATTTAGAGACGATTTCAGCCCCTTTGGCACGCTCTGCCAAAATCGGCAGTACCGTTCCGCCGCGATTACCAATCAACTCAGCCGCTTCATCAAAACTGCGAGCAAACATTACGGCGCTAACAACAGAGCCGATAAAGGTAGCATTCGGGCTTAAGACCTGAGATTTGTTAAAATATTCGTATAAAGAGACGGGACGCGCCAAAATATCAACTTTTTGCTTGAGTTCGATAAACGTCATTATCACGGCCGGCTCTTTGAGTTCACCCGCAAGTTGTTTTTCGAAGTCGGCAATACTCTGATTTTCTTCCGTATCACGTACCATAACCAAATAGAGCGATATCCCTGTTTTGGCTTTTAGTTCCGCACCGATGGCATTAATTTGCTCAGAAAACTGAGGATTTTTGACAACATCATCTTTATATAAATATTCAGCATGGAGAGAGAGTGAGAATAAAATAGTGAGGGTGAGGGCCGCTAGCCCTCGTGAGAGTAACAAAAGCTACCCTTAACCGACGTAAAGGTGATTTGGTGTTATCACCGCCCACAACGTTACCGCTGCAGAAACCACTAATGCGATTGTGATGAGTTTATCCATGATACTTGCCATACTAAACCCCTTATTTTACATCAACACGATGTGTAGCATTTTCTGTGCTGAACATCTTGATGTCTTTTTCATTTTCAACTTGGTAATAGTTCGCTGCACTGCCTTGTTGAACACCCAATCCCCACACGGTTAAACCGGCGAGGATAGAGAGAAGCAATACAGTCGCGATCAACATACCGGTGATACCGTCTAATGCAAAAATACTACGATTTTCCATTCGGCTCTCCTTACTTACTAAGATCGGTGACATAAGCACCAAGCGCTTTAACTTGAGCTTCTGTCAAGTTGTTGAATGCAGGCATTGCACCGATAGCACCTTTTTTACCGTGTTTAAGAACGTCTGCAACAAGTGTTGGATTGAATTCCGCAATACTAGGCGCAACCATCTCCATCCCTTTTCCATCAGCTCCGTGACAAGCAGCACAAGTACCGGCAAATACGTCAGCACCTTCAGTGCCTTTCATTCCGCCAGCTACGTATTTAGCAACTGCATCAATCTCAGCATCGGTAATCAATGCATTGGTATTAACATTCATCAAACCGTTACGATCCGGCATTGGAGCCGGGAATCCTAGCATACCTTGACCATTGTTAATAACGTGTTTAACTGTTTTTTCTTCCAAACGTACATTCAAATTCGCCGCTTTACCGTCGATACCGTCTGCTTGTAGACCGTGACACGGTGCACATTGAACGATAAAGATTGATCCACCCATCTCTTTTAGGGTTTCATCATCCATATTTGCATGTTCTGCTTCGAATTTCGCGTCATGAGCCGCTACTTCTTCGTTATATTCACCGATTTGTGAATATGCATTGACAGGATATCCCGCAAGGAAATACCAAACTGCCCAAATTACAAGACCAAGAAAAATAACCGCCCATCCAAAAGGAAGTTCGTTTTTATATTCTCCGATTCCATCCCAGTTTTCATCTGCCAATTTACCGCCAGCGCGATCATTTTGCATTTGTCGAACATATTTGGTAACTACAAAAGATGTAACGATAACGAGAACAACTGCACCCAATACGGCGAGTTTGTTAACCCAGTCACCTTCTCCACCCATACCGCCGGCCATTCCGACAGCGACATAGGTAAAGCCAAGCATTGCAATTACAACTATGATAGCAGCAAGTACTGTCTTATTCATTTATGCCTCCTACTTTTTTATCATCGTTTTTCGAGATTGTTTCGATCGGTTGATCGGTAACATCGTCGTGGAGCGCGATATTTCCGTACTTTTCATAATCGCGCTTCCCTTTCCATTGCGAGCTGTAGAGGTGATAAATGTACGAGTACAGTACCACCACTAAAAACGCAACGAAGAAAAAGTAAGCATACGCTTGAAGTGTACCGAGATCCACGCTTTCTCCCTTATTTCAAACTGTTAAGATAAGCAATGATTGCTACGATTTCAGGGATTTGACCCGCTGCTACCGCATCTTTAACATCTTGATCTTTCATATCTGCTGCAATCACTTTTGCCTCTACGAGAGCTGCTGCTTTTGCTTCATCTACTGTCGCTGCCAATGGTACAGTTGCTTTTGTGCCGTCTGCCATTGGAATTTCAGTGTTATAAGGTGTTTTAAACACTTTATTAACGGTAATTTGTTCAGCATACGCAGTATCGATATCCGCTGCATTTTTGAACATCCAGCGATATGCCGGCATGATTGAACCCGGAACTACTGCTGCAGGATCTTTCATGTGATTTTCGTGCCAATCCGTTGTACGGTAGTTACCTACACGCATCAAGTCAGGACCGGTACGTTTTGAACCCCAAAGGAATGGACGGTCATACGCATATTCACCGCTCAAGCTGTAGTGACCGTAACGGTCAGTTTCAGATTTAAACGGACGAATGAGTTGAGAGTGACATCCCATACAGTTGTTTTTAATATAAACATGTCGACCTGCAAGCTCTAACGTCGTGTAAGGTTTAGTCCCTACAACCGGTTGAGATGCTTGCGCAAAGTTTGGCAAAATTTCAATAAGCCCCGCAAACGCGATGGTAACGAAAATTGCTACCGCGAAAAAGAACGGGTGTTTTTCTAACCAGTGAAACATTTTTTCCCCTCCTTATTAAGCGCCCATAGGCGATGCGTTTTGAAGTTCACTCTCTTCAACACGGCGAGAGCTTGTCATTGTTTTGTACATATTGTACGCGAACAAGAACATACCTACGAGATACAAAGTACCACCAACAGCACGGATAGTGTAATATGGGTGCAATACCGTTACAGTATCGATGAATGAATAAGCTAAGTTACCGAATTCATCGTGCGCACGCCACATCATACCTTGAGTAATACCTGCAATCCACATAGATGTGAAATACAAAACAACACCGAGAGTTTGAATCCAGAATTGTGTATTCATCAATGATTTAGAATAAATCTCACGTTTGTATACACGTGGAGCCATGTGGAAAAGTGCAGCCATAATCATGAACGCAACCCAACCAAGAACACCATCATGTACGTGACCAACGATCCAGTCTGTAAAGTGAGCCAAAGCATTTACTGATTTGATCGCTTGAATAGGACCTTCAAGAGTAGAGAACATATAGAATGTAGAAGCCAAGATCATAAATTTGATCAATGGACTGCTAGCAACTTGTTGCCATTCACCCTTCATCGTAAGAAGCATATTGATCGCAGAACCCCATGAAGGAAGAATCAATACAACCGAGAATACAGAACCCATAGTTTGCATCCAATCCGGTACTGTAGAGTAGATCAAGTGGTGTCCGCCTGCCCAAAGGTAAACAAACATCAATCCCCAGAAAGCAAGAAGAGACAATTTATATGAATAAACCGCTTGGCCTGATTCTTTTGGAAGGAAGTAATAGATCATTGCTACGATAGGTACAGTAAATCCGAACGCAACCGCGTTATGTCCATACCACCATTGTACCAACGCATCATTTGTACCTGAATACATTGAAACAGAGTGATACCATGCGCCGATTCCGCCAGATGCGAAATACGTTGGAATTTCCATATTGTTGAAAAGATACAACATAGCGATACCCAAGAAAGTAGCAATGTAATACCAAATAGAGATATACAATGATTTTTCACGGCGAATACCGATCAAACCGAAAATTGACATACCCCAAATAACCCATACCACGACTACCGCGATATCAATCGGCCATTCGAAATCTGCATACTCTTTACCGGTAGAGATACCGAGTAACAATGAACCGACTACTGCAACTACTACTAATAAGTAGATAAAAAAGTGCAATTTAGCGAGGACCATCAAGAATTTTGATTCCGCCATTGATACTTTCAATACACGTTGACCTACATAATACCAAGTAGCCCAGATACCGCTAAGGGTAAAACCAAAGATAACTGAGTCTGTATGCAACGGACGAAGACGACTAAAGTTTGTATATTCAGCCAATCCCTCTCCCGCCATCAAATTCACAGCTGGAAACGCCATTTGCCACGCCAAAATAACGCCGACAAGCATCCCGACAATACCGAGAACAACAGTTGTAAGCATAAACCACTTCGCAACCGTGTAATCATACTCCAATGGACGATTCTCCATTTACGACCTCCTTAAAGATTCAAAGCATAAGAGCCTATTAGGGCACCTCTTATCTCACACTACAGATCGTGAAATAAAAGGTGCCCTTAACACTTTTGTAACAAAAGTAGGCTATTAGACACTCTAATGATAGCAATCACACTATTTAAGGAATCTTAAATTATTAAATATTTTTCACACTATTCATACTTAACGATATATTTAAGTTTAATTACAGAAATAGGGGTAAAAAAGTAACATGTTGAAGATTTATTATTGAAAGAAAGGGGGAATAATTCTCCCCTTTTTAGGTTAACGCTGAAGAAGTTGGAGGAATTCGCTGAAAATGTACCGGCTCTCTTTAGGCCCCGGACTTGATTCAGGGTGATGCTGTACCGAAAAGACGTGACCGCTGTTGTAACGAAGCCCTTCGATCGTATTGTCAAAAAGGTTTATATGGGTCACTTCCGCAATATCACGAACCGATTCGGGTACGTTGTAGTTGTGGTTTTGTGCCGTAATCTCGACCATCCCCGTTTTAACGTTTTTAACCGGATGATTTCCGCCGTGATGACCGAATTTAAGCTTATGGGTATCGTATCCGTGCGCAATACTAAGAAGTTGATGCCCTAAACAGATTCCGAATAACGGAATTTTACGTTCAATCAGTTTTTTGATCTCTTCTTGTTCACGTTTCAATACCAAGGGATCTCCCGGGCCGTTTGATAGAAATACACCGTCAATCTCTTTCGCGTCATAGCGCGCTATCAGCTCATCGGCACTAAAGCTATTCGGAAGGACTTCCACTTCCAGTCCCGCTTCAGTGAGTTCATTGAGAATATTGCGTTTTACGCCGAAATCAATTGCGGCGATCTTGGCTTTCGCAGAGGGTGCATCGTTATAACGGAAATTGAACGGATCATAGATTCCGTTGCGATGAGTATATGCCGTTTTTGTACTCACCTCTTCAATGTAGTTAATCTCTTCAATGCGAGGAGAATTCTCTAACATTTTTTTAAGTTCGTCTTTATCCGAAATCTTCGTCGAAGCAATCATCATCATAGCCCCCTCGGTTCGGAGCATTTTAGTGATATAACGGGTATCAATATCCGTGATCCCGATAATGCCGTGTTTTTCCAAAAAGGTGTGCAATGCTTCTTCGGCACGGAACGAAGAGTAGTTGCTTTGGTACTGACGGACGATGATCCCTTTACAGTGAGCTTTTGTGCTCTCCATATCTTCATCATTCACTCCGACATTACCGATTTCAGGCATAGTAAACGTAACAAACTGACCTGCATACGATGGATCGGTGATAATCTCCTGATAGCCGCTCATAGAGGTATTGAAAACAATTTCACCCACCGCTGTCGTATCGGCACCAAAACTTTTAGCACTCAAATACGTGCCGTTTTCAAGATATATCCAAGCGTCACGTAACATTATGCCATCCCCCTTCGAACCAACTCATCTTTATAAAGTTTTTCATACATAATCTCATATTCATCGGTACCCGGCATCAAATTGCGTTTATAGCTTTTCAATTTTTGGTATACGGCAGATTCGATTTCGCTTGAATCGGCGATAGAACCGGTAATCGCATCATAAATGATATTCTTGATACGGTTTTCACTCACATCGTAATTGATCAAATCTTCTTCATACAATATATCTAGGATCTGGTGTGCAATATCGGAGTAGCGATCCTCATACGACAAAACAACGCCATATTCCGGTGCCAATTTCTTTTTGATCATGAAAAAGAGTTGTCGCTCATCGGCGAGATAAAAATCAATCTGCTCTTCATTGGCATTGACGATCTCTTTGACTTTCTCTTCGAGTGCAATCTCTTTTTTAATATTGGCGCTCAAGACATTTTCAGCCTCTTTGGCGGTACTCTCAAGCCCTTTGGTCATAGTGACCAATCCGCTGCGGCTAAGATCGACGGCGATTCGTGTCGCGATATGGGGTACGTGTGTCAGTGAAACCTTCATTGCCAGCCCTGAGTGAAATTTTCTGCATTTTAGCCTAAAATACCTCTCAAATCGCTTAGAGGAAACGGAGAGTTATTTAGGCGGTTCCGGAATTTTTCGTAATTGTTCGGTAATTTCCGACCCTTTTTTCGGATCCATCTTTGCCAATATTTGACCGACGACCTTACTATTGAGGGTACTCATTATATCTGCAGCATCTGCGGAGGGCATTTGAGAGAGGATTTGTGCCGATGCGGAGGGCTTCATTTTCGAAAATGTTTGGGATACTTTATCCGATTTGAGCTGTTTGATTTGATCTAATATTTTTTTGTTTTCTTCCAATATTTTTTTAACTGACGCTTCTTTAGCTCTAATCTCATTCAATTTTTGATCGACTTTGGTATCTTTCCCTTTTACCAACGCCTCTTTTTTACGTAAAAGATCTTCAGTAGCCCTCTTTAGTGAATCAAGAGATTGTTTTTGCTCGTCAATCCTCTCGAGTTCCAGCAGCAACTCATTTTTTCGATCTTCAAAAATTTTAGTACACTCATACGATTTGGTTGCGGGTGCACCGTACAATCCGCTGATCAGTACCAAACTCCAAATAATTTTCATAGTATCTCTCTTTTATAGGTCATCGTACCGATTTCATCGAGCATTTTAGCCTCTTGCGCTTTAAGATGTTTCAAATGTGCATTCATCTCTTGGACTTCCAAGTATTTGAATTTCTCAAATTCCATCATCGCTGCTTTAAAACGCTCCCGCATTTGATGCTGTTTTTGTTGTGCCATGTGGACTCGATTTTTACACTCTTCAATGGTGAGATGTTGTGCGTGTATCATAGCGGTTGCCTGAGTAAATTCACCCACACTCCCTTGCGTCGGCAGTGTCATGTGGGAGAGCTCTTCATACGCGCGACTCAGTTTGTCAGTAGCGGAAGTGAGTTCATTATTGGCACCTATGAGGGCGCGTTCGGCAGTGTCCAAACCCTTTTTTTTGAGTTTGACTAAAGGCTCGTAACGCGATTTACTCATAAGCGCCCCTTGACGTAGATTATAATGTAATAGTGTCGTTTCGATCCGGTGATGTAGAAATCATACCGATTTTAGTCTGTGTCAACTCTTCAATCGCACGGAGATACTCTTGAGCCGTAGCGGGAAGATCTTCAAAACGGCGGACTCCCTCGGTTTTGTCCCATCCGGCAAATGTTTTGTAGACCGGCTTCACATTATCCAAATCGAGCGGCAGATAATCGATCTCTTCACCGTTCACTTCATACGCGACACACACTTGGATTTCATCGAAACCGTCCAAGACGTCGAGTTTCATGATAGAGAGATCATCACATCCGTTCAAACGGCTTGCATAACGGCATGCTACCGCGTCAAACCAGCCACAGCGGCGAGGACGTCCGGTAGTGGTTCCGAATTCATGTCCCGCTTTACGGAGACGCTCACCGATTTCACCGTGATCTTCCGTGGGGAAAGGGCCGTTTCCGACACGGGTACAATATGCTTTGACGATCCCCGTTACTTTACCGATATCTTTAGGGTTAACGCCTAAGCCCGTACACGCACCCGCTGAAATAGTCGATGAGCTGGTAACGTATGGATAGGTACCGTGGTCGATATCGAGCATCGTCCCCTGTGCCCCTTCGAGGAGGATTTTTTTATCCTCATCCATGAGTTTCCATGCCATTTGGGTTGTATTGGCCAAGAACGGTATCAACGCTTCTGCGAATGTGCTCAACTCGACGGTTAATTCTTCTTTGGTCGGCAATGAGATCTCTAACGCTTGGAAAATAGCTTTGTTTTGCTCGAAATATTCCATGACGCGATTCGTTAATGCGCTCACGTCACGGAGTTCACCCAAGCGAAATCCCGCACGGGCGATTTTTTCGCTATACGCAGGTCCGATACCGCGCCCCGTTGTACCGATCGCTTTTTCACCGCGAAGCTTCTCTTTGGCTTGATCGATGAGGGTATGGAACGTCAAAATCATGTGTGCCGATTCTGAGACAAACAATCGTCCTAAAAGATTATCAAACTGTTTCATCTCTTTGATGAGTGCTTCAGGAGAGACAACAACACCGTTACCGATGATATTGATCGCTTTCGGGTTCAAAATACCTGAGGGAATCAAATGAAGGGCGTGGGTTTTTCCATCAACAACAATCGTATGACCTGCATTGTGTCCCCCTTGATAACGGGCAACAACATCGTATTTTTGCGCTAGCAAATCAACGATTTTCCCTTTTCCTTCGTCACCCCACTGGATACCGACAATCAAATCTGCTTTCATAAATAATCCTACTTTAGTTATTGTGTAATGCGTCAATCAACGCATCGGTGTAAATGGCGAATCCGACCGAAACGGTTTCATCGTTTTTATAGCGCCCGCCCATGGCATAGACTTCATTCCCCTCGATTACGCGGAAAAAAAGCTCATCATAATAGAGCATTTTAGCGTAATAAAGGGGAGCTATGACCACATTAGGGTATTCGAGAGCTTCGCAAAGCTCTTTAATCTTGATCAACTCAGGTCGAATCGATTCGGGGACGATCACGGCCACTTCATCAATCTCATGCGAATGCTGCATGTAAACCAACCGTGTTACCCAATCAATTTTCAAAGATAAAAATTTTTCAATATTTACATGACGAAAATCATCCAAACTCAGTCCCAGCATCTCGGAGAGGATACGGGGGATGTTGATATTCGATATTTGCAATAACGGTGCGATCTTCAACTCATCTAAAATTCGGGTCGCTTGGGTGAGCGCGGATGAGAGATTAGGCTCATCGATAATTTCTACCCCGATTTGATACTGCTCATGAGCAGGATAGCGATAAACGGGCTGAATATAGAACCATTTTTTGTGTTCCGTGTTGCCGCCGAGACGTTTATTGAGGATACGAACCACATCAATCGTCGAATCGGCGCGGAGGCTGATCGGATGGTTTTCGCTGTCGTTCACACGGATAAGCTCACGCTGGTCGCAGACGCTCATGTGCTGATGATACGAAAAAAGCGGAGTGAGTATCTCTTCAAATCCCGCATCGCTCAGTAATGTACTCGCTTTGGTTTCGATTTCACGCTTCGTCTTCGCCGCTCCGGCAAAGTAAAGCTTTGAACCCTCAGGGATTTCGTGTTCAAATACCATAATACTACAATCCAAAATAGACGGTATTGAACACGCGATTTGCAGTTCCGTCATACGCACGTCGACCCATTTTAGCCAATGCTAGTTCCACCGCATTAGCCGCCCAACACGCTTCATACGGAGCGATAAGACCCATATGGTTGATACGGAAAATCGAATCTTTGATATGATCTTGTCCGCCGGCGACGTTGATATCGAACTCTTTGAGGGTTGAGCGGATTTTTTTCGCTTCTGCGTCCCCTACCGTCGTCATCGAATCAGCTGGGCTTGTCGGATAGATGGAGAGACCGATTGCCATCATCGCTTCGCGGGTCGCTTTGGCACGGCGCGCTGTATCCGCATATAACTTCTCCAGTCCACCCTCCGCTTTGATACGATTCAAAATAGACTCTAACCCGATAGTAATCGTCGTTGCCGCCGTCCATGCCGTCGTGTTTTTACGCTGATTTTTAATCTCGGTTGCAAGGTTAAAGTAATACCCTTTTCCGCTTCCAATTTTCTCAATCGCCGCATTAGAAAGACCCATAATCGCAAGTCCCGGAGGGAGCATCAACGCTTTTTGGCTCCCTGAGATCAGACAGTCGATATTGGTTACGTCTATTTTCTCAACGCCCACCGCCGTGATACCATCGGCAATCACCATGATGGCTGGGTTGTGCGCTTTTATCGCAGCTGCAATCGCTTCGACACTGTGACGTAATCCACCCGCACTTTCGCAGATTTGAATCGCAATCGCATCGATATCAGGGTTTGCGTTCAATGCCGCTTGTACTTCCTCTACCGTAGCAGGAGTGTCCCATTCGTGCTTGATCTCCACATTGGCGATTCCGTGAGCGACAGCTATCTTGCCGAAACGCTCACCGAATTTTCCCGAATTGATCGAGAGGAGTTTAGAATGGGCGAGATTGATCACTGCCCCCTCCATAGCTCCCGTACCCGATGAAGCAAGCATCAGTACCTCATCCATCCCGAGGAGTTCAAATAACAATGTGCGGGTTCGCTCAAAAATCGCTTCGAACTCAGGGGTACGGTGGTGAAGTGTTTCACCTGCCATAGCGACACGTACCGATTCAGGTACTGGGGTTGGTCCGGGGGTAAAAAGTAACATTCAAAAATTCCTTGAGGGAAAGTGTCATAAATCCGCGCATTTTATCCTATGTGAGGTTAGGGGAGGTTTAAGGGGTGAGGCTATGGTACAATTGCATCAAAAAAAGAGCTCAATTATGACCTTATTTGACGCATTGATCCTCGGAGCCCTTGAGGGAGTCACCGAATTTCTCCCCATCTCCTCGACGGGTCATCTTATCCTCGCTTCGCAACTGTTGGGATTGGAGCAAACCAACGCCCATAAAGCGTTCGAAGTCTCCATCCAACTCGGAAGCATCCTCGCCGTCTTATTCCTATATGCCAAACGGCTGATGCAGGACAAAATGTTGTGGCTTAAAATCGGGGTCGCTTTTTTACCGGCAGGTATTTTGGGATTTTTGTTTTACAAGCAGATCAAAGCCCTCTTCGGCGTGGAAACGGTGAGTATTATGCTGATAGCCGGGGGGATCGTCTTTCTTATATTCGAGTTTCTTCGTCGTGACAAACCCATCGATGCGGGAAAAGATATCTCTGAGCTGAGTTTCAAAGAGGCCTTTACCATCGGGGTGTTTCAAAGCCTCTCGATGATCCCCGGTACCAGCCGCTCAGGTGCCACCCTCATCGGCGGATTGATTATGGGACTTAGTCGTAAAAGTGCGGCGGAGTTTTCGTTTCTCCTCGCTATCCCAACGATGATTATCGCTACCGCATACGATCTGCTCAAACACCGTAACGAGATGGTGGTGGATGATTATTTTATGCTCTCGGTAGCGTTTATAACGGCCTTTGTATTTGCCCTCGCAACGGTCAAACTCTTCGTCACCTTCGTCAGTCGCCACACCTTTACCCCGTTTGCGATTTACCGAATCGCTGTCGGGATTATCTTCTTCTATTTCGTGGCAACGCTTCCGGCGTGAGCGCGTAAAAACTTAATCTGATCAATCAAAATCTTCGCCAACTCCAACGCTTTGGAGCGGTGCGAAAGCCCTTTTTTCACATCGTTCGGCAGTTCTCCGAGCGTTTGATCGTATCCACTCGGGATGAAAATCGGATCATATCCAAAACCGTTCTCGCCGCGTAACTCCGTGATAACATCCCCATGCATCCATCCGTGAACACAATTCTCCCCTTCACGCGACACAATCGCTATCGCCGCCGTATAATGAGCGGGAGATGTTTCCAGAGCTTTTTCTTTTAATGCCTCTACCAGTTTCAGAAGATTATCCCGATCACTCGCACCATCTCCGCCGTAACGGGCACTGTAAATCCCCGGGGCACCGTCCAATGCATCGACACTGATACCACTGTCATCGGCAATCACGATCGCCTCGGAATCACCCAATGCCGCATAAACGGCACGAGCTTTAATCAATGCATTTTCTTTAAAGGTATCACCGTCTTCGATAATCTCAAACCCCTCTATCAGCTCGGTATAAGGGAAAACCTCCCGATCATGAAGTAATTCAATAATCTCACGTACTTTTCCTTTGTTGGAAGTGGCCAGTACAACTTTCATTTCATTCCTTAGATTAGTCTTAGCAATATTTTCAGGGCCATCCGCCTAAAAAGCGAATGTACTATAATGACGAAAATTTTAGCTCATTTAAGGTGACAACGTGTTTAAAACAGTTCTCCCGCTCTCCGCGATCCTTTCACTCCGATTTTTCGGTCTCTTTCTCGTTCTTCCGGTTCTCTCAGCCTATGCCTTAAATCTCGAAGGTTCGACGCCGTTTTTGGTCGGTGTTATCGTCGGTGGGTATGCCCTCACCCAAGCCATTTTCCAAGTCCCGTTCGGGGTTATGAGCGATCGTATCGGCCGTAAACCGACACTCCTCGTCGGACTCGTTATTTTCTTGGTCGGTTCCATCATCTGTGCGGTTAGTACCGATATTTATACCCTGATGGCGGGACGCTTTTTACAAGGTGCCGGAGCAATCGGTGCCGTTATCCCCGCCATGATCAGTGATCTCGTCCATGAAGAGTCCCGTGGGAAAGCTATGGCGCTGATGGGGGGAACCATCGCAATCAGTTTCGCGCTGGCTATGGCTGCAGGTCCCGTTATCAGTGCATACGCGGGTGTCGCATCCCTCTTTTGGATCACTGCGGTACTCTCTATTTTGGCAATGCTGGTACTCTTTACCAAAGTCCCTACCCCTCCGCGTATCCGTCATATCTACCACTCGACCACTACGACGGCTGATATCCTCAAAGACCCGAATCTCCTGAGTATGATTATCACCAACGGGATGCAAAAAGGGCTTATGACCGTTGCATTCGTCCTCATCCCTATCTTGCTTTTAGACAATGCGGGTATTTTCAAATGGGAAGCCAAAGAGCTATGGCAGGTTTATGTTCCTGCCATGTTCATGGGACTTATCGCTATGGGACCTGCGGCGGTATTCGGTGAGAAATACAACAAACCGCGCGAAATATTTTTGCTCTCGATTGTCCTCTTTATCGTCTCATTCACCCTAATGGGATTTGCGACGAAAAGCTGGGAATTTGTCCTCGGAGTCATCGCCTTTTTTATGGCATTTAACATGATGGAGCCGCTCGTTCAATCGATGATCAGCAAATACGCCAAAGTTCACCAAAAAGGGGCGGCATTAGGAATTGCCAACGGTGTTGCCTATTTTATGACTTTTATCGGGGGTGCCGTTGCCGGTATCGCGCTTCAATACTCCAACCGTGAGACTTTAGCGATCGGACTTATCGTTATAACAACATTGTGGCTATTGTGGACATTTAAAATGCAAAATCCACACCGCTATTCTCATCTGTATATTTCGATGGATCATGTCGATATGGAGAAATTAAACAGCTTGGAACATGAGCATATCGCGGAATGGTATATCAATGAGACCGAAAATATTGTCGCTGTGAAGTATCGTAAAGATATGGTTGAAGAAGAGGCGATTAAAGCGAAGATAGTTAAAGGTTAGAGTTTTATTACTCTAACCAACGTCCCCGCGTCCAAATCCCCATCCTCTTCACCGCAGATCATCAAGCCTGCATTTCCGAGCAGATTCGTCAAAATTGCAGAACTTCCTGTCTTTTTCCCCTCGAAATCGACCCAATAACGCCCATCGACAAAACTTAGATTACACGCCGTGAATTCACTTTTGTTCGAGCGCTTGGCGAACGGTACTTTGAGGGTCGCTTCAATCACATCATAGGGATTCTCAACCCCGAGCATGCGGGCAATGAGCGGTGCGGCGTAGAGGATAAACGTGACGGTTGAGGAGTAAGCAAATCCCGGCAAAGAGATGATAAACTTCTCTCCCCTCTGCGCCACCATAACATGCTGCCCCGGTTTGATATTGACACCCTTAAAAATCACCTCGGCACCGAGTTTCGGGACGATGTGTTTGACGAAATCGTAATCTCCGACACTTACCCCGCCCGTACTGACGATAATATCGGATGAATGAAGTGCCTCTTCGAACCGCTCCATAATTGCCGCTTTATCATCTCCTACGATCCCCATCTGTACACTCTCTCCGCCGAGAGTATCCACCAGGGCTTGGAGAGTATAGCTGTTGGAACTTCGAATCTGCCCCGCATGGCGTGATTCTTCCCCGATATCGAGGATCTCGCTTCCCGTCGCAATGATGGCAACACGGGGACGCTGTGCCACACGTATCATCACCCGATTAATTCCCGCAAGGACACCTATCTCGGCAAACCCGATCTTCGCACCCTTGGAAATCAATATTTCACCCTTGCGATAACTCTCGCCCACCGGACGGACGGCAAACCCGCAAGAGACCGGTTTTACAATACGAATTTGCTCACCCTCTACCTGCACATTTTCAATCGGAATGAGAGTATCAGAGCCTTTTGGCATCAACGAGCCGGTAAAGGTTTTGATGCACGCGCCGCTTGTAACCCTGCCGACTTCATCGGCACCGGCAGGGTTATCTCCCCTAATCATCAACGTTTCAGACGATTCAAGATCGCTATGCACTATCGCATAACCGTCCATTGCCGACGTAGGATAAAGGGGATAATCTTCGCTCGCCACAATATCTTCGGCCAAAATACGACCCAGCGCAGAGGAGAGAAAAATACGTTCACTTCGGACATTGCCGATACTGAGGAGGCTGATCATATTTTGAGAGGTCTCATACGAAATCATTGCTTTCCTCCCAAAATTCCTGCCCCTGCAATAGCAGTAGAACGATCTGCCGCATAAAGGCGCTGAGAGTTTTTAAGATCGTATTTCCAGATCGGAGCGGAGGCTTTGAAATCTTCGACAAACTGCTCGATCATCTCGAGTGCCACACGTCGTTTCGGGGAAAATACCGCCGCGATATAGGAGCTTTCATGCACCAATACATCCCCTCGGCTGTGCGCCATTTTGAGCTTTGCCCCAAGAGCTTGCGCCTTGACTTGCCACGCGTCAAACCAACCGTTTAAAATCGGCTCATACACATCGAAACTCAGCCCCTCAATAGCGTCTTCCTCACGAACCGTCCCGATAAAGGGGATATAGGCACCATAGTTATATTCCGCTTCTTCTGCATACCATCGGGTAATGATTTCAGGAACATTCAGTGCTCCGTTATAAAGCTCTACCATACTCATCCACCGCACACCGGAGGGAGGAGTGAAACTTTATCACCGTCTTTGAGCGGTGTATCCAGGGTTGCGACCAATGTATCGTTGAGGGCAACCGCACAGTTTTCTAGCCACTGTGCCATTTCACTATCTTGTTTCAATACCTCGGCGACATCACGCAAAGATGAAGCTTCCAACGTTAACGGAGCCTTTTGAATCGGTCCTAAAAATTCGATTGTCACCATAATAATTTCCCTTTTTGGGTAGTTAAATTGGATAAATTATAGCGAATGAGAACTAACAGTCCCTTGTCAGGGATCAATTAGTATAATAGGATTTATTTTTATGAGGAAACAGTTTGATTTTCGGAAAAATTGATTTTATAAACCTTTTACCGTTCCATGTTTTTATCAAACGCTACGCCCGAAGCACCCGATTTCACCAAAGCCTCCACTATCACAAGGGGGTCCCATCTGCCCTCAATCGTGAGTTTGCCGCTCGACGGATCGATGCGGCGTTTATCTCCAGTATTACCGCCAAAAATTGCCGCCATTTCGGGGTCGGGATCGTCGCACAACGTGAAGTGCTCAGTGTCCTCTCTCTCCCCAATGCCGACAAAGCCGACGCCGACTCCGCAACCTCCAATCTCCTCGCTAAGATTTTAGACGTTCACGGAGAGGTACTGATCGGGGACAAGGCGCTCCGATACTATTACGGCGGCGGGGAGCATATCGATCTGGGAGGGCTTTGGCATGAGCGGACAGGATTGCCGTTCGTCTTTGCCCTCCTCTGCACCCATCACCATAGCGATGAGCTTCGCCGTCTCAGCCGCGCGTTTGTTGCCAAAAAGGTGAAAATTCCTTATTATATACTGATGGAAGCATCCCGCCGAAGCGGACTCAGCCCTGCGCAAATTACTCATTACCTAAAGTTTATCAGTTATAAGGTGGGGATTAAAGAAGAGAGAGGATATAAGCGATTTGTGAGCGAAGCGAAAAAGAGGGGGTTAAATCCCTCCCTTGGAAAGATTAGATATTAGTGCTTTAAAAGCGCATCGATACGCGCCAATGTCTCATCGACTCCGATAATCGCCATAACACTGTCTAACCCAGGGCCTGAGAGTTTCCCCATCAGTGCAACACGTAACGGCTGACCGATTTTCCCGAAACCGATCTCCAACTGCGCGACAACCGCCTCCATCACATGGTGATAATCACTCGGGAGATGAAGCTCTGTGCTGTTTTTAAGCGCTTGGGCAAAAGCTTCCAGAATCACTTTGCTATCTTCTTTGTACCCTTTTTTAAGTGCCGCTTCATCAAAAGCGGCAGGGCGTACCAAAATTTCATTGATAAGCGTTGCCATCTCGACCAATGTTTTGGCACGCTCTTTTAGCGCATCAAGCAAGATTTCCCGCTTGTCATGGCTTACGAGCATCACCCCGTGAAATTCCAAAAGCTCGCACAATTTGTCGTTGGACATATTTTTGATGTAGTGGCTGTTGAGCCAATCGAGTTTCTCGACGTTGTAAACCGATGCGGAGCGGTTGATGTCGCTCGGATCAAAAAGCTCTAACATCTCCGCCATTGAGAAAATTTCCTGATCGCCGTGACTCCATCCTAAACGGACAAGGAAATTGAGCAATGCTTCAGGTGTATATCCCATCTCTTTATACATCATCACATCGGTTGCGCCATCACGCTTGGAGAGCTTTTTCCCCTCATGGTTGTGGATCATAGGAACATGAAAAAAGCGCGGTAGTGCAAAGCCCAGCGCGTCATAGACGACAATCTGCTTTGGGGTATTGGAGAGGTGATCATCACCTCGGATAACATCGGTGACCCCCATCAATGCATCATCGACGGCTACCACGAAGTTATACGTCGGTGTACCGTCGGCACGGGCGATAATAAAATCATCCAAGATATCGGCAACATTGAAAACAACATCCCCTTTGACCCCGTCGTGTACGGTAATAGAACCCTCTAACGGTGCTTTAATACGGATAACCGCTTCGCGTCCTTCCGGTGGTGTCCCTGTAAAATCGCGGTAACGGTTGTCGTATTTTGCTCTCTCTTTACGCGCCATCTGCTCTTCGCGTAAGGCATCGAGTTCTTCACGGCTCATGTAACATTTGTATGCTTTGCCGCTATCCAGGAGCTTTTGGGCGTACTCTTGGTAGATTGCCAAACGGCTCGATTGGTACTCGATTGTCCCGTCATGTTCCAATCCAACCCATTTAAACGCTTCGACAATCGCAAGAGCCGCCGCTTCATCGTTACGGCTGAAATCGGTATCTTCGATACGGAGCAAAAACTTCCCATTGTTGCGGCGCGCCCAGAGATAGCTAAGGAGTGCCGTGCGTAATCCGCCGATATGAAGATATCCCGTAGGGCTTGGGGCAAATCTGGTTACTACCATCGTAAAATCCTTCTTGGATGCAATTGCGCAATTTTAGTTAAGGCTATGTTAAAAGCGGGTAAAATAGAAAACTTTAGACTCAGGAGCATAAATGCGTTCTCTCACACTTTCGGTCGTTTTATCCACTTTTTTATGGGGCGCTCCTATCGGCGGAGTTGCAGTACTCGTCAAAAACACCCCTATCACTTTGTTTGAAGTGCAGCAAGAGATGAAACAAAGCGGTACAAGTGCCAAACAAAGCGCAGATACGTTGATCCGAAAAAAACTTGAGCAACTTGAAGCTCAGGAGAAAAAAATTACCGTTACTTCCGCAGAGATTAACGACGAACTCAACCGAATGGCATCGCAAAACAACCTCACGATGGAGCAATTTTTAAACGCTATGAAAACGGTACGCGGACTCAGTGAAAAAGATCTGAAAGCCAAAGTAGAAGAGACGATCAAAGGGCAAAAGCTTTACTCTGCTATTGCTTTCTCTAAAATGGGACAACCGAGTGCCGAAGAAGAAAATGAGTACTATCAGCTTCATTTAGATGAATTTTCACGACCTGAGAGTTTTGATGTGACTACCTATATTTCCTCTTCGCAAGAGGCTCTCTCTATGCAAATCGCTGATCCGATGCGCCACGTTGAAAACATTCAGACCAAAGAAGAAAATATCCCTTTTGGTAAAATCAACCCGCAACTCGCCCAAATTCTTAATAAAATCCCTGAGGGGAGTTTCAGTGCGATCCTCCCTAACGGTCAAAACAGTTTTGTCTCTTTTTATATGCGGGATAAACAAAACGTTGTAACAGAAAACATTGATGCGGTACGTCCTCAAATCGCCAATGCGATTCTCGGTGAGAAACGGAACCAAGTTCTTAACGATTATTTTACCCGTCTTAGACTCAGCGCAGATATCAAAGTTTTACGTCTTCCGTAATTAAAAAGGTGGCTATTAAGCCACCATCTCATTGAGAATATCAAAGAGCTCTATGCTCGCTTTCTCAGCCGCTTCAAAACATCCCGCAATCGCTTTTGCATGTCGAATCGGATCATCATTTAGCAACTGAACCGCTTTTTTAACCTCTTCATGAACCTTTTTATGCGGTTCTGCTATTTTTGCGTAAGCAGGATGTGAAGAAAATACCGATTTACCATCTCCGTTTTCATACCATTTCCCGAGCGCACAGGAGTGATGGTCGCTGAAGGCGTGATCTACTTTTCCTTCGAAACCTGCAGAATAGGCATTGTTTTTGAAAATCATGTGGTCAATTTTTGCCATGTTTGTAAATATTTTATGACTTATCGATTCACTGTCTTCTTTAATCTTTTCAACATTTTGAATCAATTTTCCCATGACTGTTTTAAACTGATCGAGTTTTTGAGATGAATCAACGGCATATTCCTCAACCCGTTCGCTATTTTCCAACATCCCTACCGAATTTTGTTTCAGGACGCTGATATTCGCTTCCACTTCACTCGTCGCTTTTTGTGTCCGTTCCGCTAATTTACGTACTTCATCGGCAACAACGGCAAACCCTCGTCCGTGTTCCCCGGCTCGAGCCGCTTCAATCGCCGCATTGAGTGCCAACAAATTCGTTTGATCGGATATGTCTTTAATTAACGTAATAACGTTTGAGATTTCGCTCACATTATGATTAAGCTGCTCCGAATTTGCTCGTGAGTCGTTAATCATTTCGGTGATTTTAGACATACTGGCCATAATCTCGTCCGTTTGGCTGCTCACCGTGTCAACAACATCCCCCGTATCATGGTTGAGCGTATTCACTTCGTGCAAATTTTGTATATTGCTCTCCAATGAATTTCTAAGATTGCCTGCATTGTGAATCGATCCTTGAATCATTTGGCGCGCAAGGGTCAAAGACATCTCATTTTTTTCCATCTGTTCTTCAGATTTTGCTTTTGCGCTCATAGCCTCACGTGCACGCTCTTCGGCTAAACTAGCGATATTTTGAACTTTTTCGATAAAAATATTAAAGCTCATTGCCGCTTTACCGATTTCATCGTTCGAAGAGACACGCAAACGTTTACTCATATCGGCATCACCGCTTGCCAATTCCTGAGCAATGGAATCGAGATTTTCAATCGGTTCCGTTACCGCTCGACGAACAATTACAATGAGTAATATAAGAATGACGCCGTCCATAACTGTCATAATAACGACTTGACGCAACAAGGAGTCCTCAGATTGATTAATCAGGTTTTCAACCGTTTCCAATTTTTTAGCGGAAAAAGCATACCCGACTGCTTCTCCTGAGAAATCTTTGATAACGATAGGGGTAACATAATAGTTTTCTGTTGTGAAGGAAGCTGCTTTAGCATCAAACTCAGCACTGCCAAGCTCAGCTAAAAATCCCTTATCAACCGCATCTTCTTTTACTGCAAGGGTAAAGTTTTTACCAATTTTAGGGGCATCTTTAAGTTCCATCGCATTCTCTAAAAAGCGGTTATCAAGCCCTATAACGATTTCCGTTCCGAAGTTTTTCCGAATATCTTTAATGACGGAATTAAGTCCCTGCATAAACTCAACCGACCCTACATATTCTCCTCCCGAGACAATAGGGGCAATTCCGCGTAATTCCAATCCTGCAACACCGATTTCAATCGCGACAAGCGGTTTTTGAGTCTCTTTTACCGCTAAAATTGTCTTGCGGAAACTACTCAGGTCATCACCAAACTTCTCCGGTTTCCATACACGAATAAAGCTATGAACGTCTTTATCATGAACATGAATCTTAATATTTCCGAATTTCGTGTGCTCTTTGTACTCTTTTGAAAGAGACTTAAGACTTTTTAATGTCCCTTCACGATCTCCGCTAATAAGTCCATTAACCACAGCACTGTTTTTAGCAATGCCGATGGCATTGGTTATTCCGACACTGTTTTTCGCTTCTATCGCCTCATCAAAGATCGTCTTCATCTCTTTGGACTGACTGCTATAGATATCTTCACGAATTTGATCTACCGACATCCAATAATTTATCAAAACTACAATAAATCCAATCACAATCGATGCAATCAGCGGAACATGTACTTTTTGTGCAATGGTCATGTTTTTCAAACTATCCCCTTTTGGTAATGCTGATTATTTTGTAATGGTTACAACATTGTTACAGGTAAAGTATAATGGGATTTCACTAAGAGAAAATTTAAAAAAAAGACGAAGAAAAGGATAATTACAACGACAATTAGCCGTTGTAATTTTCGAGGTATTTGGTATCGAAGTTATTATTGATAAAATCGGGGTTTTCCATCATTTTCAGATGAAAAGGGATCGTTGTTTTAATGCCGGTTATCGTAAATTCGCTCAATGCACGGTGCATACGGGCAATCGCATCATTACGATCCGTTCCGTAAACAATCAATTTTCCGATCATCGAATCGTACGTCGGAGGGACGATATACCCTCCATGCGCATGGGTATCAACACGAACATTACGCCCGCCCGGTGAGATCCACTGAGTGATTTTACCCGGACACGGCAAGAATTTGATCGGATCTTCTGCAGTTATACGGCACTCAATCGAGTGACCGCTAAGGACAACACTCTCTTGTGGAGGAAGGGCTTCTCCCTCGGCTACGCGGATCATCATTTCGATCAAATCCAAACCGCTCACCATTTCCGAAACGGTATGTTCAACCTGAAGACGAGTATTCATCTCCATAAAATAGAATTTTTTATCGGCATCGAGGAGATACTCGAATGTCCCCGCCCCTTCGTATTTAATATACTTGGTCGCACGTACGGCGGATGCATGTAATTCAGCACGGATTTCAGGTGTCAATGCAATAGCAGGAGATTCTTCGATCAGCTTTTGGTGACGACGCTGCATAGAACAGTCACGCTCTCCGATGTGAAGAACATTCCCGTGAGCATCCGCGATCACTTGCACTTCGATATGACGAGGATTTTTAATGAATTTCTCCATATAAATCGTACCGTCACCGAATGCGCCTATCGCTTCTGCTTCCGCTGCCAAAAATGCGTTTTCGATATAGCTCTCTTCTTCGACAACGCGCATTCCGCGTCCGCCGCCACCGGCTGCTGCTTTAAGGATAACCGGATAACCGACCTCTTTGGCACGTACTTTGGCTTCGGCAATGTCTTTGATCGCACCGTCAGACCCCGGAACAACGGGAACACCCGCAGCAATCATTACATCTTTCGCTTTTGATTTATCCGACATCAATACCATAACTTCCGGAGTCGGTCCGATAAATTTGATCCCATGATGGGTACAGATCTCAACAAAATGTTGATTTTCAGACAAAAATCCGTATCCCGGAAATACCGCATCGCATCCGCTGATTTCGCAAGCGGCGATAATAGCGGGAATATTAAGGTAACTTTGAGAACTCGGAGCAGCACCGATACAAATCGCTGCATCCGCTAATTTCAGATACGAAGCCTCTTTATCCGCAGTGGAGTAAACCGCTACCGCCTCTTTTCCCATCTCTTTAATCGTACGGATAGCACGAAGCGCAATCTCGCCGCGATTTGCGACTAAAATACGTTTGATTTCCGCCATGATTAGAGCTTCTCGACAGCGAATAACGGCATATCGTACTCAACAGCCTGAGCATCTGACACTAAAACACTTACAATTTTACAATCAAACTCTGCTTCAAGCTCATTCATAATTTTCATCGCTTCAAGAACCGCAATAACTTGCCCTTTTTTCACACGATCGCCTACTTTGACAAAAGGGGCTGAATCAGGTGAAGGGGATGCGTAAAATGTCCCGACCATAGGAGAAACGATCATGTCGCCGGTATGTACAGGGGCAGAAGATGCTGTTTCCATTGCTGTAGCTGCTGCAACCGGAGCTGCTGCAACTGCTACGGGAGCTGCCATAATCGGTGCGCACACTGCGCCGATATTTTTTTCAAGTTCAATCGAAAAAGCGTCTTGAGTAATTTTTAATTTTGAAAGAGTACTTGCGTCAAACTCTTGCAAAAGTGCTTTGATTTGTTTCATATCCATCGGAAAATGCTCCTAAAAGTAGGTTAATAGATGTGTTATACTACCATAAATAAAATTAACAACGGATAGAAGATGGGTCTCAAAAGCGACGGATGGATTAGAGAAAAGGCATTAAATGAGGGGATGATATCCCCATTTTGCGAAGATCAAGTGGGAGTGGGAGTCGTTAGTTACGGTCTTAGTTCGTACGGTTATGATATTCGTGTTACGAATGAATTTAAGATTTTTACCAATCTGAATTCCACTGTTGTCGATCCAAAACACTTTGATGATATGAATGTTGTTGATTTCACGGGCGATGTTTGTATTGTTCCGCCAAACTCCTTTGCGCTGGCACGAACGGTGGAATATTTTAAAATCCCTCGTGATGTATTAGCCATCTGTTTGGGTAAATCAACCTATGCACGTTGCGGTATTATCGTTAATGTTACCCCTTTTGAACCGGAATTCGAAGGGCACATCACCATCGAAATTTCTAATACCACTCCCCTTCCGGCTAAAATATACGCGAACGAAGGGATCGCGCAAGTGCTCTTTTTACAAGGGGATGAGATGTGCGAAACGAGCTATAAAGATAAAAGCGGCAAGTATCAAGGGCAAGAGGGAATCACCCTTCCACGGATTTTAAAATAACTAGTGGTACAATTCCGTTAAATTTCCACGTAAGGACACTTAAATGTTGCACGAATACCGCGATGTAATCACCCACATGAAACAAAATGATGCGGCAAATGCCCACTTTTTGAAAATTTTTGATCGTCACAACGATCTTGACAGCCAAATCAGCAAAGCTGAAAACGGTGACGTTCCGATGAGCGATCTTGAGCTTGAAAAACTCAAAAAAGAGAAGTTATTGCTTAAAGACGAAGCATACGCTATGGTTATCGAATACAAAAAAGAGCATAGCCTCTAAGTCTCCCCTTCTTGCCTCTTCGAGGCAGACTTCTCTCCCTTTACTTCTTTCATTGATTTACTTTTTAGCTTTAAATAGATACGATTTATTTTTCTTGACTTTATCCAATGAGGTACGCATGACAACTTCATATACCGCCTTAGCTGATTTTGGACGGGCACTGCTGAAACGTCCGACTCTCTCCGAAGGCCTTCCGATGATATCCGAGTATGCCAAACAAGTCAGCGGAGCGGAACGCTGTTCAATTTTTATTTATAATCCAAAAATACAGATGCTCTGGACCACTTTGGCGGACGGAATTGAGAAAATCATGGTTCATCAGGATGATGGTATAGTAGGAAGCACCTTCAAAGAGGGAAAGCCTATCTTAGTCAATAATCCCTATGAAGATGCACGTTTTTTACATACTATTGACAATAAAACGGGATTCGTTACCAAAAACATCGCTTCTATCCCTATATTCGACTCAAACCGTCGAATCATCGGAGTTTTTCAACTTCTGAACAAACCGGAAGATTTTTCATCGGAAGATACTAAATTCATGATCTTTTTTGCCCACTATATCAGCGGGTATATCGAGCTGGCTATGCTCTATGACGATCAAGGTACATTACTTTCAAAGGGGATAGAGTGAGCTTGGAAATTTACAAACGGATTGCCGATTTCGGTAAAAAACTCACCTCTCTTGATCGTATCGAAGAGGCACTTCCTACTATTTCCGAAGAGGCTAAAGCGATTGTAAATGCAGAACGGTGTTCTATTTTTATGGTCGATCGAGCGGGGGAAATGTTGTGGACGAAACTGAGTGACGGTATCGGTCGAATCGCTATCGGAATTGATTCGGGAATCGTGGGAGATACCGTTCATACCAAAACGGCACAAATGGTCAATAATCCTTATGAAGATAGCCGTTTTTTAGCTAAAATCGATGAAAAAAGCGGTTTTGTAACCCGAAATATCCTTGCAATCCCTATCTTCAACTCTCGACAAGAGGTGATCGGTATTATTCAACTCCTCAACAAATATCACGGTGATTTCGATGAAAAAGATGAAGGGATCATGAGCTTTTTTGCCAACTATATCAGCGGAACATTGGAGTTGGCATTATTGATGGAAAAAAAATAAACTTACAGCAATTCTCTATTAATCCAGTGGCTGAGGACATAGAGCCCCCACACATGCTGTTTAAATTTCCCTCGACGTGCCAAATCTAAATACTCTTCAATCACTTCGGGATAAAACAGCCCCGTCTTCTCATTCACTTCCCGTATCAGTTCAAGGCGACCTGAAGCAATCAACCACTCCATATAGGGGTTAGCAAACCCTTTTTTCTTCCGATCGATAATCTCATCGCTGAGATAATTTCGGGCGATTTGTTTGAGAAGTGTTTTACTCTCCCCTCCACCGATACGCAGACGCGGGTCAACAGAGAGCACCGTTTCGGCTAAAGTATGATCCAAAAACGGAGTACGCGCTTCGAGAGTATGCGCCATCGAAACCCGATCAAGCTTAGTGAGAAAATGCTCTCCGACGAAAAGCTTGAGATCAATCATGCTGTACCACAGACTCGGATCACGATGTCCGCTATGCTCAAATTTGTCTCGATATTTTTGTAAAAATCGAAGCGATTCGTTATCTCGAACGTTGCGGCGAAAGAGCTTGTTTTGCTGTAAATCGGTAAACTTCTCTCCCGACGTCCGAAATAACAGTGTCTCGTCAAAAATCCGCTTGTACCACTCCCATTCTCGGTTCATCGAGAAATGGCTGTGAAAATATTTTTTGAGCCAGTTTTTATGATGGAGTGATGCCGCTTTTTCGATGTCGAGATACTCGAAATACTGCCGATACCCTAAAAAAAGCTCATCTGAACCCTCGCCGCTAAGAACGACTTTGTACCCTTGCGAGCTGATTTTTTTCATCAGTAGGTAAAGAGGTAATGCGGCGGGATCATTGAGCGGTTCATCCATGTGAATCAGCAAATCATCTAAGTGCTCATCAAAATCGTTTTGCGAAATAATAACTTCGGTATGATCTAATCCCAAATAATTTGCGGTTATTACCGCGTTTGCCCGCTCATCATAGGCACCGTATTCGTTATACCCTAGAGTAAAAACGGGGAGTTTTTTTCCCTGCGCTGAAGCTATCGCGCAGATCATAGCACTGTCCAATCCCCCCGAAAGAAGTGCGGCCATCGGAGCTCTAGTATCGAGCCGCATCGAAACAGAGCGATGTAGCTCCTCTTCAATCCGTCGCAATGCTTCATCTCCATCGGTAATCATTGAAGCGGGACTATTTAGCAGATCATAATAGCGGTGCTTGGTAATTGTGCCGCGCTCGAAGCAAAGCCACTCGCCGCTTTCTAGTTTTTCTATCCCCTCATAAAATGTATGAGGCGGTGCAGGTGCCAAAAAAGAGAGGTAAGAATGAAGCGCTTCATTATTCATCCGTACCGAGGATAAAAACGGTTTGATCGCTTTGATCTCTGACGCAAAAACAAACGCCTCTTTACCCTGATGATAAAAGAGGGGCTTTTTCCCAAATCGATCCCGTACGAGATAGCATTTATCCCCATCTATCAGAGCAAAAGCGAACATCCCCTCGAGGTGTTCAACACACCCTATCCCCCAAGCTTCATACGCGGCCAAAATTACCTCGGTATCGCTGTGGGTTTCCCAATGATGATGCCCAAGCTGCTCGCGCAGTGCCGTGTGATTGTAAATCTCACCGTTAAAGCTGATCACTATGCTGCCACGTTTCATCGGCTGATGGGACCTGTGATGCGCATCAGTGATGGAGAGACGTTGATGGGCTAAAAAAAGCCTCTCTTCCTCAATAATGCCGCAATGATCTCGACCACGGTGAGCTAAACGCTTTAGTGCTTCGCGTGCTTTTGAAGGGGAGTACTCACCGATTATTCCAAACAGACCGCACACGAGAAACCTTTTTTTCGCAATTATACGCTATTGCGACCTAACTCAAGAGATGAAAATATTTGACTCAGTTTAAATATCTTATAATCTCTTTATTAGTATTAACCTAAAAATATAGCAAGGAAACAACCATTTATGTATCTATTCACCTCCGAAGTCGTCTCCCCCGGGCATCCCGATAAATGTGCCGATATCATTGCCGACAGCATCGTCGATCGTCTTATCATCGGTGATCCGAAAAGCCGTGTTGCAAGCGAAGTGTTTGTTGCAGGGAAACATGTCGTTATCGGAGGGGAAGTTACCTCTAATGTTCAGCTGAGTACCAAAGAGTATAAACATATCGCACTT